>NZ_JAMXBF010000001.1 GCF_023823685.1 Pseudomonas subflava
GATCACCGCGACGAGGGTGGCGACCACGGCGGAGGCGCGGAACTCATGCAGCGTGGCGTAGGCCTTGTCCTTGTCGATGGACAGGCCGACGTACCAGGTGACCGATGGCAGCCCCTTGACCTGGGTGAAGGTCAGCAGACGATCGGTGCCGTCCAGCTCTGCCTCCGAGAGCTCGGTGCTGATCTGCGGCGTGTTCTGCGGATAGACCTCCTTGAGTGTTTTCATCACCAGGTCCTGCTTCGGGTGGACCAGAATTCTGCCGTCGGCGCTGACCAGGAAGGCGTAGCCCAGGCCGTCGAAATCCAGCGAGTTGATGATCTGCACCAGGGTATCCAGGCTGAGGTCGCCACCGACCACGCCGGTGCTGCCGGCCGGAGTGGCGATGGTCATGATCAGCTTGCTGGTGGCGGCATCCACATACGGCTCGGTCAGCGTCGAGCCGCCCGCGGCCATGGCGTCCTTGTACCAGGGGCGGGTTCGCGGGTCGTAACCGTCGGGCATGGGGCTCTCGGGGCGCATGGTGAAGCTGCCGTCCGCCGAGCCGAGATAGGTGAAGTCGAAGGTCGACGCCGGCGCCTTGCTCTCCAACGTGCGGGCCAGGGTATCGGGCGTGTCGTCCTGCACGCTCTGCGCGATGTTCTCCACCAGCAGGATGCGCCCCGAGAGCCAGTTCTGGATATTGCTCGCGGTGACGTCCCCGAGGCTGCGCAGTTCGCTTTCCAGGTCCGCGCGGATCGCATTCCGTTGCAAGTAATCGTTGTACAGGGTGAACAGAGTGAAAGCGGCGATCACTACCAGCGAGGCCGCGAGCAGGATCTTGTGGCTGAACTTCAGGTTCTGAGTCATGGCTACTTGCGTCCGGTAGTGTCTGGCAGCAGTCTTGTTATCAACGGAGCGGTGACGCGCGGATCTTTCGAGTGACACCTCTATAGCGACATAACTGCAGTAAAGCTTTAGCCAGAGGGATGGCAAGATGCCCGTAGCCGATTCTCTAATTCTGGGTGCCGACACCCAGGGTCAGCCCGTCGCCCAGGCCCTGCGCCTGGCCAACCGCCACGGCCTGGTGGCCGGCGCCACCGGCACCGGCAAGACGGTGACGCTGCAACGCCTGGCCGAGGCGTTCAGCGATGCCGGTGTGGCGGTGTTCGCCGCCGACATCAAGGGCGACTTCTGCGGTCTGGGCGCGGTCGGTAATCCCCAAGGCAAGGTCGCCGAGCGGATCGCCAGCATGCCCTGGTTGCATCACACGCCCCAGGGCTACCCCGTGACGCTGTGGGACGTGGCCGGCAAAAGCGGGCATCCGTTGCGCACCACGCTCAGCGAGATGGGCCCACTGCTGCTGGGCAACCTGCTTGAGCTCACCGACAGTCAGCAGGCCGCGCTCTATGCCGCCTTCCAGGTGGCCGACCGCGAAAGTTTGCTGCTGCTCGACCTGAAGGACCTCAAGGCGCTGCTCAACCACCTCAAGGATCACCCCGAGTTGCTCGGCGAGGACCGCGCGCTGTTCGCCGGCGCCTCGGCCCAGGCGCTGTTGCGGCGTCTGGCGACCCTGGAGCAGCAGGGCGCCGAGATGCTGTTCGGCGAGCCGGCCCTGCAGCTGGAGGACATTCTTCACCCCGATCGTGACGGCCGCGGACGCATTCATCTGATGGATGCCAGTCGCCTGATCCACGAGGCGCCCAAGGTCTATGCGACCTTCCTGCTGTGGCTGCTGGCCGAGCTGTTCGAGCAGCTGCCCGAGCGTGGCGATGCCGACAAGCCCGTGCTGGCGCTGTTCTTCGACGAGGCGCACCTGCTTTTCGCCGACACTCCCAAGGCGCTGCAGGAGCGTCTGGAGCAGGTGGTACGGCTGATCCGCTCCAAGGGAGTCGGCGTCTACTTCGTCACCCAGTCGCCGGGTGACCTGCCGGATGAGGTGCTGGCACAACTCGGCCTGCGCATCCAGCACGGCCTGCGTGCCTTCACCGCCAAGGAGCAGAAGTCGCTGCGTGCGGTGGCCGATGGCTTCCGCCCGAACCCGGCGTTCGACAGCCTGAGTGTGCTCACCGAGCTGGGCATCGGCGAGGCGCTGGTCGGCACCCTGGAAGAGAAGGGCACGCCGGCGATGGTCCAGCGCGTCGCCATCGCTCCGCCGCAGTCGCGTATCGGCCCGCTGAGCGAGGCGGAGCGAGCAGCACTGCTGCGCACATCGCCCCAGGCCGGTCGCTACGACAGGCCTGTGGATCGCGAATCCGCCTACGAAATGCTCATGGCCCGCGCCGCTCAGGCACCTGTAGAAGCGGCGCCGGCCGGCAAGGGGGCGAGCGCACCGGCGGAGCAGGGTGGTCTTGGCGGCATGGCCGGCGAGCTGCTCGGCAGCCTGGCCAGTCAGGTCATGAAGACGGCCGTACGCCAGGCCGCCAACCAGATCGGTCGACAGCTGGTGCGTGGGCTGATGGGGTCGCTGCTGGGAGGTGGTCGGCGCCGCTGAGGCGCCGGTCACTCCGCCTCGCGGGCCTGTTCGATCTTGTTCAGTTCCTGCTGGAACGCCTGGTCCAGCAGGCTGGGCTTCTTGCGCCAGGGTTTGCGCTCGGGGTCGGGCTGAGCGGCGTAGGTGATCACTTCGCCGCCGTATACATCCTTGTAACGTTGCGCCTGACGCTCCAGTTCGGCGCGCAGTTCGTCTTTCGTCACATATTCACCAGATTGAGTGGGTGGGCCGCCAGCGGCCACCGCGGACATCAGCTTCGGCTGATCGTATGAGGGGTGGCACGATTATAGCGATTGGTTCTTTGGAGTTTCCATCGCCTGGAAGTACTCACGTCGAGTATTGGAATCCGCGTCGCACGCCGAGTTCAGCCCATTTCGGCCGCTTCGTAGGCAAGGGGGGGGAAGAAGAAAGCGCGGCGGCGCTGCAAACAACGAGCGCTCGCGCGCTCGAGGGATTTCATGTGACCGCCAGCCTGGGGGCGCGGGTCCCCGATCTTCAGACCAGCAGACCCAGCTCCCGCAGTTGCCGCACGATCAGATCGGCGGCGTCTTCGGCGCTGTGCTTGAGCGTCTCGATGCGGATCTCCGGTTGCTCGGGCGCCTCGTAGGGTGAGTCGATGCCGGTGAAGTTCTTCAGTTCGCCGCGCCGCGCCTTCTTGTACAGGCCTTTGGGGTCGCGCTTCTCCACTTCTGCCAGGGGTGTGTCGACGAATACCTCGATGAACTCGCCCTCGGCCACCAAATCACGGGCCAGCTGGCGTTCCGAGCGGAAAGGCGAGATGAAGGCGGTGACCACCATCATCCCGGCGTCCACCATCAGCCTGGCCACTTCGCCGATGCGGCGGATGTTCTCCACCCGGTCGGCGGCGGTGAAACCCAGGTCCTTGTTCAGGCCGTGGCGCACGTTGTCGCCGTCGAGCAGATAGGTGTGCACGCCGAGCGCGTGCAGGCGGCGTTCCAGCAGGTTGGCGATGGTCGATTTGCCGGCGCCGGATAGGCCGGTCAGCCAGATCACGCAGGGCTTGTGGCCGTTCAACCGGGTGCGTGACGCCTTGTCGACCTCCACGGCCTGCCAGTGGATGTTCTGCGAGCGGCGCAGGGCGAAGTGCAGCATGCCGGCGCCGACCGTCTGGTGGGTGTAGCGGTCGATGACGATGAAGCTGCCCATGTCGCGGTTTTCCGCGTAGGGATCGAAGGGGGCGGCGCGATCCAGGCTCAGGGTGCAGACGCCGATCTCGTTGAGCCCTAGGGTTTTGGCCGGCAGCTGGTCGAGGCTGTTGACGTCGACCTGGTACTTGGGTTGACCGAGGGCACCGCCGATGCTGCTGGCGCCGAGCTTGATCAGGTAGGGGCGGCCCGGCAGCATCGCCTCCTCACTCATCCATACCACGGTGGCCTCGAACTGGTCGGCCACCGCCGGCGGAGCGTCGGCGGCGGCGATCACGTCGCCGCGGCTGATGTCGATCTCGTCGCTGAGGGTCAGGGTCACTGACTGGCCGGTGACCGCCTGCGGCAAGTCTCCAGCCATTGTGACGATGCGCTCGACCTTGCTGGTCTTGCCAGAGGGCAGCACGCGGATGGCGTCGCCCGGCCGCACGCTGCCACCGAGAATGCGTCCGGAGAAACCGCGGAAATCCAGGTTGGGGCGATTCACCCACTGTATCGGCATGCGCAGCGGCGCGTCCTCGCGAGCTTGCTCCAGCTCCACCGTCTCGAGGAACTGCATCAGGCTCGGGCCCTGGTACCAGGGCGTGTTCGGGCTGGGCTCGGTGATGTTGTCGCCGCGCAGGGCCGACAGAGGAATGCTCTGGATGTGCTCGATGCCCAGCCGGCCGGCGAAGGCGCGGTAGTCGGCGTCGATTTGCTCGAACACCTCCTGCGAGTAGCCGACCATGTCCAGCTTGTTGATGGCCAGTACCACACGACGAATGCCGATCAGCGACACCAGGTAGCTGTGCCGGCGGGTCTGGGTCAGTACGCCCTTGCGCGCGTCGATCAGAATCACCGCGACGTCGGCGGTCGAGGCACCGGTGATCATGTTGCGTGTGTACTGCTCGTGGCCGGGAGTGTCGGCGACGATGAACTTGCGTTTCTCGGTGGCGAAGAAGCGGTAGGCCACATCGATGGTGATGCCCTGTTCGCGCTCGGCGGACAGACCGTCCACCAGGAGGGCGAAGTCCAGCTCGCCGCCCTGGGTGCCGTGCTTCTTCGAGTCGCTCTCCAGAGCGCTGAGCTGATCTTCCAGCAGTGCCTTGGACTCATAGAGCAGGCGGCCGATCAGCGTGCTCTTGCCGTCGTCGACGCTGCCACAGGTGATGAAACGCAGCAGCGTCTTGTGCCGGTGCACCTCGAGGTACTGTTCGATATCGTCTTCGATGAGATGGGTGTGGGCGTTCATCAGAAGTACCCCTCGACTTTCTTCTTTTCCATGGAGCCGGCGCTGTCGTGGTCGATGATTCGGCCCTGGCGTTCGCTGGTGGTGGCCAGCAGCATCTCGCGGATGATCGCCGGCAGGCTGTCGGCCTCGGACTCCACCGCGCCGGTCAGCGGATAGCAGCCCAGGGTGCGGAAGCGCACGCTCTTCAGCTGCGGCTGCTCGCCGGGGCGCAGCGGCATGCGTTCGTCGTCGACCATGATCAGCACGCCGTCGCGCTCCACCACCGGGCGCTTCTCGGCGAGGTACAGCGGCACGATGGGGATGTTCTCGAGGTGGATGTACTGCCAGATGTCCAGCTCGGTCCAGTTCGACAGGGGGAAGGCGCGGATGCTCTCGCCGGGCAGCTTGCGTGCGTTGTACAGGCGCCACAGCTCCGGGCGCTGAGCCTTGGGTTCCCAGCGGTGCTGGGCGCTGCGGAAGGAGAACACGCGCTCCTTGGCGCGCGATTTTTCCTCGTCGCGGCGCGCGCCGCCGAAGGCCAGGTCGAAGCCGCGCTGGTCCAGGGCCTGCTTCAGGCCGACGGTCTTCCACAGGTCGGTGTGCAGTGCCGAGCCGTGGGTGAAGGGATTGATGCCGCGCTCCAGCGCATCCTGGTTGCGGTGGATCAGCAGCTCCATGCCGGACTCGCGCGCCATGCGCTCGCGCATCTCGTACATGGCGCGGAATTTCCAGGTGGTGTCCACGTGCAGCAGCGGGAAGGGCGGACGCGAGGGGAAGAAGGCCTTGCGCGCCAGATGCAGCATCACCGCGCTGTCCTTGCCGATGGAGTAGAGCATCACCGGGTTTTCCGCCTCGGAAACCGCTTCGCGGAAAATATCGATGCTCTCCGCTTCCAGGCGCTCTAGATGGGTGAGGGGCATTTCGGTTCGCCTCGTGATGACGGGTGCTGCTGGCTGATGAGTGCAGTTTACCGGCCGTCCCGTGGGGGCGACAGGGCTTGCGGCGTGTGGGCAGTTGAGTGGGCGGTCTTCGCCGCCCTGGCAGGTTCAGTTGTTCTTCTTGAACTGCTTGACGAAGTCCCAGGCGGCCTGGCTGGCGGAGAAGTCGCCGCCGAACAGCTTACGGTTGCGTGGGCTGTCGCCGCCCGGCCAGACGTGCTCGCCGTTGGGGATCAGGCGCAGCTGCAGCGGCGCCTTGCCCTGGCAGTTCCAGCTGGTGAGCTCCGAGCCATCGGCCAGATCCTTTTCGTTCGGACCGGCGCCGCAGCCGTGGGCGCTGGCAATCATCTTCAGGGTCTCGGGCACCGAGCGGTGGGCCACGCCGGAAATCGCGTTCTCGCCCATGCCGCCCTGGTAGGGGACGTTGCTGTCCTTGCCGCCGTGGATGTGCAGTACCGGGATGTTTCTCGCCCCGGGACAGCTGTTCACCGCCAGGGTGCCAGAAACCGGCACGATGGCGGCGATGTCGTCGGGCAGCTCGCAGGCCAGACGATAGGCCATCATGGCGCCGTTGGAGATGCCGGTGGCGTAGACCCGCGAACGGTCTACGGGATGATGGCTGCCGATGTCGGCCAGCATGGCGTGGATGAAGCTTACGTCGTTTACGTTGAGTTCCGCCGCTCTGCCGCAGCACTTGCCGGCATTCCAGGTACGCCGGTTAGGCATCATCCGCGCGCCGGTGCCATTGGGGTAGGCCACCAGAAAACCGTTGGCCTGGGCGACGCGGTTCATGCCGGTGGTGCGCTCGGTCTCGTCGGCGTTGCCCAGGCCTCCGTGCATGACGATCATCAGCGGCAGCGGGCCCTTGGGCGCGCCCTCGGGGACATACAGCTTGTAGCTGCGCTCCTCGCCGCCGGCCTCGAGCTGATGTAAGCGGCCTTCTGCGGCGAGTGCATGGGCCGCGATCAGCGCGAGGCAGGGGGCGAGCAGAGTGATCAGGCGCATGGTGCGTCTCCCTAGCAGTTCTCTTCGGTTCGCTGGATGTCCGCCACGTCCAGGGCCGCGTCTTCCAGCTCGCGGATCACGGCCAGGTCGCTGCGCAGCTCGGTCAGCACTGCCTCCAGCCACTGGATGTCGGTCTCGATCTTCTGCCGGAACCTGACGATTTCCTTGAGGCTGAGGTTTTCCGAGGGGCGCCCCTGGCCGTCGAACAGCAGGCGCACGCTGGCGGCGATCTCGCGGTTGCCGCTGAGGTGTGACAGTTCGCGGTCCAGGTAATGGCGCACGCGGCTGGCCTGCACGCGCTTCTGCAGGTCGTCGCGCAGCACCTGCAGATGCGGCGGTAGTTCCGGGAGCATGTCGCTCGGTGCGCTGATGTTGCCCAGGCGGTTGCGTGTCGGCATGTCTCGTCTCGCTCAGTGGGAGTAGCCGAACTCCAGCGCCATGCGCTGGACCTCGGGTTTCAGGCAAGCGCCGTCCATGCGCCAGGGCAACGGTGCGCGCAGCGGCGGATGTTTCGGCAGGTGCGACTCGAACACCGGGTCGCGCATGTAGTTCGGGTCGTTGCCGAACAGCGCATTGATCGGCCCAACCGTGGCGAAGGGCGACAGCTCGGGATGCAGCATGTCCTCCAGCGCCTCGAGGTCGTCGCGCAGGCCCAGCCAGCGGCAGATGCGCGGCAGGCACTGCAGCGGCTCGGCCATCACGTCCTCGCCGCGCACGTGCATCTTCTGCCGGGGCGGGACCTTCTCCAGGAGTTCCAGGATGTTCAGGTTGATGTCGTGCCAGGCGATCTGCGGATCGATGACGGCCTCGCCTTCGCAGTAGTCGATGGAGTTCACCGACAGGGCGTAGCCGCCGTCCTGGATCTTCATCACCGAGTGGCCCTGGTTGGTCGGATGCCGCGTCAGATGCAGGTAGAAGGCGTCCGGATAGGCGTCGTAGATGCGCTGCAGGAACACCGGGCTGACCACGTGGGCCGGACTCTTGTCGATGGCCATCAGCGGCGATACCGCGTCGGCGATCTCGCGGAACACCTGCATGCCGCTGCGGCTCTGCCGCGCCGCCACCCAGTGGTTGGCCATCACCACGGCGGCGCTGCTCTGTTCGCCGGCATAGATTTGCGCCACCGCGCGCAGGATGCCGTGGCGCTGAAAGCGCGACATGCCGGTCTTGTCCGGGCCGTCCTGCCACATCTCGATCAGCCGATCGACGGTGAACAGGTTCAGCTCCGGCAGCCCGTAGGCCTGCGGATGCTGGCCGAGCATGCCGGCGATCAGCGAGGTGTACGACCGCGGCAGGGCCAGGATGAACAGCGGCTGGCGCATCAGACCTTGCCCGCGAAGCCTTCGACGAAGGGCACCTCGAAGCACTTCTCGTGCATGATCGGGCCGTGGCCGAAGTAGCCGTCCTCGCCGAACAGCTCGCCGTGATCGGCGGTGATGATGAACCAGGTGTTCGCCGGCGCCTTCTCCATCAGCTTGCCAATCAGCCCGTCGACGTATTCCACGCAGCGAACCTGCTGCTGGCGCAGCATCTCCATCTGCTCCTGATCGAAGAACGCCTCGCTGTCCGCAGCATTGTGCTGGGCCTCGCCGCCCAGGCTCTTGAACACCCCGTGCACGCCGGAAATGCGCGGCAGGTTCTCGTCCTTGAGCATGTAGGGGTAGTGGGTTTCGCCGAGGTTGAGGAAGTAGTAGTGCGGCTCGTCCTCGGGGAAGGTCATTTCCTCGACCATGCCGGCGAAGTCGTTGTGGTTGCCCATCAGCTTGTAGTCATCGAAGTGCTGATTGATCGCGGTCTGCTGGTTCAGCACCGGCATCGACACCCGCGCCACCGTGCGGTAGCCGAGCTGGCCAAGCACCTTGGGCAGCGACAGCTCGGGGATGAAGTCGCGGAACGACACGTCGGCAATGCCGGTGCGCTCTACCCACTGGACGAATTCTTCCTTGTACACCTCGGAGGCGTACACCTCGCGCGGCGTGCTGTGCGGCAGCATGCCCATGGTGAAGGCGTAGTGCGAAGGCGCCGTCCAGGAGGCGTAGGAATAGCGCTTCTCCACCTGGCCGACGCGCTCGATGTTCGGCGTCCTGGCTGCCACGCAGGAGTCGTAGCGGCAGCTGTCCATGATGATGAAAACGATGTGGTTGATGGGCGCGCTCATGGTTGTCCTCTCTGGGGATAGGGGCGGGTCGGCTCAGCGAAGGGCGCTGGGAAGGCATCGGCCAAGCCCCGCTATCTGGCGGGCCTGCAGGCTGCTGCGGTTCGGCTGGGTGTCCATTCCTTGGCTCCTTCTGATCGAAAACTCGCTGTCCGGCGATCACTGACTCGGCGGCCGAGTGTCCTCGCTGGCATTTCGCAGCACCCCCTCCTTGCGGTGGGGGCGAAAGCGCGTCGGTACTGATTTCATTTTGTGATGGATTTTTGACGAATTCATTTTGCCGTTGCGCTTTCGGATGTAATTTTGACAGTATTTGGTGGTAAATAGTAAATAGCCATCAGGATAGTTTTTGATTTGAGTCGGTATTTGATCTGCTGTGCCGGTTCAGATGGCTTGAAAATCAAATAATTAGAAATTTGTACTCTGCCTCTGATGTTTGCCTTTTGACGCGGATCGCCGCTTGAGCGGCGCCTCGCAAAGCGGCGCACACGAGGTTTTTGTGGTGGGGACGATCGAGTCGTACTGCGTTTTCAGGGTTCGCCCGCTTTCGCATCTGCGCTCAACCGTAGTCGCTGCTAGCTAACTGGCCCCCGAGCGTGAGCGGAGCAACCGCCGCACGGGGTTTGTTTGGCCCGGAAAGAGCTACGAACCATGCTAGGCACTCCTGATCGACCCGGTCTTCGCACGCTGTTGCTTTCGCCCCTTGGTCTCGGTCATCCCGCACTGGCGATCGCCGCCTCCCGTGCCGGCGGCATTGGGGTGCTGGACCTGGAATTGAGTGCCGCTCCGGCCTTCACTCAGTTGCAACTGCTGGCCCGCCATGCTGGCGAGCAGGGCTTCGGCGTACGTCTCGGCGCCTTCGATGCCGAACTGGCCGACCGACTCGGCGAGCTCCTCGATGCGGGTCTGAACCTGCTGATCCTCGGCCGCGAGCAATGGCCCGAATGGCAGCACTGGCTGGCCGACACTCGCATGGACGCGGCGACCCTGCTGCTCGAGCTCAGCGACAATGAGCCTCTCGATTCCGCCATCGCCGGGCGCCTGGACGGCCTGCTGCTCAAGGGGCATGAGGCCGCCGGCTTTGTCGGCGAGAGCAGCAGCTTCATCCTCGCCCAGCATTGGCGCGCGACCTGTGAACTGCCGCTGTATCTTCGCGGCGGCATCACTCCGCACACCGCCGCGGCCGCCGCTCTGGCCGGCTGCGCCGGGGTGGCGCTGGACAGCCAGGTGCTGCTGCTGCAGGAATCGCCGGTGGTGGCGGAGCTGCAGCCGCATCTGCGTAGTTTGTCTGGCAGCGAGACACTGGCCGCGGGCAACGGCGAGCACGGCCGCTATTGCCGCATCCTGGTGCGCCCGGGTTTCGCCCGCGCCCGGACCTTTGTCGCCGATGCCGAAGCACTGACCCCGACGCAGATGCGCGAGCGCCTGCTGGCCGAGGTGGAGTGGCGCAACCCGCCCGCCGGCCTGCTGCCGCTGGGCCAGGACGTAGCTTTCGCTGCCACCTGGCAGAAGCAGTTCGGCAGCGTTGCCCAGCTGTTCCAGGCGATCGACGCGGCGGTGCAGCACAATCCGCAGATCGCCCTGAGCGCCCGTGCCCTGCGCGGCGAAAGGGCGCCGTTCGCCGAGGCCTTGGGCCTGAACCTGCCGCTGGTGCAGGGGCCGATGAGCCGGGTCTCGGACAAGGCCGAATTCGCTGCCGCCGTGGCAGAAGGCGGTGCGCTGCCGATGCTGGCCCTGGCGCTGCTCAAGGGCAAGCCGCTGGCCGCCCTGCTGGCGAAGACCGCCGAGCTGCTGGCCGGTCGCCCCTGGGGGATCGGCCTGCTCGGCTTCGCCCCGCAGACGCTGCTGGACGAGCAGATCGCCGCGGCCAAGCCGCACCGGCCCAGCTACGCGATCATTGCCGGCGGCCGCCCGGACCAGGCGGTGCGCCTTGAGCAGTCGGGCATCCCGTCCTTCCTCCACGTGCCGTCGTCCAACCTGATTCCGATGTTCCTGAAGGAAGGCGCGCGACGCTTCATCTTCGAGGGGCGCGAGTGTGGTGGCCACGTCGGTCCGCTGAGCAGCTTCGTGCTGTGGAGCAGCATGATCGATCGCCTGCTGGAGGAGATCGCCCTGGGCGTGCCGGCAGACGAGATCCAGGTGCTGTTCGCTGGCGGCATTCACGATGCCCGCTCCTCGGCCATGGTCCAGGCCATGGCCGCGCCGCTGCTGGCCAAGGGCGTCAAGGTCGGCCTGCTGATGGGCAGCGCCTATCTGTTCACCCGCGAAATCGTCGAGGCCGGCGCCATCGTCGAGACCTTCCAGCAGCAAGCCATCGATTGCGCGCGCACGGTCAACCTGGAGTCCGGCACCGGTCATGCCAGTCGCTGCGCCTACACGCCGTTCGCCGCTGCCTTCTTCGCCCGCCGCAACGAACTCAGGCAGCAGGCGGTGCCGGCCGACGAGGCCCGCGAGCAGCTCGACGACCTGATCCTCGGTCGCCTGCGTCTGGCCTCCAAGGGCAGTATGCGGGTGGGCGAGGAGGGCGCGATCAGGGAATTCGGCGCCTCCGAGCAGGTGGCCGACGGCATGTACATGATCGGCCAGGTCGCCACCCTGCGCGACGCCGTCACCGATATCGCCGGCCTGCACCGGGCGGTGACCGAGGATTCGCTAGTTCTGCTGGAGGAATACCAGCAGACGCAGCTCGAGACAGCTGTCGAGCCGGGCCAGCCCGCCGACATCGCGATCATCGGCATGGGCTCGATCCTGCCCGGTTCCAACACCACCCGCGAATACTGGCAGAACATCCTGGCCAAGGTCGACGCCATCACCGAGATCCCCGCGCACCGCTGGGACTGGCGCCTGTACTTCGACGAAGATCGCACCACGCCGGACAAGATCTACTCGCGCTGGGGTGGTTTCCTCGACGACCTGGTGTTCGACCCGACGCGCTACGGCATGCCGCCCAAGTCCATCGAGTCGGTCGACCCGATGCAGCTGATGGCCCTGGATATCGCCCGCCAGACCCTGGCCGATGCCGGCTACGAGCAGCGTGGCTTCAACCGCGAGAAGGCCTCGGTGATCATCGGCGCCAGCGGCGGCGCCGGCGACGTCGGCATGCAGTACGGCCTGCGTTCCGAGCTGCCGCGCTTCAAGGGTGATCTGCCGGGCGAGATCGCCGGGCGCCTGCCGCAATGGACCGAGGACACCTTCGCCGGCATCCTGATCAACGTGATGGCCGGGCGCATCGCCAACCGCCTGGACTTCGGCGGCGTCAATTTCGCCACCGACGCGGCCTGCGCCTCGTCCCTGGCGGCCGTCTACCAGGGCATCAACGAACTGCTCTCCGGGCGCAGCGACCTGGTCATCGCCGGTGGCGTGGACACCGTGCAGGGTCCGTTCGGCTACCTCTGCTTCAGCAAGACCCAGGCCCTGTCGCCACGCGGCCGCTGCCGCACCTTCGACGCATCGGCCGACGGCATCGTGATTTCCGAGGGCATCGCCATGGTCGCGCTGAAGCGCCTCAGCGATGCCGAGCGTGATGGCGACCGCGTCTACGCGGTGATCAAGGGCATGGCCGGCAGCAGCGACGGCAAGGCCAAGGGCCTCACCGCGCCGCTGCCCGCCGGTCAGCTGCGCGCCATGCGCCGCGCCTACCAACAGGCCGGCTTCGGTCCGGACAGCGTCGGCCTGTTCGAGGCCCACGGCACCGGCACCGTGGCCGGCGACACCGCCGAGCTGGACAGCACCACCTCGCTGCTGCGCGAGGTGGGCAGCCGTCCGGCCCAGGCGGTGGTCGGCTCGGTGAAGACCATGATCGGTCACACCAAGGCCACCGCCGGCGTGGCCGGCATGATCAAGGCGGCCCTGGCCCTGCACCACAAAGTGCTGCCGCCGCATCTGGGCGTGCAGTCGCCCAACCCCGTATTGAAGAAGGACGACAGCCCGCTCTGCGTGCTCGATGAGGCGCAGCCCTGGCTGGCTGCAGCGCAGCAACCGCGCCGCGCCGCCGTCAGTGCCTTCGGTTTCGGCGGCACCAATTTCCACGCGGTGCTCGAGGAATATGCCGGCGAGTACCGGCCCTGGCTCGAACAGAGCGTCAGCGATGCCTGGAGCGCCGAGCTGCTGCTGTGGCGCGCCGGCACCCGCGAACAGTTGCAGGACCAGCTGTCCCAGCTGCAGGCGCAGCTGGCGGCGCCGGGCAAGGTGGCGTTGCGCGATATCGCCTGTTACCTGAGCGACAACCTAGGCCAGGGCGAGCACAGCCTGGCGTTGGTGGTCGGCAGCCTGGACGAGCTGGCCGACAAGCTGGCCAAGGCCCAGCGGCGCCTAGCCGGCGACGAGATGATCGATCCGTCCATCGTTCTCGGCGACAGCCGCGTCGAGCCCGGCCAGGTCGCCCTGCTGTTCCCCGGCCAGGGCTCGCAGAACATTTATATGTTGCGTGAACTGGCGGTGCTGTTCCCCTCCGTCGCCGACACCCTGGCCGAGGCCGATGCACTGCTGGCCGGCGGCACCGAGCGTTTCGCCAGCAAGCCGCTGAGCCAGTTCATCCACCCGCGCGCCTGCTATGACGAAGCTTCCCGTCAAGCGGCGAGCGCGGCTCTGACCAGCACCGACGTGGCCCAGCCTGCCCTCGGTGCGGTGGAGGCCGGCCTGCTGCGCCTGCTGCGCGAGCTGGGCATCGACGGCGATATGCTCGCCGGCCACAGCTACGGCGAGTTCGTCGCGCTGTTCGCCGCCGGGCAGATCGACTTCGCCGGCCTGATGGGCCTGTCGGAGGCCCGCGGTCGCTTCATCGTCGAGGCCGCCGCCAGCGCCGGCAGCGAACTGGGCAGCATGGCCATGGTGCAGGCGCCGCGCGCCCGGGTGGAGCAGGCCATCGCCGCCATTCCGCAGCTGCTGGTGGCCAACCACAATGCCCCGGAGCAGAGCATCATCAGCGGCTCCAGCGCCGGCATCGCCCAGGCGCTGGACGTACTGCAGCAGGCCGGCATCAACGCCAGCCCGATTCCGGTAGCCGCCGCCTTCCATTCGCCCTTCGTCGCGCCCGCCCAAGGTTTGCTGGCCGCCGCCATCGCCGCCACCCCCTGGCAGGCCGGGCACCTGCCGGTGTACTCCAACGCCAGTGCGGCCCTGCATGCCGGCGAGCCGGCCGCGGTCCAGCAGGCGATGGCCGAGCATCTGGTCAAGCCGGTGGAGTTCGTCGCCCAGATCGAGGCCATGTACGCCGCCGGCGCCCGGGTCTTCATCGAGGTCGGACCCAAAGCGGTGCTCAGTCGCCTGGTTGGCCGCATTCTCGACGGCAAGCCGCACCAGGCGGTGGCGCTGGATGAGCGCGGCGGCGGTCTCGTCAGCCTGCTGCTGGCGCTGGCGCGCCTGCATGTTCTGGGCGTGGCCTTCCAGCCGCAACGCCTGTTCGCCGGGCGCGCCTGCCAAGCCAGTACCAACGGCCGTCTCGACGGCCTGTGGCGCGACGCCAGCCTGCCCAAGCAGGCCTGGCTGCTCAATGGTAGCGGCGCCCGCCGTGCCAGCGAGGCGCCGCGACAGATCGGCGTGCGACAGGGCGAGGTGCTGTCCGCCGTAGAGCCCGCAATCGCCGCACACCCGGTGGTGGTGCCGCTGAATCGCAATCCCGCAACCCCGACCCACAGCGCAGTGCGACACAAGGAGAGGCTGGTCATGTCCGAACCCACGGCAATCCACGGTGACGAGATGTCATCGGTGATGGCGGAATACTTCGCCACCATGCGCCAGTTCCTGGAGACCCAGGAGCGTGTGCTCAACGCCTTCATGGCCGGCGGCGCCCAGCCGGCGGCCATGCCACGCAGTCTGCCCGCCGCACCGGCGCCGCGCCGTCCCGTGGCTGCCGCGCCGGTCGCACGTGTGGCTCCGGCCGCCGTGCCGGTGGCAGCTCCCGCACCGGTACCTGCAACCGTGGCGGCTCCGGTCGCCGCTGCGCCCGTGGCCACGCCGGCTCCTGCCGTCGCGCCGGAAGCCAAAGCCGGGAAGCCGAAGATCAAGGACCTGCTGCTGTCCATCGTAGAAGAGCGCACCGGCTACCCGAGCGACATGGTCGGCCTCGAGCAGAACCTGGAGGCCGACCTCGGCATCGACTCGATCAAGCGCGTGGAAATCGTCGGTGCTCTGCTGCAGACCCTGCCGCCGGCCTACGGCAGCGCCCTGGGCGAGGCGCGCAGCCAGCTCAATACCCGCGCGACCCTGGCGGACATGCTGAAGATGCTCGAAGGGCTGGAAGTCGGCGAGGTAGCCGTCCCTTTTGAGTCCGCCGGGGCGAGCCCGAAGACTGTGCCGGTCGCGGCCAGCCACTCGCCCCGGCATATCGTGGTGCCCGAGGAGGAGGCCATTCCCGAGCAGGCCGCGCGCCGGTTCGAGCCGGGCTACTTCATCCTCACCGCCGACGACCACGGTCTGGCGCTGCGCCTGCAGGAGTGGCTGGAGCAGCGCGGCTGCAGCGTGTCGCTGCTGAGCCGTGGGCTGCTGGCCGACGAGACGGCGCTCGATGCCTGGTGCCGCGAGACGGCAGCCAACCCGGGCAAACAGGTCGCCGGCGTCATCCACCTGGCCGCGCTGGGCGCCCAGGCGCTGTCGGCGGATGCGGCGCTGGAGGCCTGGCAACGCGAGCTGCTGGTCAACGAAAAATCGCTGTACCTGATTCTCCATGCGCTGGCCGCGCAGCTGCGCGGCGATGCCCATGTGGTCGCGCTCAGCGGCCTCGGTGGTTTGTTCGCCCGCGGCGTCGACGAGCAACGCCATGCCCTGAGCCTGCAGGGCGGCAGCAGCGGCCTGATCAAGTCGATCCGCGAGGAACGACCGGCCCTGCGTACCCGCGCCATCGATCTGGACCCGGCGCTGAGCGACGCCGAGCAACTGGCCATCATCACCACCGAGCTGCAGGTGGTCGGCGGGCGCCAGGAGGTCGGCTACCCGGCCGGGCGTCGCACGGTGTTCCGCACCCAGGCCGACGAGGTCGTCGCCGAAGACCTGCTGCCGCCGGTGGATAACGCCGTGGTGCTGGCCACCGGCGGCGCCCGCGGCATCACCGCCGAGGTGCTGCGCGAGATCGCCCGACCCGGCAATGTGCTGGTGCTGACCGGGCGCAGCCCGCTGGCCGATGAGGACGTCGCTACAGCCGGCCTGCGGGACGAGCGGCAGCTGCGCCAGCACTTCATCGGCGAGGTGCGCGCCGGCCGTCTCGCCATGACCCCGGCCGAAATGCAGAAGCGCACCGCCGCGCTGATCGGCCTGCGCGAAATGCACGGCAACATCGCCGACCTGCGCGCCCGCGGCGCGACGGTCGAATACCTGGCGGTGGATACCACCGACGAGGCGGCCCTGGCTGCCGCCATCGACGGCATCCGCCAGCGCCACGGCAAGCTCAGCGGCGTGGTGCACGGCGCCGGGGTGATCGAGGACAAGCTGCTGGAAGACAAGACACCGGACAGCTGGATGCGCGTGGTCGGCACCAAGGTGCTGGGCATGCTGTTGTTGCACAAGCTGGTGCGCGTCGAGGAGCTGGAGTTCTTCGCCGTGTTCAGCTCGGTGGCCGGGCGCTACGGCAACAGCGGCCAGCTCGACTACGCCACCGCCAACGAGCTGATGAGCCGCCTGTGCTGCCAGTTGCAGCGGCTGTGGGGCGACAAGACCAAGCTGCTGTCGCTGAACTGGGGCCCCTGGGGGCCGACCCTGTTCGGCGCCGGCATGGTCACCGCCGAGACCGAGAAGAAATTCGCCGACAAGGGCGTGGCCCTGGTCGGTGCCGCTCAGGGCCGCCGCCTGTTCGACGAGGCCCTGCGCCTGAAGGCTGGCCACGCGGTCGAAGTGGTGGCCGGCGACGGCCCCTGGGAACGTCACGAGGAGCAGGTAGGTCGCTGGCAGGAAGAGACCGGCGCCGCGCCGCCGACCGCCCGCCAGCCACTGCTGACCCAGTGCCGCATCGAGGACGGCGAAAAGGGTACCCAGATCCTGCACTTCATTCTCGACGCCAGCCACGGCTACCTGCAGGAACACTGCATCGACGGCGTCCCGGTGCTGCCGGCGGCCGTGGCCCTGGAGATCATCGCCGAGGCCGCCACCCTGATGTGGCCGGGCTGGATCGTCGCCGAGGTGGCCGATCTGCGCCTGCTCAAGGGCGTGCAGCTGAGCGAGCCGACCCAGGCCCTGTCGTTGCTGACCAATCCGCCGACCTATGCCAGCAGCGAAGGCTTCGACGCCAGCATCAGCATCCGTTCCGGCAGTGGCAAGCAGCAACGTATGCACTACCGCGCCGCGGTGAAAATGGCCCAGCAGCTCCCCGAGGCGCCGCGCCATGTGCCCAGCGAGTACCACGGTCGTGAGCTGCCGGTGGCCAAGGCCTATCAGGAGTGGCTGTTCCACGGCCCGCGCTTCCAGGTGATTCGTGGCATCCGCGGCCTGTCCAGCCAGGGCGCCGCGGCGCTGATGTGCCCGAGCTCGCCGCAACAGTGGCTGGCCGGCGGACGTGTCGAACAACAGTGGATCATCGACCCGGCGGTGCTCGATGCCGCGCCGCAGATGGCCCTGCTCTGGGCGCGCACCTTCCACGACGGCTCGGCGTTGCCGGCCCAGTTCGGCCGGGTGATCCGTTACGTCGAGCAACTGCCCGAGCGCTTCCACATGGACTTCCAGTGCCTGCCCGGCGAGGCCCAGCAGGTGCGCGCGAACGTGTTCTTCAGCGACGACGAAGGCCGCCTGCTGCTGCTGATCGAAGACCTGCAGTGCATCGTCGATGCGCGCCTCAATCGCCTGGGCGGCACCCACCTGCGCAAGGAAACCGAGTGATGAGCAACGCGCCTATCGCCATCATCGGCATGGCCTGCATCTTCCCGCAGGCCCCGGACCTGGCGGCCTTCTGGCGCAACATCCTGGCCGGCACCGACGCCGTCGGCGAGCCACAGGACGAGTGGGAGGCGCAGCGCTATCTGAACTCCGGGCGCATCAACACCCAGCACGGCGGCTACCTGAACGACCTGTACCGCTTCGATCCGCGCGAGTTCGGCATCATGCCCAGCTCGGTGGATGGCGGTGAGCCGGACCAGTTCCTCGCCCTCAAGGTGGCCTTCGATGCCCTGCAGGATGCCGGCTACGCGGGCGACGGCGTCGACCATCGCGACACCGGCATCATCCTCGGCCACAGCACCTACCTGCACCGCGGCCAGGTCAGCCATATCCAGAACCACATCGTCCTCGACCAGACCCTGGAGCTGCTCAAGGCCGCCCAGCCGAGCCTGAGCGAGGACGACCTGGCGCGCCTGCGCACGGCGCTGCAGAAGCAGCTGCCGCCGTCCAACACCGACATCGCCCCGGGCCTGGTGCCCAACGTGATGACCGGGCGCATCGCCAATCGCCTCAACCTCAGAGGCCCCAACTACATAGTCGACGCCGCCTGTTCGTCCTCGCTGCTGGCGGTCAACGCCGCCATGGACGAGCTGCGCAGCGGGCGTAGCCGCCTGATGATCGCCGGTGGGGTCAATGCCTCGTTGCCGGCCGAGGTCTCGGTGATCTTCACTCAGCTCGGCGCCCTCAGCGGGCGCGGCAAGGTTCGCCCGTTCGAGCAGGGCAGCGATGGCACCCTGCTCGGCGAAGGCCTGGGCATGGTGGTGCTCAAGCGCCTGGACGACGCCCTGGCCGACGGCGACCGCATCTATGCCGTGCTGCGTGGTATCGGCCAGGCCAGCGATGGCCGCGGCACCGGCCTGCTGGCGCCGAGCGAGGAGGGCGAGGCCCTGTCGATCCGCCGCGCCTATGAGAGCAGCGGCGTCGATCCGGCCAGCATCTCCCTGGTCGAGGCCCACGGCACCGGCATTCCGCTCGGCGACAAGACCGAGATTGCCGCCCTGCGCAGCGTGCTCGGCGAGCGCCAGGGCCTGCTCGGCAGCGTGGCCATCGGCTCGGTGAAGTCGATGATTAGTCACTGCATCCCTGCCGCCGGCATCGCCGGCCTGATCAAGACCAGTCTGGCCCTGCACCACAAGGTGTTGCCGCCGACCCTGTGCGGCACGGTCAACCCGGCACTGGGTATCGGCGCCACGCCGCTGTACGTCAACACCGCCAGCAAGCCCTGGATCGCCAAGCCGCAGAACCCGCGCCGCGCCGGTATCAACTCGTTCGGCTTTGGCGGCATCAATACCCATGCGGTGCTGGAGGAGGCGCCGGCCGCCGCCCAGCGGCCGTTGAGCTTCGCCCGCCGCGAGTGCGAACTGTGCGTGTTCGCCGCAGCCGACGAGGCTGCACTGCTGGCGCAGCTGCAGCAGGTACAGGCTTATATAGAGAGCAACCCCGGCGTGGCGCTGCTGGACCTGGCCGCCACCCTGGCCACCCACGACAGTGCCGACAAACCGGCGCGCCTGGCCGTGCTGGCCGGCGATGTGGCCGAACTGGCGAAGAAGCTGCAGCAGGCGGCGAAGAAGATCGGCGAGGCCAAGAGCCCGCGCTGGATGACCCGCACCGGGCTGGTATTCAGCAGCCAGCCACTGCAGGGCAAGCTGGCCTTCCTGTTCCCCGGCGAAGGCTCGCAATACTTGAACATGCTGGTCGACCTAGCCCAGCAGTTCCCCGAAGTGCGCGAGTGGTTCGACTTCTGGCAGGGCCTGTACGACGAACAGCCTGGCTCGACCCGCACCGATATCCTGTTCCCTCCGGCCAGCGAGCTGGATGACGAGCAGCGCCAGCGCCTGGAAGCGCGCCTGTTCGACATGGACGTGGGCTCCGAGGCGGTGTTCGTCGCCAGCCAGGCCCTGTTCAGCCTGCTGGGCGCCTTGGGTGTGGAGCCGGATGCCATGCTCGGCCACAGCACCGGCGAGTCCTCAGCCCTGGCAGCCAGCGGCGCGATGGCCTTCGGCGACCGCGACCAGCTGGCCGACTTTATCCGCGAGCTGAACAAGGTCTACCGCGGCGTGCTGGACGGCGGTGGCATCGCCACCGGCGCACTGCTCACCGTTGGCGCGCTCAAGCGCGAGGTGGTGGATCGCCATATCGCCGCCCGCACCGAGCCGGTGGTGGTGGCCATGGACAACTGTCAGAACCAGCTGGTGCTGTTCTCCGACCGCGCCACCATCGAGGCCCTGCTGCGGCTGCTCGGCGAAGAGGGCGGCATCTGTTCGATCCTACCATTCGACCGTGCCTACCACACGCCGCTGTTCGCCGCGGTCACCGGCGCCTTCCACCAGTACTACCGCGATGTCGGCCTGCAGGCGCCGAAGACGCCGCTGTATTCCTGCGCCAGTGCCGACCTGTTCCCGACCGAGCCTGAGGCGGCGTGCGAGCTGGCCGCGGCGCAGTGGTCGAGCACCGTGCGCTTTCGCGAAACCATCGCCCACATGCACCGCGATGGCGTGCGCTACTTCGTCGAGGTCGGCCCTTCCGGCAACCTGACCGGCTTCGTCAACGACATCCTCGGTGGCGAGGAGTACCTGGCCATCGCCTCCAACGCGCGCAAGCGCAGCGGCGTGGAGCAGTTGTTCAACCTGCTCGGCAGCCTGTTCGCCAACGGCAAGACGGTGGACCTCGGCAAGCTCTACCGCGGCATCGCCTGCCGCGTGCTCGACCTCGATCAGCCGTTGCCACAGCCCAAGCGCGGCATGCTGGTGAAGAACACCATGCCGGTGGTGCATGTGAACGAATCGCTCGGCGAGCTGCTGCGCGAACTGTTCCAGCCGGTCGCGGCCGTAGCCGCGCAGCCGCTGGCAGCGAGCCCGACGGCGCCGCTGCTGGTGGATATCCAGCGCCAGGGCGAGCGGCTCAGCGCCCAGTGCCCGCTGTGGTCCACCGACCGCTTCCTCGCCGATCACGTGTTGTCCGGCCCCAGCTCCTACCATCAGCCCGAGCTGCAAGGCCTGGCCTGCGTGGCGATGATGGCCAGCCTGGAAATCATGGCCGAGGCCTGCGCGCTGCTGGCCGGAAGCGTGGCGATCAACCTGATCGAGAACGTCCGCGCCTTCGACTGGGTTGCCCTGGATCGCGGCGAGCTGACCTTGCGGGTGCAGGCCGAGCGCGTCGCCGACAACCACTACCGGGCCGAGCTGCACAACGCCGGCAGCCTGGTGATGAGCGCCGAATTCCGCTTCGCCGCGCAGCTTGCCGGCGCGCCGCTGGCCGAGCTGCAGGGCGGCATCGGTTACCGCTGGCCGGACCACGAGCTGTACAGCACCGGCATGTTCCACGGCCCGCTGTTCCAGAGCATCGCCAGCATCCAAACCTGGGCGGAGGAGGGCATCGATGCCCAGCTCGCCAGCTGCTCGCTGGATGGATTCGTGCATGACGGCGAGTCCTACGCCCTGGTGCTCAACCCGGTGCTGCTGGACGCTCTCGGCCAGCTGGCCGCTTATTGGCTGGCGCAGCAGGTCGGCACCGATTTCAATAGCTTCCCCTCGCATATCGCCCGCATCGAGCTGCATGCGCCGGCCCCGGCCGATCTGTCCGGCGCCTGGCTGCGTGGCCGCCAGCGCCCGGTCGATGCGGCCAACTCCGGCCTGGATGCACCACGCACCTGGACCTTCGACTGCCTGCATGAGGGCCGCCTGCTGCTGCACGCCAGCGGCTTCGCCAACCTGTTCTTCCCGGTGCCCAACGCCTTCTACCAGCTGCGCCGCGAACCGCTGAACGGCTGGCTCGGAGCGCCGTTGGCCACGGCCTTGCCGGAGGTGTTGCTGTGGCAGTTGGAGCAGTTGCCCGAGGACTTCTGCAAGCAGTCGGCGGCGATCTTCCTGCGCATTCTCGCCCACGCCGTACTGGCCGCGGACGAGCGCGAGGAATGGGAGGCCGTTCGCCAGACCCGCCGTGCCCGCGAGTGGCTGCATGGCCGCCTGTGCCTGAAGGAAGCGACCCGCTACTTCATCTACCAGCAGACCGGCGAGCTGCTCTGCCCGGCAGATGTGAGCGTGCAGCACGATGCGCTGGGCGCGCCCTTCGTCGACGGCTGGTGGAACGGCCATTGGCTGGCCGCGCCGGCCGTGTCGCTGAGCCACGACCGCGATGGCTGCGTGGCCGCCCTGGTGCCCGCCGGCGCCGTGGGTGTGGATGCCGAGCGCCTGGATCGTCTGCAACGTCCGGAGCTGGTGGCCGGTTCGTTCACCGCCCATGAGCAGCATGTGCTGGCCGCGGTCGATCCGGTCTGGCAGGGCGAGCTGACCCTGCGCACCTGGTGCGCCAAGGAGGCCGCCGCCAAGTACCTGGGCTGCGGCCTGCGCGGTGCGCCACAGGATTTCGAGGTGCGTTTCCTCGAAACCGGCGACCTGGCCGAAGTGATTTTCGCCGGCGACGCCAGCCTGGCGCCGGCCTGCGTGAACGTGGCCTTCGAGGTGCAGGGCGATCGGCTGATCGCGCTGGCCGGGGCCGAATGGGAAGTAACGGAATACGGAGTGGCCAATGGCTGAGAGCAAGAGCGCAATCGAGCAAACCCTGATCCACATCGCTGCCGACCTGACCCAGGACTGGGGCATCGAGCTGGACCAGCCGCTGAGCGCCGAGACCCGGCTGGTGGCGGACATGGAGTTCGCCTCTGTCGACATCATCCAGCTGATCGTCGCCATCGAAGAGCACTACAACCGCCCGAAAATGGGCTTCCAGGATCTGCTGATGAACGACGGCAGTTACGTCGACGATCTCTCCATCGGGCAGCTGATCGACTTCGTTCACGAGAAACTCACAGGAGTGCCGGCATGACCACTCGTACCCTCTTCATCGGCATGGATGGCTGCACCTTCACCATCCTCGACGACCTCTGCGTGGAGAAGGACGGCCAGCCGGCCGTGATGCCCTTCCTCGGCAGCATCATGGCCCGCGGCACCCGCGCCAAGCTGCGCTCGACGCCCAATCCGCTGACCCCGCCGGCCTGGGTCTCGCTGATGACCGGGCGCACCCCGGGCAACCACGGCCTGCTCGATTTCATCCGCGCCGAGGAGCGTGGCGAGGACGTGTTCTTCACCCTCTACGACTCGCGCGACAACCTGGCCGAGACCATCTGGTCCATTGCCAGCCGCCAGGAGCGCCGCGTCGCCGTACTCAACCTGCCGTTCACCGCGCCGCCGCCCAAGGACCTCAACGGTTTCATGGTGCCGGGCTTCATCCCTTGGCGGCATCTGCGCCGCAACACCGTGCCGGGCGATTTCTACGACCGCCTCAAGCAGGACCTGCCGGGGTTCGATCCGAAAGAACTGGCCTGGGACTTCGAGCAGGAGAAGCAGGCGGTCGACGACCTCACCGACGAGGACCGCGAGAACTGGGTGCGCTACCACCTGCCGCGCGAGAAGCAGTGGTTCGAGATCGCCAAATACCTGCTCAAGGAAGAGGCGCCGGAGCTGATGGCGGTGATGTTCGACGGCGTCGACAAGCTGCAGCACCAGGCCTGGCTGTTCCTCGACCCGGCCCTGCAGCACGACGGCGTCAGCGACTACCACAAGCGCATGCGCACGCTGTGCCTGGATTACTTCCGCCAGCTCGACGGCTTCATCGAGGAGCTGGTGACCATGGCCGGTCCGGACTGCCAGGTGTTCATGGCATCCGACCACGGCTTCACCGCCACCACCGAGGTGGTACGGATCAACGCCTGGCTGCACGAGAAGGGTTACCTGCACTGGAAGGAGGTGCTCGATCCGGGCTCCGAGGCCGCCAAGCGCCGCGAGGAAAGCATGTTCGCCAACCTCGACTGGACCAAGACCACCGCATACTGCCGCACCCCGTCGAGCAACGGCATCAACATCCGCGTCGCGCGCAATCCGGGCGAGACCGGGATCAAGCCGGAAGACTACGAGGCCTTCCGCGAGCAACTGATCCTCGACATCAAGGCGCTGAAGGACCCGGTGACCGGCGAGAGCATCGTCAGCGAGATCCACCTGCGCGAGGAAGTCTTCGCCGGCCCGGCGATGATGGACGCGCCGGACCTGCTGCTGGTGCTGCGCGACTTCGGCTTCGTCTCGATCAAGAACAAGCTGCCGATCGTCGAGCCGCGCGAGGAGCCGGCTGGTACCCACCACCCGGACGGCATCTTCATCGCCTGCGGCCCGGGCGTGCGCAAGGGCGTGCAGATCGAGCGCCGGCACATCTGCGATGTCGGCGCGACCCTGCTTTACAGCCAGGGCCTGGAAGTGCCCGGCGACTTCGAGGGCAAGGTGGCTGGCGACATGTTCATCAAGCCGTGGCTGATCCAAAACCCGATCCGCATCGGCGAAGCCACCCGCGGGGTGAACAAGGACGCCAATGCCGAGGGCATGGCCGACGACGAGAAGGACAAGCTGATGGCCCAGCTGCAGATGCTCGGCTACATGGAGTAACGCGCGATGGCGATGGCCGAGGTCAACGGAGTCCGGCTGCACTATCAACAGCTGTCCTGCGAGCGCACGGAAAGCGAGATCGAGGACGTGGTACTGATCCACGGCCTCGCCGCCAACCTGGCGTTCTGGTACATGCAGATCGGCCATGCCCTGGCCAAGCATTATCGGGTGACCATGTACGACCTGCGCGGCCATGGTCGCTCGAGCATGCCGCTGCAGGGCTATACCCCGGCCGAACAGGCCGAGGACCTGCGCCAGCTGCTCGACTGGCTGGGTATCGGCCGTGCGCATTTCATCGCCCACAGCTTCGGCGGCACCATCGCGCTGAACCTGGCCTGCGAGCAGCCGCAGCGCTTTCGCAGCCTGACCCTTGCCGACACGCACATCGCCGCCATTCGCAACGTGGGTGCCGACTGGCGCTATGCCGACCATATCCAGCGCATCCTGGATGACAACGGCATTCCGCTGAACACCCGCGAACCCTATTTCGGTTACCGCCTGCTCAAGGAGGCGGCGACCCTGCAACTCAACCAGCGCGAGCTGCCGGATGCGTTGCGCGAGCTGATCAACCCGCTGATGGGCAGCTCCGGCAAACGCACCGCCGACCAGTGGGTGAAACTGCTGGAGACCACCGCCGCCCAGGAAGAGTTGATGGGCGACGACGGTCTGGTGGTGGAGCGCCTGCGCCAGCTGCACTTCCCGCTGCTGGCGATCTACGGCGAACGCTCCCAGGCGGTGACCACCGGCGAGCTGCTGCTCACCGTCTGGCCACGGGCGGACTTCCGCCTGGTGCGCGGCGCCGGGCATTTCTTCCCGGCCTCGCGGCCGCAGAAGCTGATCCGCTCCTTCGAGTTCTTCCTGCGTCGTGCCAGCACCCAGCGCCAGGGCCGTGCCGACGATACCGAGGCCAAGCCGTTCTTCCGCAGCGACCGCATCTACAGCCGCGCCGAGCAGTGGTTCTACGCCACCCGCGAGGGCAGGGAGCAGGGGCCGTTCGGCGCCTTCGACGATGCCCTCGACCACCTCAACGCCTTCATCGCCGAGGTGCTGGCGCGCAAGACCCGCGCCGGCTCGATGTTCAACCTGCCAAGCAAGGTGCGGGTACCGGCCGGGCTCAGCGAGGACGACTTCCAGTTGATCGCCCGCAACGGCTTCGGCGACGGCATCAACGCCTATGCCCATGCCATGGCGTGGTTCAACGATCACCTGTACGTCGGCACCACCCGCGGCAACTTCCCGCTGATGAAGGCGCGCCTGCCGATCAGCATGGACCCTTGGCCGGTGGAGTGCCCGGCCAACCCGTTCGACCTGGACCTGCACGCCGAGATCTGGCGCTACAACCCGCGCAAGGACGAATGGAAGCGGGTGTTCAAGGCGCCGACCATCATCGGCAGCGACGGCTCGAAGATTCCCCGCGAGCTGGGCTTCCGCGGCATGTGCGTGTACCCCGGCAGCGCCGGGCGCAAGCCATCGCTGTTCGTCAGCACCTGGTCGCCGGCCAAGGGCCCGGGGCCGCTGCTGCTGCGCAGCGAGGACGGGCTGAACTTCACCCCCACCTGCGAGCCCGGCCTGATGGGCCTGCCGGTGACCACCATCCGCACCATGGTCAGCTTCAAGGGGCGCATGTACACCACCCCGGCCGGTTCGCGCGGCGGCAACCCCAATGTCTCCTCGCACTCCATCGTCTACGAGAGCGCGGCGCCGGAGGAGGGCGGCTGGGAGGCGGTCAGCGACTTTGGCTTCGGTGACGACGGCAACAAGACCATCTTCGAGATGTGCCCGTTCGGCGACCATCTCTATATCGGTACCTTCAATCTCAAGGGCTACCAGGTCTGGCGCAGTACCTGCGAGACCAAGCCCTACCACTGGGAGCAGGTGATCGCCGACGGTGCCGGCCGCGGCCCGCTCAACCAGTCGGTGCTGAGCATGTACCCGTTCAAGGGCGCGCTGTATGTCGGCAGTGCCATCCAGGGAGGTGGCATCGACCGGCAGAATGGCGTGGGCCCGGCGCCACCCGAGCTGATCCGCATCCGCCCGGACAACAGCTGGGACCTGCTGGTGGGCGACGCCCGCATGACCGAGCAGGGATGGAAGGAGCCGCTGTCCGGCTACATGGCCGGCTTCGACAACTTCTTCAACGGCTACTTCTGGCGCATGGCCGAGCACGAGGGCTGGCTCTACCTGTCGACGTTCGACTGGAGTGGCCTGCTCGGCTATGCCCGGCGCGACAGTTGGCCGGAGCCCTTCCTTAACATCATCAACAGCGTGGGCGAGCAATTCATCTTCGAGCGCCAGTCGGGCTTCGACCTGTACCGCAGTTACGACGGCGAGAACTGGGTGCCGGTGACCACCGACGGCATGGGCAACCCCTACAACATCGGCATGCGCACCATCGTTTCCTCGCCCTACGGCCTGTTCCTCGGCGCCGCCAACCCCTTCGGCCCCAAGGTCTGGCCGCTGGGCGGGGATCGCTATATCGACAACCCGCGCGGCGGCTGCGAGGTGTTCTTCGCGCCGCGCAAACAGATGACCTCGGCTGCACCCAGCGCCGGTATCCGTGACCGGTCCACAGGAAGCCCCGTGCTATGAACGGCAATATTTCCGCGAAGAAAGAGTCCGACCTCGGCGACGCCCGCAAGATCGCCACGCCGCTGCTGCTGCGCAAGGGCCTGCAGGTGTTCCTGCGCAACGGCCGGCAGGAGCCGCTGTACGTGGTCATCGATCCGGCCAGCCAGCTGCAGTGGGAGCTGGAGACGCCGCAGTTCTTCATTCTCGAGATGCTGCAGGTCGACGAAGAGTTCGTCGCCGTCGCCGCCAGCTACGAGCGCCGTTTCTCGCAGATGCTCAGCCGTGGCGACCTCGACGCGCTGCTGGTCAGCCTGATCGACCAGCGCCTGCTCGGCATGGCCGCCGCCGCCCATCCACTGGTGGCGCAGTACCGCGAGCAGCTGCAGGAGGATCTGCAGCGCCTGCTGGAGGAGAAGGTCGCGCGCTTCCGCGATAAGGCCACGCCGCCGGCGCGTCGTCAGGAGCCGGCACCGACAACGATCGGTGCCGCGCCGATACAGGCCGCGCCCATCGCGCCGAGCCGTCCGAGCGGAGCCGCCAATGAGGCGGCGCGCGGTGACGGCGAGCCGCTGCAGGCCGGCGTGCGCGACTCGGCGGGCATGGATGACACGCTGCAGATCCCGGTGCTGCACCTGTTCAACCCGCACCGTCTGCTCAAGGCCATGCAGGGCTGGACCGAGCCGCTGAAGTACGGCGTGTTCCTGCTGCCGCTGCTGTTCGGCCTGGCCCTGGGCATCGTGCTCAACAACTTCGACCAGGCGCACCTGGACGCCAGCACCCGGCTGGTCGGCATGGGCGCTCTCGGCCATGTGTTCTTCAGCCTGTTCACCGTCAACCTGCTGTGCACCCTGACCCTGGCGCTGACCGCGCAGAAGTACCGCGGCACGGTGTACAGCCTGTCCGTGGCCTTCATGCTCGGCTTCCTGCCGCGCTTTTCGCCGCGCATCCGCCACTTGATCGGCCTGAGCCGCCGCGAGCGCCTGTGGCTGCACGGCGGGCCGGTGCTGATGCGCCTGGCGCTGTTCAGCCTGGGTGTGTTCACCTGGTACCTGACCCGTGCCTCCAATGGCCTGCTGCCGGTCGCCGGCCTGGCCCTGGCGATCACCAGTGCGGTGGCGCTGCTGCTGACCCTCAACCCGCTGTCGAAGAGCAGCGGCTACCACCTGATCGCCGTGCTGGTCGATGAGCCGCAGCTGCGTGGCAAGGCCTTCAAGGCGCTGCTCGGGCGGATCCGTTGCAATGCCTATCGCGAGGCCAACGACACCGCGCTGATGGCCTACGGGCTGGCCTCCATCCTTTATTCGGTGCTGCTGTTCGTCATTGCCCTGCTGCTGGTTGGCAGCTGGTTGAAATTCAACTTCGGCGGCACCGGCGTGCTGGCCGCGGTGGTGCTGATCGGCTACCTGAGCCTGCTGACCTACCGCAAGTTCAGGTCGGCCAACGAGATGTACGAGCGCGCCGTGCAGTACGAGCGCTGGAAGCGCCGCCGCCTGCCGGACAACGTCGAGCAGAAGGTTGGCGCCCGCCCGGCCAACAAGCTGGCGCGCTATAGCGGGCGGGTTTTCGCCCTGTCGCTGCTGATCTGCCTGTTCCTGCCCTATCCCTATGAGCCGGGCGGCACTTTCGTCATCCTGCCGACCGAGCAGCAGCAGGTCGCCAGTGACATCGGCGGCATCGTCACCGAAGTGCTGGTGGAAGGTGGCGAACAGGTCAAGGCCGGTCAGGTGCTGGCCCGCCTGGCCACCGGCGACTACGCCGCGCAGGTGAAGATCGCGGAGGCGCGCATCGCCGAAGAACAGGCCATCGTCGCCGAGCTGAAGGCGCGGCCGCGGATCGAAGAGGTCGAGGTGGCCCAGCGCAGCCTGGACATGGCGCGCACCCAGACCCAGTTCAGCCAGACCAACCACCAGCGCCACCTCACCCTGCTGGCCAAGGGCGGTGTCTCCGCCCAGCAGGCCGACCAGGCCCGCCGCCAGTACGAGGTGGACCTGATGGCGGTCCAGGTCGCCGAGGCCAACCTGACGCTGGCCAAGGTCGGCGCCACGCCGGACTCCATCGCCGCCGCCGAGGCGCAGGTGCAGCGCTGGCGCGGCGAGCGCGACCTGTACCTGGCGAAGATCGAGCGCTCGCAGCTGCGCGCACCGATGGACGGCAAGTTGATCACCTTGCTACTCAAGCAGAAGGTCGGCAAGTTCCAGCCGCCGGGCGAGCCCTTCGCCGTGGTGGAGAAGGCCGAGCGGGTGTTCGCCGAGATCGAGGTGCCGGAAACCGAGATCGGCTACGTGCAGCCGGGCGCGGTGCTCAAGGTCAAGCCGCTGGCCTATTCCGACCGGCTGTTCGACGGTACCGTGACGCAGATCGACGCCAACGTGGTGGAGAAGAGCGCCGGCAAGTACGTCAAGGTGCTGACCATCATCGACAACCCGGCGGGCGAGTTGAAATCGGGCATGACCGGCTACGCCAAGTCCGCCGGCGAAACCCTGCCGGTATGGAAGGCCTTCACCCGGGCGATCTTCCGCTTCATCGACGTGGAGCTGTGGTCGTGGATTCCCTGAGCTGAGCCAAGGCTGATGTAGCCCGGATGCAATCCGGGAAGGCCGGTGAACACCGTTCCCGGATTGCATCCGGGCTACAGAAAAACACCGGCCTCGGCCGGTGTTTTCATTTCTGCGATCAGACCGCCGGCATGGGCAGCAGCTCTTTCAGCCGTAGCCCGGATGCAATCCGGGAACAGGCGGCTCCGTCCCCGGATTGCATCCGGGCTACAAAAACACCCGCCATCGCCCTGGCTGGCTTCAGGCCGTTGGAGCTGGCAGCAGCTCCTTGAGCGGCTTGCTGTCGTCGGCCAGTTGCTCGACGGTCACCACGATGCCCTCGGCCACCAGGCGCTTGGCGGCGATGAAGTCCTGCGGGCGGTTCACCGTGTCGGCGGCGAGCACCTTGCCGTCCTTGAGGTAGAAGGCGCTGAAGCTGTCGCTCTGCGGGTCGCCGCGCAGCACCAGGCGCTCGAAGCCTTCGGCCAGGCCGACCATCTTCAGCTTCAGCTCGTACTGGTCGGACCAGAACCAGGGCACCGAGGCATAGCGCTTGTCCTTGCCGGCCATGCCGGCGGCGGCGACGCGCGACTGCTCCAGGGCGTTGGGTACCGACTCCAGGCGCAGGCGGCGGCCGAGCAGGGCGTTGGGGTGGTTGGTGCAGTCGCCGGCGGCGAAGATATGCGGATCGCTGGTGCGGGCATGCTCGTCGACCAGGATGCCGTTGTCGATGTCCAGCCCGGCCTCGGCGGCCAGCTCGGTGTTGGCGAGCAGGCCGATGCCGACCACCACCAGATCGGTTTCCAGACGCGTGCCGTCGGCACACAGCACGGCGCTCACCGCGGCGCCTGTCACCTCCAGGTCCGCGACCTGCACATGGGTGCGGATGTCCACGCCCGCCTCGCGGTGCTTGCGCTCGTAATAGGCTGAGAGCTCCGCGGCGGTGACGCGCTGCAGCACCCGCGGCAAGGCTTCCAGCACGGTGACCTGCAGGCCCTGGGCGATGGCCGAGGCGGCCACTTCCAAGCCGATGTAGCCGCCGCCGACGATGGTCAGGCGCTTGCCCGCGCTCATTTGCTCGCGGATGCGCTCGACGTCGTCCAGGGTGCGCAGGTAGTGGAAGTTGGCGCACAGCTCGGCATCCGCCGCGCGGGGCACGGCCAGGGGGCGAGCCCGACCGCCGGTGGCGATGGCCAGCTTGTCGTAGGCCAGATGCTGGCCGTCGGCGAGCTGCAGCGTCTTATTTTGGCGGTCGATGGCGGTGACGCGCACGCCGCCGCGGAACTCGACGTTGGCCTTGTCATACGCGGCCTGCGGGCGGATCGACAGGCTGCTCTTTTCCACGCTGCCGGCCAGATAGGCCTTGGACAGCGGCGGGCGGTGGTAGGGCAGGTGCGCTTCTTCGCCGAGCAGCAGGATGCGCCCCTCCCAGCCCTCGTTGCGCAGGGCGATGGCCAGTTCGCCGCCGGCATGGCCGGCGCCGATGATGATGGCGGTGGAGGAAGCTGCGTCTGTCATGGTGGCCTCGGGCATCAGGAAAACTGCCGGCTAGTGTATGCATCCGCGCCGACCAAGTCCCGGCCGAAGATGCCAAACGCCATGCCGTTGTCGCATGCCTGTGGCAGCATGGCCGGCAATTCAGGGGGGAGGACCATATGCAGACCGAAGGACCGCAACCGTTGGGCTGGCGCGAGGCGCTGCTGTTCTGGCTGAAACTGGGCTTCATCAGCTTCGGCGGGCCGGCCGGGCAGATCGCCATCATGCACCAGGAGCTGGTGGAGCGACGCCGCTGGATCTCCGAGCGGCGCTTCCTGCACGCGCTCAACTACTGCATGTTGCTGCCCGGGCCCGAGGCCCAGCAGCTGGCCACCTACATCGGCTGGCTGCTGCACCGCACCTGGGGCGGGGTGATCGCCGGCGTGCTGTTCGTGCTGCCCTCGCTGCTGATCCTTATCCTGCTGTCGTGGCTGTACATCGCCTTCGGCGACGTGGCGCTGGTGGCCGGCATCTTCTACGGCATCAAACCGGCGGTGACCGCCATCGTGCTACAGGCCGCCCAGCGCATCGGCGCCCGCGCGCTGAAGAACCGCTGGCTGTGGGGCATCGCGGTCGCCGCGTTCTTCTCGATCTTCGTTCTGCAGTTGCCGTTCCCGCTGATCGTGCTCGGCGCCGCGCTGATCGGCGTGGTCGGTGGGCGCCTGGCGCCGCAGCACTTCGCCCTCGGCGGGCAGGGCGCGGTATCCAGTTCCTACGGGCCGGCGCTGATCGACGATCACACACCGCCGCCGGCGCACACCCGCTTCCGCCTGCCGCGCCTACTGCTTCTGCTGACGATCGGTGCCGCGCTCTGGCTGCTGCCGATGGGCATGCTCATCCTGGCGTTCGGCTGGGAGGGTAGCCTGACCCAAATGGGCTGGTTCTTCACCAAGGCCGCGCTGCTCACCTTCGGCGGTGCCTACGCCGTGCTGCCCTATGTCTATCAGGGCGCCGTGGACCATTACGGCTGGCTGACTCCGCGGCAGATGATCGACGGCCTGGCTTTGGGCGAAACCACGCCGGGTCCGCTGATCATGGTGGTGGCCTTCGTCGCCTTCCTCGGTGCCTGGGCCCAACCCGTGTTCGGCACCGATTCGGCCTTCGTCAGCGGCGCCCTTGCGGCGTGCCTGGTCACCTGGTTCACCTTCCTGCCGTCATTCCTGTTCATCCTCATCGGCGGGCCTCTGGTGGAGTCGACCCACGGCGAGCTGAAATTCACCGCGCCGCTGACCGCCATCACCGCGGCGGTGGTCGGGGTGATTCTCAACCTGGCACTGTTCTTCGCCTACCATGTGCTCTGGCCTGAAGGCTTCGCGGGTGCGTTCGACTGGCCCTCGGCGCTGATCGCCGTCGGGGCGGCCGTGGCGCTGTTCGTGCTGCGTCGCGGGGTCATTCCGGTGCTGCTCGCCAGTGCCGTCGTCGGTCTGGTCGTGTATCTGTTGCGTGGCGCCTTCTGATTGGCGTCAGGCTTTCCTATAGTTGAGGCAAAGCAGCCGAATGCGGACAGCGGCAAATCGATGAGTGAAGGCACCGAAGCAGGGAAGGGCTTTGCGCGCTGGTGGCAGCGGCCGGCGATCGTGCCGCTGGCCCGGATTTTCGTGGTGTTGGTGTGCTTGACGCTGGTGGCGACCGACGGCTGGCTGATCTGGAAGGCCCGCGAGGTACAACTGCGCAAGGCCGAGATCGAGACCTCCAACCTGGCCTCGGCCCTGGCGCGCCAGGCCAGCGACTCGATGAAAAAAGCCGACACGGTGCTGCTCGACCTGGTCGAGCGGCTGGAGGTGGATGGCGTCGAGCCGCGCCAGCGGCAGCGCCTGCAGGCGCTGATGCGCCAGCACGTTTACGAGCAGGCCGAGCTGCACGGGCTGTTCGCCTATGACCGTGACGGCAACTGGGTGGTCAACTCGTTCGGCGAGGTGCCGCTGGGCGCGAACAATGCCGACCGCGAGTATTTCATCTATCACCGCGAGCATCCCTACGACCACGGCGCCCACATCGGCCTGCCGGTGCGCAGTCGCATTTCTGGCGACTGGATCATTCCCCTGTCACGACGCCTGGAGGATGCCGAGGGCAACTTCGCCGGTGTGGCCCTGGCGACTCTGTCCATCGACTTCTTCCGCCAGTTCTACGCCACCTTCGACGTGCGCCGGAACGGCAGCATCAACCTGTCGCTCAACAACGGCACCATCCTGGTTCGCAACCCGTTTCGCGAGGACCTGATCGGCACCAGCCTGGCCCGCGGCCATATCTTCACCGACCTGCTGCCCGAGGGGCCGGCCGGCACGACGATCATGCCGTCGGTGGTCGATGGCGTAGAGCGAATGTTCAGCTATCGCCAGGTACAGAACTATCCGCTGGTGGTGATCACCGCGTTGGCCAAGGAGGACATCCTCGCCGACTGGCGTGAAGACACTATTCGCCAATTGACGGTCGTCGGAGCGTTGGCCGTGCTGCTGGCGCTGTTCGGCTTCTACCTGCTGCACCTGATCAAGCAGGGGCAGAAGACCGAAGTGGAGCTGACCGCGACCCGCGACGCCCTGCGTTCGTTCAACCGGCGCCTGGAGCAGCAGGCGCTGGAAGACGAGCTGACCCGCCTGGCCAACCGTCGCCGCTTCGTGCATGCGCTCAACGACGAATATGCCCGTGCCATGCGTACCCAGCGGCCGCTGGCATTGGTCATGTTCGACGTCGACTACTTCAAACAGTACAACGACATCTACGGCCATTCCGCCGGAGACGAGTGCCTGCGCGCCGTGGCAGAGCTGTTGCGTGCCGGTCAGCGGCGCCCCGCCGACCTGGCCGTGCGCTACGGCGGCGAGGAGTTCTGCCTGCTGTTGCCGGAAACCGATGCCCAAGGCGCCCTGCAGGTGGCCGAGCAGATCCGTCTGGCCCTGGAGAACCTGGGGCTGACGCATGCCGGCTCGCCCTGGCGGCGCCTGAGTGTGAGTGCCGGGGTCAATGTTTGCCTGCCGCAGCCGCTCGGCGTGGCGGTGAACGGCCCGGAGGGCCTGGTGCAGGGCGCCGACAAGGCGCTCTACGCCGCCAAGGCCGCCGGCCGCGACCGGGTGATGCTGTACGACGAGCGAATCGATCAGTTGATCGGCTAGCGGCTGGCCGATGTGCCGCGGAACATCGGCCATGCCGGGAATCGAGCCTCCGAGCCTCCCAACAGCCAACGGCAGCCGTCGTTTACTTCAGCGCCTCGTCGGCCGCCGCCCGCGCATGCAGCAGGGTGGTGTCGAACAGCGGCACCGCGGCGTCCGCCTCGCCGACCAGCAGACCGATCTCGGTGCAGCCGAGGATCACCGCCTGGGCGCCGCGCGCCACCAGCCGCTCGATGATCTGCCGATAGGCCTGGCGCGACTCCTCGCGCACGACGCCCAGGCACAGCTCCTCGTAGATCACCCGGTGCACCAGGTCGCGGTCGGCCTCGTCCGGCACCAGCACGTCGATGCCGTGCTGTTGTTCCAGGCGCTCGCGGTAGAACGGCTGCTCCATGGTGAAGCGGGTGCCGAGCAGGCCGACGCGCTGCAGCCCGGCGGCGCGGATGGCCGCGGCGGTCGGGTCGGCGATGTGCAGCAGCGGCAGGCCGGAGGCCTCCTCGATGGCCGCCGCCACCTTGTGCATGGTGTTGGTGCAGAGCACCAGGAAGTCCGCGCCGGCGCGCTGCAGCGCCACCGCCACCTCGCCCAGGCGCTCGCCGGCGCGCTGCCAGTCCCCGCTGCGCTGCAGCTGTTCGATCTCGTGGAAATCCACGCTGTACAGCACCAGCTGCGCCGAATGCAGGCCGCCCAGGCGCGCCTTGATCGCTTCGTTGACGTGACGGTAGTAGGGCAGAGTGGATTCCCAGCTCATGCCGCCGATCAGGCCTATGGTCTTCATGAGTGCTCCTCGGGTTGGCAGCCTATCCTGCTCCGGCGCCTTGCCCGCCGGCAGTTACAGCGGCATGCGGATCGACCCCTACAGATGCGGGGACGAGCGGGGCGGCGTTTTTCGCCGCGCTGAGGAATAATGCCCGGCCCTGCCGCCACGCCCGCCGCCATGTCCTCGCGCCCGCTCAACGTTCGCCCCAGTTATCTGCACCTGCCGGCCGGCAGCTGGCCCACCGTGCTCGACTGCCTGTGTGCGCGCTTCCCGCAGATTTCCCGCGATACCTGGCTGGCGCGCATGGCCCGCGGCCTGGTGCTGGACGACCAGGACCGCCCCCTGGGCCCCGAGGCGCCCTACCGCGAGGCGCTGCGGGTGCAGTATTTCCGCGAGATCGAGAACGAGCGCAAGATTCCCTTCCAGGCCCAGGTGCTGCACCTCGACGCGCACCTGCTGGTGGCGGACAAGCCGCACTTCCTGCCGGTGATGCCGGCGGGCGACTACGCCGAGGAAACCCTGCTCACCCGCCTGGTGCGCGAGACCGGCAATCCGCACCTGGCGCCGCTGCACCGCATCGACCGGCACACCGCCGGGCTGGTGCTGTTCTCCACCACACCTGCCAGCCGTGGTGCCTACCAGGCGCTGTTCCGCGAAAAGCGCATCGACAAGCGCTACCAGGCCATCGCCCCGGCGCTGCCGCAGCACAAATTCCCGCTACGCCACCGCTCGCGCCTGGAGAAGGGCGAGCCGTTCTTCCGCATGCGCGAGGTGGCGGGCGAGGCGAACAGCGAAACCCTGCTGGAAGTGCTGGAGAAGCGCGATGCCCTGTGGCGGTACCGGCTGTTCCCGGTCAGCGGCAAGCAGCACCAGCTGCGCGTGCACATGGCGGCGTTGGGCGCGCCGATCCTCAACGACACCTTCTATCCCGAACTCGTCGACGAGAAGGGCGTGGACGATTTCAGCCGCCCGCTCAAGCTGCTGGCCCACAGCCTGGAGTTCGTCGACCCGCTGAGCGGCGAGATGCGCCGCTTCGAGAGCCGCCTCGAGCTGAGCTGGTAGTCAGCCCGCGCTGCGCAGCCGCGCCAGGTCGCGCATCGGCGGTTCGCCGAACAGCCGGCTGTACTCGCGGCTGAACTGCGAGGGGCTCTCGTAGCCGACCCGGTAGCCGGCGCTCGACACGTCCAGGTTCTCGCACAGCATCAACCGCCGCGCCTCCTGCAGGCGCAGCTGCTTCTGGTACTGCAGCGGGCTCATGGCGGTCAGCGCCTTGAAGCGGTGGTGCAGGGTGGAAGTGCTGAGGTTGGCCACCTTGGCCAGTTCGTCGATGCGCAGCGGCTCGTCGTAGTGCTGGTTCAGCCATTCGATGGCGCGGTTGACCCGGTGCGCCTGGCTGTCCGCCGTGGCGATATCGCGCAGCAGCTGGCCCTGGGGGCTGTGCAGCAGGCGGTAGAGGATCTCGCGCTGCACCAGCGGCGCGAGCATGGCGATGTCGCGCGGGTTGTCGAGCAGGCGCACCAGGCGCAGCACGGCGTCCAGCAGCGGGGCGTCGAGGCGGTCAACATGCAGGCCGCGGCCGCTGCCCTGGTTGGGCACACCGATGGGCCCGGCGCTGGCGATGAGGCTGGCCAGCTCGGCCGGGTCGATATCCAGGCGCAGGCTCAGGTACGGCTGTTCCTCCGCGGCCAGCGTGACTTCGCCGGTGACCGGCAGGGTCACCGAGGCCACCAGGTAATGCAGCGGGTCGTAGCAGTAGACCTCGCCCTCCAGGCGCACCACCTTCTGTCCCTGGGCCATGATGCACAGGGCCGGCCGGTACAGGGTGTGGACGATGGGCGAGGGTGCGGTGGCGCGGTACAGCGCCAGGCCGGGAATCGTCGTCTCGACGATGCCGCCCTCGGCACAGTATCGAGCAATCAGCCCGGCCAGCTCGCAGCGCTGGCCTTCCAGGTTCTGTTCGGCGTTCTCGACGTTGAGCATGGCGCGGATCTCCTCGGTTGCCGCAAGCATACCCGCGGCGTGTGGCGGCTCGGCTGCTATCGGCAGGATCAGGCAAGAGCACGGCAGGTTTGGGCAAGCCGACTCGTCGTAGTTCGCCAAGCGTAGCGTCTGATCGGGTGTGCTTTGCAGAATCAGGCAAGTTCTCGACAGTTTCCGTCTAACGATGTACGCAGCCCCAGGCGCAATCTCTGCCTCGTCCCGGCGCCACTTCCGCGCCGCTTGCCGAGGAACAGCTCATGTCGCAGATCGCAGAGAAAGTCATCGTCATCACCGGCGCCAGCAGTGGCATCGGCGAAGCCACCGCCCGCCTGCTGGCCAACCAGGGCGCCCGCGTCGTACTCGGCGCTCGCCGCAGCGAGCGTCTGGAGGCACTGGCCGCGGATATCCGCAACCAGGGCGGCACGGCCGAGTACCGCGCCACCGACGTGGTCCGCGAGGAGGATGTGCAGGCCCTGGTAGACCTGGCCCTGGAGCGTTTCGGCCGGGTCGATGTGCTGGTCAACAACGCTGGGGTGATGCCGCTGTCCCCCATGGCGGCGCTGAAGATCGGCGAATGGAATCGCATGATCGACGTCAACATCCGCGGCGTGCTGCACGGCATCGCCGCCGTGCTGCCGAGCATGCAGCAGCGCCGCGCCGGGCAGATCATCAACGTCGCCTCCATAGGTGCCTACAAGCCGATCGCCACCGGCGCCGTGTACTGCGCGACCAAGGCGGCGGTGGTGTCGCTGTCCGAGGCGCTGCGCCAGGAAGTGGGCGCCGATATCCGCGTCACCGTGGTCTCGCCCGGCGTCACCGAGTCGGACCTGGCCGAGACCATCTCCGATGGCGCCACCCTGGAGATGATCCGCGAGTTCCGCCGCGACGCGATTCCGGCCAGCGCCATCGCCGAGGCGATCGCCTACGCCATCGGCCAGCCGGCCGCGGTGGATGTCAGCGAGCTGGTGATCCGCCCCACCTCCAGCGCCTATTGAGAGCGCCTGTCCGAGACGGTCTATCGCAGCCGCGTCCCCGCTGGGGGCGGCTCTTGCAGGAGACACTGCCATGAATCAAGCAATCAACAGCCTGGCCCGCTTCCAGGCCCGCGAGGGCGCCGGCGAAGAGCTGCGCCTGCGCCTGTGCGAGTTGCTGCTGCGGGCCCGCCGCGATCCGGCCTGTCGCGACTGCGAGCTGCGCCACGAGCAGGCCGATGTCTGGCAACTGCAAGGCCGCTGGGATTCGGAACAGGCGCTGGAGGCGCACCTGTGCCTGCCGCACCTGCAACTGCTCGGGCAGATGGTGGAGAGTGGTCTGATCCGGCGCATGGAGATGAGCGTCGAGGAGGGCTCGGCCGAGTAGCCGTCGTAACGGAGAAAATTCGGCTGGGCCGGCTGGGCCGGGGCGGGCGGTGGGCGCAGCCGTCCGCCGAGTCGCCCGCCGCCATTCGCGGCCCGCGGGAACGGGCCGGATGGGCCTCAGCCGCAGCTCACACGGATGATGCTGTCGTCGTCATCGATGTCGATGTTCAGCCGCTGCGGGTTGTAGTCCATGGTCACCGCCTGGTTCGGGTGGGTCACCCGCAGATACTCGGCGCCGGACTTCACGCGGGCCTTCTCGGCCAGCTCGGTGGTGAGGCGCTGGTCTACCAGGTTCTGCACGGATTCGGCATCACAGCGGCCGTCGCCCTTGGCGGCGGGGGCCTCTTCTTCCGGGCTGGAGGCGCAGCCGGCCAGCAGGGCGGCAGCGAACAGGGCGGAGAGGGGCAGGGTTCGGGTCATGGCTTGCATCCTTGTCTGAAACACCTCGCCACCGTGCCACCCTCCGCCCGCTCAGGCAACCGCCGGGATCACAGTACGCGATAGACCTGCCCGGTCTGCCGGCCTTCCGCGCTCTTGGCGTACGCCAGCGCCACCGTGGCCGCCGGTACCGCCTTGAAGCCGCGGAAGTAGGGGCCGTAGCCGGGCAACGATTCCTCGAGGATGGTCGGGCTCACGCTGTTGATGCGCAGGCCTCGCGGCAGTTCGATGGCGGCGCCACGGACGAAGCCGTCGACCGCCGCGTTGACCATGCTCAGGGCGCTGCCGAAGCGGATCGGGTCTTCGCTGAGCACGCCGGAGGTGAGGGTGAAGGAGGCGCCGTCGTTGGCGAACTCGCGGCCGATCAGCACCAGGTTGACCTGGCCCATCAGCTTGTCGTCCAGGCCGACTGCGAATTCCTTGGCGGTGAGTTCTTCCAGCGGCCCGAAGTGGCCATTGCCGGCGGCGCTGATCAGGGCGTCGAAGCGGCCGGTCTGCTCGAACAGGCGGCGGATCGAGGCCAGGTCGGTGATGTCCACCTGCAGCTCGCCGCTGTTGCGGCCGACGCGGACGATCTGGTGGCGGTCCTTGAGTTCGTTATCGATGGCGCGGCCGATGGTGCCGCTGGCGCCGATCAGGATGATTTTCATGGAGTGGCTCCGTATTGGTGAGTGACGGGCCAGCTTAGGCGCCACGTTGTTGCCAATAATCCAGGCAATGTGAAACCTTTGGTTCTCATCAGGAAACAATGAGCGCCGTGCCATGAGCGAACTGGAAGACCTGGCCGCCTTCGCCCTGCTGATGGAGGCCGGCAGCTTCACCGCCGCCGCCGAGCGCCTGGGCTGCAGCAAGGGGCAGCTGTCCAAGCGCATCAGCGGTCTGGAGCGCAGCCTCGGCAGCCAGTTGCTGCACCGCACCACGCGCCGGCTGCATCTGACCGCCGCCGGTGCCGCCCTGCTGCCCGAGGCCCAGGCACTGCAGACCCAGGCTCAGCGCGCCCGCCAGGTGGTGCTCAGCCTGCAGGAGGAGGTCAGCGGCACGGTACGCCTGACCGTGCCGGTGTCCCTCGGCGAGACCTTCTTCGATGCGCTGCTGCTGGACTTTGCCAGCCGCTACCCGCAGGTGCGGGTCGAGCTGGATCTGGCCAATGTTTATCGAGATCTGGTGGCGGACGGCTTCGACCTGGCCATCCGCTCCGGCGTACGTCCGGACGAACGCTTGGTCGCGCGGCCGTTGTTCGCGTTGCAGGAGATCACCTGCGCGGCGCCGGCCTACCTGTCCCGTCACCCGGCGCCACGTACACCGGACGAACTGGCAGGCCATAGCTGCCTGCTCAATACCCACTACAGCGGCTTCGAGGAATGGCTGTACCACCGCCAGCACCAGCTGGAACGCGTGCGGGTGTCCGGCCAATTGGCCAGCAACCACTACAGCCTGCTGAAGAAGGCGGCATTGAGCGGCGCCGGGGTAGCGCGCCTGCCGTCCTACATGGTCCAGGAAGAGCTGGCCGACGGTCGCCTGCTGTGGTTGCTGCGCGACTACCAGACCCGCAGCACGCCGGTGTTTCTCGCCCATCCCTGGCAAGGCAGCCTGCCGCGCCGCACCCAGGCCCTGGCGGACTACCTGCTGGGCTGGTTCGAGCGCAGCCGGCTGGCGCTGGACGACCTTAGCGGCTGAGGGTGCCCGCGACCTGCTGGATCTGCTGGCGCAGCCAGCGGCGCAGGCGATCGGCGTCGGTGCGCTCGTGCCAGATCTGCATGACCTCGACCCGCGGCAACTCGAGCCCCGGCGGCAGCGGATGCAGCGCCAGCTCGGCATCGCGCGCCACGGCTTCCTCGGCCACCGAGCGCAGGCAGGTGAGCAGCATCTCGCTGCCGTGGATCAGCCGGCTCGGTGCGATGAAGCTGGACAGCCCGGCGGCCACCCGGCGCGCATGGCCGCGGGCCTGCAGGGCGCGGTCGACCAGGCCGTTGAGGTCGCCGGTCAGGGTCGTCAGCAGATGGTCGCAGGCGAGGTAGGCGGGCAGGTCGAGCCCGTCTTTCAGCTGTGGATTGTGCCGGGCGGCCAGCACCACGAAGTCCTCGGTCAGCAGGCGCTGCTGGTGGAAGGTGTCCGGCAGGTTGGCGTAGAAGCCGGCGATGGCCAGGTCGCAGGTGCCTTTCTCCAATTCCTCGCGCGGCAGCAAACCGCGGGTGTTGTGGGTGATCAGCTGCAGGTTGGGCGCCTGGCGGCGCAGGTGCGGGAGCAGGGCGGGCAGCAGCGTCTGCTCGATGTAGTCGGTGGTGTACAGGTGGATGCGTTCGGCGCGCTGCAGAAAATCGCGCCCCTCGCAGCGGTCGTAGAAGCCTTCCAGTTCGGCGACCAACCGCTGCACCTGCGGCGCCAGCTCATGGGCGCGGGGCGTCGGCGCGAGGCCGCGTGGCGCACGGACGAACAAGGGATCACCCAACTCGTGGCGTAGCTTGTTCAGCTTGTGGCTCAGCGCGGGCTGGCTCAGCGCCATGCGCGCGGCGGCCAGCGAGGCGTTGTGTTCCTGATAGAGCACGTGGAAGACCAGCAGCAGGTTCAGGTCCTTCTTGGCGATATTCACTTTTTGGATACCAGGAATAAGAGCTTTCGAATTATCGAATCATAACCCCGCCGCTAGGATGCGCGGCATTCGAGCGCCGTTGCTCGGCCAACCCTGCGGAGTCCGACCATGAAGCATTTCCATCCCCTCGCTCTGGCCCTGTTCGGCGCTCTGAGCGCTGCGTCTGCCTTCGCCGCCGGGCCCAAGGGCCAGGTGCTGGTGCTGCTTTCCAGCGAGAACCAGCTGGCCCTGAAAGACGGCCGCAGCTACCCGACCGGCTACTACCTGAACGAGTTCGGTGTGCCGGCCGACCGCCTGCTCAAGGCCGGCTACGAGCTGGTGCTGGTGACGCCCAAGGGCAATGCACCGAGCGTGGATCGCACCTCCCTGGACCCGCAGTACTTCGGCGGCGACCAGGCGGAGATGGAGCGCATCCGCCAGGTGGTGGCGGGGCTGCCGGGCATCGACGACAGCCTGTCGCTGAGCGAGGTGCTGGCCGGCGGTCTGGACCGCTACGAGGCGCTGTTCATCCCCGGCGGCCACGCCCCGCTGATCGACCTGCCCAACAACCCGCAGGTCGGCGAGCTGCTGCGCTACTTTCACGGTGCCGGCAAGCCTACGGCCGCCATCTGCCATGGCCCCATCGCGTTGCTCGCGGCCCAGGCCGACCCGCGCGGCTACGAGGCGGCGATGCTGCGCGGCGAGACGCCGGCGGCACGGGACTGGAGCTACCAGGGCTACCGCATGACCATCTTTTCGGACCCGGAAGAGGCGGTCTTCGAGGGCTCGCTGAACGGCGCGCGTATCCGTTACTACCCGGCGCCCGCCATGGCCGCCGCCGGTGGCGACATGCAATACGCCAAGGCCTGGCAGCCGCATGTGGTGGTCGACCGCGAGCTGATCACCGGGCAGAACCCGTTCTCCGACAAGGCGCTGGCCGAGGCGCTGATCGATCAGCTGGAGGCGCGCTGAGCGACCCAGCGCTTGTACTGGCGAGCGCGGCGGGCGGTGCGCAGCTGCTCGCCGATCAGCGCACGCAGCGGTGACACGTCCGGTTTCGTCCGGTCGCCCTGGCTGAGCCGGCGCAGCTGGAACTTCACCGTGGCCATGTAGGCCAGCGAGGCCAGGGCCTTGCGCTTCCAGTGGATCGGCGGCAGCTCGGCGCTGCGTTCGCGGCCCTGGCGCCAGTGCTCGGGTAGCGCCGGGTCGATGGCCAGGGCGGTGGCGATGCCGGCCATGGCCACGCCGCTCGCCAGCACCTGCTCCACTACCGGCAGGCGCCGGATGCCGCCGGTGACCATCAGCGGCATGCGCGCCACCGCGGCGATCTCGCCGGCGAACTCGAGGAAGTAGGCCTCGCGTGCCAGCGTGCGGCCGTCACGGGCGTCGCCCTGCATGGCCGGGGCCTCGTAGCTGCCGCCGGACAGCTCGACCAGGTCGACGTCCAGCTCGCCCAGCATCTCCACCACGCGCCTGGCGTCGGCGGCGTCGAAGCCGCCGCGCTGGAAGTCCGCCGAGTTCAGCTTGACCGCCACGCAGAAGCCCGGCGAGACGCTGGCGCGCACCGCCTTGACCACCTCCAGCAGCAATCGCGCGCGATTCTCCAGCGAGCCGCCCCAGGCGTCGTTGCGACGGTTGCTGATCGGCGAGAGGAACTGGCTGAGCAGGTAACCGTGGGCGGCGTGGATCTGCACGCCGGTGAAGCCGGCCTGCTCGGCCAGTTCGGCGGCGCGCACGAAGCGGCGGATCAGCTCGGCGATCTCCTGGTCGTCGAGCGCCTTGGGCCGCGGGAACATCTTCGAGAAGCTGCCCAGCTCCAGGCTCACCGCCGAGGGTGCGACGGTCGGCTGGCCGAGGTTGGCCTGCATCTGCCGGCCGGGATGATTGAGCTGCATCCAGAACTGCGCACCGCGGGCGCGGCCGGCGCGGGCCCAGGCGCGGAATTTGTCCAGCTGGCTGTCGTCTTCCAGCACCACGCCGCCCGGGCCGGTCATGGCGCGGCCGTCGATCATCACGTTGCCGGTCAGCAGCAGGCCGGCGCCGCCTTCGGCCCAGGCCTGGTACAGGCGCAACAGTTCGGCCGAAGGGGCCTGCGTGGCGTCGGCCATGTTCTCTTCCATGGCGGCCTTGGCGATGCGGTTGGGAATGGTGGCGCCGTTGGGCAGTTGCAGGGGCTGGAAGGCGGTCATATAGGGGCTCCCGGTGGACGATGGGTGAAGCCTAAGATTAAAGTTAACTTCAAGGTCAATAGCCCTCGGAGGCAATTCCATGAAGATCGGCGAACTGGCCAAACGCACCGGCCTGGCGGCGTCGCGCATCCGCTTCTACGAGGCCAGCGGGCTGATCGCCGCCCAGCGCCAGGCCAACGGCTACCGCGAATATCCGCCACAGGCCGAGCAGACTCTGCTGGTGATCACCCGTGCCCAGCAGTCCGGCTTCAGCCTGGAGGAGATCCGCCGCCTGCTGCCGGACCCGGTGGCCAAGAGCTGGCCCCACGACGAGCTGCTCGCCGCGCTCAGGCGCAAGGTCGGGGAGATCGAGGCGATGCAGGCGCGCCTGGCGCAGAACAAGGCGCAGCTGCTGGCGACCATCGCCGACATCGAGAACAAGCCCGAGGGCATGCAATGTGGCGAGAACGCCGAGCGCATGCTGGCGAGCCTGCAGAGCCGGCGCCAGAGCGAGTAGGGCCGCAATCTGACGAAACATCCCTGCGACATCTTGGATTTGCCGACCAGGGACGGCTGTAGTAAGACTGGAGCCAGAGATTCGGACCGCGGCCTGGCCGCCGTCCCGTCGAGTCGTGTGGCCCAGCAGGGGAGTGATGTGCCGATGGCGGCACGCCACGCTTGGCAGGCAACACCAGAGGAGACGCTTCACCGCCTGACCCGCAGCCGCATGCCTCGGAACACCCCAGGAAAACGAGGATGCCCTATGCAAGTTCAAGTTCACACGAACCAGATCGAAGGTAGTGCTCGGCTTCAGGAATGGGTCAGTGCGGAGGTGATGGATCGGCTCGATCACTTCGATGAAATGCTGACCCGCGTGGTGGTACACATCAGCGACGAGAACGCACACAAGTCCGGCAGCGACGACAAGCGCTGCCAGATCGAGGCCCGGCTCAAGGGCCATCAGCCCCTCTCCGTAACGCACAAGGCCGATGCCATGGGCCTGGCCGTCGACGGCGCCGCCGAAAAAATGCGCCACGCCCTGGAGAACCTGACCGGCCGCCTGGAGGCCAAGACCGTTTCCACCGGCCGCATCGCCGATGCCGGCGACGTCCAGCTCAGCGACGCGCTGCTGGAAGAGGAATTCCTGGAAAAGCAGGACGACCTCGAACGCGGCTGAACCTCCCTCCCTCTGGCTCGAACAACCGCCCGCTTTGGGCGGTTGTCGTTTGTGCGAGGGATTGTTTAGCCAGCCCTGAACTGAGTGTGTAAAAAATCCGATTTAACCCAGGCTCGCCGGCATGCGAGTCTCGGATCATGAGTGTGCCCAGCCGTCGATCCAGTCTCCTATCCCGCCCGTGCCCGACACGGCGCGGCGATGCCGACGCGCTACTCCCTGAAATCCTCGCCTTCTGGGCGCTCTGGCATTGCCGCCATGCGCGCCCGCCGGACGCCTTCCTCGCTGCCTGAAACACGCCAGCCGCGCCATGCCCGCGGCTCGCCTTTCATCTTGTCTGCCCCTTCAGACACCGTGCGCCGCTGGCGCAAGCGAGGAATCATGCAATTCGCTCCCGTCGAGCAAGCCCGGGCGTTTCTCGACGCCAACCCCGATATCGAACTGATCGAGCTGTTCGTGCTGGACGCCAACGGCGTGCCGCGCGGCAAGCTGCTGCACCGCGAGGAGCTGCTGGCGCTGTACCAGAGCGGCCGGCCGCTGCCCAGCACCCTGCTCGGCCTGACCCTGCACGGCGACGACGTCGAGGACTCCGGCCTGGTCTGGGAGGTGGGCGACATCGACTGCCGCGCCTACCCGCTGCCCGGCAGCCTGGTGCGCCTGCCGTGGCGGCAGATTCCCACCGCCGCCGTGCAGGTCTCCATGCACCCGAGCGAGGGCCTGCCGGCCGCGGTGGCCGACCCGCGCCACCTGCTGGTGCGGGTGATCGACCAGCTCAAGGCCGACGGCTATCACCCGGTGATGGCCTGCGAGCTGGAGTTCTACCTGCTCGACCAGCAGCGCGATGCCCAGGGCCGTCCGCAACCGGCCCTGGACGCCGACGGTGGCCGCCCGCGCAGCACCCAGGTGTATGGCCTGCGAGAGCTGGAGCAGATCGAGCCGTTCCTCGCCGACCTCTACGCCGCCTGCAAGGCCCAGGGCATTCCGGCGCGCACGGCGATTTCCGAATACGCGCCGGGCCAAGTGGAGATCACCCTGGAGCACGGCGATGCGCTCGCCGCCATGGACCAGGCCGTGCGCTACAAGCGCCTGGTCAAGGGCGTGGCGCACAAGCACGGCATGCAGGCGTGCTTCATGGCCAAGCCGTTCGACCACCTGGCCGGCACCGGCATGCACATGCATGTGAGCCTGGCGGACGGGCAGGGCGCCAACCTGTTCGCCAGCGAGGACAAGGCCGGCAGTCCGCTGCTACGCCAGGCGGTCGGCGGCATGCTCGCAAGCCTGCTCGATTCGCTGCTGCTGTTCTGCCCCAACGCCAACTCCTACCGGCGCTTCCAGGCCAACAGCTACGCGCCGCTGGCACCCACCTGGGGCGTGGACAACCGCACCGTGAGCCTGCGCGTGCCCGGCGGCCCGGCGCACACCCGCCATGTGGAACACCGCATCTGCGGCGCCGACGCCAATCCCTATCTGGCCGCCGCCGCGATTCTCGCCGGCATTCACCGTGGCATCCGCGAGCGCCTCGACCCCGGCGCGCCGGTCGAGGGCAACGGCTACGCCCAGGCCCGCGAACATCTGCCGACCGACTGGCTGGCCTCGCTGCGCGCGCTGGAGCGCTCCGCGTGGGCCCGCGATGCCTTTGGCGCGGACTTCCTGCGCGTGTACCTGGCGGTGAAACGCGCCGAGTACCGCCAGTTCATGGGCGAGGTGGGCGAGCAGGACTGGCGCTGGTACCTGACCAACGCGTGAACCCTCCGTAGGGTGGAAAGCCGCGTCAGGGCTTTCCACCACAACTTTCACGGTGGAAAAGACCAGGCGTCGATTTCCACCCTAGGCCGACAAGGAAATCCAGATGAACGCAGCAACCCAACCCGTGATCGCCGCCGCCGAGCGGGCCAAGTCCTACTACAGCGCCACGCTGAACGAGGAGACCCACTACCCGACCCTGCAGGGCCAGGTCAGCGTCGACGTCGCCATCATCGGCGGCGGCTTCACCGGCGTCGCCACCGCAGTCGAGCTGGCCGAGCGCGGCCTCAAGGTGGCCATCGTCGAGACCCACAAGATCGGCTGGGGCGCCACCGGGCGCAACGGCGGCCAGGTCACCGGCAGCCTGTCCGGCGACGAGGCCATGCGCACGCAGATGCGCAACAGCCTGGGCGAGGAAGTCGACGACTTCATCTGGCACCTGCGCTGGCGCGGCCACGAGATCATCAAAAACCGCGTGGCCAAGTACGGCATCCGCTGCGACCTCAAGCACGGCCACCTGCACGCGGCGATGAAGCCCGCGCACATGGACGAGCTGCGCGCCTCCTACGCCGAGGCGGTGCGCCGCGGCATGGGTGACGAGGTGACCCTGCTCGACGCCGCCGGCGTGCGCGAGCACCTGGCCAGCGACCTGTACCTGGGCGCGATCAAGAACACCCGCAACATGCACCTGCATCCGCTCAACCTGTGCATCGGCGAGGCCAAGGCTGCCGAGAGCCTGGGCGCGCTGATCTTCGAGCATTCCGAGGTGCTGGACATCGTCCAGGGCGCCAACCCGGCGGTGATCACCGCCCAGGGCCGCATCGACGCCAAGCAGGTGCTGCTGGCCGGCGACGTCTACCACAAGCTGGCGCGCAAACAGCTCAAGGGCATGATCTTCCCGGCCATGGGCGGCATCGTCACCACCGAGCCGCTGGGCGAGCTGGCCAAGACGATCAACCCGCAGGACCTGGCGGTGTACGACTGCCGCTTCGTGCTCGACTACTACCGCATGACCGCCGACGGGCGCCTGCTGTTCGGCGGCGGCGCCAACTACTCGGGCCGCGACTCGCGCGACATCGCCGGCGAGCTGCGCCCGTGCATCGAGCGCACCTTCCCGCAGCTCAAGAGCGTGCGCATCGACTTCGAGTGGAGCTGCGCCATGGGCATCGTGATGAACCGCATCCCGCAGCTGGGCAAGCTGTCGCAGAACGTCTGGTACTGCCAGGGCTACTCCGGCCACGGCATCGCCACCACCCACATCATGGGCGAGATCATGGCCAACGCCCTGACCGGCACCCTCGGCCACTACGACACCTTCGCTGCCTGCAAACACATCAAGGTCCCGCTGGGCGACGTGTTCGGCAACCCGATGCTGGCCGCCGGCATGTGGTACTACCAGATGCTGGAGAAGCTGCGCTGAGGTGAAGCCCGAGCGGCACGATGTTGTTGCGTTTGAGAGCGCTTGTCGAGCGTTCTCAGACATCGCCGTTGGCCAGATGAAGCGTGCGCTTGGCGTTGCGCGGCAGCGGCAGTGAAAGTTTCGCTTTTGGCCAGAAGCGACATTTTCCCTCGAGCCACACGCTGCTGCCGAACGCCCGCTCGCGGCGCGCGATTGGCCAGCCGAACCTGTGAGTAGCCAGCTGGGAGGCTTTCCCAGCAGAATCAAAACCCGTGCAGCCAATTCGGTAATCGCCATGATCTCCCACGTGTTTCTGGGCATTAGCGACTTCGAACGCGCCTACGCCTTCTACGCGCCCCTTGCCGCCGAGCTGGGCCTTTCTCTGAAATTCTGCGATCCCAACAAGCCATGGGCTGCCTGGATGTTGCCGACCGCGCCGCGCCCTCTGCTCGTCATCGGCGCCCCGTTCGATGGCCAACCCAGTCAAACGGGAAATGGACAGATGTTGGCGTTGTTGGCCAATGACCGTGAGGGGGTACGCAACGCCTATGCCGTGGCCCTGGCACATGGCGGCACTGACGAGGGCCCACCGGGCTTGCGGCCGCAGTACCACGCGGATTTCTACGGCGCCTATTTCCGCGATCCCGATGGCAATAAGTTATGCGTCTGTTGCCATGAGGCGGAGGCGGGCTGAAGTCCAGAGCATTCGGACGTAGCTTCGTCGCAAGAAAAAGCGCGGAAAAGGCGATTCCCCGCTTCGTATTGGCTGCCTGTCACCGTCGCCTTCCGGGCAATAGCGGACATTGGTTGATGAACTGACCAAAGTCAGATGCGTGGCTGATGTCAGGTTACGAAACTGTGATTGTTCCTACCAACCGCTAACGGCCAAAGGGTCGCATTGGATGGCATGAGCAAAAGTGGATCAGTGCACTAGGCATAAAGTGGATAAGCACCAAGGTCCGCTTTCGCGCCAATATTGATTCTAAGCGTGTATGTCCGTCGCACATCAGTAGCGCCAAGGGCTTTCAGCCCTAAAGACAGCCAGTTTCGGGAATTCAGCTCAGTACGCGCTCAATCGACTCTGTAGCCGGAAGCTGCATGTCACGCTTTCTTCATCGTTTCAAAGAAAGGAAAAGCAACTCATGAACCGCCTCAATTGGTTTGAAGCCTCGCCTGGTGCAGCCAAGTCCCTTGGAGGTCTGCATCGTTTCGTGACCACCGGAACCAATCTGCCAGCCCCGCTGATCCACCTAATATTTCTCAGAGTGTCTCAGATCAACGGCTGCGCCCACTGCATCGATCTGCATTCGCGTGATCTGATCAAAGAAGGTATGTCAGTGGACAAGGTGCTGTTAGTACCGGTATGGCATGAAGCGCAATACCTGTTTTCGGATCAGGAGCGCTCTGCATTGGCCTGGGCAGAAGAAGTCACGCGGGTAAGCGAGACACATGTATCCGACGAAGCCTACGCAGCAGCATCGGCGATGTTTACGGAAAAGGATCTGGTTGACCTGACAGCGGCCATCGCCGCGATGAACGCTTTCAATCGTATGGGCGTCAGCTTCCGTCTAAAGCCTGCCGCTAAAGCTTGATGGCAAGACATCCGACATGCAAAAGCAATACTTCAACGACGGCACCTAAATCGCATTGCCTAAGGTCTGCTTCTGGCCGATTACGGCCCCTCAAGAAGGGCTGCTTCCGGCCAGAAGCCGTCGTTGAACCGATAGCTCTAGTCTTCGTTCTCTTTGAGAAAATCAACAAAGGCTCGAAGCGGCGATGGCATGTGTCGGCGGTCGTTATAGTACAAGTAAGGCCCATCAAAGGCTTGCCACCATTCCTGCAGAACTGGCGCTAGCACTCCTTGATCGAGCAGTGGCCTGAGGTACTCCTCGAAGGTGTAGATGATCCCCACGCCGGCCACAGCCGAGCCCACTTCTAGATCCTGTGACGAAGTAAGCAACGGACCTTGAGGCGGTACGCGAACTATTGCACCGTCCTTCTCGAACTCCCACACACCGAGTTTTCCGCTCTCGAACCGATGGCCAATCATCCGGTGAGTCAGCAGGTCGCGCGGGTGACGCGGCTCACCGTGCTTTTGCAGGTATGAAGGCGCGGCGGCGGCTACGAAACGCTGGCGGCGTGGGCCGATTGGCACGGCGATCATGTCTTTGGCCAGGCTTTCCTCGTACCGCACTCCAGCGTCGAAACCGGCAGCGATGACGTCGATGAAGGTGTTGTCCATGGCTACCTCAACATTGATGCCCGGATGGCGCTGCAGGAATGTTGGGATCAATCGGGGCAAAACGAAGCGGGCGACGGGTACCGGCACATTGAGGCGTAGAGTTCCTACCGGTTGGAGCACGTCGTCCAGGTCGCCCAAAGCTGCGCCTATCTCCTCCAGCGCGGGGCGTAGCCTTTCCAGCAGTCGTGCGCCCACCTCTGTGGGAAAGACGCTGCGCGTAGTGCGGTTGAGCAGGCGAACGCCCAGATCGCGCTCGAGGCGGCGCACGCAATCGCTAACTGAGGAGGCAGACATACCACGCTTCTGAGCAGCTACGCGAAACCCTCCGGCATCCACAACTGCTGCGAACAACGCGACATCGGTCAAGTTAGGCTGGCGCATGGCTTTTTCCCTCAGCAAGGGCCTGATTGTACGATCAGCCGTACGCGGCATCCATGTTTACACGGCTTATCCTGACTAGTCCTCCAGAGAACAATGCCTTCTGTGAACGCACTGCACCGAAGCGGTGTGTCAGAACAGAGGATCGAGGCATGAGCAATACCCTTCAGATGAGCGCTGTCGGAACCGTCAAACCGGCATGGCGCAGAGGTCTTGCAACGATAGGCTTGGCGGTGAGCTGTGTACTGGAAATGGGCGGCGCGGTTGCCCAAGGCCAGCCCAAACCGGATTGGGGCCTCGTCGATATGCCTTCGCAGAGCGGGCGTGTTTTCCTGGTTACCGGAGGCACCAGTGGGATGGGTTTCGAAGACGCCAAGGCATTGGCTGCGGCTGGCGCCCAGGTGGTAATCGCTGCGCGTAATTCGCAGCGTGGCAAGGAGGCGATTGCTCGGATCAAGCAGGAGGTCGCCGGTGCTCGAGTGGAATTCGAGGCTGTGGATCTAGCCGACTTGGGGTCGGTTCAAGATTTGGGTAAGCGCCTCAACTCGCGCCTACCGCGCCTGGATGGACTTATCAATAACGCGGCGATCATGGCACCGCCGCAGCGAGGCACTTCGGCTCGAGGTTTCGAGCTGCAATTGGCCACCAATTATCTCGGGCATTTTGCTCTGACCGCACACGTGCTTCCGTTGCTGCGCAAAAGCGACTCACCGCGCGTCGTCACGTTGGCCAGCATCGCTGCAGCACGAGGCCGCATCAACTTCGACGATCTGCAGTCGGAGCAGGCCTACGACCCGTACGCTGCCTATGCCCAGTCCAAGTTGGCCGGGCTTATGTTCGCCTTCGAACTGCATCGTCGCAGCACCGCGCACGGCTGGGGTATTCAGAGCATCGCCGCACATCCTGGAGTGGCCGTCACCGAGTTGATCGCTCGAGGACCAGGCTTGGACAGCGAGTTCGGCCGTAACTGGGCCAAGGATCGTGAGCGATACCACTCCGCTGCCCAAGGTGCATTGCCGACGCTATACGCTGCCACCGCTCAAGAGGCACAGGCGGGCGCCTACTACGGGCCTGTAGGCAAGGATGAAAAGCGCGGGCCGCTTGGGCTGGCCACGGTTCCTGCTGCAGCGAAGGACGCCGAAGCGGCTGCGCGCTTGTGGTCGACCACCGAGCAACTGACCAACGTCAGTTTCCGCTGAACTCATCGGAGCGCCGATTATGCCTTCAGAAAACCTGGTGCGGCGCCTCGGCGCCACCATTAATGCCGAGCATCATGAGATCAAGCCCGCCGTCGAGGGGTTCTTTCTGTTCTTCTGCCTTTTCTGTGGATACTTCATGTTGAGGCCGATTCGCGAGTCGATGGGTATAACGGCTGGGGTAGAGAATCTCCAGTGGCTGTTCACCGCGACCTTCATCGTCATGCTCGTTGCCGTTCCGCTGTTCGCCTGGCTCAGCTCTCGGGTGCCGCGTCTGCACTTCGTTGATTGGGTCTACGGCTTCTTTTGTTGCAACCTGCTCATATTCGCCGGCCTGTTTCAGTTCGACAGCGATAGCGTCTGGTTAGCACGCGTGTTCTACGTCTGGATTTCGGTCTACAACCTCTTCGTGGTCTCCGTTGCCTGGAGCCTGATGGCCGATGTGTTCGATGGTCAGCAGGCCAAGCGGCTGTTCGCGTTTATTGCTGCCGGGGCTAGCGTCGGTGGCTTGGTCGGCCCGGCGTTGAGCTCGATGTTGGTCGGCGCGGTGGGCCCCGCCGGGTTGGTTCTGCTGGCTGCCGTGTTGCTGGGCGTCGCCCTGACACTCAAAACCCCACTCATGCGCTGGCGGGAAATCAATGGGGCGGGTAGGCCAGGCGCAGTCAAGCCTGAGAGCTCCCACCGACCGGTAGCCGGCAATCCGTTCAGCGGCCTTACGCGGGTGATCCTGTCTCCCTATCTGCTCGCTATCGCTGGCTTCGTCGTGCTGCTGGCTGCGGTGACCACCTTCCTTTACTTCGAGCAGGCGAGGCTAGTTGCAGAGCGGTTTCCTGATCGCGAGTCTCAGATAAAAGTCTTTGGCATCATTGATGTCATCGTTCAGGCCGGCGCCCTGTTGTCACAGCTGTTCATCACAGGACGTATCGCCAAAAATATGGGCGTGCGCATGCTGTTGGCAATCGTGCCGATACTGGTCTGCATCGGCTTCGTCTGTCTTGCGCTTGCGCCAAGCTTTGCATTGCTTGCCGCGCTGATGATTGTCCGTCGCATCGGTGAATACGCTTTCGTCAGGCCGGGTCGGGAGATGCTTTTTGCGCCGCTGGATGCGGAGAGCAAATACAAGGCCAAGAACTTCATCGATACCGTCGTCTATCGCGGGGGCGATGCGCTCAGTGGTTGGCTGAAGAGCGGACTGGACATGCTCGGCCATGGCGCAGTGCCGGTTGCCCTGGCCGGCGCACTCTGTGCACTGGTCTGGGGAGCCCTGGGCTGGTATTTAGGCAGACAGGCGGACGAACTAAGTCGACGCACCGAGCTTAGGAGAAGAGAGGGCGCCAAGATGGCAGTTGTTATCTAGTTTGCTATCCATCGGATGAGCATCGGCAACCTCCGTTATGTCCACTGGCACGGTGTCATCTTTGTTCGGTGCTCGGCGGGCGGTGCGCACCGCTCGTCGAATGAAGGCGATGCAGATACGGCAAGAGCCGCCTCACACCTTTGTCGCTTGTATTGCCGGGCCAGGCTCACCGGCGACGGAAGATCATGCCGCCATGGTGCAAGGTGTTCGGGTCTACGAAATCGCCGTCAGCGGTAAAGCCGGTGTCGTCCCAGTATTCGATATGGGTTCCGGTGATTTCATAGCGGCCCTGGTATGCGCTCTGCCGGGTGCCGCGGGCCTCGTCATAACGGTTATTGGATAGGAGCTCGTGGCGCACATGGCCGTCGTCGGTCACCCACATGCCGATGTAAGGGTGCGGGTCCATGTTATTCCCCGTTGTATCGGGGCTGGAGGCATGGGACGCCGCGTTTGCGCTGAGTGCCAGGTGCGGAATAACTGCATACATCGTGCTGAGCAACAGCCCGCCTGCGAGTGCTGATCGATAGGTCATGGGTCGATCTCCATTGTTTGGTCAGTTCCTGGCGGGTGCTGGTGCGTAATAGAAATGCCAAGGCTGGCCCGCCCGGATTATCAACCGGCCGCAGGGGCGGGAATGCGCTGCAAGACATCGTCGTAAGGGGTTAGATCAAGGTAAGCGATGACCCCGACAGCCTTGCCATCGCGCATGTGGAAGATCCAGGCATAGCTGTTCTTGTAGGCTTGCCCATCGCTTGCAACGCCTTCGCCATCCCACTGAATGATCACGTGATCGCCATCTGCCCATACCTGTTTGCTGATGGGCTTAATTGGGGTGGATAACCGAGACACGAAGGGCCGCACGGCCTTTTCGACGAATGCGTCGCGGCCGTGGAAGGTGCCTGCGCTGGGGCCAGAGCCTTTAATTGTCCAGACGACATCCGGCGACAGCACGTCGCTGAAAAAGGTCGTGCCACCTGCGGCCCAGCGATCAAACGCCTCGGTGACTATTTGCTTGTTGCGGGCCTCGACGTCGCTCCCTGAAGCCGCATTGACCGGGCTCAGGAACAGCAGCACGACAAGGAACATGGCGCTGGTGACGACAGCCGAACGGGTATTACGAAGACTCGAAATGGACATGCGGCAAGTTCCTCTTGGCTTAGGTGGATCTCGGTTAGCCCGGTATCAGCGAATCGATTTCGTCACGCTCTATCTGGCGTGTGGAGTTGTGTTCGCGCAGGATTCTCCAGCCCTGCGCCGTGCACTGCCAAACGAGGGAAGAGCGAGTCCTGATGCCGGTAATCGCCCCGTCTGCGGCTTCGAGGCGTGCGGCGAATTCAAGGGTGGAAGTAGCTAGATCTTCTCGGATCACAGTGTCTGGTTCGTCCAGGATGCGGTGTCGTGCGGACTTCATTGCGGAGAACGGAGCGGTCCAGAACGTACCGTACTCGGCGGCGCTACGCGCAACACGATATTGAGGATCGAAATCGTCATAGAGCACGACATCCGGCGACGTGAAGTCGTAGAACTTGCCGAGCTTGGCGCGAAAATCGAAGGCCCCCTCTCCGGGAAGCTTTTCCCACCCGACCATGATCCACTCTCGGTGCAGCTCTGTGACTTGTTCCTCGCGGGGCGAGCATACGGACGCACCTGCCCCCACGGCAGTGCCCGTGAGCGCTATGGCACCCACGACCAACAGGCCGGCGAGATAACGTTTCGGCCCGCCTCCACGCCTGCTGGGTCGGTTGTGGAGGGGAGCCTGGCCTATGTAGCAGTCGCTGCGCACGGGAACGGCAGTCGCCCTGGTCACCGGCTGCCCAGTTTCAACACGCATGGCCCCGAAAGGGCAAAGCAGCGAACGCTTGCTGGATCGTCCGAGGCGGTTATAGTCGTCAGGAGGTGGGTAAATTGCCATGTCGCGGCCCTCATAGTGCAATGCTCAATTTGTAGGGGCGAGTCTGCATTTGGAAGTACGCACGCGTGTAACAGGATGGTCCCGAGTGATTGCACGATCGTCCGGGCGGCTCGTATCGACCGATTGCCGCTTACAACCTTGAAAGGAATACGATATGGGCGCTCTGGAGACGCTGGTGGATCTCATAGGCCGCCACGCTACGACTGACGGGATACATGGAACGCCGATCTCAGGCCTGCGATTGACTCGTTCCAATACACCGACGATGCCGATGCCTGTGGTCTACGAGCCGACCCTCTGCCTTATTGTTCAGGGCCGGAAGCACGTGGCGATCGGCACCACCTCTTACGTCTATGACGCGGCGAAGTATCTGGTCGCGTCCGTGGACATTCCGGTCATGGGGGCGGTCATCGAGGCGAGCGAGGCGTCGCCTTATTTATCGCTGATGCTTGACCTCGACATGACCGATTTGAGCGGCCTTGACCTGCAGTATCCCGCTGCGACCGGGATGAACGGCAAGGCGGGGGCAGCCATCGAGCTCAACGACACTACGCCCGAGTTGCTGGATGCGGCGATGCGGTTGGTCAGACTGCTGGATAAACCCAGCGATATTGAAGCGCTTACACCGCTGATCATTCGAGAGATTCTCTACCGGTTACTGACCGGCCCAGGTAACGGCATCGTCAGGCAGATGGCCCGCGCCGACAGTCGCCTGAGGCAGATCGCAAAGGCCATTGCCTGGCTGCGGAGCCACTATCGCGAACCTTGCCGAATCGATCACATCGCCGAACTCGCCGGAATGAGCCGCTCCACGTTTCATGCCCACTTCAAGGCAGTCACCTCAATGACCCCGCTGGAATTTCGCAGTCAGTTGCGGTTACAGGAAGCGCGCCGGCTCATGGTCGCCGAAGCGCTTGACGCAGCAGAAGCCGGCTACCGGGTGGGCTATGAAAGCCCGTCGCAGTTCAGTCGCAACTATCTGCGCCTGTTCGGCGCCACGCCGGCGAAGGACGCTGGCCGTCTGCGCAGCGGTGCCAGTGCGTAGTCAAAACCAGAATCTTCCTTCCGGTACGGTTTACACCCTGTTTTCAGGGCAGACCTGTGGCTCAAGGTGCCACGCGAAGTCGGCGATACACGCAGGCGTTTAAGTTGGCGGTAGATAGAGATATGGGGTTGGTGCTGTCCGATTGGACTCGATAGGTATTGAGAATTTATTCAATATTGAATTTAATGTCATTTGAAGATTGCGGATCACAGCTTCTGGGCATTCTGGTGGAGGGCAAGATGCGTGCTAAGTCGATTTCAAAGAAGAGAGAGGTATTAGCCTGTCTCGCTGGAGCGCTCGCCGTCGCGATACCCGGGACACTTTATCTACTCAGCTCAGAAGCCCCGGTAGCCGATTGGGAATTGGCAGTCTTGGTTATCGCGGAGTTCGCCGGCGCGGAGGCTGCGCGGGCTGGTTTTCTTCGAATGAATGCCAGAAATAGGAATGATGAATCCAGTTGAGGGCATGAGCTAAAGGGGACGGATTATTTATAGAACAGGCGGTCCGCTCCAGGCCAGCTAGCGACGAACCTGACCTCGAGCGTCTCTATGCGTGGTCAACCTCGATTTGCTCGCGGCCAGTTGGATACTAAAACGAACACCAATGAGGCTTGTCCATGAAGGTTCGACGCATCTGCGACGCCGACGCCCCTCGAGGGTCGCGGCTTGAAATTGTGGTGGGAGCTCCCGGCGCAGTGATTCCGGAGTGGCTGCAAGAGCTCGCACCAGCGGCCCCAGGTGAAGGAGGGGCCGTGCTGCCTTTTCAGCCGCGCTCGTTCCGTGACTGCATGTTGTTCGAGCAGCACTGGATCCAGGCGTCACGTGGATTCGCAAGGCGCTTCATGCCTGCCGCCTTCAGGATCACTCAGCTCTATGAGCAGCTGAGCCGATCAACTTTTCCGGCCTTCCGCCCCCCGGTGCTCTGGAAGCGGCAGCCGATCTACTACTTCAGCAACCACCTGACGATCGTTCCCGGTGACACGCCCGTGAAGTACCCGAGCCTCACTCAGGCATTCGACTACGAGCTCGAGCTTGGCATCGTACTGGCAAAGCCGCTGTTCAACGCCACGCCCGATGAGGCCTTGGCTGCCATTGGTGGTTTCGTTGTCCTGAATGACTTTTCCGCGCGGGATATTCAGCGATCGGAGATGCGGTCCGGCTTTGGACCACAGAAGTGCAAACACTTCCTGTCCTCCATTTCGCAGACCCTGACAACCGCGGATGAGGTGCTTCCACGCATAGGCTCGCTTACCGCGACTGTGCACCTGAACGGCCAGCTGGTCTCGGAAACCTCCACCGCAGACATGCGCTATTCGCTGGGAGAGCTACTGGCGTTCCTGTCCAGTTCCGAACCGCTCTATCCTGGGGAGCTGATCGGCACCGGCACGCTTCCTGGCGGGTGCGGAATCGAGAATGGCCGCTTGCTGGAGAGGGGCGACACCTTGCGGTTGTCCATCGAGGGCGTTGGCGAGCTGGCGCACACGATCCTTTGATGCGATCGGCGCGCGCCAGCTCATGCCTCTACTGTCTACGACGCATCGCGCCTAAGAGCAGCGTTTATGTACGCGCCAATCCGGCTTATGGCGTCTCGGGACTCCGGCATCCAGTCGCAGAACGCCTGCCAGACGTGCCACATGCCCGGCCACACGTCGAGCCTGACGCTGACCCTGGCATCGCTCGCCTGAGTGGCGAGATCTACCGAGTCGCTCAGTAGTACTTCGTCCGATCCGACTTGAATGTAGATGTCCGGAAGCCCGCGAGGGTCTGCAAACCGGGGCGAGACCTCCGGATGGTTCGGCGGAGTCTGGGGTGCATAGGTCAGTGCTGCCTGTTGCAGGCGATCGGCTGTCGGGAAGAAGGGATCCTTGTGGCTTAGTCTTCCGAACGACTCACCACTGCATGTCAGGTCGGTCCAGGGGCTCAGTGCCACGATGGCTCGGGGAAGAGGCTGACCGCTATCTCGGATACGCAGCGCTGTCGCCAGCGATAGCCCACCGCCGGCCGAGTCTCCGGCGATGACGATACGGTCGGGTTGCAGCCCCAGCTCGCTCTGCAGCCACGCGAAAGCGGCGACAGCATCGTCCAGTGCCGCAGGGAACGGATGCTCGGGTGCCAGTCGATAGTCGAGAAGAAGCACGCGAACCCGACTCGCCTTGGCGATGTGGCTGGCCAGAGCCCTGTGCGACCTTATGGAGCCCGAGACATATGCACCGCCGTGCAAATACAGCACTGCGGCATCCGCAACAGCTCGTTCAGGGATCAGCCATTGCGCATTGCGTTCACCGACTTCCACAGCACTCTGCGATACACCGCTGGCGTTCTTGAACAGCCTGACCTGGCGATCCATGAGTGTGCGGCATTGCGCAAAAGGAAGGTGGGAGGTTTTACGAATCGAATGCTTGAGAAGCATCTTGAGCAGATGGCTACGGATGCTCGGCATGGCCATGGCCTCGTTTGATAGCGTAGCGCAATTCGATTGGCGAGCGGGCTGAGTCGCAAGCTTTCACAGGCTACTGGGTCAAAAAAAGGCCGCTCCCGGAGGAGCGGCAAAAGTTCTCGGTGACCACGGGAGTAGGAGCGTGGGTCCCGAGTAGAAGCAACTGATGGCGGCGTCCCTCTCAGCGGACACCGGCGTTGCGCAAAGCGGTCGGGGTGTATTCGGCGGATGAGACTTTGAAACCGAATTCGAGAGGGTCCTTTTCCTCGTTGCGCATCCCCGAAACGATGTACCGGCCGTTGATTAGGTCGTACAGCGCCTCCACGCCCAGCATGGGAATCTGCTTGTCATAAAGGGGCGTCATGAAGCCTTCGGCAACTCGCCACAGGGCGCCGCGTGCGTCGTAATGGTCGAGCAGGACGATCTGCCAGCTGTCCTCGTCGATATATGCGACCCGCTTGGCATAGATGTGTCGTGCGTCAGCCTTGAGCGTTCCTTCAACCTTCCAGACCCGATGGAGCTCGTAGCGGGGAAGGTCGGCGTTGATATGGCCCGGTTTCACAATGTCGGAATACTTCAGCTCGGCTGATTCGAGCTGGTAGTTGTTGTAGGGAATGTAGAGCTCCTGCTTGCCCAGCAGCTTCCAGTCATAGCGATCCAGCGCTCCGTTGAACATGTCGAGGTTGTCCGAGGTGCGTTGGCCTTCCGAGGCCGGGAAGGGGCCGTCATAGGAAATCTGCGGGGCGCGGCGCACGCGGCGCTGGCCCGAGTTGTAGATCCAGGCCTTGCGCGGCTCCTTGACCTGATCGAGGGTCTCGTGGACCAGTACCACGTCTCCGGCCAGTCGTGCGGGGGCGGTGATCAGCTCTCGGTAGTAGAAGAGCACGTTGCCCGGGTCCTCCGGATTGAAGTCGTTCAACCGGTCCCGATACGCGAACTGCTGTTTGAAGTGCACCGCTGTATAGGTACCGCTCGCCGTTGGCGTGGCTTGCACATAGCTTCTTCGGGCGCTGCCCCCGCGGTAGCGCGTGAGGTGATTCCACATTACTTCGACTGCGCTTTGGGGAATCGGGAAGGGTATGGCTGTCTCGAAGTCCTTCAGACCGTCGCCGCCAGATACCAGCGTGGTACTGACCGCGTTGCGCGCCGCGGCTTTCTGTACGTGCTCGGGCACCGTCACGCTGCGATGCGTGGGAAAGACCCGCATGTGATAGCTCTGGGGATAGCGCTTGAGCATGGCGCGTTGTCCGTCGCTGAGTTTGTCGCCGTATTGCTCCTGGTTCTTGGCAGTAATGGTGAACAGTGGTTGCTCGTTGGCGAACGGATTGGCCGGCCTCCCGCTCGCGGAGTCGACGCTGGCCGCTGCCTTGTCGAGGCCGCCGGTCCAGGCGGGGATGCTGCCATCGGCGTTGCCGGCTTTCTCGGCGCCAATCGGCGTCAGCGTATCGCCAAGTTTGGCTGCCTCACTGACAGGCACGGCGGCCTGGGCCGCGCAGTGAATGGCGAGGGAAAGGGAGGTTGTCGCAAGGAGCAGGGATTTTATTTTCATTGTGAAATCACTCATTCAGAAGGCAACGCCGAAGCTCAGGGCGACGAAGTCACGATCGATGTTGGTGTTGTAGTCGCCGCCGAAGAAGTCGGTGTAGGAGAGGTTGGCGCTGTAGGTGCTGAGGACGCTGGCATCGATGCCCAGGCTGATGGCCTTGGCGCCTTCGTTGAATCCGGGCTCGGTGCCATAGCCGTCGACATCGTGGGACCAGGCGAGGTTGGGGCGCAGGTCCACTCCGGGAATCAGGTTGCTGTACTCCCAGATGGCGCGGACGCGGTATCCCCATGAGGTGCTGGTGGCGAACCCGTCGTCCGTGCAGTTGTTCGGTGTCGAGGCGTTGGTCAGCCCCCTGCACTGGCTGTTGTCCGGATATAGTTCTCCTTGGCCGAACGCAGTGGCGCGGCCATATCTCAGGTCGCCTTGGCCCTCCAGCCCGCCGATATGCACCACGCCAACTTCGCCAACCAGCGTCAGGCGATCCGCCCCCATCACCTGATCGAAGAAGTGGGTGGCTGTCATCTGCGCCTGTGTCACTTCCTTACGCCGATAGCCAGTGATGTCTTCCCCCACACCGAATTGCACGCTGCCGCCGGACAGCACGGGTGACAGCGGCAGAACACCCGCCGAGGCGATTACCAGATCCACGGGACTGAGCTGAACCGGCATGTTCGGCCGGTAGCTGATCTCACCGGCCAGTGTCGTGCCGGTCGGCAGCATGGTGGTGGCGCTCAGGCCGTAGAGCCGGATGTCTTCGGGGTATTCGACGAAGTACTTGGTGCTGCCCAGGTCACTGATCGTGGTCGCACCGACGGTACTGAAGTAGGACATGCGACTGTGATAGTTGATGAAGTAGGCGGCGAATTCGCTGTCCAGTTCGGGCGCGAACCAGCGCAGGGCGGTCCCCCACTGACCTCCATCACGTGCATCACGGTCACCTATCCTGGGAATCGCGGCGCCCGACGGGGCGTAGAGGCCCGAACACCCATCGGCCAGCGCGTCGGTCGGCGAGAAGAAGGTGCCGCAGTTGTCGATGACGGTCTGATCCCACTCCAGCTGATAGAAGCCCTCGACGGATACCTCCTCGGTCAGGTTCTGCGAGAGATACAGCATGTTCACCGGGATCAGTCCTTCCTTGATCTCGGCGCCGGGCCTGCGGAAGGCCGATGCATCGACCGGGTTGATGGTGTTGATGCCGCCCTGGATGAAAGTGCTTTCGCCCCAGCTCACCACCTGCTTGCCCACACGCGTCGTGCCGGGCAGATCGCCGATCAGGTAGTTGTGGTAGACGAAGGCATCCAGTAGTTGCGCACCTGATGAGCGTGCCGCTTCCTTGCGGTTGTGCTCGTCGATGTCGCTGAAGAGCCGGCTTTCGTCCTTTAGCTCGAAGTCGTACCAGTATTTGCCCCTCAGGAACACGCCGGTCTCGCCATATTTGAGCTCCAGATCGTGGACGCCCTTGAACACCTTGGAGAAGGTTTCGCCCTTCTTGAAGTTGCGCCTGCCGTCATCCGAGGCGGGGTCGTGCAGGAGATCCGGGTCGGGGTTGCGCAATGCCCAGCTGGCGCCGATGGCGAGGTTGGAGTCGAGCTGACCTTCGACCTCGCCTATCTGAAAGGTAACGGCCGACGCGGCGGTGCTGGTGAGCGTGGCAACGGTAATGGCGGTGGCGATCTGAGCCAGCCGCCATGGCGGTTGTATGCGAGTCATGGATTTCACTACCTCTTGTTATTGTTGTGGCGAAGTCGTTCTGGCCGTTTTGCGGGCACAGCCGGGCCCATTGGCCGTGGAAGAGCGACGGCCATCGAGTGTCTACGGGGCTAGATCAGCTGGTTAGCTGGGCAGATGGTGGGGCAATGGATGACCTCCCGGGCGTGCTGTGCCATTCGATGGGGAAGCTGTAACGGCCCAGCGCCTGGGCCAGTGCGGCCTGCTCGGACGCGACGGCTATCTGGGCGACCAGGCCGCGCTTGGCGTCCTGAACCACGTCGACGCCGAGCTCGGAAATGCCGAGTGCCTGGGCCTCTTGGCGAATTACCAGGGCGATCTCCCGTTGCTGCAGGGCGGGTTTGAAAATCTTGCCGACCGGCGTCACTGGCAGGGCGTCGAGAATTTCGATGCGTTTGGGAACCGCCGCGCGCTCGGGGATATTGGCGCTGGCGAACGCCATCAGCTCCGCACTGCCGGTGCTTTGGCCAGCAGCGAGCTGGACGTAGGCAACGGGTACTTCCCCCGCATGGGCGTCCGGGCTGCCGACGGCGGCCACCAGCGCGACGGCGGCATGCGCCTGCAGGGCCTCCTCGATCTGTTTGGGGTCGATGTTGTGGCCACCACGGATAATCAGCTCTTTCTTGCGGCCCGTCAGCCAGAAATAGCCTTCGGCATCTTGGCGGCCCAGATCACCAGTATTGAGCCAGCGCCGGTGATCGATCTCGATCCAGACACCCTTGTTGTGGTTGCTGTCCAGGTAACCGGCAAAGACGTTCGGGCCATGGATGGCAATGACGCCGACCTCATCCACGGCGGCATCGCGCAGATATGTCCCCGCGTCGTTGAGTATCACCGCGCGCATGTCCTGGTAGGCCAGGCGCAGGCCGATGGAGCCGACTCGCCGTTCGCCCTCCGGAGGGTTGCTGGAGGAGACGCAGGCGCCTTCCGTCAGCCCATAGCCTTCGAGAATGCGCACGCCGACGCGGCGTTCGAACTCGCGGAACAGCTCGACCGGCATGGGCGCAGCGCCACAGAGCGCGTACTGCAGGCTGGAGAGATCGAAGCCGTTTACCGGATGCTGCAGCAGCGCCGAATAGACGGTGGGCACACCGGAGAAGGAGGTGATCCGGAAGTGCTGAACGATGGCCCAGAAATTGGCGATGACCCCTTCGCCACGGTAACCCTGGGGAGTGCCGATGATCACCCGGTCACCGTGGGTCCAGGGCATGAGCCCGGTCACCAGCTGGCCGTTGACATGGAAGAGCGGCAGGCCACAGAAGATCACCTGGCCGGAAGCTCTCGGCTGAGTGGCGGCATCCATGGACCAGGCATTGAATACCTCCGAGCCATGGGTGCGGATGGCGATCTTCGGCAGGCCGGTGGTACCTCCCGTGCAGAAGTAGGACGAATGCTCGTTCGATCGAATCTGCCTGCCGCTTTTGAGGTGGTCCTGGGGCTGCCGGCGCATCAGGGCGCGCAGGTTGTGCATGCGCCGTCCCCGGTGATGGGATTTCTCCCGTGCGGCCATCCAGCGCAAGGCGAGTGCGGAAAGCGCGCCTACATAGGGCGTCATGTCCACCCACACGATGTCCTGCACGCACGGCAGGCGTTCAAGCTCGCTGGAGAGCTTGTCCCACAGATCCACTCCTGGGGTGGGGGCCAGCGTCACCACTACCTTGGCACCGGCAGCGCGAAGCAGGTCGCCGATCTGAGAGGCTTCCAGCATGGGGTTGACCGCCATGACGATGCCGGCGGCTTCACCGCCCCAGATGGTGAAGTGGGTTTCCGGCAGGTTCGGCAGCAGGAAGGCGATCACATCCTTGGGGCCGATACCCAGGTCATGAAACGCATTGGCCGCCCGGGTGATATCGGCGAACAGCTCTGCGTAGCTCCATTCATGAGTGTTCTGGTAGTCCTTGCTGTGCAGGAAGAAGCTCAGCGCTGGCGCATCGGCATACGCTGCGGCGCAGCGCCGCAAGGCTTCGTAAGTGCTCGCGGCCAGGCCCCGCTGCGCCAAGGGCGGGCTTTCGAGGACGTGAATATCGTGCAGGGAACGAACGGCCATCAGGCTTGCTCCATCACGACATTGCGTTGTACGCCGAGGTCGATGGCGCCATCGGCGCTGCGGATGGACGCTTCCACCACATCGCCTGCTTTCAGGTAATGGCTGCTGCGGCCCTCCTGGGCTTTCATGAATACCTTCCATTTCACCGACTCTGGCAGCAGGGCGCCGATGCGCTGCTTAGTGGGCGACGGGATCGTCAGGGCGCAGCCGGCTGGCGTGCCGGTGGCGATCAGGTCTCCGGCGGCAAAGTCATGCACGCCGGAGAGCTCCGTGAGAGTTTCCGCGGGCCCGTACACCAGGTTGGCGGTACTGTCGTTCTGGCGTGTCTGCTGGTTCACGCTCAGGTGCAGCTGTAGGCGCTTGAGATAGCCCATGTCCTTGGCTTCCAGCAGGCACAGGTATGGCCCGACCGGGCCGAAGGTGCGGAAGCTCTTGCCCTTGTAGAACTGCATTTGCGGAATCTGGATATCCCGCGCCGAGTAGTCATTGACGATCACCAGCCCGGCCACGAACTCGTGCAGGTTGGCGTCCGTGACCTGCACCTGGCCCGTGATCTCGCGCTTGAGCACCAGGCCGAGCTCGATCTCGTAATCGAGGAAGCGCACCACGCGCGGTTTGATCAGCGGGCTGTTCGCCGGGACGATGCAGCTGGAAGCCTTGGTGAAGATCATGTTGAAGTTCTTCGCGTCAGGGTCCATCCCCGACTCGATCATGTGCTGCCGGTAGTTGGCGCCCTGGCACACGAACTGCTGGTTCTGCGTCACGGGCGATAGCAGGGTAACGGCATCCAGGCTCAGCTCATCACCGCGCAGCTCGGCCAGTTCGGCGATGCGGGTTTCCCGTATCAGCTCGCCGGTGGTGGCAAACTCACCGGGAATGATCGATATGCGGTCCTGGCGAATGACGCCCCACTGGACCTTGTTCTGGTGTTCGAAGCGGACTACGTGAACGGGCATGACGATGGCTCCCGATGAGGAGGGTGGTGGCACAAAGGCTGGGTGTTGTTGTTCTGTAAAACTGCTCGTCGAAGTCGGCAGCAAGGCCCCACCTGCCAGGGTCAACCCGGCCTTGAGCGCTGAGCGGCGACTCCAGATCTTCATGGCGCGGGCTATCCGAAAAGCCGCGCCAGCATCACCAGTTTTCGCCAGGTCAGGTCCGGGCTTCGCCGCAGGTTGCGCAGTAGCAGTCGCAGATTGGTGAAGTTGAGTACCGGCTTGGTGAAGCTCTTCGGCATGCGCTGGCCCCATTGGGCCATGGCCTCGGGGCTTACGCTGTGCAGCTCGGTGGGCCGCTCGCTGGTGAACAGATCACCGTCGCAGTAGTGCTCATGCTTGTCGCCCCAGGGGTCCTGCCAGTAGTCGAAGATCTGGCTGCCAAGAATGTGCCGGCCGATGCCCCAGGCATGCTTCCAGCCGCGTTCCTGCAGGATGCGCTGGCCGACCCCGACGGCATCGGCATCCACCACTTCGTAGGCGCTGTGGCTGTACGTCGCCATGAATCCCTGGGCCATAGCCAGCGTGTGATGGTCGGCCGGCTCGTTTCCCAGATCCAGACGCATGAAGGCGACGGCCGGCGAGCCGTCCGGTAGCACCTGGACGTCGCTGGGGATCAGGCCGAAATGCTGGGTGTACCAGGCGCACGTGGCCTGGAAATCGGCAACTTCCAGCACCACATGGCCCAGCCGGATCACTTCCGGTGGAGTGATGGGCGGGCGCTGAGTGCCGTTGATACGGGCATGGCTGTCGACCTGGTTGAGCGGCAGAGCAGGCCGATGTGGAATGACGTCGGCGGGGGTCTGGCCGAATACCACCTCGACTACGAACCCGGAGGGATCGGTCAGGCAGACCTTTTCGCCGCCACCCGGGGCCTGATTGGGCTGGATGGGAGAGGCACCTGGCAGGCGCGAGATGACCTCCAGATCCGCCCGGGAGGCGAGGGCAAGGCCGAGGCCAACGAAGCGTGTCTTCTCGGCACGACGGACCTGGTAGCAATAGGCGGCGCTGCCAGTGCCGCGCATATAGAGATTGTCGGCATCGCGGCGGGCCACGCGCAGGCCGAAGTCAACGAGGAAGCGCTCAGCAAGACTCAGGTCCGCACGCTCGAAGATGAGATGGGCAAGCGCCGTGGCCTTCACCGTGGGCTGGGGATGCCTGGCGGGCTGAGGCGTCACCAGCGGGGGTTGCATGCTCGGTATTGTCATCGTTGTTCTCCGCACTTTTTTCAGGCAAGGCTTCGCCTTCGACCCCGAATCACGGGGTCGCTAGAAACCGGATAAACAGTCAGTCCACAGCGGGTAGGGGCGGCAGATCGAGCCTGGCCAACCGCAGCGCCTCCTCGGCGGGAACACCCAGAGCGCGAAGCAGCAGCTCAACGGCTTCGGTGCCCGCGTCGCGCCAGGTTTTTATCCCCTCGCGCACCATGAAAATCGCCCCAAGCGTGGCGCCGGCAATCAGCGAGATCACACTGGCCAGAGTCTCCTGGCGAATCTGGTAGCGACCGGTCTTCAGCCCTTGGAGCAGGTCGATGGTGGCCTGGCTATAGAGCATCTCGCGCATCGAGGCGTTGCTCAGTGCAAAGCGGTTGAGGAACGCTCCCCAGTGGGGCTCGTCGTGGGCTCGGCGGATGAACAGGCGCATACCCTTGGAGAGACGCTCGGCTGGGTCCTCGACGCTGGCAAAGCTGAGCGCGATGCGCTGATGCATCTCACTGCTCAATTGGCTGGCCACCTGCTCGAACAGTTGCTCCATCGTCTCCACGTTGTTGTAAATGGTGCCGCGCGCCACTCCCGCCTCCTCGGCGAGGTCGCTGATATTCAGCTGCATGACCCCTTTCTCGGCAAAGAGGCGCAGGGCTGCCTGGTGAATACGGCGCTGAGCTTGATTGAGACGGGTCAACGGAATATCTCCAGATTCGACATGAGTAAATTGAACAGTAATGTTCAAAATTGGTCAATCTATTTTGTTTTTATCTGATGGTGAGCATTTGTAAGGTGCTCAAGCATGCGCTGACACATGCGGTATGTGAGCACAAGGCGGGCGCTCGGTGGCCGAGGTTTGCCGACCGCGAAGCCCCAAAAGGTGGCAACGCATGCCCGGTCTGGCGAGCAAAGTAGCTGCGATGCTTGCTAATGAGCTTTCGCTGAGAGTCTCAACTGGTGAAAGAGGGGAGTGTGCTCGCTGCTTTGACTCAGCCCGGCAGCGGCTGCTGGGCGAGCTTGCGTGCGCGGGCCGGGGTGGTGCCTAGGGCCTTGAGCACCATCTCCGCGACCTGGCTGTCGTGGTTCTGGATGCCGCGCCCCTCTATGACTGCGCGCATCCCGCCAACCACGCAGGACACCACCAGATCCCGAGCGATATTCTCGTCGGGGTAAGAAAAGACGCCCTCCTCAGCGCCCGCGCGCAGATCGACCAGTACATAGTTGGCGATCTTCGAGCGAATCGCCTGATCGAAATGCACCACGCGGATTACCGCACTGGCCCAGGTCGGATCTGCAGCAGCGCGGCGAATGAACATGCGCACGCCAATCGCAAGGCGAAGGGCGCCACTATTCACGTCGATGCTAAGAGCCGAAATGGTCTCGGAGAATTTGTCAGCCAGCGCGATGCCGACTGCCTCGATGACTTCGTCGCGAGTGCGGAAGTAGTTGTAGATGGTGCCGTTGGCTACCTCCGCCTCAGTGGCCACTTCCAGCAAGGCGACCTCGCCGACTTCCTTGCGCGCCAACAGGCGCAGCGCGGCCTCGATCAGGCTCTGACGTGTACGCTCGCGCTTTTTATGGCCGCGGGTCAGAGGGGCGTCGGTTCGGTCTGTGTTGCTCATTGGGCCACTCGCTGGAGAAGTAGGCCCGATGATAGTGGAAGCGTCCGCATTGGGGCAGACCCACTCAATAGCCGAGCAGTGCCAGGCTTTCCCTGATCAGCTTGCCGGCCTGGGCTTGCGGGCCCTCATGCATGACGATGCGATCGGGACGCACCACTGCGAGCGAGCCGGCTGGTGCCTTGCCGAGCAGGGCGTTGTTGAGGTCCTCGACAAAGGGGGTTGCAGCACGGCTCATCTGCCCCTGCAGCCCGACGTGCAGGTAGTGACCGCCGCAACCCTCCCAGCAGCGGCGAATTTCTTCGTCCAGTAGGGTGCGAGGGTCGATGCCGAAGCCGACCAGGGTTAGGTGGTCGCCCAGGCTATCGTCACTGAGGCTGATGCTGCCATTCTGTGTACGTACAAGCCCCTGTGGGAACAGCCCGCCACGACGTAAGCGGCGACCACGGGCCACCGGCATGAACAGGCCACGTTTGAAGTTGTTCTTTGGCTTGATCTCCAGTTCCTCGAACAGTGATCTCAAGTAAGGGACCAGCCTTAACGATCGCATCAGCCCGTGCACCAGAAAGGCCACGGGAGCATTCTTGGGCATCACCAGGCCCCCCATCATTTTAGCCAGCGCGATCATTTCGCGGGCATGAGGGCGACGTTCCTGGTCGTAGCTGTCGAGAATCTTCGAGCTGGCGCGGCCATTCACTACCCAGGCGAGCTTCCAGGCCAGGTTGGCGGCATCGCGCAGGCCGGCCACCAGACCTTGGCCGACGAAGGGCGGGGTGATATGCGCCGCGTCGCCGATGAGGAACACCCGGCCGCTCTGGAAGCGTTCGCAGCAACGCGCGTGGAATCGGTAGACCGCCTTGCGCTCGATCTTCAGCTGGTCCGCATCTATCCAAGGCTGCAGCAAGGCGGCGATGTGTTCATCGTTCTCCATCTGCTCACGGGTTTCGCCGGCCCGGAGCATGAATTCCCAGCGCTCTCGTCCGCCAGGTGCCGGCATGTGCGGGGTAGGGCGGCGGTGATCGCAGATGAACTCGATATGGTCGATGGCCTGTTGTTCGCGCTCGGCCGCGTCGACGATCAGCCAGTCCTGGCTGTAGCTGGTGCCCTGGAACTCCTGGCCGATCAGGCTGCGCACTTTCGAGCTAGCGCCATCGGCGCCTACCAGGTATTGCGAACGGACCTGCTGCAGGCTGCCTTCTTCATCGCGCAGGATGGCCAGCACTCCGCTGTCATCCTGGATCAGGTCCACCAGCTCGAAGCCACCCTGGTGCTGAACACTGGCGAAGTGGCGGGACTGGGCGCGCATCGAGTGCTCCAGGTCCGGTTGATAGAAGGTCACCAATTTCGGATGGCCGTCCAGACTGCCGCTGGTATTGGCGCGACCGAACTGGCCGACCATCGGGCAGTGCATGCGTACCTCGGGTATGACGATCTTGTCGAACGCATCCTCGGCCAGGCCGGCCAGTTGAAGGATGCGCAGCGCCTCGTTGTCGAGGGCGATCGCGCGGGGCATCAGCAACACCTCATGAACCCTGTCGACCGCCAGGACGTGAACTCCATAGCGACCGAGCAAGGCGGCCAGCGTGGCGCCAACGGGGCCGTAACCGATGATCAGTATGTCCACTGCTGCAGGCAGCTTGGTCTTGTTGTCGTGCATGTCGGTCTCTTGTCGTTATTGAGGGCGCGGTTTGTTTGTGGCAGATTATTCAAAAATGAGCAATCTCTCAATATTGAGTTGTTCCGCGATTTCCCTATTCCAATTACAAACCGAGCACGCTGTGCCGAGGGAGTTGAACCATGTCCTATCCCGCATACCCCGTACGAGTCCTGACCGCCGAGGAAATCCAGCGCTACCGCGACGATGGCGTGGTGATGATCAAGGGGGCGATTGACCCGAACTGGATGGCGATGATCGAAAGCGGCCTGGAGGCGGCGCGGAGCAATGCATCCGTGGTGGGGCGGTTCATGTCGCGCAAGGTGGAGGGCTACCAGATGGATATCTTTCTCTGGAAGCGCATTGATGCTCTGCGCGACCTGATCTACTACGGCCCCTTCGCCCGCTGGGCCCAGCAGTTGATGGGCTCCCAGGAGGTCCGCTTCTTCTACGACCAGATGTTCGTCAAGGAGCCCGGTACGGATGCCCCCACGCCGTGGCACCAGGACCTGAGCTTCTGGCCGATTCGCGGCGAGCAGATCTGCTCGTTCTGGATTCCCTGTGATCCGGTCAACCGTGAGAACAGCGGGCTGCTGTACGTGAAGGGCTCGCACAAGTGGCCACAGCGCTTCAAGGCGATCTCGCCGGATTACGTGGCGGCGATCATCGATGACGGGATGGACGATATTCCGGACATCAATGCCCATCCCGAGCGCTATGAGCTGCTCGACTGGGACATGGAACCGGGCGATATCCTGATGTTCCACCCGTTGACGCTGCACGGCTCATACGGCAATCAATCGAGGACCCGTCGTCGGCGTGCCTTGGCCTTGCGCTGGACCGGCGACGACGTTGTCTATGCGCCTTCAGCCAAGCGTATGCCCATTCATTTCGAGCACGCCTCGCTGCCCGGAGGCGCGCTGCGTGGCGCGGCATTCCCCCGTATTCTGCCGGCGATGGACCCTCTGGAGCGGGCAGTTCGCGCCACTCCCGAGCGGCCAAAGTTCTCCAGCCTGCTGCGGTCGTCTCTCGATAACGCCATCGCCGCTACACGGCTGTCGCTGGAAAGGGGGAAAAGGAAGTCCCTTCAGCAGACCTGGTCACGCCCCGATGTTTGAGGGGCAGGGCAGTCAAACCTCGGACTTCAGGCTGGCGAGGGCTTCACAGAAAATGTCCGCCATCGGCTTCCTTTGTCGGCTCTGGTTGCCCCAGGCCTGTGTTGTCAGCTTCATCGCGCCGATGCAGATGATCGCCACCATCCGTAGCGCCACCTGGCGCTCGGGTTGCCTCCAGACTTCGCAGAGCGTGGCAAACAGCGCCTGCTCCTGCTCTGCGTAGAAGATCTGCTTGCGCGCAAGCAGTGACTCGCTCGAACGCATCAGGTTGTCGAGAGACGTCATTTCCTCGGTGGTGTAGCGCGACATCTGCTTCGCCATGACATCGCGCACGGCGTCCAGTGGTTGCTCATCGGGCGAGGTCTTGAGCAGGTCTGCGCACATGCTGGCCCAGCCGGCGTCCATGACCGACATAACGATATCGTCCTTGGACTTGAAGTAGGAAAAGAAGGTGCGCCGCGAGATACCGGCTTTGGCGGCGATGGCGTCCAGTGTCGTTGCCTGGTAGCCATTGGCGAGAAACAGGCTCAGCGCGGCGTCGACGATGCGCTGATGCGTCTCTCGGCGCTTTTGCTCACGCACGCCTTCCGCGGGTGTGCGGCCGCTGGGAAGAGAGGGTTTTGACATATGCTGTGCCTTATTGTAATTCTGCACTCGGTGCAATTAAGCTTGCACTAGATGCTTTTAAAAGTGCACTCAGCATACCTTCCATCCGTTCTGCGGGGCAAAGGCCATGGCCAGCTGGAAAACTTCTGACATTTCCTTCCAAGGCGGCCGAACGGCCGTGGTGACCGGAACCGGCGGCATCGGCTTCCAGGTTTCACTGGCGCTGGCCCGAGCTGGTGCTCAGGTCATTGTGGCGGGGCGAAATCCCTTGAGAGGCGCTGCAGCCATCGAGCAGATTCGCCGGGAGGTTCCGGCGGCAGACGTTCGTTTTGAGGCGGTCAACCTGGCCTGTCTGGAATCGATAGAGGCCCTGGGCGAGCGCTTGCGCTACTCGCAGGACAGTCTGGAGCTGCTGGTCAACAACGCGGCGGTCATGACGCCGCCGATGCGCCGGGAGACGTCCGACGGCTTCGAACTGCAGTTTGGCACCAACTATCTAGGGCACTTCGCTCTGACGGCTCGGCTACTGCCATTGCTGCGCAACGGCTTGAACCCGCGTGTTGTTAGCCTGTCGAGCGTGGCGGCGCGACGCGGCGCCATCAACTTTGACGACTTGCAGTCAGAACGCGACTACAAGCCAATGGTGGCCTACAGCCAATCCAAATTGGCCTGCCTCATGTTCGCACTCGAGTTGCAGCGCCGCAGCAATGCGGAGTGCTGGGGCATCCAGAGCATCGCATCCCATCCGGGCATCGCGCGGACCGAACTGATACCTAATGGCATGGGTGCCCGCAGCGTGCCAGGGATGCTCCGCCGCTACATGTGGTTCCTGTTCCAGCCCGCGGCGCAGGGGGCGCTACCCACTCTGTTCGCCGCCACGGCGCCTCATGCTCAGTGCGGCGGTTACTACGGTCCGAACGGGCTCAGCGAAACTCGCGGTTTCCCAACCTCGGCTTTCATCCCGCGAAGAGCGCTGAATACGGCTGATGCTGCGAGGCTTTGGGCGGAATCGGAGCGCATAGTTGAGCTGCACTATCCCGCGACGGAGAGTCATGTTCCTTAACCAAGCTGACCCCAGATTTATGCCGGGGGAAGGGTCTACGAAGGGCGGCTTTTGGCCGATAGCAGCCAGTCACCAGCGTCTGCTACCGGCCGGTGGCTTCCAGTTAAAATATGTATCTGTCATTTGTTCGGCTTGGAACTCATCGTCTGCGGGACCAGTAGCCTGGCTGTGCCGGACTAGGACCCATGGCAACGCAGCCGCTCAACTTTGAAAGTATCTGAGGCCGGAATAGAGTCTTGGGAACTGTCAGCAAGACGCGCACCTGCAGCGCAACAGCGGTTTACCAAAGAAAAGCCAGGCAATTGCCTGGCTTTTCTTTCACTGCGATCTCCGGCTCGCCGGCTGCGTTTCGCCTCGCAGCGGTGGGCGTCACTTTTTCGAGTAGGCGCCCGAGCCGAGGTCTGCACCCGTAAGCGGGTCGAGGGATGGATCGGATGCAGTGCGCACCGCCATCTGCTTTACAACATCCGCCTGCTTCTTCGGAAGCTTGACGGTCGGGTCACCATCGCCACCGTCCACTGCCGGCTCGGGATTCTCCACGAACTCCCACTCATCGCCCTGGTTCCAGGGGCCGCGAAGATCGCCATCACCTTGGGACATGTTGAAGTAGACGTTGGTGAACTCGGGCATGCCGGGCAGCTTGCCTTGCGGGAAGTTGGGCTGGATGGTGTGCAGCGCCTTCTCGAACGATTGCTGGTGCGCCAGTTCGCGGGTCATGAGGAAGCCCAGTGCCTCCTTGATGCCCGGATCATCCGTGACGTTGATCAGCCGCTCGTAGACGATTTTGGCCCGTGCCTCGGCCGCGATGTTGGAGCGGAAATCCGCGGTGGGTTCGCCGATGGAATCCACGTAGGCCGCGGTCCACGGCACGCCCGCGGAGTTGGTCAAGGCCGGGCCGCCGCCATAAAGCAACGAGGTGATGTGCGAGTCGTTGCCGCCTTCGGTCAGCGAGCGATAAAGCACCGCCTCCTTCTCCACCGCCTCGGCCAGATCGCCTTTGGCGCCTTTGTTCAGCATCCCGACGATCGAGCCGATGATCTCCAGATGACTCAGCTCCTCCGTTGCGATGTCCAGCAGCAGGTCCTTGCGGCCTGGGTCGTCCTCATTCAGGCCCTGGGTGAAATAGCGCATCGCTGCGGCCAGTTCCCCCTGTGGCCCGCCAAACTGCTCCAGGAGCAGGTTGGCTAGGCCCGGGTTGGGGCCAGCAACACGCACGGTGTATTGCAGTCGCTTGTTATGTACGAACATCAATGACTCCTCCGGTTGGGTTCGTCCCTAATGTTTTTCTGCGAGGCCGTCCGGGCTCATCAAAGATGAAGAGTCGCCCTCAAGTGGCACAGTTCAGGGAGATTGCGTACCGGCCGCAAGCGAAGCGAGAGCCTCTAGCACGGGGGGTTGCCGACGGCGAATTAGGTTGAACCCAGGATGCGGACAGGCTTCCGACATACAGGGCACCACCGGAGGAATAGCGCTATGGCTGACAAACGAGCAAACCTAGTCGACTGGCTGCGCGACGCCCATGCGATGGAGCAACAGCCGGAGCAGATGCTCAGCGCGCAAAAGTCGCGACTGGAAAACTACCCGAAGCTGCGCACCCGAATCGAAAAGCAGACGCATAAGGCATGCGAGCAGATCCTGCCGCAGGAGATCGCGATGGCCGAGTGGCTCAAAGAGCACCTGCCAGAGTTGACCCAGGCCTTCCTTGATCGCTCCGAGACACCGGGGCTCGAGGCCAAGAGATGAGAGCCGTGCTTCGTGGATGCTGTCGGGCTGGGGTTCAAGACCAACAGCCCTTGCTCAAGACCCTGAGCTTTGCCGTGCTGCACTTTTGCATAGCATTTACGGTTGCCTACCTGCTGACGGGAAGTCTCTTGACCGGTGGCCTTGTCGCACTCATCGAGCCTGCCTGTAACACCGTCGCGTTCTATTTCCACGAGCGCTTGTGGAACAAGCGTGGCTCCCCTGTACGGCGCGAAGAAGGGCATGGTCATGGCAACTTCATTGGTGCGTTCAAGTCGCAGGGCAACCGGCAGGAAAGCCCATGAACGCAATGCGCATCTGACCTGATCGGCGTGGTGACCAACAAGCGTGTTACAGCGCAGCAGCTCGGCCTGGATGAGGGACTGGCCAAGGCAAGTGACGCTGCGCTGTTCAAGTGGCTGGTCGCGTGCCTGCTATTCGGAAAGCCGATCCAGCAATCGATTGCCGAGCAGGCCTACCGGGTCATCGTCGATCAGCACAAGTTGGATACGCCGCAAAAGCTGGGCAACTCCAGCAAGGCAGCGCTGGTGAACATGCTCGGTAAGGCGCGCTATGTTCGGTACGATATTTCCACCGCGGATCGCCTGGTGAAGTTGTGCCGAAAGCTGGATATGCAATATGGCGGGAAGATCAGCGCCATGCATCAGCAAAGCGTCAATCGCGACGAGTTCGAACGACGCCTGGCCGAATTCGAGGGCGTAGGCCCCAAGACTATTGAGATATTCATGGGGGAGGCGGCGTCAGGTTTGTACGGGGAGAACGACTGAGCGTTCTCCCACTTTCCTTAGGACAGCGTCGCCGCTTGGTTGCCGCCTTCTTCCGCGATATTGGTCAGCTTCTCATCGGTACTCTTTTCTTCCGCCATCGTTTCCTTCAGCAGCGATATCGCCTCTGAATCGAGCCCAAGGTGCTTGGCCATCGCAAGTAGAGTGCCGTACCCCGAAATTTCGTAGTGCTCCACCTTCTGCGCTGCGCCGATCAAGCCGGCATCGAGGACGGGGCCTTTCTCGATCTCGTCGATGAGCTCTTTGCCTTCTTCGATCAAGCCCTCCATAGCGATGCACTTCATGCGCTTGAGCTTCAGGCCGGTAATCTCAACCACCTTATCGATACGCTCAATTTGTCCTTGGGTCTCTTCGATGGGCCTGAAAGGCTTGGCTCAGGAGCGGGTTGGTGGCCGCCCGTGCCATTTTCGGCAACGCCCGGGTGATCTGCTTCTCCGCGCTGTAGATGTCGGAAAGTTCGTGAATGAAAAGGTCCTGGATTGTCTTTCGAGCCATCATTCGTCTCCTCGGCGCTTGTTGTCAGGGCAAGTGCCCCTGAGGATCGACAGATCGGCTGGAGCGGGAGTTCAGGCAATCGCTGACTGTGGCGACTGTTGGCTCTCTAGCTGGAAGCGTGAGGCCGTATATGGCCGATGATGGCTTTCGGCAGAAGCAACCCGTTGTCTGCGTAACTGCTGAACGATCACCGGGCGCTGCCGTCGCGGTTCGGGGGCGCAGCGGAAGATCGCCTGTCATGTGAAACCCGGATACTGATCGCGCTGTCTGCACTGGGTCTGGATGGGACGTCCCAATTGCCATAGTGAGTAAGCCAATGCGTCGATCACTCCTTTGCCTGGCCGGTGTGCTGCTGATCGCCGGCTGCAGCCACGATGAACAGACCGACTACCGTTCGCCGTCCGGCAACTACGATTTGAGCCACTGGAAGCTGACGCTGCCGGACGACGACGCCAGCGAGGTGGACAACGCCAAGTTGCGCGACGGCTATGCCTCGCGCTACTTCCACCTGGCCGACAACGGCGCTATGGTCTTCGTCGCGCCGTCCGGCGCCGGCAGCACCAAGAACTCCGATTACCCGCGCTCCGAGCTGCGTGAGCTGCTCGACCCGACCGACGACAACCGCAACTGGTCCGGCAGCGGCTTCCACCAGCTCAGCGCCAGCGCCCGCGTGCTGCGCGCGCCGAGCACGCAGAAGATCATCGTTGGGCAGATCCACGGCTTCGACGCCCGCCCGCTGATCAAGCTGCAATGGCAAAAAGGCAAGCTTAGGGCGCTGATCAAGCGCCATCCCAAGGGCCCCAATGAGGACATCAGTCATGTCTTCGCCACGCCGGTGGACAACGACCTGTTCTCCTATGTCATCGAGCTGCGCGACGGCGTGCTGGCGGTGGAGGTCAATGGCGAACGCATCACCCACGACGTCTACGCCGAGGACCCGGCTTGGCGCGATGTGACCTTCTATTTCAAGGCCGGCGCCTACGTGCAGGACGACGACGAGGACGGCGACGACGACCTGGGTGAGGTGCAGTTCACCCAGTTGAACGTGCGCCACGACTGAAAGGCGAGGTGCCGCTCACCGGCCGAACGTGCGCCACGACTGGTCGGCGGCTATCCTATGCGCCCGTTTCGCCCGCCCAGGACCGTCCCATGAATGCCCAGCTCCTCGAACTCATCACCCTGATCAGCTCCGGCTGCATGACCGACGAGGAGATTGCCCGCATCGCCGACGAGGCCGCCCAGGCCTACGCCGACCCGGCGGCATTCCTGGCTGCCAATCCGGACATCAACTACGACGACGATTTCCCGATTCCGCTGGGCGAGTGGGTGGTGATCGGCAGCCTGCCGGAGACCGTGCTGTTCCAGGCGGACTCCTACGACCAGCTGCTGCAGCAGATCATCGACTCCTTCGGCCCGCAGGTGAGCTTCAACATCAAGCCCAAGCAGTTGCAGAAGGTCGAGCCGCTGAAGGCGCTCAACCGCATCCAGGTGCAGCTCTCGGCGCTGTACAAGGAGAAGGGCGGCTACGTGCTGGTGGACCTCAGCGAGCCGCTGGATGACGAGCTGCAGTGCGTACTCGTCTACACCAGCGACCTGCCGCGGGTGCTGGCGCTGGCGGTGGAGGTCGGCATCTATGCGGCGCCGGCCCTCGAAGCGCTCAAGGCCGAGCTGGAGCCCGACTGAGCTCGCTCGCTGCCGGGCAGGGCAGGGCGGCGAAGCCGTAGCGAGCCGCCGTGGTGCGCCATTCGGGCTGGCAGTGCAGGGCGTCGATGGCAGCGTTCAGCGGTTCCAACAGCTCACCGGCGTGTTTGCCCACCAGAATATGCCGCGTGAAGCCGGCCTCTCCGCCGGGTACCGGGAGGGCCGCCAGGCGCTCGCCCAGCCCGGGCTTGCGGCTCAGGTGGCGATACATCAGCTGATTCATGAAGGTCAGGTCTCCGCGCCCGGCGGCCACCATCTGCAGGGTCTGCAATTCGCTATTGAAGTCCTCCCGCTGCAGTTGGCCGTTCTTCACCAACTCGTCGAGCAGCCTCAGCCGCTGACCGCGCACGGCGAGCAGGCGCTTGCCCTGTAGCCAGGCCCGGTCCGCTTCCGCCGGCGCCTGCTCCGCCCGCATGACCAGCACGTTGTGATCCTGGAACAGTGGCTTGCTCCACAGGTATTCACGCTGCTGCGCATCGCCGACGAACCCGGGGCTGAGCAGCATTACCACGCCGTCGAACTGCGCCGGCTCGCGCAGGTGCTGCTGCAGCAGGCGGGCGCGTGGCAGGTTGCGCAACTGCAGGCGGTAATGCCCGACCAGCAAGCGGTTCAATTGGTCGACCAACTCGGGCACCAGGCCCTGCTCGCCGGCGATCAGAAAGGGCGCGGCTTCGTAGGTGTTGAACGCGGGAATCGGCTTTGCCGCGGCCGCGGCAGGAAGTGTCGGCAACAGCGCCAGCAGGAGAATTAGGAGTGGGGTGGTGTGCGGCATGCCGGGGTCCTGGGGTGTGCCACCCGGAATCGCGGCCGGTTCGATGCGGGGCGGGGCCGGCGCGGGATTCCCGTTGCTCGTTGTTGTGATTGACCGCCGACGGCGCGATTCGATCCTGCGTCGGCACTCCGCCGCTTCGCCGGCGAGATGAGTACGCCTGCAAACTCGACGAGGGGGCAGGGCCGCGGCCCGATTCGGCTCAGCCTGGCAGCGCCGGCAGGCGAATGACGAAGCAGGCGCCCTGGCCGACGGGGCGCGGTTCCACGGCAATGGTGCCGCCGCAGCTCTCGACGATGCTGCGGCAGATCGGCAAGCCCATGCCCATGCCGTTGCGCTTGGTCGTGAAGAAGCTGTCGAACAGCCGCTGCACATGCTCATCGGCGATGCCGGGGCCGCTGTCCGTCACCGTCAGCAGCAGCCATTCGGGACTCTCCCTGCGGGTGGAGAGCACGATGCGGCGCTCCTCGCACTCGGTCTGGGCCATGGCCTGCGTGGCATTGACCAGCAGGTTGACCAGCACCTGCTGCAACAGGGTGCGGTCGCCGTTCAGCTTCGGCAGCCCGGCGCGCAGGTGCAGCTCCAGCAGCACCCGCTGGCTGCTCAGCTCGTGGCGCAGAAAGGCCACGGCCTCGCGCACCACGGCGTTGAGCGCCAGCGGTTGCGGTTCGGGCGTCTGGTGCCTGGCCATGCCGCGGATGCGCGCGATGATTTCGGCGGCGCGGCGGGCATCGGCCACCATGTGCTGGGTCAGGTCGCGCACTTCGTCGAGGTCCGGCTGCGGGCGACCGAGCCAGCGCAGGCCGGCCTCGCCGTAGGTGGCGATGGCAGCCAGGGGTTGGTTGACCTCATGGGCGATGGAAGCGGTCAGCTCGCCGAGCATGGAGATGCGTGCGGCGTGCATCAGGTCGCTCTGCATGCGCTCCAGGCTGTTGCGCGACGCCACCAGTTCGCTAATGTCGATGTTGCCCACCACCACCATGCCGCGGTCACGCATCTCGGGCGGCGCGGTGACGAAGAACAGGACGTCCAGCTCGCGGCCGTCCAGGGTGCGCGTCTTGGTTTCGGCCAGGTAGCCCGGCTCGCGGCGCCAGGCCGCCTCCAGGCTGTGACGGAAGGCCTCGTCGCGGCCGGGAATCCAGAAGCGCGTCACCGGGCCGAGCATCTCGCTGCGCTCCTTCGCGCCGTACAGCGCCATGGTGCGCTGGTTGACGTCGATGGCGACGGTGGCGTCCATCGCCCGGCGGACGAACTCGGGATGCTCGTCGATGTGGGCGGCCAGGTCGCTCACGCCCTGCTCGCGCAGCTCGGCGAACAGGCGATTGGTACCGCTGGAGTCGAGCTGCCAGAACGACACCGCCATCACCTCGAACAGATTGCGGTAGCGGAACTCGCTCTGCTCCAGCGCGGCGTAGGCCTGATTGCGCGCGGAGAGGTCGATCACCCCGACCATGAGCAGGCCCTTCTCCATGTTCTCCGGCGGGAAGGAGGCGGTGAACAGCGCATCGAACTCCTCGCCGTCGATGGAGCGCAGGCGGGTCTCCTTGACGTAACTGGGCGCCTTGGTCACCGCGGCGATCACGCTCTCGGCGAACACCTCGGAGCTAGCATGCGGCCAGAACGGCTCCACCGTGGTCAGCAGCTCGCGCTTGTCGCCGCGGCCGAACAGGCGCACGGTCTGCTCGTTCACATCCAGCACGCGGGTGGCCAGCATCATCTCGCGCACCAGTTCGGGGTGGTCGGCGAAGTGCTGACGCAGGTTGGTGACGCCGCTCTTGTACAACGCCCGGACCATGCCGCCGACGGCGCTGAAGTCCAGCTCCCAGAACGACGCGGCCATGGCCTGGAACAGGTTGCGGTAGCGGTATTCGCTCTCCGCCAGCGCCTGGTTGGTGGCCCGGCGGGCGGCGATGTCGCGGCCGCTCTCGACGATGCCGAGCGGCGTGCCGTCGGCGGCGCGGTGCAGCGACCAGCGCGCCTCAATCAGCAACTCGCGGCCGTCCGCGCTGCGCCGGCCGATCTCGCCGCACCAGCGCCCGTCGTCGTGCGCCTGGCGGTCCAGCTCGGTGATGGGCAGCGCGTGGCGGCAGCGCAGCAGTTCGTGGGCGGGCTGGCCGAGCGCCTCGGCGGCGCTCCAGCCGTAGAGCGTTTCGCAGGCCTTATTCCAATAGCGGATATGGCCCTCGAGGTCGCGCAGGAAGATGCTTTCGTCGACCAGGTCGAGCAGCTCCAGGCCCGGCAAGGCGCCGGCCGCCCAACGGTCGTCGAGTGGAGTCAGGGTGCCGCAGTCTTGCCCTTCCATTACTCCTCCCACACCGGCGCCAAGGCGCCTGCCGACAGACCGAAAGGCCGAGCATGGCACAGCGCCACGCTTAACCTTCCAAGGCTAGTCGCAGTCGGCGAAAGTGCGCGTTCGACTTTCGTCCAAGGCGGGTGTGGTGGGAGGGCTGCCGGGCACCGCGAGGGTGCCCGGCATGGCGTCACTCGAGCAGGCGGGCGACGGCCTCGCGTACGCCGGCGCCGTACGCGGGGTCGGCCTTGCTGCAGTTGCCGATGTGCCGCTCGATCACCTCGAGCGAGGCGCCGTGGATGGCCCGCGCGGTGTTGTCGAACAGCGTCTGTTGCTGCGCCGGCGACATCAGGCGGAACAGCGCCCCGGGCTGCGAGTAGTAGTCGTCGTCGACCCGGTGGTTCCAGTGGTCGGCGGCCCCTTCCAGGCTCAGCGGCGGTTCGGCGTATTCCGGCTGCTCGGCCCATTCGCCGTAGCTGTTGGGTTCGTAGGCCAGGCGCGAACCCTGGTTGCCGTCGACGCGCATCTGGCCGTCGCGGTGGTAGCTGTGGTACGGGCAACGCGGCGCGTTGACCGGGATCTGCGCGTGGTTCACGCCCAGGCGGTAACGCTGCGCGTCGCCGTAGGAGAACAGCCGGCCCTGGAGCATCTTGTCCGGCGAGAAGCCGACGCCCGGCACCACGTGGGCGGGGTTGAAGGCGGCCTGCTCGACCTCGGCGAAGACGTTGTCCGGGTTGCGGTTGAGCTCCAGCACGCCGACCTCGATCAGCGGGTAGTCTTTGTGCGGCCACACCTTGGTCAGGTCGAAGGGGTTGATGCCGTAAGTGCCGGCCTCATGCTCCGGCATCACCTGGACGTAGAAGGTCCAGCGCGGGAAGTTGCCCTTCTCGATGTTCTCGTAGAGGTCGCGCTGGCTGCTCTCGCGGTCCACGGCCACCACCTGCCCGGCCTCGGCGTCGCTGAGGTTGCGGATGCCTTGCTGGGTCTTCCAGGTGAACTTCACCCAGTGCCGCTCGTTGGCGGCGTTGATGAAGCTGTAGGTGTGGCTGCCGAAGCCGTGCATGTGGCGGTAGCCGTCGGGCACGCCGCGGTCGCTCATGACGATGGTGACCTGGTGCAGCGCCTCCGGCAGGTTGGTCCAGAAGTCCCAGTTGTTCTGCGCGCTGCGCATGCCGGTGCGTGGGTCGCGCTTCACCGCGTGGTTGAGGTCGGGGAACTTCAATGGGTCGCGCAGGAAGAACACCGGCGTGTTGTTGCCGACCAGGTCCCAGTTGCCCTGTTCGGTGTAGAACTTGATGGCGAAGCCGCGGATGTCACGCTCGGCGTCCGCCGCACCGCGCTCGCCGGCCACGGTGGAGAAGCGCACGAAGATGTCGGTCTGCTTGCCGATCTGGGCGAACGGCGCCGCGCGGGTGTAGCGGGTGATGTCGTGGGTGGTGGTGAAGGTGCCGTAGGCGCCGGAGCCCTTGGCGTGCATGCGCCGCTCGGGGATCACCTCGCGGTCGAAGTGGGCGAGTTTTTCCAGGAACCACACGTCCTGCAGCAGGGCGGGGCCGCGCGGCCCTGCGCTCTGGATGTTCTGGTTGTCGACGACGGGCGCGCCGACGGCATTGGTCAGCTTCTTCATGATCATGCTCCTCGTTGTTGTAATGGCAGTAATCGTTGCTGGCGGCGGCCGGCCCGGCGAGCCGGGCCGGCGCGGCGTGTGTCAGTCCTTGGCGTTCCAGGTGGCCGGCAGCGACAGGTCGCCGGAGGCCACGTCCCACACGCTGGAGACGCACAGCAGCGGGTCGTGCAGGTCGGCGTTGACCTGCAGGGCAGCGGTCACGCCGTCGTAGTTGAAGGTCTCGGGAAAACCCACGGCCTTCAGCGGCACGCGGATCTGCGCGGCGTCGTCCTTCACGCTCAGGTCGTAGCCGGGCGAGTCGATGTAGATCGGCGCGCCGGGCCAGGTCGGCGGCAGCTTGGGCTTGGCGCCCTCGGGAATGTCGCGCACCTTGAGGCCGGACGGGCCGCAGGTTGCATCCTTGGTCAGCACCACCCAGTGCGAGTGCCAGAGACCGCCGTCGTTGTCCTTCTTGCCGTCGGCGTTCTCGTCCAGCTGCGGCGTGTCGTCGAAGTCGGGGTGCGATGTCAGGGCCAGGGCGAGGATGCCCGAGCCCGCCTCGAAGCCGACGCTGCCGGCGTCCAGGCTGGTCGGCCAGACGTAGCTGTACACCTCGGCGCCGGCGAAGCTGCCCTTGGGCGAGGGCATGCGGCTGCCGGCCTTGGCATCGACCAGCTGCTCGAACACCAGCATGCCGCCGTCCTTGGACACCCGGGTGTGCACCAGGTCGAAGGCTGCCTCGACCTTGGCGGTCTTCTCGCTGTGGATGCCGCCCGGTTCGTGGGCCTGCGCCGAGGCGACGAACGCGCCGGCCAGGCCGAGTGCGAGGAGGCGCTTCATGCGGCGTTCCTCGTGTGCTGGCCGAGGTACTCGGCGGTGGAGATCACCGGCGCATAGCCGAAGCTCAGCGCCGCCATGAAGGCCGCGTGCACGTGGGCCGCCGGCACCTTTACCCCGTCGAACTCCAGGTCGAGGGTGGCGCAGGCGTCGTGCAGCACCGTGGTGCGGTAGCCGAAGTCCACCGCCGTGCGGGTGATGCCGTCCACGCACATGTGGCTCATGTTGCCGACCACCACCACCTCGTCCACGCCGGCGTCGTCGAGCACCTGCTTCAGCTCGGTCTCGCGGAACGAGTTGATGTAGTGCTTCAGTACCACCGGCTCGCCGGGCTGGTTGATCACGCTGGGGTGGAGCTGCGCGCCTTCGCTGCCGGGGCGGAAGAAGGGCGCGTCCTGGCGGGTGAATTCATGGCGGATGTGCACCACCAGGTCACCACTGGCGCGGAATGCCGCGATCACCTGGGCGGCCTTGGCGGCAGCGGCCTCGACCTTGCTCAGCGTCCACAGGCCGCCGGGGAAGTAGTCGTTCTGGATGTCCACCACGATCAGTGCCTTGCTCATCTCGTCTCTCCTTTTTCGCAGAGCCCGCCGGGCGGCGGGCAAGTGGGATCAGCTGCGCAGGAAGGCCAGCAGGTCGGCGTTGAGTTGGTCTTTGTGGGTGTCGGCCAGGCCGTGGGGCGCGCCGGGGTAGACCACCAGCTTGGCGTCGGCGATGAGCTTGGCCGAGGCCAGGCCGGCGGCGCCGATCGGCACGATCTGGTCGTCGTCGCCATGCAGCACCAGGGTGGGCACGTCGAACTTCTTCAGGTCGTCGCGGAAGTCGGTGGCGGAGAAGGCGGCGATGCAGTCGTAGGCGCTCTTGTGGCCGGCCATCATGCCCTGCATCCAGAAGGCGTCGATGATGCCCTGGGACGGCTTGGCGCCCGGGCGGTTGTAGCCGTAGAAGGGGCCGCCGGCGATGTCCTTGTACAGTTGCGATCGGTCGGCGACGGAGCCGGCGCGGATGCCGTCGAACACCTCGATGGGCAGGCCGTCGGGGTTGCTCTCGGTCTTCAGCATCAGCGGCGGCACGGCCGAGATCAGCCCGGCCTTGGCCACCCGGTCGGTACCGTGGCGGCCGATGTAGCGCGCCACCTCGCCGCCGCCGGTGGAGAAGCCGAACAGCACCAGGTCGCGCAGGTCGAGAACCTCGATCAGCTCGGCCAGGTCGTCGGCATAGTGGTCCATGTCGTTGCCGTGCCAGGGCTGGCTGGAGCGGCCATGGCCGCGACGGTCGTGGGCGATCACCCGGTAGCCGTGGTCGGCGAGGAACAGCATCTGCGATTCCCAGCTGTCGCCGTTCAATGGCCAGCCGTGGCTGAACAGGATGGGCTGACCGCTGCCCCAGTCCTTGTAGTAGATCTCGACGCCGTCGCGGGTAGTGATGGTGGCCATGCGAAGTGCTCCTTTTCTGTTTTGGGTACTACTGCGGTTGGGCCAGCCCGGCGTGCCGCGCGCGCAGGCGCAGGCACTGGTAGCCGAAGCCGACCAGGAAGAGGAGCAGCGCGACCAGGAGGGCCAGCTTCACCTCGGGGGAATCGGGGCCGTTGCCGATGGGCGCGGACGGCGGCAGGCGCGACAGGGATTCGTTGAGCCCCGGAATCATCAGCAGCAGGAAGCTGAAGCTCATGCAGGCCGTTTCCAGGTACGGGCGCAGCTGGCCGAGGCGCTGCAGCTGCAGGCTCTGGCGGCCGAGCAGGATGACCGCGAGGGCCAGCAGGCCGATGGCGTGGCCGCTGTTGAAGCCGCCCGTGCTGGACAGGCCGAAGGCGCTCACCACCGAGCCGAGCATGCCGTACCAGTAGGTCTCGCCCAGGGCGCCGCGCGGCGGAATGCGGCCGAGGCGGAGAAAGGCGTAGAGGCCGATCAGCACCGGCGCCAGGCTGATGGCGGTGTGGACGATGCCCAGGGTGGAGAGGGGAGTGGCCATGGTGTCGTACCTCCAGCAGATGGAACCGCATGGGGCGTCGCCGTCTGCCTGGGGCTACTGCACGGTGTGCCGTCCGGGGTCGCACTGCCGACCCGTGTTGCCGACTATGGGCGGCCGGCGCCGGGGCGACCATTCTACGAAGGGGCGTGCGGCGCCATATCTAGGTATGAGGTCACCATCCACAAGCACGGCCCGACCCAGACGCCGCGCGGCGCAGGCGCCTATACCTTGGTATGGGTGCCCCGCGCGCTGGGTCGGGGTAGGGTGCCGGGCTACGACTAGACTGTGGGGCTGGGAATGTCGGGCGAGGAAGGCGTAATGCGGGAAGAGGCGGGACTGGTTCATATCGTCGACGACGACACATCCCTGCGTACGGCACTGGACAGTTTGTTCCGCTCGGTCGGCATGAGCACCCGGCAGTACGGCTCGGCCCAGGAATTCCTCGACGCCGAGCACCCCGAGCAGGCCTCTTGCCTGGTGCTCGACGTGCGCCTGCCCGGGCGCAGCGGTCTGGACTTCCAGGCCCAGCTGCTGGAGCTGAAGAATCCCATCCCGGTGGTGTTCATGACCGGCCACGGCGACATCTCCATGTCGGTGCGCAGCATGAAGGCTGGCGCCGTCGACTTCCTGACCAAACCGTTCCGCGACCAGGACATGCTCGACGCGGTCGCCGCCGCCCTCGACAAAGATCGCCTGCGCCGTGCCCAGCAGCGCGACGCCGACGGCGTGCACGAACGCTTCGCCAGCCTCAGCCCGCGCGAGCGTCAGGTGATGGCGCTGGTCACCACCGGGCGGCTGAACAAGCAGGTGGCCGCGGAGCTGGGCCTGAGCGAAATCACCGTGAAGATCCACCGCGGCCATGCCATGCAGAAGATGCAGGCGCGCTCCCTCGCGGAGCTGGTGAAGATGGCCGGCGTGCTGCAGCTCGAACGCGACGGCACGTTGCGCACATGAACCTCCGTATGATGTTCAAGTCTCTTTCTTCGCGCCAAGCTGCATTCGACTGACACGCGACCGTCCGCCGCGTAGGCCTGCCGAGGATGAGCCAGTGTCCGATTCTCCGCTGATTTCCATCATCGACGACGACGAGTCGGTGCGCCTGGCCACCGCCAGCCTGCTGCGCTCGGAGGGCTATCGCACCGAGCTGTTCGCCAGCGCCGAGGATTTCCTGGCCAGCGATGCTGCGCGCTTCGCCTGCGTGGTCAGCGACATCCAGATGGCCGGCATGAGCGGCATCGACCTCACCGGCCAGTTGCTGGCCGACGACGCCGACGCGCGCATCATCCTGATGACCGCGCGCACCGAGGAAGACCTGCACCAGCGTGCCGGCGCCAGTGGCGCCGTCTGCCTGCTGAACAAGCCCTTCGCCGCCGAGCAGCTGCTGAACTGCGTGGAGCGCGCGCTGACCCGCGGCTGACCTATACCAATGCATGAGCCGGCTGAACCGCGGTCTGATGGCGTCGGCGGCGGTGTGGCGCGACGATCATCCCCGGACCGACCGGAGCCACGAACCATCGCGGCGCGGTCCGAAGGAGAAGATCATGGGCTATTCGAAGCGGGACACCGGGCTGCTGCTGGTTGATCCCTATAACGACTTCCTCAGCGAGGGCGGCAAGCTCACCGGGTTGGCCAAGCCCGTCGCCGATCGCCTCGGCACCCTGGCCAATCTGCGCGCCGTGGTCGACGCCGCGCGCCAGGCCGACATCCGCATCTTCTATGTGCCCCATCATCGAGCGCGGCCCGACGATTTCCAGTGCTGGGCGCATGCCAGCCCCTACCAGTTGGGTGCGGCGAAGGCCCAGGTCTTCGCGGCCGGCAGCTGGGGCGGCGAATGGCACCCGGATTTTCAGCCCCAGGCGCAGGACGTGCTGGTACAGGAGCACTGGGGCAGCAGCGGCTTCGCCAATACCGACCTGGACCTGCAGCTCAAGCAGCACGGCGTGCGCCGGGTGATCGTCGTTGGCCTGTTGGCCAACACCTGCATCGAGGCCACCTCGCGCTTCGCCGCCGAGCTGGGCTACCACGTGACTCTGGTGCGCGACGCCACCGCCGCCTTCTCCGAAGAGGCGCTGCATGCCGCTCATGAGATCAACGGGCCGACCTACGCCCACGCCATCCTCACCACAACCGAAGTGATCGCGGCCCTGGCCGCCTGAGCAAACCTCACGGGAGAATCGCCATGCGCTACACCACTTTCGGCCGCCGCTGCGGCCTGCGTGTTTCCGAACTGGCTCTGGGTACCGGCAACTTCGGTACCGGCTGGGGCCATGGCGCCGAGCGCGACGAGGCGCGGAAGATCTTCGACGGCTACGTCGAGGCCGGCGGCAATTTCTTCGACGCCGCCAACGGCTACCAGGCCGGCCAGGCCGAGGTGCTGCTCGGCGAATTCCTCGGCAGCCAGCGCGACGATTTCGTGGTGGCGACCAAGTACAGCCTCGGCACCGCGCCCGGCGCCGGCATCGCCCACACCGGCAACAACCGCAAGAACCTGGTGCGCGCGGTGGAGGAAAGCCTCAAGCGCCTCAACACCGATCACCTGGACCTGCTGTGGGCGCACATCACCGACGGCATGACGCCGATGGACGAGATTCTGCGCGGCTTCGACGACCTGGTCAGCGCCGGCAAGATCCACTACGCCGGGCTGTCCAACTTCCCGGCCTGGCGCATCGCCCGCGCCGACCTGCTGGCCGAGCTGCGCGGCTGGGCGCCGCTGGTGGGCATCCAGCTGGAATACAGCCTGGCCGAGCGCAGCGCCGACCGCGAGCTGCTGCCGATGGCCGAGGCGTTGGGCCTGGGCGTCACCCAGTGGTCGCCGCTGGGCGGCGGCTTCCTCACCGGCAAGTACCGCGCCGGCAACGACGACAGCCGCGCGACCAAGCTGGGCATGCTGGTGCATGGCGAGAAGAGCACCCGCGAAACCGCCATTCTCGATGCATTGCTGCGTGTGGCAGAGGAGCAGGACAGCAGCGCCACGCGGGTGGCCATCGCCTGGCTGCTGCACAAGGCGCGGCGCTTCAGCACCGCGCTGATCCCGATCCTCGGCTCACGCACCCGCGAGCAATTCGATGCCACCCTGGGCGCGCTGCAGCTGAGCCTGAGCGACGAGCAGTTCGCTCGTCTGGACGCCGCCAGCGCCATCGCGCTGGGCGTGCCGCACGAGCAAGCGGAGCAGATGCGCGAGCCGCTGTCCGGCGGGCGCGACCTGCACTGGCCGCGGGTGCCGGTGGTCTGAGCGATGACTAGAGGCTGAAGCCGCCGTCGATGGGGATGATGGCGCCGGTCATGTAGGCGCCGGCCGCGCTGCACAGGCTGATGGCCAGGGCCGACATCTCCTCCTCGCGGCCCCAGCGGCGCATCGGGATGTGCGCCACGTCCTCGGCCATGGCCGCCTCGTCGCCGGCGATGTGGCGGGTCATCTTGCTGGGGAAGCGTCCGGGGGCGATCACGTTGACGTTGATGTGTTCGCTCACCAGCTCGCGGGCCAGCAGGCGCGACAGCTGGTGTAGCGCCGCCTTGCTCGGGCCGTAGGCGTAGGCCTGTTCGCCGAAGGAGCTGATGCCGGCCACCGAACCGATGTTGATCACCCGTGCCGGGCTGGCCTCGCTACCCGCCTTGCGCAGCAGCGGCAGCAGTTGCTGGATGCAGCTGAACACGGCGGTGACGTTGAGCTGCATGACCTTCTCCCAGCCCTTGACCGGGTAGCTCTCCAGCGGCGCGCCCCAGGTGGTGCCGGCGTTGTTCACCAGAATATCGAGTTGCTCGATGCGGCCGCTCAGTTCCTCGGCCAGGGCGCGGGCGCCTTCTTCGCCGGACAGGTCGGCGGCCAGGCCGATGCACTCGCCATGCAGCGACAGTTCTTCGGCCACCTGCAGGCAGGCGGCGCCATCGCGGCCGCAGATGAACACGCGCGCGCCGGCCTCGAGCAGGCCCTGAGCGATCATCCGGCCGATGCCGCGACTGCCGCCGGTGACCAGGGCGGTACGGCCCTGCAGGCTGAAATAGGGATGCATGGCGATTCCTCGAAGGTGGGAGACGAGCCCGTACCCTAAACGAGGCGGCCGACGGGCGCGGCGCTTATTGCCGGCGCAAATGCCGGGGCATCAGCGTTTGCCCTGGCGTAGCGGCTCCAGCAGCGGCTTGAGGCCGTTGTGGTCGATCTCCTGCATCAACGCGAGCAGGCGGCCGATCTCGCCCTTGGGAAAACCCTCGCGGGCGAACCAATTGAGGTAGTTACCGGGCAGGTCGGCGATCAGCCGGCCCTGGTATTTGCCGAAGGGCATGGTGCGGGTCACCAGCAGGAGGAGGTCTTCGGGATTCATGGCGTGGTCGAGGTGAAAGGGGCGCTCAGGATAACCCGGCGGCACCGCGGCGCGGCCAGCGTTGTCGTCGCGGCGGCCGCCGCGGTAGGCTGCGGCCTGATCGGCAAGGAGCGAGTGCGTTGGACTTCAAGGCGAAGATTTCCCTGGGCCGTGCCCGCGACAGCGGCACGGCCCCCCGGCCCGGCGACGCCGACTGGCTGTTCGAACTGGGCGAGCACCTGGAGAGCGACCGCGGGCGCATTCTCAATTCGGCGGCGGTGCGGCGGCTGCAGCAGAAGACCCAGGTCTTCCCGCTGGAGCGCAACGCCGCGGTGCGCAGCCGCCTGACCCATTCGCTGGAAGTGCAGCAGGTCGGCCGGCACATCGTGCGCACGCTGTTCCAGAAGCTCGGGGACGATGCCAAGCGGTATGGCCTGGAGGATCTGGAGCGGGCGCTGGAAACCCTGGTGGAGATGGCCTGCCTGACCCACGACATCGGCAATCCGCCGTTCGGCCATTTCGGCGAATTCGCCATCGGCGACTGGTGCGCGCGCCACCTCGAGGGGCTGTTCGCCGCCGCGGTGCCGCAGGGTGATTCCGAGTTGCGCCAGCAGATGCTGACCGACCTCGCCGCCTTCGAGGGCAACGCCCAGGCCATCCGCCTGGTGCATCGCCTGCACGACATGAACCTGACCTACAGCCAGACCGCGTGCATGCTCAAGTACGTGCGCGCGGCGCACCAGCCGAAGCCGGAGCGGGGCAGCGCCGGCGCCTACCTGCGCAAGAAGCCGGGCTTCTACCTGAGCGAGCAGGGCTTCGTCGAAACACTGTGGCAGGCGCTGGGCATGCAGCCGCAGACCCGCTATCCGCTGGTCTACGTGATGGAGGCGGCGGACGACATCTCCTACTGCCTGGCCGACCTGGAGGACGCGGTGGTCAAGGGCATCCTCGACCTGCCACGGCTGTGCGAGCTGCTGCGCGGCACCTTCGCGCGCGACTGGCCGGACGTACGGGCTATCGATGCCAACGACCGCAGCTTCGACGAACTGCTGCAGGACGCCCTGCAGCGCGCCGACGACGAGCCGGTGGACAAGGTCGGCAAGTTCTTCATCCGCCTGCGGGTGAACCTGATCCATCCGCTGGTGCAGCACGCCGCCGAGCAATTCATCGCGCAGCTGGACGCGGTATACGCCGGCACCCTCGATCGCGCCCTGCTGGAGGACGACAGCCCCGCCTGCGCGGTGGTGCAGACGTTCAAGCGCGTCGGCGCCGAGCATGTGTTCTGCCACCGCGAGGTGGAGACCCTGCAGCTGCGTGGCCTGCGCATTCTGCAGGGACTGCTGGAGGTGTACGGCGCGCTGCTCGGCACGGGCGGCGGAGAGTTCGCCGCGCTGCTGGAAGGCCGCGGTCGCGCCGACCTGCGCATGCTGGTACGCCGCCTGCCCAGCCACCTGCTGGCCGCCTACCAGGTGGCCCTCGGCGAGCACGCCGGGGCGGACGCGCCGCTGTGGGAGTTCTACCACCGCGCACGGCTGCTCCTGGACTTCGTCAGCGGCCTTACCGACCAACTGGCCGAAGACGAATACCGGGTGCTCACCGCCCAGTAGGGGGCACCGTGGGCGCGCCGTGTTCGGCGTCGCGCCGGAGCCGCGGCTGTCGCGTAGGGTGCGCCATGCGCACCGATTGTACGGAGCGGTGATCGTTGGTGCGCACGGCGCACCCTACGTCCGGCGTTGCGTGGGGAGCGATATTCGGCGTTGCGCCGGAGCCGCGGTTGTCGCGTAGGGTGCGCCGTGCGCACCGTTTATACCGAGCGGTAATCGTTGGTGCGAGCGGTGATTATTGGCGCGTATCGCACAACCCATGGACAAGTCCATGTGAGTAAATCGCGGGCACGAAGAAGCCGGGTCTCTCGCGAGCCCGGCTTCTTCGTGGCGGCGCCGATCAGCTGTGGCGGATCAGGTAGTCGAAGGCGCTCAGGGAGGCCTTGGAGCCTTCGCCCATGGCGATGACGATCTGCTTGTACGGCACGGTGGTCACGTCGCCGGCGGCGAACACGCCGGGCACGTCGGTCTGGCCGCGGGCGTCGACTTCGATCTCGCCGAAGCGGTTCATCTCCACGCTGCCCTTCAGCCAGTCGCTGTTGGGCAGCAGGCCGATCTGCACGAAGATGCCTTCCAGCGCCACTTCCTGCACCAGCTCGGTGGCGCGGTCCTTGTAGACCAGGCCGGTGACCTTCTGGCCGTCGCCCTTGACCTCGGTGGTCTGGGCGCTCTTGATCACGGTGACGTTGGGCAGGCTGTAGAGCTTCTTCTGCAGCACGGCGTCGGCACGCAGGGTGTCGGCGAACTCCAGCAGGGTGACGTGGCCGACGATGCCGGCCAGGTCGATGGCCGCCTCGACGCCGGAGTTACCGCCGCCGATTACCGCCACGCGCTTGCCCTTGAACAGCGGGCCGTCGCAGTGCGGGCAGAAGCACACGCCCTTGGCCTTGTATTCCTGCTCGCCGGGCACGCCCATCTCGCGCCAGCGGGCGCCGGTGGAGATGATCACGGTCTTGGCCTTGAGGCTGGCGCCATTCTCGAACTGCACCTCGTGCAGGCCGCCTTCGGCCGCCGGAATCAGCGCGCTGGCGCGCTGCAGGTTCATGATGTCGACCTCGTACTCGCGCACGTGCTCTTCCAGCGCGCGGGCCAGTTTCGGGCCTTCGGTCTCCTTTACCGAGATGAAGTTCTCGATGGCCATGGTGTCCAGCACCTGACCGCCGAAGCGCTCGGCGGCGACGCCGGTGCGGATGCCCTTGCGCGCGGCGTAGATGGCGGCTGCGGCGCCGGCCGGGCCACCGCCGACCACCAGCACGTCGAAGGCTTCTTTGGCGTTCATCTTCTCGGCGTCGCGGCTGCCGGCCTGGGTGTCGATCTTGGCGAGGATTTCCTTCACCTCCATGCGACCCGAGGCGAACACCTCACCGTTCAGGTAGATGCTCGGCACGGCCATGATCTGGCGACGCTCGACTTCTTCCTGGAACAGCGCGCCGTCGATGGAGACGTTGCGGATGTTGGGGTTGAGCACGGCCATCAGGTTCAGCGCCTGGACCACGTCCGGGCAGTTCTGGCAGGACAGAGAGAAGTAGGTCTCGAACTCGAACGTGCCCTCGATGGCCTTGATCTGCTCGATGGTCTCGGCGTCCAGCTTGGACGGGTGGCCGCCAACCTGCAGCAGCGCCAGCACCAGCGAGGTGAACTCGTGGCCCATGGGGATACCGGCGAAGGTCAGGCCGATGTCCGCACCGGGGCGGTTGAGCGAGAACGATGGACGACGGGCGTCGTTGCCATCGGTCTTCAGGGTGATCTTGTCGGTCAGGCCGACGATGTCGTTGAGCAGCCCGAGCAGTTCCTGGGATTTCGCGCTGTCATCGAGGGACGCGACGATCTCGAAGGGCTGGGTGACCTTCTCGAGGTAAGCCTGCAACTGGGTTTTCAGAGTGGCGTCCAACATGACGGGAATCCTCTAGCGAATTTCGGACAAACAAACGCCCGGACGGATCGCGCCCGGGCGTTCGGGCACTTGCGGCTGGGGTACAGCGGCGAAGCGCGGAAACGGAGCGGGGCCGTAGCCCCGCGCAAGACCTTAGATCTTGCCGACCAAGTCCAGGGACGGAGCCAGGGTCTTCTCGCCTTCCTTCCACTTGGCCGGGCAGACTTCGCCCGGATGAGCGGCGGTGTACTGGGCAGCCTTCAGCTTGCGCAGGGTTTCGCCCACGTCACGAGCGATCTCGTTGGAGTGGATTTCCAGGGTCTTGATCACGCCTTCCGGGTTGATCACGAAGGTGCCGCGCAGGGCCAGGCCTTCTTCCGGGATGTGCACGCCGAAGGCGTTGGTCAGCTGGTGGGTGGCATCACCGATCAGCGGGAACTGAGCCTTGCCCACGGCCGGGGAGGTTTCGTGCCAGACCTTGTGGGAGAAGTGGGTGTCGGTGGTGACGATGTACACCTCGGCACCGGCCTTCTGGAACTCGGCGTAGTTGTTGGCGGCGTCTTCGATCTCGGTCGGGCAGTTGAAGGTGAAGGCTGCCGGCATGAAGATCAGGACGGACCACTTGCCCTTCAGGCTTTCCTCGGTCACTTCGATGAACTTGCCGTTGTGGAAAGCGTTGGCCTTGAACGGCTGAACCTGGGTGTTGATCAGGGACATTCTGAGAACTCCTTATGGTTTTTGAATGTGGGGTGAAGAATTTACGAGGCCTATCCTAGCGTCTGTGGCTAAAGACGCTAATTGATAGAACCCATGGATATGATTGCTTTGGCCTATGTCCTTGAGGACAAAAGAAATTGCGGTGTTCAGGATAGCGGTCGGCCGCCGATCCGCAATTCCGGGTGGCGCTGACGGTACTGCTCGAAGATGAACTGGCGCAAGCGTTCGACATGATCATCGTGTTGCAGCTGCAGCCGGTACGCCGCCTGCCGCGGGGCGATGCGGCGAATCCGCTCGCCGCGGATCGGCAGGCGAAGGTTGCCGGCAAGCGGCAGCCAGAGCGCGAAGCGGCCCGGCAGATCGTCGTTCGCCGCCTCGAGTACCAGGCCGTGGGGCGACAGCTCGAGGACCCGCAGGCCGGCGTCTTCACCGTTTTCCCGATGCAGGCGCAATGGCGTATCGAGCGTCACGCGCCAGGGGCGGCGCACGGCACCTTCCTGGTAGATGCTCGGTGCGCCCATCTCCAGGTGCAGGCCGTGCAACTCGTCTTCGACCAGTTGCAGAGGAAAGCTCATCCGGCAGTCGTCCAGGCGTGCTTCCAGGCACAGCCCTGCGTGGGTGCCCAGGCGTGCGAGCAGCGCGTTAGCGCTGGGGCCGCCGTCGATGGTGTAGCTGGGGAAGGGCAGGGACTTGCCGTTCAGGGGGCTGTCGAAGACGTGGCGGATGAAGTCCAGTTCCTCGCTGGACAGGCTGTTGTGCGCGGACATGACGATCTCCCGGCGTTCAGGGCGAATGGCGGCAAACTGCGCGTCTGCCACTCTGAAAAGCTGAGCACCGCAGCCTTGGGATTCGCGCGCGCAACGCGAGTTCAGAGCGGCCCGACGAACGCACATGCGGCATAATGCGCGGCCGATGCCCACTGCCTTGCGGAGAAATCCATGAAAATCGCCATCCTGTCCGGTTCGGTCTACGGTGCCGCGGAAGACGTTGCCCGCGTCGCCGTGGAGGTGCTGGAAGCCGCCGGCCACCAGCCCTGGCACAAGCTCGGCGTGACGCTCGAGGAGCTGCTCGCCTTCGGCCCGGAGGCCATTCTGGTGGTGACGTCCACCACCGGCATGGGCGAGCTGCCCGGCAACCTGCAGAACCTTTACTACGCGCTGCGCGACCGTTTCCCGGCGTGGAGCGGTGTGCCTGGCGCGGTGATCGCCCTGGGCGACTCCAGCTACGACGTGTTCTGCGGCGGCGGCGAGCAGATGCGCGAGCTGCTGCTGGAATTGGGCGTGCGCGAGGCGCTGCCGATGCTGCGCCTGGACGCCAGCGAGACCGTCACGCCCGACACCGATGCCAAGCCCTGGCTGACCGAGCTGGCCCAGGCGCTCTGATGCATCCGCGCGTCGCAGAGCTGATCCGCGAGCTGCAGTTGGCCGCCCATCCCGAGGGTGGTTATTACCGGCGGCTGTTCACCTCGTCGGTGCGCGATGGCGCTGGCCGTGCCGCCTCCAGCGCCATCCTGTTCCTGCTGCCGGGCGGGGTCGCCAGCCGCTGGCACCGCATTGACGCAGACGAACTCTGGCACTTTCACGAGGGTGCACCGCTGGAGCTGCTGATCGGCGAGACGCCGGATACGCTGCGCCGCGAGGTCCTCGGCCCGGTGGCCGACGGCCAGCTGCCGCAACGCGTGGTGCCGGCAGGCGCCTGGCAGGCGGCGCGCAGCCTGGGCGATTTCACCCTGGTCGGCTGCACGGTGGCGCCGGAGTTTCGCTTCGAGGACTTCCGCCTGCTGGCCGACGATCCGCAGGCACGGGCCGCCTGGCCGCTGCTGAGCCGCGACCACGCCGACCTGGTCTGACCCGCAAGGCCAGTGCGCTGGCCTGCAAGGCGACTGGTGAGGGCGACGAGCCTCGCTAGACTCCTCGGCACAACAACAGTGCCGAGGTGACCGCCGTGAACGCTCCGCTCAACCTTCCCAACGTCAAGAACCAGGTTTCCGAGGCCGAATGGCGCGCCCGCGTGGACCTCGCCGCCTGCTACCGACTGATCGCCCTGTACGGTTGGGATGACCTGATCTTCACCCACATCTCGGCCAAGGTCCCCGGCACCGAGGACTTCCTGATCAACCCCTACGGGCTGATGTTCCACGAGATCACCGCGTCCAGCCTGGTCAAGGTCGACCTGGCCGGCAAGAAGCTGATGGACGGCCCGTTCGACATCAACCCGGCCGGCTACACCATCCACAGCGCGGTGCATGAAGTCCGCCATGACGTGGGCTGCGTGCTGCACATCCACACCGCCGCCGGCATCGCCGTGTCGGCGCAGAAGGGCGGCCTGCTGCCGCTGTCGCAGCAGTCGCTGTTCGTCCTCGCCAGCCTGGCCTACCACGGCTACGAGGGTGTGGCGCTGAACCACGACGAGAAGTCGCGCCTGCAGCATGACCTGGGCGACAAGAACTTCATGATTCTGCCCAACCACGGCCTGCTCACCGCCTTCGGCAGCATCGCCGATGCCTTCCTCGGCATGTTCACCCTGCAGCGCGCCTGCGAGATCCAGGTGATGGCGCAGAGCGGCGGTGGCGAGCTGATCCACATTCCGCAGCAGATCCTCGACGGCGCGCGGGCGATGATCGCCGGCGTGATGAAGAGCCCGCAGGGCATGGGCGGTGCACTGCCGTGGCCAGCGCTGCTGCGCAAGCTCGATCAGCAGATGCCGGGCTACGACCAGTGAGTTCGCTGCCGGGCATTGCCCTGGCCGACTGGCGGGCGCAGGGGCGCGGCTTCAGCTTCAACGGCCAGGCCATCCGCTACTGGGTGGCGGGCGAGGGCGAGCCGCTGTTGCTGATCCACGGCTTCCCCACCGCCAGCTGGGACTGGCATTACCTGTGGCAGCCGCTGGCGGCCAGGTACCGGGTCATCGCCTGCGACATGCTCGGCTTCGGCTATTCGGCCAAGCCGCGCGGTCATCGCTACAGCCTGCTGGAGCAGGCCGACCTGCAGCAGGCGCTGCTGGCCCACCTGGGCATCGCCGAGCCGGTGCATGTGCTGGCGCATGACTATGGCGACAGCGTGGCCCAGGAGCTGCTGGCGCGGCATCAGGAGCGGCGCATCCAACTGGCCAGCTGCGTTTTCCTCAACGGCGGCCTGTTCCCCGAGACGCACCGCCCGGTGCTGATGCAGAAGTTGCTGCTCAGCCCGCTGGGTTCGTTGCTGGGCGGGTTGTTCTCGCGGGCCAAGCTCAAGGCCAACCTGACCAAGGTGTTCGGCCCGCAGACGCCGCCCGGCGAGAGCGAGCTGGATGCCTTCTGGGAGCTGATCTCGCACAACGACGGCCCCAAGGTCATGCACCTGCTGATTCGCTACATCCTCGACCGCCGCGTCAACCGCGAGCGCTGGGTGGCGGCGATGCAGGAAACGGACGTGCCGATGCGGGTGATCGACGGCGCGCTCGACCCGATTTCCGGGGCGCACATGGTCGAGCGCTATCGTGAGCTGATCGAGAGCCCCGACACGGTTTTGCTGCCGGCCATAGGCCACTATCCGCAGACCGAGGCACCCGCAGAGGTGCTTGCCCATTATCTGGAGTTCCGTGAGCGCCTGGAGGCCATCGCATGCAAAGACGCACTCTGTTGAAAGGTGCCGCCGTAGGCGGTGTCGTGGTCCTGGGTGCCGGCTTCTGGGCGCTGTCCAGCGGCGCTGCGCCGGCGGCGCTGAGTCTGGACGGCGCGCGCAGGGTGCTGAAGGACTTCGAGGGCAAAACCCTGACCAGCATCGAGGGCTGGACCCCGACCGAGGTGTTCAACCACTGCGCGCAGAGCATCGAGTATTCGCTGGACGGCTACCCCGAGTTGAAGCCGGCCTGGTTTCGCCACAGCGTCGGGCCCGCCGCCTTCACCGTGTTCAGCGCCCGCGGCGCCATGCGCCACCCGCTGACGGAGGCCATCCCCGGCGCCGCGCCGCTGGCCGAACCGGCCAGCCAGGACGCCGCGCTGCAGCGCCTGCAGGCCGCCTTCGAGCGCTTCGCCGCCCACACCGGCGCGCTCGAGCCCCACTTCGCCTATGGCGCCCTCGATCACCAGGAGTACGCCCAGGCCCACGTGATGCACCTGTACAACCATCTCAGCCTGATCCGCCAGGCCTGAATCGGGCCCCGCGCCGGGGCCGTTCCGTTTGCGCCATCGCCCGGGGCTGGAAAGGCTTTTCCGGCCCTGGCGCGCAATCATCCTCTCCGCGTTTTCTGCCGTTTCGCTCAGTCTGACGGCACGTTCTCCGAGGATTGCCGCTGATCAGGTTTGTCGAACCTCTCGCACCGCTGCTCACTCGTTTTCTTCGTAACACATCCATTTTTCGAGGTGAGCCCATGAACAAGAAACCGCTTTCGGCGTTGGTGTTCAGCGCCCTGTTGACCGGCGTCTCCGTACCCGCGCTGGCCGAGACCGACTCCACAGGCCCGACCAATCCGGGAGCGACCTCGCCGACCCCGGCCGAAGTCCCCGGCGGCACCTCGCCGAACGGCACCGATAGCGGCACCGGTACTGGTACCGGGACCGGCACCTTCACGCCGGGCTCGCCGACCGGCAATGGCACCGGCACCGGCACCAACGGCACCGGTACCGGCCTGGGTAACGGGACCGGTACAGGCACCGGTACGGGCACTGGCATTGGGACCGGCACCGGAACGGGTACTGACAGCGGCACCGGCACGGGAACTGGCACCGGAACCGGTAGTAACGGCGGGATCGGTACCGGCACCGGCACTGGCACCGGAACTGGTACGGGTACCAGTACTGGCACTGGCTCAGGAACCACGGGCACCGGTACCACTGGCGGCACCGGCACCGGCTCGACCGGTGGTCCTACCGGCGGCACCGGTACCGGCACCGGCGGCACGGGTGGTAGCACCGGCGGCGGTACTACCGGAGGCGGCAGCACTGGCGGTGGCTCCACCGGTGGCGGCGCGACCGGTGGTAGCGGTGGCTCGGGTGGTGCCGGCGGCTCCGGCGGTGCCGGTGGTGCGGGCGGCGGCGGTGGCGGCGCATAAGGTCGCATTATCGGCTGTCATTCAGGCAGGCCGCGCGCGCTTGTGAAGCGCGCGGCATCTGCCGGACACTCGGGCTTTTAGTCGACTGCCTGAGGAATCCTGTCCATGAGCGACGCCATCCGTTTTCAAGATCAAGTGGTGATTGTCACCGGCGCCGGTGGCGGCCTGGGTCGCGCCCACGCGCTTCTGTTTGCCCAGCATGGCGCCAAGGTGGTGGTCAACGATCTGGGTGGCAGTACCCACGGCGAAGGCGCCAATGCCTCGGCCGCCGACAAGGTGGTCGCGGAGATCAAGGCGCTGGGTGGCGAGGCGGTGGCCAACCATGACTCGGTGACCGACGGTGGCAAGATCGTGCAATGCGCGCTGGACAGCTTCGGCCGCATCGACGTGGTGGTGAACAACGCCGGCATCCTGCGCGACAAGTCTTTTCACAAGATGGAAGACGCCGACTGGGACCTGGTCTACAAGGTCCATGTCGAGGGCGCATACAAGGTTACCCGCGCCGCCTGGGAACACCTGCGCGAGCAGCAGTACGGCCGCGTCATCTTCACCGCGTCTACTTCCGGCATCTACGGCAACTTCGGCCAGTCCAACTACGGCATGGCCAAGCTCGGCCTGTACGGCCTGACACGCACGCTGGCCATCGAGGGCCGCAAGAACAACGTACTGGTCAACGCCATCGCCCCCACCGGCGGCACGCGCATGACCGAGGGCCTGATCCCGCCGCAGGTGTTCGAGCAGCTCAAGCCCGAGCTGGTCAGCCCGCTGGTGGTGTACTTGGGCAGCAACCAATGCCAGGACACCGGCGGCCTCTACGAAGTCGGCGGCGGCTGGATGGGCAAGGTGCGCTGGGAGCGCAGCCTGGGCGCCGGCTTCGATCCGAAGACCGGCTTCAGCCCGGAAGACGTGGCGGCCAGCTGGAAGCAGATCGGCGACTTCGAGGGCGCGGCACACCCGGACGACAACGTCACCGCCCTGCGCGAGATGATGGCCAACCTGCAGAAGCACGCGGGCTGATCCGCCAGCTCTGCGGGGAGATCGGCCAGCGCGCTGCTTTCTCCCCGGGGTGAGGTTAACGTGAAGGGCCGGCAGCGATGCCGGCCTTTTTTCGCCTGCCGTCAGGATGCGCCGGGTTTGCATGGATGCAGGAACTCGGTGCGCGCGGCGCACCCTGCCGGCCCCTCACGGAGTTTCCGCCATGGCGGTGTTGATCGAGAAGAATGCCGCGGTTACCACGCTGATCATCGATCGCCCTCAGGTGCGCAATGCCGTCGACCGGCCCACGGCCGAGGCCCTGGCCGACGCGTTGCGCGCCTTCGAGGCGGATGACGAGGCGCGTGTGGCGGTGCTTACCGGGGCGGGCGGCACCTTTTGCGCCGGCGCCGACCTGGGCGCGGTGGCCGAAGGTGGGGCACGCAGCAATCGCCTGGAAGAGGAGGGCGACGCGCCGATGGGGCCGAGCCGCATGCTGCTGACCAAGCCGCTGATCGCGGCCATCGAGGGGCATGCGGTGGCGGGTGGCCTGGAGTTGGCGCTGCTGGCCGATCTGCGGGTGATGGCGGCGGACGCGGTGCTCGGGGTGTTCTGCCGGCGCTTCGGCGTGCCGCTGATCGACGGCGGGACCGTGCGCCTGCCGCGCATCGTCGGTCAGGGCCGGGCGCTCGACCTGATCCTTACCGGCCGCCCGGTGCAGGCCGAGGAGGCGCTGCAGATGGGCCTGGTCAACCGGGTGGTGAAGCCAGGGCAGGCGCGCGCCGTGGCCGAGGCCCTGGCGCGTGATATCGCCGCGTTCCCGCAACGCTGCCTGCTGGCGGACCGGGCCAGTGCCTATGGTCAGTGGGAATTGCCGCTGGAGGCGGCGCTGCGTGCCGAATTCCGCGGCGGCCTGGCCGTGGTGGAGAGCGGCGAGACCGGCACCGGCGCCCGCCGTTTTCGCGACGGCGCGGGACGCCACGGCGAGTTCGAGCGCTAGGGCGGCCGGGCATGTACGCCGTGGCCTTGGTGCGCACGGCGCACCCTACTTAGTTTGCACGCCAATCGACTCGACAGCACCTCTGCGCGCGTTCGGCGTTCGAGGCGGGCATCGCTGCGTACTCGAGCCGCTTGGCGGGCTGCCGCTGCGCGGCGAGGCCGCCATACGGTGGTTCCGCGCTTCGCGCTCGTAGGGTGCGCCGTGCGCACCAGGGCAGGACTCGCACCAGACCGAGGTCATCTGCGTGCGTATGCGCGGTGCTAGTGGTGGGAATCGTGGGTGTGCATGAGCGCGCTGGCGGACTGCCGCTGCGCGGCGAGGCCGCCCTACGAGGACGTTCGGCGCTGAGACCCGTAGGATGCGCCGTGCGCACCATGGCAGAACTCGCACCGAGTCGAGGTCATCTGCGTGCGTTTGCGCGGTGCTGGTGGTGGGAACCGTGGGTGTGCATGAGCGCGTTGGCGGGCTGCCGCTACGCGGCGAGGCCGCCCTACGAGGTCGTTCCGCGCCGAATGCCGTTAGGGGGGGCTAGTGCAGCGCCGGGGCGCGACCGCGTTGGCCGAGCTGGTCGATGCGCTGGGCCAGCTGGACCCGCTCGCGCTCGTCGTCGCACAGCAGCAGGGCGCGTTCCAGGTCGAAACGTTCGGCCTGGGGGCAGTCCAGCTCGTGGTAGATGGCCGCGCGCAGCAGGTGGTCGGCACTGGTCGGCGCGGCCAGCTGGAGGATGCGCTCGGCGTCCTTGAGCGCCGCCATATGATCGCCGTCGGCGCCATGCAGGTGGCAGAGGTTGCGCGACAGGCGCAGCAGTAGGGCATGGCCGTCGCAAACCTGGAAGTGCCGCGCGCTGAGTTCGGCGCCGGGGCCGGCGACGCGGGTCAGCAGGTCGCGGCAGTCCCGGGTGTAGAGCCGCCGCCCGTTGCATGGGTCGAGCAGGTGGTCGGAGCCGGGCACGCGCAGCAGCAGGTGGCCGGGGAAATTCACCGCCTGCAGTGGAATATCCAGGCGCTGGGACAATTCGAGGGCGATCAGCGCCAGCGACAGTGGCTGGCCGCGGCGCCGTTGCAGCACGTGGTTCAGCAGCGCGGCGCGAGGTCGTACGGGCAGGTCGTCGTCCTCGTGGAAATCCAGCTCGCCCAGGCGCCGCAGCAATGGCTGGGCGAGTTCGGCCGCCGCCAGGTTGGGCAGGCCGGCGGCCACCTGCTGACGCAGGTTGGCGAACTCGCGCATCACCTGCGCCGGCTGCAGCGTCGGCTCATGCTCGGCGGCGATCCACAGGGCCGCCTCGAGCAGCGCGGGCGGGTCCGTTTCCAGGCAGGTCAGCCAGGCGGGGCGAGCAGTCATGCGGTTTCTCCGTGACGAGACGCGTAGCTGACTATTAGCCGTCTGGGTCGGACTCGTCCAGTCATTCACGCAACGGTGAATCGCGCGAGCGAAAAACCCGCTCCACGAAGGAGCGCGTCGGGCGGCTCAGGCGTAGACGCGCTGGCCGCGGTACATCCGTACGGAAGGTCCACGGGTTCCGTCTTCGGTGATTGCCGGCGCAGGAGCAGGCGACTCCGGGCCGCGCTGCGGCGTGGATGGTGTACCGGCCGAGTCGCTCAGCTCGGCCAGGCGAATGCCCAGGTGGCGGGTGTCCTGGTCATTCGAGCGCAGGCAGGCCAGCAACATGGCCTCCACCGCGTCGGGCTGACTCAGGCGGATGTCCAGCGACATTTCCTCGCGCAGGCGTCGGCGCAGCGACTGCATGCAATCCAGAACGGCTTTGTTCAGTTCCATGTCCGCTTCCTCGTGTCGGTGGCTGACCCACAATCACTCGACCAAGCCATAGCAAGGCGCGTACCAGCGACGCCAGGCCGCGAACTGTGAGGTACTTCACGTGTCCCATGGGCGACCGGTTGCCCGCCGCTGGTGCGCTTCGCACCGCGCTGGCGCCCGCTGAAGGCGGAGCGGCTAACCGGGTATACTGCCCGCCACCTGTCCGCCTTTCGTATTTTGAAGGTTCCTATGCGCAACGACGCCCACGACGAGCTGGACCACGTCCCCAGCCTGACCACCGACCCGCGCGACCGCGACGACTTCCAGGTCGGTCACGCCGAGCACTCCCACAAGCCGCACCGCAGCGCGCCGACCTATCCGCAGGTCGAGCGCCGCCGCGGCTTCGGCACCGGCCCGCTGTGGGCCCTGATCGGTGCCCTGGTCATCGCCCTGGCGGGGCTGAGCTGGTGGAGCTTCCAGCAGGTCGCGCAGATGCAGGCGCAACTGGTGGTGACCCAGGAGACCTTCGCCCGCATCAGCGAGGAAGCCGCCGGGCGCATCCAGGACATCTCCGGCAAAGTCGTCGCCACCGAGTCCAACGTCACCAGCGGCAGCGAGGCTCTCAAGCTGCGCGTCAAGCAGCTCGAGACCAAGCTGGCCGAAGTGACCAAGCAGCAGCAGAATCTCAATGGCCAGCAGAGCGGCCAGGGCAAGCGCATCGACCAGTTGGCCGCCGACCTGAAGAGCCAGCAGGGCACCGTCGCCCAGTTCGATGGCAGGCTGGACCAGCTGGCCGCCGAGCAGAAGACCGGGCTGGCCGGTGTCGGCAAGCTGCAGGAGCAACTCAAGGGCCAGGCCTCGGCCATCGAGGCGCTGAAGAAGAAGGAGGACCCGAGTCAGTCGATTCGCAGCCTGGAACAGGATCTGCTGGTACTGCGCAGCGAGCTGGAGAACCGTCCGGCGCCGCAGAACAACACCGCCGAGTTCGACGCCTTCCGCGCCCAGGTCACCCGCAACATCAACGGCTTGCAGGCCCAGATGCAGAACCTGCAGCAGCAGCTCAACGCCCGCTGAAGACCGCCGTGTCGAAAAAGCCCCGCTTTGGCGGGGCTTTTTTATGCTCGTGCGCCTCAGGCGCAGCGGGCGTGGCGCAGGGTCTGCCGGCTGGTGCGGATGAACTGGCCGATTCCCTGTACCAGCAGCCCGGCCTCGTCCAGGGTCAGTTCGCAGGGCTCGTGGCCTTCCGCTTCGCAGCGGTAAACGGCATGGCTGGCATGGTGCTGCAGGCACTGGTAGCGCTGGCTGCGTGCCTCCACCCGCAGGCCGAGTAGGTCAACATGGGCGACGCGGAAGCGCTCGCTGTCGCCGGTTTCCAGCAGGCCGGGGCGCAGCAGCGGGCTGTGGGTGAAGGGAGAGGCGGAGAGCATGACGTGCTGGCAGTCGCCGAGGTCGTCGCGCAGTTGGCCGTTGAGGTGCCAGTGGCCGCGGATGTCGCGACGCAGCTCCAGGGAGCGTTGGCCGTGGTTGTCGACCTTCAGCCAGAGGCGGCGGAAGCGCCAGCGTTCGTCGTAGGCGAGCAGGTAGGTGGCGGCGATGCTGTTGCCGCGGATGCTCTGGATCAGTTGGCCGCTGGCGCTGACGCCGTCGTTGCCGATGGCCAGACTGAGATGCTCTATTCCGGGGTTGGTCCAAGGCTTCCAGACCAGGTTGTGCTGCATCCTTGCACTCCTTTGCTCAAGGTGGGCCGGCATCCTGCCAGCGCGCAACGGAGAAGGAGTTTAAGACGAACGCTGCGCAGTGTCTGTCAGCCAAAGCCGACACCTGCGCAGCAACTTGCGCAGGTCAGGCCTTGCGCTTGAGCGGCGGGCGATCGAAATGCACGCCGCCCAGGCCGGTGTCCTGCAGGGCGCGGATGTTGGCGTGGTCGTTGCCGGCCGGGTTGGCCAGCACGGCGCGGAAGTGCTCGCCGAAGGCGCGCAGGGTCTCTTCCAGGCTGAGGTTTTCCAGCAGCGCCAGGCCGAGGGTCTTGCAGGAGCCCTCGTTCTGCCCGGAGGCGTTGTCCACCGAGCCGTTGCGGAAGGCGCTGGGCTGGTAGTCGTAGTGCTCGGCCACGAAGGCCAGGGTCTCGGCGAACTGGAACTGCTCGCCGTGCAGGCGGGCGCGAAAGTCTTGCAGGGTCATCGTTGTGGGTTTCCTTTGTCGAAGGCCGCCAGCTGCTCGGCGGTGGCCTCCTTCTGGTATTGGGCTTTCCACTCGGCGTATGGCATGCCGTAGACGATTTCGCGGGCCTGCTCCATGTCGACGGCCACGCCCTGCTCATCGGCGGCGGCCTTGTACCACTTGGACAGGCAGTTGCGGCAGAAGCCGGCGAGGTTCATCAGCTCGATGTTCTGCACGTCGGTGCGTTCACGCAGGTGCCCGACCAGGCGGCGGAAGGCGGCGGCTTCGAGCTCGAGGCGTTGTTGTTCGGTCATACAGGCTCCTTGTCATCGGAAGCGGATTCAAAGTCTCGCGAGCTAGAGCCAGGCTAGGCGGGAAAGGGGCGAGGGCGCGGAGTTTACATGACGTAAATGAGCACCCGAGGCCCTTTTCCAACGACGCATGGCCGACGCGCAGCAGACTTTGGGCCGCTTTTCAGCGGTGGGCGGCGAGGGTGATGGATACCGACTCGGCGAAGCGCAGCGCGTGCAATTTGTCCACCTCGACCTCGGCGTAGCGCACCGCCGGGTGGGCCATCACCAGATCGAGGATTTCCTGGGTCAGGCGCTCGAGCAGGGCGAAGCGGTTTTCCTCGACGTGACGGATCACCGCCTTGGTGATGGTGCGGTAGTTCAGGGCGTGCTCGATGTCGTTGACCTGCACCGCCGCGTCGGCCGGGTAGAGGATGGTGAGGTTGATCAGCACGTCCTGCTTGTTGTTGATCTCCTCTTCCTTGATGCCGATGTAGGTGCGCAGGCGCAGGTCCTTGACCCGGATGCGCGCCATCCCAGGTTCCAGTCGCGGCATGGGTAAGCTCCGTCGATCGTTGCGAAAGTCACCGGCGCGTGCGCCGGGCGCCCAGCATAACCGCGCTCAGCGCAGATGACGACCGCCGTTGACCGTCACGGTGGTGCCGGTGACGTAGGGGTTGTCCAGCAGGTAGCGCAGGCTCTGGTAGACCACCTCGGCGCCCGGCTCGAAGCCCAGCGGCGTTTCGGCCAGGCGCTTGGTGCGGTATTCGGCGCTGTCGCCTTCGTTGAACTGGATCAACGCCGGGGCGATGCCGTTGACCTTGATCGCCGGGGCGAAGCGCGCGGCGAAAGACAGGGTGAGGCTGTCCAGCCCCGCCTTGCTGGCGCAGTAGGCCGGGCGCTTGGCGCTGCCCTTGGCCGTCACGTCGTCGCCCAGGTGGACGATGTCCGCCGGGCCGCCGTGGTGCAGCAGCGCCTCGCAGTGCAGGTTGATCAGGTAGGGCGCCAGCATGTGCACGCTGACCATGCGTTGGAACACCTCGGCCTCGTGGCCGGGGGTTTCCGTCTCCCAGTCGGAGGCGTTGTGGACGATCGCGCGCAGGCGCTCGGTGTGGCCTTTCACCTGCTCGATGAAGTCCAGGATGCCGGCTTCGCCGGAGAAATCCGCCTGCAGGCCGATGGCGCCGCGCTCGCGCAGCAGGGTCACGCCCTCGCGTTCGCTGCGGTAGCTGAAGATCACCGGCTGGCCCTCGTCGAGCAGGCGCAGCGCGCAGTGCAGACCGAGGCGCTGGCCGGCGCCGGTAATCAGGATGGGGGCTGGAGCGGTCATGCGCGCACTCGTCGATCTCTGGAGCGGGCAAGTAAACCCCAGGCCCCGCCGCGCGACAACCATGCGCGGCCTAGGGGAGCGCCTCAGCGCGGCTGCAGCGCCTCGTCCGCGCGGCGCTCGCGACGGCCCTGCAGCCAGGGCTCCAGCAGGCGCGTGGAGAGGGGAATGAACCAATAGGTCATCAGCGGCGTCAGCGCCAGGGTGCTAAGCAGCACGCGCAGTACCAGCGGCCAATCGCTCATGAAACCGCCGAACAGCAGGTTGAAGGCCAGCGACACCGGGAAGAATGCCAGCCAGATGGCGACGCTCTGCTTCCAGCGCGGCGGCCGGTGGAGGGCGTGGCCGAACCAGGCGTCGAGGCCGCTGACCCGGCGCTCGTGGGGTTGGGCGAACAGGCCGCTGCCGCGCTGCAGCCAGGCACGGCGCGAGGCGGAGTGCTCCCAGGCGGCGAGGGTGGCGGAGTCGGCGAAGCGGAAGACGATCTGGAACTCGTCGTCCATGGGCGGCGGGGCGAGGACGCCGGAGCCGAGATAGCCGGGGAAGTCGGCGGCGAGCTGCTGGCCTTCGTGCAGCCAGGCGCGGAAATCTTGGAAGCACTCGCGCGGAACGCGGCGTGCCACCAGCATGGTGACCGGATCGGTAGACATCGTGTATCTCCACAGCGACAGGCGCGGCCCGGATAGGGCGGTGCGCGGTATGGCTCGCCGGGGTGATGGCGGGCCATAGAATTAGGTCAGGATTATTGCCATTTTTCGCCAATAAGCCAGTGCTGCGACCGCTGTTCGTCGGGTGTATCGGAAGAAGCCGCGATGCGGCGATCGCCCGTGGCGCGTTTCGCGCGGGCAAGAAAAAGCCCGGCACTAAGGCCGGGCTCGATCGCAGCGCGTGGGCGCTTACTTCACTTCCACCGCCAGGCTTTCGGCGATCTTCTTGTTCCAGATCGCCGGGCCGGTGATGTGTACGGACTCGCCCTGGGTGTCGACCGCTACCGTGACCGGCATATCCTTCACTTCGAACTCGTAGATCGCTTCCATGCCCAGTTCGGCGAAGGCCAGCACCTTGGACTTCTTGATCGCCTGGGCGACCAGGTAGGCGGCGCCGCCGACGGCCATCAGGTACACGGCCTTGTTGTCCTTGATTGCGTCAATGGCGATCGGGCCGCGCTCGGACTTGCCGATCATGCCCAGCAGGCCGGTGCTCTCGAGGATCTGGCGGGTGAACTTGTCCATGCGGGTTGCGGTGGTCGGACCGGCCGGGCCGACCACTTCGTCACCGACCGGATCGACCGGGCCGACGTAGTAGATGAAGCGGCCTTTCAGGTCCACCGGCAGTTCTTCGCCCTTGTTCAGCATGTCGACCATGCGCTTGTGCGCGGCATCGCGGCCGGTGAGCATCTTGCCGTTGAGCAGGACGGTCTCGCCCGGCTTCCAGCTCTGCACTTCTTCCGGGGTAATGGTGTCGAGGTTGACGCGGCGCGCGCTCGGGCCGGCTTCCCAGACGATTTCCGGGTAGGCGGACAGGTCCGGCGCTTCCAGTTCGGCTGGGCCGGAGCCGTCCAGCACGAAGTGGGCGTGACGGGTGGCGGCGCAGTTGGGGATCATGCACACCGGCAGGGAGGCGGCGTGGGTCGGGTAGTCCATGATCTTCACGTCGAGCACGGTGGTCAGGCCGCCCAGGCCCTGGGCGCCGATGCCCAGCTGGTTGACCTTGTCGAACAGCTCGAGGCGCATTTCCTCGATCTTGTTCTGCGGACCGCGGGCCTTCAGTTCGTGGATGTCGATGTGCTCCATCAGCACTTCCTTGGCCATCACCGCGGCCTTCTCGGCGGTACCGCCGATGCCGATGCCGAGCATGCCCGGCGGGCACCAGCCGGCGCCCATGGTCGGCACGGTCTTGAGCACCCAGTCGACGATCGAGTCGGACGGGTTGAGCATGGCCATCTTCGACTTGTTCTCGGAGCCGCCGCCCTTGGCCGCGACGTCCACTTCCACCTTGTCGCCGGGGACGATGGAGTAGTGGATCACCGCCGGGGTGTTGTCCTTGGTGTTCTTACGTGCGCCGGCCGGGTCGGCCAGGATCGAGGCGCGCAGGACGTTTTCCGGCAGGTTGTAGGCGCGGCGTACGCCCTCATTGATCATGTCGTCGACGCTCATGGTGGCGCCGTCCCAGCGCACATCCATGCCGACCTTGACGAACACGGTGACGATGCCGGTGTCCTGGCAGATCGGGCGGTGGCCGGTGGCGCACATGCGCGAGTTGATCAGGATCTGCGCCATGGAGTCGCGCGCGGCGGGCGACTCTTCCTTCAGGTAGGCCTCATGCATGGCCTGGATGAAGTCGACGGGGTGGTAATAGGAAATGAACTGCAGGGCGTCGGCGACGCTCTGAATCAGGTCGTCCTGCTTGATCACGGTCATGGGGCGCTCCTCTATCAGGGAACATCTATAAGGAAGCGCCGGACCACGACCCGGCGCAACTGCGGAAAAAACGGCGCCGCAGTATAGCGCGGTGGCCGGTGCCGGCACAGACGCAGGCGCTGGCCGATGGTCGAGCGGGCGCCCGTTGCCGCTTCGCTCGCCGGCCGGATCGGGGCCTCCCCAGGCCACGAAATAAGCGTGTCGGAGCCCTCCGGCGCGCTATCAATTTTGTGATCACGAGGGTAGAGTTTGGCAAGGTGCCACTACGGGATGGAGCCCATGAGCACGAGCAGTTCGGGCGTCACCAAGAGAAGCCTGCAAAGCCTGCTGCTGAAGCGTTTCGGCATGGCGGTGGCGAGTTACGCCCTGGTATTGCTGCTCATGTGGGTGGCGCTGTGGGCGGGCGTCTATAGCGGCTCCGTTTCCCTCGCGCTGCTCTGCACCGGGCTGGTCATCACCAGCCAGCTGATCTTCTATGCGCTGTTTCGCAGCGGTCGCAATCTGCGTTTCGCCGATCCCAGCCTGACCGAGGCGCAGATCCTCGTCGGTCTCGCGCTGCACACCGTGCTGCTGGCCCAGTTCGACAACGCCCGCGGCAGCATGCTGATGTTCTACCTGATCATCCTCATGTTCGGCGTGTTCCAGCTGCGTCCGAGGGTGTTCGTGCGCTGTGCCGCCATCGCCTTCTTCGCCTTCGCCGGGCTCAACCTCTGGGAAGGCTATCAGCTGCGCCTGGACAATCCCGGCCAGGCCCTGCTGCAGTGCTGCGCGCTGTTCATTGGCCTGGTCTGGCAGAGCCTGTTTGCCAGCTACGTGCAGGCGCTGCGCCAGCGCATGCGCCAGCGTCGCTACGCGCTGCAGGCGCACCAGGACACCCTGCGCGGCATGATGCGCCAGCTCGAAGACCTGGTGGCCACGGACGAGCTGACCGGGCTGTTCAACCGCCGCCACTTCCTGCGCCTGGCCATGCGCGAGCTGGACAACCTCGAGCACGGCCGTCAGCACGGCCTGGCGCTGATCGACTTGGACCACTTCAAGCGGATCAACGACATGCACGGCCATGCCGCCGGCGACCGTGTGCTGCAGACCTTCGCCGCGGTGGCGCGTGCCTGCCTGCGTGACGGTGACGTGCTGGCCCGCTACGGCGGTGAAGAGTTCGTGCTGCTGCTGCCCAACACCGATGCCGACCAGTTCACCAGCTGCTGCGAGCGTCTGCGCGAGGCCTTCGCCAGCGCCGAGCCGGTGGGCATGCAGGTGAGCAACCTGAGCCTGTCCGCCGGCATGACGCTGCTCAGCGAGGGCGACGACCTCGACGAGGCCCTGCAGCGCGCCGACCAGGCGCTTTACCGGGCCAAGCGCGGCGGACGCAACCGCTGCGACGCGGCCTGGGAGAACGCCGGTGCCTGATATCACCGCCGCCGGCCGGTCCTGGTCAGTGGCACCCGGCAGCAACTTGCTCGATGCCCTGAATGACGCCGGCCTGCGCGTGCCTTACAGCTGCCGCTCCGGCAGTTGTCACGCCTGCCTGGTGCGCTGCCTCGGCGGCGAGCCACTAGACCAACAGCCCGGTGCGCTCGGCGAGGCGCTGCGCGAACAGGGTTGGCGCCTGGCCTGCCAGTGCCGGGTGGTGGACGATCTGCAGATCGAACTGTTCGACCCCGCCCGCGACGGCCTGCCCGCGCGGGTGCAGGCGCTGGACTGGCTGAGCCCGACAGTGCTGCGCCTGCGTCTGCTGCCGGAGCGGCCGTTGCGTTATGCCGCGGGCCAGCACCTGGTGCTGTGGACGGCCGCAGGCGTGGCGCGGCCCTATTCGCTGGCCAGCCTGCCGGGCGAGGAACCCTGGCTGGAATTCCATCTGGACTGCCGGCAGAACGGCGCCTTCAGCGATGCCGCCCGTCTGCTGCAGCCGGGCGATCCGCTGCGCCTCGGCGAGCTGCGTGGCGGCGCGCTGCACTACGATCCCGACTGGTGCCAGCGCCCATTGTGGCTGCTGGCCGCGGGCACCGGCCTGGCGCCGCTCTGGGGCGTGTTGCGCGAGGCGCTGCGTCAGCATCACCAGGGCGAGATACGGGTCATTCATGTGGCCCATGACGCGGCCGGGCACTACCTCGCCGAGCCCCTGCGCGCGCTGGCTGCGGCCGATCCGCAGGTGCAGTTGCAGCTGCCGGCGGCGTCCGAGCAGGCTGCGGTTTTGGCGGAACTGCGGCTTGTTTCGCGGCAAACCCTCGCCTTACTCTGCGGCTCACCCGCCAGCGTGGAAGCCTTCGCCCGCCGCCTGTTCCTGATCGGCGTGCCGCGCAACCAGGTGCTGGCCGACGTCTTCCTGCCCCACGCCTGATACACCGGCCGGGGCGCATGCCCTGGAGCCGCCATGAGCGAACACATACTGGTCGAGCGCGAAGACGGGTTGCTGACCCTGCGCCTGAACCGTCCGGACAAGCTGAACGCGCTGACCCGCGCCATGTACAGCCAGATGGCCGAGGTGCTGGATGCGGCCAATGTCGACCGTTCGGTGCGCGCCGTGCTGATCACCGGCGGGGCGGAGTGCTTCACCAGCGGCAACGATGTGGCCGACTTCCTCCAGGCGCCGCCCACCGGGATGGACAGCCCGGTGTTCCAGTTCATGCGTGCGCTGTTCGACTTCGAGAAGCCGGTGGTGGCTGCCGTGGCCGGCCCGGCCGTGGGCATCGGTACCACCCTGCTGTTGCATTGCGACCTGGTCTACGTCAGCCGCGACGCCAAGTTGCGCACCCCCTTCGTCAATCTCGGCCTGTGCCCGGAATTCGGTTCCAGCCTGCTGCTGCCGCGCCTGCTCGGTCAGGCCAGGGCTGCCGAGGTGCTGCTGCTCGGTGAGCCTTTCACCGGCGAGCAGGCGGCCGAGTGGGGCATTGCCGGTGCTGCCCTCGAAGACGGTCCGAGCACCCTGGCCAAGGCCCGCGAGATGGCCCTGCGTTTCCTCGACCTGGCGCCCTCGGCGGTGGCCGACAGCAAGCGCCTGATGCGCGCGCCGGGGCGCGAGGAGCTGCGCCGGGTGATCGAGGAGGAGGGCGCGCTGTTCGGCCAGCGCCTGCGCTCGCCGGAGGCCATCGAGGCGCTGTCGGCGTTCATGCAGCGTCGCAAGCCGGACTTCTCGAAGTTCGCCTGATGGAGGGCGCCGAGCTGCTCTGGGGCCTGCTGATCGGCAGCATCGGGCTCGGCTATGTGATCTACGGTCGCCGCCGAGCAAGCCGGTGCCCTTCATCTGCGGCCTGGCGCTGATGGCGTTCCCCTATCTGGTGGACAGCAACCTGGCGTTGGTGCTGATCGGCGGCACGCTCGGCGCGCTTCCCTACTTCGTGCGTTTGTAGTTTCCGCCGGGCATGAAAAAGGCCGCTCATCGAGCGGCCTTTTCGTATGCGTCGGGGATCAGACCAGCGGATCGCCCACGTGGAGGATCTTCATGGTGTTGGTGCCGCCGGTGCCGTGGTAGCTGTCGCCCTTGGTCAGGATCACCCAGTCGCCGGGCTCCACGAAGCCGCGCTTGAGCAGCTCGTCGACCGCCGCCTGGCTGACCTTGTTGGCCGGCATGGACGTCGGGTCGAACGGCACGGTGTAGACGCCGCGGAACATGGCTACACGGGCCTGCGCCTCGCGGTGCGGGGTGAACGCGAAGATCGGGATCGACGAGCGGATGCGCGACATGATCAGCGGGCTGTAGCCGCTCTCGGTCAGGCTGATGATGGCCTTGACGCCCGGGAAGTGGTTGGCGGTGTACATGGTGGCCAGGGCCACGCTCTCGTCGCAGCGCTCGAAGGTGCGGCCGATGCGGTGGCTGGACTTCTGGCTGGTCGGGTGCTTCTCGGCGCCCAGGCACACGCGGGCCATGGCCTCGACGGCTTCGACCGGATACTCGCCGGCGGCGCTCTCGGCCGACAGCATCACCGCGTCGGTGTAGTCCAGCGCGGCGTTGGCCACGTCGGACACTTCCGCGCGAGTCGGCATCGGGCTGTGGATCATCGACTCCATCATCTGGGTCGCGGTGATCACCGCTTTGTTGTAGCGACGGGCGTGGGCGATGATCTTCTTCTGGATACCGACCAGCTCGGCGTCGCCGATTTCCACGGCGAGGTCGCCACGGGCCACCATCACCGCGTCGCTGGCGCGGATCAGGCCGTCCAGCGCGGCGTCGTCGGCCACCGCCTCGGCGCGCTCGATCTTGGCCACCAGCCAGGCGTTGCCGCCGGCTTCGGTGAGCAGGCTGCGGGCGTAGTCCATATCGGCGGCATCACGCGGGAACGACACTGCGACGTAGTCCAGCTCCATCTCGGCAGCCAGCTTGATGTCGACCTTGTCCTTCTCGGTCAGGGCCGGTGCGGTGAGGCCGCCGCCGCGACGGTTGATGCCCTTGTTGTCGGACAGCGGGCCGCCGATCTCGACGCGGCAGTGCAGCTCGTCGGCGCCCTTGAGCTCGACGCGCATGACCACGCGGCCGTCGTCCAGCAGCAGTTCGTCGCCGACATCGCAGTCCTGGATCAGCGCCGGGTAGTCGATGCCGACCACTTCCTGGGTGCCCGCGGTGCGCGAGTGGCTGGCGGAGAGGCGGAACAGGTCGCCTTCCTTCAGTTCGATGCGCTTGTTCTCGAACTTGGCGATGCGGATCTTCGGACCCTGCAGGTCGCCCAGCAGCGCCACATGGCGCCCGTGCTTGGCCGCCAGTTCGCGCACCAGCGTGGCGCGGGCCTTGTGATCGTCGGCGGTGCCGTGGGAGAAGTTCAGACGGGCGACGTCGATGCCGGCGATGATCAGCTGCTCCAGCACTTCCGGGGAGCTGCTGGCGGGGCCGAGGGTAGCGACGATCTTGGTGCGGCGCAGGGTCATGCGGTAACTCCGGTTTTCATGGCTTGCCGCGAGGCTACTACGGTCGATCACTGTAGTCATTGTTCGCCTGCACTACTTGTCGTCGACGAGCCGCTGCAGAAAACCGGCCATTCGCCGATACACTGCAACAGCGGAGGAATTCACCATGCGCACCCTGATCCTGATGCTCACCCTGACCAGCCTGTTCGGCTGCTCCCGCATGGCGCTGGACCGCCACCTGGACGAGGCCTACCGGCACTACGACCAGGGCGATTGCGACCAGGCCCTGCTCGATCTGTCGCGGGCCGAGCGCAACAGCCGCTCGCGCCGCTATATCCAGCCGGAGATTTCGCTGCTGCGCGGCCAGTGCCTGGAACGGCAGAACCTGTTCGTCGACGCGGCGCAGACCTACGAGTTCATCGTCAATCGCTACCCCAGCAGCGAATACGCGTTCCGCGCCCGGGCCAGGCTGGAGACATTGCGCCAGCTCGGGCATCATCGGGCGGCCGAACCGGCCAAGGCCACGCCGGCGTCGTTGTGACGCCGGGCTGCCCACTCGGGAAGGGCAGCGCCAGGCTCGCCGCAGGAGGGATTCGCATGCGTCATCTGATCTTCATCGCTCTGCTCGTGCCAGGCCTGGCCGGCGCGGAGATCTATCGCTGGACGGACGCACAGGGCCGCGTCCACTTCGGCGAAAAGCCCGGCGGCAATGGTGCCGAACAGGTACAGGTGAAGCCCCAGGTGGTCGAGCGCGACGAGGCTACCCGTCAGCGCGAGCAGCGCACCCAACAGTATTTCGATGCCCGTCGCGACGAGCGTGCGGCGGCCGATGCCCGCGCCGCCGAGGTCCACGCCGAGCGCAGCAAGGAATGCGGCGAGCTGCGCAACAGCCTGGCGCAGATCCAGCGCGGCGGGCGCTACTTCACCACGGACGCCGCCGGCGAGCGCCAGTACATCGACGAGGCCGACGTGGAGGCCGCCCGCAGCCGTCTGTCATCCCGCATCGCCGAGCGTTGTGGCTGAGGGTGGTCGACCCGCCCCTGGCAAGGCATACTCGAACTTCTTCTATAGCGATTGGCCACCATGCATACCCAGCGCCGCATCGAACGCCACCAGCTGCCCTACTACCTGAAGGTGTTCAACCGCATCACCGACAAGCCCATGGGCTACATCGGCAACCTCTCGCTGGACGGGCTGATGCTGATCAGCCAATACCCCCTGCTGGTCAACGCGCGCTTCGATATGCGCCTGAAGGTGCCGGGCCGCGACGGCCGCATCCACAACGTGGACTTCGCCGCGACCTGCCACTGGAGCCGCGAGGACGTCACCCCCGGCACCTACGACTCCGGGTTCTCCCTGGTGGCGCCGCCTACCGAATACGTCGAGATGGTCGACGCCCTGCGCAGCTACTTCAGCTTTCATCCCCTGGCCGCCTCGGCCTGACTGAACCCCACCTTCGCTGACCGCCCTCAGGCGATCGACGGCAGCACGATCTCGTCGCTGCGACGGATGCCCGCGGTCATCTCCCGGCACAGCTCGAGAAACTCACGCATTGCCGCGGTTTGGTACTTCTGCCGGTGCCAGATGAAATAGAACTGGCGGGTGAGGTCCAGCTCCGGCGTCTCCACCGGAACCAGGCTGCCGCGGCGGAAGGCGTCGCGCAGGGCCAGGCGCGAGATGCAGCCGATGCCGAGGCCCGACTCCACGGCGCGCTTGATCGCCTCGGTGTGTTCCAGCTCCAGGCGGATGTTGAGCTGGGAAGGGTGATGGCGCATGGCCTGGTCGAAGGTCAGGCGCGTGCCCGAGCCCTGCTCACGCAGGATCCAGGCCTCGCGGCCGAGCTCCTCCAGGGTCGCGCTGCCGCGCTCGGCCAGCGGATGGCGCGGCGCGCAGAACACCACCAGCTCGTCCTCGACCCAGGGCTGCACCTCGATGTCCGGGTGCTGGCAGTCGCCCTCGATCAGGCCCAGGTCCAGCTCGTAGTGGGCCACCTGCTGCACCACGTTGGCGGTGTTCTGCACATGCAGCTTGAGGCGGCATTCCGGGTGGCGCTGCATGAAGTTGCCGATCAGCAGGGTGGCCAGGTAGTTGCCGACGGTGAGCGTGGCGCCCACTTCGAGCAAGCCGAAGCCGGTCTTGCCGCTCAGCAGATGCTCGATTTCCTTGGCCTGGTCCAGCAGCGCCACCGCCTGGGGCAACAGCTGGCGGCCGAGGGCGTTGAGCGACAGGCGTTTGCCGGCCCGGTCGAACAGCTGGCAGTCGGATTGCCGCTCCAGTTCGCTGAGTGAGGTACTGGCCGCCGACTGCGACAACGCCAGCGATTCCGCGGCTCTGGACACGCTTTCCTGCTTGGCTACGGCGACGAAAACTTGCAGTTGTCTGAGTGTGAATCGCATATCTACATAACCAATATTGGATATCTTGATAATTCGCTTAACAGATATTGTGGTCGTCACTAGAATGGCGCGCAATGTTGCCGGTGCGCCTTTTCCCGCATTGATCTGGCTCAACCAGAGCGGATGCACTTTCCGGCATTCTGAATACCGAGACTTTTGAGGACACCCGCATGAGCAACATGAACTCGGAACGCGTACTCAGTGTGCACCACTGGAACGACACCCTGTTCAGCTTCAAGTGCACCCGCGACCCGGGCCTGCGCTTCGAGAACGGCCAGTTCGTGATGATCGGCCTGCAACAGCCCAACGGCCGCCCGCTGATGCGCGCCTACTCCATCGCCAGCCCGAACTGGGAAGAGCACCTGGAGTTCTTCAGCATCAAGGTACCGGACGGCCCGCTGACCTCGCAGCTGCAGCACCTCAAGGAAGGCGACGAGATCATCATCAGCAAGAAGCCCACCGGCACCCTGGTGCTCGATGACCTCAACCCCGGCAAGCACCTGTACCTGCTCAGCACCGGCACTGGCCTCGCGCCCTTCATGAGCGTGATCCAGGACCCGGAAACCTACGAGCGCTTCGAGAAAGTCATCCTGGTCCACGGCGTGCGCTACGTGAACGAAGTCGCCTACCGCGAGTTCATCACCGAGCACCTGCCGCAGAACGAGTTCTTCGGCGACGCGCTGAAGAACAAGCTGATCTACTACCCGACCGTGACCCGCGAGCCTTTCGAGAACCAGGGCCGCCTGACTGACCTGATGCGCAGCGGCAAGCTGTTCCAGGACATCGGCCTGCCGCCGATCAATCCGCAGGACGACCGCGCGATGATCTGCGGCAGCCCGAGCATGCTCGACGAAACCAGCGAAGTGCTCGACAGCTTCGGCCTGAAGATCTCCGCGCGTATGCGCGAGCCGGGCGACTACCTGATCGAGCGCGCCTTCGTCGAGAAGTAAGCGCCAGTCGCCGCACCGCAAACCCGCCTCTCGGCGGGTTTGTCGTTTCTGGCCTCGGCAAATCCCTCTCCCGTTCATGAGAGGGGCAGGGCAGAGGCGTCCACCGAGGTGCTGTCGTTCCGGATGCAATCCGGGACCGCGCCGTTTACCCCGGCACCACCTCTAGCACCCGAATGATCCCCGGCCCGGGGTAATGCCAGCGCACCTGCACGTCCCACAGCAGCACACCGTAGCGGCGTTCCGGCTCGGGCACCTGATAGGCCGGGCGCGGGTCCTGGGCCAGGCACTGCTCGATCAGCTCCACCAGCGGCTCGCCCAGGCGCAGGGCGTGCTCGCCGGCCTGGTGCAGGGCCGCGTCGTCCCACTCAAGGGCGATCCGCGCGGGCGGCGAATCGGCGATGCGATTGAAGGCATCGGGCACCTGATCCGCGTAGGGCACGTAGGGTTTGATGTCCAGCACGGGGGTGCCGTCCAGCAGATCGATGCCCGACAGCCAAAGCCGCCCCGGCTCGATATTTTCCAGCTTCACTACCGACTGGCCAATGCCGTTGGGCCGGTGCGTGGCCCGGGTGGCGAACACGCCCATGGACGCGTTGCCGCCCAGCCGAGGCGGGCGCACCTTGAGCCGCGGCTTGTCCTCCAGCGCCTCATGAAAGAGGAACAACAGCCACACATGGCTGACCTGTTCCAACCCCTCGACGGCCTCGGCGCGGTCGAAGGGCGCCGCCAGCTCCAGCACACCGCGTGCGGCCGGGGCCAGTTGCGGCTGGCGCGGAATGGCGAACTTCTCCTTGAAGCAGGAGCGCAAATAGCCGATGGGAGCGACGGAGTAGGACATGGCGGCACGCGAGGCGAGAGACCCGCCCATGGTAGCGAGCGGCCGCCTCAGTCGGCCACCTCGTCATAGCCGCGCCCTTGCCACTGCAGCAAGCACAGCCCATGACCGAAGGGATCGCGCAGCACCGCTAGGCGCCCGTACGGCCTGTCCGTGGGCCCGCGCTCCAGCGTCGCGCCCGCCGCCAACGCGCGGGCCAGCGCGACATCCAGATCATCGACGACCACGTCCAGGTGCAACGGCGTCCAATGCGGGCCGTAATCCCGGCCCTGCTCGCTCTCGGCAACCGGTCGGCTACCCGCCTCCTGATGCAGCAGGTAGACCGGCACGGCCGCGCCCTCCAACTCCGCCACACCGCCATCGAACAGGTAACGCCGCAGACGCAGCCCAATGGCCCGCTCATAGAAGGCCAGGCCTGCTTGCAGGTCGGGTACGTCGAGGTTGATCAGCAGGTCGGTCATGGCTGGGGCTCGTGCTGGATATGTGACTCTTTATAAGCGGCAGTTGAGCGCATTGTTAGGCGCTGGGCCTCACATAAGTGCCGTACATACGTTCCATGTGTTTTTCAAACTCCATGCTCCCGCTGATATTCCAGAATGACGAGTCTACGGCTTGCAGCCTACAGCACTCAATTCCATTTATTAGCCCAGAAAAGCATCCATCAACTGTTTGATGGATTCCTGCATAAAGCTGCCAGAATTCTAGGTTTTTTATGCGAGCAGGCTCGGTTGAGATTTTTTCAATTTCTTGGGCCATTTCCCCAAGGCACCAATCTATTTGAATTTCCCACTCTTCGATTGCGAAGAATTTTTCTATATCGCATTTGAATACGACCATATCGAAAAGCTCTTCGTTATCTCCGTGCTGTCGGATCGAGATCATAAGCGCCTAACGGTTAAGCTAAAAGGCGAGCAAAAGCGCAGCTTTTGCGAGTCCAGTGAGCGAAGCGAACGGTGTTGAGCGTATTGTTAGGTCAGCACTTGTTTTGTTTACTCATAAATCGCGCATTCTTCTTTTTCTATGTCTACAAGCACGATGCTTGGACCATCGAGGATGCTGCCGCTCTTCGACCACTCAACTAGCACTGACCATTTGATATAGATTTTTCGATCTTTGCTATTTTCTGCTGTTAAATCAGGCTTGGCCCCTACGCATTTCCATTCCCATCCCTGAGTGCTTTGGGATGACAGAAACGAATTCGCTAGTGCTAGCGCTTTTTCTTCTGCTTCCGTATTGCTGATATGCATAACTTAAAGGGCCTAACGATTAAGCTAACGAGCGGCCAAAAGCGTAGCTTTTGGACGTCCAGCGAACGAAGTAAGCGACAGTTGAGCGCATTGTTAGATGGCACCTCCACGCTGCAGGTATTGGCCAAGTGCGATACTGGCGACGAAGCCGATGAAAAATATTACGCCTGTGCGCTGAATATAGCGCTGGCTTTTTGGCAGAAGCTTGGCTGACAGAAACCACCACGGGCTTACTGAGCCTAGTAGTTTGCGTGATGGATTGTTCTCGCGCTCAACTACAAAGGCAGCACACCAGCAGACCAAGAAGCCTGCCATAGATGCCAGAGCTGTGAATGATAGGGCGGTGCGCACGAAGTCCATTTGGTGCCTTCTAACGATTAAGCTAATGGGCAGACAAAAGCGCAGCTTTTGGCTGTCCAGCGAGCGAAGTGAGCGGCAGTTGAGCGCATTGTTAGAGCCGTTACTCGCCGCATAGTGCTTTGTAGCCAACCTGAATAGATACACCATTTATAAGAGTTCTGGCAAAGGACTCTACCTGCTCAAAAATGGGTAGGGCTTTGGCTCCAGTAACAATATATTCAAGCTGCTTCGTGGAGTAGAGCTGGTTTAGCAACTCCATTGCTCCTTCCTCTTCTGGCTTGAACTTTACGTGCGACAGCAAGCCTAGCTCTTTGGCTTTTCTATGGCATGCATGCAGGTCGTGGCCGTATTTTTTTGAGCGAAGCTCGCGAAGCTGTACACCTTTATTAAGAAGGTATGATTTAAGGCCTAGCTCAATAGAGTGCCCTATCAAATAAAGGCTTGGGATCGACGGGATTAGTTTTCTGGGGTTTTCAGTTGCAGATTGCACTTCAACTGCTTTTGCTGCGCCATAAAACTCATGAGCATAGCGAGCAAGACCAATCGGTGTTGTTCTCTCTGGGTTCTCATGCATGGGTAGTAGGCTCTAACGTTTGGTTAAGGGGCCGCGGTACGCGGTCCCGAGCGAGCGAAGCGAGTGGCTTGAACCAGTTGTTAGGCCTTCCACTCCAATGCTAGAGTTGCTCATAATTTAGTGCTACCCATAGCTTTGAAACCTCCTCCCTGAAGGCGCTCGGACAAAAACTGGCTACTGATATATTTGGAATCCAGTCAACATCATGGCTCAACTCAGTATCTTTGGTGAATCCAAAGCGAGCCCATTTTATTTCTGATTGAGTTGATATCTGCTCGGCAACGAGTACGGTGCAGTGGAAATCCATGTCGTCTGGGCATACTAGTAGCGGAACAATTACCGATTCACCAAGACGCTCCCAGTTATAGAGGCGCTCCCAAGCTAAATCGATATCAGCCCTAGATGTTAAGTGGCCGTGAACAAAAGCTAGGGGCTCACATAGTTCGTGCTTTACCCAACCTTTTATCCAGGTCTCAAAATATTCCCCGTTTATCCATAACACGGGATATCCCGCTTCCGCGTGCTCTGGCGGGTAGGAACCTGCAATGATGTCGAGCATTAATCTGCCTAACGATTAAGCTAAGGGGCCGGCTTCGCCGGTCCCAGCGAACGGAGTGAGCGCTTTGAGCGCATTGTTAGGTGTTGGCCTCATGCTTAGAGCGTGCAATAGGCTGAAGCAACTTGGGAGCCGTTGTCTTTAGTGCAAACCATTTTTCCCGGCGTGGAATTTTTATCACACAGCATCTCTGACCATTCTTTTTGCGACTGACACGAATCAAGATCTTTAAATCGGGCGGCAACAAAGCAGGATTTCTCACCAGGCGAGCAAATAACATATTTCACCGGCGTTTCACCTTTGGCGTTTTTGACGCCGTCGTCCTCTCCCGCTGTGCAACCGGTAAGAATTGCTAAGGCTGCAAATGCGTAACAGTTAATCTTCATAAACACCTAACTATAAGTAGACGACGCATGTGGCGTAATTTTTTACGCCACATGTGTCGCATAACGTTCCTTGTCGTCCGGCAAGTCCTTGTCTAGCCTACAAAACGCATCAGGAGATGCGATATCAGTCAAGGAGCAATAGCGACATGGATGACAAGCCCAAACTGCTCGATCAGGTGCGCGAGCAAATTCGCCTGCGACACTATTCGATTCGCACTGAAACTGTCTATCTGGAGTGGGTGAAGCGGTTTATCCGCTTTCATAAATATCGCCATCCTCAGGAGATGGGCGCGGCCGAGGTGGAGGCGTTTCTGAGTGATCTGGCGGTGCGCCGGGATGTCTCGGCATCCACGCAGAACCAGGCGCTGTCGGCGATTCTCTTTCTTTACAAGCAGGTGCTGCAGGTCGAATTGCCCTGGATGGACGGGGTGATTAGGGCGCGCAGGCCGCAGCGTTTACCGGTGGTGCTGACGCGGGAGGAAGTGGCGAGCGTGTTGGCGCAGTTGGATGGGACGCTTTGGCTGGTGGCCAGTCTGTTGTATGGCTCGGGTATGCGGTTGATGGAGGTGCTGCGTCTGCGGGTCAAGGATGTCGAGTTTGCTCGTTGCGAGATTCTGATTCGCGACGGTAAAGGACAGAAGGATCGGGTGACCATGTTGCCGCGCAAATTAGTGGCGCCCTTGCAGTTGCATCTGGAGCGGGTGCGGGCGCTACACGCCCAGGATTTGCAGGAGGGGTTCGGGCGGGCAAACTTGCCACACGCATTGGCTCGCAAGTATCCGAATGCAGCTGCCGAATGGGCCTGGCAGTTCGTGTTTCCTTCGGTCAACCGTTCTGCAGACCCGCGTTCAGGCGGAATCTTTCGCCATCATTTGCATGAGAAGACCATACAGCGAGCCATCCGCAACGCGGTGCGGCGGGTAGGGCTGCACAAGCCGGCCACGCCGCACACGCTGCGCCACTCCTTTGCCACGCATCTGCTCGAGAGCGGTCAGGATATCCGCACCGTGCAGGAGCTCCTGGGGCATTCGGACGTGAAGACGACGCAGATCTACACCCATGTGCTCAATCGTGGCGGCATGGGGGTGTTGAGTCCGTTGGATCGGGTGTGAGCTGGGGTGGGGGGCGTGGAGGCGTTATCGTGGCTGAAGCCACTCCTATAGGATGGGCCGGCCCTGGGCACTGCTGTCGCGGCCAAGGCCCCTCCTACGGAGCGAGCTGGTGCATCGCGGCTGAAGCGGAATGCCGCCCAGCCGTTCCCACTAGAGCTGCGGCTGGGATAGCCCTTGAACAAGAGGCCCCGCATTGCGCGGGGCTTCTTTTTATACCTTAGCGCTTAGACCAGCTCGGCCCAGAGGTCGTACTCGTCGGCGTCGGTGATGCGCACGCGCACCTTGTCGCCCGGCTGCACGGTGGTGGAGTCGATGAACACGCTGCCGTCAATTTCCGGGGCATCGGCCCAGGAGCGGGCGACGGCGCCTTCGTGGTCGACTTCATCGACCAGCACTTCGATCTCGGTACCGATCTTGCGCTGCAGGCGCGAGGTGGAGATCGCCTGCTGATGCGCCATGAAGCGCTCCCAACGGTCCTGCTTCACGTCGTCCGGTACCGGCTCCAGGCCCAGGTCGTTCGCCGGGGCGCCGTCCACCGGGCTGTACTGGAAACAGCCGACGCGGTCGAGCTGGGCTTCGGTCAGCCAGTCCAGCAGGTACTGGAAGTCTTCTTCGGTCTCGCCGGGGAAGCCGACGATGAAGGTGGAGCGAATGGTCAGTTCCGGGCAGATCTCGCGCCAGGACTTGATGCGCGCCAGGGTCTTGTCCTCGAAGGCCGGGCGCTTCATGGCCTTGAGCACTTTCGGGCTGGCGTGCTGGAAGGGGATGTCCAGGTACGGCAGCAGCTTGCCGGCGGCCATCAGCGGGATCACGTCGTCCACGTTCGGGTACGGGTAGACGTAGTGCAGGCGCACCCACACGCCCATGCTGGAGAGCGCCTCGCACAGCTCCTTCATGCGCGTCTTGACCGGCTGGCCTTCCCAGAAGTCGGTCTTGTACTTGAGGTCTACGCCGTAGGCGCTGGTGTCCTGGCTGATCACCAGGATCTCCTTGACCCCGGCCTTGACCAGGCGCTGGGCCTCGGACAGCACGTCTCCCACCGGGCGGCTGACCAGCCTGCCGCGCATGGACGGAATGATGCAGAAGGCGCAGCTGTGATTGCAGCCCTCGGAAATCTTCAGGTAGGCGTAGTGGCGCGGGGTGAGCTTGATGCCCTGCGGTGGCACCAGGTCGACGTAGGGGTTGTGGTCGACCCTGGGCGGGATCACCTCGTGCACGGCATTGACCACCTGCTCGTACTGCTGCGGGCCGGTGACGGCCAGCACGCTCGGATGCACGTCGCGGATGGCGTTTTCGGACACGCCCATGCAGCCGGTGACGATCACCTTGCCGTTCTCGGCGATGGCCTCGCCGATGGTGTCCAGCGACTCGGCCTTGGCGCTGTCGATGAAGCCGCATGTGTTGACCACCACCACGTCGGCGTCCTCGTAGGTGGGCACGATCTCGTAACCCTCCAGGCGCAGCTGGGTGAGGATGCGTTCGGAATCGACGGTGGCCTTCGGGCAACCCAGGCTGACGAATCCGACTTTCGGTGTGGCGGTGGACATCGGTGGCTAACCTCAAACGGGCGCTCGGGAGGGCGCCTCTGATCAAAAAGTGCGCAATTCTAGCGGCAGGTCGCGGACTTGAACAGCCTGGGCGGGCAACTCATCTAAGCTGTGCCGAGCGGCCTGTGCGGTTCTGCGATGGCCCTGGCTCGGGCCGCGCGACGGTGGCAGGATGCGCACCACTCGTCCGGATGGAGTCCTTCATGAGCGAAGTCGTCGCCGATCACGCCAAATCCTCCCATGCCTCGTCCGCCATCGGCCTGCTGGTCGGCGCGGTGGGCGTGGTCTACGGCGACATCGGCACCAGCCCGCTGTACACCCTCAAGGAGGTGTTCAACGGCGGCTACGGCGTGCAGGTCAACCACGAAGGCGTGCTCGGTGTGCTGTCGCTGATCTTCTGGTCGCTGATCTGGGTGGTGTCGCTCAAGTACGTGCTGTTCGTGCTGCGCGCGGACAACCAGGGCGAGGGCGGGGTGATGGCGCTCACCGCGCTGGCCAGCCGCGCCGCCTCCGCGCATCCGCGGCTGAAACTGGTACTGGTGCTGCTCGGGCTGTTCGGCGCCGGGCTGTTCTACGGCGACAGCATGATCACCCCGGCCATCTCCGTGCTCTCGGCGGTGGAGGGCCTGGAGATCGCCTTCGACGGCCTGGAGCACTGGGTGGTGCCCTTGGCGCTGATCCTGCTGGTGGGCCTGTTCCTGATCCAGAAGCACGGCACGGCGCGCATCGGCATTCTGTTTGGCCCGGTGATGCTGCTCTGGTTCGCCGCGCTGGGCGCGCTGGGCGTGTACGGCATCCTGCACCAGCCGCAGGTGCTGCAGGCGCTCAATCCGTACTGGTGCATCCATTTCTTCATCGCCCACCCGGGCATTGGCGTGGCCATTCTCGGCGCGGTGGTGCTGGCGCTGACCGGCGCCGAGGCGCTGTACGCAGACATGGGCCACTTCGGCCGCAAGCCGATCGCCCGCGCCTGGTTCCTGCTGGTGCTGCCGGGCCTGGTGCTTAACTACTTCGGCCAGGGCGCGATGCTGCTGGAGAACCCGGCGGCGGCGCGCAATCCCTTCTATCTATTGGCGCCGGGCTGGGCGTTGCTGCCGCTGGTGGGCCTGGCCACCTGCGCCACCATCATCGCCTCCCAGGCGGTGATCTCCGGCGCGTTCTCGCTGACTCGCCAGGCCATCCAGCTCGGCTACATCCCGCGCATGCAGATCCAGCACACCTCGGATGCCGAGCAGGGGCAGATCTACATCCCGGCGGTGAACTGGTCACTGATGACCGCGGTGGTGCTGCTGGTACTGGGCTTTGGCTCGTCCGACGCCCTGGCCGCCGCCTATGGCGTGGCGGTGACCGGCACCATGCTGATCACTACATTGCTGTCGGCGGCCGTGGTGCTGCTGTTGTGGAAGGCGCCGCGCTGGATCGCCATCCCCGCGCTGCTGGCGTTCTTCCTGGTGGACGCGCTGTTCTTCGCCGCCAACGTGCCGAAGATCGTCGAAGGCGGCGCCTTCCCGGTGATCGCCGGGCTGGCGGTGTTCGTGCTGATGACCACCTGGAAGCGCGGCCGCCACCTGCTGGTGGAACGCCTGGACGACAACGCGCTGCCGCTGCCGATCTTCATCTCCAGCATCCGCAGCCAGCCGCCGCACCGGGTGCGCGGCACCGCGGTGTTCCTCACCGCGCGCTCGGACGCCGTGCCCCACGCGCTGCTGCACAACCTGCTGCACAACCAGGTGCTGCACGAGCAGATCGTGCTGTTGACGGTGGTCAGCGAGGACGAGCCGCGCCTGGCGCCGGAGCGGCGCTTCGAGGTGGAGGCCTATGGCGACGGCTTTTTCCGGGTGATCCTGCACTTCGGCTTCATGGAAGAAACGGACGTGCCGGCGGCCCTGCGCCTGTGCCATCTGGATGCACTCGACTTCAGCCCGATGAGCACCACCTGGTTCCTCAGCCGCGAGACGGTGGTGGCGAGCAAGCGCTTCGGCATGGCGCGCTGGCGCGAGGCGCTGTTCGCCTTTCTGCTGCGCAACGCCAACAGCAACCTGCGCTTCTTCAGGCTGCCGCTGAACCGGGTGATCGAGCTGGGGACTCAGGTCGAGATCTGACCTGGGTGAGTGTGCGTCGCTAGCGTTCGACCAGGAACTTGCTGAGGAACTGGCGGGTGCGTTCTTCCTTCGGCGCGCTGAACAGCGTCCGGGCATCGCCCTGTTCGACGATCACGCCCTGGTCGATGAACACCGCGCGGTTGGCCACGTCGCGGGCGAAGCTCATCTCGTGGGTGACGATGACCATGGTGCGCTTCTCCTCAGCCAGGCCGCGGATGGTCGCCAGCACCTCGCCGACTAGCTCCGGGTCGAGGGCCGAGGTGGGCTCGTCGAACAGGATCACGTCCGGCTGCATGGCCAGGGCGCGGGCGATGGCCACGCGTTGCTGCTGGCCGCCGGAGAGGCGCTTGGGGTAGGCGTCTTCCTTGCCGCTCAGGCCGACCTTAGCGAGCAGCGCGCGGGCGCGCTCGACGGCCTGGGCGCGCGGCTCCTTCTTCACCTGTACCGGGCCCTCGATGACGTTCTCGAGGGCGGTGCGGTGGGGGAACAGATTGAAGTTCTGAAACACGAAGCCGACGTGCTGGCGCAGCTTGCGCACCAGGCCCTGCTGGGCCTTGAGCGGTTTGTCCGCGTCAATGGCGATACTGCCGACGGTTATCTGCCCGCCGCTGGGCTCTTCCAGCAGGTTGAGGCAGCGCAGCAGGGTGGTCTTGCCCGAGCCGCTGGGGCCGATGATGGCCACCACTTCGCCGGGCGCGACGTCCAGGTCGATGCCCTTGAGTACTTCCTGGCCCTTGAAGGCCTTTCTCAGGTTGCGGACGGAAATCATCAGGAGTCCTGCTCGTGCCGGTTGACCCGCGCCTCCAGGCGCGACTGGAAGTGCGCGAGGATGCTGGCCAGCACCCAGTAGATCAGCGCGGCGGCTAGGTACATGGTGAAGATCTCGAAGGTGCGCGCGGTGATCAGCTGTGCCTGGCGGAACAGTTCCGGTACCTGGATGGTGGCGGCCAGGGCGGTGTCCTTGACCAGCGAGATGAAGCTGTTGCCCAGTGGCGGCAGCGCGGTGCGCGCGGCCTGGGGCAGGATGGCGCGGTACAGGGTCTGCGCCTTGCCCATTCCGATGCTCGCCGCCGCCTCCCACTGACCGCGGTCGATGGAGGCGATGGCGGCGCGCAGAATCTCGGAGGTATACGCGCCCATGTTCAGCGAGAAGCCGATCAGGGCGGCGGTCAGCGGCTCCAGCTGGAGACCCAGCTGGGGCAGGCCGTAATAGATCATGAACAGCTGGACCAGCAGCGGCGTGCCGCGGAAGAACGAGACGTAGATCCGCGACAGCCACTGCAGCGGCCAGTAGCCGTACAGCCGCAGCAGGGCCAGGGCGAAGCCGAGCAGCAGTCCGAAGAACATGCCGCCCAGGCTCAGTACCACGGTCCATATCGTGCCCTTCAGCAGGAAGGGCAGGGAGTCCAGCGCGAGCTGCAGGCTGCTTTCGATCATTGGGTGACGTCAGCCTTGAACCACTTTTCCGACAGTTGCTTGAGGGTGCCGTCGGCCTTCAGCTTGGCGATGGCCTTGTCGATGGCCGCCAGCAGCTCGGGGTTGCCCTTGCGCAGCGCCACGCCCGACTCCTGGCGGGAGAAGGCGTCGCCGGCCACGGCCAGGCGGCCGCCGGTCTTCTCGACCATCTCGAAGGCGGCCAGGCGATCCACCAGGATCACGTCGATGCGGCCCACGGCCAGGTCCTGGAACTTAGTCGGGTCGTCGTCGTAGGTGCGGATGTCGGCCTGCGGCACGTTTTCCTTCAGCCACTGCTCGTAGTTGGTACCGAGGCCCACGCCGACCTTCTTGCCGGCCAGGTCCTGGGCGCTCTTGATGCTGTCGCCGTCAGCCTTGCGGGTCAGCGCCTGAATGCCGGAGACGGTGTAAGGGGTGGAGAAGTCGTACTTCTGCTTGCGCTCTTCGGAGATGGTCACCTGGTTGATCACCACGTCGAGGCGCTTGGACTCCAGGGCGGCGAGGATGCCGTCCCACTTGGTCGGCTGGAATTCGGCGCTGACGCCCAGCTCCTTGGCCAGGGCCTGGGCGAACTCGACCTCGAAGCCGGTCAGCTTGCCGCTCTCGTCCTGGTAGTTGAAGGGCGGATAGGTGCCTTCAAGGCCGACCTTGATCGCGCCCTCGGACTTGATCTCGTCTAGCAGGTCGGCGGCGAAGCTCGGGGTGGCCAGGCCGGCGCCGAGCATGAGGGTCAGGCTGCCGAGGAGGAAATGGCGACGCAGTGTGGAGAATGTCATGGGATGCCTCTTGTCGTTGGGCTGTGGTGGGCCACTTTAGGGGCTAAATTTTATTCCACAAAATAATCAAAGTTTCTCTTTGGCTTCGATTGCGGAATAAGCCGCGTGTTCAGATCGCTTCTGGATGATAGGCGAACAATGCCGGCGCACCGCCGGTATGCAGGAACAGCAGCGGCCCGCTGCCGGCGAAGGCGCCGCGGGCCAGCCCGTCGAGCAGCCCGGCGAAGGCCTTGCCGGTGTACACCGGGTCGAGCAGCACGCCCTCCAGACCGGCCAGCAGGCGGATCGCCTCCAGAGTGGCAGCGTTCGGCTCGCCGTAGCGCGGCGCGAAGTAGCCATCCCAGAGTTCGATCTGCAGCGCGGCCGGCACGTCTACCTCGAGCAGCTCGGCGGTGCGTTGCAGCAGACCTTCCACCTTGGGTCGCTGGGTGGCGTCGGGGCGCGACACGGTGACGCCGACCACCCGCGTGCCTGGGCGCGCCTCCTCCAGCGCCAAGGCCAAGCCGCTGTGGGTGCCGGCGCTGCCGGAGGCCAGCACCACGGCGGCGAACGCCTGGCCGCTGCGTTCGATCTGCTCGGCCAGCTCCAGACCTGCACGCACGTAGCCCAGCGCACCGAGGGCGTTGGAGCCGCCGATGGGCACCAGGTAGGGCTTGCGGCCGGCGGCACGCAGGCGCTCGCAGGCGTCGTCGAGCAACTGCTCGGCGTTGTCCAGGTTGGCGACCAGCTCGGTTTCGGCGCCGAACAGCTCGAGCAGCAGGCGGTTGCCGTTGGAGAGGTAGTTGCGGTCGACGGTGCCGATCGGGTTTTCCAGCAGGGCCAGGCAACCCAGGCCGAGTTTGGCGGCGACGGCAGCGGTCTGGCGCACATGGTTGGACTGGATGGCGCCGGCGGTGACCAGCACATCGGCGCCCTGGGTCAGGGCGTCGGCGGCGAGAAATTCCAGTTTGCGTGCCTTGTTGCCGCCCAAGGCCAGCGGGGTGAGGTCGTCGCGCTTGATCCAGATGTCGCGGCCCAGGTGCTGCGAGAGGCGCGGCAGGTGTTCCAGCGGCGTGGCAGTGGGGATCAGTTCGAGGCGGGGAAAGCGGGCGAGAGCTTGACGCAGCATGCAGGCGGACCGGAATGGGAAAGCTGTCACTCTAGTCAGTTGCGCGGCTGCTCGGCAATTAACGCCGCACAAAAGAAAACGCCTCGATCGGTTTCCCCATCGAGGCGTTTCTTGAATCTGGTTGCGGGAGCCGGATTTGAACCGACGACCTTCGGGTTATGAGCCCGACGAGCTACCAGACTGCTCCATCCCGCGGCGGCCATTCTACTCAGGGACGGGTTTGTGTCAATCGATTTTTGCTTTTTAATCAATTAGATAAATCGTAGGCAAGAAAAAAGGCCACTCGTTTGAGTGGCCTTCTTCTGAATCTGGTTGCGGGAGCCGGATTTGAACCGACGACCTTCGGGTTATGAGCCCGACGAGCTACCAGACTGCTCCATCCCGCGGCGGCCATTCTACTCAGGGACGGGTTTGTGTCAATCGATTTTTGCTTTTTAATCAATTAGATAAATCGTAGGCAAGAAAAAAGGCCACTCGTTTGAGTGGCCTTCTTCTGAATCTGGTTGCGGGAGCCGGATTTGAACCGACGACCTTCGGGTTATGAGCCCGACGAGCTACCAGACTGCTCCATCCCGCGGCGGCCATTCTACTGGCGAAAGCCGGGCTGTCAACCGCTAGGTCAGAAAAAACTGTTTTTCCTTCAGATGCTTAGCGCGGGGCGGATGGTAGAATTCGGGGCCCAGGGCAGGCCGGACGGGGCTTGGCGTGCGAAAGATCATCCACATCGACTGCGACTGCTTCTACGCCGCCATCGAGATGCGCGACGACCCGCGTTTGGCCGGTCGCCCGCTGGCGGTGGGCGGCGCCGCGGACCGGCGCGGGGTGGTCGCCACCTGCAATTACGAGGCACGGGCCTGGGGCGTGCGCTCGGCCATGCCGATGGGCCAGGCGCTCAAACTGTGCCCGGACCTGCAGGTGGTGCGTCCGCGCATGGACGCCTACAAGGCGGTGTCGCGGGAGATCCACGCGATCTTCCGCGACTACACCGAGGTCATCGAGCCGCTGTCACTGGACGAGGCCTACCTGGACGTCTCCGCCAGCCCGCACTTCGAGGGCAGCGCCACGCGCATCGCCCAGGACATCCGCCGGCGGGTATCGCAGGAGCTGCACATTACGGTGTCCGCCGGGGTGGCGCCGAACAAGTTCCTGGCCAAGATCGCCAGCGACTGGCGCAAGCCCAACGGGCTGTTCGTCATCACCCCGGATCAGGTCGAAGAGTTCGTCGCCGCGCTGCCGGTGAGCAAGCTGCACGGGGTGGGCAAGGTCACGGCGAGCAAGATGGAGCGGCTGGGCATCGTCAGCTGCTTCGACCTGCGCGACTGGAGCAAGCTGGCGCTGGCCCGGGAATTCGGCAGCTTCGGCGAGCGTCTGTGGAACTTGGCCCGCGGCATCGACGAGCGCGTGGTGCAGGTGGACAGCCGACGCCAGTCGGTGAGCGTGGAGAACACCTTCGACAAGGACCTGCCGGACCTGGCCGCCTGCCTGGAACAGCTGCCGGAGCTGCTGCAGCAGCTCGACACGCGCATGGCACGGCTGGATGCCAGCTACCGGCCGGACAAGCCCTTCGTGAAGATCAAATTCCATGACTTCAGCCAGACCACGCTGGAACAGGCCGGCGCCCGTCGAGACCTGGAGAGCTACCAGCGCCTGTTGAGCGCCGCCTTCGCCCGAGGCGGCAAGCCAGTGCGCCTGCTCGGAGTGGGGGTGCGGCTGCTGGATCTGCGCGGGGGGCATGAGCAGCTGGAGTTGTTCGAGTAGCCGGTCGGGCTGCTGCGTGCCTCTTACTCACAGGAAGGGCTATGGTCCGCGCCCTCTCCCTGGCCCTCTCCCGTGAACGGGAGAGGGGACGGTGGCGTTAGGCTCGAGTAGTCCCGCGGCCGCGAGTGTGCGGCACGGTTTTCCCGGATTGCATCCGGGCTACGGGCGTCGATGCCCCTCTCCCACTTGTGGGAGAGGGGTTAGGGGAGAGGGCAAAAGTTCGCGGCCTTCCTTAATCCTCTTCCGTGAGCGGGAGAGGCGGTGGCGTCGGGGCTTAAGTAGTCTCGCGGCTGCGAGTGCGCGACACGGTTTTCCCCGGATTGCATCCGGGCTACCGCGGAAAGAGGCCGCGGAAGGCTGCTCAGCCTTCTTCCGGGGATAGGCGGATCGGCTTGCCCTCGGCCGGCCACAGGCGCAGCTGGCCGACGCCGGACACGTCCCAGCGCTGCACTTGGCCCAGGGCCTCGAGAAAGCGCTGTTCCTGCTCCATCAGCTCCGGCGCGCACAGCTTGCGGGTGGCGCCGGCCTGGCCGAAGTTCAGCTTGTCGCCGTCGCGGCTGTAGTTGGCGAACCAGTGGTTGCAGCCGGCGTTGCCGTACGCACGACCATCGTCGCCGAGGGTAATGGTCAGGTGGCTGCGCTCGACCAGCGGGCGCTCGCCGATCCACTCAACCTGGTAGGTCTTGTCGCTCTCCAGCTGCACCGGGTCGCCGGCGCAGCCGGCCAGGGTGGCGGCGAGCAGGGCGGGGATGAGGGCGTGTTTCATGCGCGTTGTTCCTTGCAGGCGGGGCAGAAGTGCTTGCCGGCGCGGCTGGTCCAGCCCAGTTCGACCAGGCGCTGTTCCGCGGCCGGTGCCTGGGCCTTGGCACCGAGCGAGGCGTCGACGGCGAATTCCAGGTCGATGCGCTTGCCGCAGCCGTCGCAATCCACCTGCCAGTTGTGGATTGCCAGCTCGCGGAAGGCCGGGCCGCTGGCCACTGCCATCCACTGGCCGGGCGGGTTGATCAGGTGGCGGACCTTCTCCACGGCCAGGCTCATGGACAGCTCGCGGCTGCCCTTGAGGGTGACCAGCAGGGTGTCGCCGGCCTGGATGGCGCCGCCGTTGCCGGTGACCTGGTAGCGGCCCGGTGCCAGGGCGCGGCACTCGGTCAGGGTGTGTTGCGGGTTGAGCAGGGTGTAGCGGAAATCGTGGGTGGTCATGAAGCCTCCTGAAGCTGCGCGGATGCTATCACGCGGCCGGCGTCACCCGGTTGACCGGCGCGCCGGCGGCCCAGGCGGCGATGTTGTCCAGGGTGGTGCTGGCGATGGCGGCCAGCGCCTCGCGGGTGAGGAAGGCCTGGTGGGCGGTGACGATGACGTTGGGGAAGGTCAGCAGGCGCGCCAGCACGTCGTCTTGCAGCGGCTGGTCGGAGCGGTCCTCGAAGAACAGCTCGGCCTCTTCTTCATAGACATCCAGGCCCAGGTAGCCGAGCTGGCCGCTCTTCAGCGCGTCGATCAGCGCCGGGGTGTCGACCAGGGCGCCGCGGCCGGTGTTGATCAGCATGGCGCCGTGCTTCATCTGCGCCAGGCTTGCGGCATTGATCAGGTGGCGGCTGCTCTCGGTCAGCGGGCAATGCAGGCTGATCACGTCGCTTTGCGCGATCAGCTCGTCCTGGCCGACCTGGCGGGCGCCGATCTGCTCCAGGCCGGCAATGGGGTAGGGGTCGCTGATCAGCAGCCGGCAGCCGAAGCCGGCCATGATCCGCGCAAAGGCCAGGCCGATCTGCCCGCCGCCGATCACGCCGACCGTCTTGCCGTGCAGATCGAAGCCGGTCAGGCCATGCAGGCTGAAGTCGCCCTCGCGGGTGCGGTTGAAGGCGCGGTGGATGCGCCGGTTCAGCGCCAGGATCAGCGCCACGGCGTGCTCGGCCACCGCATGCGGCGAATAGGCCGGCACCCGCACCACGGCGAGTCCCAGGCGCTCGGCGGCGGGCAGGTCGACGTGGTTGTAGCCGGCCGAGCGCAGGGCAATCAGCCGCGTGCCGCCGGCGGCCAGACGCTCCAGCACCGGCGCGGAAAGATCGTCGTTGATAAAGGCGCACACCACCTCGCTGCCCTCGGCCAGGGCGACGGTATCCAGGGTCAGAAGGCTGTCCTGGAACTGCAGCTGCCAGCCGGATGGCAGCGCCTGCGTCTCGAAGCTGGCGCGGTCGTAGGGCTTGCTGCTGAACAGGGTGATGCGCATGGCGTTCTCCTTGGGCCGGCCGGGCGTCGCCCTGGCTCAGGCGCTGACCGCGGCTTCCTCGGCCAGGCGGGCGATGGCCGCGTCCAGCTCGTCGAGGGCGACCTGGGCCGCCGGGTCGTCCTGCTTGAGCAGGGTCTCGCTGCGCTGGCAGGCGGCGCGCAGCTGCGGCACGCCACAGTAGCGGGTGGCGCCGTGCAGGCGGTGGACCCGCTCGATCAGCGCGCTGCGCTCGTTGGCCTCACGTGCCTGGCGAATGGCCTGGCGGTCGGCGGGCAGGCCGGCCAGTAGCATGCTGAGCATGTCGTTGGCCAGGTCCGCCTTGCCGGCGGCCAGGCGCAGGCCTTCCTCGGGGTCCAGTACGCGCAGGTCGGCGCTGATGGCCGGCGCCTCGGCGGCGGACGGCTGCGGATGGTTGCGCAGCGCCAGGCCGGTCCACTTGAGCACCACCTGGACCAGCTGGCGTTCGTTGATCGGCTTGGTCAGGTAGTCGTCCATGCCGCCTTGCAGCAGCGCGCGTTTCTCGTTGGCCAGGGCGTGGGCGGTGAGGGCGACGATCGGCAGCGGGCTGCGTTCGCGCTCCTGCTCCCACTGGCGGATCGCCTCGGTGGCCTGGCGGCCGTCCATGCCGGGCATCTGCACGTCCATGAACACCAGGTCGAAGCTGTGCTGCTGCACCGCCTCGACCGCGGCGTAGCCGCTGTCCACCGCCACCACCTCGGCGCCCATGTCGCCGAGCAGGGTCTGCACCAGCAGCAGGTTGGCCGGGTTGTCGTCGACACAGAGCAGGCGTGGCGGCCGGCTGGTCAGCGGGGCCGGGGCCTCGACCTTGGCCGGGCGCGGACTGACCAGCTCGCCGAGAGCGCGCAGCAGCTTGCGCGTGCAGGCCGGTTTGGCCTGCAGCTGCGCCTGGGTGTCCGGCAGGGCCTCGTGGTAGAGCGCCTGCTCGGTGGTGGGGCAGAGCACCAGGGGCTTGCAGCCGAGGCGGTCGAGGTCCCACAGGCGCTTGCCGAGTCGCTCCGGCGGCAGCTCCTGCAGATTCACCCCGAGTACCGCCAGCTCAATGAGCTGGCCGGCCTCGCGGCTTCGCGCCACCTGTTCGAGCAGGGCATCGAGGCTGGCGAATTCCAGCACCTCCAGGCCGCAGTCCTGCAGCTGGTGATGCAGGGCCTGGCGGACCATCTCGTGGCTCTCCAGCAGGGCCACACGGCGGCCCTGCAGCGGCGCGCGGGGCAGATCGTCGGCATCGTCGCGAGCCTTGGGCAGGGTCAGGCTGATCCAGAACTCCGAGCCGCTGCCGGGGCTGCTCTCCACGCCGATCTCGCCGCCCATCTGCTCGATCAGACGCTTGGAGATGACCAGGCCGAGCCCGGTGCCGCCGGCCTGGCGGCTCAGCGAGTTGTCGGCCTGGCTGAAGGCCTGGAACAGCGCGCGCAGGTCGTCGTCGGAGAGGCCCACGCCGGTGTCCTGCACGCTGATGCGCAGCTGGGCGCGTTCGTCGCTCTCGTCCTCGACCATGGCGCGCACGGCGATGGTGCCCTCGCGGGTGAACTTGATGGCATTGCTCACCAGGTTGGTCAGCACCTGCTTCAGGCGCAGCGGATCGCCCTGCAGTGCCAGCGGGGTATCGCGGTAGATCAGGCTGACCAGCTCCAGCTGCTTGTCGTGGGCGGAGGGGGCGAGGATGGTCAGGCAGTCCTGTATCAGGTCGCGCAGGTTGAACGGGATGCTCTCGAGCACCAGCTTGCCGGCCTCGATCTTGGAGAAGTCGAGCACCTCGTTGATGATCCCCAGCAGGCTCTCGGCGGACTTCTCGATGGTGCCCAGGTAGTCCTGCTGGCGCGGCGTCATGTCGCTCTTCTGCAGCAGGCCGGTGAAGCCGAGGATGCCGTTGAGCGGGGTGCGGATCTCGTGGCTCATGTTGGCCAGGAACTCGGACTTGATGCGGCTGGCCTCCAGGGCCTCCTTGCGCGCCAGGTCCAGCTCGATGTTCTGGATCTCGATGGTCTCCAGGTTCTGCCGCACGTCCTCAGTGGCCTGGTCGATGCTGTGCTGCAGCTCTTCCTGGGCGTTCTGCAACGACTCGGCCATGCGGTTGATGCCCGCCGCCAGCTCGTCCATCTCGTGACTGCCCAAGGGTGGCAGACGGGTTTCCAGGTGGCCTTCCTTCAACTGGCTGACGCCCTGCTGGATGGTGCGCAGCGGATCGTTGATCGTCCGGCTCATGCGCAGGGCGAGCAGGGCGGTGACGGTGAGCCCGGCGACGATCAGCAGCAGGCTGGCGAACAGGCTGCGGTAGCCCTGCAGCAGGGTGCGATGGTGCGAGAGCTCAAGTTCGACCCAGCCGAGCAGGCGATCGGCGCTCTCCGCCTCGGCGCCGGCCAGGCCCTGGTGGCGACCGAACACCGGCATCAGGAAGCGCGTGGCGTCCTGGCTGGTGCTGGTGGCCAGCGGCTCGACGGTGGTTTGTGGTGGCGGGTTGAGCATGTCCGGCCCGGCCTGGGCCAGGCCGTCGCGCTCGGCGGAGAGAAAGCCGACGGCGCGTACGTCCTGCTGGTTGAGCGTGCGTTCGGCGAGGCGCTCGAGCTGCGCTGCATCGCCCCGGGCCAGGGCCGGCGCTGCCAGCGGCGCCAGGTGCTGGACCACCAGCTCGCCGCGCTGCTGCAGCTGGCTGCGCAGGTCGGCCAGCTGCATCCAGGTGAAATAGCCACCCAAGACCAGCGCCAGCAGCGTGGTGGGTAGCAGGGTGAGCAGCAGCACGCGGCCCTTGATGCCGAGATCCTTGAACACGATGTTCTCCAGCAAGGTGATGGGTGCAGTTTAGCGAGTCGCCGGGTGGGAATCTGCCCGAGCTTTTGGCAGAATGCTCGATAATTATTCTCATTCGAGATTCATCCGCATGTCTGCCGCCTCTGCCCGTATCCTCGCCATCGAGGATGACCCGGTGTTGGCCGCGCATCTGCAGGAGCACCTCGGCCGCCGCGGCTTCGACGTGACCCTGCGGGGCGACGGCGACGCCGGCCTGACGCTGGCCTGTACCGAGCCCTTCGATCTGGTGCTGCTGGACATCCTGCTGCCCGGTCGCAATGGCCTCGACGCCCTGGCCGAACTGCGTCGTCGCCGTGGCGTGCCGGTTATCCTGATGTCTGCCCTGGGCGCCGAACAGGATCGCATCGCCGGTTTCAGCCAGGGCGCCGACGACTACCTGCCCAAGCCCTTCGCCATGGCCGAGATGGAGGTGCGTATCGACGCCATCCTGCGTCGCGTGGCTTATGAACGCCGCGAGCGGGAGCCCGCGAGCGCAGCGCTGCCGGAGCTGGATGAGGCGCACCAGGATGTGCGCCATGCCGGGCAGTGGGCGCAGCTGACCGGCACCGAATTCCGATTGCTGGAACTCCTGGTGCGCCATGCCGGCGAGGTGCTGAGCAAGGCGTTTCTCTACCAGCAGGTGCTGCACCGCCCCTGGTCGCAGCACGACCGCGGGCTGGACATGCACGTCAGCCACATCCGTCGCAAGCTGCAGGCCATCGGCTACCAGGCCGGCCGCGTGGAGACGGCCTGGGGCAAGGGCTACCTGTTCCAGCGCGACGAGAATCAATGATGCTCACCCTGCACTCGGTGTTCTGGCGCCTGGCGGTGTTGCTCATCAGTTTCTGCCTGCTGATCGTCTGGCTGGTGTGGTACTGGGGCGGGAGCGTCGAGCAGGTCGGCTACCGCCTGAATGAGGAGTCCCAACGCCAGTTGCTGGAATATGCGGCCGAGGCCGAGCAGGCCTGGCGCGGCGGCGGGCGCGGGGGTGTCGATCGCTGGCTCGAACAGATGCGGCAGCGCGAGGCGGGCTGGGTCGCCGTGCTCGGCCCGGGCCTGCATTCGTTATCGAGCCGCGAGCTGAGCGGTGCCGAACTGGAGCGGCTGACCTTCGTCCGGCGCATCGATTGGCCGATGAGCAAGCGCAGCATCGGTCTGCCCTGCCTGCTGGTGCCGTTCCCCGGGGTGCCCGATGAGGGGCGCCTGGCCATCGAATTGCCCGAGCGCATGTTGCCACCGGGTTTCACCCTGACGACTCAATTGCTGGTGCATGGCCTGGTGCCGGGGGTGTTGGCATTGCTGTTGTGCCTGTTGATCTATCGCCTGCTCATCGCGCCGCTGAAACACCTGCGGGAACAGGCCGACGCCCTGCGGGGCGATCACCTGAATACCCGCGTGGCGCCACAGGTCAGTCGCCGCGACGATGAACTGGGTGCATTGGGGCGCGCCTTCGATCACATGGCCGAGCGGCTGGAATACACGGTGAGCTATCAGCGCCAGTTGCTGCGCGATCTGTCCCACGAGCTGCGCACGCCGTTGTCACGGCTGCGCGTGGCCGGCGAATGCGCCAGCGACGTGGAAGTGCTGCGCCAGCGTCTGGAACGCGAGGTGGAATGCATGCAGCGGCTGGTCGACGACACTCTCGAACTGGTCTGGCTGGACACCGAGCGGCCCCAGCCGGAGCTGGAGGAGATCGACGTGCCGGCGCTGTGGAGCGTGCTTGGCGAAGACGCCTGCTTCGAGAGTGGCTGGGAGGCGGCGCGGCTGCGTTGCGAGCTGCCTGCCGACTGCAGGGTGCGTGGCCATCTCAACGGCCTGGCCCAGGCTCTGGAGAACATCCTGCGCAATGCCATCCGCCATTCGCCTGCGGATGGCGTGGTGCGCCTCGGTGGCAAGCGCGACGGCGACCATTGGCACCTGCACCTCGAGGACCAGGGCGGCGGTGTGGCGGCTCAGCAACTGGAAACCATCTTCCGCCCCTTCACCCGCCTGTGCGCCGCCCGCCCGGGGGGAGAAGGATTCGGACTGGGGCTGGCCATCGCTCGCGGCGCGTTGCGTATGCAGGGTGGCGAGCTGTGGGCGGAGAACGGTCGCGAGGGTTTGCGCCTGAATATACGGCTGCCAAGTGTATAAATTGTAAATGCACTTTACTGACAAATAGGAATTTCTATCATTTGCGCCGATTTCCACGCGCGGAGCGTGGTCGCGTCGGCATTCCCGCTCATTCGTCGATCGTTTCCGCGCCTGTCTGCCTTCAGGAGAAGATCGATGTCCGCGCGATTCAACTTGAGTCACCTGTCCATGGCCTTGCTGGCCGCCACGGCGGTGGCTGCCCCCGCCACGCCGTTGCTGGCCGCCCCGCAGGCCGACCAGGTGCCGGTCATGGCCGATGATCTGCCGGTGGAGGGCAGCGAGCAGGCCCTGCAACTGGAAGAGACCCGCGTGCTGGGCACCGCCGAGGAAGAGCTGAAGCAGGCTCCGGGCGTGTCGATCATCACCGCCGAGGACATTCGGAAGCTGCCGCCGACCAACGACCTGTCCGAGATCATCCGCCGTGAGCCGGGCGTCAACCTGACCGGCAACAGCACCAGCGGCAGCCGCGGCAACAACCGCCAAGTCGACCTGCGCGGCATGGGCCCCGAGAACACCCTGATTCTCATCGACGGCCAGCCATCCACCTCGCGCAACGCGGTGCGCTATGGCTGGAACGGCGATCGCGACACCCGCGGTGAGACCAACTGGGTACCGGCGGAGCAGGTCGAGCGCATCGAAATCCTGCGGGGTCCAGCGGCCGCGCGCTACGGTTCCGGCGCCATGGGCGGGGTGATCAACATCATCACCAAGCGCCCGACCGAGAAGCTCAGCGGTTCGGTCACAGCCTACACCTCGCTGCCCGAGGATGACGCCGAGGGGATGAGCAAACGTACCAACTTCAGCCTCAGCGGCCCGCTCAGCGACGCCTTCTCGTTCCGCCTGTACGGCGGTGTCAGCACCACCGATGCCGACGACGCCGACATCAATGCCGACCACCAGGCCAGCGCCGACGCTATGGTTTCCGGCCGCGAGGGCGTGCGCAACAAGGACATCAACGGCCTGCTCAGCTGGCAGCTGAACCCCGAGCAGGTCCTCGACCTGGAGGCCGGCTACAGCCGCCAGGGCAACATCTACGCCGGCGACACCATGAACAACAACGGTGGCGGCAACCCCGAGTTCATCAGCAGCCTGTATGGCCGGGAAACCAACGTGATGCAGCGCACCAGCTATGCGCTGACCCACAAGGGCGACTTCGACTGGGGCACGTCCAAGGCCTCGTTGGGCTACGACTACACCCGCAACTGGCGCCTCAACGAAGGCCTGGCCGGCGGCCCCGAGGGTGCGCCGAGCGAGGGCGCCGGCGCCTTCATGTCGCGCCTGCGCAACACCCGCGCCAATGCCGAAGTGAACCTGCCGCTCAGTGCCGGTTTCGAGCAGGTGCTGACTCTCGGCAGCGAGTACCTCTACGAGTCGCTCAACGACCCGGGCTCGCTGCGCACCCAGTCGGGCTGGGACCCGGTGCCGGGCGACATCCCCGGCTTCAGCCGCGGCGAAACCAAGACCACCGCGCACAGCTATGCGCTGTTCGTCGAGGACAACATCGAGATCGGCGAGCGCACCATCGTCACGCCCGGCCTGCGCTTCGACGATCATGAGGAATTCGGCGGCAACTGGAGCCCCAGCCTCAATGCCTCCCACGAGCTGACCGACGAGCTGACCCTCAAGGGCGGGATCGCCCTCGCCTACAAGACCCCCAACCTGTACCAGTCCAACCCTGGCTATCTGCTGTACAGCCGCGGCAACGGCTGCAACGCCAGCGAGCCGAATACCGGCAGTGGCTGCTACCTGGTGGGCAACCCGGACCTGGAGCCGGAAACCAGCGTCAACAAGGAAATCGGCCTGGCCTTCGACAAGGGCAACTGGCGTACCAGCGCGACCTACTTCCGCAACGATTACCGCAACAAGATCGTTGGCAGCAACGAGTACATCTTCCGCCTGGCCAACGGCCGTCGCGTGCTGCAGTGGGAGAACACCGACGAGGCGGTGGTCGAGGGCGTGGAGGGCAACTTGTTCGTCGAGCTGACCCCGAGCCTGGACTGGAACACCAACTTCACCTACATGCTCGAGTCCGAGGACAAGGAAACCGGCGAGCCGCTGAGCGTCATCCCCGAGTACACCCTCAACAGCAGCCTCGACTGGCAGGCCACCGCGCAGCTGTCGTTCCAGTTGACCGGCACCTACTACGGCAAGCAGGAGGCGCCGAGCCTGAACCGTCGCACCGGCCAGGAAATCGATGCGCAGGCTCAGCAGGACGTCGATCCCTACGGCCTGGTGGGCGTCAGCGGTGGCTACGAGTTCAACCAGAACTACAGCCTGCGGGTCGGCATCAGCAACCTGTTCGACAAGCAGATCTACCGCGAAGGCAACGCCAACGACGCCGGTGCCAACACCTACAACGAGCCGGGACGCGCCTACTACGCATCCGTCACCGCCTCGTTCTGATTCAACCTTGCTCCTGCCCGCCGCTCCGGCGGGCCCTCGGCTCCGCCCGGCTTCGGCCTGGCGGGGCCTTTCCTTGAGAGGTACTCGCATGCGTCGCTTTGATCGCCGACTCATTGCCTCCCTGCTCGGCCTGCTGCTGAGCCTGCTGGCGTCGACCGCGCCGGCCCGCCCCGATGCCCAGCAGCGCCTCGGCGAGACCCTGGTCGAACGCGGCTCAGCGCACTACCGCTTCGAGCACTTCGAGCTGGCCTCGGCCGACGGCCAGCGCCACTATCGGGTGCGCCTGGGCATTCCGCGTAGCGCGCCTCCGGCGGCCGGCTACCCCGCGCTCTATTTGCTCGACGGCAACGCTGCGCTGGCAGCGCTGCGCGAGGACTGGCTGGCTGAGCTGAGCCAGGGCCAGCCGCCGTTGCTGGTGCTGATCGGCCCGGCCAGCGACAACCGCCTGGACCTCGAAGCGCGGATGCTCGACTACACTCCCGCGCCACCCGCCGGTCCCGGCACCTTGGACCCGGCGCTGGGCGATCGCCCCAGCGGCGGTGCGGAGGCGTTTCGCGAACTGCTGGTGCAGCGGATCCGCCCGCAAGTATTGAAGCGGGTCGCCGTGGACGAGAGCCGTCAGGGCATCTGGGGCCATTCGCTGGGCGGGCTGTTCGTACTCGACAGCCTGTTTTCCATGCCGGCCGCCTTCCACTTCTATATCGCCGCCAGCCCCTCGCTCTGGTGGCAATCCGGCCTGCTGCTCGAGCGCCATCGCGACTTCGCCGGGGCCCAGGCGCGCCTGCTGATCCTGCGTGGCAGCGAGGAGCGCCCGTCATATCGTGCGGGTGCGGTGGACTCGCCGCGGGTGCGGGCCATGGCGGCGGTGCCGGCGGACGCGCCGCTGCGGCTTGCCGAGCGTCTGGATGCGCTGCCGGGCATGCACGCCGAGTTCCGCCAGTTCGCCGGCCTCGGCCACGGGCCGATGCTGGCAGCATCGCTGCGTCCGGCGCTGCGCCTGCTCGCCGGTCTCGAACCGTGGGAGGCCACTCCATGAGAGCCGTGTTTTCCCGCGCCATGGCTGCGCTGCTGGGCGGCTATGCCTTCACCTACGCCTTTACCGCCTGCCTGGCGCGTCTGCTGCCGTTGGATCGAGTCGACTCGTTGCTGGTCGCCAGCCTGCCGGCGTTCGTCGTTTACGCCCTGGCGGTGCTGTGGGCCTTTGCGGCGCGTGACGCCTGGCGCGCCTGGCTTGGTGTGCCGCTGGCGCTGCCACTGGCGCTGATCGGCTTTTGGCCGCAACTGCTGGAGCATCTGGGATGAAAAAGCAGACCCTGACGCAGGCCATGGCCTGGCTGCATACATGGAGCGGCCTGCTGTTCGGCTGGCCGTTGTTCGCCATTTTTCTCACCGGCAGCCTGGCGGTGTTCGACCAGGAGATCGACCACTGGATGCAGCCGGAAGTCCAGCGCCAGGACGTGCCCGTCGCCCTGGCGGCCGAGCATGCCGTGGCCTACCTGCAGCGCCACCACGCCGACGCCGGCGCCTGGAACATCGCCTTGCCTAGCGAGCGCGATCCTGGCCTGCGGGTAACCGCCGGGGATCGTCGCCGCGGCATCAGCACCGACCTCGACCCGCGCACCGGCGAGCCGCTGAAGGTGCGCGAAGCCGCCGGTGGCAGCTTCTTCTTCCATTTTCACTACACCCTCAACCTGCCGCGGCAGATCGGCATCTGGGTGGTTGGCCTGGTGGCGCTGGTGACCCTGGCCACGCTGGTCAGCGGCATCATCATCCACAAGAAGCTGTTCAAGGAGTTCTTCACCTTCCGCCCGAACAAGGGGCAGCGGTCCTGGCTGGACTTCCACAACGCCAGTGGCGTGCTGTTGATGCCGTTCCACCTGATGATCGTCTATACCGGGCTGGTCATCTTCGGCCTGATCTATCTGCCGGCCGCACTGCACGCCTTGTATGACGGCGACTTCGAAGCCTTCTATCAGGAGGCCATCGGGGAGGCCCCCCATCATCACGGACCGAGCCGCGCGCCGCTAGCGACGCTGGTCGCCCTCGGTCCGTTGCTGGCGCAGGCGGAGGAACGCATGGGGCCGCTCTCGGCAGTGAGCATCAGCCATCCCGGCCGGTCCGACGCTCTGGTCGAGGTGCGCCGCGTGTTGGGCAATCGCATCGCCCTGAGCAAGGGCCACAACATGGTGTTCGACGGCGTCAGCGGCAAGCTGCTCGCCGGCCCGCCGGAACTGCGGCCGAGCGTGTTGACCCAGCGGGTGATGTTCGGCCTGCACTTCGCCCAGTTCGGCGGCTACCCGATGCGCTGGCTGTACTTCTTCTGTGGCCTGGTGGGCAGCGCGATGATCGCCAGCGGGCTGGTGCTGTTCACCGTCAAGCGTCGACGCAAATATCTGGTCGAGGGTAGGGCAGGGGACTTCGGTCATCGTCTGATCGAGGGCCTGAATGTTGCCGTGATCGCCGGTCTGACCCTGGCCTGCATCGGCCTGTTCTGGATCAACCGCGTGTTGCCGGTGGAGCTGGCTCAGCGTGCCGGTTGGGAGCTGCGCCTGTTCTTCGCGCTTTGGGCGCTCACTCTGCTGCACGGCTGGTGGCGCCCGCACCTGCAGGCCTGGAGGGAGCAGCTTGGGCTGGCCGCGCTGTTGTGCCTGGGCCTGCCGCTGCTCAGCGCGCTGACCGTCGACCACCCCTGGGACGATCGCACCCGGCTGTTGCTGGAGGCGACCAGCGTGATCTGCGGCGCGCTGCTGGCCTGGACCACCTGGCGCATCGGTCGACGCGCCGAGCAGCCGGCACCGCGGCGGCACAAGGCGAGCGCCGCGCTGGAGGTGAACTGAGATGCTGAGCGCTTTCTTCGGCGGGCTGGTGCTCGCCTACGCCGGCATGGTCGGCCTGTGTCAGGGCCTGGAGCGTCACTACAAGCAGGTGTGGCAACGTTTGCCGGCACCGGTGTTGCGCCGTGGGCTGCGCCTGGCAGGCTGGGCTAGTCTCGCGGCCAGCTTCGCCGCCAGCGTGGCGGCCTGGGGGTGGGCCATGGGTCCTGTGGGCTGGTTCGGCCTGATTTCTCTGGCGGGCTTCGCCCTGGTCATGCTGCTGCCCTATGCGCCACGCCTGAGCCTACTGCTGGTACCAGCGGGGGCGTTCGCCTGGGGCCTGGCCTGGCTGATCGCCTAACCGCGTGTACCGGGCGGGTGGCCTGGCGCGCGCCGCCCGGGCGCCCGGCAGTAGGGTCGCGGCGGGTTTGCCGCTATCATAGGCGCCCCTTCCGTGTCTGGACCGAACACCGCCATGACCGTGCAGTACCCCACCATTGCCGACTGCATCGGCAACACCCCGCTGGTCCGCCTGCAGCGCCTGCCCGGCAACACCTCGAACACCCTGCTGGTGAAGCTTGAGGGCAACAACCCGGCTGGCTCGGTGAAGGACCGTCCGGCGCTGTCGATGATCACCCGCGCCGAACTGCGCGGCGACATCCAGCCCGGCGACACGCTGATCGAGGCCACCAGCGGCAATACCGGCATCGCCCTGGCGATGGCGGCGGCGATCAAGGGCTACAAGATGATCCTGATCATGCCGGACAACTCCACCGACGAGCGCAAGTGGGCGATGACCGCCTACGGCGCCGAGCTGATCCTGGTCAGCCGCGAGGAGGGCATGGAGGGCGCCCGCGACCTGGCCGAGCGTCTGCAGGCCGACGGCCGCGGCAAGGTGCTGGACCAGTTCGCCAACGGCGACAACCCGGAGGCCCACTATCTGAGCACCGGCCCTGAGATCTGGCAGCAGACCCAGGGCGGCATCACCCATTTCATCAGCTCCATGGGCACCACCGGGACCATCATGGGCACCTCGCGCTACCTCAAGGAGCAGAACCCGGCGATCCAGATCGTCGGCCTGCAGCCCCAGGAGGGCTCGGCCATTCCCGGCATCCGCCGCTGGCCGGAGGAATACCTGCCGAAGATCTACCAGGCCGAGCGGGTCGACCGGGTTATCGACATGTCCCAGGCCGAGGCCGAAGACACCATGCGGCGCCTGGCGCGTGAGGAGGGCATCTTCTGCGGCGTGTCGTCCGGCGGTTCGGTGGCCGGCATGCTGCGCCTGTCGCGCGAGGTGGAGAACGCGGTGATGGTGGCGATCATCTGCGACCGCGGCGACCGCTATCTGTCGACCGGTATCTACCAGCAGCCCCAGTGATTTTTCGCCGGGGCCCGTGCCCCGGCCAGCAGTTCAGCAGGTGAGAAAGATGGCCAAGCGCAGCGGCGGTTTGCGTTTCCAGCCCAGCGGCGGCGAGCGCAAGGCGCAGGTGCCGGTAGGCAAGAAGCAGCGCCTGCTCGTCGAGCGGATGGCGCACGACGGGCGCGGCATCGCCTTCCAGGACGGTCGCAGCTGGTTCATCGCCGGCGCGCTGCCGGGCGAGGAGGTCGAGGCCCGTGTGCTCAGTGCCCGTGCCCAGGTGGTGGAGGCGCGCGCCGAGCGCGTGCTGCGCGCCGCCGAGCTGCGCCGCGCGCCGCACTGCGTTCATGCCGGCAGCTGTGGCGGCTGCACGCTGCAGCATCTGCCCCATGACGAACAGCTCGCCCTCAAACAGCGCACCCTGGCCGAGCAACTGAAGCGCTTCGCCGGGCTGGAGCCGGAGATGTGGGTCGCCCCGCTGACCGGCCCGGAATTCGCCTACCGCCGTCGCGCGCGCATCGCCGTACGCTGGGATGCCAAGGCCCGGCGCCTGGACATCGGTTTCCGCGCCGCCGCCAGCCAGGACATCGTCGCCATCGACCAGTGCCCAGTGCTGGTACAGCCCTTGCAGCCGATCCTGCAGGCGTTGCCGGCGCTGCTGCGTGGCCTGGACAAGCCCCAGGCCCTCGGCCATGTCGAGCTGTTCCATGGCACCCGCTCGGCCGTACTGCTGCGCCACATGGCGCCGCTGGGCGAGGCCGACCTGCAGCGCCTGCGCGCTTTCTGTGCCGATCACGATGCGCAGCTGTGGCTGCACGGGGCCGGCGAGCCGGAGGCCGATCAGGCCGGCGCCGATGGTGCGGGCGAGCCGCTGGGCTATCGCCTGGACGCCTTCGGCCTGGAGCTGCAGTACCGCCCTGGCGACTTCGTCCAGGTCAACGGGGCGGTCAATCAGGCCATGGTCGAACAGGCGCTAGAATGGCTGGCGCCGCAGACTGGCGAACGGGTGCTGGACCTGTTCTGCGGCTTGGGCAACTTCGCCCTGCCGCTGGCGCAGCGGGTGGCCGAGGTAGTGGCGGTGGAAGGCGTGGAAGCCATGGTCGAGCGGGCGCGGGCGAATGCAGAAGCCAGCGGTCTGGACAATCTGCACTTTCACCAGGCCGACCTGTCGAAGCCGCTGGCCGAGGCGGCGTGGGCAGCCCGGGGTTTCGACGCTATCCTGCTGGACCCGCCGCGCGACGGCGCGTTCGAGGTGGTGAAGGACATGCGACGGCTGGGCGCGCGGCGTCTGATCTACGTGTCCTGCAACCCGTCGACCCTGGCGCGCGACAGCGCCGAGTTGGCGCGACAGGGCTACCGGCTGAAACGGGCCGGCATTCTCGACATGTTCCCGCAGACGGCGCATGTGGAGGCGATGGCGTTATTCGAGATGGGCTAGGACGCCCATGCAATCCGACCGGTCCGGAAGAAGGCCGGCGACAGTTCGGCGAGTGAACGGAACGCCGTAGGGAAGGTAGCGATGGTACAGGTGAGAGCGCACCAGCCGATCAACCTCGATGGCAGCATCGATCTCGAGGCCTGGCTGGACCATATTCTGTGCGTCGATGCGGCACTGGACCGCGAGGCGCTGAAGCAGGCGTGCGAGTTCGCCCGCGAGGTGGAACAGCAGGCCAACGCGGCGCAGAACCTCTGGGCTGAGGGCACCTCGAGCTTCCAGATCGGGCTGGAGATCGCCGAGATCCTCGCCGACCTCAAGCTCGACCAGGACAGCCTGGTGGCCGCGGTGATCTACCGCGCCGTGCGCGAGGGCAAGACCAGCCTGAAGGTGGTGGCGGAGCAATTCGGCGCGGTGGTGGCCAAGCTGATCGAGGGCGTGCTGCGCATGGCCGCCATCAGCAACAGCGTCAACCCGCGTGAATCGGTGGTGGTCGGCTCCCAGGCCCAGGTGGAGAACCTGCGCAAGATGCTGGTGGCCATGGTCGACGACGTGCGCGTGGCCCTGATCAAGCTGGCCGAGCGCACCTGCGCGATCCGTGCGGTCAAGCATGCCGACGACGAGAAGCGCCATCGCGTCGCCCGCGAGGTGTTCGACATCTACGCGCCGCTGGCCCATCGCTTAGGGATAGGCCACATCAAGTGGGAGCTGGAGGACATCTCCTTCCGCTACCTGGAGCCGGAGCAGTACAAGCAGATCGCCAAGCTGCTGCATGAGCGCCGCCTGGACCGCGAGCAGTACATCGCCGACGTGATGCAGCAGCTGCGCGAGGAACTGACCGCCACCGGCATCAAGGCCGACATCAGCGGCCGCGCCAAGCACATCTATTCGATCTGGCGGAAGATGCAGCGCAAGGGCCTGCAGTTCAGCCAGATCTACGACGTGCGCGCCGTACGCGTGCTGGTGCCGGAGGTACGCGACTGCTACACCGCGCTCGGCATCGTGCACACCCTGTGGCGGCACATCCCCAAGGAATTCGACGACTACATCGCCAACCCCAAGGAGAACGGCTACCGCTCGCTGCACACCGCGGTGATCGGCCCGGACGGCAAGGTGCTGGAGGTGCAGATCCGCACCAGCGCCATGCACGAGGAAGCCGAGCTGGGCGTGTGCGCGCACTGGAAGTACAAGGGCACCGACGTCAAGGGCGGCTCCGACCACTACGAAGAGAAGATGGCCTGGCTGCGCCAGGTGCTGGAGTGGCACGAAGAGCTGGGCGACATCGGCGGCCTGGCCGAGCAGCTGCGCGTGGATATCGAACCCGACCGGGTCTACGTGTTCACCCCCGACGGCCACGCCATCGACCTGCCCAAGGGCGCCACGCCGCTGGACTTCGCTTACCGCGTGCACACGCAGATCGGCCACAACTGCCGCGGCGCCAAGGTCAATGGCCGCATCGTGCCGCTGACTTACAGCCTGCAGACCGGCGAGCAGGTGGAGATCATCACCTCCAAGCAGGGCGCGCCGAGCCGCGACTGGCTCAACTCCAACCTCGGCTACGTCACCACCAGCCGCGCGCGGGCCAAGATCGTCCACTGGTTCAAGCTGCAGGACCGCGAGCAGAACGTGGCCGCCGGCAAGGCCATGCTCGAGCGCGACCTGGCGCGCCTGGCGCTGGCGGCGGTGGACTACGCCAAGCTGGCCGAGAAGTGCAACCTGCGCACCGCCGAGGACATGTACGCGGCGCTCGGCGCCGGCGATCTGCGTCTGGCCCACGCGGTGAACCTAGCGCAGCAACTGGTGGAGCCGGAACGTGGCAGCGAGCAGCTCGAACTGATCCCGCGCAGGATGCCGAGTCAGCGCCTGGGCAAGCGCGGCGACATCCAGATCGAGGGCGTCGGCAACCTGCTCACGCAGATGGCCGGCTGCTGCCAGCCACTGCCGGGCGACCCGATCGTCGGCTACATCACCCAGGGCCGTGGCGTGTCCATCCACCGCCAGGACTGCGCCTCGGTGCTGCAGCTGGCCGGTCGCGAGCCGGAGCGGATCATCCAGGTGAGCTGGGGCCCGGTGCCGGTACTGACCTACCCGGTGGACATCGTGATCAAGGCCTACGACCGTTCCGGCCTGTTGCGCGACGTGTCCCAGGTGCTGCTCAACGACCGCATCAACGTGCTGGCGGTGAACACCCGCTCGAACAAGGAGGACAACACCGCCTCCATGCAGCTGACCATCGAGATCCCGGGGCTGGACGCCCTGTCGCGGTTGCTGGCGCGCATCAGCCAGCTGCCCAATATCATCGAGGTCCGCCGCAACCGTTCCGGCACCTGACGCCCTCTCCCCAGCCCCATTCCGTGAGAGGGGCTGGGGCCATCCCAGAGACCGATTCATGCCCGACCGCTATTCCCTCGACGACCTGCTGCACCTGATGGCCCGCCTGCGCGACCCGCAGCACGGCTGCCCCTGGGACCTGAAGCAGAGCTACACGACCATCGTGCCGCACACCCTCGAGGAGGCCTATGAGGTGGCCGATGCCATCGAGCGCGGCGACTTCGCCCACCTGCCCGGCGAGCTGGGCGACCTGCTGTTCCAGGTCGTCTACTACAGCCAGCTTGCGCGGGAGGAAGGCCGCTTCGACTTCGCCACCGTGGTCGACGCCATCACCCGCAAACTGGTGCGCCGCCATCCCCACGTATTCCCCGATGGTGACCTGTACGGCGCACCGGACATGGCGCGGCTGGAGGAGGCGGCGATCAAGCAGCGCTGGGAAGAAATCAAGGCCGAGGAGCGCGCCGAGCAGGCCGCCGCGCCGGAGCAGCTGTCGCTGCTCGACGATGTGCCCCACGCCCTGCCGGCGCTGAGTCGCGCCGCCAAGCTGCAGAAGCGCGCGGCCCAGGTCGGCTTCGACTGGCCGGAGGCGCTGCCGGTGGTGGACAAGCTGCGCGAGGAGCTGGACGAAGTACTGGAGGCGATGAGCGAGAACGACGCCGAGGCCGTTGCCGAAGAGATCGGCGATCTGCTTTTCGTCGGCGTAAACCTTGCGCGCCACCTCAAGGTCGACCCGGAGAGTGCCTTGCGCGCGGCCAACGCCAAGTTCGAGCGGCGCTTCCGTTTCATCGAACAGGCGTTGCGCGATGCGGGGCGTCCCATTGAAGATTGCACCCTGGAAGAGCTGGATGCCCTGTGGGGCGAAGCCAAGAAACAGGAAAAACTCAGCCTTGGCTGTTAACTCGAGAGACTGAACCGTTCATGAGCCTTTCCCTCCGTGACCAGTTGCTGAAAGCCGGCCTGGTCAATGAAAAGCAGGCCAAGCAGGCCACCAAGCAGAAACAGAAACAGCAACGCCTGGAGAAGAAGAACCAGGTCGAGGTGGACGATTCCCAGCAGCAGGCGGTGCAGCAGGCCAAGGCCGAGAAGCTGGCCAAGGACCAGGAGCTGAACCGCGAGCAGCAGGAAAAGGCGCAGCAGAAGGCCATCGCCGCGCAGATCAAGCAGCTCATCGAGAGCGCCCGTCTGCCCAAGCTGACCACCGAGGACTACTACAACTTCGTCGACGACAAGAAGGTCAAGCGCCTGTCGGTGAATAACCTGATGCGCGACAAGCTGAGCCGCGGCTCGCTGGCCATCGTCCGTCACGGCGGCGGCTACGAGGTGATCCCGCGCGAGGCCGCGCTGAAGATCCAGGAGCGCGACGAGCGCCGCATCGTGCTGCTCAACACGCCGACCGAAGCGCCGGACGAGGACGACCCCTATGCCGCCTACCAGGTGCCGGACGACCTGATGTGGTAACGAAAAGCCGGGCAATCGCCCGGCTTTTTATTGGTCGCCTCAGCAGCTCGGCCGATCGTGCAGTAGCACGCGGCCGAAACGGGCGCCGGGGTCGAGCGGGGTGATCGCCAGCAGCCGGTCCAGACGTAGGCGCCGCTCGCCCTGGGTGTCGCGCACCACGAGGAATTCTTCCTTGGCCGCCGAGGTCTCGGTGGTCATGGCCTGGGCCTCGAGTTCGCCGCCGTCCACCCATTCGATGCGCAGCCGGTAGCGGTGCAGGCAGGCGACTTCGAGATGGTCGTACAGGGCGCAGGCGAGTGGGCGGTAGGCATCGTTCATCGAGATGACTCCAAGTGGATAGGCGCATCCTATTCCTTGCCACAGGCATGAAAAAGCCGGGCATTGCCCGGCTCGTTCGCTGCCAAGGCGTTTACTCGGCGATGCCGGTGACGGTGCGGCCGTCGACCTCGCCGTCCTTGAGCATGATCTGGTATTCCTTGCCGTCCTTCTCGACCTGGTGCAGGCGCACCAGCAGGTAGTTCCAGTCCTTGGCGAACCACAGCACGGTCTTGCGGCTGCTCTGGGTCGGATCGCGCACGCGCTCGACCTTGATCGCGTCGATCAGTCCGGCCTTGGTGCGCACGCGCTCCTCGCCCAGTACGCGGAAGTCGTAGGTCTCGATCTCGTCGCCGTCCACCACCTGGTAGCTCATGCTCTGCTTGCCGGCAGCGACATCGTGCTGCAGCACCAGCTGGTAGGTGGACTTGTCCTGGATGCCGCGGTTGAGGGGGAAGCGCACCGGGTCGCCGCGGTCGTTGCCCAGCACCTGCTTCTCGGTCCAGTCGAAGTCCAGTTCGATCTGCTTGCTCTTGCCCAGGCCGCTGCGCTCGAAGCGGTAGGTCAGCGGCAGGAACGCGGTGTTTTCCATGCGGAAGGTGCTGGTTTCCTTGAGGCTGGCGACCAGCATGGAAGCCTCGAAGCTCAGCTCCCAGCGGCCGTTGTCCAGGGCCGTGAGGCTGCGGCCGGCGGTGCCGCTGATCGGCACCTGCTTCCAGTCGGCGGTGTAGCTGGCGGAGAAGGGCTTGAGCTCCAGGGCCTGAGCCGGCAGGGCCAGCACGGCGAGCAGCATCAGCAGAACGCGGGACATGGAATCTCCTATGTGCGAATCAGATGACCGGCGGCCGGCAGGTCCTTGCCGTCCAGTTGTGCGCCGGACGTGCCCAGTTTCAGGCGACCCTCGGCGAACCAGCGCATCGCCAGAGGATAGATGCGGTGTTCCTGAGTGTGCACGCGCTGGGCCAGACGTTCCGGCGTATCGCCAGACTCTACCGGCACTACCGCCTGTACGACCAGAGGCCCGCCGTCCAGTTCCTCGGTAACGAAGTGCACGCTGCAGCCGTGCTCGCTGTCGCCGGCCTCCAGCGCGCGCTGGTGGGTGTGCAGGCCCTTGTGCTTGGGCAGCAGCGAGGGATGGATGTTCAGCAGGCGCCCCGTGTAGTGGTTGACGAACCCGGGGGTGAGGATGCGCATGAAGCCGGCCAGCACCACCAGCTGCGGGTCGAAGCCGTCGATGGCCTCGATCAGCGCGGCGTCGAAGGCCTCGCGCCCGTCGAACTGCTTGTGGTCCAGCACCCGCGTGGCGATGCCGGCATTCTGCGCGCGGACCAACCCGTAGGCATCGCCGCGGTTGGAGATCACCGCGGCGATGCGGGCCGGATTGCCGTCGTGGGCGATGCTGTCGATCAGGGCCTGCAGATTGCTGCCCGACCCGGAGATCAGGACGACGACGTTGCAGGCCATCAGTGGGCTTTCAGGTTGTTCAGCACGACCAGTTCGGCACCTTCGGCGGCCTGGGCGATCTGGCCGATCACCCACGGAGCTTCGCCCGAGGCGCGCAGGCTGGCGAGGGTGGCCTCGACCTGATCCTGGGCGACGCAGATGACCATGCCGACGCCGCAGTTGAGCACACGGTGCATCTCGTGCTCGTCGACGTTGCCTTTTTCCTGCAGGAAGTCGAACACCGCCGGGCGGGTCCAGCTGGCCACGTCGATCACCGCCTGGGCGCCTTGCGGCAGCACGCGCGGGATGTTGTCGAGCAGGCCGCCACCGGTGATGTGGGCCATGGCCTTCACGGCGCCGGTGTCCTTGATCAGCTTGAGCAGCGGTTTGACGTAGATGCGCGTCGGCGCCATCAGCAGGTCGGCGAGCTTCTGGCCGTTCAGCTCGGTGGCTTCGATGTCTACGCCGGAGACCTCGAGGATCTTGCGGATCAGCGAGTAGCCGTTGGAGTGCGGGCCGGAGGAGGGCAGGGCGATCAGCGCGTCGCCGGTGACCACTTTCGAGCCGTCGATGATCTCGCTCTTTTCGACCACGCCGACGCAGAAGCCGGCCAGGTCGTAGTCTTCGCCTTCGTACATGCCCGGCATCTCGGCGGTCTCGCCACCGACCAGGGAGCAGCCGGCCAGTTCGCAGCCGGCACCGATGCCGGTGACCACGGTGGCGGCCACGTCGACATTGAGCTTGCCGGTGGCGTAGTAGTCGAGGAAGAACAGCGGCTCGGCGCCGCACACGACCAGGTCGTTGACGCACATGGCGACCAGGTCCTGGCCGATGCTGTCGTGCTTGTTCAGGTTCAGCGCCAGGCGCAGCTTGGTGCCGACGCCGTCGGTGCCGCTGACCAGTACCGGCTGCTTGTAGCCGGCCGGGATCTCGCAGAGGGCGCCGAAGCCGCCCAGGCCACCCATGACCTCCGGACGCGCGGTGCGCTTGGCCACGCCTTTGATGCGCTCGACCAGGGCTTCGCCGGCGTCGATGTCGACACCCGCATCCTTGTAGCTGATGGAGGGTTGCTTGCTCATGGGTTTCAGGCCTTTGAAAAGGGGGAAATGCAGGGGGCGGCCGGCACGCCAGGGCCGACCCGCGAAGGCGCGCGATTTTATCAGGCTTGCCCGCCAGCGACCACCGGGCGCGACGGTTGCCGGGGGGCAGGCGGCTGTTTAAGGTATAGCCCTTCGCGTGCCGCGCCGGCACCTTCCCTTGAGCCGAGACCCTACCGATGCGCCTGTCCGCCCGCCTGCTTGCCCTTTGTCTTCCCTTGTTCAGCCTGCCGGTGCTGGGCGAGACGGTGGACGACCTCTATCAGGTGCGCGAGCCGGTCACCAGCCAGCAGCCGGAGGAGCGCGGCGCGGCCCTCAATCGCGCCCTGGAGACCCTGGTGTTGCGCCTGACCGGTGACGCCAAGGCGGTGCAGAGCCCGGCGCTGGAGGGCGTGCGCCAGGACCCGCAGCAGCTGGTCAGCCAGTACGTCTACGAGGGCGATAGCCTGGTGGCGGACTTCGATCCGCTGACCACCGAGAACAAGCTGCGCCAGGCCGGCCTGCCGATGTGGGGCGCCAATCGCCCGGCGATCCTGACCTGGTGGCTGAACAGCGGAGTCGAAGGCGCGACCCTGATCGGCGATGGCCAGGAGGCCGCCGCGCCGCTGCGTCAGGCCGCCCAGCACCGCGGCCTGCCGTTGCGTCTGCCCCTGGCCGACCTGCAGGAGCAACTGGTGGCCACGCCGGAGAACCTTGCCGCCAGCCAGCCGGATGCGCTGCAACCGGCCTCCGAGCGCTACGGTGCCGATGCCCTGCTGGCCGTGCAGGCCCGTGAAGAGGGCGGCCAGTGGCAGGCCGAATGGCGTCTGTGGCTCGGCGACTCCCGCGAGCAGGGCAAGGCCCAGGGCGCCGATCAGCAGGCCCTGGCCGACGCCGTGTTGCTGGCGGTCAGCGAGCGCCTGGCGCCGCGCTTTGTGGTCAAGCCCGGCGCGGCCGGCGCCCTGACCCTGGAAGTCCAGGGCGCCGACCTCGCCCGCTACGCCGAGCTGGAGCGTCTGCTCGAGCCGTTCGCCGCTCGCCTGCAGCGGGTCAAGGGCGATCAGCTGGTCTGGCAGGTCAATGCCAGCGCCGAGCAACTGCGCGCCCAGCTGGGCCTGGCCGGCCTGCAGGAAGTACCGGCCGACGCCGCGCCGCTGGATGCCGGTGCGGAGCCCCAAGCCACGCCCGCTCCGGCGCCAGCCAATGTCATGCGGTTCCGCTGGTAAGCCGGCGGTTCGTTGTTCAAGGACCGATGCGGTAGCCGCCCGATGCGTGGCTTGCCGATTTCATCACCAGAGGCGGAGTGCCTGAAATGACCGATTCGCGGCGCTGGATGTGGTTGGCCGGACTGTTTCTGTGCGGCTGGCTGATCTACCTGCTCACCCCCATTCTGTCGCCCTTCCTGGTGGCGATGCTGCTCGCCTACATGGGCGACCCGCTGGTGGACCGCCTGGAGCGGCGCGGCATGTCGCGCACCTGGGGCGTGGTGATCGTCTTCAGCCTGTTCAGCCTGGTGTTGCTAGTCATGCTGCTGGTGCTGATCCCCATGCTCGGCCGCCAGCTGGTGCGGCTCTACGAGCTGGCGCCGCAGGGTCTGGACTGGGCCCAGCACCAGGCGCTGCCGTGGGTGCAGGCGCAGTTCGGTCTGGCCGACGGTTTCTGGCGCTTCGATCAGGTCAAGCAGGCGTTGTCCGGCCATCTCGGCAAGACCACCGACATCGTCGGCGGTCTGCTGGCCCAGGCAACCGCCTCCAGCCTGGCGCTGCTGGCCTGGCTGGGCAACCTGCTGTTGATCCCCGTGGTGGCCTTCTACCTGCTGCGCGACTGGGACCTGATGATGGCCAAGCTGCGCAACCTGCTGCCGCGCGCACGCGAAGGCATAGTGGTGCGGCTGGTCGGCGAATGCCACGAGGTGCTCGGCGCCTTCATGCGTGGCCAGTTGCTGGTGATGCTGGCCCTGGCCGCCATCTACTCGATCGGCCTCATGGTGGTCGGCCTCGAGCTGGGCCTGCTGATCGGCCTGCTCGCCGGTCTGGCCAGCATCGTGCCCTACATGGGCTTCATCGTCGGTTTCGGCGCCGCCGTGGTGGCCGCGCTGTTCCAGTACGGCGGCTTCGAGCTCTATCCGCTGATCGGCATCGTCGTCGTGTTCAGCATCGGCCAACTGCTGGAGGGCATGGTGCTGACCCCCATGCTGGTGGGCGATCGCATCGGCCTGCACCCGGTGGCCGTGATCTTCGCCATCCTCGCCGGCGGCCAGCTGTTTGGCTTCACCGGTGTGCTTTTGGCCCTGCCAGTGGCGGCAGTGATCATGGTTCTGCTGCGTCATGCCCATGATTTCTATAAACTTTCCGCCCTTTACGGAGAGTCTCCCGGCGATTCGCAAGAACCGCCGGCCAGTGCATGAAACCTGTTCAGCTGCCCCTCGGCATCCGTCTGCGTGACGATGCCACCTTCGCCAACTACTACCCCGGCGCCAACGCCGCGGCGCTCGGCTATGTCGAGCGCCTGTGCGAGGCAGACGCCGGCTGGACCGAGAGTCTGATCTACCTGTGGGGCGGCGAGGGCGTGGGGCGCAGCCATTTGCTGCAGGCGGCCTGCCTGCGCTTCGAGCAGCGCGGCGAGCCAGCGGTGTATCTGCCGTTGTCGGAAGTGGTGGAACACGGCCCGGAGTTGCTCGACGGCCTGGAGCAGTGCGAACTGGTCTGCCTGGACGAACTGGACGCCGTGGCCGGCCGCTCGGACTGGGAGGAGGCGCTGTTTCATCTGTTCAATCGCCTGCGCGATGCCGGCCGCAAGCTGCTGCTGGCCGCCACCGTGTCGCCACGCGAGCTGCCTGTACAGCTCCCGGACCTGCAATCGCGTCTGACCCTGGCTCTGGTGTTCCAGCTCCACGCGTTGTCCGACGAAGACAAGCTGCGCGCCCTGCAGCTACGCGCCTCGCGCCGCGGCCTGCACCTGACCGACGAGGTCGGCCGCTTCATCCTCACCCGCGGCGAGCGTAGCATGAGCGCGCTGTTCGAACTGCTCGAACGTCTCGACCAGGCCTCGCTACAGGCCCAGCGCAAGCTGACCATTCCCTTCCTCAAGGAAACCCTGGGCTGGTAGAGCCCAAGGGGCGCCTCACTCGCCCGCCAGCTTGCGGTCGTACTGGAAGCGCCAGCGCACGTAGAGTAGGGCGCTGCAGAACAGACTCAGACTGATCACCGTCTCCAGGGCGCCGAACAGGGCGCGCGCGGGGTCGATGGCGGCCAGCACGCCTTGGATGAAGTAGATGTTCACCACGAAGCACGCCCAGGCGTGGGCGCGGGCGTTGCCCAGCAGCAGGCCGGGTGCGAGCAGCAACAGCGGCAGCAGCTGGATGCTCAGCACCACCCAGGTGCGTGCGCCGTGCAGGTCGGCGAACAGCAGATTCCACACCAGCAGCAGGGCGAGCAGTGCGAAGAAACTGAACAGCGCCAGCGCGCGGCTGAGCTTCATGCGTGGCGCCAGCCACTCGAGGCTGGGCAGGGGCTTGGGCGTTCTAGCCACGGGGTGTCTCCAGTTTCGCGGCGGTGGCCGCCAGGCGCTGGCCGAGGGCGCGGCACAGGGCGATTTCGTGTTCGTCGAGCTTGCGTTTACCGTCCGCGCCGGCGTGGTGGCTGGGACCGTAGGGGGTGCCGCCGCCGCGGGTGTCGAGCAAGGCGCCTTCGCTGTAGGGCAGGCCGCAGACCAGCATGCCGTGGTGCAGCAGCGGCAGCAGCATGGACAGTAGGGTGCTCTCCTGGCCGCCGTGCAGGCTGGAGGTGGAGGTGAACACGCCCGCCGGTTTGCCGACCAGCTCGCCGGTCAGCCACAGGCTGCTGGTGCCATCGATGAAGTATTTGAGCGGGGCGGCCATGTTGCCGAAGCGGGTCGGACTGCCCAGCGCCAGGCCAGCGCAGTTGCGCAGGTCGTCCAGCTCGGCATAGAGCGCGCCGTCTTCGGGAATCGCCGAGGCGGTCGCCTCGCAGTCGCTGGACACCGGTGGCACGGTGCGCAGGCGCGCCTCCAGGCCTGCCATCTCGACGCCGCGGGCGATCTGCCGGGCCATCTCGGCGGTGGCGCCGTGGCGGCTGTAGTAGAGCACCAGGATATAGGGCGCACTCATGCCAGCAGCTCCAGCACTTTTTCCGGCGGACGGCCGATCACGGCGCGGTCGCCGGCGACGAGGATGGGGCGCTCGATCAGCTTGGGGTGGGCGACCATGGCGGCGATCAGTCGCTCGTCGCCGAGGCTGGTGTCGGCCAGGTTGAGCGCCTTGTACTCGTCCTCGCCGGTGCGCAGCAGATCGCGCGGGCCGATGCCGAGCTTGGCCAGCAGCGCGCGCAACTCTTCCGCGCTCGGCGGGGTCTCCAGATAACGCACCACGGTCGGAGTCAGGCCGCGCGCTTCGAGCAGCTCCAGCGCGCCGCGGGACTTGGAACAGCGCGGGTTGTGATAGAGAGTGAGGTCGGTCATGGCAGTGCCCATTGGCGATTGAGGGCGCTATTCTAGCCGGCTAGAAGGCATAACGGGCTAAGGAGTAGGCATGCGACAGCGGCTGGTGGACTGGTTGGAGTTCTGGCGCTTCGTGTGGCATCGCTTTCTCGTCGATCGCGCCATCAACAGCGCCGCCGCGCTGACCTACACCACGCTGTTCGCCGTGGTGCCGGTGATGACCGTGACCTTCGCCATCCTCTCGGCGGTGCCGGCCTTCCAGGGCACCGGCGAGCAGATCCAGTACTTCATCTTTCACAACTTCGTGCCGTCGTCGGGTGAAATGGTGCAGGAGTACCTGCGCGAGTTCACCGCCCAGGCGCGCCAGCTGACCTGGGCGGGCGTGGTGCTGCTGGCGATCACCGCGTTCTTCATGCTGCTGACCATCGAGAAGGCTTTCAACGCCATCTGGCGGGTGCGCCAGCCGCGCCGCGGGATCTCCAGCTTCCTGCTGTACTGGGCCATCCTCAGCCTCGGCCCGTTGCTGCTTGGTGCGGGTTTCGCGGTGACCACCTACATCACCTCGCTGATGCTGCTGTCGGGGCCCGAGTCGTTGGCGGGAGTGCAGACGCTGCTGCGCTTCGCGCCGCTGCTGTTCAGCACCGCGGCCTTCACCCTGATCTATTCGGCGGTGCCCAATACCCGCGTGCCGCTGCGTCACGCGCTAGCCGGCGGCCTGTTCACCTCGGCGCTGGTAGAGGTCGCCAAGAACGTCTTCGGGCTGTTCGTCAGCTGGTTTCCCGGCTACCAGCTGATCTACGGCGCGTTCGCCACGGTGCCGCTGTTCCTGCTGTGGATCTACCTGTCCTGGCTGATCGTGCTGTTCGGCGCGGAGCTGGTGTGCAATCTCTCTTCGTCGCGCAGCTGGCGGCGCCGGGCACTGCCGCGTCTGCTGGTGCTGCTCGGTGTGCTGGAGGTGTTTCACGAGCGTCAACAGCGCGGGCGTTCGGTGCGCCATCGCGACGTGCAGCGCCAGGGCTGGTCGATGCCGGAGGATGAATGGGCCGAGCTGGTCGAATTCCTCGAGCAGGAACAGCTGATCTGCCGGACCAGCGAGGGCGCCTGGGTGCTCTGCCGCGACTTGGAGCACTACAGCCTGCAGCGCCTGATCGCCCACAATCCCTGGCCGTTGCCGCGGCTCAACCAGTTGCCGGAGCGGCTGGACGCGGCCTGGTATCCAGCGCTGCGCCAGGCCTTGGAGCAGATGCACATGGAGCAAGAGGCGCTGTTTGGCGGAAGCCTGGCGCATTGGCTCAAGGCCCGGGAATAGGGCTTGTCAGAAGTGACGAAAAAAGTCAGTTTAAGGCGAGGCGCAGCTGGCTGAACGGCTGCGGGCGCGCTCAGGCGCGACAAACTACCGGCCCGGGAAGGCTGGCACGCTTCTGGCAATTACCCAGCAACATGCTGGCAGACTGCTAGCGGCCTGAATGACTCAGGGAAGTCGAGTGGATGAGCAGTAGCAAGAACAAGATAGTGCCGTTGCAACCGCGGGATTCCGAGGAGGCGCTGGAACGCCTCAACCGCATCACCGGCCTGCGTTTCTCCCGCTGGCCGGAATCGTTGGCCTCCCTGGCCCGACAGGCCGCCGAAGAGAGCGAACCATCCAAGCCCAGCAGCGTGGTGCGCTTCGGCGTGTTCTGACCCCCAAAACAAAACCCCCGCCGAAGCGGGGGCCGGGAAACGGGGGTGACGACTCAGGCCATGGCCTGGCGCGACGCGCTGTCCAGCAGCTCCACAGCCTGGACGAACAATTCCTCGACGATCAGCGTCTGCGCCGGTACCGCCGAGCGCAGGCGAATCTGCATGTCCTCGATCTTGGTCTTCATCGGCAGACGGGCGATGCCGGAGAGCATCACCTTGTTGTGCACGTTGACCTTGCCGTGGTCGACCGCCACGTCGCGGACCTGGCTGCCGTCACGGTAGCGCACCATCAGCGATACCGGCAGATTCGCCAGCCCCGGCAGATGCAGCCAGACCGCCACGTTGAACTCGCCGACACGCCCTTCGTAGGGCGTCACGCTCAGGCGAGCGCTGTTGACGATGCTGGCAGGAACTGGACCGATCAGCTTGTCGTTGGCTTGGGACATGAAGGCTCCGGCAGAACTCATTGGTATAGGAATGGGCGGATTATAGGCGGGGGCTTTGGCCGGAAACTGTGCACTGAGGCTTCGGCCGGCGAGACCTGTGTCGCAGAACCCGGCTGAATGTTCAGGGGCTTTTCGGTGTCTGGCGCGGCGGGGTTGAACCGGCTTCTTGCCCGACAGACATCCCTCGAAGCGCCTCGGCAGCCATTAGGCCAGGCGCAGCGGGTGGCGGATCACCGAGGGCGTACTGAGGTTGGCTGCCGGCAGTGGCAGCACGGCCTGGTTGTTGACGTTGGCCAGTTGCAGCCAGAGGTTTTCGCCCTCCACGAACTGGCCGCACGGCAGCCACAGGCCGTGGTGCCAACCCGCACCCGGTTCGGGCGTGCTCTGCAGCACGCCGGGGTGGGTCTGTGCGCTGGGCGCCCGGCGCAGCCATACGGCGCGCGGCAGGCCCTTGAGATAGCGCAGCCCGAGATGCAGTCCTTCACGGTTGAGATGACGCCAGCGCACCAGGGCCAGGGTCGGAGTGCCGCTGTGGGTCAGCACCAGGACCAGTTGGCCGACCGGCAGCTGCTGGGCGAACTCGACCTGGCAGATCAGGCGAGCGCCGCCGGGGCTGGCGTCGAGCATCTGAGCCGAGCTGTTCGGCGGCCGCTTCTCCAGCAACTGGGCATGTACCGCCAGCAACCCGATCACCAGGCTGCAGTCGGCGCTGAAGTCGGCGCGCGGATGGCGGCGTTGCTGGCGACCCAGCCAATGCGGACGCACCCGCTCCAGCAACTCGCGTTGATGGCTGCCCTGCAGCGGCGCCGGTTCGTGGAGCGCGACCAGCAGGGCGCCCAGCTCCAGGCGCCGCAGGTATTCGATCTCGCCCTGAGGTTCGGCATCGTAAGGCAGGCAGGGCTGCGACTGGCGCAGGTCGATCAGCGGGCCTTCGCCTTCCTCGTCTTCGTCCCAGGGCAGCAGGCGAGCCAGTTCGGCCAGCGGCGTGAGCGCGCCGAACAGCAGCTCGCATTCGCCCTCGGCCAGATGAAACGGGTTGCTGAGGGCGAGCATCAGGGTCTGTTGGTAAAGGCCACGCAGGGAATTGGCCGGGGCCGGCTGAAAGGAAGCGGCGACATGCTCGTCGAGACAGCCCTGGTGCTCGCCGATCCAGTACAGCAGGTGACTGTCGCTCCATAGCGAGGCGGGCGGCTCCTGATACAGCTGATAGTGGCGCATCAGGCTCTGGGCCAGGAAATGCTCGGCCATGTACAGGCACCAGGCCAGGTGCGGGCGCGATGGCTGGCGACCCTGCAGAATCTGCAGCAGCAGGCGCTTGAAGCCGGCGGCCAATTCTTCACACAGCTGCACGAACAGACTCGAAGGTGCAATGCCGCTGCGCCGCGCGGTGCAGTAGTGGCGGTATTCCTCGCAGAAGCTTTGCAGGGCGCGCTGCCTTTCCAGTAAGGTCATGGCGCTGCGGTTGAGGCGGAACAGCAGGTCCAGCGCCTGTGACAGGCCGTCATCACCCGGCTGGCGACGGGCGTCCGCGAGCCTGGCGTTGAGGTCGGCCAGCGGCGTGGCATCCTCTTCAAGGATGTCCGGCACTTCGAGGCGCAGGGCATCCAGCGTCATACCAACCCTGCGGGTACGAGGAGCGATTGCATGGGAAGACCACTCCGGATGGTGATGGGGCTCTGCGCCGGTCTTCTGCTGGCCGGCTGCGCCGACGACTGGGGCGTCGATCAGCATGGACGAAAGGTAACGGCTGAGCAGCTGGAAGGCCAGTGGTTGGTGATCAATTACTGGGCCGAGTGGTGCAAGCCGTGCCGCACCGAAATTCCCCAGCTCAACCGGCTGGAGGCGGAGTTGCAGGGCAAGGGCACGCGGGTGATCGGGGTGAATTTCGATGCCCTGCAGGGCGAGAAGCTCGGCAAGGCCGCGGACGCCTTCGACATCCGCTTCACCGTGCTGGCGCAGGATCCGGCTCCGCGCCTGGACCTGCCGCGCAACGACGTGTTGCCGGTGACCTACATCATCGACGCCAATGGCAGACTGCGCGAGCGCCTCGTCGGCGAGCAGACCGCCGCCGGCCTGCAGGCACGACTGGCCCATTGGCAGGCTGAGGAGTAACGCAGATGCAGATCTGTTTACACGGGTTCGTCAGTGGCAAGGTTCAAGGTGTGAGCTTTCGCCAGCACACACTGGAAGAGGCGGAGCGCCTCGATTTGAACGGATGGGTGCGCAACCTCGCCGATGGCCGCGTCGAGGTGCTGGTCGAGGGCGAAGAGGCCGCCGTTCGCGAATTGGCGGCCTGGCTGGAGCATGGGCCGGCTCAGGCTCGAGTGGACTCGCTGGAACTCGAGCCGCAGCCGATGCAGGGCGTCGCCGGCTTCATCATCCGACGCTGATCAGTCCTCGCCGGGGTCGGCGGCCAGGCGGCCGGCATCCTTCATCAGCGATTCGAGGAACGCTTCCTGTAGCTCCGGATCGTTGCGGGTCAGTTCGATCAGGCTCTGCTCCAGCTCGCTGGCTTCCTCTTCCAGCCCAAGGTCGGACAGGCGCTTGACCCGGTAGACCCACTGACTGACATCGTCGTCTTCGAGGTCGTCATAGATCAGCGCATGCGCCTCGCCCAGCTTGCCACGCAGATCGCGGCTGACCAGCAGGGTGGCCTCGGCTCGGGTGCCGTCCTGCGGATCTTCCACGCTCAATAACAGGGTGCCGACCTTGCTGGCATCGTGGTCGGCGAACGGGCCGTCGAGCAGATTGAGGCGCAGCACGCCACCGCGGTCGGTGGTCAGCTCGTGGTTTTCCCCGCCGGCCTTGACCTGCACCGGGCGTTCGGCCCAGGGCAGGCTCGAGTACTCCATGCGCTTGTCGTGCTGTTTCTCGTTGATGGCCGCCAGGTTTTGTTGGGAGCGGCCATTGGATTCCACGTTCATCGCCGGGTTGAGCCCGGCGACGCCATAGCTGATCCAGTCTTTGGTAACGCTGTCCGGGAGGCGACCGAGCAGTACCACATTGAGCACGTTCGCGCCGATACCGGCCACTACCGCTACCGCGCCCAGCGGCGCTTCGTAAAGCTCGCGCCAGGGCTGGTAGGGGGTGTAGCGATCATAGTGGCGGGTGACCTCGAACTCGGTGACTTCGAAGGTCTTCTGCTCGTGGATGCGCACGCGCCGTTGCGGCAGCTCCAGTACCCGTGGCTCGCCCACGTCGATCTGCAGGCTGTGGTCGAGCAGGCGGCGCTCGAAGCGCTCCTCGTGCTCGCTGCGTTGCGGCAGATGGTTGGCACAGCCGACCAGCAGGAAGGCGCCGAGCAGGGCGGCGCCGGTGCGAAGGGTATGACGCTGGAACATTCAGGCTTCTGGCTCGGGTTCAGCGGGCGATGCGCGAGGCGAGGAAGCTCGGCAGGTCGGCGGCAGCCACCTGCTGAGCGTCGCTGTCACGGCGGTTCTTGTATTCGAAAGTGCCGTCGGCCAGGCCGCGCTCGCCGACCACAAGGCGGTGCGGGATGCCGATCAGCTCCATGTCGGCGAACTTCACGCCGGGGCTGGTCTTTTTGTCGCGGTCGTCCAGCAGCACCTCGTAGCCGGCGGCGGTCAGCTCGGCGTAGAGCTTGTCGGTGGCTGCGCGCACGGCCTCGTTCTCGTATTTCATCGGCACGATAGCGATCTGGAACGGCGCCAGGGCGTCGGTCCAGAGAATGCCGCGCTCGTCGTAGTTCTGCTCGATGGCGGCAGCCACGACGCGGGAGACGCCGATGCCGTAGCAGCCCATGGTCAGGGTGACCGGCTTGCCGCTTTCGCCCAGCACCTTGCAACCCATGGCTTCGCTGTACTTGGTGCCGAGCTGGAAGATGTGGCCCACTTCGATGCCGCGTTTGATCACCAGGGTACCTTGGCCGTCCGGGCTGGGGTCGCCAGCCACCACGTTGCGCAGGTCGGCGATGGCCGGCAGCGGCAGGTCGCGTTCCCAGTTGAGGCCGAAATAGTGCTTGTCGTCGACGTTGGCGCCGGCGCCGAAGTCGCTCATCAGTGCCACGCTGCGGTCGATCACGCAGGGGATCGGCAGGTTCAGCGGGCCGAGGGACCCCGGGCCCGCACCGATGGCGGCGCGGATCTCGGCCTCGGAGGCGAATGCCAGCGGGCTGGCGACCAGCTCGTGATTGGCGGCCTTGATCTCGTTCAGCTCGTGGTCGCCGCGGACGATCAGGGCGATCAGCTTGCCTTCTTCGGCCGCGTGCACGACCAGGGTCTTGACGGTCTTCTCGATGGCCAGGCCGAACTGGGCAACCAATTCGTCGATGGTCTTGGCATTCGGCGTGTCGACCAGGCGCAGCTCTTCGCAGGCGGCGTCTCGCGCGGTCTCGCGCGGAATGGCTTCGGCCTTCTCGATGTTGGCGGCGTAGTCGGAGCTGTCGCTGAAGGCAATGTCGTCTTCACCGGACTCGGCCAATACATGGAATTCGTGGGAGCCGGTGCCGCCGATGGAACCGGTGTCGGCCTGCACCGGGCGGAAGTTCAGGCCCAGGCGGGTGAATACATTGCAGTAGGCCTGGTGCATGCGGTCGTAGGTTTCCTGCAGCGAGGCCTGGTCCAGGTGGAAGGAGTAGGCGTCCTTCATGATGAACTCGCGGCCACGCATCAGGCCGAAGCGCGGGCGGATCTCGTCGCGGAATTTGGTCTGGATCTGGAACATGTTGATCGGCAGCTGCTTGTAGCTGTTCAGCTCGTTGCGGGCCAGATCGGTAATGACTTCCTCGTGGGTCGGGCCGAGGCAGAAGGCGCGGTCATGGCGGTCCTTGATGCGCAGCAGCTCTGGACCGTATTGCTCCCAGCGTCCCGATTCCTGCCACAGCTCGGCCGGCTGCACGGCCGGCATCAGTACTTCCAGTGCCCCGGCGGCGACCATCTCCTGGCGTACCACGGCCTCGGCCTTGCGCAGTACACGCAAGCCCATGGGCATCCAGGTGTACATGCCGGAGGCCAGCTTGCGGATCATGCCGGCGCGCAGCATCAGCTGGTGGCTGATCACTACGGCATCGGAGGGGGTTTCCTTGAGGGTCGAGAGCAGGTACTGACTGGTACGCATGTTTGGCCGTTATGTCGGTTGCGAGGGCAAATAATGACTCGGCATTGTACGGTGCCAGCCATGTGGCGTACAGGATAGAGCGGGAGTTGAACATGGCGGAACTGACCGCTGAACAGGTGCAGGCGCTGATTCGCGCGGGCGTGCCGATGGCGGAGGATATCGACCTGCGCATCGACCGCCTCGAGGCCGATCTGGCGGTGGCCCGGGTGCCCTTTCACTCCAAGCTGGTGCGGCCGGGTGGAACCCTGTCGGGGCCGACCATCATGTCGCTGGCCGATGCGGCCATGTATGCGGTTGTGTTGGGCAGGCTGGGGCGAGTCGAGATGGCGGTGACGGCCAACCTCAATATCAACTTTCTGGCCCGGCCGAAACCGGTGGACCTGATCGCTGAGGCACGCATCCTTCGTTTATCGAAGCGCCAGGCCGTGTGCGAGGTCCAGCTCTATTCGCAAGGCGAGGAGGGCGAGCTGGTGGCGCATGTCACCGGGACCTATGCGCTGCCGCTCTGAGTCGGAAGGGTGGATAAAAAAGAACCCGGCCTAGGCCGGGTTCTTTTACGCTGAGTGCAGGTCGCTAGGACTTACAGCACGTCCAGCGGGTAGTCAACAATCACGCGGAAGTCATTGTTGTCTGCACCGTTGTAGGCGTTGTAGGCATCGTTGGCGCGCCAGATGGCGTGGCGAACTCGGAACGACAGGTCTTTAGCAGCGCCTTCTTGAATGACGTACTTGGTCTCGAAGTTCCACTCGTGCTCTTTGCCTTCCTCCTCGAAGCCGTCAACCTTGGCGTTGTCGCCAGTAACGTAGCGGGTCATGAAGCTCAAGCCCGGGACGCCATAGGAAGCCATGTCGAGGTCGTAGCGAACCTGCCAGGAACGTTCGTCTTCGCCGTAGAAGTCCGAGTATTGAACGGAGTTGTTCAGCCATACGGTGCCATTGCCATCAACACCGTAGTCATAGCCGTGGTCGCCAGAGGAACGCTGATAGGCCAGTGTGAACTTGTGGGCGCCAATGCTGTAGGCGGTTGCCAAGCTCCAAATGGTGTTGTCGTCGAACTCGCCGTTGGAGTACTCGTCTTCGTAATCGGTTTTGTAGATGTTGAAGTCGAAGTTCAGGGCCTGCTCTTCAGCCAGCGGCAGGGTGTAGTTCAGGTTGCCGTAGTACTTTTTCCAGTAGTCTTCGACGTCGGAAGCGTGAACGGAGCCGCTGAAGTTTTCAGTGAACGCATAGCTGGCGCCAACGATATCAGCAGTTTCGATGCCGAAGGTGTCGCGGTCGGTGGAGGCCTGGCTGCTCAGGGCGGTAAAGCGACCGGCGCTCAGCTCCAGACCTTCGATTTCGTTGCTGACCAGGTAGGTACCAGTAGCGACTTCCGGCAGGATGCGGCTGTCGTCGGTGGAGAATACCGGGCTGCCGACGAACTGATTACCGTACTTCAGGACGGTGTCAGAGATACGGAATTTAACAGCGCCGCCCACTTCGGTCTGGGTGTCATCGCCGCGACCGTCACTGGTCTGGTCAAATAGGCCGTTGCCGAATTTACCACGGCCGCTGTCGAGCTTGATGCTGGAAAGGGAATGAGCATCAACACCAACACCGACGGTACCTTGGGTGAAACCGGATTCGAACAGCAGGCGAATGCCCAGGCCGGTCTCTTCGCGATAGCCGGCCGGGTTGGCCGAGGTGCTGTTGCCGTTGGCGGCACCATTTTTGAAATCGCGGTTCATGTACAGAACGCGGTTGAAGATGTCGAAGCTGCTGTCTTCAACAAAGCCCTTGGACTCGGACTGTGCGCTGGCGAAAGCCAGTTGGGTGGTACCGGCGGTCACGGCCAGAGCCAGTGCGCTCCACTTCATCACTTGCATTGTGATTGCTCCTTTGGTTTAGAAGATTTGTGCTGCCCATTGTTGTGTTGTGGGCAACTCTTTCTTTTTGTGTCGGCGCTAACTTATAGCACGGGGCCTTAAGTTGGCGACAGATATCATTGATTCCCTACGGGTTATTTACGTGCACGTCGCAAAAATGCATGTTCGGTGTCGCAATCCTGTAGGTTGTCGCCGGTCAGTTCCCCGTTGTAGTCCATTTTCCGAAAAACCTTGCAATCCAACTATTTAGGGGCTTGCAGGACGAATTTCGGTGTGCTGGCGTCGACGGTATATCTGGCAAAGCAACTTTCGTGCACAAATGCTGTCCGCTTCGGCAGTCTGCTCAATTTTTCTTGGCCAGACCGGCGTGTCGCTGAATTCGCGATTGCGGCACGGCGGGTACATGGCATGCGCGAGCCCGGGATGCGCGGCGGCGCGTTACCGGTGCTGCGGCTGGCGGTGGAATTTACCCGTCGGTAACGCTTTTTCCTGTGAGGTTGTTCAATTTGTGGGCGTTGGGGCGCGCGGCGCGGCTCTTTTTGGTGCGTCTCCAGGACTTGGCGTCATCACTCCGTTGCGGTCGTCTAAGGGGTCGCCCGGATGGCTGATGCGCGTGATTGGGTGAAGCGTTTGGGTGCAGTAGGCGCATCCCGTCGTTATGCTGCCGGCCGGTGCCCATTCGTAGGAGACGATGATGTTCAGCCTTGACCCACGCTTGCAGCAGGACTGCATCGTATTGGGAGATTTTCCGCTCTGCCGCTTGCTGCTGATGAACGACGCCAACTATCCCTGGTTCATTCTGGTGCCGCGTCGTGAAGCCATCAGTGAGCTGTTCCAGCTGGATGAGTCCGATCAGCAGCAACTATGGCGGGAAACTACGCGCCTGGCGGAATGGCTCAAGGGTGCGTTCGCCGCGGACAAGATGAATGTCGCTACCCTGGGTAACGTCGTGAGCCAGCTGCACATGCATGTCATCGCGCGTGCGCAGCAGGATCCGGCCTGGCCGGGGCCGGTCTGGGGCAGGCATCCTGCTCGGCCCTATATAGAGGAAGAGATCGCTGCCATTCGTGCGCGACTGCGCCCGGTGCTGACGGGCGACTTCCGGTTCGTCGAGGAATGAGGGTGATGGATATGGAATCTCGCATCATCGAGCTGGAAAGTCGGCTGGCCTTTCAGGATGACACCATTGCCGCGCTAAACGACGTGGTGGTCGAGCAGCAGCGGGCGATCGAGCGCTTGCAGTTGCAGGTTGCGGTGCTGGCTCGTCGGCAGGAGGAAATGGCGGGGCAGTTCGGTATTGCCGAGGACGAAGCGCCGCCGCCGCATTATTGATATCCATAAAAAAGCCCGCATCAGCGGGCTTTTTTAATCGCGATGGAATCAGCGGGGCAGAGCGATGATCACGTCTTCGGCCTGCAGGCCTTTGTCACGCTGCATTACCGAGAACTCTACGCGCTGGCCTTCCACCAGGACGCGATGGCCCTCGCCGCGGATGGCGCGGAAGTGCACGAAGATGTCGTCGCCGCTGTCTCGCGAGATGAAGCCGAAGCCCTTGGACGTATTGAACCACTTGACGGTACCGGTCTCGCGGCTGTCGTCGTTGTCGCGGCGAACGGCAGGGGCGCTCGGAATGCGCTTGCCGAGATTGATGGCCAGGTGCAGCGCGGCGGCGATCAGTAATGTGGCGAGGCTCAAGGCGACGGCCGGCTGGCTGCCAATCTGCGCCAGCGGCGCGAGCAGGATTAGCGCCTGCAGGACGCTGGCGAAGACCAGCAGAGCGGAGACCAGGGCTTGCAGCTGGCTGCGAACGCCCTCGTGGCGAACCGGCAGCAGCGGGGCGATCAGCAGATTGAGCAGGCCGAACAGGGCCAGGTAGATGGCATCGGGTTGCTGCAGATAAGGCATGGCCTCGCTGCGCAGGGTGGGTGCGAAGGACAGCAGCAGAGCGCCGCCGCCTGTGATCAGGTGAACGATCTTCAACATGTCAGGGACTCACTTGTTCGAGAAAGGCTGTCAATGAGCGGGCTGCCCGATGATTGGGCTCGGCTCCGCCTATGCCGCAACAATGCGACACCGGGCGCTATTTAACAGCAAAGGGGATGTCTACTCAAATCAAGCGGTTAGCGCGGTTTCCGGCGCAGGCGGGTGAATCTGGTTGCGGCCGTTGCGTTTGGCCTGATAAAGCGCATCGTCGGCGCGGGTGACCAGGCTGTCGAAGGTGTCGCCGGGCTTGGCCAGGGCCAGGCCGAACGACGCGGTGATGGTGTCCAGCACCTTGTCGGTGCTGCGCACCTTCACGCGCAGGGCCTGGATCTTCTGGCGAAGCCGTTCGGCGAATTCGCCGGCGGTCTCCAGATCGAAACAGTCGTGCAGGATCACGCAGAACTCCTCGCCGCCATACCGGGCGGCGACGCCGCGGGCGGGAAGCAGTTCGCGAAGCAACTGTCCAACATGCTGAAGTACGCGATCACCCAGCGGATGGCCGTATTGGTCGTTGAACTGCTTGAAGTGGTCGATATCCAGCATCACCAGGGCCAAGCCTTTGGTGTCACCGGCGAGTGCCTGCTCGAGAAGGCGGGTGAAAGCGTGGCGATTGAACACGTGGGTCAGGCTGTCCAGGGTGGCCGCAGCCTGGGCGCGTTCGAGCTGGCTGCGCAGATTCTGGATCTCGGACTGCGCCGAGCGCAGGCGGTAGAGAAATTTCTCCTGTTGCTCCTGCATCTGCTGAGTGCTCAGCTGCAGGTCGTTGAGCACGCTGGGCAGGTCGTCGACGATCGGTTCCTGCAGAGCGGCGAGGCCGTGCGACAGACTGGCCTGGTAGTGCTGGCTGCCGGTCACGCTGCGTTGCACGTCGCCCTCGATGTCGTCCACCAGCTCGATCACCTGCTGCTGGCCCGCGCGCGCCTCGTCGAGCTCGCCGCGAATGATGTAGTCGCGGAACAGTTTGGTGGCGCTTTCGGGCGGGAAGCTGGAGAAATCGCTGACGATCTTGTCAAGGCGGCGGTTCAGCTCGGGCTCGGTGCCTTTGCAGTAGCTGTACCAGAGTGCGTAATGCACCGGGTTCGGCGGAATATCGTGGCGCACCATGTGTGGCACCGCCTGCTTGAGCAGATCAGCGGCCTCACGCGTCTCTTCGGGGTAGAGATCGAGAAGGGAAGGGGCTTTCGGCGGCTGGCTCATGCGTGTCACTAGGCGGGAGAAATTTTGCAAAGGATAGATTAGCGGCAGGGGCTTCGCCTAGTAAAAGGCCCGGACTAGCCGGGCCTCGTGTCGTCGAGCTGCTGCCGTCAGGCGGCGAGCAGGCTGCGCAGCATCCACGCGGTCTTCTCGTGCACCTGCATGCGCTGGGTCAGCAGGTCGGCGGTCGGCTCGTCGGAAACCTTGTCCAGCAGCGGGAAGATGCCGCGAGCGGTGCGCACAACGGCTTCCTGGCCCTGGACCAGCAGCTTGATCATCTCGTCCGCGGAAGGCACGCCTTCCTCTTCCTTGATCGAGGACAGGCGGGCATAGGCGGCATAGGTGCCGGGTGCCGGGAAGCCCAGGGCGCGGATGCGCTCGGCGATGGCATCGACGGCCAGGGCCAGCTCGGTGTACTGCGCCTCGAACATCAGGTGCAGGGTGTTAAACATCGGACCGGTCACGTTCCAGTGGAAGTTGTGGGTCTTCAGATACAGGGTGTAGGTGTCCGCCAGCAGGCGCGACAATCCTTCGGCGATGGCGGCGCGATCCTGTTCGGCGATGCCGATGTTGATTTCCATACCTCGTACTCCTCTTCGGGCTCTCAGGTGGCCGGGGTAGACGCTTCCCCGCGATGGCTTCGAGCCTATCACAGTGCATGCGCCGCTCCCGCCCGATCTCTCTTAATGGAAGCGATGCTTGGAGGCTATTGCGGGTTCGCCGGTTCCGTCTATCACCGATGTGCCATTTTCGAGTGCGACGCGGGCTGTCATAGCGCGCAGGTGTGTGCCGGCAGGGTGCGCCACGAATGCGCAAAGGCCGGCTGCGTCTGGGCGATTAACTCGATATAATCCCGCCCTTGTCCGCGGGCAACGGCCTTGGCGTCAGTCGCCATCGGCCCTTTCCCGCCCCGCTGGAAAATGCCCGCTCTCCGCAGCGGGGCGAGCCCGGGCCGGCCGGGTGCGAATTCAAGACTGATCTAGAGAAGCGAACACGACCATGATGCGCAGCCACTATTGCGGCCAGTTGAACGAGAGCCTGGACGGCCAGGAAATCACCCTTTGCGGCTGGGTACACCGCCGTCGCGACCATGGTGGCGTGATCTTCCTCGACATCCGCGACCGTGAAGGCCTGGCCCAGGTGGTGTTCGACCCGGATCGCGCCGAGACCTTCGCCAAGGCCGACCGCGTCCGCAGCGAGTACGTGGTGAAGATCACCGGCAAGGTGCGCCTGCGCCCCGAGGGTGCGCGCAACGCCAACATGGCGTCCGGTGCCATCGAGGTACTGGGCTACGAGCTGCAGGTGCTCAACGAGGCGGAAACCCCGCCGTTCCCGCTCAACGAATACACCGACGTCGGCGAAGAAACCCGTCTGCGTTACCGCTTCATCGACCTGCGCCGCCCGGAAATGGCCGAGAAGCTGAAGCTGCGTTCGCGCATCACCAGCAGCATCCGCCGCTACCTCGACGAAAACGGCTTCCTCGACGTCGAAACCCCGATCCTGACCCGCGCCACCCCGGAAGGCGCGCGCGACTATCTGGTGCCGAGCCGCACCCATGCCGGCAGCTTCTTCGCCCTGCCGCAGTCGCCGCAGCTGTTCAAGCAGCTGCTGATGGTCGCCGGCTTCGACCGCTACTACCAGATCGCGAAGTGCTTCCGGGACGAAGACCTGCGTGCCGATCGTCAGCCGGAATTCACCCAGATCGACATCGAGACCAGCTTCCTCGACGAAGACGACATCATGGGCATCACCGAGACCATGATCCGCAACCTGTTCAAGGAAGTGCTGGATCTGGAGTTCGGCGATCTGCCGCACATGACTCTGGCCGAAGCGATGCGTCGCTTCGGTTCCGACAAGCCGGACCTGCGTATTCCGCTGGAGCTGGTGGACGTCGCCGATCAGCTCAAGGACGTCGAGTTCAAGGTGTTCTCCGGCCCGGCCAACGATGCCAAGGGCCGCGTCGCCGCCCTGCGCGTGCCGGGCGCCGCCTCCATGCCGCGCAGCCAGATCGACGACTACACCAAGTTCGTCGGCAACTACGGCGCCAAGGGCCTGGCCTACATCAAAGTCAACGAGCGCGCCAAGGGCGTCGAAGGCCTGCAGTCGCCGATCGTCAAATTCATTCCGGAAGACAACCTCAAGGTCATCCTCGATCGCGTCGGCGCCGTCGATGGCGACATCGTGTTCTTCGGCGCCGACCGCGCCAAGGTGGTCTGCGATGCCCTGGGCGCGCTGCGCATCAAGGTCGGCCACGATCTGAACCTGCTCACCTGCGAGTGGGCGCCGCTGTGGGTCGTCGATTTCCCGATGTTCGAAGAGAACGACGATGGCAGCCTGACCGCCATGCACCACCCGTTCACTTCGCCCAAGTGCAGCCCGGAAGAGCTCAAGGCCAACCCGGCCGCGGCGCTGTCCCGTGCCTATGACATGGTGCTCAACGGCACCGAACTGGGTGGCGGCTCCATTCGTATCCACGACAAGAAGATGCAGCAGGCCGTGTTCGAGGTTCTCGGCATCAGCGAGGCGGAGCAGGAAGAGAAGTTCGGCTTCCTCCTCGACGCACTGAAGTTCGGTGCGCCGCCCCACGGTGGCCTGGCCTTCGGCCTGGACCGCCTGGTGATGCTGATGACCGGCGCCAGCTCGATTCGCGAAGTGATCGCCTTCCCGAAGACCCAGAGCGCCGCCGACGTGATGACCCAGGCGCCCGGCGTGGTCGACGCCAAGGCCCTGCGCGAGCTGCATATCCGCCTGCGCGAACAGCCCAAGGCTGAGTAAGTCGAAACAAGAAGCCTGGATTTCCAGGCTTCTTCGTTATGGGGTGGGCGGAGAGACTCGAACTCTCACACCTCTGCAATCTCAAGTGCTAAAGAAACGGAGTGAGTTATGGCCGGTCATTCCAAATGGGCCAACATCAAGCACCGCAAGGGGCGCCAGGACGCCAAGCGCGGCAAGATCTTCACCAAGCTGATTCGTGAGCTGACCGTGGCCGCCAAGCATGGCGGCGGCGTGCCGGCGGACAATCCCCGCCTGCGCCTGGCGGTGGACAAGGCGCTGACCGCCAACATGTCGCGTGACGTGATCGACCGCGCCATCGCCCGCGGCGCCGGCAACACCGAAGCCGACAACATGATCGAGCTGAGCTACGAGGGCTACGCGCCGAGCGGCGTGGCGATCATCATTGAGGCCATGACCGACAACCGCAACCGCACCGCCGCCGACGTGCGCCACGCCTTCACCAAGTGCGGCGGCAACCTGGGTACCGATGGTTCGGTGGCCTACATGTTCGAGCGCAAGGGGCAGATCAGCTTCGCTCCGGGCGTCGATGAAGATGCGTTGATGGAGGCCGCCCTGGAGGCCGGCGCCGATGATGTAGAGATGGGCGAGGATGGCTCGGCCATGGTCTCGACCAGCTTCGCCGACTTCCTCGCGGTCAACGAGGCGCTGACCGCGGCCGGCTTCAAGGGCGAGGAGGCCGAAGTGGCGATGATTCCCTCGACCATGGCGCCGATTGCCGACCTGGAGACCGCCAAGAAGGTGCTCAAGCTGATCGACATGCTCGAAGACCTGGACGACGTGCAGAACGTCTACCACAACGCGGAAATTCCCGACGAGATCATGGAGCAGCTCGACTGATCCCTGCTCGTAGGCAGAAAAGCCGGAAGTCGCCTCGCGCGCTTCCGGCTTTTTTATAGGCGCGGCGCTCCGTATACTCGCGGCTGGATAAATAGACAGTGTGCCGGCCCTCGGGTTGGCGTTGGAGCAAGCGGCGGCATGACCCTGATTCTTGGCATCGACCCCGGCTCGCGCATCACCGGCTACGGCGTGGTGCGCGACACCGGGCGCGGCTGCGAGTATGTCGCCTCCGGCTGCATCCGCACCGGCGACGGCGACCTGGCCAGCCGGTTGCAGGTGGTGTTTCGCGGAGTCAGCGAGGTGATCCGTCAGCATGGGCCGGTCACCATGGGCATCGAGCAGGTGTTCATGGCCAAGAATGCCGATTCGGCGCTCAAGCTCGGCCAGGCCCGCGGTGCCGCCATCGTCGCCAGCATCGAGGCCGGGCTGGACGTCAACGAGTACACCGCCAGCCAGGTCAAGCAGGCCATCGCCGGCACCGGTGGCGCCGACAAGCAACAGGTGCAGATGATGGTGATGCACCTGCTCAAGCTGGTGCAGAAGCCGCAGATCGATGCCTCCGATGCCCTGGCCATCGCCCTCTGTCACGCCCATCACCGGCAGAGCCTGATTCCCCATAACCTGCTCGGTGCCAAGCGCCGCAGCGGGCGCCTGCGCCTGTAAACAGAAGGAAGCGAATTGTGATCGGACGCCTCAAGGGCACCCTGGCGGAGAAGCAGCCGCCGCACATGATCCTCGACGTCAATGGCGTCGGCTACGAAGTGGAAGTGCCGATGACTACGCTCTATCGGCTGCCCGCCGTAGGGCAGCCGGTCACCCTGCACACCCACCTGGTGGTACGAGAAGATGCGCATCTGCTCTATGGCTTCGCCGAGAAGCGCGAGCGCGAGCTGTTCCGCGAGCTGATCCGCCTCAACGGCGTCGGCCCCAAGCTGGCTCTGGCGCTGATGTCCGGCCTGGAAGTGGACGAGCTGGTGCGCTGCGTGCAGGCCCAGGACACCTCGACCCTGGTGAAAATCCCTGGCGTCGGCAAGAAGACCGCCGAGCGCCTGCTGGTGGAACTCAAGGATCGCTTAAAGGCCTGGGAGACCATGCCGTCCATCGCGCCGCTGGTGGTGGAACCCCGCGCCGGCGTGGCAGTCTCAAGCGCGGAGAGCGACGCCGTGAGCGCGCTGATCTCGCTCGGCTTCAAGCCGCAGGAGGCCAGCAAGGCCGTGGCGGCCGTACAGGAAGAAGGGCTGTCCAGCGAAGAGCTGATCCGCCGTGCCCTGAAAGGAATGGTGTAAGAAGTGATAGACGCCGACCGCCTGATCACCGCCAGCAGTCGCGACCGCGACGAGCAGCTGGACCGCGCGATTCGCCCGCTGGCGCTGTCCGACTACATCGGCCAGCCGGTGGTGCGCGAGCAGATGGAACTGTTCATTCAGGCCGCCAAGAACCGCCAGGAAGCCCTCGACCACACGCTGATCTTCGGCCCGCCCGGCCTGGGCAAAACCACTCTGGCGAACATCATTGCCCAGGAGATGGGCGTGTCGATCAAGAGCACCTCCGGCCCGGTGCTGGAGCGCCCCGGTGACCTGGCGGCGTTGCTGACCAATCTGGAACCGGGCGATGTCCTGTTCGTCGACGAGATCCATCGGCTCTCGCCGGTGGTGGAAGAGGTGCTCTACCCGGCCATGGAGGACTTCCAGCTCGACATCATGATCGGCGAGGGCCCGGCCGCACGTTCGATCAAGCTCGACCTGCCGCCGTTCACCCTGGTTGGCGCCACCACCCGCGCCGGCATGCTGACCAACCCGTTGCGTGACCGCTTCGGTATCGTCCAGCGCCTGGAGTTCTATTCCAGCGAGGATCTGGCCACCATCGTCGGTCGCTCGGCCGGCATTCTCGGTCTGGCCATCGAGCCCGAGGGCGCCTTCGAGATCGCCCGTCGCGCCCGCGGTACGCCGCGTATCGCCAACCGCCTGCTGCGTCGAGTGCGCGACTTCGCCGAGGTGCGCGCCGGGGGGCAGATCAGCCGCGGCATCGCCGACCAGGCGCTGAACATGCTGGACGTCGACGAACGTGGCTTCGACCATCAGGACCGGCGGCTATTGCTGGCCATGATCGACAAGTTCGACGGCGGCCCGGTGGGTATCGACAACCTTGCCGCGGCCATCGGCGAGGAACGTGGAACCATCGAGGACGTGCTGGAGCCTTATCTGATCCAGCAGGGCTACATCATGCGCACGCCGCGGGGCAGGGTGGTCACCCGCCATGCCTATCTGCATTTCGGGCTGAATCTGCCCAAACGCCTGAACGAGCCGCCGGTGGCGGATCTTTTCGACGGCAACGAATAGATGAAAAACAGCGCCTCGCCCGGATTGGCAAGGTCAGGAGTAAGCACTAGAGTATGCGCGCGCCAAACGAGGCCCAGCCTTTCGCCTTCCCATGTCGGGTGTACTACGAGGACACCGACGCCGGCGGCATCGTCTACTACGTCAACTACCTCAAGTTCATGGAGCGTGCTCGTACCGAATGCCTGCGCAGCCTGGGTTTCGCCCAGTCGCAGCTGGCGGACGAGAACACTCTGTTCGTCGTGCATTCCGCCGAAGCGCGCTACCACGCGCCGGCCCGGTTGGACGACGAACTTTTCGTTACCGCCGAGGTGGTGGAGTTGAACCGAGCCAGCCTGCGCTTTCGTCAACAGGTACGGCGGGCATCGGATGAGGCACTGCTCTGCGAAGGGCGGTTCGTGGTGGCCTGTGTGCGGGCCGACAATTTGAAACCCCGTGCCATCCCCGAAGCGCTGCGCGCAGCCTTCGCCGCGGGCATGGGTCTAGTCACAGCAGGACCGGTAGGAGAGTAGCGTGGAAGCAACAGCCAACGCCGTTGACCATATGTCGATGTGGAGCCTGATCAGCAACGCCAGCCTGGTGGTGCAACTGGTCATGCTGACCCTGGTGGCCGCATCGGTCACCTCCTGGATCATGATCTTCCAGCGCAGCACCATGCTGCGAGCGGCGAAGAAGTCCCTGGAGGTGTTCGAGGAGCGCTTCTGGTCCGGCATCGACCTGTCCAAGCTGTATCGCCAGGCGGGCAGCAACCCGGACCCGGATTGCGGCGTCGAGCAGATCTTCCGCGCCGGCTTCAAGGAATTCTCCCGCCTGCGCCAGCAGCCGGGCGTCGACCCGGATGCGGTGATGGACGGCGTGGCTCGTGCCATGCGCGTGGCCATCTCCCGCGAGGAAGAGAAGCTCGAGCAGAGCCTGCCGTTCCTCGCCACCGTCGGCTCCACCAGCCCCTACATCGGCCTGTTCGGCACCGTGTGGGGCATCATGAACTCCTTCCGCGGTCTCGCCCAGGTGCAGCAGGCGACGCTGGCTACCGTGGCTCCGGGCATCGCCGAGGCGCTGATCGCCACCGCCATCGGCCTGTTCGCCGCGATTCCGGCGGTGATCGCCTACAACCGCTTCTCCGCCCGTGGCGAGATGCTGATCGGCCGTTACTACACCTTCGCCGACGAGTTCCAGGCCATCCTGCACCGCAAGGTCCACACCTCGGACGAGTGAGGCTCAGCCAATGGCCAGAATCCGCAACAGACGCAAGCCAGTCGCCGAGATGAACGTCGTGCCCTACATCGACGTGATGCTCGTGCTGCTGGTGATCTTCATGGTGACCGCGCCCATGCTCAACCAGGGCGTCAAGGTCGACCTGCCCAAGGTCTCCAGCGAGGTGCTGCCGCAGGACAACGACTCCCGCGTGCTGACCATTTCGATCAAGGCCGACAAAACCTACTACTGGAACATGGGCGAGGAAGTCGACCCGGACCAGGGCAAGGCCAGCGAAACCGCCACCGCACTGCCGGAGCTGGTGAAGACCGTCTCGGCGATCATGAGTCAGAACGCCGGGCAGGGTAAGAAAGTCCAGGTGTTCGTGCGCGGCGACAAGGCGGTCGATTACGGCTCGGTCATGGCCGTCATGGGCGGCCTGCAGGAAGCCGGCGTCGGCAACGTCGGGCTGATCACCGAGGCGCCCTGATGCAGCAGAAGAGCGTGCGCTCCTCCTCGGAAAGCTATTTCTGGCCGACCGTCTGGGCCGTGGCCATCCACGCCCTGCTGTTCGCCATGCTGTTCGTCAGCTTCCACTTCGCCCCCGAGCTGCCGCCGGCGCGTCCCATCGTCCAGGCTACGTTGTACCAGCTGAAGTCGCAGAGTCAGGCGACGACCCAGACCACGCAGAAGATCGCCGGCGAAGCCGAGAAGACCAAGGCCCGCCAGTACGAGGTTGAGCAGCTGGAGACCAAGAAGGAAGAGCAGCAGAAGCAGGAAGCGGCGGAACAAAAGAAAGCCGAAGCGGCCAAACAGGCTGAAGCGAAGAAGCAGGCCGAGGCCAAGAAGGCCGAAGAGGCGAAGAAGGCGGCCGAGCAGAAGAAGCAGGCCGACATCGCCAAGAAGAAGTCCGAGGAAGAGAAGAAGAAAGCTGCCGCCGAAGAGGCCCGCAAGAAAGCGGCCGAGCAGGCGAAGAAGAAAGCCGCGGAGGACGCCAAGAAAAAGGCCGCTGCCGAGGCTGCGAAGAAAAAGGCCCAGGAAGCCGCGCGCAAGGCTGCTGAGGACAAGAAGGCACAGGCCCTCGCCGAGCTGCTGGGCGACACTACCGAGCGGCAGCAGGCGCTGGCCGACGAGGTGGGCGACAAAGTAGCCGGCAGCCTTGATGACCTGATCATCAAGCTGGTCAGCGAGCAGTGGCAGCGTCCACCGTCCGCGCGCAACGGCATGAGCGTCGAGGTGCTGATCCAGATGCTGCCCGATGGCACCATCGTCAACGCCTCGGTCACTCGTTCCAGCGGCGACGCGCCTTTCGACAACTCCGCCGTGGCGGCCGTGAAGAACGTCGTACGTATCCCGGAAATGCAACAGCTGGATAGTGCAACCTTCAACGCCATGTACCGACAGCGGCGGATGATTTTCAAACCGGAGGATTTGTCTCTGTGAATACCTTGATTCGTATTGCCCTGCTCGGTCTGGCCATGCTGGTCGGCTCGGTGCAGGCCGCGGACCCGCTGGTGGTGACCACCGGTAGCGACCGCGCCATTCCGATCGCTGTGGTGCCGTTCGGCTGGCAGGGCGGCACCGTGCTGCCCGAGGACATGTCCACCATCATCGGCAATGACCTGCGCAACAGCGGCATGTACGAGCCGATTCCGCGGCAGAACATGATCAGCCTGCCGACCTCGGCCGCCGAAATCATCTACCGCGACTGGCAGGCCCTGGGCGCCCAGTACGTCATGGTCGGCAGCATCGTGCCGAACGGCGGTCGCCTGCAGGTGCAGTTCGCCCTGTTCAACGTGGCGACCCAGCAGCAGGTGGTGGCCGGCACCGTCGGTGGCACCAACGACCAGCTGCGTGACATGGCCCACCACATTGCCGATCAGGCCTTCGAGAAGCTGACCGGCATCAAGGGTGCCTTCTCCACCAAGATGCTCTACGTCACCGCCGAGCGTTTCGGCGTGAACAACACCCGCTACACCCTGCAGCGCTCCGACTACGACGGCGCGCGTGGCGTGACCCTGCTGCAATCGCGCGAGCCGATCCTCTCGCCGCGCTATGCGCCGGACGGTCGCCGTATCGCCTATGTGTCCTTCGAGCAGCGTCGCCCGCGCATTTTCATGCAGCACATCGACACCGGCCGCCGCGAGCAGCTGACCAATTTCGAGGGCCTCAATGGCGCCCCGGCCTTCTCGCCGGATGGCAATCGCCTGGCCTTCGTGCTGTCCAAGGACGGCAACCCGGAGATCTATGTGATGGACCTGGGCTCGCGGCAGATCCGGCGCGTGACCAATTCCGGTTCGATCGAGACCGAGCCGTTCTGGGGCAAGGACGGGCAGAGCCTTTACTTCACCAGCGACCGCGCCGGCAAGCCGCAGATCTACAAGCAGAGCATCAACGGTGGGTCTGCCCAGCGCGTGACCTTTACTGGCAACTACAACGCCAACCCGAAGCTCTCGGCCGACGAGAAGACCCTGGTGATGATCCATCGCCAGGACGGTTTCACCAACTTCAAGGTGGCCGCTCAGGACCTGGTGACCAGCCGCCTGCGCATTCTTTCGGAGACCAGTCTGGACGACTCGCCCACTGTTGCGCCCAATGGCACCATGCTAATCTACGCCACCCGCCAGCAGGGCCGGGGAGTCTTGATGCTCGTGTCCACCAATGGGCGCGTTAGGCTCCCAATTCCTACCGCTCAAGGCGATGTCCGAGAGCCTTCGTGGTCCCCTTACCTGAACTGATGCGGTAATCAGAAAATCAATACTTTGTACAACACCCCTGGGATCATTTTGGAGTCCATCATGGAAATGCTGAAATTCGGCAAGTTTGCTGCTCTGAGCCTGGCTCTGGCCGTCGCTGTTGGCTGTTCTTCCAAGGGCGGCGACGCCTCCGGCGAAGGCGCTGTCGACCCGAACGCGGGCTACGACGCCAACTCCGGTGCCGTTGACGGTTCCCTGAGCGAAGAAGCCGCTCTGCGCGCCATCACCACCTTCTACTTCGAGTACGACAGCTCCGACCTGAAGCCGGAAGCCATGCGTGCTCTGGACGTCCACGCCAAGGACCTGAAAGGCAACGGCGCTCGCGTCGTGCTGGAAGGCCACACCGACGAGCGCGGCACCCGCGAGTACAACATGGCTCTGGGCGAGCGTCGTTCCAAGGCCGTTCAGCGCTACCTGGTACTGCAGGGCGTTTCCCCCGCTCAGCTGGAACTGGTTTCCTACGGCGAAGAGCGTCCGGTTGCCACTGGCACCGACGAGCAGTCCTGGGCCCAGAACCGTCGCGTCGAGCTGCGCAAGTAATTTGCCATGCGTAAGTGCCCTCGTATCCTGACCGCACTGGTGATGGCCACGCCGCTGATGGCGATGGCCGAAGTTCCCGTGGTGGATGGCGGCTCCGGCAGCTACCCGCCAGCGGGCTACGGTACGAGCGGCGCCTACGCCGGAGCCGGGGCACAAGCCCCGACTTCGGCGCAGGGCCAGCTGTTCATGCAACTGCAGCAGATGCAGGGCGAGATCGCCCAGCTGCGTGGGTTGCTCGAAGAACAGCAGAACGAGATCGAGCGCCTCAAGCAAGAGAGCCAAGCGCGCTACCAGGATCTCGACAGCCGCCTGCAAGGCGGTGCCGCCGGTGCACAACAGGCACCCGCACAGAATCCCCCGGCTGACGGCGCGATCGACGCCGCCGGCACCCCTTCGGCTCCCGCTCAGCAGCCAGCTCCGGCCGCCAGCAACGAGCCGGCCGATCCGGCGAAGGAAAAGCTTTACTACGACGCTGCCTTCGACCTGATCAAGGCCAAGGACTTCGCCAAGGCCAGCCAGGCCTTCGAAGGTTTCCTGCGCAAGTTCCCGCAGAGCCAGTACGCCGGCAATGCCCAGTACTGGCTGGGTGAAGTGAATCTGGCGCAGGGCAACCTGCAGGGCGCCGGCAAGGCCTTCGCCCAGGTTGCCGCCACCTATCCGACCCACGCCAAGGTGCCGGACTCGCTTTTCAAACTGGCCGATGTGGAGAAGCGCCTGGGCAACACCGACAAGGCCCGTGGCATCCTCCAGCAGCTGATCAGCCAATACCCCGGCTCGTCGGCCGCGCAGTTGGCGCAACGCGACCTGCAGCGCCTCTGAGGATCCCGCTGTCCCAAAGCCCGCGCTCATCGCGGGCTTTTTTGTGGCCGCCGTTTCCTGCCGAGACCGGCTCCGCCCGGCGGCGGGTGGCTTTAAAAATGTCTCCCGGAAATTTTTCTGTTTAGAATCGGCGCCCCGATTCACCCGCAACGGAGGCGGATGGCCTGTTTCGCCGTCACGCCCGGTGCCGATATGCAAACTACCCTGCGCATTACCGAAATTTTTTACTCGTTGCAGGGCGAGACATTCACCAGTGGTTTGCCCACGGTGTTCGTCCGCCTGACCGGCTGCCCATTGCGCTGCCGGTACTGCGACACCGCTTATGCCTTCAGCGGCGGCGAGATCATGAGCCTCGACGCCATCCTCGATCGTGTGGCCGGTTACCGACCCCGCTACGTCTGTGTCACCGGTGGCGAGCCGCTGGCCCAGCCCAACTGCGTGCCGCTGCTCGAGCGTCTGTGCGATGCCGGCTACCGCGTTTCGCTGGAGACCAGCGGCGCCCTCGACATCGCGGCAACCGACAGGCGCGTCAGCCGGGTGGTCGACCTGAAGACCCCTGGCTCCGGGGAAGTCGCGCGCAATCTCTACGGCAACCTCGACGAGCTGACCGGCAACGACCAGGTCAAATTCGTCATCTGCTCGCGCGAGGACTACGACTGGGCCGTCAGCAAGCTGATCGAATACCGCCTGGACGAGCGCGCCGGCGAGGTGCTGTTCTCGCCCAGCCATGGGCAGGTGGAAGCCCGCGCGCTGGCCGACTGGATCATCGCCGACAACCTGCCGGTACGCTTCCAGCTGCAACTGCACAAGATCCTCTGGAACGACGAACCCGGCCACTGAAGGAGGCACTGATATGACCGACAAGAAAGCCGTGATATTGCTCTCCGGTGGCCTGGACTCCGCCACCATCCTGGCCCAGGCCAGAGCGGCGGGGTTCGCCTGCTACAGCATGAGTTTCGACTATGGCCAGCGCCACCGGGCCGAACTGCGGGCCGCCGAGCGCGTGGCCCGCGAGCTGGGCGTGGTCGAGCACAAGGTGATCGGCCTCAATCTCGACGGCATCGGCGGCTCGGCCCTGACCGACAGCGCGATTGCCGTGCCCGAAAGCCCGACCGAGGGCATCCCGGTCACCTACGTGCCGGCGCGCAATACCGTTTTTCTCTCGCTGGCGCTGGGCTGGGCCGAGGTGCTGGGCGCCCGAGACATCTTCATCGGGGTCAATGCGGTGGACTATTCCGGCTACCCGGACTGCCGGCCCGCGTTCATCGAGGCGTTCGAGCGCGTGGCCAATCTGGCGACCCGTGAGGGCGTGGAGGGCAGGGGCTTTCGCATTCAGGCGCCACTGCAAAATCTGTCGAAGGCGCAGATCGTGCAGATCGGCGTACGCCATGGCGTGGACTATGGCTTGACGGTGTCCTGTTACCAGGCGGATGAGGACGGCCGCGCCTGCGGTAAATGCGACAGTTGCCGTCTGCGCGCCGCCGGCTTCGCCGCGGCCGGCGTGGCGGACCCAACTCGCTACGCCTGAGTTTTTTTCTTCGGAGTGTTGATTTTCTGAATCAAATCAGTATCATGCGCTCCGCATTGGGTCGTTAGCTCAGTCGGTAGAGCAGTTGGCTTTTAACCAATTGGTCGTAGGTTCGAATCCTACACGACCCACCATACGAGCTTCTAAGGAAGCAGAAAGGCCTGGCCATCGAGAGATGGCCAGGCCTTTTCGTTTGTCCCCTTTTTTCAGCTACAGGGCGTACCGGCGCTTCCGGCGAGGGTTTCGACGTTGTCGAGCACCTCCTGGCCCTGGTTGACCTTGCGCATGTTCTCCGCACCCTTAACCGCCTGGGCATAGCTCGAGTCGTTGATGCCCTGCAGATCCTGGTGGGTCGCCAGCACGTTGTTGGTGATTGCCAGCAGGTTGCGCCCCGTGGCGATCAGGTCACTGGTGGCCCCGGGCGTGCACGGCGAAGTCCCGGCATCCGCCAGCTGGTTTCCGGCGCCGAGCCGGTGCTGGCCATTCGGCGCCGCGCAGCCGGCCAGGGCGAACAGAAGGGGCAAAGCGAGCAGTGCAGCGGTGCCTGTGAGTTTCATGTTCTTGTCCTTCGCAGAGCGGTCGGGGGCGGCGGAACGGCTCGCCAGGGGAGTTCGGCCAGTCTAGGAATCCCGCCGGGTCTCATGAATAGGCCTGCTGTACTAGGTCATTTGCGCTACTGTGCGCTCGCCGTTTTTCTGGTAGATGCCCTTACAGAGGTCGTGGCCGTGCGGATGCCACGACTTTTCGGGCCGATCGGGGGACTGAATGAAGACTGGGGTGAACAAGGGCTACGACACGGAGCGCAGCCAGGCCTGGGTGCGTCTGCTGGTGTCGGGTGCGGCGATGGTCTACGTGCTGACGGTGTTTCTCACCGCCCGCTCCACGTCCGGCGCCATCGAGCTGATCCTCCATTACATCCCGGTGTTCATGGCCGTATCGGTGGTGCTGCTGGTCGACATCATCCGTCGTCCGGGTGTGCGGCCGCTGCGGCGGGTGATGGCCATGGCGCTGGATTACGTGTCCATTGCCGTGTGCATGTACCTCGGTGGTGAGGCCCTGCTGCCGGTGTATGGCGCCATCCTCTGGGTCACGGTGGGCAACGGCGTGCGCTATGGCCCGCGTTACCTGGCGATTGCCACGGCGATGGCGCTGATCTGCCTGCTGGCCCTCGCGCAATTCTCGCCCTATTGGCGCAGCCAGCCGTATCTGGCGATCACCCTGGTCATCGCCACGCTGGTGGTGCCCGCCTATGTGAACACCCTGCTGGCCCAGAGCCGGCGAGCCAACGAGGCGGAGCACGCCGCCAACCAGGCCAAGTCGCAGTTCCTCGCCCAGGCCAGCCACGACCTGCGCCAGCCCATCCATTCCATCGGCCTGTTCACCGCCTGCCTGCGCGACGGCAACCTGGAGCCGGCGCAGCGGCAGATGGTCGATAGCATCGACAAGTCGCTGCACAGCGTGGCGCAGCTGTTTCGCTCGATCCTCGACATGTACACCCAGGACGGCGGGCGGGTGACGCCGCGCGCGGAGGCGGTGGCGCTCGACGAGCTGCTGCAGGGCATCGCGCAACAGAATGCCGAAGCCGCGCGCTGGGCCGGCGTCGACATCCGGGTGCATGCGCCGCACCAGCGGGTGCTGGTCGACCCTGGCCTGCTGACCACCATGGTGCAGAACCTGCTCTCCAACGCGCTGAAGTACGCCGCGGGCCATCCGGTGCTGGTCGGTTGCCGGCGCCGTGGCGGCGGCTTCGCCATCGAGGTCTACGACAAGGGGCGGGGCATCGAGCCGCAGCACCTGGCCAGCGTGTTCGACGAGTTCTACCGGGTGCGCGAGGTACGTGACAACGACATCGAGGGCGTCGGCCTGGGCCTGGCCATCATCCGTCGCCTGGCGAATCTGATGGGGCTGCAGGTGCGCATGCGGTCCCGGGTCGGACGGGGCACCTCGGTGGCGATCGAGGGGCTGGTCGCGGTGCGCGCGGAGGTCAGCTCGCCGGTAGCCGCGCTGCGCCAGTCTTCGACCACGCCGCGCATGCTCGACGGCCTGCGCGTGAGCCTGATCGAAGACGACCGCAGCGTGCTGCTCGCGACCGCGACCCTGCTGCGCAAATGGGGCTGCGAGGTGCAGGCCAGCCCGTCGATTCCGGTAGAGGGGCATGGCGATATCGATCTGGTCATCACCGATTTCGACCTGGGGCGCGAGGCTTCGGGGGCCGACTGCATTCGATATCTGCGCGAGCTGAGCGGCCGGCACATTCCGGCGGTGGTGATCACCGGCCACGAGGTCAAGCGGGTTCGGGAGGCGGTCGGCGATGCGGATATTCCGGTGCTATCCAAGCCGCTCCATCCGGCTGAGCTGCGCTCCACGCTGGTGGCGCTGAAGAGGGGGCTGGCGCAAGGTGCCTAGATGCCGAACTTGGCGGCGATGGCGGCGGCCGCGGCCCGGGAGCCGACGTTGAGCACGCGCAGCAGCGACGAAACGTGGATGCGCACGGTGAAGGGCGAGATGGCCAGCTGGCGGGCGATTTCCTTGTTGGACAGGCCCCGGGCGATCAGGCGCAGCACGTCCTGCTGGCGCGGGGTGAGCTGATCCAGCCCATTGTCATGAGGCAGGGCGGTGGGGCCGACGGTGACCACGAAGTCGCCGGCGCGAATCGCCAGAATCGCCTCGGCCATATCGTCCGGCGGTACCGACTTGCCGATGAAGCCGTCCGCGCCTGCGGCCATGGCCTCGTCGATCAGGGCGCGGTTGTCGACCATCGAGACGATGACGATCGAGCAGCGCTTGAACTCCTGGCGCAACGCGCCGATGGCTTCCGAAGACTGGCCGGGGAAGAGCAGGTCGAGGATCAGCAGCGTCGGTGGCACGCCCTGCCTGGCCAGCTCCAGGACGGCGTCCATGTCGCCGGCCTCGTCGATCTCAGCGTGCGGCATGATGCGTTGAACGATGCGGGCCAGGCCATCCCTGAACACGGGGTGGTCGTCGGCAACTATCACGCGTTCCTGATGGTGTTCTGCAGGCATCCGCTTGATCTTGTGTGGTTATCGGTGGAGCGAGTCCGCGGTGGAACAGAGACTACGGGCTTATGGCGGACGATGACAGCGCGCGGTTCGCACTCCTGACCGGCTGATCGCGTCGATGGCCGGATTCACAATGCGTCGAGCCGATCGTCCCGCCATCGCGCACGCGGCTGCAACCGCGATGCCACAGGCCGAGGGCGGTGCGTATAATCGCCGCACTGAAAGCATATTCAGAGCCTGATGACATGACCCAGATTTCCGAGCGCCTGCTGGTCCAGGCCCACCTCGCCGCCAAGCAGCCCAAGCCGCTGACCGCCGACGAGGAAGCCTTTTACCGCAGCGAGATCGCCGCCGAGCTGAAGAAGCAGAATGCCGTGCTGGTGGCCCATTACTACTGCGATCCGGTGATCCAGGCGCTGGCCGAAGAAACCGGCGGCTGCGTCTCCGACTCCCTGGAGATGGCCCGCTTCGGCAACCAGCACGAGGCGCAGACCGTGGTGGTGGCCGGGGTCAAGTTCATGGGCGAGACGGCGAAGATCCTCAACCCGGAAAAGCGCGTGCTGATGCCGACCCTGGAGGCCACCTGTTCGCTCGACCTGGGTTGCCCGGTGGATGAGTTCTCGGCCTTCTGCGACCAGCACCCGGACCGCACCGTGGTGGTGTATGCCAACACCTCGGCAGCGGTGAAGGCGCGCGCCGACTGGGTCGTGACATCCAGCTGCGCGCTGGAGATCGTCGAGAGCCTGATGGATAACGGCGAGAAGATCCTCTGGGCGCCGGACCAGCACCTGGGGCGCTACGTCCAGCGCGAAACGGGCGCCGACATGCTGCTGTGGGACGGCGCCTGCATCGTCCACGAGGAGTTCAAGGCCAAGCAGCTGGAAGACATGAAGGCGCTGCATCCGGAGGCCGCCATCCTGGTCCATCCGGAGTCGCCCGAGGCGGTGATCGAGCTGGCCGACGCGGTGGGCTCCACCAGCCAGCTGATCAAGGCGGCGCAAACCCTGCCGAACAAGACCTTCATCGTCGCCACCGACCGCGGCATCTTCTACAAGATGCAGCAGCTGTGCCCGGACAAGGTCTTCGTCGAGGCGCCCACCGCCGGCAACGGCGCCGCCTGTCGCAGCTGTGCCCACTGCCCGTGGATGGCCATGAACACCCTGCAGCGCACCCTGCAGTGCCTGCGCGAGGGCAGCAACGAGATCCTCGTCGAGCCGGCGCTGATCCCGCGAGCGATCAAGCCGCTCAAGCGCATGCTGGACTTCACCCAGGAGGCGCGGCTGAAGTTGGCCGGCAACGCCTGAGTTTTCGGTATGCAGAAAAAAGCCCGGTGATTGCCGGGCTTTTTCATGGCCAAGTTCAGCGCATCATCTTCTCTAGCGCGCGTTTCTCTTCAATCAGCTCCTGCTGGCGCGCGTCGATGCGCGAGGCCATGGGGAAGTTGCTGCTGGCGCGGCGCTTGGCCAGGTCGAGCTGTTCCAGGGCCTGGTCGTAGTCGCCGACCAGGGCGAAGAACTCGGCGCGGGCCTGATGCAGGCCGATGATGTTGCCGGTCAGGCCGCGTACTTCGGCCACCTGATACCAGACGTCCGGGTCGTTGCCGCGTTGCTTGAGCAGCTCGTCCAGCGCGGCCTCGGCCTGTTGCTGCTGGTTCAGCTTGAGCATCAGGTCGATGCGCGCCTGTTCCAGCGGATAGCTATCCGGGTACAGGCTGCGCAGCCGCTCGACGCGCTTGCTGGCGTCGGCCAGGCGATTGGCGTTCTCGTCCAGGTCGACCATGGCCAGGTTGTAGACGAGGTCGTCGGGCTCCTTGGTCAGCAATTCGGTGAGGATCTTGCGTGCATCTTCGCGTCGGCCGGCCTTGATCTGGGCGAGGGCCAAGCCATAGCGCGCGGCGTCCAGCTTGGGGTTCTTGTCGAGCATGTCGCGGAAGCGCTTGGCGGCGATGCCCGGGGTTTCCTCGAACATCAGCTGGGTGCGGGCGCGCATCAGCTGATAGTGCAGACTGTCTTCCTTGCCCTGGGGCGGGTATTGCTCGGCGCGGTTGCGGGTGTCGGCGATGCGCGACTCGGTCACCGGGTGCGTCAGCAGGAATTCCGGGGGCTTGGAGTCGTAGCGGTATTGGCGCATCAGGCGCTCGAACATGCTTGGCATGGCGCGCGGATCGTAGCCGGCCTTCTCCAGGTTGAGCAGGCCGATGCGGTCGGCCTCCTGCTCGTTCTGCCGGGAGAAGCGGCGCTGCTCCTGGATGGCGGCTGCCTGCGCGCCCATGACGGTGGCGATGCCCGCATCGCCGGCACCGGCCGCGGCGGCGACGATGCCGGCGAGCATGGCGGCCATCACCGGCAGCTGCATGCGCTGCTGGGCCTCGAGGCCGCGGGCGAAGTGGCGTTGCGACAGGTGCGCCAGTTCGTGGGCCATCACCGAGGCGTATTCGGCCTCGGTCTTGGCGTGCAGCAACAGGCCACCGTTGACCCCGACGATGCCGCCGGGCGCGGCGAAGGCGTTGATCTGCGGGCTGTTGAGCAGGACGAATTCCAGTCGACGGTCTTCCAGCTGGCTGGTCTCCGCCAGGCGGTAGACGCTGGTCTCCACGTAGTCCTTGAGCAGCGGGTCGGACAGCTGGTCGACCTGGCCACGCAGCACGCTGAGCCAGGCGCGGCCGAGGCGGTGTTCCTGTTCCGGCGAGACGATGGATGAGCTGGCGTCGCCCAGCGAAGGCAGATCGTTGGCGCCGACGGGCAGCGCCAGGCAGGCGAGGGCAAGCAGGGTGGGGCGCAGAAAATTCATGCACGGGGCTCTGGCTTGGACTGAGCCGCTACTCTAGCCGGCCGCTTGGCCACCTGGCCAGGGTTGTGCGGTATCCTTGCCCGCCTTCGAGGAGAGCGCCATGACCGATATTCCCGCCTGCGACGCCGAACTGGACGCCCGCGGCCTGAACTGCCCGCTGCCGCTGCTCAAGGCCAAGCTGGAACTCAATCGCCTGGCCAGTGGCGCGGTGCTCAAGGTCATCGCCACCGACGCCGGTTCGCAGCGCGACTTCCGCGCCTTCGCCCGTCTGGCGGGGCACGAACTGCTGCGCGAGGAAGAGGGCGGCGGCGTGTTCCGCTATTGGTTGAAGAAGGCCTGACGGCCATGCAATGAAAAAGGGCCGCATCGCGGCCCTTTTCATTCATTCGGCTCAGCCCTTGTGCAGGGCCTGTGCCGCAGCCAGGACTGCATCGACATGGCCGGCAACCCGTAGGTTGCGCCATTCCTGGCGGAGAACGCCATGGGCGTCGAGCAGGAAGGTGCTGCGCACGATGCCCATGTACTCCTTGCCGTAGTTCTTTTTCAGCTGATAGACGCCGAAGAGGTCGCACAGCTCGTGCTCCGGGTCGCTGATCAGCTCGAAGGGGAAATCCTGCTTGCACTTGAAGCTTTCATGCTTCTTCAGGCTGTCCATCGATACGCCAAAAATCTGGGTATTGGCGGCCTGGAAGTCGGCGTAGCGGGCGCGGAAGTCCAATCCTTCGGTGGTGCAGCCCGGCGTGCTGTCCTTGGGATAGAAGTAGATCACTACTTGCTTGCCCTTGAGGGCGCTCAGCGAGACCTGCTGGCCGCTGGTGGCGGCGGCGCTGAAATCGGCGACGGATTGGTCGAGGGTTACGGCCATGGTTGCTTCCTTACGGGTTCTGCGGGCGCCAGGGTTCGATCAGCGCGTCCAGGTTCAGCGCGTCGGCGAAGTCGAGGAACTGGTCGCGCAGCCAGCTGATCTGGGTGCCCGGCGGCAGGGTCACGGTCAGCGTGGCGTTGAGCAGCGTGCCGCCGGTCTGCGGCGCCTGGTGGGTGTCGCAGGTGATGTTCTCCAGCTCCACGCGATGATCGCTGAAGAACTGGCACAGCTCGTTGAGGATGTCCGGACGGTAGGCGCAGCTGACATAGGCCACATAGGGCAGGGCATTGGGGCGTACGTCGAGGGCGCCGCTGCGCACCATGTTGACGCTGAAGTCGTGGCGCTTGGCCAGGGCCGGCAGTGCAGTTTCCAGGCGGGCGAGGGCATCCCAGCTGCCGCTGACCTGGAGCACCAGGGCGCTGTATTCCCCATGGCGGGTGAGGCGGCTGCTGACGACGCCGCAGCGGTTTTCCTGGCTGGCCCGGCAGAGCACGCTGGTCAGCTCCATGGGGTTGGCGCCGAGGGCACTGATGACGAGGAATTGTTCGCGAACCGGGGCGGTGGACATGCAGCTTTCCTGAAACGATGGGGCTCGGCGCTGGCTGGCGGAGCAAAGGGGGAAGGGTAGCGAAAAGCGCCGCTCAGGGGAATGCTGGCGACCCTGCGTTCGCTTGTGCAACACAGGTGGCGCCAGTACCATTACCGCTCTCTTTTTCCGGCAGGAGCGGTTGCATGATTTCCGGCAGTATGGTGGCTCTGGTCACGCCCATGGACGCACAAGGCGGTCTTGACTGGGACGCTCTGAGCAAGCTGGTCGACTTCCACCTGCAGGAAGGCACCAATGCCATCGTCGCCGTCGGTACCACCGGCGAGTCCGCCACCCTGGATGTCCACGAGCACGTGGAGGTCATCCGCCGGGTGGTCGATCAGGTCGCCGGCCGCATCCCGGTGATCGCTGGCACCGGCGCCAACAGCACCCGCGAAGCCATCGAGCTGACCCAGAACGCCCAGAGCGTCGGCGCCGATGCCTGCCTGCTGGTGACCCCCTACTACAACAAGCCGACCCAGGAAGGCCTGTTCCAGCACTTCCGCCACATCGCCGAGGCGGTGGCCATTCCGCAGATCCTCTACAACGTGCCGGGCCGTACCGCCTGCGACATGCTGCCGGAAACCGTCGAGCGCCTGTCCAAGGTGGCCAACATCATCGGCATCAAGGAAGCCACCGGCGACCTGCAACGCGGCCAGGAAATCCTCGATCGCGTCGGCGCCGATTTCCTCGTCTATTCCGGTGACGACGCCACCGCCGTCGAGCTGATGCTGATGGGCGGCAAGGGCAATATCTCGGTGACCGCCAACGTCGCCCCGCGCGCCATGGCCGAGCTGTGCGCCGCCGCCATGGCCGGCGATGCCGCCACCGCCCGCGCCATCAATGAGCGTCTGATGCCGCTGCACAAGAACCTGTTCATCGAGTCCAACCCAATTCCGGTGAAGTGGGCCCTGAACGAGATGGGCCTGATGCAGGACGGCATCCGTCTGCCGCTGACCTGGCTCAGCCCGCGCTGTCACGAACCGCTGCGTCAGGCCATGCGCCAGTCCGGCGTCCTGGCTTAATCGAGGAATATTTGCGCATGAAGCGACTGGCTGGACTCTCTGCCCTTGCCCTGATCATTTCCAGTACCAGCGGCTGCGGCTGGCTGTGGGGCGACGAAGGCTACTTCCGTGACCGCTCCACCGACTACCTGGACGCGCGTCAGAGCGCGCCCATGCAGGTGCCGCCGAGCGTCGACGCCAAGCGGCTCGACCCGCTGCTGCCGGTGCCCGCCCATGTGGCCAGCAGCAGCGAGACTCCGCAGAGCTTCGAGGTGCCGCGTCCGCAGGCACTGGGTGCCACGGGCGACCGCGCCAGCGAATTCAGCCTGCAGAAGAGCGGCGACTCGCGCTGGCTGGTGGCTCAGCGCACGCCTGCCGAAGTCTGGCCGGTGGCGCGTTCCTATTTCGAGAACAATGGTTTCCGCATCGCCGAAGAGCGCCCGCAGACCGGCGAATTCGTTACCGAGTGGCAGGGCAGCCAGGATCTGGCGCCGTCCATGGGGCACCGCGTCGCCAGCCTGATGAGCGACGAGGACAACCAGGTGCGCGTGCGTGTGCGCGTCGAGCCGGGTGTGGTGCGCAATACCAGCGAGGTGTTCGTGGTCATCGCCGAGCGCGAAGAGGGCAGCAGCGCCGACGTGGCCTTCCCGGCCCGTAGTGGCAATGCCGGCCTGGAAGCCTCGCTGCTCGACGGCATGCTCGCCGACCTGAGCAGCACCGCCGAGCACGGCTCCGTATCGCTGCTGGCCGCGCGCAGTTATGACGCGCCGAGCCGCGTCAGCCTGTCCCAGGACGGCGCCGGCAATCCGGTGCTCAGCCTCAGCACCGACTTCGACCGCGCCTGGTCGAGCGTCGGCCGCGCCCTGGAGCTGGGCGACGTGCGCGTCGACGACATCAACCGCAGCCTGGGCGTGTACTACGTCAACCTCGCCGAGGGCGCGAAGAAGCCGGAAGAAGAGAAGGGCTTCATCAGCGGCCTGTTCGGCAGCGAGCCGACCCAGGAAGAGATCGACGCGCGTGCCGAGCGCTATCAGGTGCGCCTGACCAGCAGCGCCGGTGGCGACGTGCAGGTGACCGTGGAGAAGGACATCAACACCGTGGCGCCGGAAGACGTATCCCGCCGCGTGCTGACCCTGATCCAGGAAAACCTCGGCTGAATCCGCTCCGGCCTCGGCCGGAGCCGCAGCGAACCGATAGGCGAAACCCCAGGGTTTCGCCTGTTTCGTTTTGAACCAGGCGGAATATTCGACATGACCACTCCCACCACCCTGAGCCTGAAGAAGATCTACTCCGGCAAAGTCCGCGACCTCTACGAGATCGACGAGAAGCGCATGCTGATGGTCGCGACCGATCGCCTGTCGGCGTTCGACGTAATCCTCGAGCAGCCGATTCCGGAGAAGGGCAAGATCCTCACCGCCATCTCCAACTTCTGGTTCGACAAGCTCAAGGACCTGGTGCCCAACCACTTCACCGGCGACAAGGTGGAGGACGTGGTGCCGGCCGCCGAGCTGCCGCTGGTGGAAGGGCGCGCCGTGGTGGCCAAGCGACTCAAGCCAGTTGCCGTCGAGGCCATCGTGCGCGGCTACATCGTCGGTTCCGGCTGGAAGGAGTATCAGAAGAGCGGCACCGTTTGCGGCATCCAGCTGCCGGCCGGCCTGAAGGAAGCGGCCAAGCTGCCGCAGCCGATCTTCACCCCCTCGACCAAGGCCGCCGTCGGCGACCATGACGAGAACATCAGCTTCGAGCAGTGCGAGGCCATCATCGGTGCCGAGCTGGCGGCCAAGGTGCGCGACACCGCCATCGCCCTGTACAGCGCGGCGGTCGAGTACGCCGCCACCCGCGGCATCATCATCGCCGACACCAAGTTCGAGTTCGGTCTGGACGAAGACGGCACCCTGACCCTGATGGACGAAGTGCTGACCCCGGATTCCAGCCGCTTCTGGCCGGCCGACAGCTATGCCGAAGGCAGCAACCCGCCGAGCTTCGACAAGCAGTTCGTGCGCGACTGGCTGGAGTCCACCGGCTGGAACAAAGAGCCGCCGGCCCCGGCCGTACCGGCCGAAGTGGCGCAGAAGACCGCCGACAAGTACCGCGAGGCGCTGACCCGTCTGACTCAGTGACACGCGCCATCGAAAAGAAGCGGGAGCTGCGGCTCCCTTTTTCGTTGCCGCTGCGCAAGCACCTGATCGCACACGAAAAATCGCTGGACTAACGACCCTCAACTGGTATCATGCGCACCGCTTTGGGAAGATGCCGGAGTGGTCGAACGGGACGGATTCGAAATCCGTTGTGTCAGCAATGGCACCTAGGGTTCAAATCCCTATCTTCCCGCCATACAAAAAAGCCCCGTGATTCTTTGGATCACGGGGCTTTTTCTTTGCCTTGTCGGGGTCAAAAAAATGTCCAGGGCAAATTGGTCATCATCCAGTGACTTCAGGTCACCCCGAGACAAGCTCCCTAATCTCCTGACTCCTTTCGGAACATGGGCCTGCAAATCGTCAATGTTGGGCCGTCCTCACACCCATGCACCGGCGGGCGCTCGATCCGCGGCCTGACTAGAACGCCCCTAGGCCGCCAGCACTTCCTGCAGAAAGGCGAGAAACGCACGGATGCGGCTGGACTCCCGCAGGCTAGGCGGATACAGCGCGTGGATGGTGCAGCTGGCGCGGCCGGTGTTGGCGGCGAATTGCGGCAGCAGGCGGACCAGGCGGCCGGCACGCACGTCGTCCGCCACCAGCCAGTCGGCGAGCAGCGCGATGCCCTGGCCGCTCAGGGCGGCCTCGCGAAGAATGTCCGCGTTATTGCTCTGCAGGCGGCCTCGAACGTCGATCACCCAGTGTTCGTCGGCATCGTCGAACCACCAGCTAACGTGGGCGCCGCCGTGATCGAAGCGCAGGCAGCTGTGGTCGGTCAGTTCCAGCGGATGATTCGGCGCGCCCGCGCGGGCCAGGTAATCGGGGCTCGCCGCCAGCCAGCGCTCGAAGTGGCCGATGGGGCGGCTGATGATGTCGTCGCTGGCCAGGGTGGAGCCGAGGCGCACGGCCAGGTCGATCTGCTGGCGGGGCAGGTCCGCCAGCTGGTCGCTGAGGTTGAGGATGACTTCCAGCCCGGGGTGACGTGTCAGCAGGCGCCCCAGGTGGGGCGCGATCACTCGCCGGCCGAACTCCACCGGCACGCTGACACGCAGGCGCCCTCGCGCCTCGTCGCCGCGGTCTCCGACCATGCCGTCCGCCTCGGCCAGGGCGTCGATAATGGCCACCGCCTTCTCGAAATAGGCCAGCCCGGCGGGTGTCGGGCTGCTGTGGCGCGTGCTGCGGTTGAGCAGCGCGGCTCCCAGCTCGGCCTCCAGCGCTGCGACCTGGCGGGTCACCGAGGAGGTGGCTACGCCGAGCTTGCGGGCCGCCGCCGAATAGCCGCCGCAGCGCACCGTTTCGACGAACATCGACAGGGCCTGCAGCTTGTCCATGGGTGGCTCCGGGGCGCGAGGGATAGAGGCTCCCGAGTGTACCCAATCGCGCGGCACGCGCCTTTTACGCCTGTGCTCGGTTTGCCTCGTCGCGCAGCAGGAAGAGCAGCGTGGCGGTGGCCGGAATGAGCGCGGCGGCGACGGCGAACCACGACCAGCCGATGGCCTCGTAGAGCGGGCTGGCCACCAGCGAGCCGAGGGCGCCGCCAACGAAGATGCTCGTCATGTAGACGGCGTTGATGCGCGCGCGGCTGTGCGGGTCCAGCGCGTACACCTCGCGCTGGCCGAGCACCATGTTCAGCTGCACGGCGAAGTCCAGCGCCACCGCGCACACCACCAGCCAGAGGTAGCCGGCGCCGGGCAGGGCGCCGATGGCCAGCGACAGCGGCGCGAGCAGCAGGGCCAGCCGCGTGCCGTTGCGCGTGTGGCCGGCATCCGCCAGGCGCCCGGCGATGGGCGCGGCGATGGCGCCCACCGCACCGACCAGGGCGAACAACGCCACCTGCGTCTGGCTGAAGCCGTGCTGGCGGATCAGCTCGATGGGCGCGATGGTCCAGAAGGCGCTGAAGGCGGCGAACAGCAGGGCCTGGTACAGCGCGCGCTGGCGCAGCACGGCATGGCGGCGCGCCAGGCCGAACACCGAGGCGATGAGCTGGCGGTAGCTCGCGCTGTGGCTCGGTACGCGGCGTGACAGCGCCACGGCCATGATCAGCGCGATGACGGCCATCAGGATCGCGGCACCGAGAAACACGCCGCGCCAGCCGAACACCGCGGCGGCGGTGCTGGCGATCGGTCGCGACAGCAGGATGCCGAGCAACAGGCCGCTCATGATGTTGCCCACCACGCGCCCGCGGCTCGCCTCCGGCGCCATGTGCGCGGCCAGCGGCACGAGAATCTGCACCGCCACGGAGGTCAGGCCGATCAGCAGCGCGCAGGCCAGGAACACCGAGGGTGTGGCGGCGATTCCGGCGCTGGCCAGGCACAGTGCGGCGGCCAGGGTGAAACTGACCACCAACCTGCGGTTCTCGAGCAGGTCGGCGAGCGGCACCAGGAACAGCAGGCCGGCGGCGTAGCCGAGTTGCGTCAGCGCAACGATGAGGCTCGCATGCTCGGTCGACAGCCCGATGGCCGGAGCGATCAGCTCGACGATGGGCTGCGCGTAGTAGAGGTTGGCGACGACGGCGCCGCAGCAGAAGGCGAGCAGGGCGACGAGGCAGGGCGATAGGCTCTGCGCTGGCGCCGTGTCGTGGAGGGTCGAAGAGGCGTTCATGGCGGTTCCTTGTGGGATATCGGTGGCGCCAGACTAAGCCGGCGACCGCCCACGCAGAATCGGTCGCGGCGGCACAACTGCTGTGCGCGCCGCGCAACGCTCCGCGCGTCTCAGGCCATGTCGCTCTGGCTGAATTCGTCGGCGAGGAAGTCGATCAGGGTGCGCACCGAGGGCAGCAGGCCGCGGCGCGAGGGGAAGATGGCGTGGACGATGCCGCACTTCGGCGCCCAGCCCGGCAGCATTTCCACCAGCTTGCCGGCCGCCACGTCTTCGCGCACTGCTACACAGGGCAAGTGGACGATACCCACGCCGGCCAGCGCGCCATCGCGCAGGGCGCGCAGGTCATCGGTGATCATCCGTGGCTGATGCGGGATCACCAGCTTGCCATCGTTCGGGCCGAGCAGCTCCCACTGGTAGTCGCGCTGCGCGCCGCCCCAGTGCAGGCTCGGCAGGTTGCCCAGCTCCTCGGGCTGGAAATCCTTCGGCAGCGAGGCCAGCAGATCCGGGTGACCGACCAGGCACTGGGTGCTGGCGGCGAGCACCTTCATCACCATGTCGGTGTTTTCCAGCGGGGGAAAACGTACCCGTAAGGCCACGTCGAAGCCTTCATGCAGCAGGTCGACCCGGCGGTTGGTGCTCTCGATGTACAGCTCCACCAGCGGGTACTTGAGCATGTAACGGGTCAGCATCGGCCCGACCCAGGAATTCAGCAGCGTTGTGGGGCAGGCCAGGCGCACCAGGCCGCGCGGCTCGGCGCGGTTGCGTTCGATCACCTCTGCCGCGCCCTCGGCCTCCACGCGCATGGCCAGGCAGCGCTGGTAATAGGCCTGGCCGATCTCGGTGAGCGACAGGTGCCGGCTGGTGCGGTGCAGCAGGCGCACGCCGAGGCGCTCCTCGAGCTGCGCGATACGCCGGCTGAGCTTGGACTTGGGCATGTCCAGCGCGCGCCCGGCGGGGGCGAAGCCGCCGTGCTCCACCACCTGGGTGAAGTAGTAGAGGCTGTTGAGGTCTTCCATGGGTCGTTCTCCAAATAGAACGCTAGAGGCAATTTTCGCAGTCTAGCGCGTCAAATGCCTCGAATTTAATCTTTCTTCCATGCAGTGATGCACTGCAAAACAAGACCGACTCACCGGCCACCGCCGGCCACCATTGAAAACAAATCGAGGATTCCACCATGACCAACGCCGCCTACAACCGCCTGGACAAAGACAACGCCGTCGTTCTGCTGGTCGACCACCAGGCAGGCCTGCTGTCCCTGGTTCGCGACATCGAGCCGGACAAGTTCAAGAACAACGTCCTGGCCCTGGCCGACCTCGCCAAGTTCTTCAACCTGCCGACCATCCTCACCACCAGCTTCGAGACCGGCCCCAACGGCCCGCTGGTGCCGGAACTCAAGGAGATGTTCCCGGACGCGCCCTACATCGCCCGCCCCGGCCAGATCAACGCCTGGGACAACGAAGACTTCGTCAAGGCGATCAAGGCCACCGGCAAGAAGCAGCTGATCATCGCCGGCGTGGTGACCGAAGTCTGCGTGGCGTTCCCGGCGCTGTCGGCCATCGAAGAGGGGTTCGACGTGTTTGTCGTCACCGACGCCTCCGGCACCTTCAACCAGATCACCCGTGATTCGGCCTGGAGCCGCATGACCCAGGCGGGCGCGCAGCTGATGAACTGGTTCGCCGTGGCCTGCGAGCTGCACCGCGACTGGCGCAACGACGTGGAAGGCCTGGCCAAGATCTGCTCCGACCACATCCCGGACTACCGCAACCTGATCACCAGCTACAGCGCGCTGACCGCGGGCAAGTAACTTTTCCGGGAGAACAGAACCGGAGCCTGGATCAGGCTCCGGTTTTCGCCCTGCGCGGATCGAAAACGCTTTTGCCCCCGGTGCGGCTAGTGCCACATGGCTCGGATTGCAGCTCTTTACCGGCACCGGCTTGTCTACAGCCGCTGCGTACCACCAAATGCGGCCGCGGAAAAAGGCAGCACCGCTGTTGCCACTCTACCGTGCGCCCGGTAGCGAGCTCTCTAGAGGCGTTCTGCTCAAGAATGGCGCCGGTGAACAACCGGGTTGATCGGAAGTCAACGCAAGGCGCCGTCGTCCTCGACAACCACGGGGTAGGGCAGGGCCAACAGCAGGTGATGGCCTCTCCCAAGGCACTGCCGCCGCAGATACCTTCAAGCCGACCGTGCTTTCAAACGGTTGGGCTGCTGCTAGGCCAAGCGCCCAGAAGCGTCTCGGGACGGAGATTTTTCGTCCCAGGGCTGGGAGGGCGAGAGGATTCGCGCGATGCTGCCCGTCCCGCCCACGCTCGAAACGAATGTCGCCATGTCATGGACGAGCCGATACACCCTGGCCCTGTTGCCACCTGCCGTGCTCTTCGGCGTGTGGCGGCTCGGCGTCTATTCACTCACCCATTTCCACTGCGAGGGCAGCCTCAAGCAGCAGGTGCATTGCGCGGCCGCGCCTTTCGACCTGATGCCCTGGCTGGCCGCCAGCCTGTTCTGGAGCCCGGTGCTGCTGGTGATCGTGCTGCCGATAGCGGCCTTCCTGCTGATCGATACCGCCGCCCGACATATCGGCTCCACGCGGGGCGCGGGATAGCGCCCAGGCGGCGGCACTTTCAGTGGTGTTCGTTTCGAGTTTTATCTGCTAGTTTTGTATCAAACGAACATCAGCGAGGGCTCTCCATGAGCGCACTCTCCAAGCCGGATGCGAACGCCGAGGCCGTCCTGCTCAAGGCGTTGCTCAATACCCGCGAGCAACTGGGGCTGACCCAGCAGGAGCTGGCCGGCATCGTCGGGGTCAACCGTTCCGCCATCAGTCGCTGGGGCGACAGCGGCGGGCTGCGGCCGCAGAGCAAGACCGGCGAGCTGGCGCTGCTGCTGATCCGCGCCTACCGGGCGCTATTCGCCCTGTTCGGCGGCAACCTCGATGACATGCGCCACTTCCTGCGCACCGAGAACCGCCACCTGGCCGGCGTGCCGCTGGAGCAGATGGCCCAGGTACAGGGCCTGGTGCAGGTGGTGGAATACCTCGACGCCATTCGCGGCAAGGTCTGATCCTCTTCCCTGAAGGCCCCGCCGTGGCGGGCCAAGCGAGTTCCGATATGGACATCTGGCAGGCCTGCGCCGGCGCACAACAGATCATCCCTTTGCGTGGCCGCCTGGTGCGTCTGGTGGAGAACCAGGGCCAGGTCGCCACGCTGCAGCTGGTCGACACGCTGGAGGAGCAGGCCCTGCTCGAGCAGTTGCTGGAGGCCAGCAAGCCGCCACTGCCGCCCGCCGATGAGCCGTTGCACTATCTGCTGCGCACGCCGTTCCGCTATCCGCCGCTGCGCTGGGGCTCGCGCTTCGGCCGGCGTCACGAGCCGAGCCTGTTCTACGCCGCCTGCCGGCTGGAAACGGCGATGGTCGAGACCGCCTTTTACCGCTTCGTGCTGTGGCACGGCATGGTCGAGCCGCCGCCCAGCGGGCGCATCCTCTCCGAGCATTCCTCCTTCGAGGCGCGCTACCAAGTGCAGCGTGGCGTGCGCCTGCAACTGCCGCCCTTCGAGCGGCATCGCGAGGTGCTGACCCACCGCAGCGACTACCGCGCCACCCACGCCCTCGGCAGTGCCATGCGCGAGGCGGGGGTCGAGGCCTTCGAGTACCCGTCGGCGCGCTGTCCACAGGGCGGTCTCAATGTCGCCCTGTATGCACCAGGCGCCTTCAGCGAGAAGCGCCCGCGCAATCTGCAGCCCTGGCTGTGCGAAACCACGGCGGCCTATGTGGCCTTCAAGAGTGCACAGGCACCGGACACGCCACGCCTGTTCGGCCTCGAGCTTTACCTGGTCGACGGGCGCCTGCCGCAGCCGGCCTGAGCGAACGCAATGCGTCGAAAACGCGCAGGGGCGCGCCCCAGAGCGGCGCACTTGTGCACAACGGCGAGGCGGCTTGTCAAGCTTCTGTCACAAAGCGCCGTAACCGCTTGATTCTCCATGGCCATTTTTCAACTAGCTGAAAAATAAGGATTTTTTTCATTGGTGAAAAAAGCATCAGTTTGAGTCGAAGCCGCGGACAGTAGGGGATGAGAAAGGTTTCCACCATGTTGTCCACGGAGTTATCCACAGCTTCTGTGGATTTCCCGAGCAGTTGCTCTAGAGCGCGGTTCGGCGGTTTTGGCAAGTCTTTACCGAGCGGAAAAAGAGAGTAGAGTGGCGCGCCCCGCAGTCAGCCTTTGCTTACATGAAGTCTCGCGTTCTGCCCGCTCAGTCTCGTTCCGATAGCGGCCACCGTCTGCCGATCCGCCTGGCCTTCTGGCTGCTCGACAATGCCCGACTGGCCCGCCACTCCGGGGTCAAGCGCTTCGCCGGCCGCCTGCTCAAGCGTCCGGCCCGCCAGGGCGTGGTCGCGGCCCAGAGCCGCCTGGGCCAACTGCTGTGCCGCGACTGCGGCAACACCCGTGATCGCCGCATCGGCTTCGAGCTGTTGCGCCAGGCCGCCCGCGCCGGTGATTCGTGCGCCCAGCTGGAGCTCGGCCGCCTCTATTGCCAGCCGCGCCAGCGCGAGCCGCAGCAGGCCCGTCACTGGCTGGAACTCGCCGCCGGGCACGGCTCTCACGAGGCCAAGCGGCTGCTGCAGCGCCTCAACCCCTGATTCCCGCGCGGGTATACTGCCGGGCATTGCGAACCCGACAGCGAGCCCGCCCGTGCCTTTCTCCTTCGTCCTCGAACCCTCCAACCTGTTGCTCGGCCTGCTGCTCGGCGCCGTTCCGCTGGCCGTGCTGGCGTGGCGCCTGCAACGCGCTCAGGCGACGCAGGCGGCCGAGCGACTGCTGCTGGAGGAACGCCTGAACCAGGCGCGACTGGCCCAGGAGGGCCTGAGCGCCCAGCTCGATGGCGCCCTCGACGACCTGCGCGGTGTGCAGCAGCACAACAGCGACCAGCAGGCCGAGCTGGCCGCCCTGCGCCGCGAAAGCGAGCTACTCGGCCGCGAGCGCGAGGCCGCGCAGCAGGCCGCGCAGGACTGGAGCCGTGAACGCGAGCAGAAGGAAGGACAGCTGCGCCAGCTGGAGAGCCAGCGCGCCGCCCTGGCCGCCGAGCTGCGCGAGCAGCAGGACAGCCACCAGCAGCGCTTCGCCGACCTGCAGGGCGCCCGCGACGAGCTGCGCGCGCAGTTCGCCGAGCTGGCCGGGAAGATCTTCGACGAGCGCGAGCAGCGTTTCGCCGAGACCAGCCAGCAGCGCCTGGGCCAGTTGCTCGACCCGCTCAAGGAGCGCATCCAGGCCTTCGAGAAGCGCGTGGAGGAGAGCTACCAGAACGAGGCCCGCGAGCGCTTCTCCCTGGCCAAGGAACTGGAGCGCCTGCAGCTGCTCAACCAGCGCCTGGGCGACGAGGCCACCAACCTGACCCGCGCGCTCAAGGGCCAGAAGACCCAGGGCAACTGGGGCGAGCTGGTGCTGGAACGGGTGCTGGAGCACGCCGGCCTGGAGAAGGGCCGCGAGTACCACACCCAGGTCAGCCTCAAAGGAGCCGAGGGCGAGCGCTTCCAGCCGGATGTGCTGATCCAGCTGCCCGGTGACAAGCAGGTGATCGTCGATGCCAAGGTCAGCCTCACCGCCTACCAGGCGATGATCGTCGCCGAGGACGAGGCAGCGCGGACCCATGCGCTGAAGCAGCACGTGCTGAGCCTGCGCGCCCACCTCAAGGGCCTCTCGGTGAAGGACTACAAGCGCCTCGAGGGCCTGCACAGCCTGGATTTCGTGCTGCTCTTCGTGCCCATCGAGGCGGCCTTCGCCGCCGCGCTGCAGGCGGATCCGGGGCTGTTCCAGGAGGCCTTCGAGCAGCACATCGTGATCGTCAGCCCGACCACGCTGCTGGCGACCCTGCGGGTGATCGACAGCCTCTGGCGCCAGGAGCGGCAGAGCCAGAACGCCCTGGAGATCGCCGAGCGGGCAGGGCAGCTGTACGACAAGTTCGTCGCCTTCATCCAGGACCTGGACGAGGTCGGCAGCCGCCTCAAACAGCTGGACAAGGCCTACGACGCCGCGCGCAACAAGCTGTGCGACGGACGCGGCAACCTGATCAACCGGGTCGAGAATCTCAAGCTGCTCGGCGCCCGTGCCAGCAAGAGCCTGGCGCCGGATCTGATCGAGCGCGCCGCCGGTCTGCCGCTGCTGGACGAGGCCGGCGACTAGAACCGCCGGGTGTCGTCGTCGCCCCGCGCAGGCCAACCGCGCTCGGCGTCGATCGGCAGACCGGCGCCGAGCGCGGTGGCGAGGTTGAAGCTGGTTCCGCGGCCGCCGGCATCGCGCATTCCCGGGACGGGAACGAGCCCGGTCTGGAACGCGGCGCCGGCGCCGCGACTGCGCCGGATCAGGCGACGTCGACCAGGATCACCTCGCTGTCTTCCAGGGCGGTGACGCGCACCACTTCCTCCTCGGCGATGGCCACGCCGTCGCGTTCGGCGGCTTCCACGCCATTGACCTCGATGCGGCCCTTGGCGGCCACCAGGTAGCCCTTGCGCAGGCGGCCCAGCGGGTACTCGGCGCTCTGCCCGGCGGCCAGGGTGGCGGCGGCGAGGCGGGCATTGGCGCGGATGCGCAGGGCCTCCTCGTCATCGTCGTGGCCGCTGGCCAGGACCACGAACTGGCCGGTGCGCTCGCCCCTCGGGAAGGGCTTGGCGCCCCAGGACGGCGCTTCGCCCTGCTGGTCCGGGATGATCCAGATCTGGAAGATCTTGGTGGTGACGTCCTCCAGGTTGTACTCGGAGTGGGCGATGCCGGTGCCTGCACTCATCACCTGTACGTCGCCGGCCTCGGTGCGGCCCTGGTTGCCCAGGTTGTCGCGGTGGGTGATGGCGCCTTCGCGGACGTAGGTGATGATCTCCATGTCGTGGTGCGGGTGCGGCGGGAAGCCCGCGCCAGCGGCGATCTCGTCGTCGTTCCAGACGCGCAGGTGGCCCCAGTTGACGCGCTGCGGGTCGTGGTACTCGGCGAAGGAGAAGTGGTGACGGGCGTTCAGCCAGCCGTGATGGGCGTGGCCGAGGGAGGCGAACGGGCGTACTTCGATCATGGTGATGACTCCGTGGCCGGTGATGCCAGATTGCGCCACCGGGGATGGAGTGCATGATCTATCGAGGATGTGCCGATAAAAAGCGCAAAAGACCGTTACTTGCTATCGACGGTCTCGATGGTTCTTGGCGCCAAACCAAGCCGGCCACCGCGGGATCGCGACGCCGCGATGCCTGCGTTGCAGCCGCCTCAGGACAACGGCAGATGCCGGCTGATCAGCGCGCGCAGGGCCGCGGGTTTAACCGGCTTGGGCAGGTAGTCCAGCCCGGCGGCATGCACCGCGGCCACCAATTCCGGGCGGCCGTCGGCGCTGATCACCACGCCCGGCAGCGGCTGGCCCAGGCGCGTGCGTAGCCAGGCCATCAGCTCGGTGCCGGTGTCGCCCTCGTCCAGGTGGTAGTCGACCAGCGCCAGCTGTGGCTGCACCGCCTCGTCCAGCAGGTGCTCGCATTCCAGGCGGTTGCGCGCCGTCCACACCTGGCAGCCCCAGCGCGACAGCAGGCTGTGCATGCCGGCGAGGATGCTGTCCTCGTTGTCGATGCACAGCACCTGGGCGCCGCCCAGGGTGCGGCCATGTTCGGCCAGCGGCGTCGAGGCCTGCGGCGCGGCGCCGCGCACCAGCGGCACGCTGACGCTGAACACGCTGCCCTTGCCCGGCCAGGAGCGTACCTCCAGGCGGTGATCGAGCACCCGGCACAGGCCGTCGGCGATCGCCAGGCCCAGGCCCAGGCCCTTCTCGGCGCGGGTCTGGTGGCTGTCCAGGCGCTTGAACTCCTCGAAGATCACCTTGCGCTTGTCCTCGGGAATGCCCGGGCCACGGTCCCAGACCTCCAGGCGCAGATGCTCGCCCTCGCGCCGCGCGCCCAGCAGCACGTGGCCGCGGGCGTAGCGGAAGGCGTTGGTGAGGAAGTTCTGCAGTACCCGGCGCAGCAGCTTGGGGTCGCTGTCGATGCGCAGGCGGCTGGGCACCAGGCGGAAGTCCACGCCCTGTTCCTGGGCCAGCACCTTGAACTCGGCGCCCAGGGCCTCGAACAGCTGGGCCAGGGGGAACTGGCTGCGTTCGGGGGTGATGCGCCCGCTCTCCAGGCGCGAGATGTCGAGCAGGTCGGTGATCAGGTCTTCGGCCGAGCGCAGCGAGCTGTCCAGGTGGCGCACCAGTTCCTGGGCCTCGCTGGGCAGGGCCTCTTGCTGGTGAGCGAGGGCGGCGGAGAACAGCCGCGCGGCGTTGAGCGGCTGCATCAGGTCGTGGCTGACCGCGGCGAGGAAGCGGGTCTTCGACTGGTTGGCGCTCTCGGCATTGCCCTTGGCCTCGCCGAGGGCCTGGTTCAGCTGCGACAGCTCGCGGGTACGCTCCTCCACGCGCTGCTCGAGGCCCTCGTTGGCCGCCAGCATATCGTGCTCGGCCTGACGGAACGCGGTGATGTCGGTGAAGCTCATGACGAAGCCTCCGCCGGGCATGGGGTTGCCGATAAGCTCGATGACCCGGCCGTTGGGGAACAGCCGCTCGGAGGTGTGCGCCTTGCCCTGACGCATCCAGAACAGGCGCTTGGCCACGTGTTCCTCGACATCGCCGGGGCCGCACAGGCCGCGCTCGGCGTTGTAGCGGATGATGTCGGCGATCGGCCGGCCGACGCCGATCAGCCCCTCGGGGTACTCGAACAGCTCCAGGTAGCGGTGGTTCCAGGCCACCAGGCGCAGGTTCTGGTCGACCACGCTGATGCCCTGGGTGATGTTCTCGATCGCACCCTGCAGCAGGGCGCGGTTGAACTGCAGCACCTCGGAGGCTTCGTCGACGATGCGCACCACGTCCTCGACCTGCATCTCCCGGCCCTCGATGGCCGCGCGCACCACGGCGCGGGTCGAGGAGGCGCCGAGCACGCCGGCCAGCAGGCGTTCGGTGTGGGCGATCCAGTCGCTGTCGGCGTTCTGGCTGGGGTTGAAGGGCTTGTCCTGCTGGTAGGAGAAGCGCACGAAGCTCTGCCGCGCCCGCTCCTCGCCGACGAAGCGCGCGGCCAGGGCCATCAGGTCGGCCACCTGCACGGCCAGCAGGTTGCGGCTGCCGGACTTGGCGCCGGTGTCCAGGCCGATGAAGCGGCCTGCCTGCCAGTGCTCGGAGACGCGGGTGCGCGAGAACCAGGAGACCAGGGCGAACAGCAGCCAGTTGCCGGCCAGCGACAGCACCACGCCGCGGGTCAGCGGATCGATCTCGAAACCGACCGGGTAGTAGAGTAGCTCCGGCAGCAGCGGGAAGCTGTCCAGCGACCAGCGCAGGCCGCCGGCCACCAGTGGCAGCACCAGGGTGTAGAACCACAGGGCGCAGCCGGCGGCGAGGCCGGCGAACACGCCGCGGCGGTTGGCCTGCTTCCACACCAGCGCGCCGAACATGGCAGGCGCCAGCTGGCCGATGGCGGCGAACGACAGCTGGCCGATGGTGGCGAGGCTGGCGTTGGTGCCCAGCAGGCGGTAGCAGACATAGGCCAGCAGCAGGATCACCACGATGCTGACGCGCCGCGCGCTGAGCATCCAGTGGCGGAAGGCCTCGAACGGCCGCTCGGCGCTCTGCCGGCGCAGCAGGGCCGGCAGCAGCATGTCGTTGGAGACCATGGTCGACAGCGCCACCGCCTCGACGATCACCATGCCGGTCGCCGCCGAGGCGCCGCCGATAAAGGCCAGCAGGGCTAGCGCCGGGTGCGCCTCGGCCAGCGGCAGGTTGATGACGAAGGAGTCCGGCTGCACGCCCTGCGGCAGGATCAGCTGGCCGGCCAGGGCGATGGGCACCACGAAGGCCGCGGCCAGCAGCAGGTAGGCGGGGAACACCCAGCGCGCTAGGCGCAGGTCCCGCGGTTCGATGTTCTCCACCACGCTGACGTGGAACTGCCGCGGCAGGCAGATGATGGCGGTCATGGCCAGGCCGGTCTGCACCAGCATGGCCGGCCAGCTCACGGTCTGCGACCAGAAGTCCTCGAGGGCAGGCGCCTGGCTGGCGCGCTGGAACAGGTCGCCGAAGCCGCCGAACAGGCCCCAGGTGACGAAGGCGCCGACGGCGAGGAAGGCCAGCAGCTTGACCAGCGACTCGAAGGCGATGGCCAGCACCATGCCGCGGTGGTGCTCGGTGACGTCCAGGCTGCGGGTGCCGAACAATACGGTGAACAGGGCGAGGATCAGCGACACGATCAAGGCCGTGTCCTGACCGCGCGTGGGGCTGGGCGTGGTGCCGACCAGCAGGTTGACGCCGAGCACGATGCCCTTGAGCTGCAGGGCGATGTAGGGCAGCACGCCGACCAGGCAGATCAGCGCCACCACCACCGCCAGGCTCTGCGACTTGCCGTAGCGGGCGGCGATGAAGTCGGCGATGGAGGTGATGTTCTCCTGCTTGCTGATCGCCACCATCTTCTCCACCACCCAGGGCGCGAACAGCAGGACGATCATCGGGCCCAGATAGATGGGCAGGAACGACCACAACTCGCCGGCGGCCTGGCCGACCGCGCCGAAGAAGGTCCAGCTGGTGCAGTACACCGCCAGCGACAGGCTGTAGACCCAGGCGCGGGTGCGCGGCTTGAGCGGCGTGCGGCGGCGATCGCCATAGAAGGCGATGGCGAACAGGATGGCCATGTAGACCAGGGCGACGAAGGCGATCAATCCGCCGGACAGCGACATGCGAACTCCGCGTGTGGGGCATGGTCAGCAGGACCATTGGCTAGGGATTTAGTCTCGCACGCGGCGCCCGCTTCGTCAGGCCGACCATGGTCGCAACCGGCTTGAGCGGCGGCGGTCCCCCTGATAGCGTGGCCGGCCGTGGTCGCCTTACCGGAGTTCGCGTCATGTTCAAGCCCCAACCCGTGGCCCTGCAGCAGGGCGCCCTGCGCCTCGATCCGCTGGTCGAGAGCGACCTGCCGGGCCTGCTGCAGCTGGCCGAGGCCAATCGCGAGTCCCAGCAATACATGAGCGGCACCACGCGCCCGGACTGGTACCGCAATGCACTGGCCGAGCAGCGCGAGGGGCGCGAGGTGGTGTTCGCCATCCGCCTGGCCGGCGAGCTGGTCGGCACCACCAGCTTCTTCGACTTCAATCCGGTACTGCCGGCCGCCGAGATCGGCGCCACCTGGCTCGACGCGCGCCAGCACGGCACCGGCCTCAATCGCACGATCAAGTACCTGATGCTGCGCCACGCCTTCGAGGAGTGGCAGCTGGTGCGCGTGCAGCTGAAGACCGCCGCCAGCAACCTGCGCGCCCAGCGCGCCATCGAGAAGCTCGGTGCCCAGCGCGAGGGGCTGCTGCGCAATCACCGGCGCCTGGCCGATGGCCGCCTCGATCACACCGTGATGTACAGCATCACCGACAGCGAGTGGCCGCAGGTCAAAGCCGGCCTGGAAGCGCACTTCGGTGCCTGAGCCCCTGGCCGGCGGCGAGCGCACGCGCTTCTGGGAAAGCCCGGCGCTGGCCGGCGTCGAGCTGCTGCACGCGCGCTACATCGAGCAGCGCTTCTCGCCGCATGTGCACGAGGGCTTCGTCTTCACCGTGATCGAGGGCGGCGCCCAGCGCTTCCGTCACCGTGGCAGCGACCACCTGGCGCCGGTCGGCAGCATGGTGCTGATCAACCCGGACGAGGTGCACACCGGCTCCAAGGCCCATGAGCAGGGCTGGTGGTACCGCGGTTTCTACCCGGCGCCGACGCAGGTGCAGGGTGTGCTCGAGGAACTGGGGCTGGCGAGCGGCGGCATGCCGTCGTTCGGTGTGAGCGTGCTGCAGGACGTCGAGCTGCACCGGGCCTTCGGCGAACTGCACCGCCTTCTCGACGGCGATGTCCATGCGTTGCAGCAACAGACCGCCTGGCGCGAGGCGATCCTGCTGCTGTTCCAGCGCCATGCGCGCATTCCCCAGGCCCCGGCACCCGGCCGCGAGCCGCGGGCCGTAGCCCTGGCCAAGGACCTGCTGGCCTCCAGCCTGGCCGAACCGCCATCGCTGGAAGTGCTGGCGGCGCGGGTGAATCTCTCGCCTTTCCACTTTGCCCGGGTGTTCCGCCACGCCACCGGCCTGCCGCCGCACGCCTGGCTCAAGCAGCGCCGCCTGGAGCAGGCGCGGGCGCTGCTGCGTTCCGGCTGCGCGCCGCTGCAGGTCGCCGTGCAGCTGGGCTTCGCCGACCAGAGCCACCTGAACCGGCAGTTCAAGCAGAGCTACGGCGTCAGCCCCGGCGAATACCGCCGCGCGTGCGCGGGCCACTGCGCAATATCGTTCAAGACGCGGAGCACTTCTCTCGATTAGCCTCCCGGATTCAAGGAGGCTCCATGTCCCGTCAACACGAACTCTTCCAAGGTCTGCGCGACATGCTGCCGATGCTGCTCGGCGCCATGCCGTTCGGCATCATCTACGGCAGCCTGGCCGGCGCCGCCGGCCTCACCCCCTGGCAGACCCTCGGCATGTCGGTGCTGGTGTTCGCCGGCTCGGCGCAGTTCATCGCCATCAGCCTGCTCGGCGGCGGCGCCACCCTGGCCGTGGTGTGGCTGACCACGCTGGTGGTCAATCTGCGCCACGCCCTGTACAGCGCCACCCTGCAGCCCTTCGTGCGCCACCTGCCCAAGCGCTGGCGCGTGCCGCTGGCGTTCTGGCTCACCGACGAGGCCTTCGCCGTGGTCCAGCACCGCTATGCCGAGACGGACGCCTCGCCGCACAAGCACTGGTACTTTCTCGGGGCCGGGCTGGCCATGTATGGCAACTGGCTGGCCTGCACGCTGATCGGCCTGGTGTTCGGCCAGGCAGTGCCGAACATCGGTGAATGGGGGCTGGACTTCGCCATGCTCGCCACCTTCATTGGCATCGTCGTGCCCATGCTGCGCAACCGCCCGCAGGTGGCGGCGGCGCTGGTCGCGGCCGGCGTGGCGGTGGCCTGCCATGATCTGCCTTACAAGCTCGGCCTGATGGCCGCGGCCTTCGCCGGCATCGTCGTCGGCGTGGTGCTGGAACGTCGCTACCGCCTGCTGCAGGACGAGGTGTTCTGATGGAAAACTGGATCCTGATCCTCGGCATGCTGGCGATCACCTTCGCCACCCGCTACAGCCTGTTCGCCTTCCCCGACCTGCGCTTTCCGCCGCTGGTGCGCCAGGGCCTGCACTACGTGCCCACCGCGGTGCTCACCGCCATCGTGGTGCCCGGCATGCTGCTGCCGGACGGCAAGACCTGGGCCCTGAGCCCGGACAACGCCTACCTGCTGGCGGGGCTGATCACCATCGCGATTGCCGCGGTCACCCGCCACCTGCTGGCGACCATTGGCGGCGGGATGCTGGCGTTCTTCCTGCTGCGCTTGTGGCTGGGGCAGATGCCGATCTAGCCGGTAGCCGGACTTCAGTTCGGAGCACCTCGGCCAGCCCCGGACTGAAGTCCGGGCTACGGCGCTATGGCAGTGAGTCTGGACAGTGCCTGTCTGCTGGCGGGCTGATCGCCATCGCGATTGCCGCGGTCACCCGCCACCTGCTGGCGACCATTGGCGGCGGGATGCTGGTGTTCTTCCTGCTGCGCTGGTGGCTGGGGCAGATGCCGATCTAGCCGGTGCCCGGACTTCAGTCCGGGGCACCTCGGCCAGCCCCGGACTGAAGTCGGGCTACGGATCTGCGTAAAGCAGCCCGCTGGCGCGGCGCATCGCGAAAGCCACACGCGGGTGTGGCTTTGCCGAGGGCAGATGCGGTCCAATATCGGACGGCCCGCTCGGCCTCTCACAGGTACAAGGACGATGACCCCGAATTCGCAATTCGCCCTGCTCGGCACCCGGCGCTTCCTGCCGTTCTTCATCACCCAGCTGCTCGGCGCGTTCAACGACAACATTTTCAAGCAGTCGCTGATCCTCGCCATCCTGTTCAAGCTCAGCGTCAGCGCCGAGCGCGATCTGCTGGTCAACCTCTGCGCGCTGCTGTTCATCCTGCCGTTCTTTCTGTTCTCCGCCCTCGGCGGCCAGTTCGGCGAGAAATTCGCCAAGGACGCGCTGATCCGCATGATCAAGCTGGCCGAGATCGTGATCATGGCGGTCGGCGCGGTCGGCTTCCTGTTCGACAACCTCTACCTGATGCTTGCCGCGCTGTTCGCCATGGGCACCCACTCGGCGCTGTTCGGCCCGGTGAAATACTCGATCCTGCCGGCGGCGCTGCGCGAGCAGGAACTGGTGGGCGGCAACGCGCTGGTGGAGATGGGCACCTTCCTCGCCATTCTGGCCGGCACCATCGGTGCAGGGCTGCTGATGTCCGGCGAGGGCTACCGCATGGCGGTGGGCGTCGCCATCGTCGCGACTGCGGTGGCGGGCTACGTCTCCAGCCGCAGCATTCCGCGCTTCGCCGCGGCGCTGCCGCAGCTGGAGCTGGACTGGAACATCTTCCGCCAGTCCTGGCAGATCATGCGCCTGGGCCTCGGTCAGCGCCCGGCGGTGTCGCGCTCGCTGATCGGCAGCTCGTGGTTCTGGTTCCTCGGTGCGATCTACCTGACGCAGATCCCGACCTTCGCCAAGGACCTGCTGCACGGCGACGAGAGCGTGGTAACGCTGATCCTCACCGTGTTCTCGGTGGGCATCGCGCTGGGCTCGATGCTCTGCGAGCGCATGAGCGGACACAAGGTGGAGATTGGCCTGGTGCCGTTCGGCTCCTTCGGCCTGTCGCTGTTCGGCATCCTGCTGTGGGCCACGTCCAGCAGCTTTCCGCAGGCGGCTGCTACGCATGACTGGCTGGGCCTGCTGGGCATGGGCGAGGCGTGGTGGGTGCTCGGCTCGATCCTCGGCCTGGGCGTGTTCGGCGGCTTCTATATCGTGCCGCTGTACGCGCTGATCCAGTCGCGTACCGAGGAGCACGAGCGGGCGCGGGTGATTGCCGCCAACAACATCCTCAACGCGCTGTTCATGGTCGCAGCGGCGCTGGTATCGATCCTTTTCCTCAGCGTCGCCGAGCTGAGCATCCCGCAGCTGTTCCTGGCCATCTCGCTGATGAACATCGCGGTGAACCTGTACATCTTCAAGATCGTCCCCGAGTTCACCATGCGCTTCCTCATCTGGATGCTCAGCCATTCGATGTATCGGGTGCAGCACCAGAACCTGCAGGTGATCCCGGAGGAGGGCGCGGCGGTGCTGGTGTGCAACCACGTGTCCTTCGTCGACGCGTTGCTGATCGGTGGCGCGGTGCGCCGGCCGGTGCGTTTCGTCATGTACTACAAGATCTACAACCTGCCGGTGCTGAACTTCATCTTCCGCACCGCCGGTACCGTGCCGATTGCCGGGCGCAGCGAGGACCCGGAAGTGTTCGAGCGCGCCTTCGCCCGCATCGCCCAGTACCTGGCCGAGGGCGAGGTGGTATGCATCTTTCCCGAGGGCAAGCTGACCACCAGTGGCGACATCGACGAGTTCAAAGCCGGGGTCGAGCGCATCCTCGAAGCCAATCCGGTGCCGGTGATCCCCATGGCGCTGCAGGGGCTGTGGGGCAGCTTCTTCAGCCGTGCACCGCACAAGGGCCTGTTCAAGCGCCTCTGGTCGCGGGTCAATCTGGTCGCCGGCCAGCCGCTGCCGGCGGATACCGGGCGCCTGGTGCTGCAGGAGCAGGTAAGCCTGCTGCGTGGCGATCAGCGCTAGATCGCTGCAACAAATAAGCCCGCCGATTGGCGGGCTTTTTCATGGCGCACATCCCTGTGCGTCACCCTTCGGGCAGCTTCGCTGTGAAAAACGGCTGTCCTGCCGTTTTTTCATGGGCGCAGGTTCAGTGGCTGAGCTTGAGGCCGACCAGCCCGGCGACGATCAGGCCGACGCTGAGCAGGCGCACCAGGGCCATGGATTCGCCGAACAGGAAGATCCCGGCGATCACCGTGCCGACCGCGCCGACGCCGGTCCAGATCGCATAGGCGGTGCCCAGCGGCAGCTCCTTCATGGCCAGGCCGAGCAGGCCGATGCTGACGATCATGGCGCCGACGGTGAGCAGGGTGGGGATGGGGCGGGTGAAACCGTCGGTGTACTTGAGGCCGACGGCCCAGCAGACCTCGAACAGGCCGGCGAACAACAGAATGATCCAGGACATGGGATGGCTCCTTACTACTGATGAACGGGCCGTCCCGGGAGATCACTCGGATGGAGCGGCGAGGTCGTCCTCGCGTTGTTCGCTATTCTGCACAGAGGGTTGCACAGGGCAAGTCCGAAAGGACGAACGGGCCCCGTGCAGGTGTTGCGGAAGTTGTCCGGAAGCTAGATGCCTTTCGGTATCTCTTCGCCGCCAAAGGCCTCGAACAGCGCCGGCAGAAAGTCGGTGAAGGTCAGCATCATCAGGGTGAAGCTGGCGTCCAGCTGGCCGAGGGCCTCGTCGCCGCCGTCCTGAGCGGCCTGGTCCTGCAGCAGGTCTTCGAAGCGCAGGCGCTTGACGGTCAGCTTGTCGTCCAGCACGAACGACAGCTTGTCCTGCCAGGCCAGGGACAGCTGGGTGACCAGCTTGCCCGAGGACAGGTGCAGCTGGATTTCCTCGCTGGTCAGGTCCTGGCGCTTGCAACGCACCACGCCGCCGTCCTCGCTGGTGTCGCGCAGCTCGCATTCGTCCAGTACGAAGAAGTCCTGCGCGGCAGCCTGAGTCTTGACCCAGTCGGTGAGGGTGGCGGTCGGCGCCATCTTCACGGTCAGCGGGCGTACCGGCAGCGAGCCGATGGCCTCGCGCAGGGTGGACAGCAGGTCTTCGGCCTTCTTCGCGCTGGCGCTGTCGACCAGGATCAGGCCGAGCTTGGGCGCGATGGCGGCGAAGGTGCTGGAGCGGCGGATAAAGGCGCGCGGCAGGAAGCTCATGACGATCTCGTCCTTGAGCTGGTCGCGCTCCTTCTTGTAGACCTTGCGCATCTGCTGCGCCTCGATCTCGTCGACCTTGTCCTTCAGCGCGTCACGCACCACGCTGCCGGGGAGGATGCGTTCCTCCTTGCGCGCGGCGATCAGCAGGAAGTCGCCGCTGACATGCACCAGCGGGGCATCGCCGCCCTTGCCGAACGGCGCCATGAAACCGTAGGTGGTCAGCTCCTGGCTGGCGCAGGGGCGCGCGGCCTTGGCGGCCAGTGCCGCTTCCAGGGCTTCGGCGTCGAAGGGCACATCCTGGGTCAGGCGATAAACGAGCAGGTTGCGGAACCACATGGGAATGAACACTCCTTGAACACGAAGCGTGCATTATTCTCCGCCGGGGCCGATTGGCCAACCCGCAGCTAAGCCTTTGGAACTGCTCGAAAATTTTTTTCAAAAAAGGCTTGCCAATGTGAAAGTGCATCCCTAGAATGCGCCCCACTTCGAGAGTGAAGGGTGATTAGCTCAGCCGGGAGAGCATCTGCCTTACAAGCAGAGGGTCGGCGGTTCGATCCCGTCATCACCCACCATCTCGCTCAAGAGGTTACGCGCAGCGGTAGTTCAGTCGGTTAGAATACCGGCCTGTCACGCCGGGGGTCGCGGGTTCGAGTCCCGTCCGCTGCGCCATACATAAAGCCTTGGTTAGACTGAAGACCGAGGCTTGAAGAAAACGACCGAGAGGTCGTTTTTTTTGCCCGCGTTTTTCCCGCCGCGTTCCCCGCCCGGCTGAACTTATCCGCATTTCGCCGTTCCTACAGTGCCGTAGCCAGTGCTCGCCGCAGGCTGCTAAGCTCGCGCTCTCTTTTGCCCTCGTGGCCTCTACAAGGAACAAGCATGAAACAACATCGTCTTGCGGCGGCGGTTGCCCTGGTCGGCCTGGTACTGGCCGGTTGCGATGCGCAGACCAGCGAAGTGGAACTCAAGACGCCGGCGCAGAAGGCTTCCTATGGCATCGGCCTGAACATGGGCAAGAGCCTGTCCCAGGAAGGCCTGGCCGATCTGGATTCCAAGGCCGTGGCCATGGGCATCGAAGACGCCATCGGCAAGAAGGAGCAGAAGCTGAAGGACGAAGAGCTGGCCGAGGCCTTCGCCTTCCTGCAGAAGCGCGCGGAAGAGCGCATGGCCAAGCTCAACGAGGAATCGGCTCAGGCCGGCAAGAAATTCCTCGAGGAGAACGGCAAGAAGGATGGCGTGGTCACTACCGCCTCCGGCCTGCAGTACGAAGTGATCAAGAAGGCCGACGGCGCGCAGCCGAAGGCCACCGACGTGGTGACCGTTCACTACGAAGGCAAGCTGACCGACGGCACTGTGTTCGACAGTTCCATCGAGCGTGGCAGCCCCATCGATCTGCCAGTCAGCGGCGTGATCCCGGGTTGGGTCGAAGGCCTGCAACTGATGCACGTGGGCGAGAAATACAAGCTGTACATCCCCAGCGAGCTGGCTTACGGCGCCCAGAGCCCGAGCCCAGCGATCCCGGCCAACTCGGTACTGGTGTTCGAGCTCGAGCTGCTCGGCATCAAGGACCCGGCCGCCGCACCCGCACAGTAACACCTGCCGTCATGCAAAACGCCCCGCCAGCCGGGGCGTTTTCATTTGCAGAACCGGCAGGCGACCCGTCGGTCTGAACATGAGGGATGACGGAGGCGGTGTTACGGTTATGCACATTGTTTCCGGTTACTCCCAGTGTGCGCGGTGTTACACCTTTCCTGAGCAGTGCTCAATAGATAACTGGCTGATTTATATGGTTTTTTATCCTTGAGCAAAAAGTGCCCGATCTGTAGCGAGGCCGCGTGGTACGGGCGTTTGATCGAGTCATCAAACAACTGTTCACAGGGTTATCCACAATATTGGTGGATAACCGGTTGCAGCCCAGCAGGCATGGGCCTCGTGGAGTTCGAGTCATGAATTTTCCCTGGAACTACACCCGTTACCTTCGTCTGGCGCAGCGCGTTCTGGCTCGCGGACGACTGCCTTCGTTGCTGATGGCTGTCGCCCGTAAGGGGGAGGGAGGCGACCGTTTTGCCCGCCTGCGCGGCGATCTGCGTCTGCTGCAGGGGCTGTGCGCCGCCTGGTGGCGCGGCGAGTATCGGGCGATCAGTAGTCAGGCGCTGGTCTCGGTCGTCGCGGCGCTGGTGTACTTCCTGATGCCGCTGGACATGGTGCCGGACTGGCTGCTCGGCGTTGGCCTGCTCGACGATCTTGCGGTACTGGCCTGGGTGCTGCGGACCTGGGACGGCGAGCTCGCAGCCTATCGCGCGTGGCGCGAGGCGCAGGCGCCCGAGGTGCTGCAGCGCGTGGAGGCGTTGCCGCCGGCGGATCGGAGCGCCGACTGAATTCGCCCTCGCGCAGGCGCATATGTGCCGATCGCAGTTCTCCTGAGCTCCATCATCCTCTGCTGCGCTGCCGACTCTTGTCTGACAGGGCACGATAGGTCACGCTCTGGCGCTGACCGGATTGTTAAGATGAGCACCTGCAAGGAAGTGCCGAGCGTGTCGGCACTGCTCTACGGAGAGCTGTAATGAGTGTTCAAGTGATCATGCGCGATGGCGAGGCCGAGTACGCGGTGTTGCCTTGGGCGGACTACCAGGCCTTGCTCGAAGCTGCCGGCCGGGCGCCAGCCGCAGCTGTACCGCAGGCCCCGCAAACCCGTTCCGGGCTCGGCCAGCTGGCCAGCCTGCGTGAAGCCAAGGGCCTGTCCCAGGCCGATCTGGCGCGCACCGTGGGCATCAGCCCGCATTATCTGAACCTGATCGAGACCGGCGAGCGCGAGCCCGACGGCGCCATCCTGCGTTCGCTGGCGCGGGTGCTGGAGGTGGGCGAGTGGGAGCAGCCGTCGTGAGCGTGCGCATCCACCGCCAGCACTGGCAGGCGCTGCTCGGCGAGCTGGAGGATGCCCGCCGCCAGCGGCACCTGCTGACCTACCGTGCGCTGGTCGAGCGACTGCAGTTGCCGAGCCCGGCGATGCAGACGCTGACCGCGGCGCTGGAGCACCTGGCCGCATTGGACGCACGCGCCGAGCGCCCGCTGCGCAGCGCGCTGGTGATCAGCCAGGGCGCGAGCCGGTTGCCGCGCACAGGATTTTTCGAGTGCGTGACGCGGCTCGGGCGCTTTTCCGGCCCCTCGGACGGCATCGCTGCCGCCTCCTGGCACGCGGCCGAGGTCGCCCGGGTCTTCGAGTTCAGCTACCCCGAGGAGCCCTGATGCTCTGGCGACTGCGCGCCCGAGCCACTTACTGGCTGGCACGGCGCATGTTCCACTGGCCCTGGCTGATGAAGCAGCCGCGCGCCTGGGCCTGGATGCAGGGACAGTTCGCACGCATGGCCGCCCTGGGCCATGTGCCGGCGCAGAGTTTCTACGGACACATCCTGCTGTTCCGCGGCCAGGGCTTCGGCGCCCGCGAGGAGGGGCTGCGCCTGTTGCGCCTGGCCGCCCAGGGTGGCGACGGCAAGGCTGCCTATCAGGTCGGCGTGCAGTGCCTGGCCGGCGACAGCCGCCAGGCGCCGGACGCTGGCGAGGCGGCGCGCTGGTGGCAGATGGCGGCCGCGGCCGGCCACCCGCTGGCGGCACAGCGCGTGAGCCAGCTGTACCGCGACGGCGGCCCCGGCCTGGCAGCGGATGAGGCCGCGGCCGAGCGCTTCGCTCGTCTCGCCGAGCAGCTGGGCTTCAGGCGGAAAGGCTGAGCGTGTCGAGGATGTGCAGACTGTAGCCCGGCACCGCCTTGGCGTGGCGCTTAGCCTCCGAGGCCAGGCCGGCCAGCTGCGCGGCATCCAGCTGCGCGCAGTTCTGCGGATGCAGACGTACCACGCCGATCGACAGTGACAGCAGCGGAAACTGTTCGCGGCGACCCTGGCGGTTGTGGCTGATGAAACAGCCGGCCTGCAGGTGTTCCTCGCGGTAGAAGCGCCGGCACTGGGCCTGGAAATCCTCAAGCAATTGATTGAGTCTTTCGCGCCAGTTGTCGGGACCCAGCACCAACAGGAAGTCGTCGCCGCCGATATGGCCGACGAAGTCGCGGCTGGGGTCGACCCGCTCGTTCAGGCATTGCGCCAGGCAGAGCAGAACCTCGTCGCCGCGGGCGTAGCCGTAGAGATCGTTGAACGGCTTGAAGCTGTCGATATCCACGTAGCACACCATCGCCTCGCGGCCTTGCTGCAGCAGGCGGCCGAGGCACTGCTGGATCGGCACGTTGCCCGGCAGCAGGGTCAGCGGGTTGGCGTGGCGGGCCTGCTGGATCTTCAGCTCGGTGATCAGCTTGAGCACGTCGATGACCCGGCCGAGGCCGCGATAGCGGCCCTGGCGGGTGATGATGAAGTCTTCCTCCATGCGTTGCCGCGCGCGGCTGGTGAGCAGGCGGCTGACCTGCTGCAGGGAATGGCCGACATCCACGGCGAGAAAGTCGGTGATCATCAGGCGACTGATCGGCTTGCGCGCGAACAGGTCGGTGGCGAACGGCTTGAGCAGCGCATCGGACAGCGAATGGCGATGCACGATACCGACCGGCTGCTCCTCGCCATCCAGGACCGCCAGCGAATTGAGGTTGGCCTGGGCGCGGAAGGCTTCCAGCACCACGGCGATGGGCGTGTCGCTGGAGACGGCCTGCTGTTCGTTGAGCAGGGCGGAGAGGTCGCCGCCTTCCTCGCCGAGCGGCGCACTGGGGGCGTCCAGCCGAGGCAGCAGTTTCGCCGCATCGCGTGGCGGCTGTTCCTGGGGGCGGCAAAGCAGGTAACCCTGTACCAGGTCGACGCCCATTTCAATCAGGGTCGACAGTTCTTCGGCGAGCTCGATGCCCTCGGCGATCACCTGGGCGCGGGAGGCCTTGGCCATCTTCAGAATCGAATCGACGAACTCGCGCTTGACCGCGTCCTGGTGGATGCCGTCGATGAAGTGGCGGTCGATCTTCACATAGTCCGGGCGCAGCTCGGACCACAAACGCAGGCTGGAATAGCCGGCGCCGAGGTCGTCCAGGGCGATGGAGAAGCCCATGGCGCGGTAGTGGTGCAGGGCGGTGTCGAGCAGCTCGAAGTCTTCGATGGGCGCCTGCTCGGTGAGTTCGATCACCACCCGATCGGGACTGATGCCGAACTCCTGCAGCAGGCGCAGGGTGCGCCCCGGCTGGTGGCTGGCCTCCAGCAGCGACTCGGGCGAGACGTTGAGGAACAGCTTGCCGTCGAGCTGCTGGTCGCGGAAGCGGCCGAACGCGCACTTGCGCGCGGCGAGTTCGAGTTCACTCAGGCGGCCGGCATTGCGCGCCACGCTGAACAGGGCGATGGGGGCGTGTAGCGAACTATTGGAAGGCCCGCGGGTGAGCGCCTCGTAACCGAGCACGCGACGCTCGGAGAGGCTGATGATGGGCTGGAACAGACTGTGCAAATCGCCGTGAGCGAGGATGGAGTCCAGTGCGCTCAACTGCTCGGTGGCGGTCATGGGGTGTCTCGTGTGCCAAAAGAAAAGGGCCGGTATCGCTACCGGCCCTATTTCACGACAGAACGATGACGCTTTGATTACGGCTTAATGCTTGGCCACCGTGGCTTCGAGGCCGAGGTAGTCGAGCAGGATGTGGCCGCTCTCGGTGAGATAGGCGTCGTCCTCGGGCTTGGTCTTCTCGGGCTCGACCGGCGGCGCATCTTCGTCCTCTTCCTTGATTTCCTTGAGCAGTTCCTCGCCCTTGGCCTTGCGCTTGGCGTTCTCCAGCGCCAGCTGCTTGGCCTCGATCTCGGCGTGCTGCGCGCGGCGTGCCTGCTCGTTGAGGCTGACGCTGGTCTCGGCCATCAGCTTCTGTGCCAGGGCCAGGCGCTCGCGGGTGAAGACGAAGTCCGGATGGTTCGCGGTGCGCGACTCGTGGCGCGACTTCAGCTCGGCGAGGAAGGGCTTGTAGGGGTTGCTGTCCGGTTTCAGCGCCGGGTTGATGCTGTCCCACGGCATGGCCTCGGGCAGGGCGCTTTCACCGATCTCCTGGGTGTCGACGATGTCCGGGTAGGCGATGTCCGGCAGCACGCCCTGGTGCTGGGTGCTCTGCCCCGAGACGCGGTAGAACTTGGCCAGGGTCAGTTTCAGCTCGCCGTGGTTGAGCGGCTGGATGGTCTGCACCGTGCCCTTGCCGAAGGTCTGGCCGCCGAGGATCAGCGCGCGGTGATAGTCCTGCATGGCGCCGGCGAAGATTTCCGAGGCGGAGGCGGACAGGCGATCGACCAGCACGGCCAGCGGGCCGTCGTAGAACACGCCGGGCTCCTCGTCGGCCAGCACGTCGACGCGGCCGTCGCTGTTGCGCACCAGCACGGTCGGGCCCTGGTCGATGAACAGGCCGGTCAGCTCGGTGGCCTCCTGCAGGGAGCCGCCACCGTTGTCGCGCAGGTCGATGACCACGCCGTCGACCTTCTCCTGCTTCAGCTCACCGAGCAGACGCTTCACGTCGCGGGTGGTGCTCTTGTAGTTCGGGTCCTGGGCGCGGTAGGCCTTGAAGTCGAGGTAGAAGGCCGGGACCTTGATCACCCCGAGCTTGTAGTCGCGGCCGTCGTGCTGCAGCTTCAGCACCGACTTCTGTGCGGCCTGTTCTTCCAGCTTCACCGCCTCGCGGACGATGGTGACCATCTTGCTGGTCTGGTCGCTCGGCGCGTTGCTGGCGGGGATCACTTCCAGGCGGACCTTGGAGCCCTTCGGTCCGCGGATCAGCTTGACCACCTCGTCCAGGCGCCAGCCGACCACGTCGACCATGTCCTTGTCGCCCTGGGCAACGCCGACGATCTTGTCGGCGGGGGCGATCTGCTTGCTCTTCTCGGCCGGGCCGGCCGGCACCAGGCGCACCACTTTGACGTATTCGTTGTCGCTCTGCAGGACGGCGCCGATGCCTTCCAGCGACAGACTCATGTTGATGTCGAAGTTCTCCGCGTTGTCCGGGGAGAGGTAGTTGGTGTGCGGGTCGTAGGTCTGCGAGAAGGCGTTGATGTAGGCCTGGAACACGTCCTCGCCGCGGGTCTGCTCCAGACGGGTGCGCTGGTTCTTGTAGCGCTTCTGCAGCAGCTCCTGGATGTCCTTGGTTTCCTTGCCGGCGATCTTCAGGCGCAGCACCTCGTCCTTCAAGCGCTTGCGCCAGAGGTCGTCGAGCTCCGCACGGTTCTTCGGCCAGGACGCCTTCTCGCGATCGATCAGCAGGCTCTCGTCGCGGCTGAAGTCGAGCTTGTCGACGCCGGCCTTGAGCAGCTCGTCGACATGGTCGAGGCGCTCTTCGGCGCGCTGCAGGTAGGTGCGGTAGATGATGAAGCCAGGCTCCAGTTCGCCGCTCTTGAGCAGGTCGTCGAACTTGTTCTTCCAGCGGTCGAACTGGGCGATGTCGGCGGCGGTGAAATAGCTGCGCGCCGGGTCGAGCATTTTCAGGTAGCCCTCGTAGACCTTCGCCGAGCGGGCGTCGTCCAGCGGTGGCTTGTTGTAGTGGTGGCGCTTGAGCAGCTCCACCACGTTGAGACTGGCGATCACCTGATCGCGGTCCGGCTGCAGGTAGGCCCAGTTTTCCGCGGCGGCCTTGGCGGCGGCGGGCAGGGCGTGCAGGCCGAGGCACAGGGCCAGGGCGGTAGCGGGGAGAAAACGCTGCATGTAGGTTCGACGCGAGGGCAAGTGATAACGCATATTAGGCCGTCTGGTAGAGCGCCGGGTTCCGTTTGATTCCGGCGGCAAAAGGCGAAAGCCCCGCAACAGACGTGGGGCGCGCGGGGCTCACTCACTATGGAGGCAGCATGAAGGCATTGCAAGGCGTCGAAGGGCAGTTGGAGTGGGGCGAGAGGCCTGTTCCTGCCTGCGATGTGGGCCAGGTCCGCATTCGCGTGGCGGCAGCCGGTCTGAACCGCGCCGACCTGCTGCAGCGCGCCGGGCACTATCCGCCGCCGCCGGGTGCCAGCGACATTCTCGGCCTGGAATGTTCCGGTGTGGTGGTGGAGGCCGGTGCCGGTAGTCACTGGCAGGTGGGCGAGCGGGTCTGCGCACTGCTGGCCGGCGGCGGCATGGCCGAAGAGGTGGTGATCGACGCCCGCCACGCGCTGCCGGTGCCGGAGGGCTTGTCGCTGGCCGAGGCGGCGGCGCTGCCGGAGGTGTATGCCACCGCCTGGCTCAATCTATTCCAGCTGGCCGCGCTCAAGCCTGGCGAAAAGGTGCTGCTGCACGCTGGCGCCAGTGGCGTGGGCTCGGCGGCGATCCAGCTGTGCCGGGCCTTCGGCAATCCGTGCTGGGTCAGTGTCGGCTCGGCCGAGCGGCTGGCCTACTGCGAGGACCTCGGCGCCCAGGGCGGCGCGCTGCGCGGCGAGGGCCTGGAGAGCCTGCATGACCTCGGCCCGTTCGACGTGATCCTCGATCCGGTGGGCGCCAGCTACGCGGAGCTCAACCTGCAGCTGCTGGCCCGCGACGGGCGCTGGGTGAATATCGGCCTGATGGGTGGCAGCAAGGCGCAGCTGGACATGGCGCTGCTGCTAGGCAAGCGCATTCAGCTGACCGGCTCGACTCTGCGCAACCGCGACGACCAGTTCAAGGCCGAGCTACTGGCCGACCTGCAGCGCAACGTCTGGCCGCTGTTCGCCGAGGGGCGGTTGAAGCCGCAGCTGGAGCGTACCTATACGGCCAGGGATGCGGATGCGGCCTTCGCCGAGCTGGCCAGCAACCACGTGGCCGGCAAACTGGTGCTGCTGATCGACGAGACCCTGAACTGATCGGTGATCCGTAGGGTGCGCCGTGCGCACCAAATGTCTCCGTGGTGCGCACCGCGCACCCTCCGGTCCGGCGAAGCGAGAGCGCGCTACTTCCAGTCGAGGATTTCCCAGCCGGCCTGCTCGGCATGGGCGCGCAGGGTTGGATCGGGATTGACCGCGTGCGGATGCGGTACCCGCTGCAGCAGCGGCAGGTCGTTGCGCGAATCCGAATAGAAGTGCGCACCCTCGAGCGTCTCGCCCTCGGCGGCCAGCCAGGCCTCGAGGCGGGTGACCTTGCCCTCGCGGTAGGTCAGCACGCCGGAGGTCTTGCCGCTGTAGCAGCCATGCTGGAATTCGCAGTCGATGGCCAGCACCTCGTCCACGCCCAGCCGCTCGGCGATGGCGCTGACCAGGAAGTGCGCCGAGGCGGAGATCAGCAGCAGGCGGTCGCCGGCGGCGCGGTGGGCGGCCAGGCAGCGCATGGCGTCGCCGAAGATGATCGGTTCGATCACGTCTTCCACATAGGGCCCGACGACGAACTCGACTTCTTCCGGCGTGCGCCCCACCAACGGCGCCAGGGTGAAGGTCATGTAGTCCTCCATCGCCAGTTCGCCGCGAGAGTAGAGGGTCATGAGCTCCTGTTCGCGGGGTACGAAGGAGTCGCGGTCGACCCACTGCAGGTCGGCCATGCGCTGGGCCCACAGCGAGGCGCAATCGCCGTGGATCAGGGTCTCGTCGAGGTCGAAGATCGCCAGGGCCATCACGCCACCTCCCGGATCGCGTCGGCATCGATGGACAGGCCGATGCACTGGCCCTTGCCGATCAGGTCGCGCTCGGAGCGGTTGAGCACGTCCACCAGCAGCTCCACGCCGTTGGCCTGCACCCGGTAGCGGATGACGTTGCCGAGCAGGCTGTGACCGAGCACCTCGGCGGCAATGGCGCCGCTGTCGTGCAGCTGGATCGCCTCGGGGCGAATGGCGATGCGACTGTTGACCGGGCGCAGCAAAAGCCGGCTGGCGGTGTCGGCGTCGAGCAGGTTGTAGTTGCCGATGAAACCTGCGGCGAAGGCATCCACAGGCGCGGTATAGAGGGATTCGGCGTCGCCGCTCTGGACGATCTTGCCGGTGTTCATCAGGAAGATGCGGTCGCTCATGGTCAGCGCCTCCTCCTGGTCGTGGGTGACGAAGACGGTGGTCAGGCCCAGCTCCTGCTGAATGGCGCGGATCTGCTCGCGCAGGTGCTTGCGGATGCGTGCGTCCAGCGCCGACAGCGGCTCGTCGAGCAGCAGCAGGCGCGGGCGGGTGACCAGCGAGCGGGCCAGGGCCACACGCTGGCACTGGCCGCCGGAGAGCTGGTGCGGGTAGCGCCCGGCGAAGTCCTGCAGCTCCACCAGGCGCAGCACCTCGTCGACGCGCTGGGCGCTCTCGTCCTTGCCGACCTTCTGCATGCGCAGGCCAAAGGCGACGTTCTGCGCCACGGTCATGTTGGGGAACAGCGCGTAGCTCTGGAACACCATGCCGATGCCGCGTTTCTGCGGCGCCAGCGGCACCAGGTCCTGACCGTCGAGGAGGATCTGCCCGCCGTCTACCTCGGTGAGGCCGGCGATGCAGCGCAGCAGGGTGGACTTGCCGCAGCCGGAAGGGCCGAGCAGGGTGACGAACTCGCCTCGCTCGATCTCGCAGTGGATGTCGCTGAAGATCGACGTGTCGCCGTAGCTTTTGTGCAGGCTGCGGATGCTCAGGTAACTCATGAAGGTGTCCTTGTAGGCTTCGACTCGCTGCGCTCGCGCGCAGCCTACGGTTTGTCCTTGTTCAGGCGGGTGGCCGCCCAGGTGAAGACCAGTACGAAGAAGAAGTAGGAAATGACCAGTGCGCTGTTGAAGTGGCCGCTGCTGTTGCGCATGTTGTTCAGGTACACCTGCAGGGTCTCGTAGCGCGTGCCGACCAGCAGGTTGGCGAACACGAACTCGCCGAACAGGAAGCTGAAGGAGAGGAACAGCGAGACCATCAGGCCGTTGCGCAGGTTGGGCAGCACCACCAGGAAGGCGGCCTTCCAGGTGCTGGCGCCGAGCAGGTGGGCGGCGTCCATCAGGTCGCGCAGGTTGATCGCCTGCAGGTTGTTGGTGATGGCGCGGTACATGAACGGCAGGGCCACGGTGAAGTAGCAGCCGATCAGGATCCACGGCGTGCCGACCATCGCCAGCGGCCCGGAGCCGTAGACCTGCAGCAGGCCCACCGAGGACACCACCGGCGGCACGGCGAAGGGCAGCAGGATGAGGATGTTCATCAGCCCGTCGAGCCTGGGGAAGTGGTAGTGCACCACGAACAGCAGCGGCAGGATCAGCAGGACCGCCAGCAGCAGCGCGCCGAAGCACACCAGCAGCGACTGGCCGAAGGCGGCGAGGAAGCGGCTGTCGCTCCACAGCGCCAGGTACCACTTGATGGTCAGGCCGTCCGGCAGGATGGTCGCGGACCAACTGGTGGACAGCGAGTAGAGCAGGGTGGCCGCCAGCGGCAGCAGCAGGATCAGGAACAGCAGCCAGACCACCACGCGGTGGTAGAGGGCGGCGGGCTTGGCATCAGCGCGCATGGCGATGGCTCCTGCGCAGCAGCCACTGGTGCACCACGGTGATCAGCGCCATCAGGCCGACCAGCACCATGGCCAGGGCGCTGGCCAGGTTGGGGTCGAGGCTGATGTCGCCAGCCACCAGGCCGGCGATGCGGATCGGCATCACGTTGAAGTTGCCGGTGGTCAGGTAATAGACGGTGGCGTAGGCGCCGAGGGCGTTGGCCAGCAGGATGACGAAGGTGCCGAGCAGCGCCGGGGTCAGCACCGGCAGCCCGATGTGCCGCCAGAAGTCCCAGGTGTTGGCGCCGAGCAGCTGGGCCGACTCGCGCCAGTCTTGACGCAGGGCGTCGAAGGCCGGGTAGAGCAGCAGCACGCCCAGGGGAATCTGGAAATAGGTGTAGAGCACGATCAGGCCGGTCTTGGAGTAGAGGTTGAAGTCCTCGATCAGCCCGGCCTGCTTGAGCATCAGGGTCAGCGCGCCGTTGAAGCCGAGCAGGATGATGAAGGCGAAGGCCAGCGGCACGCCGGCGAAGTTGCTGGTCATGTTGGAGAAGGCCATGACGAAGTCGCGCAGCTTCGAGTCCACCTGGCGCAGCGAGTAGCTGCCGAGGATGGCGATGACGATGCCGAACAGGCTCGACCAGAAGGCAATCTGCAGGCTGTGCTTGATCGACTGCAGGTAGAACTTGGAGGAGAAGATCTTGGCGAAGTTGGCCAGGCTCCAGCTGTCGCCGACGATCAGGCTGTTGATGGCGACCCACAGCAGCGGGGCGATCTGGAAGGCGAAGAAGAACACGGCGAAGGGCACCAGGCACAGGAGTGCCGGCCACTTGCGGAGTGCGGCTCTCACGTGAGCAGTTCCTTGCACAGGGGTTTGTCGTGGGCGGCGCCGAGCAGGGTACAGACGGTGCCGCACAGCTCTGTCTGCCGCGGGCGGGCGTTGGGGTCGAGACTGAACGCACCACCCAGCACCAGCAGCGGCACCTCGCGTTCCTCGGCCAGCAGCCCGTTGTGCGAGCGGTCGTTGTTCATGCCGTGGTCGGCGGTCACCAGCACCTGGTAGCCGGCATCGAGCCAGCCTTGCAGGTAGTCGGCGAGGATCACGTCGGCGCGGCGCGCGGCGTTGCGGTACTGCGGCGAATCCAGGCCGTAGCGGTGGCCGGCGTCGTCGATGTTCATCGGATGCACCAGCAGGAAGTCCGGCGCGTATTTCAGACGCAGGCTCTCGGCGTCGGCGAACAGGTGCGAGTCCGGGTAGTGGTCGGCGTAATAGAAGTGGCCATGCTGGATCGGCAGGGCCGCGTCACTGGTGTGGCGGTCGCGGGCGGCGACGAAGGGCGCGTGGTTGTACAGCTCGCTCATCCAGTGGTAGGCCGCGGCGGCGGTGGAGAGGCCGGCGTCACGGGCGTAGTGGAAGATGCTGCGCTCCTTCGACAGGCGCACCACGTCGTTGTGCACCACGCCGCTGTCGATCGGCGGCACCCCGGTAAGGATGCATTCGTAGAGCGGGCGCGACAGCGCCGGCAGCTCGCATTCGAGCTTGTACAGCGCGGCGCGGCCGGCGGCGCAGTAGGCCTGCAGATGGCCCAGGGCATGCCGGGCGACCTCGTAGTTGAGGCCGTCGAGCAGCACCAGGATGACTTTGTGTTTCATCGCGATAGTCCTCAGCGAAAACGGGGTGTTGTGCTCCCCTCGCCCACGTGTGGGAGAGGGGCCGGGGGAGAGGGCCAGCCTTGCCACCCTCTCCCCAGCCCTCTCCCGTAAACGGGAGAGGGAGTAAAAGCACAGCGCCGTATCGCATCACTGCATTTCGATGATCACGTTTTCCTGCCACAGCTGCGGCAGGGCCTTCGAGGTGGCTTCCCAGGCGGTGGCGTCCTTGATCGGCTGGACCTTGGCGTACTGCTCGTTGGGCAGCAGCTTGGCCTTGACCTCGGCCGGCAGGGTCAGGTGCTCGGCGCGGATCGGCCGGGCGTTGCCCTTGGCCAGGTTGATCTGGCCGGCGTCGGAGAGGATGTACTCACGGGTCAGCTTGGCGGCGTTGGGGTGCTTGGCGTACTTGTTGATGATGGTGGTGTAGCCGGAGATCACCGAACCGTCGGACGGGATCAGCACCTCGAAGCGGTTCGGGTCGATCTGGTCGCGGTAGGACAGACCGTTGAAGTCCCACACCACGCCGACTTCCACTTCGCCCTTCTCCAGGGTCTGGATGGTTGGGTTGGACAGCGACAGGCGGCCCTGCTTGGCGATCTCGGCGAAGAAGTCCAGGCCCGGCTGGATGTTGGTCTCGTTACCGCCATTGGCGATGGCGGCGGCCAGCACGCCGTTGACTGCCTGGGCGGCGGCGCTGACGTCACCGATGGCGACCTTGTACTCGCCCTGCTTCAGGTCGGCCCAGGACTTGGGCGTTTCCTTGACCAGCTGCTTGTTGACGATGAAGGCGATGGAGCCGGTGTAGGCCAGCATCCAGTGGCCGTCCTGATCCTTGGCCCAGGCCGGGATCTGCTCCCAGGTGCTTGGCTTGTAGGGCTGGGTCACGCCCTTCTGCACGGCGATGGGGCCGAAGGCGGCGCCGACGTCGCCGATGTCGGCGGTGGCGTTGTCCTTCTCGGCATCGAACTTGGCGATCTCCTGGGCGGAGCTCATGTCGGTGTCCATGTGTTTGAGGCCGTACAGCTTGTTCAGGTCGGCCCAGGTGTCCTTCCAGTTGGCCCAGCTGTCGGGCATGCCGACGCTGTTGACTTCGCCCTCGGCGCGGGCGGCTTGTTCCAGTGCTTTCAAGTCCTCGTTGGCCATGGCGTGGTTGCCCAGAACGATGGCCGATCCCAGCAGTGAAGCCAGCAGCAGGCGTTTCATGTGGAGCTCCTTGTCAGGGTGAAAGTGTGGTCTAGATCAGCAAGACCCAGGCCAAATCTAGAGGCTTTCTATGACGCTTTTATGGCGCTGCCAGCGCAGCCGGGCAGCGTTGGAGAGCGTAGACCATGGCTAAGTGGCTGATTTTTCTGGCGAGGCGCAAAGGCAGGTGGCATGCGGTGTGCAGGCCATCGGCGAGCACGGCGGGCTGTCATCCGACAGTCATCTAGGCTGCCTAGCATGGCCGGCGCCTGCACTCGAATGGTGCTGGTCTATGCCAGATTGGAGAAATGCATGCGCGAAGAAGCGCCCCGCACCGTTACCGCCATCTGCCGCGCCTTGCTGGAGCAGATCGACCATGGCCTGCTGCCCCGCGGCGGCAAGTTGCCTGCCGAGCGTCGCCTGAGCGAGCTGTTCGAGACTACACGCATCACCCTGCGCGAGGCCTTGGGGCAGCTCGAGGCCGAGGGGCTGATCTACCGCGAGGAGCGCCGCGGCTGGTTCGTCTCACCGCGCCGCCTGGCTTACAACCCGCTGGTGCGCAGTCACTTCCACGCCATGGTGCGCGAGCAGGGCAGGGTGCCGTCGACCGAGGTGCTCAGCGCGCGTCTGATGCCGGCGCCGGTGGACATCTGCGGTCGCCTCGAGCTGCCGGCGCTGTCGGCGGTGCTGCAGATCCGTCGGGCGCGGCGCATCGACGGCCGCCTGGTGCTCTACGTCGAGCACTATCTCAATCCGGTCTATTTTCCCGGCATCCTCGACTGCGACCTGACCGCATCGCTGACCGAGCTGTATGCCAGTCGCTACGACATCCGCTACGGCCGGGTGGGTTTCGACATTCTGCCGACCGCCCTGCCGACCGATGCCGCGCTCAGCCTCAAGGCGGCGCCGGGCAGCCCGGCGCTGTGCATCACCCGGGTCAATCGCGACCAGTACGGACGGATCATCGATTGCGACATGGAGTACTGGCGCCACGACGCCGTGCGGGTCAGCGTCGAGGTGCCGGACTGAGCTAGGCGGCGACCGCCCCCTCGGCGTCGGCGTGGAACTCCAGCGTCTCGCCGTCCAGCGGTACACGCAGCCGCTCGCTCAGCTGGCCGCTCGCTGCCGCCTCCAGCAGGCCGGCGCGGGTCACCGGGCAGTGGTCGAGCGCTTCCAGATGGTTGGCCACGACCACGCCGCGGCTCAGGCGCAACGCCGCAAGGATGTCAGCCTGGCCCATGATGATCGGGCCGCCGATATCGAATTCGGCGCCGCCGGCCGGCAGCACGCTGATCTCCGGCTGCAGTTCCTGCAGGCATTTGCGTACCTCGTCGGTCAGCAGGGTATCGCCGGCCAGGTACAGGCTGGGCTCGCCGGGAATGCGCATGAAGTAGCCGTAGCCGTGGGCCATCAGCCGGCCGACGAAACCCTCGCCGTGCAGGCAGGGAATGGCGCGCACGCTGCCGCCGAAGAAGGTGCCGCCCTCGTCGGGCGCCAGCACCTGCACATTCAGTCGCAGGCGGCGCAGATAGTCGGCGTCTTCGTCCATGCACAGCACCGGCGTGCCGCGTTCGCGCAGCCAGCGCACGGCGGCGCGGTCGAGGTGGTCGAAGTGGCCCTTCTGGCAATGGGTGATCAGGCAATGGGTCACCCGCTCCAGGTGTTCGGCGGCAGCGTCCGGCAACTCGACCAGCGGGTTGCGCCGGCGCGAGCGGGTGACGAACTTGAGCGACGGCAACTGGCCGCGCTGGGCCAGCATGGGGTCGACCAGCAGGTGGATCTCGCCGAACTGGACGATGAGGGTGGCGTTGCGCAACTGGGTGATCTTCATGGCGGCCTCCGATTCAGGTGCGGCCATTGTGAAAATTCCTCGGCCGGGCGAGCATGGCGTGAATTGCCATAAAGCGGACATTTCATGCCAACTCGAGTCATCGGCCTGTTGCTCTATCCCGGTTGCATGCCGGCCGGCCTGTTCGCCTTCGCCGATCTGCTGGCGGCCGCCAATCGGCAGGCCGGCACGCGCCACTTCGAGCTGCGCTGGGTCGGCCTCGACCCGCAGGCGGTCGAGTGTGCCCAGGGGCTGCGCCTGCAGCCCGAGATCACGCTGGCCGAGGCGCGCTGCGACGCCATGCTCATCCCCGGACTGTGGGCGGACAGCGAGGCGCGGATGGCCCAGGCGCTGGAGCAGAACCGCTCGCTGCTGCACGCCTTGGCCCGCCTGAACCGCAAGACGCGGCTTTGGAGCTACTGCACCGGCGTCTGCCTGCTGGCGGGCAGCGGCCGGCTGGACGGCGAAGAGGCGACGGCCACCTGGTGGCTGGCGGACAGCCTGCGGGCGCGCTTTCCCAAGGTCGGCTGGCAATTCCAGCGCACCCAGCTGTTCGGCCCGCGGGTCGCCACGGCCTCGGGCGTCAGCGGCCATCTGCCGATTGCCCGGGCGCTGATCGAGGAACAACTGGGCGCCGAGGCCTATCGCGAGCTGGCGCGGGTGATGGTGCTGCCGCGGCCCGAGCCGGCCGCGCCGGTCTTCCGCACGTTGGGCGTGGCGGAGCAGAGCGATCCGCTGCTGCGCCGGCTGCAGCTGCTGGTGGAACGCCAGCCTGCGCGTCTGCTGGTGGCCGAGCCGCTGGCGCAGGAACTGGCGGTGAGTGCCCGTACCCTGGCGCGCAAGGTCAAGGCGCTGACCGGCCACGCGCTGGCCGACCATGTGCGGCTCATCAAGCTCAATCAGGCCGGCGAGCGGCTGATCCTGACCTCGGAATCGGTCGCGCAGATCAGCGAGGCGCTGGGCTTCGGCGATGAGTCCAGCTTTCGTCGCACCTTCAAGCGGGTCACCGGGATGACGCCGCTGGCCTACCGGCAGAGCTTCAGGCTCTAGCCGGCAGGTTCAGGCCAGCTCGGCGCTGGCGTAGAAGGCGGCCAGCACCTTGACCAGGTGCGCCAGGTCGTGGCTGCCGGCCAGCTCGCGGATGGAGTGCATGGCGAAGGTCGGCAGGCCGATGTCCACGGTGCGCACGCCCAGCTGGCTGGCGGTGATGGGGCCGATGGTGGAGCCGCAGCCCATGTCGCTGCGCACCACGAAGCTCTGCACCGGCACTTCCTCGGCCAGGCACAGGTGGCGGAAGAAACCGGCGGTCTCGCTGTTGGTGGCGTAACGCTGGTTGCTGTTGACCTTGATCACCGGGCCAGCGTTGAGCTTCGGGCCGTGGTTGCCGTCGTGGCGTTCCGCGTAGTTGGGGTGCACGCCGTGGGCGTTGTCGGCCGACACCAGCAGCGACTTCTGGATGACCCGCACGAAGCCGTCGCCCTCCGGCAGCACGCGGCGCAGCACCTGCTCGAGGAACGGGCCGTCGGCGCCGCAGGCGGAGCAGGAGCCGATCTCCTCGTGATCGGTGCACACCAGCACGCAAGTCTCGTCGCCCTCGGCCTCGATCAGCGCCTGCAGGCCGGCGTAGCAGGACAGCAGGTTGTCCAGGCGCGCGCCGGCGATAAAGTCCTGGTTGAGGCCGATTACCGCGGCGCCCTGGGTGTCGTAGAAGCTCAGTTCGTAATCCAGCACCGCGTCGGCGCTGATGCCGTGCTCCTCGGCCAGGCGATCGGCGAGCAGGGCGCGGAAATCGGCGCGCTCGTCGCCGCTGAGCTGGGCGAGGATCGGCGGCAGCTCGTTCTGTGCGTTGATCGCCCAGCCCTGGTTGGCCTCGCGGTTGAGGTGGATGGCCAGGTTGGGTACTACGGCGATCGGCTGCTGGAAGTCGATCAGCTGGCTCTGCACCTTGCCGCCCTCGCGGAAGGTCACGCGGCCGGCAAGCGACAGGTCGCGGTCGAACCAGGGCGCGAGCAGGGCGCCGCCGTAGACCTCGACGCCGAGCTGGAAGAAGCCCTGACGCTGCAGCTCCGGTTGCGGCTTGACGCGCAGGCAGGGGCTGTCGGTGTGGGCGCCGACCAGGCGCATACCGCCGTCCAGCGGCGCGCGATTACCCAGGCGGAAGGCGATGATCGAGGAGTCGTTGCGGGTGACGTAGTAGCGTCCGCCGGCCTCGGTGTGCCATGGCTCGCGCTCGTCCAGCGGACGGAAGCCGGCAGCCTGCAGGCGCTGGGCCAGGCTGCGGGTGGCATGGAAGGGGGTGGGCGAGGCCTTGAGAAAATCGATCAGGCCCTGGTTCAGCTCTGCGCGCATAACGGACTCCGGACAGCGATGGCCCGAGTTTATCGGATTCGACTGGCGGATTGGCAGGCGGCTGCCAAGGATGCGCGACAGATCTTCAGCCCGTAGGGTGGATCGCGCTCCATCGATCCACCGAGCGGCGTTGTGGTGGGTGAAGAAAGCGTCATCTACCCTACGAGCTCTCTCAGGTGGCAGAGGTCAGTTGTAGCCCGGATGCAATCCGGGAGAGCGGAGCTGCCTGCTTCCCGGGTTGCATCCGGGCTACGGGAGAAGAGCGGAAGATGTCAGAACGGCGCCGGGCACTCGAAGCGCAGGCGCTCGCCGGAGCGCGGGTGGGTCAGGCCGAGCATGCTGGCGTGCAGGCACAGGCGTTCATGCGCGGCCAGGGCCTCTGCGTGGGCGTAGAGGCGGTCGCCGAGCAGCGGATGACCGATGGACAGCATGTGCACGCGCAGCTGGTGCGAGCGGCCGGTGATGGGCGTGAGCTCCACCCGGCAGTAGTGGCCGCAGCGCTCGACCACGCGCCAGAAGGTCAGCGCGTGCTTGCCCTGTTCATGGTCGACCACATGGCGTGGCTTGGTCGGCGGGTCGTAGCGCAGGGGCAGGTCGATGCTGTCGCTGTTCAGCTCCGGCTGGCCCCAGCACAGGGCGGTGTAGGCCTTCTCGGTCTCGCGGTCGTGGAACTGCCGCGACAGCTCGCGGTGGCTGTCCGGGTCGCGGGCCAGGACGATGATGCCGCTGGTCTCCCAGTCCAGGCGATGGACGATCAGCGCCTCGGGGTAGCCGTTCTCCTGCAGGCGGGTCACCAGACAGTCGCGGTTGTCCTCCGCGCGGCCGGGCACCGAGAGCAGCAGGGTGGGCTTGTTGATCACCAGCAGGGCGTCGTCCTGGTGGAGTATCTCGATGTTCGACAGCGGCATGGGCGTTCCACAAATGGCAACGGCGGCCTGGGGCCGCCGTTTTCTTCACCTCGACCCTCTCCCGTTGGAAGAGGGCGGATCTCAGCGATCCGGCAGGGTGATGTTCAGTTCCAGAATCGAGCAGCTGCCCTGGTTTTCCAGCGCGACCTGAACCTGATCCTGTTCGATGTTGACGTACTTGCGGATCACCTCGACCAGCTCCTTCTGCAGGGCCGGCAGGTAGTCCGGCTGGCTGCGCTGGCCGCGCTCGTGGGCGACGATGATCGACAGGCGTTCCTTGGCGATCGACGCCGGGGTTTCCTTCTTGCGCTCGCGGAAGAAATCGAAAATGTTCATTCACGTCCCCCGAACAGGCGTTGCAGCAGGCCTTTCTTCTGCACGTCGAGGAAGCGGTGCGGCATCTCCTTGCCCAGCAGGCGGTCGACGGCGTCGCTGTACGCCTGGCCGGCGTCGCTCTGGTCATCGAGGATCACCGGTACGCCCTGGTTGGAGGCCTTGAGCACCGCCTGGGACTCGGGGATCACACCCAGCAGGTTGATGGCGAGGATCTCCTCGACGTCTTCCACGCCGAGCATCTCGCCCTTGGTGACGCGCTCGGGGTTGTAGCGGGTCAGCAGCAGGCGCTCGCGGATCGGCTCCAGGCCCTGTTCGGCGCGGCGCGACTTGCTGGCCAGCAGGCCGAGCATGCGGTCGGAGTCGCGTACCGAGGAGACTTCCGGATTGGTCACGACGATGGCTTCGTCGGCGAAGTACATGGCCATGTGCGCGCCGGTCTCGATGCCGGCGGGGGAGTCGCAGATCACGTATTCGAAGTTCTGCGACAGCTCGTCGATGACCTTGCCCACGCCTTCCTTGGTCAGCGCGTCCTTGTCACGGGTCTGGCTGGCGGCCAGCACGTAGAGGTTCTCGAGGCGCTTGTCCTTGATCAGGGCCTGGGTCAGGGTCGCTTCGCCGTTGATGACGTTGACGAAGTCGTACACCACGCGGCGCTCGCAACCCATGATCAGGTCCAGGTTACGCAGACCGACGTCGAAGTCGACGATCACGGTCTTGTGGCCGCGCAGGGCGAGGCCGGTGCCGATGGCGGCGCTGGTGGTGGTTTTGCCCACGCCGCCCTTGCCGGAAGTGACTACGAGGATCTTGGCCAAGGTGATTTACCCCAAATATATGAAAATTCGGGAAATCCGGCGCCGGTAAACTGGCTTCCGAATGCCCCTTTTTGGTCCCTGAAATTGGGCCGCAGTATCCGTTAAAGGCGGGTGATGTTCAACACGTCCCCCGACAGGCCGACCTGTACGGATTGGCCCCATAGCGGGTCGCGGCGCAGCTCTTCCGCGGTCTTGTATTGGCCGGCCACGGAGAGCATCTCGGCGCCCATCTGCTGGCAGAAAATGCGGGCCTTGGCATCGCCCTTGACGCCGGCCAGGGCCCGCCCGCGCAGCGGACCGTACACATGGATGTTGCCGTCGGCGAGAAGTTCCGCACCGGCACTGACCGGCGCCATCACCACCAGGTCGCCGCCCTGGGCATAGATTTGCTGGCCGCCGCGCACCGGGCTGGTGATGATCTTGGTCGGCCTGTATTGCGGTTCGGCCGGTTTCTCTTCCTTCTTGCGCGCCTCCACCGGCTCGACCAGTTTCTCCCGCGCGCCGGACGGCGGCAGCACGGGGATGTCGAGGGCATCGGCGGCGGCGATGTCGTCGTCGCGGTTGGCGCGAATGGCGAGGGTGCGCAGGCCGTGCTGGCGGCAGAGCTCCATCAGCTTGGCCAGGTCGAGCTCGCCTTCGCCTTCCGGCAGCTTGTCCAGCGCCAGCACCAGCGGGGTGTTCTGGAAGAAATTGGGCGCCTGCGCCACTTTGTCGGCCAGTTGCCGGTCCAGGCGCTCCAGGTCGTTGTGCGCCAGCTCCAGCACGGTGATGGCGAGCATGCTGCCCTTGAGCTGGAACACGGGGTCTTGGTCGAGGAGATCGGCTTGGCTCATGGTCTGCCCACTGCATTGAATGGGCACGACTTATAACGAGAAGGTCGCAGCGCCGCAAGCCGAGCGGACTTCTGTAAAATGCCCGGCTTTGCCGCCTGCCCGGAATCTCCATGGACCGCCCGCAATTTCGCGCTTACTTCCTTCATCCGCGCTTCTGGCCCCTGTGGCTGGGCCTGGCACTGCTGTGGCTGGTGGTGCAGTTGCCGTATCGCGTCCTGCTCTCGCTGGGCCGTGGCCTGGGCGCGGTGATGTACCGCGTGGCCGGCTCGCGCCGGGCCATCGCCGGGCGCAATCTGGAGCTGTGCTTCCCGCAGCTGTCGGTCGCGGAGCGGCAGAAGCTGCTGAAGGAAAACTTCGCCTCCACCGGCATCGCCTTCTTCGAGATGGCCATGAGCTGGTGGTGGCCGCGGGAGCGTCTAGCCAGGCTGGCGCACATCGAGGGCCTGGAGCATCTGCGCCGGGTCCAGGCCGAAGGGCAGGGCGCGATCCTCATGGCGCTGCACTTCACCACCCTGGAAATCGGTGCCGCGCTGCTCGGCCAGCGTCAGACCATCGACGGCATGTACCGCGAGCACAAGAACGCGCTGTTCGACTATATCCAGCGCCGCGGCCGCGAGCGCCACAACCCGGACGCCACCGCCATCGAGCGCGAGGACATCCGCGCCATGCTCAAGGTGCTGCGGGCCGGCCGCGCCATCTGGTACGCGCCGGACCAGGACTACGGCCCCAAGCAGAGCATCTTCGTGCCGCTGTTCGGCATCAGCGCCGCCACCGTCACCGCCACTACGAAGTTCGCCCGCCTGTGCAAGGCACGCGTGGTGCCGTTCACCCAGGAGCGCCTGGCCGACGGCTCCGGCTATCGCCTGGTGATCCATCCGCCGCTGGAAAACTTCCCCGGCGAGAGCGAGGAGGCCGATTGCCTGCGCATCAATCGCTGGATCGAGCAGTCCGTGAGCCGGCATCCCGAGCAGTACCTGTGGGCACACCGGCGCTTCAAAACCCGCCCCGAGGGCGAGCCGCACCTGTATCGCAAGGCCTGAGCCCGGCGCACGCGCCGGCACTTTTTCAACCCTCTGCACGGCCCCTATACTCGCTGAAAAAAAGCGGAAGGCGCCCATGACCGATGCAGTAGCAGTTGCCAGGCCCGTCACCGGGCTGATCCTCTCCGGCGGCGGCGCGCGGGCGGCCTATCAGGTGGGGGTGCTGGCGGCGATCGCCGATCTGCTCGGCGAGTCCTGCCGCAATCCATTCCCCGTCATCGTCGGCACCTCGGCCGGCGCCATCAACGCCGTTGGCCTGGCCTGCGGTGCGCTGCACTTCGCCGGGGCGGTGCGCCGGCTGACCGAGGTCTGGCAGGCCTTCCATTGCGGCGACGTGTATCGCAGCGACTGGCCCGGCGTGTTGCGCCAGGCCGGCCGCTTTTTCGGCCACAGCCTGCTGGGCATGGGCAAGGACCTGCCGGTGGCACTGCTCGACAGCTCGCCGCTGGGCCGCCTGCTGGCCCGCGAACTGGACTTCTCGGGCATCGCCGCGGCGGTGCGCATGCGTCAGTTGCGCGCGGTGGCGGTCACCGCGTTCGGCTACGAGAGCGGCCAGGCGGTCACCTTCTACCAGGGCCGCGCGACCATCGACCCCTGGTTCCGCCACCGCCGCGTCGGCGTGCCGACCCGCCTGAATCTCGAACATCTGCTGGCCAGCGCGGCCATCCCGCTGATCTTCCCGCCGGTCAAGGTCAACCGCGAGTACTTCGGCGACGGCGCGGTGCGTCAGTCGGCGCCGATCAGCCCGGCGCTGCACCTGGGCGCCAGCCGCGTGTTGGTGGTGGGGGTGAGCGGCAACCCGTTGAGCGGCGGCGCCACCCCGCCGGTGGTGCGCCCACGCAGCGGCCTGCCGCCGACCCTGGCGCAGATCAGCGGGCACATGCTCAACAGCACCTTCATCGACAGCCTGGAGGGCGACATCGAACTGCTCGAGCGGCTCAATCACATGAGCCGTCTGGTACCGTCGGGGCTGCATCCGCGTGGCCTGGGCCTGAAACCGGTGGATGTGCTGGTGATCTCGCCGAGCCAGCCACTGGACCAGATCGCTGCGCGCCATCGCCACGAAATGCCGCGGTCCATGCGCTTCTTCCTGCGCGGGCCGGGCGCCACCCGCGCCAGCGGCGCCGGCGTGCTCAGCTACCTGCTGTTCGAGCCCGGCTACTGCAACGAGCTGATCGAGCTGGGCTACCAGGACGCCATGGCGCAGAAGGGCGCCCTGTGCCGCTTCCTCGGCCACGCCGAAGAGGCGAGCGAAGAGGCGCCGGTGCTTTCCGCGCGCTGAGGCTTAGGCGGTCAGACGATCGTCACGCAGGTCGCGCAGCGCCTGCTCGATTTCCTCGCGACTGTTCATTACGAAGGGCCCGTACTGCACGATCGGCTCGTTGAGCGGCGTGCCGGCGATGAGCAATACCCGTGCGCCGCCGACGCTGCCCATCTCGATGGCACCGGCCTCCGACAGCCGCGCCAGGCGGCTCTGGCCGACGGTATGGCCGTTGACCGCCAGCTCGCCCTCGTAGACATAGAGCATCACCCGCTGGCCGTCGGCCAGGCGCGGCGCGACACGGCTGCCGGCCGGCAGGTGCAGGTCGAACAGCTGTGGCGTGGTGTGCGGACGCTGCACGGCGCCGTCCTGCTGCACCAGGCCATCGTCGAAGCGGCCGGCGATCACCGTCGCCGCGACACCTTCGGCGGTGGTCAGGCGCGGAATCTCCGCCGGCGCGTAGTCGCGGTAGCCGGCCTCGCCGAGCTTGTCCTTGGCCGGCAGATTGAGCCACAGCTGGAAGCCGCGCATCACGCCTTCCTCCTGCTCCGGCATCTCGCTGTGGATGATGCCGCGGGCGGCGGTCATCCACTGCACGCCGCCGCTTTCCAGCAGGCCGACGTTGCCCAGGTGATCCTCGTGGCGCATGCGCCCCTCGATCATGTAGGTGATGGTCTCGAAGCCGCGGTGCGGGTGTGGCGGGAAGCCGGCGATGTAGTCGTCCGGGTTATCCGAGCCGAATTCGTCGAGCATCAGGAAGGGATCGAAACGCTCGATGCCGGCGCCGCCGAACACGCGGGTCAGGCGCACGCCGGCGCCGTCCGAGGCGCTCTGGCCGATATGCTGGGAGAGAACTTGGCGGAACTGGGTCATGGGGCACCTCCGTATGGGAATGTGCCCATGCTATTCCTGTTTATTGAATTGATGGTTGCGAGTTTTGCGGCTTATCTATCGATCATATAGATCATTCTGCGATCTGCAGCTTGCGCGCCTCATGGTAGACGTAGCGCACCTTCTCGTACTCGAACGGGCTGTTCAGCTGGCCATAGCGGAAGTTGGTGGTGTGGCGCGTATCCACCACGCGCAGGGCGAAGATCTCCGGATGGTCGCGGCTGACCTCGGGCACGTTGAGGTAATTGATCTGGCTGTCGGCGACGAAGTCGACGACCCGTCCGCCGGTGTCGCGCAGGTTGGACGGGCCGAGCAGCGGCAGCACCACGTAGGGGCCGTCCGGCACGCCGTAGAAGCCCAGGGTCTGGCCGAAGTCTTCATTCTGCTTGGGCAGGCCCATGCGCGTGGCCGGGTCCCACAGGCCGGCGATGCCGATGGTGGTGTTGACCAGCAGGCGCCCGGTGGTCTGCAGCGAGCGCTTGCCCTTGAATTGCAGCAGGCTGTTGAGCAGGTTGGGGATGTCGCCCAGGTTGCTGAAGAAATTGCTCACGCCACTGCGCACGAAGCCCGGGGTGACGTAGCGGTAGCCGCGTACCACCGGCAGCAGGACCCACTCGTCGGCCCGGTAGTTGAAGTGATACACGCGTCGGTTCCACGACTCCCACGGGTCGTAGACATTCAGCGCGCCGAGGGTCGAACGCTCGAATTCGCGCTGGTCCAGGTAGGGGTTGAACTGCAGCTGTTCCATCGGATTGGTGAAGCCGTCGTCCTCGACGGCGGGGGCGGCCTGGGCGAGGCCGGCGGCGAGCAGCAGGGTGAGCGGGATCAGGTACTTAGCCACGGAAGAACTCCAGCATGGCGTCGCCGTTGACGCTGTAGTTGAGGTTGCCGCAATGCCCGCCACGCGGGTAAACGGTCAGCCGCTCGCCGAAGGTGCGGCGCAGGAAGCCGAGGTCGCCCGGGCCGAGAATCAGATCATCGGCGTTGTGCATCACCGCCACCTTCGGGCTCTTCTTCAGGTAGTCCTCCAGGGCGTACAGGCTGACTTGGTCGACCAGCTGCGGCAGGCTGCCGCCGTTGAACTTGTCGCGCCAGAACGGCATCAGCTGGTCGACGATGTAGCAGTCGAAGTCGCACTGCAGCGCGCGCTTGAAGAAGGGGGTGAGGCTGGTGCTCTCGCTGATCGGGTAGTTCGGCGGCACGATCAGGCCGCGGCGGTTGATCAGGTCGGCGGTGAAGGCCATGTCCGAGACGGAGAAGCGGAACGAGCTGCCGATCAGCATGGCCAGTTGCTCGTCACTGAGCTTCTGTCCGGACTGCTGGAAGTCGTAGAGCAAGGCCTCGTTCAGATCGACGTAGCCCTGTTCCTCGAAGTAGCGGGTCAGCTTGTTCAGCACCAGCTCGAAATAGGTGGTGCGGTTGTCGATGCCCTTGACCCGCGTCTGCACCAGACGGTCGAGGTTGCTTACCGAGGTGTAGAGGTTGACCGGTGGGTTGAGCAGCAGCACGCGCTTGAAGTTGAAGCTGCGCAGGCGGTCGTCCAGCTCGGCGACGAAAGCCGCATTGAGCGCGCCGAGGCTGTAGCCGGTGAGGTGGAAATCGCTGACATCCAGCTCCGGGTGCTGGGCGCGCACGGCGATCATCACCCGGTACAGGTCCTCGGCGTCCGGCCCGGAGAGCCCCGGCGTGGCGGTGCGCGAGGCGGCGCTCATGAAGTCGTAGCTGGTCGGCGAGGACAGTTGCACCACGTGATAGCCGGCGCCGTAGAACAGACGCTTGAGGTCCTCGGTCTTGCCGCTGGCGTAGCTGGCGCCGGTGCCGGAGATGATGAAGATCAGCGGCGCGCGGCCACTCTGCTCGGCCAGCCGGTAGCGCAGCTTCTTCACCGGCCAGAAGTTGTCCGGCAGCTCGAATTCGCGTTCGGGGCGGAGTTTGAGGTCGTAGTCGGCCTGGTCGATGTCATCGTCGCTGGGCACCTTGGAGCGCAGCTCGGGTGGCGTGGTGGCGATAGTCGCTTCGAAGGGGTTCGCCAGCGGATAACCGTAGCTGGCGACATCGATGTCGGCCGCCAGCGCGGGCGCGCCGAACAGCAGGCCGCAGAGCAGGGCGGCACAAGGGGCGAGACGGGACATGGCCGGATTCCTTGGCAGAGACCGAGAAAGTGAATACCCGGCTTATGACAAGCGCAAGTGCCGTCTCGTTTCACTTGCATCGAGAGGGCGTCCGGCGACTGTGATTCGGTCTTGCGCTCTGGCGCGGGCGCATTAAGCTGGGCGCCTTTTCGGATCGCCGGAGCGCCACCCCATGTCCCGTCACTTGCCCGTTGTACTGCTGTTGCTGGTATTGTCGCTCTGGCTGGCGGCCAGCTATGGCGTGCGTTTCGCGCTGATGGAGGACAGCCAGTGGGTGGGCGTCTGCGTGGAGCAGGCCGCACGCTGGGAATGCCAGGCCCGCGCCGGGCTGGGCTATCTGATCCATTTCCGGGTGATTTCCTGGACCGCGCTGGTGCTGGCCGTGCTGGCCTTCGTTGTGCCGGGCAAGGCCGGTCGGGTACTGGCCGGCCTGGCGCTGTTCTTCGGTATCCCGGCCCTGGTGCTGTACAGCGCCAGCCTGGCGGTATTCGCCCTGGTGCTGGCCGGGCTGCGCCTGGTGCGGGCCGAGCGCGCCGCCTGATCCTCTTCTAGCGCCGGGGTGCCGGGCAGGGCTCGGACGCTCCCGGTAACAGGCGCAGTTGCATCGGCGTGGCGAACGACAGCAGGGCGGTGATCCGTCCCGGCGCCGTCACGCACCATTCCCAGTAGTAGTCCAGGCGGCCGTGCAGGAACAGCACCTCGGCCTGCCATTCGTGGCGACTGTCGAAGCGGGCGATGCCGTCGGCATCGGTCGTTCGGGTTTCACGCGACTGCTCGAAGGGTGTCGGGTGGGCGTGGGCGATCAGCGTCACCGTGGCGCCGGCCAGCGGCCGGCCCTGTGCGTCCAGCACCCTTAATTCGGCCTCGGGCTGCACGGTGCGATAGGCGGGGTAGGGCGCGCAGCCGACCAGACCCAGGCCGAGCGCGGCGAGTGTGAGTAGTCTCACGCCGGGCATCCTTGCCCGATCGCTCAGCCGCGCGAACGGCGCAGGCTGCGCCAGAGGGCGGCGACCAGCAGCGCGCTGGTCAGCGCCCAGCCGATGGCCTGCAGGTTGTGCAGGCCTTCCTGGTACAGCTGCGGGGCGATGCCGGCGCTGATGATGATGGTCAGCAGCGCGATCTCGCGGCGCGGACCGCGTACCGGGCGGCAGAGGTAGACCACGGCTGGCAGCAGCAGGGCGAGGCTGGGGAAGCTGCGGTAGCGCGAGTCGAACACCAGGCCGAGCATCAGCACCGCGCCGGCGAAGCCGGCCGCGGCCAGCCACCAGCCGCCGCGGGCTTCCAGCCAGGCGAAGGCGCGCTCGCTCCAGCCACTGCGTGCCGACAGGACCAGCACGGCATGCGCCAGCACCAGCAGGTTGAGACCGAGCAGCGCCGCCGCCCACAGCCACTCGCTCCAGTAGCGGCTGGTGATCAGCGCCAGCTCGCTCCAGCCCAGGGCGCAGGCGGCACCGAAGGCGGTGGTGAGCGGCAGCAGCAGGGCGGCGCGGGTAGAGGCCGGGCGGCCGGCGAGAATCAGCGCAGCGAGCAGCAGCAGGCCGCTGGCGCCCAGCCACAGTGGCCAGTGCGGCAGGTTGGAGACCGGGCCGGCGAGGATGCCCTTGTCCTGGCGGTCGGCATCGAACAGGCCCCAGTAGCCGCCGACCGCGCCTTCGCTGTCGCGCTTCCACGGCTGGTCGAAGGCCTCGATCAGGTTGTAGCGCCAGCCGTTCTCCTCGGCCATCCGGACGAAACCGCGAATGAACAGCGCTTCGTTGACCCGGCTCGGCAGCGCCGTCTCGCGCTGGCGGCCCTCGCTGGGCCAGCCGGTTTCGCCGATCAGGATGTCCTTGGGCGCGTAGGCGTTGCCGAAGGTGCGGCGCACATTGGCGACCTGGTTAAGTGCGGCGTCGATGCCGGTGGGATCGTCTTCCCAATAGGGCAGCAGGTGGATGGTAATGAAGTCCACCGCCGGCGCTACCTCGGGGTATTGCAGCCAGAATTCCCAGACGTCGGCGTAGGTCACCGGCTGCTCGACCTCGGCCTGGACCCGCTCGATCAGCTTGACCAGCTGGCCGCCGGTGACTTCCTTGCGCAGCAGTGCCTCGTTGCCGACGATCACCGCCTCGATCACGTCCGGGTTGGCCTTGGCGTTGGCGATCAGCGCCTCGATCTCGAGCTCGGTGTCCACCGGGTTGCTGCTCACCCAGGCGCCGGCGAGCAGCTTCAGGCCGTGCTTGCGGGCCAGTTCCGGCAGTGCCTCGAGGCCGATCTGCGAATAGGTGCGCACGCATTCGAAGCGCTTGGCCAGCTGGGCGAAGTCGATCTCCACCTGCTCGCGGCGGATCTGCAGCGGCTGGTCGAAAGGCGACTGGTCCTTGCCGAAAGGCGTGTAGGAGGCGCACTGCAGCTTGTGCGTGGCGCTGGCGACGTCGCCCAATTCCACGGGGCGGCCGATTCCGTACCAGACGGCGCCGAGCGCCGAGCAGGCGAGCAGGAGGGCGAACAGGTAGGGCAGGAGATAGGCGCGCGGGCTAGAGGTCATGTCGGCTGCGATGGCGAAGGGGCAAGGCCGCGCATCTTAGCGGAAGCCAAGCGCCGACGGACAGCGCTCAGGCGTGGTGATGCAACCAGGCGTGCTTGGGAATGGCGGCCTGCTTGCCCGGCTTCTCGAAGCGCTGCCAGATTTTCTCGTGGAAGTAGAAGCCCACCGAGTTGCACAGTGGTTCGACCGCCGCCACCAGACCGCCGACCGCGATGCTGCCGGTCAGGGCGTAGGCGACGCTGAAGGCAATGCAGAAGTGCATGAGGGTGAAGGTCACTGTCTTGAGCATGGCGCACCTCGATAAATGAGAATTGTTCTTTCTTGGTGTGCAAGGTAGCCGTGTGCGCGTTCGGCCGGAAATGGCGGTTGCTCATGAGGTTGATAGCCAAGCTATATCGATTTCAGGTAATCGATTTCTGGCCTTTGTTGCTTGGCCAGTGCGTCGATGCCGGCGCGCCCGGCGGCGAAGTCGTCAAGGAACGTGGCGAGCGCTTCTAGCGGCAAGGGCTTGCTGAGCAGATAGCCCTGGATGAAGTCGCAACCGAGCTCCTGGAGAAAGCCCAGCTGCTCGGCATTCTCCACGCCCTCGGCCACGACCCGCAGATTGAGCGTGTGGGCCATGCCGACGATGGCCTGGACGATCTGCCGGTCGGCGTTGGCCTCGGGCAGTTCGAGCATGAAGGAGCGATCGATCTTCAGGGTGTCCAGCGGCAGGCGCTTGAGGTAGGCGAGGGACGAATAACCCGTGCCGAAGTCATCGATGGAGATGCCCACGCCCAACTCGCGGATGCGTTGCAGCAGCGTCAGGGCCTGGTTGACGTTGCTCATCAGGGCGTTCTCGGTGACTTCCAGCTCCAGGCGCTGGGCGCGCAGGCCGGAAGACTTGAGCGCGCGGGCGACCTCGTCGGGCAGGTCGTCGTGGCTGAGGTTGAGCGCCGAGCAGTTCACCGCGACGCGCAAGTCCGGGTGGGCGTGCTTGGCGGTGAGCTGACGCAGGTCGTGGCAGGCGCGGCGCAGCACCCAGGCGTCCAGCTCGCCGATGAAACCGTTGGCTTCGGCGATGCCGATGAAGCGATCCGGAGCGAGCAGGCCGAGGCGCGGATGCTCCCAGCGCACCAGCGCCTCCAGCTTGCCGATGCGGCCGCCCGCCAGGTCGAGGATCGGCTGGTAGTGCAGCACCAGGCCACGGTCTTTCTTCAGCGCCTGGCGCAGCTCTTCCTCCAATTCCAGCTCCATGCTCGCCTTGTTGCGCAGGTGCTCGCTGAAGAAGTGCACGGCGTTACGACCGCTGCCCTTGGACTGGTACAGCGCCAGGTCGGCATGCTTGAGCAGCTCCTCGCAGGTCTCGCCGTCGCGCGGGTAGATGGCGATACCGACGCTGGTGGTCATCACCATCTGCCGGCGGGCCAGCGTGATCGGCTTCTTCATGCGCGCCATGATGCGCTGGGCCAGGTGACGGGCCTCCTCGATGCGGCCGAGGCTGAGCAGGATGCAGAACTCGTCGCCGCCGAAGCGCGCGATCACGTCCTGGTCGCGCAGGGTGTGGCGGATGCGCTCGGCCACTTCCTTGAGCAACTGATCGCCGGCGTCGTGGCCGAGGCTGTCGTTGATGCGCTTGAAGTGATCGATGTCGAGGAACATCAGTGCCAGCGCCTGGCCTTGCTGGGCATGGCTGCGCAGCTTCTCGGCGAACACTTCGTTGAACGAGCGGCGGTTGAGCAGGTTGGTCAGCGGGTCGTAGTGGGCCGCTTGCTGCAGCGAGGCGCGCGCCTGGTTGAGCTGGTTGAGCAGCGAATTGACTCGCAGCAGGTCGCGCTCCTTGTGCTGCAACTTGCGATCGGCCCAGGCCGCACCGAGGCCGCCGCCGATGGCGAGCAGGGCGATCAGGCCGATGCTCACGCCGAGCTGCTTGGGGTTGCCGGGGCTCTGCAGCTCCAGCGGCGTGCCCAGCGGCACTATCAGCTCCATCGCCCACATGCCGGTGAAGTGCATGGAGACGATGGCCCCACCCATCACCAGGCTGGCGGCGATACGCAACAGTTGATGCAGCAGGCCTTCGCGGCCGCGGAAGAACAGCGACAGCTGCAGTGCGGCGAGACTGGCGACGATGGCGATGACCACCGACAGGGCGAACAGCCCGGGGCGATAGTAGATCTGCGCCTCGGAGCGCATCGCGGCCATGCCGCTGTAGTGCATCAGCGCGATGCCGAGGCCGATGCACAGCGCCGACAGCAGGCGCTGGCGCAGGGAAGGGTTGGATTCGGCGAGGCCGGGCATGGCCAGCAGGGCGGCGAGGATGACCACCAGCAGCGAGGCCACCGTGGTCGGCAGGTCGTAGCGGATCGCCACCGGCGCCTGGAAGGCGAGCATCGCGATGAAGTGCATGCCCCAGACGCCAACGCCCAGGCTCAGCGCGCCGACCGCGCACCAGTTGCGCCGTGCCGCGGGGCGCTCCGCGTGGCCGGCGCGCTCGGCGAAGCTGAGGGTGGCGTAGCCGGCGACGCAGGCGACGAGATAGGACAGTACGACCAGCTCGAGCGAGTGGCTGCAGTCCAGCAGCAGTTGTGCGCCGTCGGGCACGGCAGTGAAAAAACGCAGACCCAGCCAATCCATAGCAGGTGACCTCGGGGGCAGAGTGCAGGGACTTCAGGCTCAGGAAAAACCTGAGTATAGACGGCCGTACCAACAGCAAGTTCAGGCCCGCCGCGGTGCCTAAGACTTTGGTCGCGGTTACGACTAAGGTCGTCTGTCTCGCCTGCCTTGTCGCTCGCAGAGTGGCCTTCACCCGTAACTCGTGCTGTGGAGGACAACAACAATGAACGACAGCCTGTACCAGCGGATCGAGCAGAATCCGCGCTTCAAGGAGCTGGTCGCCAAACGCGACCGCTTCGCCTGGACACTCTCCGCGATCATGCTCGCCCTGTACGTGGCGTTCATCCTGCTCATCGCCTTCGAACCGCAGGTGCTCGGCACCCGCATCAGCGCCGATTCGCCGATGACCCTGGGCATTCCGCTGGGCGTCGGCCTGATCCTCTCGGCCTTCGTGCTGACCGGCATCTACGTCAAGCGCGCCAACGGCGAATTCGACCGCATGAACCAGGAAATCCTGGACGAGGTGCAGAAATGATCGCACGCATCCTTTCCGCCATCGGCCTGATGGCGCTCGCCCCGACCCTGTGGGCCGCCGGCGCTCTCGAGGGCGAGGTACAGCGCCAGCCGCTGAACATGGCCGCCATCGTCATGTTCGTCGCCTTCGTCGGCTTCACCCTCTACATCACCTACTGGGCCTCCAAACGCAGCAAGTCGGCGGCCGACTTCTACACCGCCGGCGGCGGCATCACCGGCTTCCAGAACGGCCTGGCGATCGCCGGTGACTACATGTCGGCGGCGTCCTTCCTGGGTATTTCCGCCCTGGTATTCGCCTCCGGCTACGACGGCCTGATCTACTCGATCGGCTTCCTGGTCGGCTGGCCGATCATCCTCTTCCTGATCGCGGAGCGCCTGCGCAACCTCGGCAAGTACACCTTCGCCGACGTCGCCTCGTTCCGCCTCAAGCAGAAGGAAATCCGCACCCTGTCCGCCTGCGGTTCGCTGGTGGTGGTGGCCTTCTACCTGATCGCGCAGATGGTTGGCGCCGGCAAGCTGATCGAGCTGCTGTTCGGCCTGGACTACCACGTCGCGGTGATCCTGGTCGGTATCCTGATGGTCTGCTACGTGCTGTTCGGCGGCATGCTGGCCACCACCTGGGTACAGATCATCAAGGCCGTGCTGCTGCTGTCCGGTGCCTCGTTCATGGCGCTGATGGTGATGAAGCACGTCGGCTTCGACTTCGGCACCCTGTTCACCGAAGCCGTGAAGGCGCATCCGAAAGGCGAGGCCATCATGAGCCCCGGCGGCCTGGTGAAGGACCCGATCTCGGCCATCTCCCTCGGCCTGGCGCTGATGTTCGGTACCGCCGGCCTGCCGCACATCCTGATGCGCTTCTTCACCGTCTCCGACGCCAAGGAAGCCCGCAAATCGGTGTTCTACGCCACCGGCTTCATCGGCTACTTCTACATCCTGACCTTCATCATCGGCTTCGGCGCGATCCTGCTGGTCGGCACCAACCCGGACTTCAAGGACGCCGCCGGCGCCCTGATCGGCGGCAACAACATGGCGGCCGTGCACCTGGCCGATGCCGTGGGTGGCAGCCTGTTCCTCGGCTTCATCTCGGCCGTGGCCTTCGCCACCATCCTCGCGGTGGTTGCCGGCCTGACCCTGTCCGGCGCCTCGGCGGTGTCCCACGACCTGTACGCCAGCGTGATCAAGAAGGGCAACGCCAACGAGAAGGATGAGCTGCGCGTGTCGAAGATCACCACCGTGATCCTCGGTGTGCTGGCCATCGGCCTGGGCATCGCCTTCGAGAAGCAGAACATCGCCTTCATGGTCGGCCTGGCCTTCTCCATCGCCGCCAGCTGCAACTTCCCGGTGCTGATCCTCTCCATGTACTGGAAGAAGCTGACCACCCGCGGCGCCATGATCGGCGGCTGGCTGGGCCTGATCACCGCGGTGGGCCTGATGATCCTCGGCCCGACCATCTGGGTGCAGATCCTCGGCAACGCGACGCCGATCTACCCCTACGAGTACCCGGCGCTGTTCTCCATCCTGGTTGCCTTCGTCGGTATCTGGTTCTTCTCGATCACCGACAAGTCCACCGCCGCCGACGAGGAACGCGCGCGCTTCTACCCGCAGTTCGTGCGCTCGCAGACCGGTCTGGGCGCCAGCGGTGCCGCGGCCCACTGATCGATAGCTCCGTGTGAACTGGGCAGCCCTCGGGCTGCCCTTTTTTTTTTGCCAATCGGATCTGTGCTGCGGGCGCCGCCCTGGTCCAGCGGGCTTGAGGCGGCCAGCCCGCCTGAGGCAAGGTAGAGCACCGATCCTTGCGAAGCAGGCGACGCCATGGACAGCACGTTTCTGATCATCCCCGGCTATGGCGGCTCGGGCCCCGAGCACTGGCAGAGCCGATGGCAGGCGCTAGACCCGCGCTTTCGCCGGGTCGAGCAGCGCGACTGGTGGAATCCAGACTGTGGCGAATGGGTCGAGACCCTGGAGCGGGCCGTGGCCGCCAGCGGTCCGCATACCGTGCTGGTGGCCCACAGCCTGGGCTGCGGCCTGGTGGCGCACTGGGCGGCGCAGACCCGCCAGCCCATTCGCGCCGCGATGCTGGTGGCCCCGCCCGACCCGGAAGGCCCGGCGGCGGAGCTGAACATCCAGGGCTTCGTCCCCGTGCCCGATCTGCCGCTGGCCTTTCCCAGCCTGGTCGTGGCCAGCAGCGACGACCCCTACAGCAGCCTGGAACATGCCCGCTCGGCGGCCACCCGCTGGGGCAGTCGCTGGCACAACCTGGGCGCGCGCGGGCATATCAACAGCGAAAGTGGTCTGGAGAATTGGGCGGAGGGGAGGGCGTTACTGGCGTCTTTGCTGGAATGAAAAAAGCCCCGCATCGGCGGGGCTTTTTCATGGCGGGGAAGGCGGCGTTCAGCCTTCCATCTGCGACTGCAGGTAGTTCTCCAGGCCGACCTTGCCGATCAGGCCCAGTTGGGTTTCCAGCCAGTCGATGTGCTCTTCCTCGGATTCCAGGATGTCTTCCAGCAGCTCGCGGGTACCGTAGTCGCCGACGCTCTCGCAAAAGGCAATGGCGGCCTTGAGATCGGGAACCGCGGCCTGTTCCAGGGCCAAGTCGCTGGCCAGCATCTCCTGGGTGTTTTCGCCGATCATCAGCTTGCCCAGGTCCTGCAGGTTGGGGATGCCTTCGAGGAAGAGGATGCGCTTGATCAGCTTGTCGGCATGCTTCATCTCGTCGATCGACTCGTGGTACTCGTGGTCGCCGAGTTTCTTCAGGCCCCAGTCCTCGTACATGCGGGCGTGAAGGAAGTACTGGTTGATCGCGACCAGCTCGTTGCCGAGGATCTTGTTCAGGTGCTGAATGACCGCCTTGTCGCCTTTCATGATGGGGATCCTCGTAACGGTGAGAGGGAAAAGATCGATGCGGCGAAGTTTGCGCCAGCGACAACGCTCGGTCAAATATAAGTTATTGAATTTCAAGCAAAATTGAATATTAATGAGAGTGTTTATCTAGTGCGTTTTATCGCTAAATAGTTGAATTGAGAGAATAAAAACTTACGGCGCCGACACACTTCTCCCAAACCGGCCATCAAACTTTTTTCATCGCCAAGAGAACACGCCATGCTGCTGCGTCTGGCCGCCGACACGGTGGTGCTGATCCACCTGCTGTTCATCCTGTTCGTGCTGCTGGGCGGCTTGCTGGTGCTGCGCTGGCCGCGCCTGGCGCTGGTGCATTTGCCGGCAGCGGCCTGGGGCATGGCGGTTGAGTTCCTGCACCTGTATTGCCCGCTGACTCCGCTGGAGAACCAGCTGCGCCTAGCCGCCGGACAGGCGGGTTATGACGGTGGCTTCATCGAGCATTACCTGATTCCGCTGATCTACCCGGCCGGGCTGACTCCGCAGATCCAGTTGTGGCTGGGCGGCGTGGTGATGGTGGTGAATGCCCTGGTCTATGGCTGGCTGCTGCTGCGCCTGTGGCGACGCTAGGCGTTCTTCTGCCCCGTCATTCAGCCGCCTGATGCAGCGCCGCCGGTGAGGTTGGCTTGGCTACACTCGCCGCAACCTCACCACAGAACAAAGGCAAGCAGTATGCAAAACCGCATGATGATTACCGGCGCCGGTTCCGGTCTGGGACGCGAGATCGCCCTGCGTTGGGCCCGTGAGGGCTGGCGCCTGGCGCTGTGCGACGTGAACGAGGCCGGTCTGGCCGAAACCCTGAAGCTGGTGCGCGAGGCCGGCGGCGATGGCTTCACCCTGCGCTGCGACGTGCGTGACTACAGCCAACTGACCGCCGTGGCTCAGGCCTGCGAGGAGCGCTTCGGCGGCCTCGACGTGTTGGTCAACAACGCCGGCGTGGCCGCCGGCGGCATGTTCGCCGACCTCAGCCTGGAAGACTGGGACTGGCAGCTGTCGATCAACCTGATGGGCGTGATCAAGGGCTGCAAGGCCTTCCTGCCGTTGCTGCGCGCGAGCAAGGGCAAGGTCATCAACATCGCCTCCATGGCGGCGCTGATGCAGGGCCCGGCGATGAGCAACTACAACGTCGCCAAGGCCGGCGTGGTGGCGCTCTCCGAGAGCCTGCTGATCGAGCTCAAGCCCGAAGGCGTGGGCGTGCACGTGGTCTGCCCGTCGTTCTTCCAGACCAACCTGCTGGACTCCTTCCGCGGCCCGACCCCGGAGATGAAGCAGCAGGTCGGCAAGCTGTTGGAGGGCAGCCCGATCAGCGCCAGCGACATCGCCGGCTACATCTACGACGAAGTGGCCAAGGGCGAGTTCATGATCCTGCCCCACGAGCAGGGGCGCATGGCCTGGGCGATCAAGCGGCAGAACCCGCAGATCATCTACGACGAGATGACCAAGATGTGCGAGAAGATGCGCGCCAAGATGGGCGCCGCCTGATTGCAGTGGGTATGAAAAAGGGGCAGCCGAGGCTGCCCCTTTTTATTGCGTGCTGTTTGTGGGAGCGGCTAGCCGCGAGCTGTCAATCGCGGCCGAGCCCGTTCCCACTGTCTGGCGCGTAGCCCGGATGAAATCCGGGTCCGCCCACTCCATTTCCGGATTTCATCCGGGCTAGCGGTTATCAGCCCGCCACCAGTACGCGGATCGCCTCCAGCCGCAGGGCCGCCTTGTCGAGGAAGCCCAGGCCGCTCTCGCGCTGCTTGCGCAGAGCGTCGATCTCGGCCGGGCGCACCGTCGGATTGACCGCCTGCAAGGCCGTCATGCGCGCGATCTCCTCATCCAGCGAGGCGGTGAAGCGCCGGCGCGCTTCCTCGATACGCGCGGCATGGCGCGGCTGCACCTTGGCCTCGGCGGCGCCGATCTGCTTGGCCAGCACGTCACGCTGGGCCTGCACGAACTTGTTGGCGCTGGCGCGCGGCACGCTCTCCAGCTGGTCGTTGAGGGTGTCGAAGGCCACCTTGGAAGCGAGGTCGTTGCCATTGCCATCGAGCAGGCAGCGCAGCGCCACCGGCGGCACGTAGCGGCCGAGCTGCAGCGCCCGCGGCGCCACCACTTCGCTGACGTAGATCAGCTCCAGTAGCACGGTGCCGGGCTTGAGCGCCTTGTTCTTGATCAGCGCCACCGCGGTGTTGCCCATGGAGCCGGACAGCACCAGGTCCATGCCGCCCTGCACCATGGGGTGTTCCCAGGTGAGGAACTGCATGTCTTCGCGGGCCAGGGCCTGGTTGCGGTCGTAGGTGACGGTCACCGCCTCGTCGTCGCCGAGCGGGAAGCTGGCATCCAGCATCTTCTCGCTGGGGCGCAGCACCAGGGCGTTCTCGGAGTGGTCCTCGCTGTCGATGCCGAAGGCGTCGAACAGCTCTTCCATGAAGATCGGCAGGGCGAACTGGTCGTCCTGCTCGTGGATGTCATCGACCAGTTGCTGGCCATTGCCGGCACCACCGGAATTGAGCTCCAGCAGGCGGTCGCGACCGCTGTGCAGCTCGCCCTCCAGACGCTCGCGCTCTGCCTTGGCCTCGTTCAGCAGGGCCTGCCAGACGCTGTCGTCAGTGTCTTCCAGCAGGGGCAACAGGCGCGGGCCGAACTGGTGCTGCAGTGCGTTGCCGGTCGGGCAGGTGCTGAGGAAGGCGTTCAGCGCCTGGTGGTACCACTGGAACAGGCGCTCCTGCGGGCTGTTCTCCAGGTACGGCACGTGCAGCTGGATGACGTGCTTCTGGCCGATGCGGTCGAGGCGGCCGATGCGCTGTTCGAGCAGGTCCGGGTGCGCCGGCAGGTCGAACAGCACCAGGTGGTGGCTGAACTGGAAGTTGCGGCCCTCGGAGCCGATCTCGGAGCAGATCAGCACCTGGGCGCCGAATTCCTCGTCGGCGAAGTAGGCGGCGGCGCGGTCGCGCTCGAGGATGTTCATGCCCTCGTGGAACACCGTGGCTGGGATGCCGGAGCGCACACGCAGGGCGTCTTCCAGGTCCATCGCGGTTTCGGCGTGGGCGCAGATCACCAGCACCTTCACGCGCTTGAGCATCTTCAGGGTGTCGATCAGCCAGTCCACGCGCGGGTCGAATTTCCACCAGCGGGCTTCTTCGCTACCGTCCTGTGCCTGATAGCTGACTTCCGGATACAGGTCGGCGTGCTCGCCCACCGGCAACTCCATGTATTCCACCGGGTTGGCCAGCGGGTAGGGGTGCAGTTCGCGCTCCGGGAAGCCCTGCACGGCGGCGCGGGTGTTGCGGAACAGCAGGCGTCCGGTGCCATGTCGGTCGAGCAGCTCGCGGATCAGCCGCGCCGCGGCTTCGCTGTCGCCATCGGTGACGGCGGCCAGCAGGGCCTCGCCCTCGGCGCCGAGGAAACGGGCGATGGTCGCGTGGCCCTGTTCGGACAGGCGGCCGTCGTCCAGCAGCTCCTGCACCGCCTCGGCCACCGGTCGGTAGTGGGCGCTCTCGGCGCGGAAGGCTTCCAGATCATGGAAGCGGTCCGGGTCGAGCAGGCGCAGGCGGGCGAAGTGGCTTTCCAGACCGAGCTGCTCGGGGGTGGCGGTGAGCAGCAGCACGCCGGGGATGATCTCGGCCAACTGCTCCACCAGGCGGTACTCGTCGCTGGCCTTTTCCGGGTGCCAGACCAGATGGTGGGCCTCGTCGACCACCAGCAGGTCCCAGCCCGCGGCGAAGGCGGCGTCCTGGGCCTTCTCGCTGTCCTTCAGCCATTCCAGCGAGACCAGCGCCAGCTGGGTGTCCTCGAAGGGGTTGCTGGCATCGCTCTCGGCGAAGCGCTCGGCGTCGTACAGGGCGACCTGCAGATTGAAGCGGCGGCGCATCTCCACCAGCCACTGGTGCTGCAGGTTCTCCGGCACCAGGATCAGCACCCGGCCGGCGCGGCCGGAGAGCAGCTGGCGGTGGATCACCAGGCCGGCCTCGATGGTCTTGCCCAGGCCCACTTCGTCGGCCAGCAGAACGCGCGGGGCGATTCGGTCAGCCACTTCGCGGGCAATGTGCAACTGGTGGGCGATGGGTTGGGCACGGGCGCCGCCCAGGCCCCAGAGGCTCGATTGCAGCAGGCGCGAGCGGTGCTCCAGGGTGTGGTAGCGCAGGGCGAACCAGTTCAGCGGGTCGATCTGCCCGGCGAACAGGCGGTCGCTGGCCAGGCGGAACTGGATGAAGTTGGAGAGCTGGGTTTCCGGCAGGCTGTAGGGCGCGTGCTGGGCATCGAAGCCGTGGTAGACCAGCAGGCCGTCGACGTCCTCGACCTCCTGGACGGTGAGCTTCCAGCCTTCGAAGTGGGTGATCTCGTCGCCCGGGGCGAAGCGCACGCGGGTCAGCGGCGCATTGCGCAGCGAATACTGGCGGGTTTCGCCGGTGGCCGGGTAGAGCACCGTGAGCAGGCGGCCGTCGGAAGTGAGGATGGTGCCGAGACCGAGCTCCGCCTCGCTGTCGCTGATCCAGCGTTGCCCCGGTTGATACTGCACAATGCCACTACTTGCCATGAAAAGCCCCAGCTGCGAAAAAAGCCGCGTATGTTAACGGAAGGTCGCGCCCAGAGCGACGCCTGCCGCTGAATCTCTACGTGCGCAGCCTGTCCAAAGTGTAGCGGTCGTTCAAGTCGGAGAGGTTCCGGCCGACAGCAGGGTTAACCAGGGATACTCCAATGCTACCGCCCATTCCTCACAGTCTGGCCCCCGTCACCGCCCAGCAGGACGTGATGAAGCCGCGCCCGGACATTCCGCCGGTCACGCCGACCAACGAGAGTGCCAACGAGAGCGAGGTGGGTCTGGACAAGCGCCACCCGCAGGAAGCCGAGGAGCTGTTGCGCGAAGAACAGCGCCGCCGCCAGCGCCGTGGCTACACCCCGGAGGAGCTGGCCGCGATGGAAGCGCACAGCCCCGAAGAGGAAAAGCTGCTCGAAGAACTGCCGCGCCAGGGCCTGTGGGTGGACGTGGAAGTCTAGAGCGCCCCGTGGACCTGTTCGCTTCCCAACCCCTCGAGTTGCCCGGCGCCGAGCTGGACTACCGCCCGCACTGGGTCGATCCTGCTACCGCCGATGCCTGGTTTCGTCAATTGGCAGAACAAACGCCATGGGAGCAGCCGCAGCTGCTGATCCACGGCCAGCGCTTTCCGGTGCCGCGGTTATTGGCGTGGTACGGCGACCCCGAGGCGAGCTACCGCTATTCCGGCCTGCTGCATCGGCCACTGCCCTGGACGCCGCTGCTGGCCGAGATCCGCGCCCGCGTGCAGGAGGTCGCCGGCCAGCCGCTCAACGGCGTGCTGCTCAACTATTACCGCGACGGCAACGACTCCATGGGCTGGCACAGCGATGACGAGCCGGCGCTGGGGCCCGATCCGCTGGTCGCCTCGCTCAACCTCGGCGGGCCGCGGCGCTTCGACCTGCGGCGCAAGGGCAGTGGGCGCATCGAACATTCGCTGCAGCTGGATAACGGATCGCTGCTGGTCATGCGCGGCGCAACGCAGCATCATTGGCAGCATCAGGTGGCGAAGACCCGCAAGCCGGTGGCGCCACGCATCAACCTCACCTTTCGCCTGATCCGGTCCAGACCATGAGTGACGACAAGCTGATCGACTTTGGCGCCGAGCGCAGCAAGCGCATACACGACCTGCACGACAAGAAGCTGGGCGAGCTGCGCCAGGCCTTCGAGCAGGCGCTGCCGCTGCCCAAGGACAAGAAGAAGTCCAAGCCGAAGAAGAAGCGCTGATCCCGCCTGCGGCGCCCTGTCGCGGCGCCCACCCCACCGGACATTGATCCGGATCAATTCCCGCCGCCACGCCTCCTCTAATCTGAACCCATCAAAACAGGGTGCAGCACAAGGAGGCAGCCATGTTCATCGACACAGTAGTTCTCGCCGGTATCGGTACGGTCGCGCTGATGGTCGCCTTCTTCGGCGGCGTCGGTCTCTTCATCTGGAAGGATTCGCACAAGAAGGCCAAGGCGACAGCCAAGGCCGAGTGATCCCTCCGAAACAGTGCACGCAAGGCATTTGGGGCGACTTCGGTCGCCCATTTTTTTGCCCGCATAAAAAGAGGCCCGCACATGGCGGGCCTAAACGTGGGTTCAGCGTCGTCGCTGCCAGAGGCGGAAGGTCGGCTCGGCGAGGAACAGCACGCACATCAGCCGCAGTACCTGCAGCCCGGTGATCAGCGGCACCGACAGGGCCAGCGCCTCGGCGGTCAGGCTCAGCTCGGCGATGCCGCCGGGCATCATGCCCAGCATCAGCGAGCGCGGATCGAGCGCCCCGAGCCAGCTCAGGCCCTCGGCGGCCAGGGCGGCGGCCAGCATCGCCAGCGCGGTGGCCAGCACCACCAGGGCGACGAAGCGCGGCGCGCCGCGGAAGAAATCCCGGCTGAAGTGGCAGCCCAGGGCGCTGCCGATCAGCCATTGACCCAGCTCGCTGGTGCCCGCCGGCAGGCTCGGTGAGCGCTCGAGCAGCACCACGGCCGCGGCGCTGAACAGCAGCGGGCCGAGCAGCCAGGGGTTCGGCTGGCGCAGGCGCTGCCAGAGCAGGGCGAACAGCGCGCCGCCGATCAGCAGCGCGGCCAGCAGTGGCAGGTCGCTCGCGCCGGCGCTGTGAGCCAGGGTGGGCGGTACGTCCAGCCACCACTGGAACAGCGCCGGCACGCAGAGCACCACCAGGAGCAGGCGCAGGCTCTGGGCGGCGGCCACCTGGCCGGGATTGGCGCCGTTGCGCAGGCCCAGGTTGACCATTTCACTGGCGCCGCCGGGCATGCTGGCGAAGAAGGCGGTGGCTCGGTCATGGCCGCTGCTGCGCAGCAGCGCGATGCCGATCAGGCAGGTCAGGCTGGTGAGCAGGGCGCCGGCCATGAGCAGGCCGGCATGGGCGGCGACCTGCTCGACCACGGCCGGGCTGAAGTGCAATCCGATGCCGGTACCGACCAGCCACTGCCCGGTCTTGCGGCCACCGGGCACTTCACGCAGATCGAGTCCGGCCAGGCAGCGCAGCAGGATCACCGCCAGCAACGAGCCGACCATCCACGGCAGCGGCCAGCCGATCAGGCTGGCCAGGTAGCCGCCGGCGGCGCCGACGACCGGGGTGAGCAGCCAGTTAGGCATGGGCCGCCTGCGGGCGCCGGCGATTGCGCCACCAGCGCAGGCCCGGCAGGGCCAGCATCAGCGCGGCCAGCGCCCACAGCACCAGGCTGATCGGGCTGGACCAGAGGATGCCCAGCTCGCCGTTGGAGATGGACAGGGCGCGGCGCAGGTTGTCCTCCATCAGTTCGCCGAGGACGAAGCCGAGGATCAGTGCAGACAGCGGGAAGTCCGTCTTGCGCAGCAGGTAGCCGAACACGCCGAGGCCGATCATCAGCACCAGGTCGAAGGTGGTGCTGTGCACCGCATACACCCCGACCAGGCTGACGATGATGATGGCCGGCACCAGCACCCAGTTGGGCACGCTGAGCATGCGCGAGAACAGGCCGACCAGCGGGATGTTCATCACCAGCAGGATGATGTTGCCGATGAACAGCGAGGCGATCAGGCCCCACACCACGTCCGGCTGCTGCTCGAACAGCAGCGGGCCGGGAGTGATGTTGTACAGGGTCAACGCGCCGATCATCACTGCGGTGGTGCCGGAGCCCGGCACGCCGAGGGTCAGCATGGGGATCAGCGAGCCGCAGGCCGAGGCGTTGTTGGCCGCTTCCGGGGCGGCCAGGCCGCGCAGGTCGCCCTCGCCGAAGCGGCCCTTGGCGCCGGCAAGGCGCTTCTCGGTCATGTAGGTCATGGCGCTGGCGATGGTTGCGCCGGCACCGGGCAGGGTGCCGATGACGAAGCCGGTGAGGGCGCTGCGCACCGCGGTCCAGCCGACCGAGCAGAATTCCTTGAAGTTGAACAGCAGGCGGCCGCTGGCCTTGATCGCCTGCTGGCCGGTGGCGGTCTTCTCCAGCATCAGCAGGATCTCGCTGACGCTGAACAGGCCGATCACCACGATGACGAACTGGATGCCGTCGGACAGGCTGACGCTGTCGAAGGTGAAGCGGTACACGCCGGTGGTGGCGTCCACGCCGACGGTGGCCAGGGCCAGGCCCATCAGCGCCGCCATCAGCGTCTTGACCGGTTTGTCGCCGACCATGCCGCCCAGGCAGGTGATGGCGAACACCATCAGCACGAAGTACTCGGCCGGGCCGAAGGCCACCGCCCATTTCGCCAGCAGCGGCGCGAACAGCACCACGCCGATGGTGGCGATGGTGCTGCCGATGAAGGAGCACACGGCGGACAGCGACAGGGCGATGCCGGCCTTGCCCTGGCGGGCCAGCGGGTAGCCGTCGAGGGAGGTCATGATCGCCGCGGCGTCGCCCGGCACGTTGAGCAGGATGGCGGAGATGCGCCCGCCGTATTCGCAGCCGAGGTACACGGCGGCCAGCAGGATCAGAGCGGTCTCTGGCGGCAGCCCGAGGGCGAAAGCCAGCGGCAGCAGCAGCGCCACGCCGTTGATGGGGCCGAGGCCCGGCAGCATGCCGACGATGGTGCCGACGAACGCGCCGAACAGGGCCATCAGCAGGTTGACCGGGCGCAGGGCGACATCGAAGCCCTGGGCGAGGAAATTCAAGGTTTCCATGTCGTTACTCCACCAGGAAAGTGAGGACGCCCAGCGGCAGCGGCACGTCGAGCAGAAGGTCGAACAGCACGTACAGCAGCACGCCCATCAACACCCCGGAAATGGCGCAGGCCAGCGGCCGGCCGCCGAATAGCAGGCCGAGGACGGCCGCGGCCAGGGCGGTGCTGAGCACGAAGCCGAGCGGTTCGAAGAGCAGGGCATACGCCAGCAGGACCAGCACGCAGAGCAGGGCGCGCAAGCTCTGGTGGCGGCTCAGCAGGTGCTCGAGGTGGCTGGGTCGCAGGATCAGCCACAGGGAACCGGCGGCCATCAGTGCCAGCAGCAGCAGCGGGTAGGCGCGCGGGCCGACCGGGTCGTAGGAAAAGGGTGCCTGGAAACCCCAGGCGATGACGGCCAGTCCGGCGCACAGCAGCAGCCAGACCGCGCCGAACAGGCGGTCGTACATGATGGAAGTCCTCGAAGATGGGGCGGGAAGCGTCGCGGTCGACGGAAAGGCAAGGCGGGAGGCGGCGAGGCGAGGGAGTCGATCAATCAACTACCGAGCCGAGCCGCCTGCCAACAGCGCCTTGCCTGGCCCTGCAACTTCCCTATTGCATCAGGCCGAATTCGCCGGCCAGCGCCTTGTACTCCTGCACCTGCTTGAGCACGAAGGCCTTCAGTTCGTCGCCGGTCATGCTCAGGGGGAACAGGTCGCGCTGCTCGCGCAGCTTGGCGAACTCGGGGCTGGCCAGCAGGGTGTCGAACTGGGCCTTCCACCAGGCGAAGTCCTCGTCGCTGACCTCCGGGCCCATGTAGAAGCCGCGGATCACCGGCCAGCTGATGTCGTAACCCTGCTCCTTGGCCGTCGGCAGGTTGGCCAGCTTGCCCGGCAGGCGCTCGTCGGAGAGCACCGCCAGCACGCGGATCTTGCCGGCCGCCAGCTGCGGAGTGACCTCGCCCAGGCCGCTCGAGGTGACCTGCACGTGGCCGCCGAGCATCGCGGTGAGGGTTTCGCCGCCGCCTTCGAAGGCCACGTAGCGCAGCTTCTGCGGCTGGATGCCGGCGGCGCGGGCGATCAGCGCGGTCTGCATCCAGTCCTGGCCGCCGATGGTGGCGCCGGCGCCGAAGACGATCTTGCCCGGCTCCTTCTTCAGCGCCTGCACCAGGTCGTCGAGGGTCTGGTAGGGTGAGTCGGCGCGCACGCTGATGGCGCCGTAGTCGGTGCCGATGCCGGCCAGCCAGCGCACGGCGTTCTCGTCGTAGCGGCCGAACTTGCCCTGGGCCAGGTTGAGCAGCGAGCCGGAGGAGAAGGCGGTGATGGTGCCGGCTTCCTTCGGGCGCTGGGCGACCACGGCGTTGTAGGCCACCGCGCCGACGCCACCGGGCATGTAGGTGACGCGCATCGGTGCCTCGAGCAGGCCGCTGTCTTTCAGGCCGCTCTGGGCCAGTTTGCAGGTCAGGTCGAAACCGCCGCCGGGCTTGGCCGGGGCGATGCACTCGGGGCGCTTGGGCTCGGCCAGCAGTTGGCTGGAAAGGGCCAGGGTGGCGCACGCCAGGGCGATACGGGACAGGGCTGTCTTCATCATCTTTCTCCTGTGGAGTTTTATTGTGGCTTACCAGATGGGCAGGGCGTAGCCGACGATCACGCGGTTCTCGTCCGCGTCGCGGGCGAAGCTGGAGCGGAAGCTGGCATTGCGCAGGCGTACGTAGAGGTCTTCGAGCGGGCCGCTCTGCACCACGTACTTGAACTCGATGTCGCGTTCCCACTCGCGGCCTTCTTCCGTGCTGCCGGCCACTTCGGCGTTGTCGCCCTTGATGTAGCGGGTCATGAAGCTCAGGCCGGGTACGCCGAGAGTGGCGAAGTCGAAGTCGTAGCGGGCCTGCCAGGAGCGCTCCTCGGCGTTGGCGAAGTCGTTAATCTGCACGAAGTTGACCAGGAAGGGATCGCTGCCATCGACGTAGGCGAAGCCGGTATCGCCTTCCATCTGCTGGTAGCCGAGGCCGACCTTGTGGCCGCTGTGGGCATAGGTAACTAGGCCGTTCCAGGCGCGGTTGTCGACCTCGCCGGCCCTGGCGGAGCCGCTGTCGTCGCTGACCGACAGGCGCAGGTCGGCGCTCAGCGTGCCGCCGCCCAGCGGCTGGCTGGCCAGCAGGCCGAGGAAGTGCTGGCGGTAGATGTCTTCGACGTCGGCGTAGTAGTAGCGCGCCGTCATGCCCTTGGCGAAGGTCCAGTCGAGGCCGGCCAGGTCCATGTGCTCGGCCGTCACGCCGCCGGCGAAGCGGCCGTTCTTGCTGTTGAGGATCAGGTCTTCGGAGTTGGTCGAGGCGCGGTCGATCACCTTGTCCAGGCGCCCGCCGGTGAAGCTCAGGTTCTCTATCTCGCTGGAAGTCAGCAGACCGCCCTCGAACACCTGGGGCAGCAGGCGGCTGTCGCTGGCCTTGGCCACCGGCAGCTCGGGGATGTGCGAGCCGTAGCGGAATTCGGTTTCCGATACCTTGACCTTGGCGATCAGGCCCAGGCGGCCGAAAGTATCCGGGGTGCCGCCGTCGTCCTGCACCGGCAGCAGGTCGGTGCCGGCGCGGCCCTTGCCGGAGTCGAGCTTGACGCCAAGCTGGCCGAGGGCGTCGAGGCCGAAGCCGACAGTGCCTTCGGTGTAGCCGGAGCGGACGTCGAGCAGGAGGCCCTGGCCCCATTCCTCGCGCTTGTTTTGGCCATCGCCTTCACGGAAGTCGCGATTCAGGTAGATGTTGGTAGCGGTAAGGGTGGCGCTGCTGTCTTCGAGGAAGGCGGCGTGGCCGGCCGTGGCGGCAGAGCTGACGAGAATGGCCAGGGCGAGGCGGGTCGCAGGCAGTGCGATGCGCATGCGGGGTGGTCTCCAATTGTTGTTCTTGTCACACCGGGGCAACCACGCTCCCGGCGTTTTACGGGTGGATCGAGCCACCCTGTCCGCGATCCTAGGAGTCGAAGCTTTCGCCAGCCTTTCAGCCTGAAAGAAACCCGCGCTGCCCTTCACAGGCCGGCCGCGCTGGTTAAACTCGGCGCATAACGACAAGGTTTTTGGAGTGTGCTGCCGTGCGAATCCTGCTGGTCGAGGACCATCTGCCCCTGGCCGAGAGCGTGGCCCAGGCCCTGCGCGGCGCCGGTCTGACCGTCGATGTGCTGCACGACGGCGTGGCCGCGGAGCACGCCCTGGCCAGCGAGGACTACGCCCTGGCGGTGCTCGACGTGGGCCTACCGCGGCGCGACGGCTTCGAGGTGCTGGCGCATCTGCGCGGCAAGGGCAGGACCCTGCCGGTGCTGATGCTCACCGCCCGTGGCGAGGTGAAGGATCGGGTCCACGGCCTCAACCTGGGCGCCGACGACTACCTGGCCAAGCCGTTCGAACTGTCCGAGCTGGAGGCGCGGGTCAAGGCCCTGCTGCGGCGCAGCGTGCTCGGCGGCGAACAGCAGCAGCGCTGCGGCGAACTGGTCTACGACCTCGGCACCCGGCGCTTCAGCCTGCGCGAGCAGTTGCTCAGCCTGACCTCTCGCGAGCAGGCGGTGCTGGAGGCATTGATCGCCCGCCCCGGCCGGGTGATGAGCAAGGAGCAGTTGGCCGACCAAGTGTTCGGCCTGGACGAGGAGGCCAGCCCGGACGCCATCGAGATCTACATCCACCGTCTGCGCAAGAAGCTGGAGGGCGACAGCGTGCGCATCGTTACCTTCCGCGGCCTGGGTTACCTGCTGGAATCCACCGGTGACTGAGGTCGGCGCCGGCAGCCTGCGCGGCCGCTTGCTGCGGCGCCTGGCGGCGCTTCTGGTCATCCCGCTGCTGCTCGGCAGCCTGAGCGCCTACTGGAATGCCCGGGTAGCGGCCGACGAGGCCTACGACCGCACCCTGCTGGCCTCGGCCCGGGCCATCGCCGACGGTCTCTATACCGAGGAGGGCCGGCTGCGCGCCGACGTGCCCTATGTGGCGCTGGACCCCTTCGCCTACGACCTGGAGGGGCGCATCTTCTACCAGGTCAGCGATCTCGAGGGACGCCTGGTATCCGGCTACGACGGCCTGCCGGCGCCGCCGGCGGGCACCCTGCGCACCGACGACTATCCGGCCCTGGCGCGTTTCTACGACGGCGAGTTCGATGGCGTCGGCGTGCGCCTGGTAAGCCTGCTGCAGCCGGTGTCCGAGCCGGGGATGAACGGCATGGCGGAGATCCGCGTGGCCGAGACCGATGTGGCCCGCGTGCGCATGGCTCGCGGAATGCTGCTCGATACCCTGTGGCGCATGGGCCTGCTGGCGCTGATCACCCTGGCCCTGGTGTGGCTCGCGGTGAGCGCCGCGCTGCGCCCGCTGGAACGCCTGCGGTCGGCGGTGGAGGAGCGCCAGCCGGACGACCTGATGCCGCTGCCGATGGTCCAGGTGCAGGACGAGCTGCGCCCGCTGGTGGCCTCGCTCAACCACTTCACCGAGCGTCTGCGCCAGCAGTTCGAGCGCCAGGCGCAATTCATCGGCGATGCTTCCCACGAGCTGCGTACGCCGCTGGCGGCGCTCAAGGCGCGCATCGAACTGGGCCTGCGCGAGCGCGAGCCGGGGCTGTGGCGCAGCACCCTGGAAAAGGCGGCGCAGAGCACCGACCGGCTGACCCACCTGGCCAACCAGCTGCTGTCGCTGGCGCGCATCGAGCGTGCCGCCCGCGCCGTCGCCGAGGGCGGCGCCGAGCGGCTCGAACTGACCCAGCTGGCCCGCGAGCTGGGTATGGCCCTGGCGCCGCTGGCACATCAGCGTGGTATCGCCCTGGCGCTGGAGGCGGAGACCGAGGTGTGGCTGCGCGGCGAGCCGATGCTGCTGCATGAGCTGATCTACAACCTGGTCGACAACGCGCTGGCCCATGCCCCTGGCGGCAATGTGGTGGTGCGGGTGCTGGCGCCGGCGCGGCTCGAGGTGGAAGACGATGGGCCGGGGATCCCGGCGGAGGAGCGTGAGCGGGTGTTCGAGCGCTTCTACCGACGCAACCCACAGGGCGGTGGGGCGGGCTTGGGGCTGGCGATCGTCGGCGAGATCTGCCAGGCCCATCGCGCCAAGATCGAACTGGCGCAGGGCGGATTGGGCGGGCTGCTGGTGCGGGTGAGCTTCTCGCCGGCCTAGGGCCGTCGCCGCCTGGCCGTGCCCCAGATGACGCTCGCCCTCAGTAGGCGAGGCTCAGCGGCTGCTGTATCTCCAGCAGGTACTGGCTGACCTTGCCGCTGTCCTGCAGCGTCTTCAGTCCGCGGTTGAAGCGATCCATGCGCTCGGCATTGCCGGGCACCTGCCTCGACAGCAAGAGGTGCAGGGTGTCGCTGCGCAGCGCCTGGGGATGGAAGGACAACCGGGCGCGGTCTTCGCGGCTGAACTGGCTGTGCAGCATGTCGAAGGCCACCACCTTGTCCATCAGGAACACGTCCAGGCGGCCGGCCAGTAGCATGCGCAGCCCCAGTTCCTCGTTGCTCAGGCGCTTGACCTTGATCGTGCCGTCACGCTCCGCCTGCTGGAAGGCGGCGCCGTAGTCGTAATCGATGGCGCCGCCGATGCGCAGCGACTGGAGATCGGCGATGTCGCGCCACTCCAGGGAAAGGTCCTTGTGGTGGAACAGGTAGTAGCTGGTTTCCACCACCGGCTCGCTGATGAAGAAGGCTTGTTCTCGCTCCGGGCTGCGCAGCCAGACGGCGCTGCCGGCGCTCTTGCCACGCTCGGCGCTGTGCAGGGCGCGGGCCCAGGGGTAGAACTCCCACTGCACGCGCACGCCCTGCAGGGCGAAGGCTTCCTCGACGATGCGCGAGGCGACGCCGTGGTGGGGCAGGCTGCGGCCGAGGTAGGGGGCCCATTCGCCGTTGGTCAGGCGGATCTCGTCGGCCGTGGCGGCGAATGGAAGGAGGAGGGCGAACAGCAACGACAGCAGATGCATGGCGCGTTTCCTTACCCTGTGCTGAGCGGGACGGCACAGGGGCCTTCGGTCCCGTGGCGTACGTCTTGATCGCCGCCCGGCCAGGCCGGGCATGCGTGCAGTCTAGTCAGGATATACGCGTTGCGTGTCGGGATGGCGACAGCGTCACTGCAACATGCTGGTGGCGGCTTCCATGGCGGCGGAAAGGTCTTCGTCGGCCTGCATGTCGACGTTCGGATCCAGGCCGAGCTTGGCGAATGCCGGGACCTGGCTCCAGTCCAGCTGGGTATAGGGGTGCTCGCTGCCCAGGTAGCTCTGCAGCGTGGCGACCTGGACGATGTCCACGTAATCCACCTTGGGCGAGTTGCGGCTGAAGTCCAGATGCTGGGCCGGGACGATGGCGATCGGCTCGGGGAATTCCCAGGCGCGCAGGATCTTGTCGCCGATGATCGGGTGAATCTTCTCGATCACGTAGTTGAGGCTGATGGAGTCGGCCAGCAGGGCATTGTTCTCTTCGGCGTAGGTCAGGATCGGCAGCACGCCAATCTGGTGCACCAGGCCGGCCAGGGTGGCCTGATCGGGCATCAGTCGGGTGTAGTGGCGGCACAGCACGTGGCAGATACCGGCGATCTCGGTGCTCTTGTTCCACACCTCGCGCATCTTGCGGTCGACCACGTCGCTGGTGGCCTGGAACATCTGCTCCATGGCCAGGCCGGTGGCCAGGTTGCAGGTGTAGTTGATGCCGAGGCGGCTGACCGCCATCTGCAGGTCGGTGATTTCCTTGCTGGTGCGCAGCAGCGGGCTGTTCACCACCTTGATGATGCGCGCGGTCAGGGCCGCGTCGTTGCCGATCACCTTGCTCAGCACCGGAATGCTGATGTTCGGATCTTCCGCCGCCTCGCGCACCTTGAGCGCCACTTCGGGCAGGGTCGGCAGCACCAGCTCATCGTTCTCGATGGCGTGGATCAGTTCATCTTGGACTTTTTCGGCAAGCTTGCTCATTTCGGTTCTCGGGTCGCTCGGCCGCTTCAGTTTAGGTGCTGCAGCGGACTTCGTTCAGGTATGCCCGGGTTGTACCGCGTTTGCCCGGGGTCATGCATCAGCTTTTTCGACTAGCGCTGGATTTCGCGATCCGCGTCGAGTTCGTAAGGCAAATCGAGCAGGCGCAGTGCGGGGCCGTCGGTGCTGCCGAGGTGGATGCGGCCGTCGGCGACGGCGTCTTCCTGCAGCACGGCGAGCAGCTCGGCGCCGTCGTCGGAGCGAGCCGCCAGCACCACTTCGCCGACACTTGAGCCATGCACGGGCGAGAACAGCTCGACGCCCGGCTCCGGCACTTCGCCGTGGGCCAGGCTCAGGCGCTGCAGGCGGCGCTTGAGCTTGCCGAGGTATTGCATGCGCGCGACGATTTCCTGGCCGGTGTAGCAACCCTTCTTGAAGCTGACGCCGCCGACCGCCTGCAGGTTGATCATCTGCGGGATGAACAGCTCGCGGGTGGCGCCGAACACCTGGCCGATGCCGGCGCGGACCTGGCCGAGCAGCCAGTCGTCGAGTGGCGCCTCGCGCAGCTGGGCGCGTAGACGGGTCTGCAAACTATCGGCCTGCTCGGCCGGGGCCCAGAGTTCGGCGCGGCCGCCGGGCAGGCGGATGGCGGTCAGGCCGTTGGCGCGGGTGACTGCATCGGCTTGCTGGGGCAGGTCCATGCCCAGGGCGAGCAGGGCGCCGTCGCCGCCGCTCAGGCCGAAGCGCACCCAGGCGGCGGATTCGTCGGCGAGGGCCGATTTGGAGAACACCGCGTATTTCTTCAGGTCCGCCAGCTGCGCCTCCAATAGCTCGGTGGCCATGGCCAGCAGGTAGCCGTCGCCGTCCCGGACGATGCGGAAGCTGGACGTCATGCGGCCCTTGGGCGTGCAGCGCGCGCCGAGGCTGGAGGTGTGCTCGTCGAGGTAGTTGAGGTTGCAGGTGAGCTGGCCCTGGAGGAACTTGGCGGCATCGGCGCCGCGTACGGCGAGCAGGGCTTCGTGGCTCAGAAGGGTGAAGAAGGCGGAGTCGGCCATGGGCGCTCGCTGGTCAAAAAGTCAGGGCGTCATCATAGAGGCCGCCCGGCGCCTTGTCAGCCGGTGCCGAGCGCGCGCCGCGCCGCTATACTGCGCGCCTTTAGTACAGGAGCCGCTGCATGGCCGACGCTACCGAACTGAACCGACTCTTCTGGCACAGCCGCCGCGGCATGCTGGAGCTGGACGTGTTGCTGGTGCCCTTCGTCAAAGAGGTTTATCCCAGCCTGGATGCCGAGGACCAGGCGCGCTACCGCAAGCTGCTGGAGTGCGAGGACCAGGACATGTTTGGCTGGTTCATGCAGCGCGGCGAGCCGGAAGACGCCGATCTGCGCCGCATGGTTCGCATGATTCTGGATCGTGTCCAGCCCAAGTAAGCACTTCGAATGCCGCTGGCAGGCCTCGCGCCTGCTGCTGGCGGTCTACCTGGCGGCGCTGGCCCTGGCGCTGCTGACCCTGTCGCTCATCGATCTGCCGCACTGGGCTGCCGCGCTCGGCGTGCTTGCCTGTCTGCTGCATGCCGCCTGGGTGTTGCCGCGGCAGATACTGTTGAGCCATCCCGGTGCCGTCACCGGTCTGCGCCGGGATGAGGAGGGCTGGCAGCTGTTCAGTCGGCGCCACGGCTGGATGCCGGTGCAGCTACGGCCGGACAGCCTGGCGCTGCCGATGGTCGTGGTGTTGCGCTTTCGTCTGGCCGGCGAGCGCCGTGCTCGCGGCCTGTGCGTGCCCATGGATGCGTTGCCGCGAGAGCTGCACCGGCGCCTGCGGGTGCGTCTGAAGTTCAGCCGGCGAAGGTGGGCGGCACCAGAATAGTGTCGTGCGCCTCGGGCAGCAGCTCGGGATAGTCCAGGGTGTAATGCAGGCCCCGGCTCTCCTGGCGGCGCATCGCCGATTCGATCATCAGCTCGGCGACCAGCGCGAGATTGCGCAGCTCGATCAGGTCGCGGCTGACCCGGTAGTTGGAGTAAAACTCGTCGATCTCGTCCAGCAGCAGGCGCACCCGGTGCTGGGCGCGCTGCAGGCGCTTGTTGGTACGCACGATGCCCACGTAGTCCCACATGAAATGCCGCAACTCGTCCCAGTTGTGGGCGATGATCACGTCCTCGTCCGAGTCGGTCACCTGGCTCGCGTCCCAGGCCGGCAGGCTCTGCGGGGTCGCGACCTGATCCAGGTGCTCGAGGATGTCCTCGACCGCAGAGCGGGCGTAAACGAAGCACTCCAGCAGCGAATTGCTGGCCATGCGGTTGGCGCCGTGCAGGCCGGTGAAGCTGGTTTCGCCGATGGCGTAGAGGCCCGGCACGTCGGTACGGCCGTGCCGGTCGACCAGCACGCCGCCGCAGGTGTAGTGGGCGGCCGGCACCACCGGGATGGGTTGGCGGGTGATGTCGATGCCGTACTGCAGGCAGCGCTCGTATACGGTGGGGAAGTGCGCCTTCACGAATTCCGCCGGCTTGTGGCTGATGTCGAGGTAGACGCAGTCGACGCCCAGCCGCTTCATTTCATGGTCGATGGCGCGGGCGACGATATCGCGCGGCGCCAGCTCCGCGCGCTCGTCGAAGCGTTCCATGAAACGCTCGCCGTTGGGCAGCTTGAGATGTGCGCCCTCGCCACGCAGCGCCTCGGTGATGAGGAAGCTCTTGGCCTGCGGGTGGTACAGGCAGGTGGGGTGGAACTGGTTGAATTCCAGATTGCCGACACGACAGCCGGCGCGCCAGGCCATGGCGATGCCGTCGCCGCTGGCGCCGTCCGGATTGCTGGTATAGAGGTAGACCTTGGCGGCGCCGCCGGTGGCCAGCACTACGAATCGCGCGCAATGGGTGTCCACTTCGCCGCTGTTGCGATCCAGCACATAGGCGCCGACGCAGCGCTGGCCGGGCAGGCCGAGTTTGCGCTCGGTGATCAGGTCCACCGCCACGCGCTGCTCCAGCAGCTCGATGTTGGCCCGCTTACGCGTCTGCTCGAGCAGGGTGTTGAAGATGGCGGCGCCGGTGGCGTCCGCGGCATGGATGATGCGGCGGTGGCTGTGGCCGCCCTCGCGGGTCAGGTGGAACTCGAAACTGCCTTCCTCGCGATCTGGTTTGTCCTCGCGGGTGAAGGGCACGCCTTGCTCGATCAGCCACTCGATGGCCTCGCGGCTGTGCTCCACGGTGAAGCGCACGGCATCCTCGCGACATAGGCCGCCACCAGCGTTGAGGGTGTCGGCGACGTGGGATTCGACAGTGTCCGCATCGTCCAGTACCGCAGCCACGCCGCCCTGGGCCCAGTAGGTGGAACCGTTGGCCAGGTCGCCCTTGCTCAGAATGGCGATGCGCAGGTGCGCGGGCAGTGTCAGCGCCAACGTCAGACCGGCTGCGCCGCTGCCTATGACCAGGACATCGTGTTGGTAGTGTCGGCTCATCTACTGCTGATTCCGCGGGACCGATATGGCGCGCCTAGTATATAGAGGGGGTGGGCGGCACAATAGCGGCCTTATGACGTAGCAAAGCGCTCTGGAACTTTCTTAGTCAATCAAGTTCCAACGACAGTTGCCCGAGCTGCCGGTCGTATAGGTGCGGCAGCAACAGGGCTCAGATCATTCGGAGCGGCGGTCGCAGTACTGCAGTGTCTCGCGAAAACCCCAGTGGATGGCGCGAGACTTATTGGAGGGGAGAACTTTTGCATAAAGCCCGAGTCTATCTTGGCAGACCGACAGACTGGCTAGCTCGGATCTCCTCCAGCACTAACGAGGAGTATTCATGTTAGCCCAGGAAGACGATCAGCAATTGGTCGAGCGGGTGCAGCGCGGCGACAAGCGTGCATTCGACCTGCTGGTGCTCAAGTATCAGCACAAGATTCTCGGCCTGGTGGTGCGTTTCGTTCATGACAGCCATGAGGCTCAGGATGTTGCCCAGGAAGCGTTCATCAAGGCCTACCGTGCATTGGGGAATTTCCGCGGTGACAGTGCGTTCTATACCTGGCTGTACCGCATCGCCATCAACACGGCGAAGAACTACCTGGTCTCGCGGGGCCGGCGACCGCCGGACAGCGATGTCAGCGCAGAGGATGCGGAGTTCTACGATGGAGATCATGCGCTCAAGGACATCGAGTCGCCGGAGCGTTCGATGCTGCGGGATGAGATCGAGGCCACTGTGCATCGGACCATCCAGCAACTGCCGGAGGATCTGCGTACGGCCTTGACCCTGCGTGAATTCGATGGATTGAGTTACGAGGACATTGCCAGCGTCATGCAGTGTCCGGTTGGCACGGTGCGATCGCGGATTTTCCGGGCGCGCGAAGCCATCGACAAGGCCCTGCAGCCACTGCTGCAGGGGGTATGAATGTGAGACAGCGGCTACAGCCAAGAGAGGAAACACCATGAGTCGTGAAACCCTGCAGGAATCGCTGTCCGCGGTGATGGATAACGAAGCGGACGAAATGGAACTGCGTCGAGTGCTGGCCTCCGCCGGCAGCGACGAGGAACTGCGTGCCACGTGGTCCCGTTACCAGATTGCCCGTGCAGTGATGCATAAGGAACTGCTGGAACCCCGCCTCGATATCGCGGCTGCGGTCTCCGCTGCACTGGCTAGTGAAGCTCTGCCGACGCAGGCCCGCAGCCCGTGGCGTATGGTCAGCCGCGTGGCGGTAGCCGCCTCGGTCACCCTGGCCGTGCTTGCCGGCGTGCGTTTCTACAATCAGGACGAGTTGTCTGCCACTCAGCTGGCGCAGCAGGATGGCCAGCCCGAGCTGACCCTGCCGCAGGTTCAAGGTCCGGCCGTGCTGGCTGGCTATACCGAACCCGCTGCCCCGCTGCAGCAGAGTGCCGAGCAAGCTGGTTCGAAGTGGCATGAGCAACGTCTGCCGTCCTATCTGCGCCAGCACGCCCAGCAGGGTGCCGCTACCGGCGTGGATTCCGCACTGCCTTACGCGCGAGCCGCTAGCCTGGAAAATCGCTGAGAGGGTACATGCGCGTTATCCCCCTTGTCGTATTGCTCGGCAGCTGCCTGGCGGTTCCCGCCCAAGCTGCCGAGAGCTGGCTGCAGCGATTGGCCCAGGCCGATCGCCAGAGCTTTCAAGGCACCTTCATTTATGAGCGCAATGGCAGTTTCTCCACCCATGGTGTCTGGCACCGGGGTGGTGAGGAGGGCGTGACGGAGCGCCTGTTGCAGCTCGACGGACCGGAGCAGGAAGTGCTCAGGGTCAATGGCAAGCCTCAATGCATGAGTGGTGTGTTTGCCGAGCAGGCGATCGATGCCAAATGGCCCGCCAGGGAGCTGGACGCCAAGCAGCTCGAACAGCGCTATGACCTTCGCGTCCTCGGGCATTCACGTGTCGCGGGGCGTGCTGCCACTGTTCTTGCTTTAATCCCTCGTGATCAACATCGATACGCCTTTGAGCTTCACCTCGATGATGAGACCGCGCTTCCTCTGAAGTCGCTGCTGATCAGTGAGAAGGGGCAACTGCTCGAGCGTTTCCAGTTTGTGAATTTCGAGCCGGTAGATCAGTTCGCTGCCGCCGATCTGCAACCGAGCGATGCCTGCAAATCGGTCAATTTCACTCAACTGGCGGAACTGCCGGCATCCTGGCAGGCCGGCTGGGTGCCGCCAGGCTTCGAGCTGGATCAAGCCCTGCGCCGCGGAAGTCCTTCGTCTGAAGAACAGGTGGCATGTCTGCTTTATGGCGACGGTCTGGCCCGTTTCACCGTGTTCCTCGAACCGCTGCGCGGCGATGTTCTCGCCGAAGACGCGCGCAGCCAGCTGGGCCCGACTGCAGTCGTGTCGCGCCGCATGAGTACGGCTGATGGCGACATGATGGTGACCGTGGTCGGAGAGATCCCTTTGGGTACCGCGGAGCGGGTGGCCCTGTCGATGCAAACGGCTGCGACCGTCGAGAGCACGGCTCAGTGAGTCGTGGTTTTGCGTGAGCCGGCTTTTGGCATGCGTTGCCTCGAGCCGGCTTTGTCGTATCTGAATCAATTCCTTTTCTGAGTGGATGGAGCTGAAGTCGATGCTTAGCCTGAAGTCCTCGTTGTCCGGTCTGTGCGCATTGCTGCTTCTGGGGCAAATGTCCCTGGCGCGTGCCGAACTGCCCGAGTTCACCGAATTGGTGGAGGAGGCCTCGCCGGCCGTGGTGAACATCAGTACCCGGCAGAATATGCCGCAACGAAACGTGGCGATTCCGGGAGGGCAGATGCCCGATCTCGAAGGCCTGCCGCCGATGTTTCGCGAATTTTTCGAACGCAATATTCCCCAGGTTCCTCGCGGTCCGGGCGGGGGTCGCCAGCGCGAGGCGCAATCCCTCGGTTCGGGCTTCATCATCTCGGCCGACGGCTACGTGCTGACCAACAATCACGTGGTGGCGGACGCCGATGAGATTATCGTGCGCCTGTCGGATCGCAGCGAACTCGAGGCCAAGCTTATCGGTGCCGACCCGCGTACCGACGTGGCGCTGCTCAAGGTCGAAGGCAAGGATCTGCCGACCGTCAGGCTGGGCAAGTCCCAAGCCCTGAAGGTGGGCGAGTGGGTGCTGGCCATTGGTTCGCCGTTCGGCTTCGATCATTCGGTGACCGCCGGTATCGTCTCCGCCAAGGGGCGTAGTCTGCCGAACGAGAGCTACGTGCCGTTCATTCAGACCGATGTGGCGATCAACCCCGGCAACTCCGGCGGCCCGCTGTTCAACCTGGATGGCGAGGTGGTGGGCATCAATTCGCAGATTTTCACCCGCTCCGGCGGCTTCATGGGTCTGTCGTTCGCCATTCCGATCGATGTGGCCATGGATGTGGCCAATCAGCTGAAGAACGACGGCAAGGTCAGCCGCGGCTGGCTGGGTGTGGTGATCCAGGAGGTGAACAAGGATCTGGCCGAATCCTTCGGGCTCGACAAGCCGGCGGGTGCGCTGGTGGCTCAGGTGCTGGACGACGGCCCTGCGGCCAAGGGCGGCCTGCAGGTGGGTGATGTGATTCTCAGCCTGAACGGCCAGCCGATCGTCATGTCCGCCGATCTGCCTCATCTGGTTGGCGTGCTCAAGCCGGGCAGCAAGGCCGAACTCGAAGTGGTGCGCGAGGGTGACCGCAAGCGTATCCAGCTGAGCATCGGCGCACTGCCGGAAGAGGAAGAGGGCACTCCGGTCGTTGGCGATGCCGGCGTTGAGCGCAGCAGCAACCGTCTGGGTGTCTCGGTCGTGGATCTCACTGCCGAGCAGAAGAAGGCCTTCGATCTGCGCGGTGGTGTGGTGATCAAGGAAATTCAAAACGGCCCCGCGGCGCTGATCGGCCTCCGCCCCGGGGATGTGATTACTCACCTGAACAACCAGGCCATCGATTCAACCGATACCTTCACCCAGGTCGCCAAGGACCTGCCGGTCAATCGCTCGGTGTCCATGCGCGTATTGCGTCAAGGTCGGGCCAGCTTCATCACCTTCAAGCTGGCCGAGTAAGGCGAGTTGTGGAAAGGGCGGCTTCGGCCGCCCTTTTCTATGCGCGCGTGGCGGCGGTGTCGCCGATCGGGTAGAATCCCCGGCTATTTTTCGGTGGGCAGCCTGCCCGCGGCTTTTTGAGTGTTGATCCGTGAGTGACCTGAGTCATATCCGCAATTTCTCCATCATCGCCCACATCGACCATGGCAAATCGACCCTGGCCGACCGCTTCATCCAGCTCTGTGGCGGCCTGTCCGATCGCGAGATGGAGGCCCAGGTCCTCGACTCCATGGACCTGGAGCGCGAGCGCGGGATCACCATCAAGGCGCATAGCGTGACCCTGCACTACCCGGCGCAGGACGGTAAGACCTATCAGCTGAACTTCATCGATACCCCCGGCCACGTCGACTTTACCTATGAAGTCAGCCGTTCGCTGGCCGCCTGCGAGGGTGCGATCCTGGTCGTGGATGCCGGTCAGGGCGTTGAAGCGCAGTCGGTCGCCAACTGCTACACCGCCATCGAGCAGGGCCTCGAGGTCATGCCGGTGCTGAACAAGATGGACCTGCCCCAGGCCGAGCCGGAACGGGTCAAGGAAGAAATCGAGCACATCATCGGCATCGACGCCACCGACGCCGTGCCTTGCAGCGCCAAGAGCGGCATGGGCGTGATCGACGTGCTCGAGCGCCTGGTCAAGGTCATTCCGTCGCCGGAAGGCGAGATCGAGGCGCCCCTACAGGCGCTGATCATCGACTCCTGGTTCGACAACTACTTGGGCGTGGTCTCGCTGGTGCGGGTCAAGCACGGCCGGGTCAAGAAGGGCGACAAGATTCTGGTCAAGTCGACCGGCAAGATGCACCAGGTGGACAGCGTGGGCGTGTTCACGCCGAAGCACACCGAGACCGTCGATCTCAAGGCCGGTGAGGTGGGCTTTATCATCGCCGGCATCAAGGACATTCACGGTGCGCCGGTGGGCGACACCCTGACCCTGTCCACCACGCCGGATGTCGGCGTGCTGCCGGGCTTCAAGCGCGTCAAGCCGCAGGTCTATGCCGGCCTGTTCCCGGTCAGCTCCGACGACTTCGAGGACTTCCGCGAAGCCCTGCAGAAGCTGACCCTGAACGACGCCGCCCTGCAGTACGAGCCGGAAAGCTCCGACGCCCTGGGCTTCGGCTTCCGCATCGGTTTCCTAGGCATGCTGCATATGGAGATCATCCAGGAGCGCCTCGAGCGCGAGTACGACCTGGACCTGATCACCACGGCGCCGACCGTGGTCTTCGAAGTCGAGATGAAGAACGGCGAGACGCTGTACGTCGACAACCCGTCCAAGTTGCCCGACCCCGCCGGCATTCTCGATATGCGTGAGCCGATCGTGCGCGCCAACATCCTGGTGCCGCAGGAACATCTGGGCAACGTCATCACGCTGTGCATCGAGAAGCGCGGTGTGCAGCGCGACCTGCAGTTCCTCAGCAGTCAGGTTCAGGTTTCCTACGATCTGCCGATGAACGAAGTGGTGCTGGATTTCTTCGATCGTCTGAAGTCGGTGAGTCGCGGTTACGCCTCGCTGGACTACAGCTTCGATCGTTTCCAGTCGGCCAACCTCGTGCGTCTGGACGTGATGATCAATGGTGAGAAAGTCGATGCCCTGGCGCTCATCGTGCATCGTGATCGTGCTCACCAGAAGGGTCGCGTGTTGACCGAGAAGATGAAAGAGCTGATCCCGCGGCAGATGTTCGACGTGGCGATCCAGGCGGCCATCGGCGGCCAGATCATCGCCCGGACCACGGTCAAGGCGCTGCGCAAGAACGTATTGGCCAAGTGCTACGGCGGTGACGTCAGCCGTAAGAAGAAACTGCTGGAGAAGCAGAAGGCCGGTAAGAAAAGGATGAAGCAGGTCGGCAGTGTGGAAATCCCGCAGGAAGCCTTCCTCGCCGTACTCAAGGTGGACAGTTAATCCCCATGTCGTTCAACTTCCCGCTGATTCTGGTCATCGCCGTCGCCATTTGCGGCGCCCTGGCTCTGCTCGATCTCATGGTGCTGGCCCCGCGTCGGCGTGCTGCCATCGCTGCTTACGAGGGCCGTGTCGGCGAGCCCGACGAGCAGATTCTCCAGCGCCTGAACAAGGAGCCGCTGCTGGTTGAGTACGGCAAGTCGTTCTTTCCGGTGCTGGCCATCGTGCTGGTGCTGCGCTCATTCCTGCTGGAGCCGTTCCAGATTCCTTCCGGCTCGATGAAGCCGACCCTGGAAGTCGGCGATTTCATCTTGGTCAACAAGTTCGCCTACGGCATCCGCTTGCCGGTGATCGACACCAAGATCGTCGAAGTGGGCAACCCGCAGCGCGGCGATGTGATGGTGTTCCGCTACCCCAGCAATCCGAGCATCAACTACATCAAGCGCGTGGTGGGTCTGCCGGGAGACAAGATCGGCTATACCGTCGACAAGCGTCTGCTGGTGAATGGCAAGCCTGTCGCCGAAGAATTCCTCGGCGAGGAGCCGGGCTCCCTGGGGCGCACCCTGGAATATCGGGAGAAGCTGGGCGAGGCCGAGCACATGATCCGCAAGCAGCTGCACCGCAATGTGCGGCCCGGTGATGAGTGGGTGGTACCGCAGGGCCACTACTTCATGATGGGTGACAACCGCGACGATTCGAATGACAGCCGCTACTGGCAGGACGCGGCCATCCCTCAGGAGCTCTGGGGCATGGTTCCCGACCAGAATATCGTCGGCAAGGCGTTCGCCGTATGGATGAGCTGGCCGGATCCCAAGCTGCGCAGCTTGCCCAACTTCTCCCGGGTCGGCCTGATTCGCTGACTCGCCGAAACTGCGAGGCGCTGTTCAACGGAACCGCGCCTGCTTATATATAGTCACGGGCTTCAAAATAACTCTCAGAATCGGAGTCGATCATGACGTTTGCGCGTTCGCAGAAGGGGATGTCGCTGCTGGGCTGGGTGGTAGTGCTGACAATAGTGGCATTTTTTGCCAGCACCGCATTCAAAATGCTCCCGCATTACATGGACTTTTGGTCCTTAGAGAAAGCCATTGAGTCAGTAGAGAATGATCGTGCGCTGGGCGTCGTCACGGTGGCTGATTTTTATAATCACGTCGAGAAATCTATGCAGATCAACGGTGTTCGCGAGCTGGACTCAAAGGAAATACTTGATATCAATCTTGAAGGCGAGGATTTCCTGGTTCACTTGCAATATGAGAAGCGAGAGCCGCTTATCGAGAACCTCGATCTCGTCGCCAAATTCGATAAAGAATTCCGAATCAGATCCCAGTGAGCCAATCTTTAGCCCGCCTCGAGCGCAAGCTCGGACATACCTTCCAGAACCAGGAGCTGATGCTCCTGGCGCTGACCCACCGCAGCTTCGCCGGGCGCAACAACGAGCGCCTGGAATTTCTCGGCGATGCCATCCTCAATTTCGTGGCAGGCGAAGCGCTGTACGAGCGCTTCCCACAGGCCCGCGAGGGTCAGCTGTCGCGCCTGCGTGCGCGGCTGGTCAAGGGCGAGACCCTGGCGGTGCTGGCTCGTGGTTTCGAGTTAGGCGAATACCTGCGCCTGGGCTCGGGCGAGCTGAAGAGCGGCGGCTTTCGCCGTGAATCGATCCTCGCCGATGCGCTCGAGGCGTTGATCGGCGCCATCTACCTGGATGCCGGCATGGACGTGGCGCGAGCCCGGGTGCTGGACTGGCTGGCCGGCGAACTGGACAGCCTGACCCTGGTGGACACCAACAAAGACCCGAAGACCCGCCTGCAGGAGTTCCTCCAGTCGCGTGCCGCGGAGCTGCCGCGCTACGAGGTAGTGGATATCCAGGGCGAGCCGCATTGCCGGACCTTCTTCGTGCAGTGCGAGGTCGCGCTGCTCACCGACAAGACCCAGGGGCAGGGCGCCAGCCGGCGCATCGCCGAACAGGTGGCCGCTGCGGCCGCGCTGGTTGCCCTGGGCGTGGAGAACAGCCATGACTGATGCACCCGTGACCCGTTGTGGCTACGTCGCCATCGTCGGTCGCCCCAATGTGGGCAAATCGACCCTGCTCAACCATATCCTCGGGCAGAAGCTGGCGATCACCTCGCGCAAGCCGCAGACTACTCGCCACAACATGCTCGGCATCAAGACCGAGGGCGAAGTGCAGGCCGTGTACGTCGATACTCCCGGCCTGCACAAGCACAACGACAAGGCGCTCAACCGCTATATGAATCGCAGTGCGTCCACCGCCCTGAAGGACGTCGACGTGGTGGTATTCGTGGTCGACCGTACCCGCTGGACCGACGAGGACCAGATGGTGCTGGAGAAGGTCCAGCACGTGAAGTGCCCGATTCTGCTGGCGGTGAACAAGGCAGACCGCCTCGAGGACAAGAGCGAGCTGCTGCCCCATCTGGAGTGGCTGGCCACCCAATTGCCGCAGGCGGAAGTGGTGCCGATCTCCGCGTTGCACGGACAGAACCTCGACACCCTGGAGCGCCTGGTCGGCGAGCATTTGCCGGAATCCGAGCACTTCTACCCGGAAGACCAGATCACCGACCGCTCCAGCCGCTTCCTCGCCGCCGAGCTGATCCGCGAGAAGATCATGCGCCAGCTGGGCGCCGAGCTGCCGTACCAGATCACCGTGGAAATCGAGGAGTTCAAGCAGGAGGGTCGCATCCTGCACATCCACGGCCTGATCCTGGTGGAGCGCGACGGGCAGAAGAAGATCATCATCGGCGACAAGGGCGAGCGCATCAAACGCATCGGCCAGGACGCGCGCAAGGACATGGAAACCATGTTCGATTCCAAGGTGATGCTCAACCTCTGGGTCAAGGTAAAGGGCGGCTGGTCGGACGATGAGCGCGCGCTACGCTCGCTGGGCTACACCGACTTCTGAGATCCCGCTCATGGTCCGTTGCGCGTCGGCCAAGTCTTGGAAACAAGCCCGCACGGGGCGTCTCATAATGCTTGTTACCGCGCGTACCTTGCGTTTTCTCGCGCGCTTCCTGCCAGCCAGGCCTCGGTTCGCGAGCCGCGACAGGATCTGACCCATGCTCTCCGGCGCGCTTCCGGCCTTCGTGCTGCACAGTCGGCCCTACAAGGAAACCAGCGCGCTGGTCGATTTCCTCACGCCCGAAGGCCGTCTGCGCGCGGTGCTGCGTGGCGCCCGCGGCAAGGCCGGCAGCCTGGCGCGACCGTTCGCGCCGCTGGAGCTGGAGTTGCGCGGGCGGGGTGAGCTGAAGAATGTCGGCCGCCTCGAAGCCAGTGGCATTGCGCACTGGCTGCAGGGGCAGACGCTCTACAGCGGCATGTACCTCAATGAGCTCCTCCTGCGTCTGCTGCCCGCCGAAGACCCGCATCCCGCACTGTTCGAACATTACGCCCTGACGCTCCAGGCCCTGGCCGCCAACCCGCCGCTGGAACCGCTGCTGCGCGCCTTCGAATGGCGCCTGCTGGACGAGCTGGGCTATGGTTTCGCCCTGGATATCGATATCGCCGGCCAGCCCATCACCGCCGACGGCCTCTACCGTTTGCAGCCGGACGCCGGCCTGGAGCTGGTGGGGCAGCTGCAGCCCGGCCTGTTCCAAGGAGTCGATCTGCTGGCCATGGCCGAGGCCGACTGGTCCGCCCCCGGCGCTCTGGCCGCCGCCAAGCGCCTGATGCGCCAGGCCCTGGCACCTCATCTGGGCGGTCGACCGCTGGTCAGCCGCGAACTCTTCATGACCCTCAAGGAACCTGCCCGTGACTGAAGCTAACCGCATTCTGCTCGGCGTCAACATCGACCACGTTGCCACCCTGCGTCAGGCCCGCGGCACCCGCTACCCGGACCCGGTCAAGGCCGCCCTGGATGCCGAGGAGGCCGGTGCCGACGGCATTACCGTGCACCTGCGCGAGGACCGCCGGCACATCCAGGAGCGCGACGTGCGCCTGCTCAAGGAGGTGCTGCAGACGCGCATGAACTTCGAGATGGGCGTCACCGACTTCATGCTCGACTTCGCCGAGCAGATCCGCCCGGAGCATATCTGCCTGGTGCCCGAGACCCGTCAGGAGCTGACCACCGAGGGTGGCCTCGACGTGGCCGGCCAGGAGGAGCGGATCAGGGCAGCGGTACAGCGCCTGGCCAAGCTGGGCTGCGAGGTATCACTGTTCATCGACGCCGAGGAGCGGCAGATCGAGGCAGCCCGGCGCATCGGCGCGCCGGCCATCGAACTGCACACCGGCCGCTATGCCGACGCCCATACGCCGGAAGAGGCCGTCCGCGAACTGGCGCGCATCCGCGACGGTGTCGCTTGCGGTCTGGCCTATGGCCTGATCGTCAATGCCGGTCATGGCCTGCACTACCACAACGTCGAGCCGGTGGCGGCGATTGCCGGTGTGCACGAGCTGAACATCGGCCACGCTATCGTCGCCCATGCCCTGTTCGTTGGCTTCAAGGGCGCGGTCGCGGAGATGAAGCAGCTGATCGTCGCCGCCGCCAATCGCGGCTGAGTCTAATCGATGCCCAATGCATGTTCGCGGTGGGCGTCGACTATTCGCCGATAATCGCCGCTGTCCCGCAGGCGACGCAGTGCGTCGTTGAACTCGTCGATCAACTGCTGGCCGCCGGCACGATTGCGCGGTACCAGCAGGTGCAGCGTGTTGCTGTCGACCCGGCCACGAGAGGCGATGACCCGTGACGCATCGATGCCCGAGCGGCGGAGGGCGCGTTCACCGAGCAGACTGTCGGCGACGAAGAAGTCATCGCGGCCGAGGTCGATCAGCCGGGCGCAGGCCGTCAGATCCGGAGGCTCGTGCAACCCGATGCGTCCATCCGCCAGCAGCGCGGCGAAGCGTGGCGGTGGCTGCCAGCCCAGCGGCAGGCACATGCGCTTGCCGGAGAGCCGCTCCGGTGCGTCCGGCTCCAGCGCGTCGCCGGTGCGGCTGAACAGGCGCTGGCTGGTCTCGTAGAGTGGCGCCGAGAACAGGTAATCGGCCTCGCGCTCGTCGGTGGGTAGGTAGGGGTAGGTGGCGTCGAAGCTTCCCTTGAGCGCGGCACGGTAGCCGCGTTTCCAGGGCAGCCAGGTCAGGCTCGACTGGTGGCCCGCTTCTTTCAAAACACGCAGAACCAGCTCGGTCAGCATGCCGCCTTCGGGCAGGGCGCGACCGGTGTAGGGGGCATATTCGTCGCCGGTCACCAGTCGGACCGGCGCGGCGTGTGCCAGGCCGCCGATGAGCAGGCCGACGGCCAGGGGCAGGAGCGGACGAATCCTCATGGAGGGGAAGGACCTTGACCGGAAAAGCGCAACGGTAGTGCGCTCAGTCTAGCCCAGCAAGACGGGGCGAGCGTCCATGCTCGTTCCCGTTTCGCCTCACATCATGCGGCGGAAACGGTTCCATTGATGCTGCAGGCCGAGGGCCCACTCGGGGCTCGCTGCGCCGGTACCGGCCTGCTCCAGTCGCGGGTGGTGAGCCACCACCTGGCTGAGGATGGGTTCCTGGGCCTGGCTGACATCGACGAAGAACAGGTGCTTGCCCTCGCGCAGGCGCTCGGCGAAGCGGCGGAACGTGTCGCTGGGCTGCTGCGCGCCGAACAGGCTGCCCTCCCAGATGCTGAAGCCGATCAGCACCACCGCAAGAAACACGAAAGGAATCCAGCCAGCCGGCGTCGCCGCCCAATCGTTCAGCCAGGCCAGCAGCAGGACCAGTACCGCCAGGGCAAGGCCGATGAGGCTTCCGATCGATCCTGAATGCACCAGGTCGCGCTTGAGAATCGAGGGTACCTGGTGCAAGTGTCGGTGGCGCTCCACCTCGGCGTCCCGCTCGCTGAGCACATGGATCTGCTCGGTATGGATGCCCCTGGCCTCCAGCTCGTCTTCCAGCCGTTCGAGTTCGTCCAGGTTGTCGCTGATGTAGTAATGCCGGTTCATGGCATACCTCCCATCTTCTGCGCGCCGGTTCCCCGAGCCGGGCGGATCAGGCCGACGTTGACCTGGTTATATTTTAATCAGTGGCTGGGCGCGAGGTCGTTTACCGCCGGACGGTCGATTATGGTGCGGTTGCGTCCCTCGCTTTTGGCGCGGTACAGGCACTGGTCGGCGCGCTGCAACCATTGCCCCCACGGCTCGCCGCTGCGCAGCATGGCGCCGCCGATGGAGACCGTGACCGGTCCGCCGGGGCCGCGCAGGTTGTCGCGCACTGTTTCAAGCAGATTCTGCGCGGCGGCCTCCAGGCCCAGGGTGTCGGTATCCGGGAGGAGCAGGAGGAATTCCTCACCGCCGAAACGAAACAGGCGGTCTTCCTGCCGTGAGCAGTTTCTGATCAGCTTCACGTAGTCGATCAGTACCTGGTCGCCGGCCTGGTGGCCGTAGCGGTCGTTGACCAGCTTGAAATGATCCAGGTCCATGGCCAGCACGCCATAGCTGCGGCCATGGCGGCGCTTGCTGGAGACGGCAATCTTCAGCTCTTCGTTCATGGCCCGGCGGTTGCGCGCGCCGGTCAGCGGGTCCTGGATGGCGAGCAGCTGCAGCTGTTCGCGCTGAGTGCGGGTGCGGTAGGCGAAGATGAAGGTCAGCACGCCCGCCATGGCGTTGGTGACCAGGAACGAGACCATCTGATAATGGCTGTCGAACACGCTGCCGGGCACCCACAGCGCGTGGCCCACCAGGCTCGCCAGCACCAGCAGGGTGGCTGCGATGGCCTTGCCGGGCGACACCATGAAGAAGTTGAAGAGGATCAGCGGATAGATCCAGAACAGGCCGTTGACGCCCAGGTTGATGGCGATCAGCGTGGCGCCGACGGAGAACACGGCGGCCAGATACAGGCCGGGCTTCTCGGTATCACCGGTGCGCCAGGCGTAGATCACGGCGGCGAGGGTGGAGAGCACGATCACGCAATCGGCGATGCCGACCAGCAGGTTCCCGTGGAGCAGCCGGTAGGCCGCGTAAGGTGTGATGCCCAGCACCCCGATGATGCCCATCAGGGTGATGATGGACAGCTGGAAGTCGTTGCGCAGTCGCTTGAACATCAGCGCGGCTCTCTGCTCTTGGCTCTTATCGTTGTTATGAGCCAAGGATGCAGGGCTTTGTTCATGTCGGCAAGGAAGTCTTTGGCGAAGTGCCAGTACCTTGCCGGAGGAGTGACCTACTTCTTGCTGATGACGATATGTCGGCTCGGCGTGCTCCAGGATTGGCCGCTGACGCCCTTGGCGATCTGCTGGATCTCGCCGCCGGATTTGAGGAAGGCGGAAACCTGAGCTTCGATGGACTCGCGGCTCGCGACTGCGGCGGCCGGTTTCGGTTGCTGAATGGTCTTCTTGGCGCTCATGGAATTCCTCGATGTGGGCAGATAAAAAAACCGGCCCTAGGGCCGGTTCTTGGCGACGCGGCTAGATCAGATGACCTGGACTTCGTCGGCCTGCATGCCTTTCTGGCCCTGCACGGCGATGAAGGAGACCTGCTGGCCTTCCTTCAGGCTCTTGAAGCCGGCGCTCTGGATCGAGCGGTAGTGCACGAACAGGTCGGCGCCGCTTTCCGGAGTGATGAAGCCGAAGCCTTTTTCATCGTTGAACCATTTGACGGTGCCGGTTTGACGTACGGACATGGGGATTGCTCCTTGAACAAAGTGGACACGACACTGGAAACGCCCAGATCGCGACTGAGTGCAAAGAACAGAAACCGAAGGGAGTAAACCGGGACGATTTGCGATGGCACATGCAGCACAGTGCGGCCACCCTACAGGGAAAACGCCTTTTTACCTAGTCATTTCTGTCTTTTCTGGCGAGTGGAGCGGGGCACTGACGCAGGTCGACGGGGCCGACGAAGGGGTTGCTCCAGCCCATCACGCAGGCAATGCGACGGTTGCGCTGGCTCTCCCACGGTTCGACGGGATAGTGCCGGCTCCACGTCTCGAATAACCGGCGTTCCTGTTTCGACAGACGCAGGCCGTAACGCTGGCTCATGTAGAAGTAGGTGCGGGCGATCATCCCGCGCACCTTGGCCCGGGGCATTGCCTTGCCGGCCTTGAAGTCCACCACCATCGGGCAGGCGCCGTATTGGCTGGGCGACTGCGGCAGCCAGGCGAAGGGCAGGTTGCTGCGGTCGCCGTTCAGCTCGCCGATGCTCGGCACCAGATTGAACAGGTCCGCCTCGGCGCGGCGGAAAGTTTCGTCGTGGCGCGAGCAGTGCCTGCGCCCGCCTTGCTGCCAGCAGCGCCGCTGATGACCGATCACCCAGGCCGGCACCAGATGCTCCCATTCGATGCGCGCGGCGCGCCGGGGGCTCTTGCGTGGGCGGTAGCCGCAACTCTGCAGGTCGACCCGCTTGCCGCTGTAGCGGCAACCGCAATAGAACTCCACCGACTGACGGGCATAGAGCTGCCAGGCGACTTTCTTGGCTTCGGCAAAGGTGCGGGGTGGGTCGGCGAACGCGTGAAGGGTGAAGCAGCAGAGCAACAGCAGGGCACAGCGCATGGGCATGGAGACGGCGATCCGAAAAGCGCCGCATCATACCGGCGGTCGTGCGCTTGCCAATCGTGGCAGCTGGCCACGCCATCGCGCGGTCCACATGCGGGTAGCATGGTGTTTGTGAAGTACAGAGGAGATCCGTCATGCGCAGTCTGATTCTGCTGCTCGGCCTGCTGGCCACCGGAGCGGCTCTGGCCGACGAACCGGTGCGCCGCGGCATTCCCATCGAATACGTCAGCCCCGGCGCCTCCGGCAGCGTCAGCGAGTCGAGCCGCAGCCAGCGCTACGATGTCTACGGCGGCCACGCCATACCGAGCGAGGGTTACGGCCGCAATCGCGTGGAGATCCAGGGTGGCTCCAGCGTGCAGCAGCGCGGCGGTATCCGTCAGAGCATCGAGTATCCCGGCGGCATCGAAGTGCAGCGCTATCCGGGACGCAACAGCTACGAGGTGCAGCGCAACCGCTGACGACTGTTTAACAGTTCGCGCCGCCCGGGCTGACAGCCCCGGCGCGGCGCAGCATCATGCACGGCGGTACGCAGTCAGAGGTAAGCAGCAGACATGTCCATGCAGTCCCTGGGGTTCGCGGCGCAGAGCGTGGCGGGACGGATTCGTAGGCACAACGAGGATGCGCTCCTGTGCCTGCCCGAGCTGAGCCTGTGGGCGGTGGCGGACGGCATGGGCGGGCACCAGTGTGGCGAGGTGGCCAGCGCCCTGGCGTTGGAGGTTCTGCGCAATGCGGTCGCCGACGGTGGCGACCTCGAGGCGGCGATCCACGCGGCGCATCAGGCGATTCTCGACGCGGTGCAGGAAGAGAGCGGCCGGCGCATGGGCAGCACCGTGGTCGCCGCCCGTGTTGTCGATGCCGACTTCGAGATCGCCTGGATCGGCGACAGCCGCGCCTATCATCTCAGCCTCGATGGCATCGCGCGGCTCACCCACGACCACAGCTGGGTACAGGCGATGATCGATGCCGGCGAGATGAGCGCCGATGAAGCCCGCCGGCATCCGCGGCGCAACATCGTCACCCAGTGCCTGGGCCAGGCCGGCCAGCCGCTGCTGGTCGGGCGCGTTCGGGGGCGCCTGGCGCCGGGCGAATTGCTGTTGCTGTGCAGCGACGGCCTGACCGGCGAATTGAACGACGAGCAGATCCAGGAGGTCTGTGCCGATGCAGCCACCCTCGACGCGCTGGTCGACGAGCTAGTGGGGCTGGCCAACCGGATGGGCGGCAGAGACAATATCTCCTGCATCGTGCTGGGGCGGAGCATGGCCGAATCGACGAAGATCGAAGCCGGACCGCGCAATTTCTTCAGCCGTTGGCTCCATTCCCGTAAGCATCGAGCGAACGACGCACTTTCATGAGCACCACCACATTGCTTGAGATTCCCGGCTACCGGGTGCATGGCCAGCTGGGCAAGGGCGGCATGGCCGAAGTGTTCCTGGCCACCCAGGAGTCGCTGAGCCGCAAGGTGGCGATCAAGGTGCTGCGCAGCGTGCAGGACGAGACCTTCAGCAAGCGCTTCGTCAAGGAAGCGCACATGGTCGCCTCGCTCAATCACCCCTCCATCATCACCATCCACGACATCGACCGTCTGCAGGACGGTCGCTACTACCTGGCCATGGAGTTTCTCCCCGGCGGCGACCTGGCGCGGCACAAGGGCGAGCTGTTCGCGCCCGAGCGCGCCCTGCGTATCGTCCGGCAGATCGCCAGCGGCCTGGCCGTGGTTCACGACAAGGGCCTGGTGCACCGCGACGTGAAGCCGGCCAACGTGCTGTTCCGCGGCGACGGCACCGCCGTGCTCACCGACTTCGGCGTGGCCAAGGACCTGGATATCGACAGCGAGCTGACCCAGTTCGGCGTGGCCGTCGGCAGCCCGGCCTACAGCAGTCCGGAGCAGGCCCAGTGCCTGCCGCTGGATGCGCGCAGCGACATCTACAGCCTCGGCGTGATCCTGCTCGAGCTGCTCACCGGCAGCAATCCGTACCGTGGCGGCAACTACACCCAGACGGTGGTCAACCACGTGCAGATGGAGCCGCCGCCGCTGCCGGACAGCCTCGGCGCCTTTCGCGGACTGCTGGCGCGGATGCTGGCGAAGAAGCCGGACGACCGCTTCGCCGATTGTCGGGCGCTGCTCGCGGCCCTGGACGAAGTGGAGTTCAGCGACCTGGAAGAGACCCAGGTGCGCACCGCGCTGCCGCCCGTCGAACCGCTCGCCGCGGCGCCGCGCAAGCGTCGCTCGGCCATGCCGCTGCTGGTCGCATTGAGCGTGCTGGTGCTGATCGGCACCCTGACCTCCGCCGGCCTGTACCTGCGCGAGCAACGGCAGATCGAAGCGCTGCTGGCCCAGGCCGAGCAGCGCTTCGCCGCCGGCCAGCTGATCGAGCCGGCGCAGGACAGCGCCGAGCATTTCTTCAAGCAGGCTCTCACCGTCGACGCCGACAACGACGAGGCGCTGGCCGGGCTGCAGCGCATCCGCGAGGCGCGGATCAAGGTGTTCACCGACCTGGCCGAGCAGCGCCTGGCCGACGGCCTGCTCACCGAGCCGGCCGAGGACAACGCCGATCATTACTACCGCCAGGCACTGGCCATCGAGCCGCAGCACGCCGGTGCGCTCGCCGGCCTGCAGAAGGTGCTGGAGGCTCGCATCGCGCGCTATCTGCAGCTGGCCGAGCAGAGCATCGCCGACAAGCGCCTGCTGCTGCCCGAGGAAGACAGCGCGGTGTACTACTACCGGCAGATCCTCGGCTGGGCGCCGGACAACCCCGACGCGCTCACCGGCCTCAGCCATGTGGCCCTGCAATACCGCGATCTCGCCGGTTCCGCCTATCGTCGCGGCGACTTCCCCGCCGCCCTGGCCATGATCGACCGCGGCCTGCAGGCCGAGCCGGAGAACCCCGAGCTGCTGCAGATGCGCGGCGACCATCAGCAACTGCTCGACGAGGCGCGCTCCGCGCGCACCCGGGCCGCGGCCTCCCAGGCCGAGCGCGAGCGCGAGCGCAACGCCAACCCGATCAAACGTGCCTGGAACAACCTCTTCGGTCAGTAGGATCCATCCATGTTCAAGCTGCATTTCAAGGACGGCCGTCAGGCCCCCCTCTGGCTGGTGGACGAACGCTTCACCATCGGCCAGGACAGGCGCAACGACCTGGTGCTGGAGGATGCCGGCATCAGCGCCTTCCACGCCGAGATCCGCCGGGAGAACGGCCTCTACTACCTCAGCGATTGCGACAGCGAGCTGGGCACCTTCGTCAACGACGAGCGCATCGCCACGCGCTACCAGCTGCGTTCCGAGGACCGTCTGCGCCTCGGCGAGGTGGAGCTGCTGCTCACCGACCCGAACAAGACCCGGGCGCACGTCGAGGCGGCGCAGCGCTGGTTCCTCCAGGTCATCCAGGGCGAGCATGAGGGCAAGAAATTCCACGTCGGTGGCTCGATGACCTTCGGCCGCTCGGTCAAGTGCGAGCTGTGTTTCAGCGACGCCCAGCTGTCGCGCCGCCACTGCGAATTCTTCCTGCGCGACGACGGGCTGGAGGTCAAGGATCTGGCCTCGGCCAACGGCGTGCTGGTCAATGGCGAGAAGACCGCCGCCGCCGTGCTCAAGCCTGGCGACCAGGTGCGCATGGGCTCGGTGGTGCTGCTGGTGATCGGTCCCAAGGTCGTCACCCCGGTGACGGCGGAGGAGGGCGAGGACGCGACCCTGTTCGTGCGCGCCGTCGACCTGCCCAAACCGGCGCCCAAGACCCGGCCGGCCACCGCCGGCACGGCGACCATCAACCCGCTGCGCGCCGCCGCCCAGGCCCAGGCCGCGCCGGCGCCGGCCAGGTCCGGCGGTTCGGCGCTGGGGATCGGCCTGACGGTGGTGGCGATTCTGGTGGCTGTCGGGGTGTCGTTCGCGTTCCTGTTCTGATGCCCGATCGGTGAGTGACGATGTCGCGCCTCGACAGTGTCGGCGCGCGCCGGCGGGGTTAGCCTCTGCGGCCTAACCTCACGCATCGGAGTCGCCGTGAAGTCACTCGTCCCGCTGTTGTTCGCCGCTTTGCTGACCGGCCTGTGCAACCACGCCATGGCCTGGTCCAACCATGCGCTGGGCAGCCTGCTGGCCTTACGTGAAGAGCCGGCGCTGCACGAGGCGGTCATGGTCGAGCCGCTGGAGGTGTTCCTCGCCGATCAGGCACCGGCCATCGAGCGGCTGCTGGACGAGCAGGAGGCATACGCCCGCGCGCACTTCTCCTATTACCCGGCGCGGCCCGACGAACTACGCTGGCGGGCCGATGCCGCTGGCGACCGCCGTACGGCATTCTTCCAGGCCCTGCGCATCAATCCGCAGATCAAGCTGGCGAGCTTCGTCCAGCAGCTGCCGGGCCAGGACGCCGGCGGCCGGCCGCTGCTGCGTGGCGAGGACGTGCTGGTGTTCCACAAGGTCGGGCCCTGGACCCACTGGCGCTACCTGGCGCTGAAGAACGGCGAGCGGGTGAGCGCGCTGCAGGTGCTGGCCAGCGCGGCGGACGAGCCGGACTACGGCCACGACATCAACCTGTTCAGCAACAACCCAGGCGCCGCCGGCCAGCGCTACAACTTCGGCCCGCAGCCGTTCGGCGACGCGCGCTTCGAGTATTCCTCCCAGGCGCCGTTCCATATCGGCTACTACCACGAGTCGGCGCTGATCTTCGCCGCCGCGCCCTATCTGGGGCAGACCCTGCCGCACTGGCGCGTTTACCAGTACAGCGGCCTGGCCCGGCTGGCCTTCGCCAGCGATCATCCGTACTGGGGCTACCGCTTCCTCGGTTGGGCCATGCACTACCTGCAGGACCTCACCCAGCCGTACCACGCCAGCGTGCTGCCGGGGGTGGATACCGCCGGCATGGTGCTGATCGCGGCGAAGGCCGAGGCGGGCTTTCCCGAGGACCGTGAGGCGGCGATCCAGCGCGTGGCGGACCGTCACACCGCCATCGAGCAGTACCAGTTCGACCGCATGCAGGGGCTGCTCGCCGAGAAGCGCTTCGAGCAGCCGCTGCTGGCGGCCTATGGCGAGCGCGCGCTGGACGGCGACTATCCGGCATTCGATGTGGACTACGCGGCCCAGGTGGTGGCGGCCGAATCCCACGCGCGTGCGGACGAGTTCGACGCGCTGATCGGCGAGTGGATGGCGCGCGGCGCGGCGGCCAAGGGCTTCAGCGATGGCAACCAGTTGCAGGCCGTGCAGCCCGACCCAGCGCTGGAAAAGCTGCTGGTCGAGCTGTTCCGCCACTTCGGCGCGCACAGCCGCAATGCGCTGAAGGGCACGCTGCCCGCCGCCGGAAAATGAGGCGAGCGGCGCCTAGGGGCGATACCACAGCTCGCGCCGTTGCAGCGGTGTCTGCGCCGGCAGCAGGGCGTTGTCCAGCGCGATGATGTGTCGCCGTTCGAGCCCGGCGCGCGCCAGGTCGGCGCCGTGGTACTGGCGGAACAGGCGCTCGAAGGAGCCGTCGGCGATGGCCAGCTCCAGGCCCTGGCGCACGGTTTCCGCCAATTGCGGATCGTCTGGCGAGAAGAAGAAATACAGCGCGGTGGGATAGTGCAGCACCAGGTGTCGGTCCACCGCCAGGCCGGCGGCGTTGGGGTGTTGCAGCTCGGCGTCGATCTCCAGCACGGAGCGCGGGAAGTAGTCGAAGCGGCCGGCGTGCAGCATGAGGAACAGGCTGTCGTAGCTGGAGCTGGTTTCCACCGGCAGGCCCAGGCTGCGCAGGATCTGGGTATCCGGCCAGTCGTGGCCCTGGCCCGCGCTCAGGTGCCGCAGGTCGGCCAGGGTGCGTACCTCGCCTAGCAGCTGCGGCCGATCCGCTCGCACCAGGGCCAGGCGCCAGCCGAACAGGCCCTTGTCGAGCGGGATGCGCACCGGCAGCAGGCGCCGCTCCCGCTCGATGCTGGTCATGGTCCAGACCACGTCCACCGACTCGCCATGCTCCAGACCGAGCAGGGCGCGTTGCTGTTCCATGGGCTGGTCCGAGGGGACGATGCGCAGCGAACTGCCGGCCTTGTCCAGGGCCAGCTGCAGCTGGGCCAGCGGGTAGACGGGACGGAATTCCTCGCCGACGCTGGCGCGCGGGTAGCGCAGCACGCCGTCCGCGGCCAGGCAGGGCGGGGCGCTCAGCAGCAGGGCCAGCAGCCAGGACAGACGCCTTGTCGGCATCAACGGCAATCCTTTTCCGGTCGGTGGGCGATGCGGCTGCGCATCGGCGAGCGCGCATTATGCCAGCCGATGCGGTTTCTGGACTCCGACCCGTCGAGGCAGGCGACGAAGCGCACCGGCGGTGCGCGGCGCCCGCATCAGGCCTTGCGACGCTCGGCGATGATTTCCGGCAAATCGCTGCGGCGCAGGTACAGGCGCAGTGGTTCGGAGATGTTCAGGCGCTCGTCGATGCGCTGCTCCAGAAGCATGCCCAGGCGTTCGCGGCTCAGCGTCATTAGCGCCCCCTTGAGCGGCTGCCAGACGAATTCGGCGCAGGGCTGGATGCTGTCTTCGGTGACATCGAGGCCGAAGGAATCCTCGCTGAAGCGCACGATGTGCAGGCCGGTCTTGGCGTTGAAGCCGACCAGGCCCTGCAGGGCTTCGGCGGCGGAGCAGATGGTGGATGATGTGATGCTCATGCAAACCTCCTGTCGTTGATCGGGGTTCGCACACAGGGCAGGCGGATGCTTTTTGCCGGCCATCCTAGGCGATGGCCGGCGCCGCGCATTGCTTTGGATCAAGTTCGCGGCTCAGGGCCGGCGGTGCTCGGTGTTGAGGTGGTAGAAGGTGGCCCGGCCGCCCTCGGCGCTGCCGCCGTAGTTATCCTGGGCGTAGGCGCCGGCCTTGAAGTAGAGCTGCTGGCGGCTCCAGCCGGAGGCGATCTTGCGGTAGTAGGCGCCGTTGTCGTCGTCGCTGTAGACGGTGATGCCCAGCCGCCCGCTGGCGGTCAGTCGCAGCTGGTAGGCGAAGCGCTCGTCGAGGGTCACGTCGTTGATCAGGGCGATGTTCTGCACCTTCTTGTCATCGGGATGCTTGCGCACCAGGGCCTCGATGCGCCCGCTGTTGAGCTCGGGACGGTAGTGGTACTGCAGCTTCACCAGCGGCTCGCCGACATCGCCGGGGCGGTTGATGCTGTGGATCTGGCCGATCACCAGCTTGTTCTTGCTCGGCACCTGGTTGACCGTCAGCACGGCGCTGAGCAGGTTGTCCGCGTCGCCGTGGTACCAGTTGCGCAGCTCGCCGTTCGGCCAGGTTTCGCGCAGTTCGCTGCGTGGATAGCGGGAGTTCTCGGTAGAGGAGCCGGTGACCGGCACCCAGAAGCGCACGCTGCTGCTCTGCGGGCGAAAGTACTGGCTGCTGTAGCCCTTGTTCAGGCGTTCGGTGCTGATCAGCGTGGCGGATTCGGTGGCGGGAACGGTCAGGTTCCAGGTGGTCAGGTCAAGCATCGGCATCCTCCTCGGGTAAACGTAACGGTGGGGTTCCGACCCGTCTGCCTCGGGAAGTTCAGCGTTGCGCTCGGTTCTGGACGAATGGGTACTGGCGCCTGGCCAGGGCATTCGCGAGGGGAGGAAACGAAGCACCCGGCGAGCGCCGGGTGCGGGGTGGATCAGGAGGTATGGCTACCCAGCAGTGTGCTGCCGGATTTCTTGCCGCGCTTGGCCAGGCGTTTTTCCTGGGCGGACTTCAGAGGCTTCTTCTTCGCCTCCTTGTGCCTGTCGAGACCTTTGCTCATGGTGGATTCCTCCGTAAGGGGCGGACAGTGCGAACAATGCGAATTGCCACCTCCCAGGCTGCGCCAGCCTGCCCATGCGATGTCTTGAGCATAGCCCCGAACGGGCCGGCCGTTCAGGGGTGTCGGCGCAGGGCCGGCAGCACGTGCAGGCGCAGCAGCGGCGCCAGGTCGTTGCCTTCCGGGGCATCGAGGGCATGCCAGCGCAGCGCCTCCAGTTCGGCTGCGGGGCGGACCGGGTGCGGCAGGCGGGCGCGGTAGATGCGTGCCTCGATCTCGGTGTCGGCCTCGTTGGCGGCCGGGGCACGGAACTGCCCAAGCGGGACGAGTGTGGCCTCGTCGATCTCCAGCTGCAGTTCTTCGCGCAGCTCGCGGCGCAGGGTGGCAAGCGGCGTCTCGGCGGCTTCGATCTTGCCACCGGGCAGCATGAAGGCGCGGGTGTCGCGCTTGCGCACCAGCAGCAGGCGGCCGTGCTCGTCCAGCAGGCAGGCGGCGGCGATGTGCAGCAGCCTCATGCGTGGTTCAGGCGCTGCAGCTCACGGCGCACCATGGCCGCGTATTCGGGCGGGGTGAGGCGGTACAGCTCGGCGGCCACCCAGTCCAGCCAGCGCGCGCCGAGCTCGACGCGCTGCAGCAGCAGGCGCCGGGCCTCGGCCTCGGCGCGCGCAGCGTGTTGCTGGTGGAACTGGCTGCGGTTCACGCGCGGCGATCAGCCGGCGAGGCCGACGTAGACGTTCTGCACGTCGTCGTGGTTGTCGAGGGCTTCGAGGAAGGCTTCAACTTCTTCCATCTGCGCGTCGCTCAGGCCGCTGACCGGGTTCTTCGGGATGTAGCCGATTTTTGCCGAGTTGACGGTGAAACCATGCTCCGGCAGCGCCTTGCACACGGCGTCGAGGTCGGTCATCTCGGTGATGAACAGGGTGTCGCCTTCCTCGGCCGGCTCGAAGTCCTGGGCACCGGCTTCGATGGCAGCCAGTTCGGGGTCGGCGCCGCTGTCGGTGGAGGCTTCGATCATGCCGACGTGGCTGAAGTCCCAGGTCACCGAACCGGAAGCGCCCATCTGGCCCTTGCGGAACAGCACGCGGATTTCCGCCACGGTGCGGTTCAGGTTGTCGGTCAGGCACTCGACGACCACCGGCACCTGATGCGGGGCGAAGCCTTCGTAGGTGGTGCGCTCGAAGTTGACGGTCTCACCGAGCAGGCCGGCGCCCTTCTTGATCGCGCGCTCCAGGGTGTCCTTGGGCATCGAGGCCTTCTTGGCCGCATGGACGGCGACGCGCAGCTTGGCGTTGGTGTCCGGATCGGCGCCGTTACGGGCGGCGACCATGATCTCCTTGACCAGGCGACCGAAGATCTTGCCCCTGGCGTTGGCTGCGGCTTCTTTAGGTTTGGCTTTCCACTGTGCGCCCATGACGTGTTCTCGCGGGTTGCGTCTGACGGAAGCCCCGCGACGCGGGGCGAACTGAAGGCGCAGATTCTAACGGCTTCGCCCTGAGAGGGCGATGGCAAGGCAGGAAGAGTCGCTCGCGGCAGGTATGGCCAGGGCAAATGCCTGTAGCCAGTATTTGGCCAAGGTTGCCTCGAAGCGCCCGTAGGGTGGTCTCGGAGCGCAGCGACAGCCCACCAGGCGGGGGCCGGAGCTGGCTCGATGCCCGGTGCTGCCGGGCTGGTGCACTGCCTTCGGCGAGGGCACCCTACAAGGCCTGACACCTACGAGGGCGAATTACATCCTAGGAATCGAACCCTCTCCTAGGCCTTCGTTTACGGCCGCGGAGCGCTGGGTTTGACGAACAACAGGGTCATGCGGTCGGGTTCGCCGACGGCCTCGTAGTCCTTGCGGTCCTTTTCGCCTTCGGCATAGAAGGGCGGCAGCGACCAGACGCCCTGCGGGTGGTCGTGGTCATCGCGCGGGTTGGAGTGCATCTGCTCCATGGTGGCCAGCACGAAGCCGGCGGCCTTGGCACGCTCGACCACATGGTCGGTGGGCAGGTAGCCGCTGCCGCGCACGGCCTCCAAGGTATCGCCCTTGGCCGCGCGGAAGGCGGTCACGCCCAGCTTGCCGCCCGGCTTGAGCACGGCGTAGATGGCCTTGAACATGGATTCCTCGCTGCCGGCCTCTTCCCAGTTGTGCAGGTCGTCGAAGCTCAGTACCAGATCCGCCGATTCCGCCTCGCCCAGCTTGGGCGACTTGGGATCCAGCTCGATGATCCGCGCCTTGTCGTAGCGTGCCGGATCGCCTTTCAGCTTGGCGCGCAGCGCATCGGCCCGCTCACGCTGCTGCGGATCGTCGCTACTGCGCACCGCGGCGATGTACTGGCCCTGGTCGCGCAGCAGCGGAGCGAGGATCTCGCTGTACCAGCCATCGTCGGGGCTGATCTCGATCACCGTCTGGGTGGGCGACAGGTCGAAGAAGCGCAGCGTCTCCATTGGGCGCCGCTCGGGGTCGCGCAGCTGGTTCTCGGAAGAGCGCCATTCGCCGGCCAGCACGGCATTGTAGGCGTCATCCTTGATCTGGCCGGTGCGGTCGAGGGGCTCGTCGGCGGCCTGCAGCGGCAGGCTGACGGCGAGCAGAAGGGCGGTCAGGCAGGGCAGTCGACGGCTGTTCATCGGGCGTTTTCCTCCGTGGCGAGCTCATGTAGTTGCGACCGGCGAAGCGCCGGAACGCTCAATCTGATTTCGCCGACGACGCTGCGTCAGGCACGGCGAGGCCTCTGGCGCGAGGGTTCGCCAGGTGCGAGCGGGAGGAACGGGGGAGGCCTAACGAGCGAGCGGGGTGAACACGGAGCGGATCGCCTGGCGGCGGAAGCGCCGTTGGCGGAAGGGAAGGTGGCGGGAGCAGAACCCCCGCCGAGAGCAGTCAGTCCTGGCGGCTGGTGACTTCCACCAGGTGGTAGCCGAACTGGGTCTTCACCGGGCCCTGGACTTCGCCGACGGGGGCGCTAAACACCACCTGGTCGAATTCGCGGACCATCTGGCCGGGGCCGAAGGAACCGAGGTTGCCGCCGTCGCGGCTGGACGGGCAGGAGGAGTTCTCCTTGGCGATCTGGGCGAAATCGGCGCCGCCTTCGATGGCAGCTTTCAGTTCGTTGCACTTGGCTTCGCTGGAAACCAGGATGTGGCGGGCAGTGGCTCGGGCCATGGGAGTACCTCCGGTGGGAAAGGGACGAAGCCTAGCGCAAAGCGGGCCTGCATGGCAGGCCCGCCTGGTCGACTCAGGCCATGCCCGGGCCGTAGTCCGGGAGGTCGTCCACCGCCAGGTCGAACAGCGGATCGAAGTTGGCCAGCGGGCTGGCCGCCACGCGCTCCAGATGGCAGGCGCGGGCCTGACGCGGCACGCCGGCGGACTCGCCGAGCAGGGCGCGCACCGCCGCCTGCACTTCCTCGCCGGGTACGGTCTCGTCTTCCAGCAGGCGCCGGGTGATCAGCTCCAGGGCCGGGCGCAGGCGCTGCAGCAGGGCCAGGCACTCACGGTCCAGCTGTTGCAGCAACTGGTCGGCAGCCTGCAGCGCCTCGTGCGGGTCGCTGTCCAGGTGCGCCTCGCGCACCGCCTGCAGGCTCAGCAGCGAGCCGCTGGGGCCCATGCCCAGGGTGCCGACCATGGACAGCGCCAGCTTGCTCGCCTCGTGCAGGTCCTGCCCGGCGCCCGAAGAGACCTCGGAGAAATGCAGGCGCTCGGCGCCGCGACCGGCCAGCAGCATCTGGATGCGTGCACGCAGCTCGGACTCCAGGTGCAGGCGCTTGTCCTCGGTCGGCGTCACCAGCGTCACGCCCAGCGCCTGGCCGCGCGGCAGGATGGTGACCTTTTCCACCCGGCCACAGCCCAGGGCGGCGGCCACCAGCGCGTGGCCGGCCTCGTGCACGGCGATGCGCGTGCGCTCGGTCTCGGACAGCGCGCTGGCGCCGATCGGCTGCTCGCCGATGCGGCAGGTTTCCAGGGCGTCGACGAAGTGCTGCATGCCCACCTCGGCGCTGCTGTCACGGGCGGCGAGCAGCGCGGCCTGGTTGACGATGCTGGCGATGGCCGCCGGGGTCAGGCCGACGCTGTTGCGGGCGAGCAGGGCGTGGTCGATGTCCGCACCGGCGCGCACCTTGGCGCAGTAGAGGTGGAACAGCTGCTCGCGCTCGGACGGGGTCGGCAGACCGACCGCTATGCTGCGGTCGAAGCGGCCCTCGCGCAGCAGCGCCGGGTCGAGCGAGTTGGGGAAGTTGGTGGCGCCGAGCACCAGCACGCCGCTGTCGGCGGCGAAGCCGTCCATCTCGGTGAGGAACTGGTTGACGATGCGGTTGGCCTCGGCGTCGCTGGCGCGGCTCTGCTCGCCGCGTCGGCCGATGCCGTCGATCTCGTCGATGAACAGGATGCACGGCGCGTTCTCGCGGGCCGTGCGGAACAACGTCTTGACCTTGTGGATGCCGACGCCGAAGTACATGGAGGAGAAGTCGCTGCCGGTGACCTGGATGAAGTGCGCGCCGCACTCGCCGGCCAGGGCGCGGGCCAGCTGGGTCTTGCCGGTGCCGGGATCGCCGGTGAGCAGCACGCCGCGCGGCGGCCGCGCGCCGAGCTTGGTGAAGGCGGCGGGTGCGCGCAGGTAGCCGACCACGTCGCTCAGGGCCTGCTTGGCCTCGGCGGCGCCCACCACGTCGGCGAAGGTCACGCCGGTGCGGTGCTTGAGGCGGGTGTGCGGGCGCAGCTTCCACCAGGCCAGGCCGGCGCCGAGCACCAGCAGCATCAGGAACGGCCACTGGGCCTGCAGTTCGCGGTACCAGGGCGCCTCGCCATCGGTGTCGAACAGGCTGACCGGGAACAGCGCGGCGCCGTTGCCGTAGTCGCGCAGGATCATCTCGCCGACGCGGCCGGACTGGTCGGCCAGCCAGTAGCGGCGGCCGTCACCGGTGCTGACGTAGACCGCCTCGTCGCTCAGCGCGGCGCTGCTGATGCGGCCGTCGCGCATGTCGCCGACCAGGGTCGAGAGGTCGGCGCGGTGCGCAGTCCAGGGGCTGGTGTCGCGGCGCAGCTCGGCCAGCATCGCGGCCGAGGCGTCGCCGGCCGGCACCGGTTGCGGTCGCTGGGCGAACCCGTAGCCGGCAGCGGCGGCCAGCAGGGCCAGGCAGAGGGAGGCAACGCCCAACAGGCGTCGATGGCGGGTGAAGAATGGCTTGGTCATGGTGATCCCGGAATTCGTTGTACAGCGCCCTGAGGGCGAATCCAGGCGGCATCGAGGCTCCGCTCGCGAGGGGCCGCTGCCGAGCAGGCTGCCGCGCAGGTGTGCGAGCCGGGAGCGCCATGCCGAATTGGCCAGCGTCGCCGGCGGGTCGCGACCCGCGTGGCAGCGCGCCGGCAGCGATTCGGCACGCGAGCGGATTATCGGCATCGACAGGGCGGGATTCAGGGAGGAGGGACGAACGGGACTACCGTCGGTCGCTCTAGCGAAGCGGCGAAATGGGCTCAGCGAAGTGGCTAGCGCGGCAGCATCGGGCCGGGATCGGGCACCGGAGGCGGCAGCGGGGCGACCTCTTCGAGGTTCTCCACCACTTCCTCGGGCAGGTCGTCGACCACGTTCGGCTGCTCGGGGCTGTCTGGCTGTTCGGGATCGGGCATGGCGCGTCTCCTCCAACGATTTGGTGGCCGGTGCTGGCGGAAAGTTTCAGCCTTGGGCAGGTGGCGATTGGCCTGTATAGTCGCGCGCCCCAACATCTCAAAGGACTGAGCATGCGCGCCCGTACTTTCTTCCTGCTGACGACTCTGACCCTGCTGGCCGGTTGCGCCGCCTCGCCCGAGCGTGGCGAACAGGCGACCGTATCTCCCGCGGTCGGCAGCAAGGTGGCCGTGATGATCGATTTCGACAGGAGCAGCCGCACCATGTGGATCGGCAACGCCTTCATGCACGAGAACATCAAGACGGCCGAGCAACCGGGATGGGACCTGCTGAACAAGCTGGGCAAGCCCCTGCTGCAGAGCCTGGCGCGGGACCGGCGCGGCTACGACATCCGCCCTATCGCCGGTCTCGGCCTGGTGATCAAGCGGCGGGTCGAGGGCGGCACCGCGGAGGGCTACATCACCCTGCCCAGGGCGATGACCAACCCGACCATGCTGGCGTTCGCCAGCCCGCCGCTGGAGAGCAACCTGCGGCAGGTGTTCGGCGTGGAGTACGAGGCGATGAAGAGCGCCGGCTACCAGTACCTGGTGCTGCTGCGCCAGCTGCCCCAGGTGGCGGACCCGGACTCGAAGGCGGGCTCCGACCGGCGCATCCTCAACAGCTATGGCTACTACCTCAAGTGCGAGCGCACCTACCAGACGTGCGAGGCGCCGCGGGCGCTGTTGCGGGGCCGGGTCGAGCTGATCGATCTGGCCCGCATGCGCTATGTGGGCGGCTACGGTTTCGGCATCAACGTGCCGCTGCCCCTCGATCAGGGCACCGAGGGCGCCGCCAGCCCGGCGGCGATGCAACTGATCGACGCCCACCTGCAGAGCCTCAGCCTGGAAATCCTGGACTTCCTCAAGGCCCGCGGGCTTCTCGGCGAGCAGAGACAGCAGGCGCCGGGAGTGGCGATCTGACTGTAGTCATATCAACAGCTTGCTGTTAATGAGACAGCATATGGTGCAGTGTCATTACGACTCTTTATTCGCAAGTACCTGATATTCAATGGAAATTCACTTGGCACGTTTCCTGATGCAGTAAGGGCAAAGGGCCTTTCGCCCCACCTCAAAGGGAGACGCCGTCATGATCGAGTTCCTGAGCTGCCCGAAGAACGTCCTCAATGTGTCCACGCACCTGCTGATCGTCGGCATGCTGATGCTGCTGGCCGGTATCGGCGCCGGCTACGGGCTCGAGGGCCAGCTGAGCATTCCGGCGCTGGTGTTCGCCCACGCCGGCGTGGTGGTCGGGCCGACGCTGTTGAAGATCGGCTACGTGATGCGCCTGATCGCCCAGCATTACATGCGCAAAGAGGGCGGGGAGGCTGGCTGTGCAGTTGCTTGATCGCGGCGCGGCGCTGGCCATCGCGCCGATCTGGCGCCTAGGCTTTCGCCCGTTCTTTCTCGGCGGCGCGCTGTTCGCCCTGATCGCGGTCGCCCTGTGGGGCGCCGCGCTGGCCGGCCACGCCAGCCTGCAGCCGCACGGCGGCCTGCTGGCCTGGCATCGCCACGAGATGCTGTTCGGCTTCGGCCTGGCGATCATCGCCGGCTTCCTGCTCACCGCGGTGCAGACCTGGACCGGCCAGCCCAGCCTTTCCGGGCGTCCGCTGGCCGCGCTGTTCGCCGTCTGGGCGGCCGGGCGCCTGGTCTGGTTCGTGCCGTTGCCCTGGGCTGTCCTGGCGCTGGTCGAGCTGGCCTTCGCCGTGGCGCTGGTCCTGGCCTTCGGCCGTTTGATCGTCAAGGCACGGCAAAAACACAACGCGCCCATCGTGGTGGTACTCGGCCTGCTCGGCGCCTGCCAGGCGCTGGCGCTGTACGGCGTCGGCCAGGCCGACGACGACCTGCAGCGCCGCGGTACGCTGGCCGCGCTGTGGCTGGTGGCGGCGTTGATGGGCATCATCGGCGGCCGGGTGATTCCGTTCTTCACCCAGCGCGGCCTGGGACTGGCCAGCCAGGCGCCGGCCAAGCCCTGGCTGATGTGGAGCCTGCTCGGCGGCTCGCTGGCCATTGCTGTGCTGACGGCCGCCGGCTTCAACCAGCGCCCCTTGCCGCTGCTGGCGCCGCTGTTTCTGCTGGTGGCCACTTTGCATGGGCTGCGCCTGCGCCTGTGGTACCACGCCGACATCTGGCGCGTGCCGCTGCTCTGGTCGCTGCACCTGGCCTATGCCTGGATGGCCTTGGCGGCGCTGGGCATGGCCGCCTGGCACCTGGGCCTGCTGCAACAGCCGAGCCTGGCCAGCCACGCGCTGGCGGTGGGGGCGATGGGTGGGTTAATCCTGGCCATGCTGGCGCGGGTCAGCCTCGGCCATACGGGCCGCCCGCTGACACCGCCGCGCGCCATGGCATGGGCCTTCGCCCTGCTGCACGGCGCCACGCTCTGCCGCGTGCTGCTGGCCGGCATCAGCGTCTACGGCCTGTGGCTGGCGGCCGCCGGCTGGTGCCTGGCCTTCGCCATCTTCCTGCGCCACTACGCACCGATGTTCTGGCGCGCCCGGGTCGACGGCCATCCGGGCTAGCCCGTTTCGCGCCTCGCTTCGGCGGCAAGGCCTTGCCCCGGCCGGCAAGGTCTTTCCTGCCCGAACCCTCTAGGAAATAGCTGACCCCGCCAACCACGGGCCTTTCGGCGGTCTGGCCCGCATTCTGCAAACGAACGGGGGCAACGGACTCAGCAGGGAACCGCCATGACCACCATCAACACCCAATCGCCGCTGGCCAGCTATCTCGCCAGTGCCGGCAAGGCCACCCCGGCCGCCTCGGGCAGCAGTCAGGAAAAGCCCGCCGAGAGCACCAAGGACCCCATCGCGGAGCTGCGCAGCCTGGCCCGGCAGATGATCGCCCGCAGCGAGGGCGGCCTGCTGCGCGCCCTCAACGGCGGCGGCCAGGTATCGCTGGCTAGCCAGCACACCGCGCCGAGCGAAGAGAGCCACAGCGCCAGTGGCAAGATCGCGCTGCCGGACGTCTCCCGCCTGGATCGCGACGAAGCGGCACGGCTGCTGCCGCAGGTGGAGAAGCTGCTGGACTCGGGCCTGGCCGAGAGCACCCGTTTCTCCGGCAGCAACGGCGACAAGCAGACCGACTCGCTGGCCGCTTACCGCGACTGGCTGCAGGAGAAGGGCGGCATCAGCATCTACGTCTGAAAAGCTGTTCAGGCTCTCCTGACCGTCGGCCAGACCGCGTTAAAGCGGCATCGGCTGCTCATTTGCCGCTCGTAGCTGCGCAGCGTTGTCTGGCCCTTATTCAGGGGGCCTTAAACCGGTTTCCTCGCCTGCAGCGTATAACTCAGCGGCACTCGCTCGCGCCCGCTGCGCAGGCGCCACTCCTCGTCGTCGCCCACCTCCATCTGGCCGGGCAGGGCCTCCCAGGGAATGCAGTCGTGCTCTTCCAGCGCGGCGATCTCCATCCCATGGCGCAACAGGGCGGAGACGATCTCGCCGAGCCCGTGATTCCACTCGTGGGTGATGGTGGCCGTCAGCGTCCGTTCGGTCTGCACGTAGGTGCTGTCGTCGTCCCAGACCATCGGTTGCGCGTGCTCGAAGTAGGGGTGGCGGATCACCAGCTCGTCGCGGCGCTCCTCGTCCAGGGCGAACAGCAACGGATGGCCCTCACGCAGGAACAGGCGCCCGCCCGGCTTGAGCAGGGCGGCGACATTGCGCGCCCAGTCGTCGATGCGTGGCAGCCAGTTCAGCGCGCCGATGCCGGTGTAGACCAGGTCGAAGCCGCCCGACGCGAGCGCCTCGGCGGCGTCGTAGACCGGCGACTCCACGTACTCGATGGCCACGTCGCAGCGCTGCGCCAGCCGGCGCGCTTGGGCCAGCGAGGCGCCGGAGAAGTCCAGGCCGGTCATCCGCGCACCCAGGCGCGCCAGCGACAGCGTGTCGGTGCCGATATGGCACTGCAGGTGCACGGCGCGCAGTCCGGCGATGTCGCCCAGGCGCGGTTGGTCGAAGCGCACCACGGCGGAGAGGTGGTCGGGGGCGGCGACGAAGATCTCGGCCTGGTAGTCCGGCGAGGCGGCGTGAAGATCGGCGCGGTCGTCCCAGTTGGCCCTGTTCAGCTCGAAGGATTCATCCATGGCGGCACTCCGTTGCGGGAACGAGACGGTAGCCTCGCGGGTCTTCAGCCGGCAAGCCCGGCATTTCCTGCCGCCGCCAGACGCGGCATGATGGGGCCACAAGAACCAGGGGGGACTCCAATGCAATCGACGCCGACCTTACTGCGCTCCGCTCTTCTCGCGCTCGGCCTGTTCGCCGCCACCGCGCAGGCCGCCGACGAAGCCGAGCTGATCGAGTCGATCAACGCCTATCGCAGCCAGGTGCAGCGGTGCGCGGAACAGGCCTCGCCCGAATTGCCGCCGCTGACCGCCGACATCCGCCTGGTGCTGCCGGCCAGCGGCAGCGCCGACCTGCAGGATTCCCTGGCGCGCGCCGGCTACCCCATGGTCAACGTGCAGGCGATCAGCCTGTCCGGCCCGCGTGACGCGACGGCGGCCATGCAGGCGCTGCAGGAGAGTTTCTGCCAGGTGCTGCTAGACCCGCAGTTCGTCGATGTCGGCGTGAGCCGCGCCGACCGCGACTGGCGCATCGTGCTGGCGCGGCCGCTGCTCGGCGGGCGCCTGGGTGACTGGCAGGCCGAGGGCAACAAGCTGATGCAGGAGATCAACGTGGCCCGCGGCCAGGCTCGCCAGTGCGGCGACAAGGCCTTCGCCGCCGCCGCGCCGCTGGCCTGGAACGCCACCCTGGCCGGTACGGCCGAGGCGCACAGCCGCGCCATGGCCAACGGCAACTTCTTCGATCACCGCGACCGCGACGGCCGCACACCGGGCGACCGCGCCGAACTGGCCGGCTACGCGGGCCTGAACATCGGCGAGAACATCGCCGCCGGCCTGGACACTGCGCAGAAGGTGGTCGCCGGCTGGCTGGCCAGCCCCGGCCACTGCGCCAACCTGATGGGCCCGCAATTCAGCGAACTGGGCGCCGCCTACGCAGTGGACCCGAAGAGCGACGCGGGCATCTACTGGACGGCGGTGTTCGGTTCGCCCTGAGCCTGTTTGCACTTTTCGCGCAGCAGAGCGAGAGGGATGCCTTCGAGGCTATCGACGCGGTCGCCACGGAAGTAGGACCAGGAGGTTGCGCGGGCTGGTGAGCCTAGAAAGAAGACGATGGCACCGTCGCCGTAGTCCATGTCATCGCCGCTGACATAGCGGCTCTGGAACTCGCTGCCGACCTCGTTGTAGACAGTTACGCCAGGGGCCTTTTTCAGAAATTCCTGGATAACCTGGCGCTGCTTGCCATCGTCGGTCATTTCAATACGAGTCAGTGCTATCGCGCTGGCGTGTTTGATCCGTTCGTCCAATGACATGGCATGGAACTGTCCTTCCGGGATGGTGCTGAATTTTTGTTTCTCAGCGACGGGTTTGGTACTTACGCTGAGCTCCGCGTTACCTAGCTGCTTGTCGAGTGACTCTTCAATTCTTGTCATCTGAGCGGCGTAGAACTGTGGGAACAGCATGACGACGTACGGCGCCACTGTGCTGAAGATCAGCGCAGCAGCCGTTACCCACACGGCAATGGTCAGGCGGCGAATGGGCTTGGCGAGAGGATGGGGCTGCAGTTCCTGCGACATGAGAGCGTCCTTGCGGGTAGGTGGCGGCAAGGCTATCGCAACGCGGTACGGGGCGTGAAGCGGAGCAGCGCCCTGAATAGGCGCTGCTCATACAGGCTCAGGCGGTCTTAAACACCTCGGCCAGATGCTGCTCGTAGCGCGCTACGTCGCGCTCGATGTTCGGCATCTTCATCACGTCGGTGCAGAGGAAGGTCGGCAGGCCGGTCATGCCGAGGAACTGGTTGGCCTTGTGGAAGGGGAAGTACACCGCGTCCACGCCCTCGGCCTCGAAGAAGTCGGTGGGGTCGTCGAAGGCCTGTTGCGGGGCGTTCCAGGTCAGCGACAGCATGTACTGCTTGCCGTGGATCAGGCCGCCGCTGCCGTATTTCTGCGAGGCGTCCGAACGGGTGCGGCCGTCGTTGGCGTAGAGGCTGCCGTGGCCGGCGGTGAACACCTCGTCGAGGTATTTCTTCACGGTCCAGGGCGCGCCCATCCACCAGCCGGGCATCTGGTAGATCACCACGTCGGCCCAGAGGATCTTCTGCACTTCCTCTTCGGCGTCGTAGCCGGCGTCGATGAAGGTGGTCTTCACGTCGAAGCCGGCGCGGTCGAGGTAGGCCACGGCGGCGTCGTGCAGGGTGGCGTTGTAGCGGCCGTCGGAATGGGCGAACTGCTTGCCGCCGTTGAGGAGCAGGATCTTTTTCATGGGAGCCTCCGGGCATATCGAATGGCCGGCAGATTACGCAGGCGCTCCCGCTGGAAACAGCCGCTCCCGGGCAAATGATTGTTGCTGGAAAGTCAAAAATACCGAGGGCGCTCTTGCGCTAGGGTGTGCCCATCACTCGCCCAGGAGCGCACCATGTACGGCTTCATCCTTCACGCCCATACCCAACCCGAGCAGGCCGAAGCCTTCGAGCGGCTGTTCCGCGCCTATGTCGAGCCCAGCCGCGCCGAGGCCGGCTGCGTGCAGTACCACATGCTACGCGATGCGGCCGATCCAACGCTGTTCATCTTCTTCGAGGTGTGGGCATCGCGAGAGGCCTTCGCCGAGCACACGGCCCTGCCGCATATGCGCGAGTTCAGCGAGCGGCGCATGGACTACCTGCGCCGCGACTTCGAGATCCGCGAGATCGAGATGCTCAGCGCCTAACTTTTCTCCGGCGGCGTGGGCGCGTGCTTGCTCTTCGCCGCCTGCTTGGCAGCGATGCCCATCAGGCGCTGGAACTTGGGGCAGGCCAGGTGATTCTCGGCCGGGCAGACTGCGGCGTGACGCAGGCCATCGCGAATGGCGGACAGCCGCCTGATCGTCAGGTCCAGCTGATCGGCCTTGTCTTCCAGTAACTGCCGGTCGATGGCCGGGCCGTTCTCGGCCGCCAGCATCTCGGCGATATCGTCCAGCGAGAACCCGGCCGTGCGGCCCAGGGCGATCAGCAACAGACGCTGCAGCACCGACTCGCCGAACACCCGCTTCAAGCCATTGCGGCCGATGGAGCGGATCAGTCCCTTTTCCTCGTAGTAGCGCAGGGTCGAGGCCGGCAAGCCGGACCAGCGTGCGACCTTGCCGATATCCATCTCTTTCATCGCTTGACCTCAAGTCGACTTCAACTGGCAGCCTTGCTTTGCAGGCTTTCAGACAGGGTAGATGGAGGTGGGTATGGCAGTCGAGATGATCGTGCAGGCAATCGTTCTGGGTATTGGCGCGACGCTGGTGATGGACCTGTGGGCGCTGGCGCGCAAACGCTTCTTCGGCGTGCCCGCGCTGGACTATGGGCTGGTCGGGCGTTGGCTGGGGCATATGCGTCACGGCCAGTTTCACCATGCGGCCATCGGCAAGGCGCCGTCGGTACGCGGCGAGCGGGCGATGGGCTGGGCCTTTCACTATGTGACCGGGCTGGCCTTCGCCGGGGCGTTCCTGGCAGTTGTGGGCGGCGAATGGCTGCGGCGGCCGACGCTATGGCCGGCGCTGGCGTTCGGTGCGCTTACCGTGGCGGCGCCGCTGCTGCTGATGCAGCCGGCGTTCGGCATGGGCATCGCCGCGGTGCGCACGGCGAACCCTTGGCAGGTTCGCTTGAGGGCGCTGCTCACCCACCTGGTATTCGGCTTGGGCCTGTACCTGACGGGCTGGGTGCTGGTGCTGTTCTAGCGCAGGTGTTGTGCCTGGTGGGTCGATGAAGCGTGACCCTCCCTACGCCAGATGCCGCGCGGCGCGGGAGCTGGCTGTCGTAGCCCGGATGCAATCCGGGGCAGAGCATTTCCCGGATTGCATCCGGGCTACCGCTGATGGGCGGGCTAATGGCTCAGTTGTAGCCCCGATTGCATCCGGGCTGCCGCGGTCTAGTGGCTGTAGCCGGTCGGCTTGTTGCGGATGGTCTTCAGCAGGTCTTCCGGGCTGATGCTGGCGACCAGCTTGCTGTGGGCCGCGCTGCCCGGTTGCGGCTGATTGAGGATATGGCCCTTCATCTTGCCGATGATGTGCATCTCGCACGGCTTGCAGTCGAACTTCAGGGTCAGCACCTCGTCGCCCTGGATCAGCTGCATCGGCGCGACTTTGGTGCGCACGCCGGTGACGCCCTTGGCCTGCTTGGGGCAGAGGTTGAAGGAGAAGCGCAGGCAGTGCTTGGTGATCATCACCGGCACTTCGCCTTCTTCCTCGTGGGCCTCGTAGGCTGCGTCGATCAGCTGCACACCGTGGCGGTGGTAGAAGTCGCGGGCCTTCTGGTTGTAGACGTTGGCCAGGAAACTCAGGTGTGATTCCGGGTACACCGGCGGCGGGCTGGTCTCGGCCTTGCGGCTGCCGCGCGGGTGGGCGGCGACGCGCGCCTCGGTGAGCTTCTCGATGGCCTCGCGACGCAGCGCCTTGAGCTGCGAGTTGGGCACGAAGAATGCCTGCGGGGCATCCAGCGCCACGTCCAGCGCGTGGTATTCGGTGGTGCCGAGCTGGGTCAGCAGGTCGCGCAGGCCGTCGAGCGCCTGCGCAGGCTTTTGCGCCACGCCGAACGGGCCGGGCAGCTCCGCCTGGGCGCTGATACCTTCCTCGCTGGTGGCGGTCAGCTTGAGATTTTCCTCGCGCAGCTCGGCCTTCCAGCTCACGCCGATGCGGCGCTCGGCGGAGGTTTTGAGCAGCGCCTGCTGCCAGTTGTGGTCGAGGTTGCGCGAGAGCGGATGGTTGGGGCGCAGGCGGAACAGGCCCTCGGGCATCTCGTTGGGCTCGACGCGGTAGCGGTAGCGCTTCTCGCCGTCTTCCTCGAATTCATTCTTCAGCTCGGCGATGTTGGCGCGGAAGCCCACCACCTCGCGCTTGACCAGCACGTTGAGGCCGTCGCCGTTGGACAGTGGCTCGTGGGTGACGGCGATCAGGTCGCGCTTGTTGACCTTTTCCACATTGCCGACAGCCAGACCGGTGAAGGTCGGCGAGTCGAAGGCGCCGATGTCGACCTTGCGGTCGGTGACGAAGTAGTCGGTGCTGCCGCGGTGGAAAGTCTTGTCCGGATCGGGCAGGAAGAAGTGCGCGGTGCGGCCGCTGGAGGCGCGGGCCAGGTCTGGGCGGTCTTCGAGGATGGCGTCGAGTTCCTTGCGGTAGTGGGCGGTGATGTTCTTCACGTAGCCCATGTCCTTGTAGCGCCCCTCGATCTTGAACGAGCGCACGCCGGCCTCGACCAGGGCACGCAGGTTGGCGCTCTGGTTGTTGTCCTTCATCGACAGCAGGTGCTTCTCGAAGGCCACCACGCGGCCCTGGTCGTCCTTCAGGGTGTACGGCAGGCGGCAGGCCTGTGAGCAGTCGCCACGGTTGGCGCTGCGCCCGGTCTGCGCGTGGGAGATGTTGCACTGGCCGGAGAAAGCTACGCACAGCGCGCCGTGGATGAAGAACTCGATGGAGGCGTCGGTGGCATCGGCGATGGCGCGGATTTCCTGCAGGTTCAGCTCGCGCGCCAGCACCAGCTGGGAGAAACCGGCCTGGTCGAGGAACTTGGCCCGGTCCAGGGTGCGGATATCGGTCTGGGTGCTGGCATGCAGCTCGATCGGCGGAATATCCAGCTCCATCACACCCATGTCCTGCACGATCAGCGCATCGACGCCGGCGTCGTAGAGCTGGTGGATCAGCGTGCGCACCTGCTCCAGCTCGTCGTCGTGGAAGATGGTGTTGAGGGTGGTGAACACCCGCGCGTGATAGCGGCGGGCGAACTTCACCAGCTCGGCAATATCGCTGACCTCGTTGCAGGCATTGTGCCGCGCGCCGAAGCTCGGCCCGCCGATATAGATGGCATCGGCTCCATGCAGGATGGCCTCCCGGGCGATGGTCACATCGCGGGCAGGGCTGAGCAGTTCCAGATGGTTCTTGGGCAGGGACATGGTGTTTCTTCTTTAGGCGTGGCACGGCAAGGCGCGCATTGTAGCGGGGTGAGGGGAGGGTGGCACCCCGAGGTGCCTAGCGGTCCGCGCCCGGTCGATTGTGCCTACGTCGGGCGGCGTGGCCACAGCATCCGTAGCCGATCCATCCAGGGCGCGTAGCCGTGCTTGCCGAGCCAATAGAGCAGGGCGGTGGGCGCCACGACGAGCAGGCTGCCCAGGCTCTCGAGGGTGGTCACGACATCCTTCAGGCCCAGCGGATAGTCGGCGGCGAAGTGGGCCCATAACAGCAGCGCGGCGGGGAAGAAAATATCGGTCAGGATGGCGCTCAGGACGATCAGCGCCGGGAACACCAGCATCGGCTCCGTGAACCGGTTGCGGTAGACGAAGCTGATCGCCGCCGGCACCGCGAAGGCGGCGAGTACCCATTGGGCGCCGTTGCCCAGTGTTGCCGGGCCATGCAGATAGATGACGCCGGCGGTGGCGATGGTCGCGAGGCTCATGGCGACGGGGCCCCAGTCGCGCCGACGATAGGCGATCAGGGCACTGCAGGCGATCCACGCCGCGCTCGCCATGAGGAACGGCGGCCAGCTGAATCCCAGCTTGAGAAAGGGGGAAACGAATACGAAGCTCGACAGCACGATGAAGGGCGCAATGAGCGCTAGTAGCAGGAGCTTGAACAGCAGGACCAGGGCGATCCTCATGAGCTGACGGGGCGGGGGCATCGGGCATCCTTGTCGATGGGCCTGGAGTTCGGACGGCCGAAGCTCCAGGCCATGGCGAAGCGCGAAAGTCGCTTGTGCGCTTACTGCGCCAGCTCGGTTTCCGACACGCCCTTGCGGCCTTCGGCTTCGGAGACCTGCTCCAGGTTGGCGCCACCGACGAACACGCCGAACTTGATGTACTGGCGCACGAAGTGGTTCTTGCCGGCTTCGGCATTCAGGGTGAGGGTGTTGTCGCCGAATTCGGACTCGGTCGCCAGCACGTGCTCGCCCGGGGTGACGGTGCGGTAGAAGTAGGTGTTGATCGCCGTTTCGCCGATCACTTCGCCGTCGACCTTGACCGTCTTCTTCAGCACCGGGCCGAGCGACGAGTCGCGGAAGATGTAGAGGCCGGCCTGGTCCTGGGGCGGTGTGGGGAAGGCCTTGAGCGCTTGATCCTTCTCGGAGGATTCCATCGGTACGGATGCACAGCCCGACAGCAGCGCCACGCCGAGCGCCGCTGCACACATCATTTTCTTGGACATGGATTTACTCGTTCCTGAGTGTTGGTAATGACCGGCACGCTATCAATGTGCCAGCAGGCGCTACCTTAACGGCGCACACTCGCAATGCAAGCGCAAAGGCTGACCGCAGGGTCGGCAGACCGGCCGCTCAGTGCAGGCGCGCGCTGCGACGTTCCTCGACCACCGCCTCGGCCTGGCGGGCCAGCTGGTCGAGCAGGCGGTCGCGCTGTTTCTCGGCGTCGCGCAGGGCCTTCTCGCCGTGTTTCTTGACCAGATAGCTGTGGATCTGCCGGACTTCCTTGGACTGGAAGATCGGCGCCAGGTCCTGCACCGCGACCAGGCCGTCCGAGGCGTGGTCGCGGGTGTTCATCAGCACCTGCGGGCCACGCGCGCCCAGCACCCGGAAGCCCAGGGTCTCGAAGGTCGGCACCCGGCTCGCTACGCAGGCCAGCGCGGCGTGCGGGTGGAGCGTCAGCATCTGCTGCAGCATGGCGCGGGCGATGCCATGGCGACGACGGTCGGCCTGTACCGCCAGATAGACCAGGGTGCAGGCCTCGGCATCGTCCGGGCTCGGCAGGTACAGGGCGAAACCCAGCACGCGGGACGGGTCCTGGTCATCGAGGGCGAGGATCAACCGCGCACCGCCGCCTTCCTCGCCGCCCATGGCCTGCAGATACAGGTGCACCTCGAAGCCGATGACGTACTGGTACAGCTGGTACAGCGGGTTGCTGGGCGTCAGCGGGGCGGGGCTGATGTCGCTGAAATGGTCGACCACCATCTGCAGCACCTGGCTCTTCAGCGACTCGGGTGGCGGGGTGGTGAGGTGGGTGAGGGTGAACATCGGAAGAGGGCTCCGGGGCATGCCGCTGGGGAATCGATAGGACGGCATTGTACCGCCGCCTCATCAATCAGCCGCAGGCGCTGCCTGGAAATGCCGGCACGGCAGGGTGCGCGGTGGTTTCCGCACGATCTGCTATTCCTGTTGCGCCGGGCCAGCCGTCCACTCGTCATAGAAGGCCGGTAGGCGGGAGGCCTTGCCGCTGAACTGCGCGGGGCGTTTCTCGCGAAAGGCGGCCACGCCTTCCTTGCCGTCGCCGATGCTGGTGTAGAACATCGCCAGCGATTCGATACGGTGCGCCTCCAGTGGGTGCGCCTGCGCGCTGTTGCGATAGAGCATCTGGCGGCTGAGGGCGATGGCGGCTGGCGAGCGATCCTGTACCAGGCGGCGGGCGAAGGCTTCTGCTTCTTCCAGCAGGCTTTCCGGCGAGTGAACCGAGCGCACCAGGCGGCCGCGCAGGGCTTCCTGGGCATCGAAGATGTCGGCGGTATAGACCCATTCCAGCGCCTGCTGCAGGCCGACGATGCGCGGCAGGAACCAGCTCGAACAGGCCTCGGGAACGATGCCCAGGCGGCCGAACACGAAGCCGAAGCGGGCCTTTTCCGAGGCCAGGCGAAAGTCCATGGCTAGGGTCATGGTCGCGCCGATGCCGACCGCGGCGCCGTTGATGGCTGCCACCATCGGTTTGCGGCAGGCCTGGATGGCGAGGGTCACCCGGCCTCCTGTGTCGCGCACGCCGTCATGGATTTCCGGGGCAGCGAAGCGCTCGTGTAGGTCGGCGAGGCTGGGGGAGAGAGATTCATCCAGGCCGAAGACGTTGCCTTCCTTCGACAGATCCATGCCCGCGCAGAACGCGCGGCCCGCGCCCGTCACCAGGATGACGCGCACCTCGTCATCCAGACTGGCACGGTTGAAGGCGTGCTCCAGCTCGTTAGCCATTTCGACGGTGAAGGCGTTCATCTGCTCGGGGCGGTTGAGGGTCAGCTTCAGCAGGCCGTTGTCGACCTGCCAATCCAGCGTGGAGTAGTTCATCTGCTAGGTCCTTGTCGTTCGGCTCGCGGGCGGGCGCGACTGCGTTGCGTGAGGGATGACAGGCGCTCTCGGCTGGCAGCGCGCGATGGCCGATCTGATATAGCACGTGGGGCAGCGTCGAGGTACCGCCCGTTCCGACGCTTCGTGTGGTGAATCGGCGAGTATTTCCAGGGGTGGCGAGCGGGTATCTCGCTCGGTAGTAACCCACCTTTCGCAGCATGCTGGGCTCCCGCGTGAAGAGTGACGCCTCCAGCATTTCCCGGTGCGCCTGGCCTGTGGCGTAGCTCACTGCGGGCAGCGCAACGCCGGCGAATAAGATCGCTGGTGATCCGCTAGTAGCGGTGGCCCAGGACGAATGGCGGCGGCAGTCAGGTAGCGCGGGCGCGAATCAAGAAGCCGCAGTCGCTCATCATGGGGGCTGTTTCGTAGAAGGCTGGGTGGAGGATGGCATTCGCTTGCCAGGTGCTGGAGTCTGGCGCGCAAGAGTGCTGGTGCATTCCATCGAGTAGCCGGCTCCGGCGACTTGTGGGAGGATCAAAAATGCTCGCTGCTCGCACCAGCGGGGGCAGGTTGTTGAAGTACCTGTTCGATACTCCCCTGAAAACAAGACCTACAACAAAGCGCGGGACGTATGTTGATACTCAGATGTTCAGTGCTGCTGCTTGCTTTGCTCAGCGGCTTTTGTCGTGCCGATCTGCCCTTGGTGACCGTGGGTTACTACGATTTCCCGCCGTCCATCTACACCACCCCTGACGGTCGCACGGAGGGCCCGCTGCGCGATCTGCTGACGCGCATGCTGCAGCGCGGTGGCTATACGGCAGAGTTCCGCAGCATGCCTATCGCGCGGCTATACAACGAGCTGCGTGAGGGGCGTGTCGACCTGTGGGCCGGAGCACCCAACAAGCAGGAGCTCAGGGGCCACGTCCTGGAGTCGGACCGGCCGCTGGCCGAAGTCAGGCTCAACCTGTATCACCGCCCCGACACCCCCGCGCCCAGAGTGCCGGAAGACCTGGCCGGCAAGGTCATGATCATGCTCAGCGGCTACAGCTACTGGCCGCATACACGTGAGCTGCTGCTCGATCCGGATCGCGAGATCATTCAGCTGCGTACCCATCATCGCGCGTCGGCGCTGGAGCTGCTTCGCCGCCAGCGCGGCGACTATCTGCTGGACTACCAACTGCCGATCGAACAACTGCTCGAGGAGGCAGGGCGGCCCCCGTTGCCGTATGTCACCGTCGAGAGTCTGCCCATTCGCCTGATCGTTTCCCGCAAAAGCGCCAACGCGCCGCTGCTGTTGCAGCGGCTGGATGAGGTGTTTGATCGGATGCAGGCCGATGGCGAGGATATGCAGCTGCCATAGCCGCGTCGGGTTTCACGGACCGGCGCGCTTTGCAAACGGTCTTTCCTGCTCGCAGCGTGGGAGCGATCGATTCCGCTCACCCTCCTGAAGGGGCGTTTGGCGTTGCCTGAAAGTTCGAGTCCGCTTTCACAAGAATCCAGAGTTGCCTCCCCAGTTGATCGTTCCCACGCTCCGCGTGGGAATGCCGCCCTCGACGCTCCGCGTCCACTCACATCCAGCGGTCTACTTCGATCAGCCCCGGCTGCCCCAGATAGTTGCGGGCACTGGAGTAGCGCCAGTGCTCAGGCAAATCCACATAGCCGCGCCATACCGGATTCATGTGGATGTAATCGAGCTTCTGCCTCATGACCTCAGCGCTGCAGACCAGCTCGGCATGGCTGCCTTCCTGCCAGAGTTGATGCTCCCGATCCTGCTTGTGCGCGCGTTTGGCAAAGCTCAGACGCTGCAGTGTGGAGTCCGCGCCGCGTTGTTCCAGATGATCGAGCATCTGGCGGGCGGTGTAGGACTTGAAGCTGCTGACGCATCTGGCCAGGTCGGGAGCTTGGGCGAGGTAGTGCAGATGGTTTTCCAGTACCACATAGCCGTACAGCTTTAGCCCTTGGTTAGCCTGCTGGTAGCGCCAGCAGTCGAACAGAATGTCGACCAGGGCAGGGCGGGTGAACAGCGGCAGCCACTCTATGACCGTACAGGTGAGGAAGTGCGGCTGTGCGGGATCAATAATGACGTAGCGGCTGCGGCCCATGGGATTCGTCCGTGAATCGGTTGGCTGATATGCGTGCCAGCCTCTCTCCTTCCCGGACTGATGGCTCCCACGCTCCGCGTGGGAGCCTAGCCCGTGACGCTCCGCGTCGCTACGAGGTTGAGTGTGCGAAGTAGCTCAGGTGGACGCAGAGCGTCGAGGGCTGCATTCCCACGCGGAGCGTGGGAACGATCAAATCTTCGCTGCTGGAGCTTTTCGTGCCGCTGCTTGTTTTCGTGTTGGCTGCGGCATCAGTTCCGCCCTGCTGGGCGGGTCACTTTTTCCAGTCGCGGAAAAAGTAACCAAAAACGCTTGCCCCGCCATCCGGCCCTGCGCTTCGCTCCGGGTTCGTTCGCTACATCGTCGCTCCGAGGGTCGGCTTACAAGAGCCATCCATGGCCCTTTAAGCCTTTCGCCGCATCCATGCGGCTCATCCCTCTACACAACGATTCCGCTCACCCTCCTGAAGGGGCGTTTGGCGTTGCCTGACGGCTTGGTGGAGGCGGGTAGGGTGTACTCGCCCGAAGGGCATTACACCGTTCCGGTGTGGTGGGCTGCCTGCGGCGAGACCACCCTACGAAAGCAATTCCTGCGAACTCATTAGGGCGCGCAGCGCTCAGAGAAACCATCAGGCAACTCGGAGCGCGAGGCCCCGTCAGAAGGCCGAGTGGAGGTGTTGCGCAGGGGGACGAGCCGCATGGATGCGGCGAGAGGCTTAAAGGGCCAGGGACGGCCCTTGTAAGCCGGCCCCCGGAGCGGCACCGGAGGGAGGGAAGTTTCGCGCAGCGAAACCCGGATGCCGGGGTGCCCTTCTCTTTGGTTACTTTCTCTTGGGCACGCAAGAGAAAGTAACTCGCCGTAAGGGCGAAATCAAAAGTTATGGTCGCAGATATGGTGAAGGTGCCCCTTAGCTTTAGTGTTATCCAAACGCTTTGCTTTTGCCGTATATGGAACTCATGGGGGTGATTCGGTCTGCGTTGTATTTTGCTTTAATCTCGGCTTCGAAGGTTTCTAGGAGATGTTTCGCCTGGTTCTTTCCTGAAAGCTTCCCCTCTTGTTTCAAGTGATATTGCGCAGAGTTTATTTTCTCTGACTTGCTTTCGGTTAGATAACTCAGTAGTAGATGATTGTTGCTCTCGAATGCCTGTAGTTCTTCCGAGAGCTTATGATTTAGTTGCTCTAGATTTGCTTTTTCGTTTAGTTTTAAAGATATGGAGGAGATTTTGGCGTTAGAAAAGGACTCTGGGTTTTCTACAATAGCCTTTGCTGCGATGAGTGATTCTTGCAGCTTTTTCATGCTTGTCTGTAATGTGCTCCAGTATGATGGGTTGAAAATTTGATAGCCTGAAATGTGGCCAATTGTTGCGTTGAATTTTGTTGTTTCTTTCTCTTCTTTCTTGGTCTCTTTGTTAAGTGATATTTTGGTTTTTGATAGAGATATTTGTACTGCGTTATTTTGGGTCGACGCCATTTCACGGAGCTTGCGAGCAGTTTCGCTTCCGATATCTCTTGAGATGGTTGAAACGGTAATCTGGATTTTTCTGAGTGCTAGATCTGCAGTTTCTAGAATTTTGTAAAACTCACCCTCTGCTAGGGTTGAGCTTCTAATTAGTTCAAGTTTTTGCTTTCTAATTTTTGCGGCATTAAAGGTGCGCATGTCTTTTTGAAGCGTTGTGGCTGCATCAAAGTTTGCGTTTGCGCAGGAGTTTCCAATTATGGTGGCTCGGCCATTTTTTAAGCGAATGACAAAACCGTAGTTGTGCTCTTTTGCGCAGGCGGAATTCACCTTTAGTAGACAGCACTTCACTGTATGAGTGAGGTGATAGTCGCCGATGATGCTTTCGTATTCGGATTTCTCAAATGGCTCGTTTGGAATGAAACCATCTATTGATTCGATCTCAGTAATGGATTTGTATTCACGAATATCTGTCTGAAAGTTGGTCATGCACTACTCCGATAATCGGTTCAGGAGATGTATGAGGTCAACTGGAACAAAAAAGCCCCGAGATACGGGGCTTTTTGTTATTCATGCATTGTTGCTTAGAGAAACTAAGGTAATTGTTGCTTAATCCCAGCTCAACGCACCACCCGTCTGGTACTCGATCACACGAGTCTCGAAGAAGTTCTTCTCCTTCTTCAGGTCCATGATCTCGCTCATCCACGGGAAGGGGTTGCTGGTGCCCGGGTATTCCTCTTTCAGGCCGATCTGGGTCAGGCGGCGGTTGGCGATGAACTTGAGGTAGTCCTCCATCATGGCCGCGTTCATGCCCAGTACGCCGCGCGGCATGGTGTCACGCGCGTATTCGATCTCCAGCTGGGTGCCCTGCAGGATCATCTGGGTCGCTTCGTCCTTCATCTGGGCGTCCCACAGATGCGGGTTCTCGATCTTGATCTGGTTGATCACGTCGATACCGAAGTTCAGGTGCATGGACTCGTCGCGCAGGATGTACTGGAACTGCTCGGCGGTGCCGGTCATCTTGTTGCGGCGGCCCATGGAGAGGATCTGGGTGAAGCCGCAGTAGAAGAAGATGCCTTCCAGCACGCAGTAGTAGGCAATCAGGTTGCGCAGGAACTGGCGGTCCGTCTCCGGGGTGCCGGTCTGGAACTGCGGGTCGGAGATCGAGCGGGTGTACTTGAGGCCCCAGGAGGCCTTCTTCGCGACGCTCGGGATCTCGTGGTACATGTTGAAGATCTCGCCTTCATCCATGCCCAGCGACTCGATGCAGTACTGGTAGGCGTGGGTGTGGATCGCTTCCTCGAAGGCCTGGCGCAGGATGTACTGGCGGCACTCGGGGTTGGTGATCAGGCGGTACACGGCCAGCACCAGGTTGTTGGCAACCAGGCTGTCGGCGGTGGAGAAGAAGCCGAGGTTGCGCATGACGATGCGGCGCTCGTCGTCGCTGAGGCCGTCCTTGCTCTTCCACAGAGCGATGTCGGCGTTCATGTTCACTTCCTGCGGCATCCAGTGGTTGGCGCAACCATCCAGATACTTCTGCCAGGCCCAGTCGTACTTGAAGGGTACGAGCTGGTTGAGATCGGCGCGGGCGTTGATCATCTGCTTGTCGCCGACGTGTACGCGGGCGCTGGCGCCTTCCAGATCGTCCAGGCCTTCCTGGATGTCCAGGTCGTTCAGGGCCTTTTTGGCGCGGGCGACGGCGTCGGAGTCGTCGGCCGATACGGCGCGGGCGTCTTCCACGGAGCCGGCGGCTTCGTCGTCCAGTTTGTCGATGGTGGTGCCGACTACGGGAGCGGCGGGCTTGGCGGCCGCTTCGGCGGCGTCTTCCTTATCGAATTCGTCCCAGCTGAGCATGGTGGTCTCCTGCTTGGTTCTCATGACCGCGGCGTGGCGGCCAGTATGAATGTTCAGTCGTTCTGATTATGTCCGTTGCGATCTGCACGCAAGGGTTGATCGTGTCACCGAGGTGACGCCCAGGCCCGCGTGGCGGGCGAGGGGAGAGGGAAACAGCCGTCTGAGTGGCTTGTGGCTTTACCAGGCCACTCGATGCGAGCGCGAAGCTGAGCGAGTGAGCGCTAGGCGCCTGGCAGGTTCGAGCCCCTGAGCGTGCTGGTGCACGTGATGGGGGCGGACCTGCCGGGCAACAACGCGGGCGCCGCTCAGATTCGCGCGCCTTCCCTTATTGGCAAGCTTCGCAGTCGGGGTTGTCGATGGAGCACGCCTTCGGCACTGGCGCCGGACCGGCCGGTGCGGCGAAGTTGCCCTCGTCGATCGCACCGCTGGACACGGCGTTGAGCTTGCCGGTGTTGATGGTGGACTTCTCGGTGCTGGTGGCGGCCAGGGCACGGAGGTAGTAGGTGGTTTTCAGGCCACGGAACCAGGCCATGCGGTAGGTCACGTCCAGCTTCTTGCCCGAGGCGCCGGCGATGTACAGGTTCAGCGACTGGGCCTGGTCGATCCACTTCTGGCGGCGGCTGGCCGCGTCGACGATCCACTTGGTTTCCACTTCGAACGCGGTGGCGTACAGGTCCTTGAGGTCCTGCGGGATGCGCTCGATCTGCTGTACGGAGCCGTCGTAGTACTTCAGGTCGTTGACCATGACGCTGTCCCACAGGCCGCGGTTCTTCAGGTCGCGAACCAGGTAGGGGTTGATCACGGTGAACTCGCCGGAGAGGTTCGATTTCACGTACAGGTTCTGGTAGGTCGGTTCGATCGACTGCGACACGCCAATGATGTTGGAGATGGTCGCGGTCGGCGCGATGGCCATGATGTTGGAGTTACGGATGCCTTTCTTCACGCGCTCGCGGATCGGGGCCCAGTCCAGCGACTCGGACAGGTCGACGTCGATGTACTTCTGGCCACGGGCCTCGATGAGGATCTGCTGGGAATCCAGCGGCAGGATGCCCTTGGACCACAGCGAGCCGTCGAAGGTGGAGTAGCTGCCGCGCTCGTCGGCCAGGTCACAGGAAGCCTGGATCGCGTAGTAGCTGATCGCTTCCATGGACTTGTCGGCGAACTCGATGGCCGCGTCCGAGCCGTAGGCGATGTGCTGCAGGTACAGGGCGTCCTGGAAGCCCATCAGGCCGAGGCCGACCGGACGGTGCTTGAGGTTGGAGTTGCGCGCCTGCGGTACCGAGTAGTAGTTGATGTCGATGACGTTATCGAGCATGCGCACGGCGGTCTTCACGGTGCGGCCGAGCTTCTCGACGTCCAGCTTGCCGTCGACGATGTGGTTGACTAGGTTGATCGAGCCCAGGTTGCAGACCGCGATCTCGTCCTTGTTGGTGTTCAGGGTGATCTCGGTGCACAGGTTGGAGCTATGGACCACGCCCACGTGCTGCTGCGGGCTGCGCAGGTTGCACGGGTCCTTGAAGGTCAGCCACGGGTGGCCGGTTTCGAACAGCATGGACAGCATCTTGCGCCACAGGTCCTTGGCGGCGATGGTCTTGAAGACCTTGATCTTGCCGTACTGGGTCAGGGCTTCGTAGTACTCGTAGCGCTCTTCGAAGGCCTTGCCGGTCAGGTCGTGCAGGTCCGGTACTTCGGACGGGGAGAACAGGGTCCACTGGCCGTCGTCGAACACGCGCTTCATGAACAGGTCCGGAATCCAGTTCGCGGTGTTCATGTCGTGGGTGCGGCGGCGGTCGTCACCGGTGTTCTTGCGCAGCTCGAGGAATTCCTCGATGTCCAGGTGCCAGGTTTCCAGGTAGGCGCAGACGGCGCCCTTGCGCTTGCCACCCTGGTTCACGGCCACGGCGGTGTCGTTGACCACTTTCAGGAAGGGCACGACGCCCTGGGATTTGCCGTTGGTGCCCTTGATGTAGGAGCCCAGCGCGCGCACCGGGGTCCAGTCGTTGCCCAGGCCGCCGGCGAATTTGGACAGCATGGCGTTGTCGTGGATGGCCTGGTAGATGCCCGACAGGTCGTCCGGCACGGTGGTCAGGTAGCACGAGGACAGCTGCGGACGCAGGGTGCCGGCGTTGAACAGGGTCGGGGTCGACGCCATGTAGTCGAACGAGGACAGCAGGTTGTAGAACTCGATGGCGCGCTCTTCCTTCTGCGGCTCTTCGATGGCCAGGCCCATGGCCACGCGCATGAAGAATACCTGCGGCAGTTCGAAGCGGATGCCGTCCTTGTGAATGAAGTAGCGGTCGTACAGGGTCTGCAGGCCCAGGTAGGTGAACTGCTGGTCGCGCTCGTGGTTGATGGCGCGGCCCAGTTTCTCCAGGTCGTACTGCTTGAGCTTGGAGTCGATCAGCTCGAACTCGCTGCCTTTTTCCACGTACGCCGGCAGGGCCTTGGCGTAGAGGTCGGCCATCTCGTGGTGAGTGGCGCTGCTGGCGATATCGAGGAAGCTCAGGGCCTCGGCGCGGATGTTGTCCATCAGCAGGCGGGCGGTGACGTAGGAGTAGTTCGGCTCGCGCTCGACCAGGGTACGGGCGGTCATCACCAGGGCGGTGTTGACGTCCTTCTCGGCCACGCCGTCGTACAGGTTCTTCAGGGTCTCGGCTTCGATCAGCGAGCCGTCGACTTCGGCCAGGCCTTCGCAGGCCTCGCGGATGATGGTCTGCAGGCGGCCCATGTCCAGCGGCTGCACACTGCCGTCGGCCTTGGTGACGCGGATGCTCGGGTGCGGCTGGGCGACATCAGCGCTGCTGCTCTTGCGCTCGTTGGCGCGGGCTTCGCGGTAGATCACGTAGTCGCGGGCGACCTTCTGCTCGCCGGCGCGCATCAGCGACAGTTCGACCTGGTCCTGGATCTCTTCGATGTGGATGGTGCCGCCGGACGGCATGCGGCGCTTGAAGGTGGCGGTGACCTGCTCGGTCAGGCGCGCGACGGTTTCATGGATACGCGACGAGGCGGCGGCATTGCCGCCTTCCACTGCGAGGAACGCCTTGGTGATGGCGACGGTGATCTTGTCGTCGGTGTAGGGGACGACGGTACCGTTGCGCTTGATCACACGCAGCTGGCCCGGGGCGGTGGCGGCCAGATCCTGACTGGATTCGGCTGCCTGCGGCGCCACGGCCTGCGGGTTCTCGCGAGTGGTATCGGTATGCATGAGTTTCTCCACTTGTAATTGGTTTGGACACCGGGGGTGCCTTGTGTTCATTCCATTGCAAAACGTCGCGATATCCGGCGGTCCGGCCAGACATCGGGAAACGGCAGTACAGGGCAGGCTGGGGCCGTCCTGGCTGCGGAAGACGCTTGACACGACCACAACCTGTAGTGGTCGAGATCCGCGACTTCGCGGTCGATCTGTGAATGCAGGGGAAGGGTGTCGCGCGGTCCGTGCTGTCTTCAGTCGCGGCGGTGGCGGCTGAGCTGAAATGCTAACGGTAGCGCGTGGATCGGGCCCCTCTGCATTCTTTCTTTTTAGTGTCCCTGGCCTCGAATGACCCACTACATGTTGGGGTGAGGCGCGATGGGGGTACAAGATAATGCGCTATCCGGGCCTTTGCAAGGGACGCGACGAGGCTGTTTCTGTGGATAACTTGTGGGTGAATTGTGGGTCTTTTCACCGCAACGCGGCGCAGCCCGCGAACCGCCTGGCTCCTACCGTTCGTCGACCCTGGCGAGGGCTTTCGAGCGCGCGTGACGCCGCGACGCTAACACAATATGTAGTGTTTCTGGCATGCGCTGTGCTAACCGGTTTCGGTTGTTACAATGCCGCCACCTATGGCGCTTCCGCTGGAGAGAAGTCGTGGAACAAGAGGCCTGGCAGATCCTGATCGTCGAGGACGATCAGCGGTTGGCGGAGCTGACCCAGGAATACCTGCAGAGCAATGGCCTGCAGGTGGCAATCGAATCGGATGGTGCCCTCGCCGCGGCGCGTATTCTCAAGGAGCAGCCGGACCTGGTGGTGCTGGATCTGATGCTGCCGGGCGAGGACGGTCTCTCCATCTGCCGCAAGGTGCGTGGCCAGTACCCGGGCCCGATCCTGATGCTCACCGCGCGCACCGACGACATGGACGAGGTGCTGGGCCTGGAGATGGGCGCCGACGACTACGTGTGCAAACCGGTGCGCCCGCGCGTGCTGCTGGCGCGCATTCGTGCCCTGTTGCGGCGCAGCGAGGGCGGCGAGGTGCCGAACGAGAGCCAGCGCCGCCTGGAATTCGGCCCTCTGGTGATCGACAGCGCCCTGCGCGAGGCCTGGCTGCGCGATGCGAGCATCGAGCTGACCAGCGCCGAGTTCGACCTGCTCTGGCTGCTGGCGGCCAACGCCGGGCGTATCCTGTCCCGCGAGGAGATCTTCACCGCCCTGCGCGGCATCGAGTACGACGGCCAGGACCGTTCCATCGACGTGCGCATCTCGCGCATCCGCCCGAAGATCGGCGACGACCCGATGCACCCGCGCCTGATCAAGACGGTGCGCAGCAAGGGCTACCTGTTCGTCGCCGAGGCCGCCAGCGCCCTGCAATGAACAGCATCTTCCTGCGCATCTACGGCGGCATCATCGCCGCCCTGGTGTTGGTTGCACTGCTCGGCGTCGGCGCCCTGCAGCTGACCAACGAGGTGCGCAGCGACCAGTACCGCGAGCAACTGGCGCGCGGCACCTTCCGCCTGATGGCGGACAACCTGCAACCGATGGAAGAGGTGGACCGGCGCCGCGCCCTGGCCACCTGGAGCCGCCTGCTCGGGGTGTCGCTGGAGCTGCAGGACCTGGCCGCCGGCAGGCTGGACGGCCGCACCCAGGGCCGCCTGCTGCGCGGCCAGGTGCTGGTCGAGCAGACCGGCCCGCATGCGGCGCAGGTCTACGCGCTGGTCAGCGCCGAGGAGCGGCTGGTGCTGACCACAGGAGTGGAGCAGATCAGCGAGCAGCTGGCGCGCGCCACCGTGTTCCTGCTGATGGACGAGCTGGTGCGCTACCCCATCGTCGAGCAGCCCAAGCGGCTGGCAGCGCTCAAGGAGGAGAAGCGGTTCGGCTTCGACCTGCGCCTGGTCACATTGGAGAAGGTCGACCTGGACGAGGACCAGCAGCGCCGGGTGGACGAGGGCGACACCGTGCTGGCCCTGGGCAAGGGCGGCGACTCGATCCGGGTGATCGCCGGCATGGTCGGCACGCCCTGGGTGCTGGAGGTCGGCCCGATCTACCAGATGAACCCCTATCCCACCGAGTTGCTCGTGCTGATCGGCGTGCTCGGCCTGACGCTCACCGGGCTCATCCTTTATCTGCTGGTGCGCCGCCTGGAGCGTCGCCTGCAGGCGCTGGAGAACGTCGCCGTCAAACTGGCCAGCGGCCGCCTGGATGCCCGCGCGCCCACCCAGAGCGCCGACTCGGTGGGGCGCCTGGCCGCCACCTTCAATGCCATGGCCGAGCAACTGCAGCGCCTGCTCAACGTGCAGCGCGAGATGGTCCGCGCCGTGTCCCACGAGCTGCGCACGCCGGTGGCGCGTCTGCGCTTCGGCCTGGAGATGATCGGCGATGCCGGCAGCGACGAGGCGCGGCACAAGTACATGGAAGGCATGGACGGCGACATCCAGGAACTCGACAAGCTGGTCGACGAGATGCTGGTCTACGCCCGCCTGGAGCAGGGCTCGCCGGAGCTGATCTACCAGCGGGTGGACCTGCGCGCGCTGCTCGATCAGGTGATCGGCGAGCTGGCGCCGCTGCGCGCGGCCATCCGCGTCGAGCGCGGCCAGTGCCGCGACGCACCGGATGGCGGCGTGCTGGTCGAGGCCGAGCCGCGCTATCTGCACCGGGCCCTGCAGAACCTGGTGAGCAACGCCATGCGCCACGCCGAGTCGCGGGTGCGTCTGACCTACAGCATTGGCCCGGAGCGCTGCCGGGTGGACGTGGAGGACGACGGCCCCGGCGTGCCCGAAGAAGCCTGGGAGCGCATCTTCACGCCCTTCCTGCGCCTGGACGACAGCCGCACCCGCGCCTCGGGCGGCCACGGCCTGGGCCTGTCCATCGTGCGTCGCATCATCTACTGGCACGCCGGCCGGGCGCACATCGGCCGCAGCGAGCAGCTGGGCGGGGCGCGCTTCAGCCTGGTCTGGCCGCGGCGACAAGAGTCGAACGTCGGCTGAGGTTCGCCGGTCGAAACCTGGCGAGTCGGCACAGGCGAAGCGGCAACGAGCCGACGGGTCACAACCGTTCGGCGCCCTTCATCAAATTGTCATCGAGTTGTGGCAGCGCCCGCGAACGAATGTCCGCAGACTCGCGTACCACTGGGGTTTTGCGTTTTTCGGATATTGCGATGCGAGTTTTTCTCTTCCTCGCCGCGCTCGTGTGCGGCATGCCGTCTATGGCGGCGAATCGATGCGACGTTCAGGTGCCGACCGCCACGGCGGATCTGGGCGAGGTGCGCCTGGCCTACCAGAGCATCGGTCGCACCGACGACCCGGCCCTGCTGCTGGTGATGGGCCTCGGTGGCCAACTGATCCACTGGCCGGACGAGGTGGTCGCCAGCCTGTGCGAGCAGGGCTTTCGGGTGATCCGCTTCGACAATCGCGACGTCGGTCTCTCCGCCTGGAGCGGCGAGGCGCCGTCGGTGAACATGAGCTACGAACTGCTCAGCTACCAGCTCGGCCTGGGCGCCAGCGCTCCTTATACGTTGCGTGACATGGCCGGCGACGCGCTGGGCCTGATGGATACGCTCGGCATCCGCCAGTTCCACGTGCTCGGCGCCAGCATGGGCGGGATGATCGCCCAGCACATGGCGGACCTGGCGCCGCGGCGGGTGGAGAGCCTGACACTGGTGATGACCAGCTCCAGCGCGCCGGGCCTGCCGGCGCCGGACCCGCGTCTGCTGCACCAGCTGGCGCGGCGCGAGGCACCGGACCGTGCCGGTGCCATCGAGCAGCAGGCCGATCTGCTGGCCGCCCTCGGCAACCCCAGCCTGGCCGTGGACCGCGCGCAGCTGCTGGCCGAGGCGGAGCTCAGCTACGACCGCGCGTTCAATCCCCTGGGTGTGCAGCGGCAGATCCTGGCGATACTGGCCGAGCCGAGCCGGGTGGAGCTGCTCAACCGCCTGAAGGTGCCGACCCTGGTGGTACACGGCACCGCCGATCCTCTGCTGCCGGTGATGCATGGCGTGCACGTGGCCGCCCATATAAAGGGTAGCGAGCTGCGGCTGATCCCGGGCCTGGCCCATCGCTTCCAGTCGGCCTACAAGGAACCGCTGCTGGCCGCCGTGCTGCCGCACCTGCGCGCCCATCGTCTGGAGGGCGAGCAGCAGCTGGCGCAGCAGATGGAGGGAGCAGGGGAGCAGCCGCTCTAGTCGGCGCGAAGGGTGTGGGCTGGAGCAGGTTTGCTGAGTTAGGTGTGCTGAGCTAGGTGCGCGCGGCGCACCCTACTGGATCATGCATGTAGGGTGCGCCATGCGCACCATGCCGCCCCACATGTCCGTACTTTCCCGCCCATCGGGCGCAGGTCTTTCCACCGCACCATCGATACCCGCGAACCCAGTAGGGTGCGCCGCGCGCACCGTGGCACTCCGCATGTCGCCCGCCAACCAAGCGGCACAGTGGCACTCCATGGATGTCGCACGCCCACCCGCACGGCTGGGCGTCAGGCGCTGGCCGGCAACGCCTGCGGGTGATCGCTCAGGTAGTCGCGCAGGCGCGCCTGCTGGCCCGGCGTCATAAACAGGCCGAGCTTGGTGCGGCGCCAGAGGATGTCGTCCGCCTCCATTGCCCATTCCTCGCGGCGCAGGTAATCCACCTCGCGGGTGTAGAGGCCGGCGCCCAGGTGGTCGCCCAGTTGGCTCTGTCGCTGCACGCCGTCCAGCAGCTGCCAGGTGCGGCTGCCGTAGGTGCTGGCCCAGCGCCGGGCCAGCTCGCGGTCGAGCCAGCCGAAGCGGGCGATCAGCTTGTCCACCAGCGCATCGCGGCTGTCCATGTTCTCGCCGCCGGGCAGCGGCGCCTTGGCGGTCCACGCCGGGCACAGGTGGGGGAAGCTCGGCGCCAGCAACTCCATGGCCGACTCGGCCAGCTTGCGGTAGGTGGTCAGCTTGCCGCCGAACACCGACAGCAGCGGAGCCTCGCCCGGCGTGCCGGACAGCGACAGGGTGTAGTCGCGGGTGATCGCCGAGGGCTGGTCGGACTCGTCGTCGCACAGCGGACGCACGCCGGAATAGGTGTGCAGGATGTCGTCGCGCGACAGCTGCTGCTTGAAGTGGGCGTTGACCACCTGCAGCACGTAGTCGGTCTCTTCCTCGCTGATGCGCACCTGGGCCGGGTCGCCCTGGTACTCGCGGTCGGTGGTGCCGATCAGGCTGAAGCGGTCCAGCCAGGGGATGACGAAGACGATGCGCTGGTCTTCGTTCTGCAGGATGTAGGCGTGGTCGGCGTCGTGCAGGCGCGGCACGACGATGTGGCTGCCCTGGATCAGGCGGATGCCGTAGGGCGTCTTCTGCTTCAGATCGTCCTGGAGGAAGCGCGCCACCCAGGGGCCGGCGGCGTTGACCAGCGCGCGGGCGCGGATCGAGAACAGGCTGCCGTCGGCGCGCTCCAGGTGCAGGTGCCACAGGCCCTTGCTGCGCCGCGCGCTGACGCAGCGGGTGCGGGTGTGGATATGCGCGTGGCGCTCGCGGGCGGCCATGGCGTTGAGCACCACCAGGCGCGCATCGTCCACCCAGCAGTCGGAGTATTCGAAGCCGCGTGTCATCTCGGGCTTGAGCGGACTGCCGATGCCGAAGCGCACGCCGTGCGAGCCCGGCAGCTTCTCGCGCTTGCCCAGATGGTCGTAGAGGAACAGGCCGGCGCGGATCATCCAGGCCGGACGCAGGTGCGGGCGGTGCGGCAGGACGAAACGCATCGGCTTGACGATGTGCGGTGCCTTGGCCAGCAGCACCTCGCGCTCGGCGAGTGCCTCGCGCACCAGGCGGAACTCGTAGTGTTCGAGATAGCGCAGGCCGCCATGAATCAGTTTGCTGCTGGCCGACGAGGTGTGCTGGGCCAGGTCGTCGCGTTCGCAAAGGAACACCGAGAGCCCGCGGCCGGCGGCGTCGGCGGCGATGCCGACACCGTTGATGCCGCCGCCGACCACGGCCAGGTCATAGATTTCGGCGAGGGGAGGCGTCTGGGTGAGCGGCATGGCAAGGCACCGTTTCGTTGTAATGTGAACGTTATGATGTTCGAATTCGAAAATATGCTAGCCGAGCGTGATCGCTTCCGCCACCCCATGGGCGGTCCGGTCATCAGAAAGGGGAAAGGGCCGCACGCAGTCCGGGGCGCGATCCAGCGGGGCGCGGCGCGGCGCGGCGCTCAGGCGTAGCCCGGATGCAATCCGGGAAGCAGGCGAATCAGGACCCGGATTGCATCCGGGCTACCAGCGCCAAGACGCGCGTTGCGGAATCAGACGACGTGCAGCTGGATCTTCTGCTCGGCCAGCAGACGGGCCAGGCCGGGGGCGGGTGGGGCGTCGGTGTAGATGTGGTCGACCAGGGCGATGGAGCCCAGGCGCACCACTGCATTGCGGCCGAACTTGCTGGAGTCGGCGGCCAGCAGCACCTGGCGGGCGTTGTCGATGATGGCCTGGGAAACCCGCACTTCCTGGTAGTCGAAATCGAGCAGGCTGCCGTCCTCGTCGATGCCGCTGATGCCCATCACGGCGAAGTCGACCTTGAACTGCTGGATGAAGTCGGCTGCTGCCTGGCCGACCACGCCGCCGTCGCTGCGCACGCTGCCGCCGGCCACCAGCACCTCGAAGTCGGCCTTGTCCGCCAGGGTGGCGGCCACGTGCAGGTTGTTGGTGATCACCTTGAGATGCTTGTGGCCGAGCAGGGCGCGGGCGATGGCTTCGGTGGTGGTGCCGATGCTGATGAACAGCGAGGCGTAGTCGGGAATGCTGGCGGCGATAGTCTCGGCAATGCGCTGTTTCTCGTCGCGCATCTGCCCGGCGCGCATGGCATAGGCGGTGTTCTGGATGCTCGAAGCCTCGCTGGCCGCGCCGCCGTGGGTGCGCCGCAGCAGGCCCTGCTCGGCCAGCTGGTTGATGTCGCGGCGGATGGTCTGCGGGGTGACGGCGAAGGCCTGGGCCAGCTCGTCGATGCTGACGTAGCCGCGCTCGCGGGCGCGTTCGAGGATGCTCTGCTGGCGGGGCGGGAGGCTCATGGGCTTTCCTTTTTATGGGCCGGCGGATTATAGCGGGGCGTTGCCGACTGGCGACTGTCGTGGCGCCGATCCGGCCGGGCCGCTTGCCGGCCGCCGCGGCGTGACGTTAAAAACTGCTCGCGGCGATTTTTTCCGCTAAGGTACGCGCTTCCGTCAGGGATTTTCACATTCGAACATGACTCCTGCCATCGATCTGTTGAAGAAGGCCAAGGCCGAACACAAGGTGCTCAGCTACCAGCACGACCCCAAGGCGCCGTCCTACGGTCTGGAGGCTGCGGATAAGCTCAATCTGGACCCGGCCCGGGTGTTCAAGACGCTGCTCGCCACCACCGAGAAGGGCGAGCTGCTGGTGGCCGTGGTGCCGGTGGTCGGCACGCTCGACCTCAAGGCCCTGGCCCACGCTGCCGGGGCGAAGAAGGCCGACATGGCCGACCCGCAGCAGGCCCAGCGCAGCACCGGCTACCTGGTCGGCGGTATCAGCCCCCTGGGGCAGAAGAAGCGCCTGCGCACCTTCATCGACGAATCCGCACGCCAGCACCCGACCATCCATGTCAGCGCCGGCCGCCGCGGCCTGGAAGTGGAGCTGGCGGCCGAGGTCCTGGCCCAGCACACCCAGGGCAGCTTCGCCGCCATAGGGCGCACCGCCATCGGCAGGGAATGACCCCGCCCGCATAACAACAAGGAAAACGCGCATGTCCCAATACCTGCTTGCCATCGACCAGGGCACCACCAGTTCCCGCGCCATCGTCTTCAGTGCCCAGGGGTTGCCACTGGCCAGCGCCCAGCAGGAGTTCAAGCAGTATTTCCCGAAGGACGGCTGGGTCGAGCATGACGCCGAAGAGATCTGGCTGACCACCCTCAAGGTCTGCCGCGAGGCCCTCGCCAGCAAGGGCCTGAAGGCCAGCGAGGTGCTCGCCATCGGTATCACCAACCAGCGCGAGACCGCCGTGGTGTGGGATGCCGCCACCGGCACGCCGATCCACCCGGCCATCGTCTGGCAGGACCGTCGCACCGCCGACTATTGCGCCGGGCTCAAGGCCGAGGGCCACGAGGCCCTGGTGAGCGAGCGCACCGGCCTGCTGATCGATCCCTACTTCTCCGCCACCAAGCTGCGCTGGATTCTCGACAGCGTGCCCGGTGCCCGCGAGCGCGCCGAGCGTGGCGAGCTGCGCTTCGGCACCGTCGACTGCTTCCTGCTGTGGCGCCTGACCGGCGGCAAGTCGCACCGTACCGACGCCAGCAACGCCTCGCGCACGCTGCTGTTCAACATCCACACCCAGCAGTGGGATGAAGAACTGCTCGGGCTGTTCGACATCCCGCGCAGCCTGCTGCCGGAGGTGCTGGACTGCGCCGCCGACTTCGGCACCACCGAACCGGCGCTGCTCGGCGCGGGCATCCCGGTGCTGGGCATGGCCGGCGACCAGCAGGCCGCGCTGATCGGCCAGGCCTGCTTCAACGCCGGCATGGTCAAGAGCACCTACGGCACCGGCTGCTTCATGATCCAGAACACCGGCGCCACGCCGGTGGTGTCGAAGAACCGCCTGCTGACCACCGTGGGCTACCGCCTGAACGGCAAAGTCACCTATGCGGTGGAGGGCAGCATCTTCGTCGCCGGCGCCGCGGTGCAGTGGCTGCGCGACGGCATCAAGCTGATCAGCGATGCCCGCGACACCGAGTCCCTGGCCGAGCAGACCGGCGACACCTGCGGCGTGTACCTGGTGCCGGCGTTCACCGGCCTCGGCGCGCCGTACTGGGACCCCAAGGCGCGCGGCGCCATCTTCGGCCTGACCCGCGACACCGGGATCAAGGAGATCGTCACCGCCGGCCTGCAGTCGGTGTGCTACCAGACTCGCGACCTGCTCGAGGCGATGCGCCAGGACGGCGCCGCCGAGCCCAGCGCGCTGCGGGTGGACGGCGGCATGGTGGTGAACAACTGGGTCATGCAGTTCCTCGCCGACATCCTCGGCGTGCCGGTGGAGCGTCCGGTAGTGACCGAAACCACGGCGCTGGGCGTAGCCTACCTGGCCGGCCTGCAGGCCGGGCTGTACCGCGACCTGGACGAGATCGCCAGCCACTGGCACCGCCAGCAGCGCTTCGCCCCGCGCATGGCCGACGCCCACCGCGGCAAGCTCTACGCCGGCTGGCTGGATGCGGTGAAGAGGGTACGCAGCGAAGGCTGAAGGTGATACAACGGCGCGAGTTCTTCGCCGAGTTCGTCGCATGCAGCCGCGCCGTCGCCTGCCGCTCCTTTCTCCCCTCCTGACGCTGCTTGCCTGTCTGGCCACGGCGGGCCAGGCGCATGGCGAAACGCTGGTCATCGCCGCCGATCCCTGGTGCCCGATCAACTGCGCGGCCGACGCGCCCAGGCCGGGCATCCTGGTCGAGTTGGCGCGGGACATCTTCGCCGAACACGGCATCGCCGTGCGCTACGAGACGCGCAACTGGGCGCGGGTGCTGCGCGAGGTGCGCCGTGGCGAGATCAATGCCGCGGTCGGGGCCGGCCGCGCGGATGCGCCGGATTTCCTGTTCACCGATACCCCGGTGGCCATGTCGCGCAATTGTTTCTACACCCTTCGGGAGTCGCAGTGGCTTTTCACCGGCATCGAGTCGCTGAAGGCGGTGCGGCTCGGCGTGATCAACGACTACAGCTACGGCGAGCTGCTCAACGCCTACATCGCGGCGCGCCCGGGCGATCGGGTGCAGGTGGCCGCCGGTAGCACCGCGCTGGACATCAACCTGAGCAAGCTGGCCCGCGGCCGCCTGGACGCGGTGTTGGAAAACCGCTGGGTGCTGCAGACGCGACTGGCCGCCCTGGGGCGCAGCGGCGAGCTGCGCGAGGCGGGCTGTCGCCAGCCGGATGTGCCGATCTACCTGGCCTTCTCGCCGGCACGGGCGGACAGCGCCCGCTACGTCGAGCTGTTCGAGCAGGGCCTGCTGCGCTATCGCGCGGATGGCCGGCTACGGGTGCTGCTCGAGGCCTATGGCGTCAGCGAGCGATAGCGTCGCGCGGCTGTAACGTCGCAATCGACGGCGACTGTACCGGGCTGCCAAGCGCGGGTGGCGGCATGCTGGTGGGTCATTGAACGTCCCCAGGGAGCAGGGCATGCCACTCGAATTCCATCAGATCGACGCTTTCACCGACCAGCCGTTTCGCGGCAATCCGGCCGTGGTCTACCGGCTCGACGCCTGGCTGGACGACGAGCTGATGCAGCGCATCGCCGCCGAGCACAACCAGGCCGAGACCGCCTTCACCGTGCGTGAGGGCGACGGTTGGCGTATCCGTTGGTTCACCCCGGCGTGCGAGGTGCCGCTGTGCGGCCACGCGACCCTGGCCACCGCCCATGCGCTGTTCGATCTATATGGCGAGCCGGGCGAGCGCCTGGACTTCGTCTGCCTGTCCGGCGCCCTGGCGGTGGCGCGCGAGAATGGCCGGCTGGTGCTGGACTTCCCGGCCATGTGGCTGGAGCCCGCGCCACTGGCGGAGCAGGTCGCTGCCATCCTCGGTCAGCGGGTGCTGGAGGTGCGGGCCGGCAAAGAGCTGCTGGCGGTGCTGGAGTCGGAGCAGGCGGTGCGCGACTGCGAGCCGGACCTGGCGGCACTGGCGAAGCTGCCGGGGCTGGGTGTGATCGTCACCGCGCCGGGCGTGCGGCACGACTTCGTCTCGCGCTACTTCGCCCCGGGCATCGGCATCGACGAGGACCCGGTGACGGGTTCCACCCACTGCATCCTCACGCCCTATTGGGCCGAGCGCCTGAGCAAGCATGATCTGAGCGCCTACCAGTGTTCCGCCCGCGGCGGCGAGCTGCACTGCCGGCTGGAAGGCGAGCGGGTGAAGATCGCCGGCCAGGCGGTGCTGGTGGCCAGCGGTACGTTGCACCTGTGAGTCGTGCCGGGTGATGGCGGGCTGCCGCGTTGCTGCGAGGCCGCCCTACGGTCGGTTCGGCGGGTGCTTGGTGTGCTCGGCCGCAGGGCAGTGCACCGCTGGGTGGCGGTGGGGTAGCGGATTGAACCGTTAGGTGGGGGCCCGTTGGCCGTGGCGTGAGGCAATGGCGGGCTGCCGCTGCGCGGCGAGGCCGCCCTACGTCAGGTCGGCGGTGCCGCTGTAGGGTGTGCTCGCGTGGCGGTGAGGTCGTGGATTGTGTGTCAGCTGCCGCTGTAGCGGCGCACGCCGGATTCCGGGAGGTTGACCTGGGCGGCCACGCTGCCCTGGGCGGCGAATACCACCAGGTGATCGGCGGCGATGCGGATGCCTACCTGCTGGCCCGGCAGGTGGTCGGCGTGGCTGGGGAAGATCGCCTCCAGCTGGGTGCCGGTCGGCAGTTGCAGGCGGTACAAGGTGGCGGCGCCGAGGAAGGTCTTGCCGACGATCTGCGCCTGCAGGTCGGCGTCCGGCGCGGGGACGATGTCGTCCGGGCGCAGCAGCACGTCCACCGCGCTGCCGGCCGGCAGGGTGTAGGCGCGGTTGCCGCGGATCACACCGAGTTCGGTCTGCACCGTGTCCGGGCTCTGCAGCTGGCCGCGGATGAAGTAACCCTGGCCGACGAAGCTGGCGACGAAGGGCGTCAGCGGCTCGTGGTAGAGGTTGTAGGGCGTGTCCCACTGTTCCAGGCGGCCCTTGTTGAACACGCCGACGTGGTCGCTGACGGCGAAGGCCTCTTCCTGGTCATGGGTGACCAGGATGGCGCTGGTGCCGCGCGCCTTGAGGATGTCGCGCACCTCGTGGCTGAGGCGCCGGCGCAGCTCGCCGTCGAGGTTGGAGAAGGGCTCGTCGAGCAGCAGCAGCTGCGGCTCCGGCGCCAGCGCGCGGGCCAGCGACACGCGCTGCTGCTGGCCGCCGGACAGCTCGTGGGGAAAGCGCTTGCCCAGGTGGCCCAGCTTGACCAGCTCCAGCAGCTCGGCGGTGATCTTGTCGCGCTGCGGATGCTTGCGGATGCCGAAGGCCACGTTGTCCGCCACGTTGAGGTGAGGGAACAGGGCGTAGTCCTGGAATACCATGCCGATGCGGCGCTTCTCCGGCGCCAGGGTGAAGCCGGCGCGGGAGATCACCTCGCCGCCCAGCTCGATCTCGCCTTCCTGCACCGGCTCGAAACCGGCGATGGCGCGCAGGGTAGTGGTCTTGCCGCAGCCGGACGGGCCGAGCAGGCAGCCGATATCGCCGGCGTTCAGGTGCAGGTTGAGCGTCTGCACGATGCGCTGGCCCTGGTAGCCGCAGGCCAGATCGCGCAGGGACAGCAGCAACTGGCTCATGCGCTGCGCAGGCCCGGAGCGACCAGCAGCTCCATCAGCGCCTTCTGTGCGTGCAGGCGGTTCTCGGCCTGCTGCCAGGCCAGAGAACGTGGGTCGTCGAGCAGGTCGTCGCTGATTTCCTCGCCGCGGTGGGCGGGCAGGCAGTGCAGGAAGATCACGGCCGGGTCGGCGGCATCGAGCAGGGCACGGTTGACCTGGTAGGGCGCGAACAGGGCGAGGCGCTTGGCGCTTTCCTCTTCCTGGCCCATGGAGGTCCACACGTCGGTGCTCACCAGATGGGCGCCGGCCACGGCTTCCTTCGGATCGCGGACGATGCGCACCCGGTCGCCGGCGGCCTTGATGAATTCGGCCTTGGGCTCGTAGCCCTCGGGGCAGGCGATGCGCAGCTGGAAGTCGAACTGCACGGCCGCCTCCAGGTAGGTGTTGCACATGTTGTTGCCATCGCCGATCCAGGCCACGGTCTTGCCCTGGATGCTGCCGCGGGCCTCCTCGAAGGTCTGCATGTCGGCCAGCAGCTGGCAGGGGTGCAGGTCGTCGGACAGGCCGTTGATCACCGGCACCGTGCTGCGCGCGGCGAACTCGGTGAGGGTGCTGTGGGCGTAGGTGCGGATCATGACTACGTCGAGCATGCTCGACATGACGATGGCGGTGTCGCCGATCGGTTCGCCGCGGCCCAGCTGGGTGTCGCGCGGGGAGAGGAAGATGGCCTGGCCGCCGAGCTGGATCATGCCGGCCTCGAAGGACAGGCGGGTGCGGGTCGAGGCCTTCTCGAAGATCATGCCCAGCACGCGGCCCTTCAGCGGCTCGGGGGCGATGCCTCGCTGGCGCAGATCCTTCAGCTCGATGGCTCGACAGATCAGGCCGCTCAGTTCTTGCGGGCTGAAGTCCATCAACGAGAGAAAGTGCCTGGCGCTCATCTTGTTCACTACCTTGGTTTCGACAACTGTCGCAGCCCCGTTTTTCAGGGGAAAAAGCAGCCCACACAACGGCTTGAGCCGCGATCGGGCGACAAATGGGGAGGCCGGATCTTATAAGCAAACGACGCATTGGAGCAAATGAGCACCGGTCGAGCGACGCCGGCCCAGGGCACATGGCGGGCCCGATGCGGCGCATCGGCGGCCATGATGCCCGCCGATTCACGCGATAAAGGCCGCTGGCCAAGCCCTGCGGCTACGGCCATAGTCGAGTCTCGACGACTAGACCGGTCGTCTCGACCAGAACAATAGAGGCTAGGCCATGACCAAGACCCTCCATCACCGTGCCTGTCACCTGTGCGAGGCCATCTGCGGCCTGACCATCGAAACCGAGGACCGCGACGACGGTCGCCACATCCTGTCGATCAAGGGCGATGCCCTGGACAGCTTCAGTCGCGGCCATATCTGCCCGAAAGCCGTGGCGCTGCAGGACATCCAGAACGACCCGGATCGCGTGCGTCAGCCGCTGCGCAAGGTCGCCGGCCAGTGGCAGCCGATCGGCTGGGACGAGGCCTTCGAGCTGGTCGCCGAGCGCTTCGCGGCGATCCAGGCCGAGCACGGCAAGAATGCCGTGGCCGTGTACCAGGGCAATCCCAGCGTGCACAACTACGGGCTGATGACCCACAGCAACTACTTCCTCGGTCAGCTGAAGACGCGCAACCGCTTCTCCGCCACCTCGGTGGACCAGCTGCCGCATCACCTGACCAGCTACCTGATGTACGGCCACGGCCTGCTGCTGCCGATCCCGGACATCGACCATACCCAGTTCATGCTGATCCTCGGCGGCAACCCGCTGGCCTCCAACGGCAGCATCATGACCGTGCCGGACGTGGAGAAGCGCCTGAAGGCGCTCAAGGCTCGCGGCGGCAAGCTGGTGGTGGTCGACCCGCGGCGCAGTGAGACGGCGGCGATGGCCGACCAGCACATCTTCGTGCGCCCGGGTAACGACGCGGCGCTGCTGCTCGGCCTGCTCAACACCCTGTTCGACGAGGGCCTGACCCGTGAGGGCCCGTTGCCGGTCAATGGTCTGGATCAGGTGAAGGAGGCCGTGGCCCCATTTACCGCCGAAGTCATGAGCTCCCGCTGCGGCGTGCCGGCCGAGGAGATCCGCCAGCTGGCCCGCGACTTCGCCGCCGCCGAGTCGGCGGTGTGCTACGGGCGCATGGGCGTGTCCACCCAGGCATACGGCAGCCTGTGCCACTGGCTGATCCAGCTGATCAACCTTGTCACCGGTAACCTCGACCGGGTCGGCGGCACCCTGTGCACCAGCCCCGCGCTGGACCTGGTGGCGAGCACCTCTGGCGGTCATTTCAATGTCTGGCAGAGCCGCGTCTCCGGCCTGCCGGAATACGGCGGCGAGCTGCCGGTGGCGGCGCTGGCCGAGGAAATGCTCACCCCCGGCGAGGGGCAGATCCGCGCGCTGGTCACGGTGGCCGGCAATCCGGTGCTGTCCACGCCCAATGGCCGCCAGCTGGAGCAGGCGCTGGACGGGCTGGACTTCATGGTCTCGGTCGACCTCTACATCAACGAGACCACCCGCCACGCCGACCTGATCCTGCCGCCCACCGCGCCGCTGGAACACGACCACTACGACACCACCTTCAACGTGTTCGCCGTGCGCAACGTCACTCGCTTCAACGAGCCGGTGCTGGCCAAGCCGGAAGGCGCGCTGGACGACTGGGAGATCTTCGTTGGCCTGGCCAAGGCCTTCGCCGCCAAGAACGGCACCGAGCTCAAGCCGACCATGCCGCCGCAGCAGATGATCGACATGGGCCTGCGCTTCGGTCCCTATGGCGACAAGTCCGAACACAAGCTCAGCCTGGCGGCGCTGCGCGACGCCCCCCATGGCATCGACCTGGGGCCGCTGCAGCCGAACCTGGCGGCGCGGCTGAAGACCGAGTCCAAGGCCATCGAGGCCGCGCCGGAGCTGCTGGTCGCCGACCTGGCGCGCTTCGCCGCCGAGCCGCTGCCGGCCGAGGGCGAGCTGGTGCTGATCGGCCGGCGTCATGTGCGCAGCAACAACTCGTGGATGCACAACTACCAGCGCCTGGTGAAGGGCAAACCGCGGCATCAGCTGCTGATGCACCCGCAGGATATGGCCGGCAGAGGGCTGAGTGACGGCCAGCGCGTGCGTGTGCAGTCGCGGGTCGGCGAGATCGAGGTGGAGGCCGTGGCCAGCGACGAGATGATGCCTGGCGTGGTCAGCCTGCCGCACGGCTGGGGGCATGCCCGGCCGGGTGTGCAGATGGGCATCGCCAGCGCCCAGCCGGGCGCCAGCGCCAACGACCTGACCGATGACCGTCAGCTCGACGCGGTATCCGGCAACGCCGCGCTGAACGGCGTGCCGGTGCGGGTCGAGGCGGCTTGAGGGAGAGTGAGCCGGTCTTTGGGCCGGCTCAGAGGTGCACGCCGTAGCGGGCGTAGATCCGGTCGATGACGCCCTGCTGCTTGAGCTGCATGATCGCCTCGTCCAGGCGCTCCAGCCAGGCCGCGTGCCGCGGATGGACGCGCATGCTCACGTCGTAGGAGCTGATCACGTCGCCGATCTGCAGCCGCTTGTATTCGGGAATTGCCATCAGGTTGTACTGGGCGACGGCCTTGTTGACGATGATCTGGTCGAAGCGCGACCGGGCCAGCATGCTCAGCAGCTGCTGTTCGTTGAGGCCGTTGCGTCGGTCCAGCTGGCCGGACTCGATCAGCGGCGCCAGTTCGGGATAGGCGTAGCCGCGCACCATGCCCACCGATTTGCCGCGCAGGTCCTCCGGCTCCCTGACCGGAAAGGCCTTGTCCGGGGCGAACACCAGCACGTCGACCACCTTGCCGAACGGCGCGGAGAACAGCCCCGGCGTCGCCCGGCCCTGGGTCCAGCCGGGATAGACGCCGGGTTCGATATCCAGCTGGCCATCCTCGAACAGCAGGCCGATGCGCGGGTAGGGCAGGTACTGCACGTCGAAGCGATCACCGGTGAGCTCGGCCAGTTCGTCGAGGATGTCCTGGTAGATGCCGCGCCGGCCGTCCTCGATCATCATCGGCGGGTAGTTGTAGAAACCCACCTCGAAGGTCTCGGCGAGGCTGGCCTGTGCCGCCGTCCAGAGACAGAGCGCGCTCGCCGCCTTGATCAGCCACTTCCACCGCATCGTCCCCGACTCCCGCCGTCACCTTCCGACAGTCTAGTCTCCGTGGCGGCCGGAATGCCCATCCCGAGCCCGCCGCTGGGTCTTTCGTGTACAATCGCCGCACCGCGCCCGGCCCAGGTCCGGGAAAGTTCAGATGAGGTGAGTCGTGGATATTATCGATACCATCAAAGAGCAGATCGCCAACAACACCATCCTGCTGTACATGAAAGGCTCGCCCAACGCGCCGCAGTGCGGCTTCTCGGCCCGCGCCGCCCAGGTGGTGATGGCCTGCGGCGAGAAGTTCGCCTACGTGGACATCCTGCAGAACCCGGAAATCCGCGCCAACCTGCCCACCTACGCCAACTGGCCTACCTTCCCGCAACTGTGGGTCGGTGGCGAACTGGTCGGCGGCAGCGACATCCTCATCGAGATGTTCGAGAAGGGCGAGCTGCAGAGCCTGATCAAGGACGCCGCCGAGAAAGCCAAGGCCGAATAAGCCCCGCGACACCCGAAAGCCGATGCCCGCGCATCGGCTTTTTCGTTTGACGAGGATTCATGGATGAAGACTACCCTGCTGCTGGGCCTGGCCCTGCTGGCCTCCACCGCCCATGCCGAATGCGGCTACCGCGCCCTGGCCGTCGAGGCCGAGACCCCCGCGCTCTATGTCGGCGCCGGCAAGCGCGTCCAGGTCGAGTTCGACAACTACCGCCTGGATGGCGACGTGGACCGTTTCCCCGAGCCGCCGATGCGCATCCGCCAGGGCGGCGTTTCCTGCCGGGTGGACGGTGGCATCTGGCTGCGCGACGGCGTTTACCTGGACGCGGCGGAGAGACGCCTGCTGGTGCAGAGCTTCAGCGGCTCCGGCGGCGAGCTCAGCCTCTACGACACCGGCAACTGCGCGGAACTGAGCCGCGTCTACCTGCCGGAGGGACGCTGGGCCCTGGACGGCGAGCGGTTGCTGGTCGGCCGCCAGTGCGCCGGCGAAGGCATCGCCGGCTGCGCGGCGCGCGATGTCCACGTGCTGGACGAGCGCTGCCTGCCGCGCTGAGCCCGGCTTCAGGCGGGGCGGCGATCCTCGGCGTAGCGGCGCAGCACCCATTGCCCGGCAGGGCGGGCGAACAGCTGGTCGAGGAAAGCCTGGGTCTCTACGCCGTGCCCGGCGATGTGCTCCCAGGGCGTGCCGGCGGGGGTGAACAGCGGGCCGTAGAGCGAGGCGGCGGCCACGTCGGCCAGGCTCAGGCGATCGCCCACCAGGTAGCGCGCCGGATCGCCTCCGGTCAGCTCCTCGATCAGGTCCAGCCCGGCCAGCAGCTCCTCGCGTGACTTCGCCACCCGGTCGGGGCGAATGCCGTACAGCTTCTTCACCCCGTCGATCAGCAGCGGACGCATGCGGTCGCGCAGGCCGAACCAGGGGCGGTAGACCTTGAGCATGGCGTGCATCACCGTGCTCCAGTCCTCGATCTGGCCGTACAGCCAGCGCCGCACATGCACGCCCAGGCGGTCGAAGCGCTCTTCCAGTTCGAGGATGCGCGCGCGCTGCTCGGCGTCTTCCGGCAGCAGCGGCGCCTGCGGATAGCGCTGTTCCAGGTGCAGGGCGATGGCGGTGGAGTCGCCCACTACCTGGTCGCCGTCGCGCAGGATCGGCAGGGTGGCGATGCCGGCCAGGCGCTGGCTCTTCAGGCGGTGGAAGCCGGGGAACAGGTTGTCCACCCGGTAGTCGAGGCCCTTGTGGTCCAGGTGCCAGCGGGTCTTCTCGCAGTAGTGGGAGATGGGGAACTGGTAGAGGGTGCGCATGGCCGGCCTTCCGCAGGGAAACCGCGAGTGTATAGGCGCCGCGCATGACCACGAAGTCGCGTCCACTCGGCAGAACGACTGAATTGTGCGAAGCCCGCCACTGTCGGCAGGGATACACCCTGAGGACAGGAGAAGCAGCATGAGCGACTTGCGATCACTCGACGGCGCGGTGGTGGTCATCACCGGCGCTTCCAGCGGCATCGGCCGCGCCACGGCGCAGGCCTTCGCCCGGGAGCGTGCGCGCCTGGTACTGGCGTCGCGCGACAGAACTGCGCTGGCCGACGTGGTGAACGAATGCCAGCGACTCGGCGCGGAGGCCGTCGCCGTGCCCACCGACGTGACCGAGAGCGAAGCCCTGCAGCATCTGGCCGACCGCGCGCAGGCGTTCGGCGGGCACATCGACGTGTGGATCAACAACGCCGGCGTCGGCAGTGTCGGCGGTTTCGAAGACACGCCACTGCGGGTCCACGAGCAGGTGATCCAGACCGACCTGCTCGGCTACCTGCGCGGCGCCCACGCGGTGCTGCCGCTGTTCAAGAAGCAGCGCCGCGGCGTGCTGATCAACACCCTCTCGGTGGGCAGCTGGGTGGCGCAACCGTACGCGGTGTCCTATTCGGCGGCGAAGTTCGGCCTGCGCGGCTTCAGCGAGGCGCTGCGCGGCGAGCTGACCGACTGGCCGGGCATCCATGTCTGCGATGTCTACCCGGCGGTGATCGATACCCCCGGCTTCCGCGACGGCGGCAACTACAGCGGCCATGCCCTGACCCCGCCACCGCCGCGTTACGACCCGCGCGAAGTCGCCGCGACCATGGTGCGCCTGGCGTTGCATCCGCGTGCCAGCAGCACGGTCGGCGGCATGGCGCACCTGCTGCGCCTGGCGCATTTCCTGGTGCCGGGTTTCGCCCAACTGGCCGGCTGGGGGACGGCGCGCGCCATCGGCCGGGCGCGGCACACGCCGGTCTCGTCGGGCAACCTGTTCCATCCGCCGCTGGGGCAGCGCCGCATCGACGGTGGCTGGCGTCAGCCCGCGTCGAAGCAGACCAACACGCTGCTGGCACTCGGCGCTCTGGGCGCGGCGGCAGCGGGCTGGTACCTGGTGCGCCGGCTCAACGGTTCTTCGTGGCGGCGCTGACACCCTCGAGGGTGGCGAAGGACGTGTCCTTGGCGGTGAGCAGGAAGTCGCGCATGAACGGCGCGTCCAGCATGTCGGCACGGATGCCCGCATAGAGCGTGGCATACAGGCCCTTCTCGCCGAGGCGCTTGGCGGTCACGTAGCCGCGCGAGCTGTATTCGTGCAGCGCCCAGTTGGGCAGGCTGCACACGCCGCGGCCGCTGGCCACCAGCTGCATCATCATCACCGTCAGCTCGGAAGTGCGTACCTGCGCCGGCTCGACGTCGGCCGGCTCGAGGAAGCGCGAGAAGATGTCCAGGCGGTCGCGGTCGATCGGGTAGGTGATCAGCGTCTCCCGCTCCAGGTCCTCGGGCAGCACGTAGGAGCGGCCGGCCAGCGCATGCTGGTTGGCCACCGCCAGCAGGGCCTCGTAGGTGAACAGCGGCACGTAGGTGATGCCGGCCAGCTCCATCGGGTCGGAGGTCACCACTAGGTCGAGATCGCCGCGGGCCAGCGCCGGCAGCGGGGCGAAGGAGAAGCCCGAGGCCAGGTCCAGCTCCACCTCCGGCCAGGCATCGCGGAACTGGTCGATGGTCGGCATCAGCCACTGGAAGCAGCTGTGGCATTCGATGGCCATGTGCAGCCGTCCCGCAGTGCCGCCGGCCAGCCGCGCCAGGTCGCGCTCCGCGGCACGCAACTGCGGCAGCAGGCTGTCGGCCAGTTGCAGCAGGCGCAGGCCGGCGCTGGTGAAACGCACCGGCTTGGTCTTGCGCACGAACAGCTGCATGCCCAGGCGTTCCTCCAGTTCCTTGAACTGGTGGGACAGCGCCGACTGGGTCAGATGCAGGCGTTCGGCGGCCTCCACCAGGCTGTCGGTCTCACGCAGGGCGTGCAGGGTCTTGAGGTGGCGCAGTTCTAACATGAGCGGATCTCAATGAATAAAACTTGTGATGATCGAGAATATGTTGAGTTTGTCTCATGACAAGGTCGGTGTCGAGAATGTGCGCCATCGACGAACACCGGAGACAGACAATGGCATTGGCACACAACCTCGGCTTCCCGCGCATCGGCGGCGACCGCGAACTGAAGAAAGCCGTGGAGGCCTACTGGAAGGGCGAACTGGACGAAGCCGGCCTGCGCGCCGTGGGCCGCGAACTGCGCGCCGCTCACTGGCAGATCCAGAAGGACGCCGGCATCGAGCTGCTGCCGGTCGGTGACTTCGCCTGGTACGACCAGGTACTGACCCACTCGCTGACCTTCGGCGTGATTCCCGAGCGCTTCCATGTCCACGGCGGCAAGCCGGGTCTGGACACGCTGTTCGGCATGGCGCGTGGGGTTTCCGGAAATACCAGCAGCCACAACACCTGCTGCGGCGGTGCTCATGCCCAGGAGATGACCAAGTGGTTCGATACCAACTACCACTACCTGGTCCCCGAATTCTCCGCCGACCAGCAGTTCGCGCTGAGCTGGGAGCAGCTGTTCGAGGAGGTGGAGGAGGGCAAGGCCCTGGGCCACAACCTCAAGCCGGTGCTGATCGGCCCGCTGACTTATTTGTGGCTGGGCAAGGAGAAAGGTAGCGACTTCGAGCGTCTCGATCTGCTCGAGCGTCTGCTGCCGGTCTACGGCGAGATCCTCCAGCGCCTCGCCGCTCAGGGCATCGAGTGGGTGCAGATCGACGAGCCGATTCTCGCCCTCGACCTGTCGCAGGCCTGGAAGAACGCCTTCGAGCGTGCCTACAACCTGCTGCAGAGGGAGCCGGGCAAGAAGCTGATCGCGACCTACTTCGCCGGCCTGGAAGACAACCTCGGCCTGGCCGCCGGCCTGCCGGTGGACGGCCTGCACATCGACCTGGTGCGCGCGCCGGAACAGTTCCCGGCCATTCTCGACCGGCTGCCGGCCTACAAGGTGCTCTCGCTCGGCGTGGTCAACGGCCGCAACGTCTGGCGTACCGATCTGCAGAAGGCCCTGGCCGTGCTGCAGCAGGCCCACGAGCGCCTGGGCTCGCGGCTGTGGGTGGCGCCGAGCTGCTCGCTGCTGCACAGCCCGGTCGATCTGGCCCGCGAGGACAAGCTGGATGCGGAGCTTGCGAGCTGGCTGGCCTTCGCCGTGCAGAAATGCCAGGAGGTCGCCGTGCTGGCCAAGGCGCTGCGTGAGCCGCAGGCCGCCGAGGTGCAGGCCGCGCTGGCCGAGAGCGACGCCGTGCAGGCCAGCCGCGCCGCCTCGCCGCGCATCCACAAGCCGGCCGTGCAGGCCCGTCTGGCGGCCGTCACCACGGCCGACAGCCGGCGCCAGTCGCCGTTTGCCACCCGCATCGAACTGCAACGGGCCCGCCTGAAGCTGCCGGCATTCCCGACCACCACCATCGGCTCTTTCCCGCAGACCTCGGCCATCCGCCTGGCGCGCCAGTCGTTCAAGGCCGGCAAGCTGTCCGCGGCCGACTACACCGAGGCCATGCACAGCGAGATCCGCCACGCGGTGAGCATCCAGGAGCAACTGGGCCTGGACGTGCTGGTGCACGGCGAGGCCGAGCGTAACGACATGGTCGAGTACTTCGCCGAGCAGCTCGACGGCTACGCCTTCACCCGCTTCGGCTGGGTGCAGAGCTACGGCTCGCGCTGCGTGAAACCGGCGATCATCTATGGCGACCTGGCGCGTCCCAAGCCGATGACGGTGGAGTGGATCGAGTACGCCCAGCGCTGCACCGACAAGCTGATGAAGGGCATGCTGACCGGCCCGGTGACCATGCTGATGTGGTCCTTCCCGCGCGACGATATTTCCCGCGAGCAGCAGGCGCGCCAGCTGGCCCTGGCCATCCGCGACGAGGTGGTCGACCTGGAAGCCGCCGGCATCAAGGTCATCCAGATCGACGAGGCCGCCTTCCGCGAAGGCCTGCCGCTGCGCAAGGCGCAATGGCAGGGCTACCTGGATTGGGCCACCGAGGCCTTCCGCCTGACCGCCTCCGGCGTGCGCGACGAGACGCAGATCCACACCCACATGTGCTACAGCGAGTTCAACGACGTGATCGAGTCCATCGCCGCCATGGATGCCGACGTGATCACCATCGAGACCTCGCGCTCGGACATGGAGCTTCTGGATGCCTTCGAGCGCTTCGACTATCCCAACGAGATCGGCCCGGGCGTGTACGACATCCACTCGCCACGGGTGCCGGACAGCGGCGAGATGGTGCGCCTGATGCGCAAGGCGGCGCGGCGCGTGCCGGCCGAACGCCTGTGGGTCAACCCCGACTGCGGCCTGAAGACCCGCGGCTGGCCGGAGACCGAGGCGGCGCTGGTCAACATGGTGGCCGCCGCCAGGCAGCTGCGTAGCGAGCTGGCCTGAGTCGGGCCGGCGCAGACGAAACGGAGCCTCGCGCTCCGTTTCGCGTTTGCGGCCCCGGCGTTTGGCTTGAACGCAGCGCCGGCCGGCGGGTCGGAACCCTTGAGGGGCGCGAACCGGCCAGCGGGCCGGCCGCCCGCAAGCAAGGAGAGATCCCATGGTCATGCACTACAAGGTCGCCGGTCACCTGGCCTGCGGCACCCATGGCGAGAAGCTGTCGTCCACCCACGAACTGGGCAAGGTCAAGTGCCGCAACTGCCGCAAGACCGAGGCCTTCACCGAGGCCCGCCGCACCGCGCGCAACGCCGCCCGGCGGGCCTCGCGAAAGGCCAAGGTCGAGCGTCCGGCTCCGGACTGGCGTTCCGCCTGGGAGGCGCGTCTCAGCGGCCTGCCGGGGCGCCAGCGCCTGCCGCGCGGCTTCGGCGATCAGGCATTCGTCTAGCGCGGCACCGCCACCAGGCTGAGCAGGTAGTCGTCGAACTCGGCGTAGCGGCCGTCCAGCTCGCTACCCTTGGGCCAGTCGCCATGCAGGTCGAGCAGCAGACGCAGGCGCGCGCCGCCGGCGTCGTCCTGCCCGATCAGCTCGGCATCGTGGAAATAGAAGCGCCGCAGCACGAGCGGATAGAGCGCCTTGAACAGGCTCTCCTTCAGCGAGAAGGTCAGGGTCACCCGCTGGGCGAAGGCCTGCGGGTCCAGGTTCCGGGCACGCTCCAGCTCGGCGGGGGTGAGGATTTCCCCGGCCAGTTTGGCGGCGCGCTCGGCGCTCAGGTGCTTCTCCAGGTCCAGGCCCAGGCCGCGCCAATGACGGTTGCTGGCGACGACGGCGGCTGCCTGACCCGCGCCATGGGTGATGGAGCCGACCACGCCGGCGGGCCAGATCGGCACGCCGTCCTCGTCGCGCCCCGGTACCAGGGCCTGGCCGCACAACTGGCGCAGCGCCTCGCGGGCGCAGAGGCGGCCGGCCAGATATTCGCCCTGGCGCTTGGCCACGCCGCGCACCGGCTCGATGGCGCAGCGCTGGAAGTCGTCGACCTGCAGCCGGGTGTGATCGAACCCGGCGCACACCAGGCGCGCATCCGCCAGGCCCAGGGGCGGCGTTTCGGCTCGGAACTGGAAGAAGGGCGGGAGTGGGGCGGTCATGCCCGGCATTCTGCCGTGGCCGGCTGAGCCGGGCCAGCCGTTTACATTTCTTTGCACGGCGATAACGAAGCGCTACAGAGCAAGCGCTTGCTTATGGTCAGAATGCGGCATGCGTTCTTCGGAACGCTGGTGAGGTTGTAGCCACGGCACGGCGTGTCGCCACCGTGGTTTTACTCTACTGATCGAGTGCGGGAGTCCCTTGGGACTCCCGTTTTTTTTGCGCTCAGAAAACCTGCTTGAACAGCGCCTGCATGTCGGCCCAGGAACGCTCGTCGGCCTCCTTCTGGTAACCGATGTCCAGGCCGTGGCCCTTGTGCGCGTCGGCGTCCGGGTTGCTGAAGCCGTGCTTGGCTCCGGGCAGCTCGACGAAGCGGTAGTCGGCACCGGCCTTGTCCATCTCGGCGTTGAACGCGGCGATCTGCTGCGGGGTGATGAAGCTGTCGGCCGCGCCGTGCTCCACCAGCACCTTGGCCTTGACGCTGCCGGGCGTGGCCGGGGTGTCGGTGACCAGCGCGCCGTGGAAGCTCACCACGGCGGCCAGCGGCAGGCCCTGGCGCGCCATGTCCAGCACGATGCGCCCGCCGAAGCAGTAGCCGATGGCGGCCAGGCGCTGCGCATCGGTCTGCGGCTGGGCCTTGAGCAGCTCCAGGCCGGCGAGGAAGCGCGCCTTTGGCACCGCCGGGTCGGCCAGCGCGGCTTTCATGAAGGCGCCGGCGTCCTGCGGGTGCTCGGTGTGCTTGCCGTCGCCGTACATGTCGACGGCCAGGGCGCTGTAGCCGAGGGCGGCGAGGTCACGGGCGCGGCGCTTGGCGTAGTCGTTCAGCCCCCACCACTCGTGCACCACCACCACGCCGGGGCGCTTGCCCTCGATGGCGTCGTCCCAGGCGTGGTAGCCGATCAGGCGCGTGCCGTCGGCGGCGGTGTAGGGGATCTCCTGGGTCTGGATGGCGGCCTGGGCGGTGCCGGCGAGGCAGAACAGGGCGAGCAGTAGTGTGCGCATGGTGGGCGTTCCGATCCTGGGGCTGGAGTTGCCAAGATAGACCAGCGCGCCGCCCACGGCTTGCACGCCTGTGCTCTAGCGCGCCGGGCCGGGCGGGGTGATGCCCATCGAGACGTAGATGCTGGTGAAGCGCTCCATGCCCATCTCCGCCGGCTTGACCCACTCCACCGGCACGTACAGCAGGCCGCCGCCCACCGGCACCGGCGCGGTGGGCACCAGGATGGCGTGGTAGGCGCGGCCGTCGATCTCGATCGGCTGCGGGTTGGGCAGCAGGGCCAGCACCGCGGTGCCGTCGCCGCCGAAGAAGCACCAGACCGGGCTCATGGCGGCCAGGTCGGCGTCTTCCTTCTTGTCCAGCAGGCCGACGAAGCGGTCGGCCAGGCCATACAGAGGGCCGAGCAGCGGAATGCGCCGCAGGATGCGCGCCAGCAGCCGGCTGAGCGGACCCTTGAGACCCAGCTGCACGGCCAGGCCCAGCGGATAGAGCGCCACCAGCAGCGCCAGGGTGCCGAGCAGCCAGGCCAGCTCGGGGCTGCTGACGAAGGGCTGGCCGAGCCCGGCGAACAGCTTGCCGACCGTGCTGGAGGGGCCGATCAGCCGATTCAGCAGGCTCACCACCCAGCCCAGCAGGGCCAGCGACAGGGCCAGCGGCAGCAACGCGAGCAGGCCGGCCAGCCAGGTGGTGAGGATCGATTCGAAGCTGCGTTTGAACATGGGGAAAGTCCGTGGCGGGTGCGCCGCAAGGCTATTGCAAAAGCGCCTGGCTGTCCCGTTCGGCTCCTCGCCCGTGTGGAGCTAGAGCTTCTTGACGCCCTCGAGACTCGACGGGCCGCTATCCGCGGTGCGGCGCACGACGCTGATCGAACCATCCGTTTCCAGCACCACCGCCTCCACTTCCGCCAACGACGCCAGTCCCGCCGAACGCACCGCGGCGCGCACCTCGGCCTCGGTCAGACGAGCTAGCACCAGCGCGGCCGACAGAAACTCGCCTCGATACAGCAGCATCAGCGGCTCTCCGGCGATCAACTGGTGCAGCCAGCGCACCCTGACGCTGGACCAGGAGACGACGAATTGCAGCCCGATCAACAGGGCGAAGGCCAGCGCGCCGTCGGCCAGGGTCACGTCCTTGGTCAGCAGCGCGGTGGCCAGGGTCGAACCCAGGGCAACGGTCACGATCAGGTCGAAGGCATTCATCTTCGACAGCGTCCGTTTGCCAGATATGCGCAGGAACACGATCAGCAGAACGTAGGCCAGCGCACCAACCAGCAACGTCCGCAGGAGGCTGTTCCAGCCGCTGAAAAACACCTGTTCCATTCGCTTCTCTCCTCGACGGCAGTTGAGCGCGGAGCGGCAGGCCAAGGCGTGGCGGGCCGCAGCGTGATGTAGAGAGTTTTGGAGCCTCGATTCCCAGCCCCTGTTGCCCTTGGTTGGGCAGGGCGTGAGGCGAGTCGTTCAGCCGGCGAATGCCCAGCCGTTGTTGCGGTTGTGCAGGTAGATGAAGACGTTCTCGCTCTTGTCGCGAGCGACGCCGGCGGTGCCCCAGGGGAAGTCGTTCTGCTCGCCGAGCCGGGCGGTCAGCCAATGGCGGTGCAGGCGTTCTCGCCGTGGCAGGGCGGCGTCGAAGTCGTCGTCGCTATCGGCCGGGTCTTTCAGCGTGAGGAACAGGCTGACCAGTCGCTCCTCTTCGAAGCGCAGGCTCAGTTCGATGTCCAGGAGTCCGTCCCGTAGCGCAAGGTGGGCGAAGTGGCAGGACACCTGGCGCTCCAGGACCTGAACCGGGCGCGGTTCGTCGAGGCGGAAGTCCGCGCCCAGGTCGGCCGGCGTGGTGGCCGGGGTGATGAGCCCCTCGCCGAGGTGCAGGTGCCCGGTGGCAGGATCGATACGCACGAACTGGCTCAATTTTCCTGCGCCCGATAGGCACCGGGAGTGAGGCCTGTCCACTTCTTGAATGCGCGGTGGAAGGCCGAGGGTTCGGAGAAGCCGAGCTGCTCGGCGATGGCCTGGATCGACAGCTCGTCGCGGCCCAGGTGGTAGATGGCCAGGTCGCGGCGCAGGTGGTCCTTGAGCTCCTGGAAGCTGCTGCCTTCCTCGCGCAGGTGGCGGCGCAGGGTCTGCGGGCTGATGTGCAGCTGGGCGGCGACGCTCTCCAGGTCCGGCCAGTGCGCGCAGTCGCGGCCGAGCAGGCGGCGCAGGCGGCCGGTCAGGCTGTCGCCGCCGTCCGGACGGGCCAGCAAATCGGCCGGCGAGTGTTCGAGAAACTGCTTGAGCGTTCGCTCGTCCTGCAGCAGCGGCATGGCCAGGTAGCGGCCGTGGAACAGCAGGCTGGTGCTCGCGGCGTCGAAGCGCCGCGGGCAGGGGTAGAGCAGGTCGTACTCGCCGCTGTGGGCGGGTTCCGGGTAGGTGAAGGTCGCCTCGTCCAGGCGGATGCGCTGGCCGATCAGCCAGCTGCCGAGGCGATGCCAGATCACCAGCAGGCTCTCGGTGAGGAAGTGGTCCGGGTCCCACAGGGCCGAGCTGTCGAGGGTCAGGCGCACCTGCTCGCCCTCGCGCTGCAACTGTACGCGCGGCGCATCCGGGAACAGGCCGTAGAACAGCATGCCGCGCACCAGGGCCTTTTCCAGGCTGTGGCAGTGGATGATGGCGTGGCACATCATGGCGAAGGTGCCGCGCTTGCTGGGGATGACGCCGAAGCCCATGTACTCGTCGTCGAGCAGCGCCCACAGGCCCTGCAGCAGGCGGGTGAACTGCTCGGGGGCGATGCGCGCGCGCGGTTCGTCGAGCAGCGCCGGCTGGATGCCCACTTCGCGCAGCAGGGCAGCGTAGTTGTAGCCCTGGCGGTCGGCGCCGCGCAAGGCGGCGCGGACGAAGTGGCTGGCGATGGTGCGTTCGCGCATGGCGTGGCTCGGCGTGAAGGTGCCCGGATGGTAAGGCGGCATGGCGGGGTGGAACAAGTTTCGTGGGCGAGGCGTCAACAGCCCCTCACCCTAGCCCTCTCCCGGAGGGAGAGGGGATATAAGTCCGAGGCTGCGGAAGTCAGTCACCCCTCTACCTTCGGGAGAGGGGCCGGGGGTGAGGGTGTGTTGGTCTGCAGAGATCAACGACTCAGCAGTTGCCAGCCGAGCAGGGCGGCCAGGATCAGGCTGGCGCCGCGCCAGAACAGCAGCGGGTTGCGTTCCAGCAACGGTGGGCGGGCGCGGTCGAGGTATTCGGCGCTGGGCTGGCGCAGGTCGTGGACGAATTCGGAGAGCTCGGCGTGGCGCCGGTTCGGGTCGGGGTGCAGGGCCTTGCGTAGCACTTCGTCGATCCAGGGTGGGATGCTGCGCTCGGCATCCTGCACCGAGTGGTAGATCAGGCGCAGTTGCTCGCTGCGGTTGCGGCACTTGGCGACTTCCGCGCCGTAGGGCAGGCGGCCGCTGAGCAGCTGGTAGGTGATCACGGCCAGGGAGAACAGGTCCGAGCGCGGCGAGCCGGCCTCGCCGATGAAGTATTCCGGAGCCATGTACTGCAGGGTGCCCGGCAGCGGGTTCTGCACGCGCTGCGGGGCCTGCTCGCTGAGCCCGGCGACCCGCGCCGAGCCGAAGTCGATCAGCCTGACGGTGCCGGTGGCGTCGATCAGCAGGTTATCCGGGCGCAGGTCCTGGTGCAGCATCTCCAGGCGGTGGAAGGCCTGCAGGCCACGGGCGATCTGCTCGACCAGGGCGCGCACTTTTTCTACGCCCGGCCGCGGGTTGTCGACCATCCACTGGCGCAGGGTCTGCCCCTCGATGTACTCGGTGATGCTGTACAGGTAGCTGCGTCGGCGGGTCTGCGCCGGAGCCTTGAGCACGTGGGCGCTGTCGATGCGGCGGGCGATCCATTCCTCGGTCAGAAGGCGCTCGAGGTGCGCGCGGTCGTGCTGCAGTTCGGTGGCCGGGGCCTTGAGCGCCACCGGTGTCTTGCCGTCCAGCGCCAGGTACACATGGCTGCGGCTGCTGGCGTGGATCTCGCGCACGATGCGGTAGCCGTCGAACTCCATACGAGCCTGCAGCAGTGGCGGCAGGGCCAGGTCGCCGACCCGTTGCTGCAGCTCGCCGGCATCCTGGCGTGGCAGTTGGTCGATGCGCACCAGTTGCACGGTGAGGTTGTCGTCGCTGCCACGCGAGTAGGCCTGCTGCACCAGGGTGCGGGCGGCACCGTCCAGGTCGTCGCCATAGGCGCGGATCAGGGCAGCCATGGCGGCTGGTTCGAGGTATTCGTGCACGCCATCGCTGGTCAGCAGGAAGATGTCGCCCGGCTCCAGGGCCAGCTGGCGATAGTCCAGCTCCAGGTGCGGACCCACGCCGAGGGCGCGGCTGAGGTAGCTGGTGTCGCGCGAGACCCACAGGCGGTGGTCCTCGGTCAGGCGTTCCAGGGCGCCGTCGCGCAGGCGCTGGATGCGTGTGTCGCCGGCATGGAACAGGTGCGCGGTGGTGGCCTTGAGTACCAGGGCGCTGAGGGTGCAGACGTAGCCGCGGTCCATGTCGTAGCGGTACTGGCTCTGCCGCGTCTGCGCGTGCAGCCAGGAGTTGGCGGCCATCAGTACGCGCCAGGCGGACCTCTTCACCGACCAGGCGTCGGAGGTGCAGTAGTAGTCTTCGAGGAAGCTGGTCACCGCCGCCTCGCTGGCCACATGGCTGACCGAGCTGCTGCCGATGCCGTCGGCCAGGGCGATGGCGATGCCCTTGGTGGAGAGCTGGGGTTCGTCGGGGATGCACAGGCCGTGGAAGTCCTGGTTGACCTCCTTGCGCCCCTTGTCGGAGTGCTGGCCGACGGAAATCCGCAGCTGATTACTCATACGATGTGCGCGTGGGCCCCGCCGGCTGGCGGGGCCGCGGGGCTCAGACGAAGGAGCGCTTCGGCGCGGTCTTCACATGGGTGGCGTAGAGCGTCAGGCCGGTGAAGGCCAGGCCGCCGACCAGGTTGCCCAGGGCGGTGGGGATCTCGTTCCACAGCATGTAGTCCATCACCGAGAAGTCGCCGCCCATGATCATCGCCGAGGGGAACAGGAACATGTTTACCACCGAGTGCTCGAAGCCCATGTAGAAGAACAGCATGATCGGCATCCACATGGCGATGGTCTTGCCGCTGACGGCGGTGGAGATCATCGCGCCGACCACGCCCAGGGACACCATCCAGTTGCACAGCATGCCGCGCAGGAAGATGGTCAGCCAGCCGGCCGCGCCGTACTCGGCATAGCCCAGGGTGCGGGCCTCGCCGATGTGCGAGATCTTCTCGCCGATCGCGCCGGGTTCGGTAGAGAAGCCCATGGTGAAGACGAAGGCCATCATGAAGGCCACCGTCAGCGCGCCGGCGAAGTTGCCGCAGAACACCAGGCCCCAGTTCTTCAGTACGCCGCCGACGGTGACGCCGGGGCGCTTGTCCAGCAGGGCCAGCGGGGTGAGCACGAAGACCCCGGTGAGCAGGTCGAAGCCCATCAGGTAGAGCATGACGAAACCGACCGGGAACAGCATCGCGCCCACTAGCGGCGAGCCGGTCTGCACGGTGATGCTGACGGCGAACACGGCGGCGAGCGAGAGGATGGCGCCGGCCATGAAGGCGCGGATCAGGGTGTCGCGAGTGGACATGTAGATCTTCGATTCGCCGGCATCGACCATCTTGCTGGCGAACTCGGCGGGGACCAGGTAGGACATGGCTAGGTTCTCTGTCGTAGGGATAGGCGCCGCCCGGGGCGGCGCGATGGACTCAGCGGAGGATTTCCACCCGCTCGCCGTGCAGCCGCACCGGCCATACCGGCAGCTGCTGGTCGGGGTATTCCAGGCAGCCGCCGTCGTGCAGCCGGTAGTGCTGCTTGTACAGCGGCGAGGCGATCACCAGCTCGCCCTGCAGATGACCGACGATGCCGCGGCCGATGACATTGGCGCCGGACTTGGGGTCGCGGTTGCCGATGGCGAAGACCTTCTGCTCTGTCTCGGGCAGGTAGAACAGGGCGACCTGCTCGCCGGCGGCCAGGGCGACCACGCCGGAGTTGGCCACCAGGTCGGCGGCGCTGCACAGCGGTTGCCAGGCGGCTTCGAGGTTGAGTGCGGTGTTCATCAGACGGTCTCCTCGGTGACGGGAATCAGGTGCAGTTCATCGGCGCGGGCCGGGCGGCGCTGGCCGCGTTCGCGGACGAAGTGGATGTCCGGGTCGCCGCCGTGCTCGTTGACGAAGGTGCGGAAGCGCTTGAGCTTCTCCTCGTCCTTCAACGCGTTGGCCCATTCGCATTCGTAGCGGTCGACCACCAGCTGCATCTGCGCTTCCAGCTCGTCGCCCAGTCCCAGGCTGTCGTTGATCACTACGTCTTGCAGGTAGGCCAGGCCACCTTCCAGCGATTCGCGCCACACCGAGGTGCGCTGCAGCTTGTCGGCGGTGCGGATGTAGAACATCAGCACGCGGTCGATGTAGCGCACCAGGGTGGCGTCATCCAGATCGGTGGCGAACAGCTCGGCGTGGCGCGGGCGCATGCCGCCGTTGCCGCAGACGTAGAGGTTCCAGCCGTTCTCGGTGGCGATCACGCCGATGTCCTTGCTCTGCGCCTCGGCGCATTCGCGGGTGCAGCCGGAGACGGCGAACTTGATCTTGTGCGGCGAGCGCAGGCCCTTGTAGCGGTCCTCCAGCAGCAGCGCCATGCCGACGCTGTCCTGCACGCCGTAGCGGCACCAGGTGCTGCCGACGCAGCTCTTCACGGTACGCAGCGACTTGCCGTAGGCGTGGCCGGTCTCGAAGCCGGCGGCGATCAGCTCGCCCCAGATTTCCGGCAGCTCGTGCAGCTGGGCGCCGAACAGGTCGATGCGCTGGCCGCCGGTGATCTTGGTGTAGAGGTCGTATTTCTTCGCCACCGCGCCGATGGCGATCAGGCCTTCCGGGGTGATCTCGCCACCGGGGATGCGCGGTACTACCGAGTAGGTACCGTTCTTCTGCATGTTGGCCATGAAGGTGTCGTTGGTGTCCTGCAGCGGCACCAGCGCCGGGTTCATGATCGGCTTGTTCCAGCAGGAGGCGAGGATCGAACCCACGGCCGGCTTGCAGATGTCGCAGCCGACATGGCCCTTGCCGTGCTTGGCCAGCAGCTCCTCGAAGCTCTCGATGTTCTCCACGCGGACGAAGTGGTAGAGCTCCTGGCGGGTGTAGGCGAAGTGCTCGCACAGGCTCTTGTCGACTTCCACGCCGCGGGCGGTGAGTTCGTGCTCGACCACCTGCTTGAGCAGCGCCGCGCAGCCGCCGCAGCCGGTGGCCGCCTTGGTGCAGGCCTTGACCCCGGCGATGTCGCTGCAGCCGCCGTCGATGGCCGAGCAGATCGCGCCCTTGCTGACGTTGTGGCAGGAACAGATGGTGGCGGTATCCGGCAGGGCATCGGCGCCCAGCGCCGGGGCGCCTTCGCCGGCCGGCATGATCAGGCTGGCCGGATCTTCCGGCAGCTTGATGCCGTTCTGCGCGTACTGCAGCAGGGTGTCGTAGTAGCTGTTGTCGCCGACCAGCACGGCGCCCAGCACCTGCTTGCCGTCGGCGGATACGACCAGACGGCGGTAGCTGGAGGTGGCTTCGTCGATGTAGCGGTAGCTCTTGGCGCCGGGCATGGCGCCGTGGGCGTCGCCAATGGAGCCGACGTCGACGCCGAGCAGCTTGAGCTTGGTCGACATGTCCGCGCCCAGGAAGGGCGAGCCCTCCTGGCCGCACAGCTGGGCCGCCACCAGGCGCGCCATCTGGTAGCCGGGCGCGACGAGGCCGAAGATGCTGCCGTTCCACGCCGCGCACTCGCCGATGGCGAAGATGTGTTCGTCGCTGGTCAGGCACTGGTCGTTGATGTTGATGCCGCCGCGCGGACCCAGCTCCAGGCCGCAGGCACGGGCCAGGGCGTCCTGCGGGCGGATGCCGGCGGAGAACACGATCAGGTCGGTCTCGAGGAAGTCTTCGCCGGCGAAGTTCATGCGGTAGCGGTACTCGCTGCCGGCGCTGATGCTCTGGGTGGCCTTGGACAGGTGCACGCCCACGCCCAGGTCCTCGATGCGCTGCTTGAGGGCGGCGCCGCCGAAGTCGTCCAGCTGCACCGGCATCAGGCGCGGGGCGAATTCCACCACGTGGGCTTCCAGGCCCAGGGACTTCAGCGCGTTGGCCGCTTCCAAGCCGAGCAGACCGCCGCCGACCACCACGCCGCGGCGCTTGCCGTTGGCGGCGGCGCGGATGCCGTCGAGGTCGTCGAGGGTGCGGTAGACCAGGCGCGAGTCGCCCTCGGCGCCGTCGATCGGCGGCACGAAGGGGTAGGAGCCGGTGGCCAGCACCAGCTTGTCATAGCCGAAGCGGCCCTTGGCGGTGACCACTTCGCGCTTGGCGCGGTCGATCTCCAGCACCTGGGCGCTGAGGTGCAGGGTCAGACCTTCCGCTTCATAGAGGGAGGCGGCACTCATGGCCAGGGACTCGGCATCGCGGCCGCCGAAGTATTCGGACAGGTGCACGCGGTCGTAGGCGCGCTGCGCTTCCTCGCCGAATACCTCGATGCGGTAGTGCGCCAGGGCGCCGCCCGCGAGCAGTTGCTCGACGCAGTGGTGGCCGACCATGCCGTTGCCGACGACGATCAGTCGTTGCTTGTCAGTGGTAGCTGCTGTGCTGTTCATAGCGTTTCCCGGCCAAAGCTCATCAGGTTTTTCCCCGGCAAATAAAAAGGCGCCTGAAACCTCGCGGTCTCAGGCGCCTTTGCCTGTTCTATGCGGTGCCTTCGTGGGCACCTGGGTCCGTTTGCGATCGCCATTGATCGTCAGGACTGGCTCGCAGGGTCCTATGCAGTGGCTGTGCCAGTTTGTTTCGGCACGGCCGCAGCCCAGTGCTGGCAAGGCCTGCAGCCGGTCTCGAGCCTATCTGCCAGCCATGGGGGGGACCCAAAAGGAGGCGCTGGGCCGCTGCGCTGCCCCATTGTGATTCGTGCGCGCCGCGTCGAAGGCGTGTGCCCGATCGGGCTGGGCGGCATTTCGCCTCGGGGCTGGCGAAATGCCGCCAGAAAGCCCTGTTTCGGCAGTTCTTTTATTAATCTAAGTCACTGTTTGGTAAGGGATTATTTGATTTTCATGCGGCTGGCATAGCGCTTGCGATAGGTGCGGCAGACCCCGCAGCCGGGGCCAACAACAAATCCCTCCACAGCAGGAGGGTTAGCACTTTGAGCAGCCGCGCGATCACCGGGAAAGCGATGCGTCGGCGGCGAGCGAGGAACTGCCATGACCCGCACCCCCCTATACAAGAGTCTGTACGTCCAGGTCCTGGTGGCCATCGCCATCGGCATCCTGCTGGGCCACTTCTATCCCGAGACCGGCGTGGCGCTCAAGCCGCTCGGCGACGGCTTCGTCAAACTGATCAAGATGGCCATCGCGCCGATCATCTTCTGCACCGTGGTCAGCGGTATCGCCGGCATGCAGGACATGAAGGCGGTGGGCAAGACCGGCGGCTACGCGCTGCTGTACTTCGAGATCGTCTCCACCGTGGCGCTGGTCATCGGCCTGGTGGTGGTCAACGTCGTCGAGCCGGGCGTCGGCATGCACGTCGACCCGAGCACCCTGGACGCCAGCAGCATCGCCGCCTACGCCAAGGCCGGCGAATCGCAGAGCACCGTGGCCTTCCTGCTCAACGTGATTCCGTCGACCATCGTCGGCGCCTTCGCCAGCGGCGACATCCTGCAGGTGCTGTTCTTCTCGGTGATCTTCGCCTTCGCCCTGCAGCGCATGGGTGACTACGGCAAGCCGGTGCTGGAGTTCATCGACCGCATCGCCCACGTCATGTTCGGCATCATCAACATGATCATGAAGGTCGCGCCCATCGGTGCCTTCGGCGCCATGGCCTTCACCATCGGCCAGTACGGCGTCGGTTCGCTGGTGCAGCTGGGCCAGCTGATGCTGTGCTTCTACATCACCTGCGTGTTCTTCGTCCTCGTGGTGCTGGGCGGCATCGCCCGCGCCCATGGCTTCAGCATCCTCAAGTTCATCCGCTACATCCGCGAGGAGCTGCTGATCGTGCTCGGCACGTCCTCGTCGGAGTCGGCCCTGCCGCGCATGCTGAACAAGATGGAGAAGCTGGGCGCGAAGAAGAACGTGGTCGGCCTGGTGATTCCCACCGGCTACTCCTTCAACCTGGACGGCACCTCGATCTACCTGACCATGGCCGCCGTGTTCATCGCCCAAGCCACCGACACGCCGATGGACATCACCCACCAGCTGACCCTGCTGGCCGTGCTGCTGATCGCCTCCAAGGGCGCCGCCGGTGTCACCGGTTCGGGCTTCATCGTGCTGGCCGCCACCCTGTCCGCCGTGGGCCACCTGCCGGTCGCCGGCCTGGCGTTGATCCTCGGCATCGACCGCTTCATGTCCGAGGCCCGCGCGCTGACCAACCTGGTTGGCAACGGCGTGGCCACCCTCGTGGTCGCCAAGTGGTGCAAGCAGCTGGACGAAGACACCCTGCAGCGCGAACTGGCCGGGAAGGGCAACAAGGCCCAGGTACCGGCCAGCGCCGAGATCGTCTGATCCTGTTTCACCGCCCGTTCGCGGGCGGCTCTCCTGGCCCGTCCCCGCGACGGGCTTTTTTTTGCCCCGCGCGTCGTCAGCCGTGCTGGCGGATCGTTGCTGCTGCTTTTCCTCCGCGTCGGCTGTGGCTAAGCTCGCGGTTCCGCACATGCAGCAGAGGCTTTCCCATGTCGCAGCAACGGCCTGCCGCCGATATCGCCCGAATGATCCTCGACGGGTTCGATGACTATCGTGACCATTTCCGCGAGATCACCAACGGCGCCCGTGCCCGCTTCGAGCAGGCGCAGTGGCAGGAGGCCCAGCGCGCCTCGGCCGCACGCATCGCGCTGTACGAGGAGAAGGTGGCGGAGGTCAGCGGAAGACTGCGCGAGGCCTTCAACGACGAGCAGCTGCTGGACATCGACCTGTGGCCGCTGGCCAAGAGCGCCTACATCGGCCTGATCGACCTGCGCAACGACGATGAGCTGGCCGAGACCTGGTACAACTCGATCTTCTGCGGCCTGTTCAGTCACGACCAGATCAGCGACGGCTGCATGTTCATCCACACCACCCGGCCTTCGCTGCGCCCCCACGAGCGTACGCCGCAGACCCGCAGCTACCAGCCGCGCGGCGACCTCAACCACGCGTTGCGGCAGATCTTCACCGACTACAGCTACAACGCGCCCTTCGAGGACCTGGAGCGCGACCTGGCCAAGCTCGAGCAGCAGCTGCGCACCAACCTGCCGGACTGGGTGTGCAAGGACCAGCAGCTGACCATCGAGCTGTTCTCGTCCACGCTGTACCGCAACAAGGGCGCCTACCTGGTCGGCCGCATCTTCACCCCGGACGAGCAGTGGCCGCTGGTGTTCCCGCTGCTGCACCGCGAGGGGCAGGGCGTGCAGATCGACACGCTGATCACCGACGAGGCGGAGGTGTCGATCATCTTCTCCTTCACCCGTTCCTACTTCATGGTGCGGGTGGAGATCCCGGCGGAATTCATCGGCTTCCTCAAGCGCATCCTGCCGGGCAAGCACATCGCCGAGCTGTACACCTCCATCGGTTTCTACAAGCACGGCAAGTCGGAGTTCTACCGGTCGCTGATCAACCACCTGGCCAACACCGACGACAAGTTCGTCATGGCCCCCGGCGTGCGCGGCATGGTGATGAGCGTGTTCACCCTGCCGGGCTTCAACACCGTGTTCAAGATCATCAAGGACCGCTTCTCACCGTCGAAGAACGTCGATCACAACACGGTGATCGAGAAGTACCGTCTGGTGAAGAGCGTCGACCGGGTAGGGCGCATGGCCGACACCCAGGAGTTCTCCGACTTCCGCTTCCCGCTGGCCAAGTTCGACCCCGAATGCCTGGCGGAGCTGCTGGAGGTGGCACCGTCCACCGTGGAGATCGAGAACGGCGACACCGTGCTGATCCGCCACTGCTGGACCGAGCGCCGCATGACGCCGCTGAACATCTACCTGGAGCACGCCAACGAGGCCCAGGTGCGCGAGGCGCTGGAAGACTACGGCCTGGCCATCAAGCAGCTGGCCGCGGCGAACATCTTCCCCGGCGACATGCTGCTGAAGAACTTCGGCGTCACCCGCCACGGCCGCGTGGTGTTCTACGACTACGACGAGATCAGCTACCTCACCGAGGTGAACTTCCGTCGCATCCCGCCGCCACGCTACGAGGAAGACGAGATGTCCAGCGAGCCGTGGTACTCGGTGGGGCCGAACGACGTGTTCCCCGAGGAGTTTCCGCGCTTCCTGTTCGTCGATATCGGCCAGCGCCGGCTGTTCAGCCAGCTGCACGGCGATCTGTACGAGGCCGACTACTGGAAGAGCCTGCAGGACGCGATTCGCGCGGGCAAGGTGATCGACGTGTTCCCCTATCGGCGCAAGGCCGATCTGATCGCCTGAGGTCTGCGTCGGGCAAGGGAGGTGGCTGCCGGGCTGTGCGGATCTGGCACGCATGTGCTAGACCATTAAGGCAAGGCCAGGAAGTCACCTATCCCATTGTCCAAGGACGGTAAGCCTATGCGTCAAAATCTGCCCGTGACTCAGCGCGAACGTACCTTTGCCGCCGACGAACGCCTGATCTCCACGACCGACCTGAACAGCAAGATCACCTACTGCAACGATGCCTTCGTCGAGATCAGCGGCTTCACCCGTGAAGAGCTGATCGGCCAGCCACATAACCTCGTCCGCCACCCGGACATGCCGCCGATGGTGTTCGGCCACATGTGGGACACCATCAAGCAGGGCAAGCCGTGGATGGGGGTGGTCAAGAACCGCTCGAAGAACGGCGACTACTACTGGGTCAGCGCCTACGTCACGCCGATCTACGAGAACGGCAAGATGGCCGGTTACGAGTCCGTGCGCTCGCTGCCCACCGAGGCGCAGAAGCGCCGGGCCGAGGCCCTGTACGCCCGCCTGCGCGCGGGCAAGCCGCCGGTGCCGCGGATCGATTACTGGACCTACGACATCATCCGTTCCTGGCCGCTGATCCTCGCCGGGCTGGTAATCGTGGCGGGCCACTGGGTGTTCAGCGGCGCCTGGCTGCTGGCGTTCATCGTCGCGGTGATGTTCGCCCTCGGTTCCTACCAGCTCTACAACAAGCGGCAGATGATCCGCCGCACCCTGGCCGAGCATCCCCGGGCCTTCACCAGCGCGCTGGTGGCCCTGACCTACAGCGACAACCGCGGCGCCCAGGCGCTGCTGGACATGGCCATGATCAGCGAGGAGGCGCGTCTGCAAACCGCGCTGACGCGCCTGGAGGATGCCGGCGAGAACGTGCGCCAGCGTGCCTCGCAATCCGCCGATCTGTCGCGCTCCAGCGCCGAACTGCTGGAGCAGCAGCGCAGCGAGACGGACCAGTCGGCCACGGCCATCAACCAGATGGCGGCGACCATCCAGGAGGTCGCGCACAACGTGCAGAACACCTCGCATGCCGCCGAGGAGGCCGATCGCCTCGCCCTGCAGGGCCGCGATCTGGCCGGCGGCAGCCTGCAGGCCATGCAACAGATGGCCGGTGCGGTGCAGGAGATTGGCCAGGCGGTGAACGAGCTGGCCGAGTCCACCCAGTCCATCGGCAGCGTGGCCGACGTGATCACCTCCATCGCCGAGCAGACCAACCTGCTGGCGCTCAACGCGGCCATCGAGGCGGCGCGGGCCGGTGAACAGGGCCGCGGCTTCGCCGTGGTGGCCGACGAGGTGCGCGCGCTGGCCGGGCGCACCCGCGAATCCACCGAGCAGATTCACCAGATCATCTCGTCCCTGCGCAGCGGTGCCGACAAGGCGGTGAACACCGCCAGCCGTGGCGAGGAGATCTCCCGCGACAGCGTGCGCAGCGTCGAGGCGGTGCGTGAGGCGCTGGACGGCATCAGCCAGGCGGTGACCCGCATCACCAGCATGAGCCAGCAGATGGCCGCGGCGTCCGAGCAGCAGGCGCATGTGGCCGAGGACATCAGCCGGCAGATCACCCGCATCGCCCAGTTGTCCGACAACAGCGCCGGGCAGGCGCAGCAGGGCGTGGGCATCAGCCAGGAGCTGGAGAGCATGGCGGCCTACCTGCACAGCCTGGCGGAGCGCTTCAACCGCTGACCGATCCGGCCGGGCTTCGGCCCGGCCGGCGGCGGATGCCGGAGGCCTGTGGCACACTGCGCGGCCCGGAGGAAACCGCCATGTCCCGAGCGCGCTGCGAGCGTTGCGCCAGACCGCAGACCCACTGTCTCTGCCACCTGATTCCGAACCTACCGAGCCGCACCCGGGTGCTGATCCTGCAGCACCCGGACGAGGTCGGCCACGCGCTGAACACCGCGCGCCTGGCCGCGCTGGGGTTGACCAACGCCGAGCTGCGGGTGGGCGAGCACTTCGCCGACCTGGCGCTGGACCCGGCGTACCGCGCCTGCCTGCTGTTCCCCGGCGAGACGGCGCAGATGTTGCCGCTGGCGCCGCCGCCGGGCGACGAGCGCCCGTTATTGCTGGTGGTGCCCGACGGCACTTGGCGCAAGGCGCGCAAGCTGCTGCACCTCAACCCGCAGCTGGCCGCATTGCCGCGGGTGTGCCTGCCCGCCGGCGCGCGCTCGCGCTACCGCCTGCGCAAGGCGCCTGCCGAAGGCGCGCTGGCGACCATCGAGGCCATAGTCGCCGCCCTCACGCTGCAAGAAGGCACAGGCTTCGATGAGTTGCTACGGCCGTTCGACGCGCTGATCGAGGCCCAGATCGCTGCGATGGGCGAGGACACCTATCGGCGCAACCACGGCGGCTAGGCGCCCTGGCTGTCGAAGCGGATGCTCCGGGCGCCCAGACGCAGCAGGCTGTCGGCGAACACATCGCTGCGCGTGTGCTGGCAGTCCCAGGCGCTTTCCCAGTCTTCGCGGCGCCGCCAATTCAGCAGGCCCACCAACTGAGGCCCGGCGCCTTCCTGCAGCTCCGCGCCGAGGTAGCCGCTCTGAGGCTGGAACAGCCGACCCATCTGCTGCAGGTAGTCGTCGAGGCGGCTGGCGATGGCGGGGCGGTGGCACTCGTCCACCTCGATGCGTATCAGCAGGGTGAACCGGGGTGAGGCGTTGTCATCGGTGTCGTGCGGGTGCGCGCGGGATGGGTTCATGGCGTGGCGTCCTGGGGTTGATCGAAGAGGCCAGGCGAGGTTAAAACCTCAACTTAGCTTGAGGTCAATAGCCATGAAGAAGCACACACAGCCCGCGCGTGACCTGAGTGTGGGCGAGCTGGCCAGGCGCAGCGGGCTGGCGGTTTCCGCCTTGCATTTCTATGAGTCCAAGGGGCTGATCGGCAGCACGCGCAACGCCGGCAACCAGCGCCGCTATCCGCGGGAAACGTTGCGCAGGGTCGCGGTCATCAAGGTGGCGCAGCGGGTGGGCATTCCCCTGGCCGAGATTTCTGCCGCGCTGGAGAGCCTGCCCCAGGGGCGCACGCCCAACGCCGGTGACTGGGCCGCATTGTCGGCGCGTTGGCGTGCGGATCTGGACCAGCGCATCGCCAAGCTGCAGCTGCTGCGCGATCAGCTGGACGGCTGCATCGGCTGCGGTTGCCTGTCGCTGGACGATTGCCCGTTGCGCAATCCCGGCGATCAGTTGGCGGCGGAAGGTCCCGGCGCGCATTGGCAGGCGGCGGAATGACCTGCCGTCATGATGCCCGCCGCGGCTTTGAGGTTTATCGCTCGCGCATGGCCTCGGCGCGGGCCTTGAGCACCGGCTTGAGCAGGTAGTCCAGCACGCTCTTCTCGCCGGTAACGATATCCACCGTGGCGACCATGCCGGGGATGATCAGCAACGGGTTCTGGTCGTTGCCCAGGTGGCTCTTGTCGGTGCGTACCTGGATCAGATAGAAGCTGTTGCCTTCCTCGTCGGTGATGGTGTCGGCGCTGATCATTTCCAGCTTGGCCTTGAGCCCGCCGTAGATGGTGTAGTCGTAGGCGGTGAACTTGACCATGGCCTTCTGCCCCGGGTGCAGGAAGGCCACGTCCTGGGGACGAATGCGCGCCTCGATCAGCAGGTTGTCCTCCAGCGGTACCACCTCGACCATGGCGTCGCCCGGCTGCACCACGCCGCCGATGGTGTTGACCTTGAGCAGCTTGATCACGCCGTGCACCGGCGAGTCGACCGTGGTGCGGCTGACCCGGTCCTCGATGGCCACGCTGGTAGAGGTCACCTTCTTCAGCTCGGTGCGTACCTCGTTGAGCTCCTTGAGTGCCTCGGTACGGAAGGTCAACGTGGATTCGTTGAGTTTGCTCTCGATCTCCTGCATGGCGGCCTCGGCCCGCGGGATGGCCAGGTTGGTGGCCTCCAGCGAGCCGCGCATCTCCACCGCGCTGCGGCGCAGGCGCAGGATCTCCACCTCGGAGATGGCCCCGGCGGCCACCAGCGGTTGCGACATGTTCAGCTCCTGCTGCACCAGGCCCAGGCTGGAGCGGTACTGCTGGGCCTTGGCGCGGAACTCGGCAAGTTCTTGAGTCTTCTGCCGCAGCTGTTCCTTGAGGGTGTTCTGTTCGCTCTCCAGGCGCTGCTGGCGCGAGCGGTAGAGCGCCATTTCATCCTCGGCCAACTGCGGCGCGGCTTTCGTCAGGTCGTCGGGCAGTGCCAGCGTGCGGCCCTCGGCCTCGGCGCTCAGGCGCTCAACGCGCGCCTGCAGGGCCAGGCGGTCGGCCTCCGTTTCGCCCTTGTTGGAGACGAAGCGGGTGTCATCCAGGCGCAGCAGTACATCGCCCTTGTCCACCACTTGGCCTTCGCGCACGAAGATCTCGGTGACGATGCCGCCTTCGAGGTTCTGGATGACCTGCACCTTGCTCGACGGAATCGCCTTGCCCTCGCCGGTGGTGACTTCCTCCAGCACGGCGAACTTGGCCCAGATCAGCGCCACGATCAGACACGCGCTGACCGCCCAGACGGTGGCGCGGGCCAGCCAGGGCGAGTCCTCGAGGACGGCGCCGTCCACTTCGGGCATGAACTCGGTGTCCTGCTTCTGTCGCTGCAGGCTGCCGAAATAGTCGCGCAGGGATTGGGTGAGTTCCATGTCGCCTCTCCGTCAGACCGCGGCGGGGCCGACACGGCCCTTGCGCAGGGCGTCGATAACTGCCTCCTTCGGGCCGTCGGCCACCACATGGCCATAGTCCAGCACCACCAGGCGGTCGACCAGGCTGAGCATCGAACTGCGATGGGTGATCAGTAGCAGCGTCTTGCCCTGGGACCAGGTCTGCAGGCGGTTGCGCAGGATGTCTTCGCTGGTGTTGTCCATGGCACTGGTCGGCTCGTCCAGCAGCAAAATTGGCGGGTCCAGCAACAGCGCCCTGGCCAGCAGCACGGCCTGGCGCTGGCCGCCGGAGAGCAGCTGGCCGCGCTCGCCCACTGGGCGGTCGAAGCCCTGCGGATGCTGGCGGGCCAGCTCGGTCACGCCGGTCAGTTCGGCGACCTCCAGCATGCGCGCGTCGCTGACGTAGCGGGCGCCGAGGGTGAGGTTGTCGCGCAGGCTTCCGGCGAGCAGCGGCAGATCGTGGGCGACGTAGCCGATCTGGTGGCGCAGGTCGGCGACGTCCAGCTGCCGCAGGTCGAGGTTGTCGAGCAGGATCTGCCCCTCGCTCGGGGTGTAGAAGTTCATCACCAGGCGCGCCAGGGTGCTCTTGCCCGAGCCGCTGCGGCCGATGATGCCGACCCGCTCGCCAGCGGCCAGGCGCAGATTGATCTTGTTCAGCGCCGGAGCGCTCTGGCCCGGGTAGCTGAAACTGACCTGACGCACGTCCAGCGCGCCTTTCAGGTGGGTACGTTCCAGCGGCCGCTGCTTGGCCTGGCGTTCCTGGGGCAGGGTCATCAGCGCGTCGGTGCTGGCCATGGTCAGGCGCGCCTGCTGGTAGCGGGTGATCAGCGCGGCGATCTGACCGAGCGGCGCGAGCACGCGGCTGCCGAGCATGTAGCTGGCCACCAGCGCGCCGACGCTGAGGTTGCCGGCGATGATGATGTAGACCCCGGCGACGATGGTCGCCATGCCGGCGAACTGCTGCAGGAACATGGTGCCGTTGGTGGCCAGTGCGGCGAGGAAGCGGGCGTGGCTGTCCAGGCGGGTGAGGGCGACGTGGGTCTTCTCCCAGCGGTGCTGGCGTTCACTCTCGGCGCTGCAGGCCTTGAGGGTTTCCAGGCCGCCGAGGGTCTCGATCAGCAGGGCTTGGCGTTCGGCGCCCAGGGTCAGGCTCTTCTGCACCGTGTCGCGCAGCCGGGCCTGGATGATCAGGGCGAACAAGGCGGTGATGGGGAACGCCAGCAGCGGAATGACCACCAGCCAGCCGCCGAGCAGGCCGATGACCAGGATCATCAGCAGGGAGAAGGGCAGGTCGATCAGGCTGGTCAGGGTCACCGCGGTGAGGAATTCGCGCAGCCCCTGGAAGTCGTGGATGCTCTGGGCGAAGCCGCCGACGCTGGCCGGGCGCGCCATCATCGACATGCCGGTGATGCGCTCGAAGAGCGTGGCGGACAGCACCACGTCGGTCTTCTTGCCGGCCACGTCGAGCAGATAGGCGCGCAGCACGCGCAGCAGCAACTCGAAGCCGGTGCCGATGAACAGGCCGATGACCAGCACCCAGAGCGTGGAAACGGCCTGGTTGGGCACCACCCGGTCGTAGGTCTGCATCACGAACAGCGGCACCATCAGGCCCAGCAGGTTGATCAGCAGGCTGGCCAGCACCGCATCGGTATAGAGCCAGCGCGACAGCTTGAGGGTGTCGCGGAACCAGGCTTCGACCCGTGGCACGAGGGGCGCGCGGGATTCCTCCAGTTCGTGCTGCGGCTTGGCGAAGAAGGCCTGGCCGCTGTACTCGATGGCCAGGTGGTCGCGGCTGACCCACTGCTCGCCGCCGTCGGCCTCGCACGGCAGGATCAGCAGCTGGTTCTTCGGCGCCATCTTACGCAGCACGGCGCTGCGGCCGTCCTTGAGAATCAGCAGCACCGGCAGGTTGAGGGGGGAAATGGCGTCCAGTTCGCGCCGCAGCACGCGCCCCTGCAAACCGGCACGGGCGGCCGCGCGGGGCAACAGCTCGGGGCTCAGGCGCTGCTCGGGCAGCGGCAGGCCGGCGGTCAGGCTGGCGCGGCTGGCCGAACAGTCGTGGAGGTTGCAAAGAATCAGCAGGCCGTCCAGCAACGGGTCGTCATGACTCTGCCGCTGATCGTCGGAGGGTCTCCGTTCCATGATGGTCAACAGTCACTACTCCTCAGCGCTGCCCGCCAGATGCGGGCAGCTGGCCGGTACTTACTTCATGTCCGGCAGGCGGGCTTCGCTCTTCACTTCGGTGAGGGCTACAGCTTCGGCTGGGACTGCGATGTTCTGCTTCCTGAGCAGTTCGCCCATGGCCGCGATGACGCGATACATGGAGAACTCCTCGGTGTAACGCACCTCGGTATAGCGGCGATTGGCGGTGAACAGTTCGTTCTCGCTGTCCAGCAGGTCGAGCAGGGTGCGTTGCCCGAGGCCGAACTGCTGCTGGTAGGCCTCGCGCACCCGCGAGGTGTATTCCGCGTAGTCCCGCGCCTTGGGGGTCTGCAGGCGCGAGTTTTCCATCGCGTTCCAGGCCAGCGAGAGGTTCTCGTTGAGTACCCGCAGCGCGTTGTTGCGGATGTCCATGGACTGGTTGATCTGGTGCGCGGCCGATTGCAGGCGGGCCTTGTCGCGCATGCCGTTGAACAGGTTGTAGTTCATCACCACGGCGGCGCGCCAGGTGTTGTAATGGCCCTCGTCGCCCTGCACGTTGTCGTCGGCAGTGGTGGCCAGCTCCAGATCGAAGCGCGGGTAGAAGGGCGACTTGGCCACTTCATATTGTTTCTCCGCGGCGTGCACGTCGGCCTGGGCGGATTTGAGGAAGGGGTTGTTGTCGACCACCGCCTGGCGCGCGGCGAGCAGGTCGGCCGGCATCTCGCCCTTGATGGTGGCGGGGGTCTCCAGTTCGCTCGGCATGCGTCCGGTGGCGCTGAAGAAGTTGGCCTCAGCGTCCGCCAGGTTGACCTGCTCGGTATAGAGATTGTTCTCGGCCAGGGCCAAACGCGCCTCGGACTGGTCCAGGTCCGCAGCGCTGCCCACGCCGCGCTCGCTGCGCAGGCCGATCTGATCGCCGATGCGCTGGTGCGCCTGCAGGTTGTTCTGCGCCAGGGTCACCATCTCGCGGCGCTTGAGCACCTCCAGATAGACCTCGACGGTGCGCAGGGCCAGGCTCTCGGAGGTGCCGAGCACGTAATAGGCGCGCGAGTCGACCACCGATTCGGTGCGGGCCACTTCGTTCGGGGTGTTGAAGCCGTCGAACAGCATCTGCCGCAGGCGCAGCTCGGCATCGCGATAGTTCAGCGTTTCCTTGTTGTGGTCGCCGAGTGCACGGGTGCTCGGGCTATCGGTCTGCTCGCGGCCGTAGCCCATGAGCAGATCGACGGTAGGCAGGTAGCCGCCCCTGGCGATCTTCACTTCCTCATCCGCGGAGAGACGATCATTCATGCTGGCATGCAGCTCGGGATGATTGTCGATGGTGCTCTGGATCGCTTCCGAGAGCGTCATGGCTTGGGCCTGGGTGCAGGCAATGGCCAGCAAAATGCCATTGCAGAGCGGTTTCAGAACGCGCATGAGGTTTCTCCTTATTAGTAATGCTCGGTTCCTGTCGCCAAAAAACTGACGATTTCTCGTCTGGCCGGGCGCATCAGGCCTGTAACATCACAGCTAAGAACATCTGCACAGGAAGCTAAGAAGAATTCTTCACAAGAGTTATGAGGAAAAAGTCTTATGCACTCTGTGAGAACCAGCACATTGTTTCTTCCGCAAGCCGCGAAAAACGGGGCCTTCAGGCCTTTTCGCGACTAACCAGTCGGTCAAATGCAGTTTTGGAACATAAGGGGCGGGGATGTTTCTGAAGGAGTAGGCCGGTGCAGTTGGAGCGACACTTTTTTGTCGCATTTGACATTAACGAGCAGGCGCACCGCTCGATTCTCAGGGTTTTCTTCGCGCATACCCCCGGTTCGGAAGGTGATTTGACCCCTTTTGAAACCTGTCGACGTGGTCGGCAGCTGTAGTGCGGAGGAAGGAATCATGGCTACTTTGATAGGTGTCGTCAGTCAGGTCGTCGGCGAAGTCTTCGCGGTAGCCGGCGATGGATCGCGCAGACCGCTAATCGAAGGCGATCGCGTCTATGCCGGCGAACAACTGGTCACCGGCGCCGCCGGCGCGGTTGCGATCTCTCTCGCCAACGGCGAGATGCTGACGGTGGGGCGCGACAGCAGCCTCGCCCTCAACGAGCAGATGCTGGCCGGTGGCGATGGCCGTGGCGCCCAGAACCAGGCGCAAGAGCCAGCCGCACCCTCCGACGACGACCTCACCGATGTCGAACAGCTGCAGGCCGCAATCGAGGCGGGCGTCGACCCGACGCAGGTCGGCGAGGCCACCGCGGCAGGCCCGGGCGCTGGTGGCGCGGGCGGTGCCGGTGGCATTGGCGGCGGTCACAGTTTCGTCCTGCTGAATGCCGTTGGTGGCGCGCTCGATCCGGTGATCGGCTTCCCTACCGCAGGCTTCAACAGCGGCCCCGAATTCCCTGATCCGGAGATCTTCGCCACCGCAGACTTGGCGGCGGATTCCACCCCTTCCATCGACGTAGAGTACGAAGATGCCCAGGGCAATATCGTCACCGGCCCGGCGGTCGTCGACGAGGAAGGTCTTTCCGACGGCACCAATCCCGACAGCGATGCCGAGCAGGCTTTCGGTTCGCTGATCATCGATTCCCCCGATGGCGTTTCCGCCATCGAAATCCAGGACGTCGACGGCAACTGGATCGACGTCACCAATGGCGGTGTGGTGCAGGGCCAATACGGCGTCCTGACGGTGGATGCGGCCGGCAATTGGACCTACACGCTCACCGACAACACCCTCGACCACGGCAATCCCGGCGCGACCGGCGCCGCCGACCAGGTCGGCGAGAGCTTCGCCGTGCGCATGTTCGACGCGGATGGCGATGTATCGCCGACCGTGCAGCTGGACGTGCTGGTCAATGACGACGGCCCTGAACTCGCCGAGGGCGAGGGTGCCCAGGTGTCGGTTTCCGTCGATGAGGACGAGACTGCCGATGGCATCGGCGATGGCGACTCGGTAACCAACGTCGCCAGCGGCGGCCCGGGCGCGCTTGGCGCTATGGTCAACTTCGGCGCCGACGGGCTCGGCAGCTTCGGGCTGTCGGGAAGTCCGAGCGCCATTGCCGGTCTCGAGTCCCAGGGGCTCAGCTCCGGCGGAACAGCCCTCAGCTACAGCCTGGTGGGCAACGTACTGACCGCCTCGGCCGGCGACGAAACCATCTTTACCCTGGAAGTGGGCGCCGACGGCAGCTTCACCTTCACCCTGGTCGGGCAACTGGATCACCCGACCGCAGACGGCAACGATGACGAATCGCTCGAGTTGCCGATCGACTTCTCCGGCCTGCTGTCCGCGGTGGACGGCGATGGCGACCCGGTGGGTGCGTTCGGCGAAGGCAGCTTCGTCATTGATGTGGAAGACGACGTGCCGCAGCTGGTCGGCGGCGGCGAGGAGCAGGAGTTCCCGCAGGTACTCGGCCTGGTCCATGAGGATGCACTGAGCACTGGCGATGGCGCGCCGCACGACGGCAACGCGGAAGGCGGGCAGACCACCACGGTGTCCGGCCCTGCCGGATCGCTGTCGGCGCTGGTCAATTTCGGGGCCGATGGTCCGGGCGACTTCGGTATTTCCAGCGACCTGAGCTCGCTGAACCTGCAGAACCTGACCTCCGGCGGCGTGCCCCTGGCCTACGCCGTAGTGGGCAACGTGCTCACCGCCACCGCCGGTGGAGAACCCGTCTTCACCCTCACGGTGAACGAGGATGGCAGCTGGGCCTTCGAGTTGCAGGGGCCCATCGATCATCCGGATGCCGATGGCAACGATGCCGAAGACCTGCCGGCCCTGGGCATCGACTTCTCCGGCGTGTTGACCGCCACCGATGGCGACGGCGACCCGCTGGTGGGCGGCTTCCCGCCGGGCAGCTTCGCCATCGATGTTCAGGACGACGTGCCGGTGGCCGTTGGCGGCGGCGAGGAGCAGGAATTCCCGCAGGTGCTCGGCCTGGTCCACGAGGATGCGCTGAGCACCGGCGACGGCGCGCCGCACGATGGCAACGCGGAAGGCGGGCAGACCACCACGGTGTCCGGCCCGGCCGGCTCGCTGTCGGCGCTGGTCAACTTCGGTGGCGACGGTCCGGGCGACTTCGGTATTTCCGGCGACCTGAGCTCGCTGAACCTGCAGAACCTGACCTCCGGTGGCGTGCCCCTGGCCTACGCCGTGGTGGGCAACGTGCTCACCGCCACTGCCGGCGGCGAACCCGTCTTCACCCTCACGGTGAACGAGGATGGCAGCTGGGCCTTCGAGCTGCAGGGGCCCATCGATCATCCGCAGAAGGATGGCAACGATGCCGAAGATCTGCCGGGTCTGGGCATCGACTTCTCCGGCGTGTTGGCCGCCACCGATGGCGACGGCGACCCGCTGGTGGGGGGCTTCCCGCCGGGCAGTTTCGCCATCGACGTGCAGGACGACGTGCCGGTGCTCAACGGCGGCGTTGCCGTGGGCACCACGCTGACGGTGAGCCTGGAGGGCGGCGACGCGGGCTATGCCAATACCTATGGCTATTACGTCAAGGACGCTCTGGGCAACCCGGTTGGCGGTACCATCGTCTGGGCCAACGTGCAGGCGGTGGGTGCGCCCATCCAGCTGGAAGGCGTGAACCCGGATTCCATCGGCTTCTTCATCATTCCCAACGGCGCGGCGAACAACCCGCTGGCCGGCTACAAAAATGGCGCCGAGCTGACCTTCGTCGAGGTCGCTGGCGAGTGGCAAGCCTTCCTCAATGGCCAGCCGCTGGTGGGCAGCGGTGGCGCCAATGTGCTGTTCGACAACCCGGCGCTCAACCCGAACGGCAGCGCACAGTTCACCGACAACGGCGCCCCCGGCAACCAGAACTGGGAAGACGTCAGCGCCGGTGGCGATGGCGATTTCAACGACATCAACATCCAGGTGGACTGGCAGGGTGCGATGGTCCACGAGGACGCCCTCAGCGTAGGCGGCGGCGCGCCGCATGACGGCAACGCGGAAGGCGGGCAGACCACCAGCGTGTCCGGCCCGGCCGGCTCGCTGTCGGCGCTGGTCGACTTCGGCGCCGACGGCCCGGGCGTGTTCGGCCTGTCCGCCGACCTGAGTTCGATGACGCTGCAAAACCTGACTTCCGGCGGCGAGCCGCTGGCCTATGCCCTGGTCGGTGGCGTGCTCATCGCCACCGCCGGCGGCGAAACCATCTTCACCCTGACAGTCAACGCGGACGGCAGCTGGACCTTCCAGTTGCAGGGGCCGATCGATCATCCGAATGCGGATGGCAACGATCTGGAAGACCTGCCGGGCCTGGGCATCGACTTCTCCGGCATCCTCACCGCGACCGATGGCGACGGCGACCCGCTGGTCGGCGGCTTCCCGCCGGGCAGTTTTGCCGTCGACGTACAGGACGACGTGCCGGCGGCCAGGCCGCTGCAGTACGACGCGGAGCAGAATCCGATTCCCCTGGTGCTGGGCGAGGTGGACGAGGATGAGCTGGCGAACGGCATCGGTGATGGCGATGGCGAGGGCACCTCGGTGTCCGGCGGTGTTGGCGCCCTCAATGCCCTGGTCGACTTCGGTGCCGACGGCCCCGGCGACTTCGGCCTGAACGACGATCCGGCCGCCATTGCCACCCTGCAAGCCCAGGGCCTGACCTCCGACGCCACGCCGCTGAGCTACTCGGTGGTGGGCAACGTGCTCACCGCCACCGCGGGCGGCAACCCGGTCTTCACCCTGACGGTGAATGCCGACGGCAGCTACGAGTTCCTGCTGCAAGGGCCGCTCGACCATCTGCGCCCCGGGAGCACCGATGACGACCAGCTGCTGGGGCTGCCGATCGACTTCTCCGGCGTGCTCAGCGCCACCGATGGCGACGGCGACCCGGTGGATGGCTTCGCGCCCGGCAGCTTCGTGATCGACGTCGAGGACGACATTCCCGTGGCGCAGAACGATAGCGCCACCGTCCTCGCCGGCCAGGCGCAGAACGTCAACATGGTGTTCGTGCTGGACTTCAGCGGCAGCATCAACAACATCGAGCTGGACCAGATGCTCGACGCCGTACGTGCCGCCGGCCAAGCGCTGTTCAATGATTCCGACGGCGACATCCGCGTCCAGATCGTCGCGTTCTCCGGCGACTCGGTGTCGTACCCGCCGATCGACAACCTCGCCGACTTCATCGCCCTGGTGAATTCGATCAATCCTGCCGAGGGCGGCACCCGCCCGGTACACAGCACCACCGATTTCACCGATGCCATCCAGGAGACCATGGCCGCCTACAGCCCGATACCGGGCTGGAGCAACCAGGTGGTGTTCATCAGCGACGGCAACCCCAACGAGCAGACCGGAGGCCCCGGCGGCGCGCCGTCGCTGTCCGAGCCGACCGCGACCCAGTGGAGCGACTTCGTCAACGGTAACGGCATCAACGTCACCGCCATCGGCGTCGGCAACGACATCGACGATCCGCGGCTAGCGGACATCGACGTGGACGGTGGGCCCAACGACCCGCTGCGTGTGGACGACTTCGATGACCTGGTCGATACCCTGGTCGATCAGGTCGTCGTCGGCCTGGTCGGCGGCAATGTGCTGCTGGGCGGCGACAACGTCGTCGGCGGCGGTGACGACGATGCCTTCGGCGCCGATGGCCCCGGCCAGATCCAGTCCATCGTGATCGACGGCGCCACCTACAGCTGGGATGGAGTGGCCGATGGCGACGAGCAACTGACGGAAATCGCCACCGCCGCGGGCGGCAAGCTCAGCTTCAATTTCGCCACCGGTGCCTGGAGCTACCAGGCGCCGAGCAATCCGGCCGGCGACAAGGTGGAGAGCTTCACCTACACCATCGTCGACAACGACGGCGATCCCTCGTCCGCCACCCTGAACGTCTACGTCGAAGACACCAGCCCGGTGCTAGGCCGTGTCGACGAGGACGAGCTGCCGTCCGGCAACACCGACGGCGATGCGGTCAATACCGTAGCCACCGGCAACCTGGCCGACCTGATCGTCGGCCCGCCGGTCGCCGCGCAGTTCAGCCTGTCCAGCGACACCAGCGGCCTGGATGGCGCCACCTCGAATGGTGTTGGGCTGGTCTACAGCGTTGCCGGTAACGTGCTGACTGCCACCGCGGGTGTGGGCGGCCCGGCCGTGTTCACCCTGGAGGTGAGCGGCAACGGCGATTACACCTTCACCCTGCTCGGCCCGCTGGATCATCCCACCCCCGGCACCGATGACAACGAATTGCTGGTGCTGGATTTCGCCAGCATCCTGCAGGCCACCAGCGGCGGATCTCCGGTCGCCCTGGCCGGTGGCTTCCTGATTCAGATCGAGGATGACCTGCCTGTCCTGCAGCCGGGCACCGAGCCGGATGACGCGTTGCAGGTGGACGAAAGCAGCCTGGCGACCAATGCCACCACCGACTTCAGCGCCCAGTTCACCGAGCTGTTCGGCGGCGACGGCCCCGGCACCACGACCTATGCCCTGCAGGTCAGCAACGGCACGGATACCGGCCTGAACGATTCGGCCACCGGGCTGAGTATCCGTCTGTACACGGACGGCGACGACGTGGTCGGCCGGGTCGGCAACTACCTCGGTACGGTCGCCTTCCGCGTGTCGGTCAACGCCGCCACCGGCGAGGTGACGCTGGATCAGATCCGCGCCATCGAGCACAGCCCCGACAGCGGGCCGGATCAGGAAGCCAGCCTGGCGGCAGCGGACCAGATCCGTCTGGTCGGCACCATCGTCGACGATGACGGCGACAGCAGCAGCGCGGTGCTCAACCTCGGCAACGCCATCAGCTTCAAGGACGACGCCCCGAGCATCACCGGCAGCGCCGCCTCGGTAGGTACCCTGCGGGTGGATGAGAGTGCCTTGGGTAGTAACGACACGGATGACTTCAGCGGCCTGTTCAGTGGCAATTTCGGCGCCGACGGCCCAGGCGACATCGACTACGGCCTGAGCATCAGCGCCACTGGCGCCGACAGCGGGCTGCGGGACTCGGCCAGCGGCCAGGACATCCTCCTGTACATGCAGGGTGGTGATGTAGTTGGCCGCGTCGGTGGAGCGGGCGGTGCCATCGCCTTCCGCGTCTCGGTCGACGGCAGCGGCGACGTCACCCTGGATCAGCAGCGTGCGATCCTCCACGAACCCAACGCCGGTCCCGATCAGACCGCCTTCCTGGCCGCGGCCGAGCTGATCAAGCTGACCGCCACCATCACCGACAAGGACGGCGACGACGCCAGCGCGACCATCAACATCGGCCAGAGCCTGGCCTTCGAAGACGATGCTCCCGAGATCGACGGGCGTACCCCGGCCAGTGACAGCCTGCAGGTGGACGAGACCAGCCTGGCCGTCAACGACAGCACCGACTTCTCCGGCAGCTTCGCTCGCGACTACGGCGCCGACGGTGCCGGTAACACGGTGTACGGCCTGAATGTCAGCGCGGCCGGTGCCAACAGCGGGCTGGACGACACCGCCACCGGGCAGGACATCCTGCTGTACAACGAGGGCGGAGTGATCGTCGGCCGGGTCGGTGGCCCCACGGGCGAAGTGTCGTTCACCGTCTCGGTGAATCCCGCCACCGGCGTGGTCACCCTCGACCAGCAGCGGGCGATCGTCCATTCGCCGAACACCGGCAGCAATCAGGAAACCAGCCTGGCGTCCGCCAACCTGATCCAGCTCAGCGCCACCATCACCGACAAGGACGGTGACAGCGACTCGGCCACCATCAACCTGGGCAACGCCATCAGCTTCCGCGACGACGGCCCGACCCTGAATGCCAGCGCCGCCTCCACCGACAGTCTGCAGGTGGATGAAAGCTTCCTGGCGACCGATGCCTCGCAGGACTTCAGCGGCAACTTCAGCGGCAGCTATGGCGCCGATGGGGCGGGCACGCTGACCTACAGCCTGGGCGTCAGCAGCAGCGGCGCCGACAGCGGGCTGGACGACAGCGCCACCGGCCAGAATATTCGCCTGTACATGGATGGTAACGACGTGGTCGGTCGCGTCGGCGGCTCGGGCGGCGCTATTGCCTTCCGCCTGTCGGTCGATGGCAACGGCGTGGTCAAGCTGGACCAGCTGCGCGCCATCGAGCATGACCCCAACACCACGGCGGATCAGGAAGCCAGCCTGGCCAACGCCAACATGGTGCAGCTGACCGCCACCATGACCGACCGGGATGGCGACAGCGACTCGGCCACCGTCAACCTCGGCCACGCCATCAGCTTCAAGGACGACGGTCCCAGCGTCACCAGCAACCTTGCGGTGCGGCTGGACGATGACGCCCTGGCTAACGGCATCCCCGGCGGCCCCGGCGCCACCGACGACGCCGACGCGCTGAACCTGACAGGCACCCTGAACCACAGCTTCGGCGCCGACGGTGCCGGCACGGTGAAATGGCTGGATTCGGGCGCGCCGGGTGGCTTCACCTACCAGGCCAGCGCCGATGGCTCGCAGCTGCTGGTCAAGCAGGGCGGCACCACGGTGCTGACCCTGGCGCTGAACACCGCCACCGGTGAGTACGGCGTGACGCAGAACGCGGCTATCCGCCATGCCGACGCCAACCTGGAGAACAACCAGGGCTTCACCCTGAGCTACCAGGTCACCGACAAGGACGGCGACACGGTCAATGGCACGCTGAACATCGATGTCGACGACGACACCCCGGTTGCCCGGGACGACGTGGCCTTCGGTGCCAACGGCCAGACCGAGGACATCAACATGGTGTTCGTCCTCGACTTCAGCGGCAGCATCAGCGACATCGAGCTGGACCAGATGCTCGATGCCGTGCGCACCGCCGGCCAGGAGCTGTTCAGCACCGCGACCGGTGAGGTGAAAGTGCAGATCGTCGCCTTCTCGGACGACTCGAGATCCTACCCGGCGATCGACAACTTCGCCGATTTCGCCGCGCTCATCGCCTCGATCAACCCGGTCGAGGGCGGTACCCGTCCGGTGCACAGCACCACCGACTTCGCCGATGCGATTCAGGAAACCATGAGCGCCTACACCCCGCTGCCGGGGTGGAACAACCAGGTGGTGTTCATCAGCGACGGCAACCCCAACGAGCAGACCGGCCCCGGCGGCGCACCGTCGCTGATCGAGCCGACGGCCAGCCAGTGGGCCGACTTCGTCGCCAACAACAGCATCAACGTCACCGCCATCGGGGTCGGTAACGACATCGACGACGCTCGCCTGGAAGACATTGATATCGATAGTGGCTCGAACGACGCACTGCGCGCCGATGACTTCGACGATCTGGTCGATACCCTGCTCGACGACGTGGTGGGCGGCCTGGTGAGCGGAAATGTGCTGCTGGGCAGCGACAACGCCGTGGGCGGTGGTGACGACGACGGCTTCGGCGCCGACGGCGCTGGACGGATCCTGTCCATCGAGATCAACGGCGTCACGTACGTCTGGGACGGCGTGGGCACCATCGATCCGAGCAGCGGAGCCAACATCGCCGGCAGCCAGCTGACCGGCATCGCCACCGCCTCCGGTGGCAAGCTGGACTTCGACTTCGCCACCGGCGCCTGGACCTACCGTGCGCCCGCCAGCGCCAGCGGCGACCAGGTCGAGGCCTTCGACTACGTCATCGTCGACAAGGACGGCGACCCGTCCGGCGCCACGCTGACCGTCTATGTGGAGGACCTCAGCCCGGTCATCGCCAAGGTCGACGAGGACGAGCTGCCCACCGGCATCTCCGATGGCGACACGGTCACCACCGTGGCCACCGGCAATCTCGGCGAACTGGTCGTCGGCTCTCCGGCCGGGGTGCAGTTCGGCCTCTCCGGCAACACCGCGGGGCTGGCACCTGCCAGCTCCGGCGGCGTGGCGCTGGTCTACGGCGTGTCGGGCAACACCCTGACCGCCAAGGCCGGGGCAACCGGCTCGACCGTGTTCACCCTGACGGTGGACAGCGACGGCGACTACACCTTCACCCTCAGCCAGCCGATCGATCATCCGCTGGGCAACGGTGACGACAACGAGCTGGTGGTGATGAACTTCGCCAGCCTGTTGCAGGCCACCAACGGAGCGACATCGGTCGCCCTGGCCGGCGACTTCCTGGTGCACATCGAGGATGACGTGCCGACCCTCTCGGCCGGCTCCGCCACCGCCAATTCCCTGCAAGTCGACGAAACGGTCCTGGGTACCGATGCCACCGTCAACTTCGCCGGCCTGTTCAGCGGCAACCCCGGCGGCGATGGCGCAGGCGCCACCACGTACAGCCTGGACGTGAGTTCGACTGGCGTGGACAGCGGCCTGGACGACTCGGCCACCGGCAGCAGCATCCTGCTGTACAAGGAGGGCGGCGTGGTCGTCGGGCGGGTCGGCGGGCCGAGCGGGGAGGTGTCCTTCACCGTCGCGGTGAACGGCGCTGGCCAGGTCACGCTCGACCAGCAACGCTCGATCGTCCATTCACCCAATAACGGCGCCGACCAGGAGTCCAGCCTCGGCTTCTCCGGCCTGGTGCAATTGACCGCGACCCTCACCGACAAGGACGGCGACAGCGCCACCGCCACCGTCAACCTGGGCGCCGCCATCAGCTTCCGCGACGACGGCCCGAGCACCGGCAGCAATTCCGTGGTGCGGCTGGACGACGATGCGCTGGCCAATGGCATTCCCGGCGGTCCGGGCGGCAGTGACGATGCCAATGCGGTAAACGTGAACGGCACCCTGGCGCTGAACTTCGGCGCCGACGGAGCCGGCAGCGTGAGCTGGCTCACCAGCGGCAGCCCCAGCGGCTTCAGCTACGAGTCGGGCCCCGGCGGCGCCTTGCTGATCAAGCAGGGCGGCGCCACGGTGCTGACCGTGACGCTGAACGCCACCACGGGCGCCTACAGCGTCACCCAGAACGCGCCGATCCGGCACGCCGAGGCCAACCAGGAGAATAACCAGGCCTTCGAGCTGACCTACCGGGTCACCGACAAGGACGGCGACAACGCCACCGGTACTCTGTCGATCAACGTCGACGACGATTCGCCGGTCTCGCAGAACGACACCGCCTACGTGTCGACCGGCCAGACCGAGGACATCAACCTGGTATTCGTCCTCGACTTCAGCGGCAGCATCAGCAACAGCGAACTGGATCAGATGCTGGATGCCGTGCGTACGGCGGGGCAGGAGCTATTCGCCACCGCGACCGGCGAGGTCAAGGTGCAGATCGTGGCCTTCTCCAGTGACTCGCTATCCTATCCGGTCGTCGAGAACGTCGCCGCCTTCACCGCCCTGGTGAACTCGCTCAACCCGGCGGAGCCGGGCGGCACACGGCCGCTGGACGACGAAACCGACTTCACCGACGCGATCCAGGAGACCATCGCCGCCTACCAGCCGCTGGTGGGCTGGAACAACCAGGTGGTGTTCATCAGCGACGGCAATCCCAACCAGCAGACCGGCCCTGGCGGCAATTCGCTGAATAGCACCACCCGAACCGCGTGGGACGAGTACATCGAAGACCACGACATCACCGTCACCACCATCGGCGTCGGTGACGGAATCGACGATGACCGGCTGGAGGACGTCGACCTGGATGCCGGCCCGAACAACGACCCGCTGCGGGTCGACGACTTCGACGACTTGGTCGATACCCTGGTCGATCAGGTCGTCGGCGGCCTGGTCAGCGGCAACGTCCTGCTGGGCAGCGACAACGCCGTCGGCGGTGGCGACGATGACGGTTACGGCGCCGATGGCCCCGGTCGCATCCAGTCCATCGAGATCAACGGCATCACCTACGTCTGGGATGGCGTCGGCACCATCGATCCGAGCAGCGGGGCGAACATCGCCGGCAGCCAGCTGAGCAACATCGTCACCGCGGATGGCGGCCGGCTGAGCTTCAACTTCGCCAATGGGGCGTGGAGCTACCGTGCGCCCGGCAGCGTCAGCGGCGACCAGAGCGAAACCTTCACCTACACCCTGGTGGACAAGGACGGCGATCCCTCCACCTCCACCCTGACCGTCTACGTGGAAGACACCGGCCCGCTGGTGGCCAAGGTCGACGAGGACGAGCTGTCCGGCGGCATTTCCGATGGGGACGGGGTGACCACCGTCGCCACCGGCAACCTCGGCGAGCTGTTGGTCGGCGCGCCGACCGGCGTGCAGTTCAGCCTCTCCGGCAACACCGGAGGGCTGGCGTCTGCCAGCTCGGGTGGCGTGGCGTTGGTCTACAGCGTGTCGGGCAGCACCCTGACGGCCAAGGCCGGTGCGGCCGGGGCTACCGTATTCACGCTGCAGGTGCTGAGCAACGGCGATTACATCTTTACCTTGAACCAGCGGATCGACCATCCGCAGGGCAATGGCGACGACGCCGAGCTGCTGGCGATGAATTTCGCCAGCGTGCTGCAGGCCAGCAATGGCTCGGGACCGGCTGTGCTGGCGGGCGACTTCCTGGTGCAGATCGAAGATGACGTGCCGACCGTCTCGGCCGGCTCCGCCAGCGCCGACTCGCTGCAGGTGGACGAAACCAACCTGGCCGCCAACGCCAGTGCCTCCTTCGCGGGGGCCTTCAATGGCCAGTACGGCGCCGATGGGGCAGGCACCACCACCTACAGCCTGGGCGTCAGCTCCTCCGGGGTGGACAGCGGGCTGGACGATTCCGCCACCGGCAACAGCATCCTGCTGTACCTCGAAGGCGGCAATGTGGTGGGCAAGGTCGGTGCCGGCGGGCCGGTGGCCTTCACTCTGTCGGTGAACAGCGGCAATGGCCAGGTCACTCTCGACCAGCAGCGGGCGATCCTGCACACACCCAATAGCGGTGCCGATCAGGAAACCAGCCTGGCCGCCAATCTGGTGCGGCTCACCGCCACCATTACCGACAAGGATGGCGACACCAGCAGCGCCACGCTCAACCTGGGCAACGCAATCAGCTTCAGGGACGATGCACCGACGGCGGCCAACCAGACCCAGTCCGGACAGGCCGCGGTCAACATCAGCAGCAACCTGCTGATCGTGCTGGATGTGTCCGGCAGCATGGCGGACGACTCCGGCGTGGGTGACATGGATCGCCTGCAGGTGGCGAAGAACGCGCTGCTGGAACTGCTGGAGCAGTACGACGCCATGGGCGACGTGCGGATCAGCTTCGTGACCTTCTCCTCCGGTGCGGATGTCGAGAGCACCTGGGTCACGGTGGCGCAGGCCAAAGCGGCCATCCTCGCCACCAGTTCGGGTGGCAATACCAACTACGACGCGGCCCTGATCGACGCCATCAACGTCTATAACGACGGCGGCAAGCTCTCCAGCGGCACCGTGCAGAACGTCGCGTACTTCCTCTCGGACGGTTATCCCAACGAGCCGGTTGGCGATGCCGGCATCTCCAACTCTGGCTGGTCGTCCTGGGGGTGGCCGACCCCCTATGGAGGCTCTGCCTCCGAGGAACAGGCCTGGATCAACTTCCTTACCGCCAACAACATCCGTGCCTATGCCCTGGGCATGGGCACCAATGTGGACGCGTCGGCGCTCAACCCGATCGCCTACAACGGCACCAACGGCGGCAGCCAGAGCAATGCGATCGTGGTCGATGACCTGAACGACCTGACCGCCACCTTGGTCGCCACGGCCCAGGCCTCGCCGATTCCCGGCAACCTCACCAACGGCGGCGGCTTCGGCAATGACGGCGGTTTCGTCCGTAGCATCGAGATCGCCGGCAAGCTGTACACCTACGACAAGGCGAGCAACAGCTTCTCGGCGTCCGGACCGGGGGCCAATAACGGCAGCCTCACCGGCAATACGCTGACGGTGAGCATGGGGGGCGGTTCGAGCATCGCGGTGAACATGCTCAGCGGTTCCTACACCTACACGCCGCCCAGCGCAGTCAACGCCGTGGTGGTGGCGACCATCGCCTTCATCCTGATGGACAGCGACGGCGATACGGCGGCCGCCAGCCTCAATATCAGCATTAGTCCCAGCCAGAGTCCGATGGTGGTACGCGACGACATGGTGCTGACCAACGTCGATACTCAGTCCGGGGCGGATGTCATCAATATCCCCACCTGGGCGCTGCTGGCCAACGATACCGGTCCGAACAGTGGCCTGCTGTCGGTGCTGAATGTCTCCGGCGTTTCCGACGGCTCGGCGGCGCTAGGCGCGGGCGCCGTGACTTTCACTGAGGATGGCAACTCCAGCGATGGCGGCGCCTTCACCTACGGTGCATCGTTGAACGGCAGCTCGGCGCTGGATACGGCGACGGTAGAGGTTGTCCGCAACAGCGGTGTCGCAACTCTCAACGGCACCTTCCGCAACGAGATCCTGCTGGGGCGCAATGGCACGGCTGACACGCTCAACGGTGGCGATGGCGACGACGTACTGATCGGTTTGGGTGGCAACGACACCCTGAACGGCGGCAGCGGCAACGACATACTTGCCGGTGGTGCGGGCAACGACACCCTGATCGGCGGCGTCGGCGTCGACACCGCCACCTATGTCGATGCGACGGCCGGGGTGACGGTCAGCCTGAGCGTCGGCGGTGCCCAGAACACGGTCGGCGCGGGCAACGACACCCTCAGCCAGCTGGAGAACCTGATCGGCTCGAACTTCGCCGACGTCCTGACGGGCGACGGCGGTTCCAACCTGCTGGCCGGTGGCGGCGGCAACGACAGCCTGTTCGGCCTCGGCGGCGCGGACTTCCTGATCGGAGGGCAGGGTGCCGACACCATGACCGGCGGTTCGGGCAAGGACACCTACGTCTGGCAGAAGGGCGGCCTGGGCGGTGGTGTGGACCACATCACCGACTTCAACATCGATGCCAGCGGAGCCAACTCCGACATCCTCGACCTGTCGCAGCTGCTGTCGGGCGTGGGCAGCAACCCGACCGACCTGCAGAACTACCTGGACTTCGCGTTCTCCGGTAGCACCACCACCATCGGCGTTCGTTCGGTGGCGGCGGGCCCGGTCGAGCAGCAGGTGGTGCTGGACAACGTCAACCTGTCGACCCTGTACGCCACCACCAACGAGGCGACCATCATCACCAACCTCATGGACGACAACGCACTGAAAACGGCCTGATCGGGCATTTGTACGGCGGCCCGCTACCCTTACGGGGTAGCGGGCTTTTCATGCCTGGAGGAAACCACATGGTGTACGCGCAAAGGGATGCCGAGGGACGGCTGCTGCGGGTGGAGCACGATCCGTTCGAGGGCATGACGGAGACGCTGGCGGTTGAGAGCGAGGAGTTGCACAACTGGCTGTCGGCGCGCGAAGAGGTGAAGGACCGGCTGGCCAGCCTGAAGGAGTCCGACCTGGAACTGGTCCGCGTGCTGGAGGACGTGGTCGGCGTGCTGGTGGCGCGCGGGCTGATCCGCTATACCGACCTGCCCGAGGCGGCCCGGCGCAAGCTGGACCGGCGCGCCGAGACCCGCGCCGAGATCGTGGGCCTCAGCGGTCTGCTGGGCGACGACGAGCACCACCTGCTCTGATCGCCATGCGGCGTCCCTGCCGCGATACGACCGCGCCGATCAGCCCTGCCAGGGCGCCGGTGCACCGATCAGCCGGCCCATGGCGCCGTCCAGGCCCAGTTCCCTGAGCACGTTCAGCTCGCCTTCGGTTTCCACCATCTCGGCGATCAGCGGCAGATCGATGCTGTTGGTGGCGCGGAAGATCGCCTCGATGAACACGCGCTTGTCGTTTTCCTGGTCGATGCCGCGGATGTAGCTGCCATCGATCTTCAGATAGGCCAGGCCCAGGTGGGTCAGGTTGCCGATCAGGCTGAAGCGCCCACCGAAGTGCTGCAGCCCCAGCTGATAGCCGACCTCGCGGATCTGCTGGCTCAGCGCCTCCAGTTCGGCGGCCGGCGGCAGGTAGCGTTCGTCCAGCTCCAGGGTCATCAGGTCGCCCTGCTGCGGGTTGGTCCTGAGCATGTCCAGCAGGCGCTCGCGGCTGGCAGCGTCGCGCAGGGTGGTGGCGGACAGGCTGAGGGCCAGCGGCTGGGGATGCTTGGCCAGATGGGCCAGGCTGTGTTCGAGCATGGCCAGGTCGAAGCGTGCCGTCCAGCCGAGGCGCTCGATCCACGGCAGGAAGCGCCCCGCCGGCACCGCCTCGCCGTCCGGCGCCAGCAGGCGCGCCAGCACCTTGCGGTGCAGCAGTCGTTCGGTATCGGCGCAAGTGACCACCGGCTGGAAATACAGCTGCAGCATGCTCTGGTTGAGGGCATCGTCGATCCAGCGACGCCAGTCGTACAGACCCTGGCCGTTGGTGGTGGTGAAGTCGTCCAGCCGCTCCCAGGCCTTGCCGACGTTGCTCTGTGCCTGGGCCAGGGCCTGGTCGGCGCGGCCGATGACGTTGGCCGGGGTCTCGCCCGGGCGGAACGCGGCAATGCCCAGATGGGCCACCGGCGTGCAGTCGCTGGCGCCGGTCTGGCACAGGCTATCCAGGCCTCCTGCCAGTTCGGCTGCAAGGCGGTCGGCGTCCTCGGTGGCCAGGCCGGGGGCGAGCAGGGTGAACTCGCCGCCGCGGCTGCGCGCGGCCAGCCATTCCGGCGTGCCGCGCTGCTCCAGAAGGCGCTTGAGCAAGTCGCCGATGCTGCAGATCAGCGCGTCGGTGTGCTGGCCGCCCATGCGCTGGTTGAGGCCGCCCAGGTCGTTGACCCGCAGCATCATCAGGTACCCGGAGGCGTTCTGTTCGGTCACGGCTAGCTGGTTGGCCAGCTTGATCTCGAACAGGCGGCGGTTGGCCAGGCCGGTGAGGCTGTCCTGATAGGCCTCCTCGCGCAGTTTTTCGCTGCGTGCGGCTTCTTCGGCGAACAGCTGCTTGAGCTTCTCCACCATCTGGTTCATGGCCAGCACCACACGCTTGAGTTCGGGCGTGCGCGGGACGCGGGGCAGGGTGAAGAACTCGCGGCGGCTGATGGCCTGGGCTTGGTTGACCATGTTGTCCAGCGGGCGCAGCTGGGTGCGCAGCAGCCAGCCGCCGAGGATGGCGCTGATCACGCCGCACAGCAGCAGCCAGAGCAGGCTGCCGATGGCGCCGTCCCACAGCCGGGCCAGGGCGAACTGCGGATGGCTGAGCACCTCGACCCGCGCCGCCTGCTCCCAGCCGCGCATGATCAGCGCGTCGCCGCCTTCCGGGTCGAGGTCGACCAGATCGATGAACCACTGCGGCACTCGGTCCGAGCCGAGCGGCACGTTGCGTTCGACGATCACCTCCTCGCCGGGGATGCGCACCACACGGATGGTGGCGAAATAGCCGCTGTCGAAGATGGAATTGACCATCAGCTCGATCATCGCCGGGTCGTCCACGTGCGGGGTCATCGACAGGCCCAGCGCCGTGGCCGCGTCCTGGGCGTGGGAGCGCAGCTGGCTGAGCAACTGTTCGCGGGAGTTCTCCACGCTGGCGACGAAGCTGCCCGTGAAGGCCACCACGAGGAACAGGCAGATGGCGAGAAACAGCTGTTTCAGCAGGGACATAGGCTCTCCTAACCTTCTCCGATGTCGAAGCCTTCGGCTCGCATCTTTTTCAACAGATCCTGCCAGCGCGACAGTTTCTTGGTGTCGCTCTTCCTGCCGCTCTGGCCCGGCAGGTACAGGCCCTCGGCATTGAAGGCGTAGACCGGCAGCAGATCCTTGCGCTGGGAGGCGGGGCGGATCTCGCCGATCAGGTTGTCCAGCACCAGCGGCTCGGCGGCCGGGCTGGCGTAATAGGTGAGCACCATGTGCGCCTGGTTGTAGCGCAGGGCCTTGACGTAGGTGATGCGCAGCCGCTCGCTGGGCACGCCGAGGCGGCGCAGGGTGAAGTACTTGGCGATGGAGTAGTCCTCGCAGTCGCCGGCGCCCTTGACCAGCGCCTCGACGGGGGTGGCCCAGTAGTCGTTCAGCTGCCAGATGCGGATGTCGTCGGCGAAACGGAACTGGCGATTGAAGAAGCGGTTCACCGCGGCCAGCTTCTGGCTCTCCGGCAGGCTTTCGCTGGCGCGGATCAGCTCGTCCCAGGCCTCGATACGGCCCTTGGCCATGCCCAAGTTGCCGTAGCGCTGCTCGGCCTTCTGCAACACCAGGCCGAAGTCCCAGTTGGCCCGCGCCGTGAACGCCAGCAGCAGGACGAGCAGGGCGCCGAGCAGCAGCCGAGCTGCCGGGCGGCACGGGGCTCGTCCTTGAAGGCGCGGCCGGAGCTGCATGTGGGGCTCTCCACGGGAAGTGGAGAAAGTGTAGGCAGGCGCGCGCCCATTTTCCGCCCGGTTAGGCGCGATTGCGTGGCGGCAGGGTCTTCTGGCGGAGGATGTAGCCGCTCACCAGCACCGCGCTGGTGAGCATGAAGGCCCGTGCCCAGGGCATCGGCACCAGGTAGCAGGACAGGCCGATGCTGAGCCACATCGTCACCAGCGCGTAGACCTTGCCCTTCAGCGGAATGCCGTTGCCTTCCAGGTATTCGCGAATCCACGGCCCGAGCCGCGGATGCTCGACCAGCCACAGATAGAAGCGCCGCGAGCTGCGCACGAAGCAGGCCGCGGCGAGCAGCAGGAAGGGCGTGGTCGGCAGCACCGGGATGAAGATGCCGATCACCCCCAGCACCACGCTCAGCCAGCCAACCGCCAGCAGCAGGTAACGAACGCTGCGGTGGCGGCTCTGCCGAATGTCCTGGTGCGCCACAAGCGCGGCTTAGTGATGGCGGGGCTTGAGCAGTGCGGGCTTCTCTTCCGGCGCCTGGCAGAGCAGGAACAGCGCGGTGAGCACTTCCGGAATCTGGTCGACCATGCTGTCCACCAGCTGATGGTCACGGGCGATCTCGGCGAATTCCGGCTGTTCGTCGAACAGGCCGGAGGCGACCATGATGGGCAGCAGCAGCTCGCTGACTTCGTCCTCGGAGTCCTCGAACCAGACGGCCTCGCGCAGGAACACGCCTTCCATGAAGCCGATGCACCAGCCGCGCAGGTCGGAGTCGTCCGGCTCGTCGCCCAGGTCCAGGTCGCAGGGGATTTCCGGGTCGTCGTCGCTGGCCAGCTGGCGGGCGATGTGGCCCTTGAGCAACTGCAGGCTGGCCTCGATCGACTCGCGCTCGATGTCGCTGCGGTAGTGCGGCGGCTCGGCGAACAGTGCGTCAATCCATTCACGCTCCGGCACCTGCTCGGGGCAGATGCAGAGGGCGGTCAGGTAGCCATGCGCGGCCACGTAGTCCAGGGCCTCCTCGTGCAGGTCGTCGGCATCGAGGAAGGCTTGCAGGCGGGACAGTTGCTCGGCGAAGGACATCGTGGGAACTACCTTGAGTGGGTCAACACCGGGATTCTAGCCGCCCGGGCCGGCAAAAGCACGGCCGACGGGCGAGGGTCTGCCGCCGTCCTCGCTCGCGTATACTGCGCGACCGCTTCCTGTCTTCGGATGATCTCGCCGCCCATGTCCGCCGCCCTACGCATTCTCAAAGACGTTTTCGGATACGACGCCTTCCGCGGCAACCAGGCGGCGATCATCGAGCGCGTCGCGGGCGGCGGCGATGCCCTGGTGCTGATGCCCACCGGCGGCGGCAAGTCGCTGTGCTACCAGGTGCCGGGGCTGCTGCGCGAAGGGCTGGCGGTGATCGTCTCGCCGCTGATCGCGCTGATGGACGACCAGGTCGCCACCCTCGACGAACTGGGCGTGGCGGCCGTGGCGCTGAACTCCACCCTGAGCGCCGATGAGCAGCGCGACATCGCCGAGCGCATTCGTCGCAACGAGATCAAGTTCCTCTACTTGGCGCCCGAGCGCCTGGTGCAGCCGCGCATGCTCGACTTCCTGCAGCGCCTGCCGCAGATCGCCCTGTTCGCCATCGACGAGGCGCATTGCGTCTCGCAGTGGGGCCACGACTTCCGTCCCGAGTACCTGCAACTGGGCCAACTGGCCGAACTGTTCCCCGGCGTGCCGCGCATCGCCCTGACCGCCACGGCGGACATGCGCACCCGCGAGGAAATCGCCCAGCGTCTGCACCTGGAGCAGGCCGAGCGCTTTCTCTCCAGCTTCGACCGGCCGAACATCTTCTACCGCATCCAGCCCAAGGATCAGCCGCGCAAGCAATTGCTGGCCTTCCTCGCCGCGCGCAAGGGCGATGCCGGCATCGTCTACTGCCTGTCGCGCAAGAAGGTGGAGGAGGTCGCCGACTTCCTCAGCGCCCAGGGCTTTCCGGCGCTGCCGTACCACGCCGGTCTGGCCAACGAGCTGCGTGCCTACCACCAGAAGCGCTTCCTCAACGAGGAGGGCCTGATCATGGTGGCGACCATCGCCTTCGGCATGGGCATCGACAAGCCCAACGTGCGCTTCGTCTGCCACATGGACCTGCCCAAGAGCCTGGAAGCCTATTACCAGGAAACCGGCCGCGCCGGCCGCGACGGCCTGCCGGCGGACGCCTGGATGGCTTACGGCCTGCAGGACGTGATCTTCCTCAAGCAGATGCTCAGCAACTCCGAGGGTGACGAACGCCACAAGCGCATCGAGCAGCACAAGCTCGATGCCATGCTCGCCCTCTGCGAGGAAACCCGCTGCCGTCGTCAGGCCCTGCTGGCGTACTTCGACGAGGTACTGGAAAAGCCCTGCGGCCACTGCGACTCCTGCGTCGACAACGTGCAGACCTGGGACGCCACCGAGCCGGCTCGTCAGGCGCTGTCGGCCATCTATCGCAGCGGCCAGCGCTATGGCGTCGGCCACCTGGTGGACATCCTGCTGGGCCGCGAGAACGACAAGATCCGTGCCTCCGGCCACCAGCACCTGCCGGTGTTCGGCATCGGCAAGACGCTGGCGGAGGCCGAGTGGCGCACGCTGTTCCGCCAGCTGGTGGCGCGCGGCTTGGCCGACGTCGATCTGGACGGCTACGGCGGCCTGCGTCTGACCGACGCCTGCCGGCCGCTGCTGCGTGGCGAGGTGAAGCTCGAACTGCGTCGCGACCTCAAGCCCCAGCAGGCGGCCAAGGCCAGCGGCAGCAGCGCCAGCCAACTGGTGCGCGGCGAGGAGCGCGAGCAGTGGGAAGCCCTGCGCGCCCTGCGGCGCAAGCTGGCCGAGGAGCACAGCGTGCCGCCCTACGTCATCTTCCCCGATTCGACCCTGCTGGAGATGCTGCGCAGCCAACCGCGCACGCTGTCCGACATGGCCCAGGTCAGTGGCGTCGGCGCGCGCAAGCTGGAGCGCTATGGCGAGGCCTTCCTGGAAGTGCTGAATGGTGGCGAGTCCGCCGAGGCGCCCAAGGTCGTCACCGACCTGCGCCACGAACTGGTCAGCCTGGCCCGCGCCGGCATGACGCCCGCCCAGATCGCCAGCCAGCTGAATTGCGGCGAGAAGAGCGTGTATAACCTGCTGGCCGACGCCATCGGTCGCCAGCAGTTGTCCCTGGAGCAGGCACTGGATTTGCCTGAAGACCTGCTCGGCGAGATTCAGGATGCCTTCCTCGACGGCGAGGGCGAGCTGCCGCCGGTGGCAGCGGTGGCCGAACAGTTTGCCGGTCAGGTGCCGGAGGGCGTGCTGCACTGCGTGCGCGCCGCGCTGCAGGCGGAGTTCGAGGTCTGATGTCGCTGCGGTAACGATTCTTTACGCCAAAGGATTGGCGACAAACTTGTGACGTGCTTCTCAAAACGCTAGGGTGGCTCCAGGCGATCGATTTTGCGAGGTTCTGTGTCGCTGCACTCCGACTGGCTGGCCGATGTCCGCCCCAATCCCTACGCCGAGCAGCTCTCGCGCGGCTATCGCCTGTTGCGTTTCGCGCCAGGCCTGGAGCTGGAATACCGCGCCTACATGCTGCGCGACACGCTGGAGCTCAAGCGCGTCGCGGTGATCTTCGCGCTGCTGGTGTGGCTGTCCTTCGCCGGCGTCGACATTTGGATGATCGAGGGCCCGCTGCTGGCGGCGCTGCTGGCGATCCGCGTCGGCGTGGCGTTGCTGCTGGTGGTCTGCGGCCGGCTGATCCTCAGCCGGCGCCATCCCCATCTGGCGGCTCCGCTGGGCATCGCCTGCATCGGCACCATGGGGCTCGGGGCGGCGGTCATCATCGCTCTGGCCCACGGGCAGGATCCTTCGTTCCCCTACGAGGGGCTGCTGCTGGTGTGCATCGCGGCCTACTTCCTGGTCGGCCTGCGCCTGGTGGAAGCGGCGGTCACCTCGTTCCTGGTGCTGCTGGCCTACGGGGTGCTCGAGTGGCTCGGCGGCCTGGCGCCGGAGCGGCTGTTCAATAACCTGCTGTTCCTGCTGGCCGGCAACCTGATCGGCGCGGTGGGCTGCTATCAGCTCGAACTGAAATCGCGCGAGCATTTCCTGGTGGATGGCCTGCTGCGTGTACTGGCCGACCAGGACGGCCTCACCGGGCTGCACAACCGGCGCAGCTTCTACCGCGAGCTGGGCCGGCTGTGGCGCCAGGCCCAGCGCGAGGAGCGCTCGCTGGCCCTGCTGCTGTGCGACGTCGACCACTTCAAGGCCTACAACGACCGCTACGGCCACCAGGCCGGCGACCGCGCGTTGCAGCAGGTCGGTGAGGTGCTGCTGCAGGCCGCCCGGCGTCCGCTGGACATGGCGGCGCGCCTGGGCGGCGAAGAGTTCGCCGTGCTGCTCTACGACATCGCGCCCGACGAGGCCAGGCAGCGCGCCGAGGCGCTGCGCCAGAGCCTCGAGGCTCGCGCCATCGAGCATGCCGGCTCGTCCGCGGCGGCGGTGCTGACCCTGTCGGTCGGCCTGTGCTGCGTGCGGCCGACGGCGCAGGCGAGTGTGGACAGCCTGTTCGAACATGCCGACCGCGCGTTGTACGAGGCCAAGGCCTTCGGTCGCAACCAGGTGGTGACCTGAAGCGCCACCCGGGCTGGCGCGAATCGTCCCTGCCGGCCGCCGTTGCGGCTGCTAGCATCGGCGCTTTCTGCGGAGCCGGATTCATGGAACGTCTAATCCAGGCCGACGGCCAGCCCCACTACGGCATCTTTCCGACGGCGCCGGGCGAGGTGAACTGGCGCGACTTCGACTTCCGCTCGCCCATGGGCCGGCGCCTCGGCGCGCTGGCCAAGTGGCGGCGCTTTCACCAGTTCCAGTACTTCGGCATCGTCAGTGACGAGCTGATCGGCGGCTGCGCGCTGGCCGACATCAGCCTGCTCACCGCGGGCTTCGTCTACCTGTTCCATCCGGCCAGCGGGCGCATGGTCGAGCGCGAGTTCAAGCGGCCGCTGGGCCATGGCACCGCGTTTTCGCAGCGGCCCAACGAGGGCATCTGCGAGCTGCGCAGCGGCGCCAACCTGCTGCGCCTGAGCAACCAAGGGCTCGACAAACAGCTGCTGGTGGAGCTGGACGATGGCACGCGCATCGAGGCGAGCTTCACCGAGCAGCAGTTTCAGCCAATGTGCCTATGCACGCCGACTGCGGTCAACGGCTGGGTCTATGCGCAGAAGGTCGCTGGCGTGCGTTGCCGCGGCAGCGTGCGCAGCGCGCTGGGCGACTTCGACCTGCAGGCGCTGGACGCCTTCGCCCACCACGACTGGTCGGCCGGCTACATGCGCCCCGAAACGTTCTGGAACTGGGCCTGCCTGTCCGGCCAGGTCGGCGGCACGCGGGTCGGGCTCAACCTGTCATGCGGGGTCAACGAGACCAGCTTCAGCGAGAACTGCTACTGGCTGGACGGCGAACTGCTGCCGGTGGGCGGTGTGCACTTCCAGTTCGACCGCGACGACCCGCTCAAACCCTGGCGCATCGTGTCGGGCGATGGCCAGGTGGAGCTGAGCTTCCGCGGCCATGGCCTGCACCGCGAACACCTCAACCTGGGCCTGTTGGCCAGCAACTTCAAGCAGGTGTTCGGCTGTTTCCAGGGCACCCTGCGGCCGCCGGGACGGGCGCCGTTGGTGATCGACAGTCTGTGGGGCTTCGTCGAGGATCAGTATGTCAAATGGTGACAGCGGGGTTGGCGACGCGCTGTTCGGGAGTTATGGTTAGTTGACTAATAATTAGGTTTTTCTGCTGTCCACACGATCTTGGGGAGTGGACCGTGGCAGGAACCCACGAGAGTCTTCTATGCACAACTTCGCGCACCACAGTTTCGGCATGCAGCTGGCCCAACTTTCCCGCGCCTGGCGCGCCGAGCTGGACCGTCGTCTCTCCGGCCTCGGCCTGTCCCAGGCGCGCTGGTTGGTGCTGCTTCACCTGGCCCTGCTCAAAGAGGCACCGACCCAGCGTGAGCTGGCGCAGACCGTAGGTGTCGAGGGTCCGACCTTGGCCCGCTTGCTCGATGGCCTGGAAGCTCAGGAGCTGGTGCGGCGCATTGCCGTGCCCGAGGACCGCCGCGCCAAGAAGGTGGTACTCGCCGACAAGGCGCGGCCGCTGATCGAGCAGATCGAGAGCATTGCGCTGCAGCTGCGCAAGGAGCTGTTCGCCGGGGTCAGCGAGGAAGAGCAGCGTCTATGCCAGGACATTCATGCGCGCATCCTGGGCAATCTGGAAAAGAACTGACGCCGTTATTCCCGTTGCGCTGGCCGCCTGTCTAATCGCGATTAGACATAACTGCCGCTTGGCTTTCCCGGCGTCTCTTACATAAGCTGATAACCAGGCCCGGGCAGCGGGCCTGCGGGTCGCGACGGAGAGCCACCCGCGACCTCATCCCACATGCCAGGCCCGACGGGGATAACCATTCCACCCAGGGACAGCCGGCCAGGCCGTGTGACCGGGAGCTAGAGGGGCCGCATGGCTCGAATCCGTAACCTTTTCTTGACCTTGGCGTCGACTTCGACGTTCTACTCCGGGCTGGTATCCGCACTGGGCCTGGGGGATATCGATCTGCAGTCGGCGCTCAACCAGCCTTTGGACGCGCGCATCGAGCTGTACCAGGTCGGCGATCTCGGCAGCGATGACCTCAACGTGCGCCTGGCCTCCAACGAGGATTTCCAGCGCGCCGGGGTAGAGCGCCTGTTCTTCCTCAGCGATCTGCGCTTCACGCCCGTGCTGAGCGGAGGGCGGCCGCACATCCGTGTGACATCCGCCAAGCCGGTGCGCGAGCCCTACCTGAATTTCATCGTCGAGCTGGTGCGCCCAGGCGGCAGCCTGCTGCGCGAATACACGGTGCTGATCGATCCTCCGGGCATGGCCTACTCGACCGCGCGTGAGCCCGAGCCGGAGTTCGAAATGGCTGCCCCGGTAGCGCGCAACGAGGCGTCGGCGGTATCGCAGCGCCCGCTGCCCACGGCCAACCGCGGCGAACGTTATCGGGTGCAACGTGGCGATAGCCTGTGGACTATCGCCGGGCGGCTGCAGGCCGCCGGTGGCACGACTGATCGTGAGGCGCTGATGGCCGATATCCACGCGCTCAACCCGGCCGCATTCGGTGGAGGCGATCGCAATCGCCTGCTCGCCGACGTCGAGTTGCTGCTACCTGACAGCGTAGCGCCGACAGCACAGCCTTCCGCAACCACAGCAACCACAGCAACCACAGCAACCACAGCAACCACTGTTCCCGACGCACCCACTGCGCCGGAGGCCAGCACCGACGCGGCTCAGGCCGAGTCCGAGCAGCGGCAGGTGGACGGTGAACTGGCGTTGGTCAACGAGCAGAACCAGGCGCTGCAGAGCAGCCTTCTGCAGCTGCAGAGTCAGCTCGAACAGCTGCAGGCGCAGATGGCGGAAAAGGATCGCCAGTTGCAGCAGATTCAGGATGAGCTTCGCCAGCGCCAGGAGGCGCGACCAGAGCCGGTGGCAGAGCCCACTGCGGCAGCGCCAGCCGAGCCGGTGGCGCCCGTTGTCGAGGCAGAAGCAGAAGGCCGCTGGTATCCATGGGCGGTCGCAGCGCTACTCCTATTGTTGGTACTGCTTGCGATCCTGTTGTTCGCGCGTCGTCGCTGGCCCGCGCGGCGCGCCGAGCCGCCCAGGCCGGAAGCTGAACCCAAGGTGTTGGCCGCGGGTACTGTCGCCTCTCAGCCGCTGGCGCGGCCTGAGCCGGAGGTCGACGAGCCAATCCTGCCGGCCGCCGCACCGGGGCTGGCACCGCCGCGCCTTCCCGGGAGTTCGTCCGATCCTCTGGAAGGCGCCAACATCTATATCGCCTACGGTCGCTTCGCCGAGGCGGCCAAGGTGCTGCGTCGTGGCGTCGACCAGCAGCCCGCGCGGCTCGAGCTGCGCCTGCGCCTGCTGGAGGTGCTGGGCGAGCTGGGCGAAGGCGGCGCCTTCGCCGAGCAGGAGCACGAACTGCGCGAACGGGGGGCCAATCCGGCCCAGCTGGAGCAGATCGGTGCCCGCTACGCCCATTTGCGACGCCCTGAGGAGGAAGCGACACTGGCCGACGCCGTGCTGCAGCTAGACGACGCGGAGCCGCCGGTCGTTCCCCAGGACGATTTTCAACTCAACCTCGACGACCTGTCGCTGGATGCCGACTGGGACCTGGTCAGCCCCTTCAAGCCGGAGCGGGCCGCCAAGGCTCGGCCCAGCCAGGGGCACGAGATCGATCCGCACTTCCACTCGGACCTGCAGCGCCTGCCGGAGGTGCTGGAGATGGACGAGCTGCCGCAGGAGCAGGCGCTGGACGACGAGCTTTCCGAGGCCTTCCTGCGCGAGACCGGCGGCGACCTCGACGAGCTGGCCGGCAACCGCGAGCACCTGGTCAAGCTCAACCTGGCGCTGGCCTATATCGAACAGGGTGACATCGGTAGCGCCTGCGACATTCTCAACGAGGTGATCAGCGAGGGCGACGAGCAGGAACGCGCCCAGGCGCGGGAATTGCTGGCGAAGATCGCCTGACGATCAGGGCGGGAGGGCGACGCCGCGGCACGACCGCGGCGTTGTTCTTTGTGCGGGTTATGATGGCCGCCCCGTCAGCCGGAGCGCGTCATGTCGAACAAGCCCGAAGTGGTGATCACCTACTGCACCCAGTGCCAATGGCTGCTGCGCGCCGCCTGGCTGGCCCAGGAGCTGCTCAGTACGTTTTCCGAGGAGCTGGGCCGCGTCAGCCTGGAGCCGGGCACCGGTGGGGTGTTCCGCATCACCTGCGGCGAAGCGCAGCTGTGGGAACGCAAGGCCGACGGCGGCTTCCCCGAGGCCAAGGTGCTGAAGCAGCGGCTGCGCGACCTGATCGACCCCGAGCGCGACCTGGGCCACAACGACCGCTAGCGGCGGGAACCGTCTGCGCAGCCCTGGTCCTGACCGACATTCTCCGGGCTCGCCGCGCGCTTGCTCAGGCGCGCCGAAACCAGCGTCGCCAGCAGGATCAGCGCGCCGCCGAAGAGCATGCGCAGACTCGGTTGCTCGGCGAAGATCCACCAGGCGAAGAGGATGCCGTAGACCGGCTCCAGGGCGAACACCACCGAGGCGCTGCGCGCATTGAGCACCCGCAGGCTGGCGACGAACAGGCTGTGTGCCAGCGCGGTGCAGAGCAGGCCGAGCAGGGCGATCCACAGCCAGTCCAGCGCCCGTACCTCCGGCAGCGCCGACCAAACCAGCGGCAGGCTGGCCAGCAGGATCGCCAGGTTCTGCCAGAGCGCGGCCTGGGCCGGCTTGACCCCGGCGGTGGTGGCGCGGTTGGACACCGAGACCATCGCGAACAGCAGCCCCGAGAGCACCGCCCAGGCCAGGCCGAGGGTGGCGTCGCTGCCCAGGTCGAAATGCGGGGTGACCAGCACCAGCCCGAGGCTGACCAGCGCCACCACGCCCCACTCGGCGAGGCGCACTTTCTCGCGGAACAGCAGGCCCTCGAGCAGCACGGTGAAAGCGGGGAAGCTGGCGAAGCCGAGGGTCGCCACCGCCACGCCAGACACTTTCACCGCGATGAAGAACGACCACCAGTGGCCGCCCAGCAGCAGGCCGGCGCCGGCCAGGGCCAGGCGGCGGCGCCAGGTGATCCTGGCCAGCGGTTCGCCGAGGCGGGCGAACACCGCCAGCGCGCCGACCGCGAACAGGGCGCGGCCGCAGACGATCACCAGCGGCGCGGCCAGGGCCAGCTTGCCGAAGATGCCGGAGAGACCGAAGAACAGGGCGCCCAGGTGCAGGGCGAAGAGGGCGGTGCGGTGTTGCATGGGGCGTTCCAGACGACTGAGTGTAGGTTAGGGTGAGTGGTTGACGCTTTTCGTGGATCGCGCGATTCACATCCGTGGCAGACGAGGGCGGCGCGCAGCTTCTCAGGCCAGGCGCGCGCCGTTGGGCAGGGGCCTGTCGAAGCTGGTTAGCACCACCTTGCCGTCCTGGTCGTAGACGCCGGTGACCAGCACCTCCGAACGCACTCCGGCAACCCGCTTGGGCGCGAAGTTGCACACGCAGAGCACCTGGCGGCCGACCAGCTCGTCCGCGCCATAGTGGGCGGTGAGCTGGGCGCTGGAGGTCTTTACGCCGAGTTCGCCGAGGTCCACTTCCAGCACGTAGGCCGGTTTGATCGCCTTGTCGTTGAGGCGCGCGCTGAGCAGGGTGCCGACGCGCAGCTCCACGCGTTCGAAGTCCTGCCATTCGATGGTCTGCATGGATGGCTCCTGAGTGATCGGCAGAGTCTAGGCACACCCCGGCGCGGATTCTGTCGCGCCGCTCGCGGGCTTTGTCGCGGGACTCGCGTCAGATTCCGGCGCGCAATTGGCGCGGAGTGGTGCCGAACTCTCGCACCAGCGCCGCGGTGAAGGCGCTTTGCGAACCGTAGCCGACCCGCGCGGCCACCTCGCCGACCGGCAGGTGGCTGGACAGCAGCAATTCGCGGCCCATGCGCAGACGACGCAGGCGCACATGGTCCATCGGTGTGTGGCCGGTCTCGGCCAGGAAGCGGGCGTGGAAACGCGCGCTGGAAAGGCCGCACAGGCGCGCCAGGTCAGCCACCTGCAGCGGATGGGCACAGTGCCGGTCGATGTGCGCATCGATGGCCGCCAGGGGCAGTCCGGCCCGTGGCGCCGCCGGCCGCGAGGGCGCGCCGCTGAGGCTGGCCAGCAGCAGGGCGGCGCCCTGTTGGGCGATGACGTCGTCGTTGATCGGGCTGGCCGCCAGCCAGTCGACCAGGCGGCCCTGGGCCGGGCTCAGGTCGAGGCGGCCGGGCGTCTCCAGCAGGCGACGACCGGCGTCCAGATGATGGCCCAGGCGCTGCTGCAGCCAGCCGTCGTGCGGTACGTCGAGCACCAGACACAGGCTGCCGCGCGGGCTGGCGCAGACGTGATGACTGCCCGGCGGCACGACGGCCAGGCTGTGGCTGGCGACGCGGCAACCGCGGCCCTCCACCTCGAAATCGAGCATGCCGGACAGGCCGAACACCAGTTGCCCGTGGTCGTGGCTGTGGGCGATCTGTTCATGGTAGTGGCGCAGGGAGAGCAGCGATGACATGACGGGCTCCTGATCGAACGGTCAGTGTACATGGCGAGGCGGTCCGGCTGGTGGTCATGCAATCGTCATTCGCCTGTCATGTCCGATTCACCACCCTCGCGCAATCTCGGCTAAACCCAGCCGGAGGCCGCCCATGAGCATCGCCGAGCGCAGCAAGCCCAGCCGCAAGCAGCATGTCCGCACCCTGTGGATTTCCGATGTCCACCTCGGTACCCGAGACTGCCAGGCCGAGCGCCTGGCGGCCTTCCTCAAACGCTACCAGGCCGACCGGGTGTACCTGGTCGGCGACATCATCGACGGCTGGAAGCTGCGCGGCGGCATCTACTGGCCGCAGGCCCACACCAACGTGATCCGCCGCCTGCTGACCATGAGCAAGCGCGGCACCGAGGTGATCTACGTCACCGGCAACCACGACGAATTCCTGCGCCGCTACTCCACGCTGATCCTCGGCAACATCCAACTGGTCGACGAGGCGGTGCACGAGACCGCCGATGGCCGCCGGTTGCTGGTGATCCACGGCGACCAGTTCGACGTCATCACCCGCTACCACAAGTGGCTGGCCTTCCTCGGCGACTCCGCCTACGAGTTCACCCTGACCCTCAACCGCTGGCTCAACCACTGGCGCGAGCGCTGGGGCTACGGCTACTGGTCGCTGTCGGCGTTCCTCAAGCACAAGGTCAAGACGGCGGTGAACTTCATCAGCGACTTCGAGGAGTCCATCGCCCATGAGTGCGTCAAGCGCGGTCTGGATGGCGCCGTCTGCGGCCACATTCACCACGCCGAGATTCGCCGCGTGAACGGCGTCGAGTACATGAACTGCGGCGACTGGGTCGAGTCCTGCTCCGCGCTGATCGAGCACCTGGACGGCAGCATCCAGCTCTACCGGCTGGCCGAGGACCAGGCGCAGACCGCCGAAGTGGCGGCCATCGGGCAGGCGGCATGAGGATTCTCGTCGTCAGCGATGCCTGGGCGCCGCAGGTCAACGGCGTGGTCACCAGCCTGCAGGCGCTGGTGGCCGAACTGCGCGGCATGGGGCACCTGGTCAAGGTGCTGTCGCCGCACGATTTCCGTCATCTGCCGTGCCCGAGCTACCCGGAGATTCCGCTGGCCTGGGACCTGTGGCGGGTCGGCCCGGCGATTCGCGACTTCCGCCCGGACTGCGTGCACCTGGCCACCGAGGGTCCGCTGGGCTGGGCCGCGCGACGCTGGCTGATGCGCCGCGGGCTGGCCTTTTCCAGCGCCATTCACACGCGCTTCCCCGAATACGTGAACACCCGCTGGCCGCGCATCCCGCTGGCCTGGGGCTACGCCTTTTTGCGCCGCTTCCACCGGCCGAGCCAGGCGGTACTGGTGAGCACCGAGCGTCTGCGCGACGAGTTCGCCGCCCACGGCCTGCGTCGACTGCGGCTGTGGCGCAAGGGCGTGGACACCGAACTGTTCCAGCCGCGCCCGCGCGCGGCCGGCGAGCCGGTGTTCCTCTACGTCGGCCGCCTGGCGGCGGAGAAGAACCTGCGCGCCTTTCTCGAACTGGGCCTGCCGGGCGAAAAGCGCCTGGTCGGCGACGGCCCCGAGCGCGAGGCGTTGCAGGCGCAGTACCCACAGGCGCGCTTCCTCGGTTACCAGCAGGGCGAGGCGCTGGCCGCGCAGTTCGCCACCGCCAGCGTGCTGGTGTTTCCGTCGCGCACCGACACCCTCGGCCTGGTGATGCTCGAGGCGCTGGCCTGCGGCACGCCGGTGGCGGCCTTCCCGGTGCCCGGCCCGCTGGACGTGCTGCAGCCGGGCGTGACCGGCGTGATGGACGAGGACCTGGGCCGCGCCTGCCTGGCGGCGCTGCAGCTGGACCGTCAGCGCTGCGCCGAGCAGGCCGCGCGTCAGTCCTGGCGTGCCTCGGCGCTGCAGTTCCTGGCCGGACAGCCGCGCCTGGACGGCGAGCCGGCGCTGGAGGCTCTGGGCGTGGTATCGACTGCAGGGGCTTGACCTCAAGTCCACTTGAACCGGCAAGGTGCTCCCCTCACTCGATGACGCGGAGCACGACATGACCCTGCAATCCCCACCCGACGAACAGAGCCGCCTGTGGAACGGCCCCGGCGGCCGCGCCTGGGTCGACTCCCAGCCGCTGCTCGATGAGCTGTTCGCCCCGCTGGTAGCACCGTTGCTCGAGGGCCTGCGCGCGGGCGAACGGGTGCTGGACATCGGCTGCGGCACCGGCGCAACCAGCCTGGCCGCGACGGGCCTCGGCGCCGATTGCCTGGGCGTCGACCTCTCCGGGCCGATGCTCGCACTGGCCCGGAACCGCGCGCGGGAAGCGGGCAGCGCGGCCCGCTTCGTCTGCGCCGATGCTCAGAGCCACGACTTCGCGCCGGCGTCCTTCGACCGGCTGATCTCGCGCTTCGGCGTGATGTTCTTCGCCGACCCGGTTGCGGCGTTCGCCAACCTCCGTGGCGCCGCGCGGCAAGGCGCGTGCCTGCGCCTGGTCGTCTGGCGCAGCGCCGCCGAGAATCCCTTCATGACCACCGCCGAGCGGGCGGCCGCCGGATCGTTGCCGGATCTGCCGGTGCGCCGGCCGGGCGCGCCGGGGCAGTTCGCCTTCGCCGACGCGCAGCGGGTGCGCGGGCTGCTGCAGACGGCCGGCTGGAGTGACGTGGAAATCCGCAGGCTGGATGTGCCGCTGAGCATGGCGGAGGCGGCGCTGTTGCCCTATCTGAGCCGCCTGGGACCGGTCGGGCTGGCGCTGCAGCAACTGGAGGAGGGCGCGCGAACCGCGCTGGCGGCGCGGTTGCGGGAGGCCTTCGAGCCGTTCGTGAGAGGCGATCGGGTGGAATTCGTGGCGGCCTGCTGGCAGATCGACGCGGTCAGACGATGACCTTGTCGCGCAGCTTCTTGGCCGCCAGGTTGAGCGCCTGGATGACCTTCTCCTTGTCGTAGTTCTGGATGCCGTTGGTATCCAGGTACATGGAGAAGCCCGGCAACTCGTGCTCGACATAGCTGGAGCGGGCGCCCAGATCGCGGCGATGGTCCACCACATGGTAGATCTGCACCGGACGGCTGAAGCCCTTGACCGCGATCTGGCCCTTGTCGCGGCACATGATCAGGTCCTTCACCAGCGAGTAGGTCTCGTGGGAGATGAGGATCTCGCCGGCCTCGGAGGAGCTTTCCAGGCGGCTGGCCAGGTTCACTTCGCGGCCGATGATGGTGTAGTCCATGCGCGTGTCGGCGCCGAAGTTGCCCACGGTGCAGTAGCCGGTATTGAGGCCCATGCGGATCTCCAGCGGCTTGGTGATGCCCTGGGAGCGCCACTGCTGGCGCAGCACCTTCATGTGCTTGCGCATGGCGATGGCCATGGACACGGCGTTCAGCGCGTCCTTCTTGGCGCCCTGGCTGGAAGGGTCGCCGAAGAACACCAGCACGCTGTCGCCGACGAACTTGTCGATGGTGCCGCCGTACTTGAGAGCGATCTTCGACATCTCGTTGAGGTAGGTGTTGAGCAGGTCGGTGAGCTGCTCGGCTTCCAGCTCCTCGGAGAGCTCGGTGAAGCCCTTGATATCGGAGAAGAACACGGTGAGCTTCTTGCGCTGGGTCTCCAGGCGTACGTGCTTCTTGCCGCTGAAGATCATTTCCCAGACCTGCGGCGACAGGTACTTGGCCAGGTTGCGCGCCAGCCGCGCGGCCTTTTCCTGTTCGCGCTTGATCTCGACGCGCGCCTGGGTCAGGCGCATGCCCTGTTCGTGGACGAAGAAGGCGGTGATGCAGATGTACAGCGTGGTCAGCAGCATGCTGACCAGCGCCACCAGGCTGGGCGTGGCAACGTCGATTTCCGGGCGGATCAGCGCGGTATTCAGGGCGATGCTGCCGGTCGCCACCAGCAGGGCCACGCCCATGTTGCGCAGGCCGCCGGCGACCAGCGAACTGAAGGCCAGGGTCAGCAGGAACATCAGCGTCGGCACGACGGAGAAGCCCATCAGCACGGCGGCCGCGCCGGCGTGGACGGCGTCCAGGAAGAGCAGGATCAGGTTGGTCTGCTGCGGGTAATCGCGCTTGAAGCGGTTGCCCAGGTGATAGGCCAGATGCGGATAGAGCAGGGCGTAGGGCACCAGCCAGAGAATCTCGTAGCCGAAGTGCTGGCTGTAGGTGCCGGCGGCGACCGCCGCGGCAGGCGCGATGTAGGCCAGCACGCGCGAATAGTATTCGCGAAGCAACGGGGCAGGCTGCGCCCTGGGTGTTTCCTGGACGGTGAGTTTCATCAAGTGTGGACGATCCCTGCTGGATTTCTGACGCCTCTGGCGGGCGTCTACGGGCTCTGCAAGAGCCGAGCCAGGCGGGATCATAGCGGGACGCAGGTCACACAGCCAGCCCGGAGCGCCGAGCGGCGCTCCTGAACTGACCGGCAGGTCTTGCGGTTCGGGCCCTCGAGCTGGGCGGCGTCGCCCGCGAGGGTTTTTATCCCGAGATCAGAAGCGGATGCGGCCGGTGAAGGCGTCCTTGAGCATCACCCAGTCGCCCATGAAGCTGTACAGCGGGTATTTGAAAGTGGCCGGCTTGTTCTTCTCGAAGACGAAATGGCCGACCCAGGCGAAGCCGTATCCGGCCAGGGGCAGGGCCAGCAGCCACAGCCACTGCTGGGTGACGATGGCGTAGGCGAGGATGCTCAGCACCAGCAGGCTGCCGACGTAGTGCAGCCGGCGGCACACGTCGTTGCTGTGTTCCTGCAGGTAGTAGGGGTAGAACTCGGCAAAGCTGTTGAAGCGTGCGGTGGTTTCAGCGCTCATGGCGTACCTCCTGTCATTGTCGACCGCAGTCTAGGCGGGCCTCGCCCCGACGGTCAGTGACATAGGGTGCCAGTTTAGTATCCCTGCGCGCCGGCCCCGCTTACTTCTTGCCGGGAATGGGGAAGGACTTCAGCGTCTCGCGCAGGATCTTTCTGGCGACGTCTTCCGGCTGCGCGGGCGCGATATCGACGAGGACGTCGTCGGCCAGGGTCTCTTCGTCCGCCGGCTTGGTAGCGACCTCCGCCTCGGTGGCCTGTTGCGCGTTGCGGTCTTCGGCTGCCTGCAGCTCGTCGTCCGATCCGATCATGATGATGCCCCGTACTGCCTGTGCTGTTTTGCCGAATCCTAGCGCCAAATGGCCTGCGCCGAAACCGGGCGCCGGTCGGCTCATGGCCGCGGCACGCTCGGGGCCGGCGCTGTCAATTGCCGGGGCGGATTAGTATCCTTGCGCCGCCAACCCGTGCGATTCATAAAACAAAAAAGCCGATGAGCGAACGTACCACTTCCTCCAGCTGGGCTTCCGGCATCGTCCAGGCATTGGAGCTGGGCGGCGTCGACTGCCGGGCGCTGTTCGAGCGACTGGGCCTCGACTACCGCGCCCTCGACGATCCGGACGCACGCTTCCCGCAGGACGCCATGACCCGCCTGTGGCACCTGGCGGTGGAGACCTCGGGCGATCCGGCCATCGGCCTGAACATGGCGCGCGTGGTGCGGCCTTCGTCCTTCCACGTGGTGGGCTACGCGCTGATGTCCAGCCGCAACCTGCTGGAAGGCTTCAATCGCCTGGTGCGCTACCAGCGCATCATCGCCGAGGGCTCCGACCTCAGCCTGCGGCCGCTGCCGGAGGGCTACGAGCTGATCCTGGCGATCCACGGCGATCGTCTGCCGCCGGCACGGCAGAGTGCCGAGGCGTCGCTGGCCTATTCGCTGGCCTTCTGCCGCTGGCTCACCGGCAAGCCGATCACGCCGCTGCGGGTGAGCTTCCAGGGGCCGCCGCCGGCGAGCCTGGAGCCTTACCAGCAGGCCTTCCAGGCGCCGCTGAAATTCAACGCCGAACACTATTCGCTGCTCTACGCCCGCGCCGACCTGGAGGCGCCGCTGCCCACGGCCAACGAGGCGCTGGCGCAGCTGCACGACCGTTTCGCCGGCGAGTACCTGGCGCGCTTCTCCGAGAGCCGCGTCACCCACCAGGTGCGCCAGGTGCTGTGCCGCCTGCTGCCCCAGGGCGAGCCCAAGCGCGAGGCGGTGGCCCAGGCCCTGCTGTTGTCCGAACGCACCCTGCAGCGCCGCCTGCAGGAGGAGGGCACCAGCTACCAGCACCTGCTCGACGACACCCGCCGCGAGCTGGCCGAACAGTACCTGGCCCAGCCCAATCTGACCCTGCTGGAAATCGCCTACCTGCTCGGCTTCGCCGACCCCAGCAACTTCTTCCGCGCCTTCCGCCGCTGGTTCGACGCCACCCCGGGCGAGTACCGCGCGCGGTTGTGAGGTTTCAGCGGGTTTTTTCTGGGTAAAAAATTCGTTCTGAGCGTCGCGAGCGCGCCTCAGCCGTGGGCGGCCAGCGCGCAGCAAGCGCAGTGGACGCAAGGTCCATGAGCATTGCGAGCACTGCCCGCACGCGGATCAGGCGTGCGCAGCAGGTCAGGGCGAATTTTTTAGTGGCGCCAGAAGGCGGGGAGGAGGAGTACCAGTACGGTGAGGATTTCCAGCCTGCCCAGCAGCATGCCGGCGCTCAGCAGCCACTTGGCCGTATCTGGCAGGCTGGAGAAGTTGCCGGCCGGGCCGATGATCGGACCCATGCCCGGACCCACGCCGGAGACGATGCTGGCCGCGCCGGACAGCGCGGTGATCCAGTCCAGCCCGCACAGGCTCAGGGCCAGCGCCAGAGCGGCGATGGTGATGGTGAAGAAGAACGAGAAGGCCAGGATCGAGCGGACGATGTCCTCGTCCAGACGGTGGCGGTTGTACTGCTGCTTGATCACCGCGCGCGGGTGCACCAGCTGCATCAGGTTGGCCTTGAGCAGGATGAAGGCGACCTGGAAGCGGAACACCTTGAGGCCACCGGCGGTGGAGCCGGAGCAGCCGCCGACGAAGCCCAGGTAGAAGAACAGCATGGTCGAGAAGCCGCCCCACAGGCTGTAGTCGCCAAGGGCGAAGCCGGTGGTGGTCATGATCGAGGTGGTGTTCACCGCCACGTGGCGCAGGGCTTCCAGCCAGTGCAGCTGGGTGGTCAGGGTGTACCAGGTGGCCAGCACCAGCCAGCTGCCGACCAGTACCAGGATGAAGCCGCGTACCTGGTCGTCGCGCACCAGCGCGCGGAAGTTGCCGCGCAGGGTCGAGACATAGAGCACGAACGGCAGGCTGCCGCAGATCATCACCACCACGGCCACCCAGTGCACGGCCGGCTGCTGCCATTTCGCCAGCGAGGAGTCGGAGGTGGAGAAGCCGCCGGTGGAGATGGCCGACATGGCGTGGTTGATGGCGTCGAACAGGCTCATGCCGGCCAGCCAGAAGCCCAGCACCGCCAGCGCGCTGAGGCCGACATAGGCCACCACCATGTACTTGGCCACCATGTGCGAGCGCGGCATGACCTTGTCCGAGCGGTCCGAGGATTCAGTCTGGAACAGGCGCATGCCGCCGATGCGCAGCATCGGCAGGATCGCCACGGCCATGGCGATGAAGCCGATGCCGCCGAGCCAGTGCAGCAGCGAACGCCAGATCAGGATGCCCGGCGACATGTCGTCGAGACCGGTGAAGATGGTCGCGCCGGTGGCGGTGATGCCCGACATGCTCTCGAAGTAGGCGTCGGTGAAGCTGGCGTGCTGGGTGAAGATGAACGGCAGGGTGGCGAAGACCGACACCAGCACCCAGCTGGAGACGGTCAGCATGTACATGTCGCGCGGGCGCAGCTGGCCGTGTTGCGGGCGGCCCTGGGCGATCATGGCGATGCCGGTGACGAAGGTGATCAGGCTCGACCAGAGAAATGCGTTGATGCCCTGGGGCTGCTCGAACACCAGCAAGGTGCCCACCGGCACCAGCATGCTCACGGCCAGGGTGATCAGGAAGATGCCGTTGATGAAGGCCAGGATGCGAAGGGTGGGCAGGGACATCGGGTTCCTTTGCGCGGTTGCCGTGAGTCGAGTGTGCCAGGAAATCCCGCGAGCGGGCCGGGAGAGCGGCGGGGCGCCATTCTACCCCGACGACCTGCGCTGTAAATCTTCGCTGAGGGGGCTTCCCAGCGGCATGCCGATTCATAGAATAGGCGCAGCTCGCCGGTGCCCACCGGTTTCCAGAGTCAAACGACCATGTTCGAAAATCCCTGTCTCACGTGCGGCGCCTGCTGCGCGCATTTCCGTGTGTCCTTCTTCTGGGGCGAATGCCAGTCCGCCGGCGGCAGCGTGCCCGATCATCTGGTGGAGCAGATCAGCCCGCATCTGGTGGCGATGATCGGCACCACCGCCAAGCCCGCGCGCTGCACCAGCCTGCTCGGCGACGTCGGCTGCGGCACCCGCTGCAGCATCTACGAGCAGCGATCCAGCTCCTGTCGCGAGTTCACTGCCAGCTGGGAGGACGGCGAGCACAACCCGCGTTGCGACGCCGCCCGCGCCGCCCACGGCCTGCCGCCGCTGACCCCGCCGTTGATGCCGGAACAGGTCGCCTGAGCGCCCGCGGCTTTGGCGCGTCGCGCCTAAGCCCCTAGAATGGCCGCCTGTTTCCTCGGGAGAAGGCCATGCAAGCCCTCGATCTGTTGCTCAATCGCGTCTCTGTCGGCCGTCTGCTGGAGCCGGCGCCCGACGCGGCCCAGCGCGAACTGATGTTCCGCGCCGCCCTGCGCGCACCGGACCATGGCCAGTTGCGGCCCTGGCGTTTCATCACGGTGGAAGGCGAGGCGCGCCGTCGCCTCGGTGAGCTGTTCGCCGGCGCGCTGGCGAGCGACCCGGCCACGCGCCCCGAGATGCTGGACAAGGCCCGCGCCATGCCGTTGCGCGCGCCGTTGCTGGTGGTGGCCGTCGCGCGTCTGGGCGACCATCCCAAGGTGCCGCGGGAGGAGCAGGTGCTGTCGGCCGGCTGCGCCGTGCACGGCATGCAGCTGGCGGCCCAGGCGCTGGGCTTCGGCGCGATCTGGCGGACCGGCGATCTGGCTCATCATCCGCACGTGCTGGCCGGTCTCGGTCTGGGCGCCGACGAGAGGATCGTCGGATTCCTCTATATTGGTAGCTTCGAGGGCGAGCGCCGCAGCCCGCCGGTGCTGGCCACGGCCGATTTCGTCAGCGCCTGGCAGGGCTGAGCCCGCTGTTCAGGCCGTCAGCGGCAACTCCAGGGTGGCGACGAAGCCGCCCTGCGGATGGTTGGCTAGCAGCAGCCGACCGCCATGGCGCTCGGCGGCGCGACGGGCGATGGCCAGCCCCAGGCCGTGGCCCGGCGCCTGCTGGTGAGGGGCGCGGAAGAACGGCTCGCCGAGCCGCTCGAGCAGTTCCGGCGGGGCGCCGGGGCCGTGGTCGCGCACGGCGATATTCAATTGACCGGCCTGCTGCGTCACGGTCACCTCGATCGGCCGGTCCGCGGGGTTGAAGCGCAGGGCATTGCGCAGCAGGTTGTCCAGCGCCCTCGCCAGCATGTCCGGCCAGCCCTGGGCCGTGGCCTGCGTGTCTTGCAGGACGACTTCCACGCGCTGCTCGGGCGCGGCCAGCGCGGCATCGCCGATCAGTTCCTCGAGCAGCGGGCGCAGCGCCACCGGGCGCGCGGCGCCGGGGTCGGCGTCCAGGCGCGCGAGTTCGAGAATCTCACCGATCAGCGCCTCCAGGCGGTCGCACTCCTGGGTCAGGCGCCCCCACAGCTGCTCGCGCTGGGCCGGCTCGGCGCGTTCGGCCAGTGCCAGCGCCACGCGCAGGCGCGCCAGTGGCGAGCGCAGCTCGTGGGACACGTCGCGCAGCAGCTGGCGCTGGCTGCCGATCAGGTCCTGCAGGCGCGAGCCCATGCGGTTGAAGTCGCGGGCCAGTACGCCGAACTCGTCGCCGCGGTCGGCCAGCCGCGCCAGGCTGTTCTGCTGGTAGGTGGTCTGGCCCAGGTCGTGTACCGCGCCGCGCAGGCGCCCGAGCGGGCGGGTGATGGACAGGGTCAGCAGCAGGCTGACGGCGGTCAGCACCACCAGGGCGATGGCCAGCGCACTGAGCGGCCAGAACAGGCTTTCGCGGTGCCAGGCCATCATTTCCGGGTGGGGGATGCGGTAGATGAACAGGTAGGTCTCGCCCGTGGCGGGATTGCTGTATTCCTCGGTCAGGCGCCGCCAGGGCAGGCGGCGCGGATTGTCCTGGCGCGCCTCGTAGGCGGCGGCCCGGGCCGGGAAGGTGCCGTCTACCAACGGCTGGCCGTCTTCGCCGAGCACCTGGGTGTCGACCCGGTAGCGCTGCTTGCGTCGCTCGAGAAAACGCTGCGCGGCGACCGGCCCTTCGCTGCGATACACCCGGCTCCAGCGCTCGGCGAAGTCGTCCAGCGCGGGGTGGTGGGCGAGCACCCAGGCGTCCTGGTTCAGTGCCCGGCCCAGCAGCATGGACAGGCCGGCGACCAGGGCGACCGCCAGCCAGAAACTGGCGAAGATGCGCCAGAACAGTGAACGCATGGAGGGGCTCCTCGAACGACAAAGCCCGGCTCGAGGAGCCGGGCGGGTAGGGCGTGGGAATTACTGGGCCTGCTTGGCCTTCTCGGCTTTCCAGGCCTCGAACTCGGCGCGTTCGGCGCGGCGTTTCTGCATCTCGGCCTTGCGTGCGTCGAGGGTCTTCTGCTGCTTCGGGGTGAGGATGGCGCGGAAGGCCTTGTCGTGCTCCAGGCGGGCGGTTTCCAGCTCTTTCTTCAGCGCGTCCTGATCGGCCTTGGGCAGCTTCTGCAGATACTTCTGGGTGATCTCGCGCGGGTCGTTCCTGCGTTCGTGCATCAGTTTGCCGAGCTGCTCGCGCTGTTCGGCGCTGAGGTCCAGGTCCTTGAACATCCGCATGCCGTGGCCGCGGTGCTCGCCATGCAACGGTTTGTGGCAGGGCGCGCCTTCCGGCATCGCCACGGCGAGGGTCGGCAGGCTGGCGGCCAGGAACAGGGCGGTAAGGGTCTTGCGCATGGTGTGTCTCCTTGTCTCTAAACCGGTGGGTTATCGGATGAGCCCAGTCTAGGGAGGGCAAGGTCAAGCGCGGTCAGCGGTGGGTAAAGACAGGGTAAAGCCGGCGCGCCTGATCGCCGGCCTCCGGATCAGGGCGCGTAGTAGTAGCCGCGACCGCGCAGGGCGACGATGCGCGGGCGGCCGTCCGGGTGCGGGCCGAGCTTCTTGCGCAGGTTGCTGACGTGCATGTCCAGGCTGCGATCGTAGAGGGTCAGTTTGCGTCCCAGAGCCAGTTGCGCCAGGGCCTGCTTGTCCAGCGGTTCGCCGGGCTGCTGCAGCAGCGCCTCGAGGATGCGGCCTTCGGAGAGGGTCAGGGCGATCTCGTGTTCGCCGAGGCTGGCCATGCCGCGTTGCGGGCTGTAGCTGAGGTCGCCCTGCTCCTGGCGCGACGGGCTCGCCACCGGCTGGCTGCGGCGCAGCACGGCGCGCAGGCGCGCGGTCAGCTCACGCGGGTCGCAGGGCTTGGCCAGGTAGTCGTCGGCGCCCAGCTCCAGGCCGAGGATGCGGTCGAAGGGTTCGCCACGGGCCGAGAGCATCAGCACTGGCAGGTCCGGGTGCTCGCCGCGCAGCTGCTTGAGCAGCTCCAGCCCGCTGCCGTCGGGCAGCATCACATCGAGGATCACCGCCGCCGGCGCCGTTGCGGCCAGGGCGTTGCGGGCGCTGACGCCGTCGTGGCAGGCGCGCACCGAGAAGCCCTCCTGCTGCAGCCAGCTGGCCAGCAGTTCGCAGAGCTCGTGGTCGTCGTCGATCAGCAGCAGGTCGGTCATGGTCGGTGCTTCACACCCACTCGCTGCGCCTTTTGTTGCGCCCGCCGGCGCTCAGGCGGCCGACGATGAAGGCGAGCAGCGCAGTGCCGGCGCCGATGGCGAACCACAGCTGCTGCTCGCTGAACAGGCGCGGCGGGACGTTGGCCTGGGCCTGCTTGAGCTGCAGTTTGAGGCGCTGATTGTCCTGGCGCAGGCGGCCGATCTGCGCGCTCTCGCGCTCGCCGGTCGCGGCCTGCAACTCGCCGAGCTGGCGCTGGCTTTCGGTCAGCTCCTGCTGCAGGGCGGCGATGCGCGCGGCGCTGTCGTCGGCGACGGCGGGCGCCTGGGGCGGGGCGATCGGTTGCGGCTGGGATTCCTCGGCCTGCAGGCCCGGCGTGACGGAGAGCGCGACGAACAGCAGGAGCAACGGACCTTGGCGCATGGCATTCCCTGTTGGCGAATTATTGTTATGGACCGGTCGGTCAGGGCAGTACTTTCTTGAAGGGCTTGACCAGCACGCTGGCGTAGACGCCGGCGGCACGGTAGGGGTCGGCGTCGGCCCAGCTCTGGGCGGCGGCGAGGGACTCGAATTCGGCGACCACCAGACTGCCGGAGAAGCCGGCCGGGCCCGGGTCGTTGCTGTCGATGGCCGGATGCGGGCCGGCCAGCACCAGGCGGCCCTCGTTCTTCAACTGCTCCAGGCGGGCCAGGTGGGCCGGGCGGGTGGCCAGGCGCTTCTCCAGGGATTCGGGGGCGTCGCTGGCGATGATGGCGTAGAGCATGTCAGTCCTTGCTTTGCTGAGGGGCGTCATCGTGGATGTGGCGCGCCAGGTAAACGCCCTGGGCGACGAGGAACAGCACGGTCATGCCGAGGCTGCCGAAGACTTTGAAGTCGACCCAGATGTCGTGGAAGGTGAAGGCGACGAACAGGTTGGCGCAGCCGCTGAAGATGAAGAACGCCACCCAGGCCAGGTTCAGGCGCGTCCAGATGGGCTGCGGCAGGTTCACGGCATGGCCCATGACGCGCTGGATCAGCACCTTGTCGCCGATGAAGTGGCTGCCGAGGAAACCCGCGGCGAACAGCCAGTTGACCACCGGCGCCTTCCACTTGAGGAAGGTCTCGCTGTGGAAGGCCAGGGTCAGGCTGCCGAAGATCAGGCACGCCAGCAGCGTCAGCCACTGGCTCTTCTCCAGCTTGCGCTGCAGGAGGAACAGGATGCCGTACACCACGATCGAACTGATGATGAGCACCGCGGTGGCGCTGAAGATGCCGCCCAGCTCGAAGGTCTGGCCGGCCAGTTCGACGGTGCGGGGATCGAGCTTGTAGACGATGAAGAACAGGATGAGCGGGATGAAATCGATGAATTGTTTCACTGCGGCAGCCAGAAGCGGGATGTGGCGGCATAATAACAAACAACCCCGTTAACGAAAGACGCGCCCATGAAGGTCGATCTGCACTGCCACAGCACCGCGTCCGACGGCGTTCTCGCGCCGGCGGAAGTGGTCGCGCGCGCCCATGGTCGTGGCGTGGAACTGCTGGCGCTGACCGACCACGACACCCTCGAAGGGCTGGACGAAGCGCGGCACGCCGCCGACGGGCTGGGCATGCGTCTGGTCAACGGCGTGGAGCTGTCCTGCACCTGGGGCGGCGCGACCATCCACGTGCTCGGCTATGCCTTCGCCACCGACGCCCCGGCGCTGCGCCAGGCCATCGAGGATCTGCATCAGGGCCGTTGGCTGCGCGCCGAGGAAATCGACCGCCGCCTCGCCGCCAAGGGCATGCCCGGCGCCCTGGAAGGTGCACGGGCGATCCAGCAGGGCCTGGGCGACAGCGGCAACGCCCCGGCGCGCCCGCACTTCGCCGAGTTCCTGGTGCGTGCGGGGCACGTGCGCGACCACGCCGAGGCGTTTCGCAAGTGGCTGGGCTCCGGCAAGCTGGGCGACGTCAAGCAGCACTGGCCGAGCCTGGAGCAGGCGGTCGGCACGCTTCGCTCCGCCGGCGCCTGGATCAGCCTGGCGCATCCCTGGCAGTACGATTTCACCCGCAGCAAGCGCCGTCGCCTGGTGGCCGACTTCCTCGCCGCCGGCGGCCACGCGCTGGAAGTGGTCAACGGCCTGCAGCCGGCCGAGCAGGTTGGCGGCCTGGCCATCCTGGCCCGCGAGTTCGGCATGCTGGCCAGTGTCGGCAGCGATTTTCACGCCCCGGGAGACTGGTCGGAGCTGGGCATGTACCGTCCGTTGCCGGAAGACCTGTCTCCTCTGTGGGAGCGTTTCGACCATGCACGCGCTGCTACCGCCTGAACAGGGAGAGTTCATGAGCCAGTTCTTCCAGGTTCATCCTGAGAACCCGCAACCGCGGCTGATCAAGCAGGCGGTGGAGATCCTGCGTAGCGGCGGGGTGATCGTCTATCCCACCGACTCCTCCTACGCCATCGGCTGCCTGATCGGCGACAAGGGCGCGGTGGAGCGCATACGCCGCCTGCGCCAGCTGGACGACAAGCACAACTTCACCCTGGTGTGCAGCGACCTGTCACAGATCGGCCTGTTCGCCAAGGTCGACACCGGCGCCTTCCGCCTGCTCAAGGCGCATACGCCGGGGCCCTACACCTTCATCCTCGGCGCCACCCGCGAGGTGCCGCGCATGCTGCTGCACCCCAAGCGCCGCACCATCGGCCTGCGCGTGCCTGCGCACCCCATCGCCCTGGCGTTGGCCGAGCAGCTGGGCGAGCCGCTGATGAGCGTGAGCCTGATCCTGCCCGGTGACGACCTGCCGATGAGCGACCCCTACGAGATGCGCCAGATCCTCGAACATCAGGTCGATCTGATCATCGACGGCGGCTACGGCGGCCTCGAAGCCTCCACCGTGATCAATCTGGCCGAGGGCGAGCCGGAGGTGATTCGCGTCGGCTGCGGCGATCCGAGCCCGTTTCAGGATGACGCCGCATGAGTGAGGTTGCCGAACAGGACAGCCAGGCCGGCGCCCAGCAAGAGCTGCCGTTTGCCCTGGTCTACGGTCAGGCGGTCACCGAGCTGCCGATCGACCTGTACATCCCGCCGGATGCTCTCGAAGTGTTCCTCGAGGCCTTCGAGGGCCCGCTGGACCTGCTGCTGTACCTGATCCGCAAGCAGAACATCGACATCCTCGACATCCCGGTGGCCGAGATCACCAAGCAGTACATGGGCTACGTCGAGCTGATGAAGTCGGTGCGCCTGGAGCTGGCCGCCGAGTACCTGGTGATGGCCGCCATGCTGGCCGAGATCAAGTCGCGCATGCTGCTGCCGCGTTCGGCCGAAACCGAGGAAGAGGAAGACGACCCGCGCGCCGAGCTGATCCGCCGCCTGCAGGAGTACGAGCGCTACAAGGCCGCCGCCGAGGGCCTGGACGAGCTGCCGCGGGTCGGTCGCGACATCAGCGTGCCGCGTCTCGACGCCCCCGAGGCGCGGGCGCGCAAGCTGCTGCCGGATGTGAGCCTGGAGGAGTTGCTGCTGTCCATGGCCGAGGTACTGCGCCGCGCCGACATGTTCGAAAGCCACCAGGTGACGCGCGAGGCGCTGTCCACCCGCGAGCGTATGAGCGAGGTGCTGGAGCGCCTCAAGGGCGCCGGCTTCGTTCCGTTCGTCACGCTGTTCACGGCCGAGGAGGGCCGGCTCGGCGTGGTCGTCACCTTCATGGCGGTGCTCGAACTGATCAAGGAACAGCTGGTGGAACTGGTGCAGAATGAGCCCTTCGCGCCTATCCACGTCCGTGCCCGAGCCGAATGATGAACCTGAACGACCCGAAGGAACTCGCCTCCCTGCTCGAAGCCTGGCTGCTGGCCCAGGGCCGACCGTTGTCGCTGGAGCGCCTCGGCGAGCTGTTCGAGGAGGCCGAGCGCCCGGAACCGGCGCAGATCCGCGAGGCCCTGGAGGTGCTGCGCCAATCCTGCGAGGGACGCGCCTTCGAGCTGAAGGAAGTGGCCTCCGGCTACCGCCTGCAGGTGCGCGAGAAGTTCGCGCCCTGGGTCGGCCGGCTGTGGGAGGAGCGCCCGCAGCGCTACTCGCGCGCCATGCTCGAGACCCTGTCGCTGATCGCCTACCGCCAACCGATCACCCGCGGCGAGATCGAGGACATCCGCGGCGTGGCGGTCAACAGCCAGATCGTCAAGACCCTGCAGGAGCGTGACTGGATTCGCGTGGTCGGTTACCGCGACGTTCCGGGCAAGCCGGCGATGTTCGCCACTACCCGCGCCTTTCTCGACTATTTCAACCTGAAGAGCCTGGAAGAGCTGCCGCCGCTTGCCGCCCTGCGCGAGCTGGAGCCCGAACCGATGCTGGCGCTGGACGACGACCTGCCGGTGCCGGCGGCGCTGCAGGCACGGGTGGATGCCGAGCTGGGCGACGAAGCGCCGGCCGAGCCGCGCGAGGAAACCAGCTTCCGCAGCCTGCTGGTGGAGCTGGACCAGATGGAGCAGGGGCTGAAGACCGATTTCAGCGACCTGCCGCAGGCCGCCGAGGAATCCGAGGAGGACCAGGGCGAAACCCTGGACGCCGGCGACTCCGTGCATTGAGGGGATTGAGACATTCAATCCCGGCCAGAGGCCGTCTCGGCCTAAGCTGGCGGCGCCTTCTTTCACACGTGCCGCCATGAGCAAGAATCCCTGCATCAAGGTCTGCGAGTTCGACGCCGATATCTGCGTCGGCTGCGGGCGCAGCAAGCATGAAATCAAAGGCTGGAAGAAGCTTGGCAAGACCGAACGCATGGCCTTGCTGGCCGAGGCCGACATGCGCCTGCTGGCCTTCGAGGCCACGGGGCGGCGCAAGACGCGCTAGCTCCGTCCGTCTCGTTTCCGCCCGTCGAGCGCGTCCAGCCGGTTGCCAGGGGCTATAGTCAGACGGCCGTGCGCGGACGCGGCGATCCGCGTATGATGCGCGGCCCTTTCATGGCCGGCGGCGTGTGCGCTTACGCAGTCCATGAGTTTTCATCCTCAGTTACACCGGGAGGTGCCCAGATGAGCGAATCCGAATTCGAACCCCGTCCCAGCGGCGAAAAACTGCAGAAGGTCCTGGCCCGCGCCGGCCTCGGCTCGCGCCGCGACATCGAGCAGTGGATCGCCGACGGCCGCGTCAAGGTCAATGGCGCGGTCGCCAACCTCGGTGCCCGTGTCGAGCCGCGCGACGCCATCAGCGTCGACGGCCAACTGCTCAAGCGCGAAGACGCCCAGGTCGTGCGTCGCGTGCTGATCTACAACAAGCCGGAAGGCGAGATCTGCACCCGCGACGACCCGGAAGGCCGCCCCACCGTGTTCGACCGCCTGCCGCGACCGAAGGAAGGCCGCTGGATCAATATCGGCCGGCTGGACATCAACACCACCGGCCTGCTGCTGTTCACCACCGACGGTGAGCTGGCCAACCGCCTGATGCACCCCTCCTACGAGATGGACCGCGAGTACGCCGTGCGCGTGCGCGGCGAGGTCACCGAGGAGATGATCGAGCAGCTCAAGGCCGGCGTGATGCTGGAAGACGGCCCGGCCAAATTCACCGACATCAAGGAAGCGCCGGGCGGCGACGGCCTCAACCACTGGTATCACTGCGTGGTGATGGAAGGTCGCAACCGCGAGGTGCGCCGCCTGTGGGAATCCCAGGACGTGGTGGTCAGCCGCCTGAAGCGCGTGCGTTTCGGCCCGGTCTTCATGACTTCCGACCTGCCGATGGGGCGCTGGCGCGAGATGGAGCAGCGCGAGGTGGACATCCTCAGCGAGGAAGTCGGTCTCAAGCCGGTGGCCCTGCCGGCGATGAAAGAGAAAATGCGCGAGAAGCTCGACCGCTTGCAGCGCAAGGCGGCCAAGCCGCTGGGGCGTGGCGAGCGGCCCAAGCGCGTTCTGCGCCCGGCCCAGGGTGAAGGCGCCCCGGCCGAGCAGTCGCGCCCGGCTCGCGCTCCGCGTGGCGAGGGTAGCGAGCGTCCGCAGCGCGCGCCGCGCAAGCCGGCCGGCGAGCGGGGTGAGCGCCGCGAGGGCGGACGTGGTACTCCGGTGGCCGAGCGTCCGGCCGATGTGAACAAGAAGCGCACGCCGCGTCCGGCGAGTGAGCTGGCCGACCGGCCGGCCCGCAAGCCGCGCCCGGCCGCGCCGAGCAAGCGCCCGCCCAGCGGCGACGGCCAGCGTCCGGGGTTCGGCCGCAAGCGTTGATGCAGGACGCATCGGTCCGGCAACCGGTCCGACAGGCGCAAAAAAAAGGGGCTCCGCGGAGCCCCTTTTTCATGCCGATAAGTATCAGCCAGCCATGGACAGGCGGTTGCGGCCCTCGCGCTTGGAGACGTAGAGGGCGCTGTCGGCGCGGCGCTGCAGGCTGTCCATCGACTCGCCCGCCAGCAGGGTGGCGCAACCCAGGCTGATGGACAGGTCCAGTGCCTGGCCTTGCTCCAGATGCTGCAGGCCCATGACCGCCAGGCGCAGGCGCTCGCCGACCATCTGCGCGGCCTCGCGGCTGGTATTGGCCAGCAGCACCAGGAATTCCTCGCCGCCGTAGCGGAACACCATGTCGATATTGCGCAGGCTGCCCTTGATCACGGCGGCCACGCCTTTCAGCACTTCGTCGCCGGTGGCGTGGCCGAAGCGGTCGTTGATGTTCTTGAAGAGATCGATGTCGACCATCAGCACCGACAGTGGCTGCAGGCTGCGGCGGGCCAGGTCGACCTCGCGCTGCATCGCCTGGTTCATGGCGATGCGGTTGCCGGTGTCGGTCAGCGGGTCGCGCAGCGCGCTCTGCAGCGCGGCGCGGTAGAGCAGGGCATTGCGCAGCGGGAACAGCAGGCTGGCCAGCAGGGATTCCAGCTGGCCGAGCTCCTCGTCGCTGAAGCGCTGATTGCGGCGGAAAGTCAGCTCGCCCATGTATTCGCCCTGGTGGCTCAGGCGGTAGGCGGCCGAATGGTTGGCGCGAGCGCCCAGCTCGATGCGCAGATCGCGGGCCGCCAACTGATAGCTCAGGGCATCCAGCGGCACCAGGCGCTGCACTTCGCGGAAGAACAGGTCGAGGATGCGGTCGACTTCCAGTGAGGTCTGCAGCTGCAGGCTCAATTGCTGGCGCAGCTGCGCCAGGCTGACCGGCTTGAGCAGACGCTGGCCACGGCTCGCGTAGCCCAGGCGCTGCAGTTTGGCGGCATCGAAATCGACGGTGTTGGATGGGGGGGTTGGAATCATGCTGCTCGACCTCTGGCGCTTGAGCGCCCGTTGGCCGAGATAGAGCTAATTCTGTGCCAATTTGGAAAATATCTTTTATTTCATGTACTTAAGAGATTTGCGGGTGCGTTTCCGGCAATGCATTGCCGTCGCGTTGACGCCGATGCTGGCAATCTGATGCCGCTGCGCTTGCAGCCGCCGGAAAACCGGCGCCCGCTCGGCCAACCTATTGGGCGTTGAAGGCCTTGCCGTTCACGTCCCGGCTGTCCGGGCCCATCAGGTACAGATAGACCGGCATGATGTCTTCCGGCAGCGGATTGTTCGCCGGATTCTCGCCAGGGTATGCCTGGGCGCGCATGCCGGTGCGGGTCGCGCCGGGGTTGACGCTATTGGCGCGTACCATGGATACGCCTTCTACCTCGTCGGCCAGGGTCTGCATCAGGCCCTCGGTGGCGAACTTCGACACGCCGTAGGCGCCCCAGTAGGCGCGGCCCTTGCGGCCGACGCTGCTGGAGGTGAAAACCACCGAGGCGTCGTCGGAGAGCTTGAGCAGCGGCAGCAGGGTGCTGGTCAGCATGAACATGGCGTTGACGTTGATCTGCATGACGCGCATGAAATTGTCGCCGGACAGCTGCTCCAGCGGTGTGCGTGGGCCGACGATGGCGGCGTTGTGCAGCAGGCCGTCGAGGCGACCGAACTCGGTCTCCACCGTGGCGGCCAGTTCGTCGTACTGGTGCGGCAGGGCGGTTTCCAGGTTGAACGGGATCACCACCGGCTGCGGGTGGCCGGCGGCCTCGATCTCGTCATACACCTGGTTGAGGTTTTCCTCGGTCTTGCCCAGCAGCAACACGGTGGCGCCATGGGCGGCATAGGCCTTGGCGGCGGCGGCACCGATGCCACGGCCGGCGCCGGTCACCAGGATCACGCGGCCCTTGAGCAGGTCGGGGCGGGCGCTGTAGTCGAACATGGGCGAAATCTCGTTGTTGCGTAATCGGATCAGCAGCTGCACAGGGCGCGGTCGAGCACGGCGCGCAGCTCCAGGGGATGGTCCACCACCACGTCGGCGCCCCAGTGGCGGGGGTTGTCTTCGGGGTGGATATAGCCGTAGGTGACGGCGGCGGTCTTGCAGCCGGCGGCGCGGCCGGCCTCAATGTCGCGGGCGTCGTCGCCGATGAACAGGACGTCGGCGGGAGCGATGCCGATCTTCTCGCAGGCCAGCAGGAGCATGTCCGGCGCCGGCTTGCTACGGGCCACGTGGTCCGGGCACACCAGCACGGCGGAGCGGTCGGCCAGTTCCAGCTGCTGCATGATCGGTTCGGCGAAGATCACCGGCTTGTTGGTGGCCACGCCCCAGATCAGTCGCGCGCGCTCGATGTCGTCGAGCAGTTCGAGCATGCCGTCGAACGGCTTGCTGAGCACCGCGCAGTGCTGCTGGTAGCGCTCGAGGAACTCCAGGCGCAGGGCCTCGAAGCCTTCGGCGCCGACCTCGATGCCGAAGGTGGCGGCGACCATGGCGCGGGCGCCGCCGGAAATCACGTCGCGTACCAACTGGTCGTCGATCGGTTCCAGGCAATGGGCGGCGCGCATGGCCTGGCACACGGCGACGAAGTCCGGCGCGGTGTCCAGCAGGGTGCCGTCCATGTCGAAGAGAACTGCTCGCAGGGTCATGCGCTTACTCCTCGCGCAGGGTCTGGATCATGTAGTTGACGTCGACATCCGCCTCCAGCTTGTAGTGCTTGGTCAGCGGGTTGTAGGTCAGGCCGATGATGTCCTTGACCTGCAGGCCGGCGGCGCGGCTCCAGGCGCCCAGCTCGGAGGGGCGGATGAACTTCTTGAAGTCGTGGGTGCCGCGCGGCAGCAGGCGCAGCAGGTACTCCGCACCGACCACGGCGAACAGATAGGCCTTGGGGTTGCGGTTGATGGTGGAGAAGAACACCTGGCCGCCGGGCTTGACCATCTTGTGGCAGGCGCGGATCACCGACGACGGGTCGGGCACGTGCTCGAGCATCTCCAGGCAGGTGACCACGTCGAACTGGCCAGGCATCTCCTCGGCCAGGGCCTCGGCGGTGATCTGCCGGTACTCCACCGCCACTCCGGACTCCAGCTGATGCAGCTGTGCCACGGCCAGTGGTGCCTCGCCCATGTCGATGCCGGTCACCGTCGCGCCGCGCTGGGCCATCGCCTCGCTGAGGATGCCGCCGCCGCAGCCGACGTCCAGCACCTTCTTGCCGGCCAGGCCGACGCGCTCGTCGATCCAGTTGACCCGCAGCGGGTTGATGTCGTGCAGCGGCTTGAACTCGCTCTCGCGATCCCACCAGCGGTGGGCGAGGGCCTCGAATTTGGCGATTTCGGCGTGGTCGACGTTGCTCATGGCGTGCTCTTAAGTCTCGAAACGAATTCAGTGTTTGGCGGCGATGCGCTCGCCCCAGGCGCGCGCGTTGGCGACAATGCGCTGCTCGTCCAGGCGGGTCAGACGGCCGTCGTCGAGCAGCTGCTTGCCGCCGACCCACAGATGTTTGGCGCAGGCGCGGCCGCCGGCGTAGATCAGCTGCGAGACCGGGTCGTAGACCGGTTGCTGGGCCAGGCCCGACAGATCGAATGCCGCCAGATCGGCCAGCTTGCCCAGCTCCAGGGAGCCCGTGCAGTCGTCCAGGCCCAGGGCGCGGGCGCCGTTCAGAGTGGCCATGCGCAGGGCGCTGTGGGCGCCGAGGGCGGTGGCGCTGCCTGCCACCGCCTTGGCCAGCAGGGCGGCGGTGCGGGTCTCGCCGAGCAGATCCAGGTCATTGTTGCTGGCGGCGCCGTCGGTGCCGATGGCGACATTGACGCCGGCCTGCCAGAGCTTCTCCACCGGGCAGAAGCCGCTGGCCAGCTTGAGATTGGACTCGGGGCAATGGATCACGCTGCTGTTGCTGGCCACCAGCAGCTCGATGTCCGCCTCGTCTATCTGGGTCATGTGCACGGCCTGGAAACGCGGGCCCAGCAATCCCAGGTTCGCCAGCCGCTGCAGCGGACGCACGCCGTGCAGCTCCAGGCTCTGCTGTACCTCGAAGGCGGTCTCGTGGACGTGCATGTGGACGCCGGCGTCGAGCTCCTCGGCCAGCATCAGCACCTGCTGCAGCTTGTCGTCGCTGACCGAATAGGGTGCATGGGGGCCGAAGGCGACCTTGATGCGCGGGTGCTGCTTGAGGTCGTCGAACAGGCGCAGGCCCTTGCGCAGTGCCTCCTCGGCGTCGCGGGCGCCGGGGGTGGGGAAGTCCAGCACGGGAATGGTCAGCTGGGCGCGGATGCCGCTCTTGTGCACTAGCTCGCTGGCCACCTCCGGGAAGAAGTACATGTCGGAGAAGCAGCTGACGCCACCCTTGAGCTGCTCGGCGATGGCCAGCTCGGTGCCGTCGCGCACGAATGCCTCGTCGACCCACCTGGCCTCGGCCGGCCAGATATGATCCTGCAGCCAGCTCATCAGCGGCAGGTCGTCGGCCAGGCCGCGGAACAGGGTCATGGCGGCGTGGCCGTGGGCGTTGACCAGGCCGGGAGTGAGCACGCAATCCGGCAGCTCGCGTACCTCTGTGGCCGGATGGCGCAGGGCCTCGGCGCGCGGCGCGATCAGGGCGATGCGGCCCTCGCGGATGCCCAGGGCATGGTCGCGCAGTACCACGCCAGCGGGCTCGACGGGCACCAGCCAGGTGGGCAGGAGCAACAGGTCGAGCGGCTGGTGCGGTTCGGGCATGACAGGCATCCGGGCTGGAGAAACAGGGCGGCAGTATAACTGAGCCATGTTGGCGGCGGCTCGCTATAATCCGCGGCTTTTCGAGGGGATGTCATGCGCGACGAACTGTTGGCAGCAGAGAAGGTTAAAGCCATCGAGTGGCGCGACGGCACGTTGTTCCTCCTGGACCAGCGCGTACTGCCGCGCGAGGAGACCTGGCTGGCCTACGATTCGGCCACCGGTGTGGCTGAGGCGATCCGCAGCATGGTGGTGCGCGGCGCACCGGCCATCGGCATCGCCGCCGCCTTCGGTGTGGTGCTGGGCGCGCGGGCGCGCCTGGCCGAAGGTGGCGACTGGCGGGCTGCGCTGGAAGAAGACTTCAAGGTGCTGGCCGAATCGCGGCCGACCGCGGTCAACCTGTTCTGGGCCCTGGATCGCATGCGCGAGCGCCTGCAGCGCCTGAAGGAGGGCGAAAACACCCTGGCGGCGCTGGAGGCGGAGGCCGTCGGCATCTTCGATAGCGACCGCGAGGCCAACCTGACCATGGCCCAGCTCGGCATGGAGCTGATCCGCAAGCACCAGGCGGCCCCGCAGAAGCTGCTCACCCACTGCAATACCGGCGCGCTGGCCACCGGCGGCTTCGGCACGGCCCTGGGCGTGATCCGCGCCGCGCATCTGGCCGGCTTGGTCGAGCGCGTCTTCGCCGACGAGACCCGTCCCTGGCTGCAGGGCTCGCGCCTGACCGCCTGGGAGCTGGCGGGCGAGGGCGTGCCGGTGAGCCTGAACGCCGACTCCGCCGCCGCGCATCTGATGAAGACCGAAGGCATCACCTGGGTCATCGTCGGGGCCGACCGCATCACCGCCAATGGCGACGTGGCCAACAAGATCGGCACCTACCAGCTGGCGGTCAACGCCATGCACCACGGCGTGCGCTTCATGGTGGTCGCGCCCAGCTCGACCATCGACATGAACCTGGAAGACGGCGAGGACATCCCCATCGAGGAGCGCGACGGCTGCGAGCTGCTGGATGTCGGCGGCCAGCGCATCGCCGCCGACGTGCACGCGGTCAACCCGGTGTTCGACGTGACTCCGGCCGACCTGATCGACGCGATCGTCACCGAAAAGGGTGTGGTCGAGCGGCCGGATGCGGCGAAAATGGCGCAACTCATGTGTCGCAAGCGTCTGCACTGAATCCCTTGGTGGGGGCGCCGGGCGGGGTAGGTGCCGGCGGGTGACTGTGGTAATCTCCGCCAGTTCTCGGGCGGCCCCGTGAGGGTCGCTTCAATAGCGCAAATAACCGAGTTAACTCTTTGATTTGTCGTGAGTCGCTGCCGAGCAGGGGCGACTACGGCGGACTCCGGTCCGACCCAGGATGGGTGCGGCGGGGTTTCACCAGAATAAGGAACCAGGCTTCTCATGGGCGAACTGGCCAAAGAAATCCTCCCGGTCAACATCGAAGACGAGCTGAAACAGTCCTACCTCGACTACGCCATGAGCGTGATCGTCGGGCGTGCGCTGCCAGATGCGCGTGACGGCCTGAAGCCCGTGCACCGCCGCGTGCTCTACGCCATGAGCGAGCTAGGCAACGACTGGAACAAGGCCTACAAGAAGTCCGCCCGTGTGGTCGGTGACGTGATCGGTAAGTACCACCCGCACGGCGACACGGCTGTCTACGACACCATCGTGCGTATGGCTCAGCCATTCTCCCTGCGCTACATGCTGGTCGATGGCCAGGGCAACTTCGGCTCGGTGGACGGCGACAACGCCGCGGCCATGCGATACACCGAAGTGCGCATGGCCAAGCTGGCCCATGAGCTGCTGGCCGACCTGGACAAGGAAACCGTCGACTGGGTGCCCAACTACGACGGCACCGAGCAGATCCCGGCGGTCATGCCGACCAAGATCCCCAACCTGCTGGTCAACGGCTCGTCCGGTATCGCCGTGGGCATGGCGACCAACATTCCGCCGCACAACCTGGCCGAGGTGATCGACGGCTGCCTGGCGCTGATCGACAACCCCGAGCTGACCGTCGACGAGCTGATGCAGTACATCCCCGGTCCGGACTTCCCCACTGCCGGCATCATCAACGGTCGCGCGGGCATCATCGAGGCCTACCGCACCGGCCGTGGCCGCATCTACATGCGTGCCCGTGCGACGATCGAGGACATGGAGAAGGGCGGCAACCGCCAGCAGATCATCGTCACCGAACTGCCGTACCAGCTGAACAAGGCGCGTCTGATCGAGAAGATCGCCGAACTGGTCAAAGAGAAGAAGATCGAGGGCATCACCGAGCTGCGCGACGAGTCCGACAAGGACGGCATGCGCGTGGTCATCGAGCTGCGCCGTGGCGAAGTCGGCGAGGTGGTGCTGAACAACCTCTACGCCCAGACCCAGATGCAGAGCGTGTTCGGCATCAACGTCGTGGCCCTGGTCGATGGCCAGCCACGCACGCTGAACCTCAAGGACATGCTCGAAGTGTTCGTCCGTCACCGCCGCGAAGTGGTGACCCGCCGGACCGTCTACGAGCTGCGCAAGGCCCGCGAGCGTGGTCACATCCTCGAAGGTCAGGCCGTCGCGCTGTCGAACATCGACCCGGTGATCGAGCTGATCAAGACCTCGCCGACCCCGGCCGAGGCCAAGGAGCGCCTGATCGCCACCGCCTGGGCTTCCAGCGCCGTGGAGGCGATGGTCGAGCGCGCTGGCGCCGATTCCTGCCGTCCGGAAGACCTGGACCCGCAGTACGGCCTGCGCGACGGCAAGTACTACCTGTCGCCCGAGCAGGCTCAGGCCATCCTCGAGCTGCGCCTGCACCGCCTGACCGGTCTGGAGCACGAGAAGCTGCTGTCCGAGTATCAGGAAATCCTGACTCAGATCGGCGAGTTGATCCGCATCCTGACCAGCCCCGAGCACCTGATGGAAGTCATCCGCGAGGAGCTGGAAAAGGTCAAGGCCGAGTTCGGCGATGCCCGTCGCACCGAGATCATGGCTTCGCAGATGGACCTGACCATCGCCGACCTGATCACCGAGGAAGAGCGCGTCGTCACCATCTCCCACGGCGGCTACGCCAAGTCCCAGCCGCTGGCCGCCTACCAGGCCCAGCGTCGTGGCGGCAAGGGCAAGTCGGCCACCGGAGTGAAAGACGAGGACTACATCGAACACCTGCTGGTCGCCAACAGCCACGCCACCCTGCTGCTGTTCTCCAGCAAGGGCAAGGTTTACTGGCTGCGTACCTTCGAGATTCCGGAAGCCTCGCGTACCGCGCGTGGTCGTCCGCTGGTCAACCTGCTACCGCTGGACGAGGGTGAGCGCATCACCGCCATGCTGCAGATCGACCTCGAGGCCGTGCGTGCACGCTTCGTCGACGAAGAAAACGATGACGACGACGTCGTCGCCGAGCAGGTCGCTGAGGTGGTCGAGGTCGAGGAAGCCGAAGAAGGTGACGACGCCGACTTCAGCCAGGACGAGCCGACCGGCGCCTATATCTTCATGGCGACCGCCTACGGCACCGTGAAGAAGACTCCGCTGATCCAGTTCACCAAGCCGCGCTCCAATGGCCTGATCGCGCTGAAGCTGGAGGAGGGCGACTCGCTGATCGCCGCCGCCATCACCGATGGCTCGAAGGATGTGATGATGTTCTCCGACTCCGGCAAGGTCATCCGCTTCAAGGAAAGCAAGGTGCGCATCATGGGTCGCCTGGCCCGTGGCGTGCGTGGCATGCGCCTGGCCGACGAGCAGCGCATCATCTCCATGCTGATTCCGGAAGCCGGCGCGCAGATCCTTTCCGCTTCCGAGCGTGGCTACGGCAAGCGCACTCCGCTGGCCGACTACCCGCGCCGCGGCCGTGGCGGCCAGGGCGTGATCGCCATGGTGATCAACGAGCGTAACGGCAAGCTGGTTGGCGCCGTGCAGGTGCAGGACGGCGAGGAGATCATGCTGATCTCCGACCAGGGCACTCTGGTGCGTACCCGTGTCGACGAGGTCCGCGGCGCCGGCCGTAACACCCAGGGCGTGATCCTGATCAAGCTGGCCGACGACGAGACACTGGTGGGCCTGGAGCGTGTGCAGGAGCCGTCCGGCTCGGATGACGACATCGAAGGCGAGGTGCTTGCCGAAGGCGCCGAGGCCGAACCAGTGGAAGCGGCGGACGAGGGCGAGACCCCGGTGGACGCCCCCAGCGACGAAGAGTGAGAGAGTCGAAGTGAGCAAACGCGCCCATAACTTCTGCGCCGGCCCGGCCGCACTGCCGACCGCTGTACTGCAACGCGCCCAGGCCGAGATGCTCGACTGGCAGGGCCGCGGCCTCTCCGTGATGGAGATGAGCCACCGCAGCGATGAGTACGTGGCGATCGCCGAGAAGGCCGAGCAGGATCTGCGCGATCTCATGGCCATTCCCAGCGACTACAAGGTGCTGTTCCTGCAGGGCGGCGCCAGCCAGCAGTTCGCCGAGATCCCGCTGAACCTGCTGCCGGAAGACGGCACCGCCGACTACATCGAGACCGGCATCTGGTCAAAGAAGGCCATCGAGGAGGCGCGTCGCTACGGCAGCGTCAATGTCGCCGCCAGCGCCAAGGGCTACGACTACTTCGCCATTCCCGGGCAGAACGAATGGCAGCTGTCGAAGGACGCTGCCTACCTGCACTACGCCAGCAACGAGACCATCGGTGGTCTGCAGTTCGACTGGGTGCCGCAGACCGGCGACGTGCCGCTGGTGGTAGACATGTCCTCGGACATTCTCTCGCGCCCGGTCGACGTGTCGCAGTTCGGCCTGATCTACGCCGGCGCGCAGAAGAACATCGGCCCGAGCGGCCTGGTCGTCGTCATCGTCCGTGAAGACCTGCTGGGTCGCGCCCGCAGCGTCTGCCCGACCATGCTCAATTACAAGATCGCCGCCGACAACGGCTCCATGTACAACACTCCGGCGACGTATTCCTGGTACCTCTCCGGCCTGGTCTTCGAGTGGCTGAAGGAACAGGGCGGCGTCGCCGCGATGGAGCAGCGCAACCGCGCGAAGAAGGACCTGCTCTACACCTTCATCGACGGCAGCGACTTCTACACCAACCCGATCCAGACCGGTTCGCGCTCCTGGATGAACGTGCCATTCCGTCTGGCCGACGAGAAGCTCGACAAGACCTTCCTCGCCGGCGCCGATGCGCGCGGCCTGCTCAACCTCAAGGGCCATCGTTCGGTGGGCGGCATGCGCGCCTCCATCTATAACGCCACCGGCCTGGACGCCGTGGAGGCGCTGGTGGCCTACATGGCGGAGTTCGAGAAGGAGCACGGCTGATGAGCGACGCCGATCAGCTCAAGGCGCTGCGGGTTCGCATCGACAGCCTCGACGAAAAGATCCTCGAGCTGATCAGCGAGCGCGCGCGCTGCGCCCAGGACGTGGCGCGGGTCAAGATGCAGTCCCTGCCAGAGGGCGAGAAGCCGGTGTTCTACCGTCCCGAGCGTGAAGCCTGGGTGCTCAAGCACATCATGGAGCTGAACAAGGGGCCGCTGGACAACGAGGAGATGGCGCGGCTTTTCCGCGAGATCATGTCCTCCTGCCTGGCTCTGGAGCAGCCGCTCAAGGTCGCCTATCTCGGCCCGGAAGGTACCTTCAGCCAGGCGGCAGCGATGAAGCACTTCGGCCACTCGGTGATCAGCGTGCCGATGGCCGCCATCGATGAGGTGTTCCGCGAAGTGGCCGCCGGTGCGGTCAACTTCGGCGTGGTACCGGTGGAGAACTCCACCGAGGGCGCGATCAACCACACCCTGGACAGCTTCCTCGAGCACGACATGGTCATCTGTGGCGAGGTGGAGCTGCGTATCCACCACCACCTGCTGGTCGGCGAGACCACCAAGACCGACAAGATCACCCGCATCTATTCCCACGCCCAGTCCCTGGCCCAGTGCCGCAAATGGCTGGACGCGCACTACCCGAACGTCGAGCGCGTGGCGGTTTCCAGCAACGCCGACGCGGCCAAACGGGTGAAGAGCGAGTGGAACTCGGCGGCGATCGCCGGCGATATGGCGGCCAACCTCTACGGCCTGACCAAACTGCAGGAAAAGATCGAAGATCGTCCGGACAACTCCACGCGCTTCCTCATTATCGGTAGCCAGGAAGTGCCGCCGACCGGCGACGACAAGACCTCGGTCATCGTCTCCATGCGTAACAAGCCGGGGGCGCTGCACGAGTTGCTGGTGCCGTTCCACACCAACGGCATCGATCTGACCCGCATCGAGACGCGCCCGTCGCGCAGCGGCAAGTGGACCTACGTGTTCTTCATCGACTTCGTTGGCCACCATCGCGACCCGCTGATCAAGGACGTGCTGGAAAAGATCAACGGCGAAGCCGTCGCCCTGAAAGTGCTGGGTTCCTACCCGAAAGCGGTTCTTTGAGCCGCGTGATTGCCTGAGGAGAGCTCATGAGCTGCGACTTCCTCGCCCTGGCCGTGCCGGGCGTGCAGAAACTCTCGCCCTACGTGCCGGGCAAGCCGGTCGATGAGCTGGCCCGCGAGCTGAATCTCGATCCCGCCGGCATCGTCAAGCTGGCCAGCAACGAGAACCCGCTGGGCCCGTCGCCCAAGGCACTGGAAGCGATCCGCGCCGAACTGGCCGAGCTGACCCGTTACCCGGACGGCAATGGTTTCGAGCTGAAATCCAGGTTGGCCGCACGCTGTGGCGTGACTCCGGCCCAGGTAACCCTGGGCAACGGCTCCAACGACATTCTCGATCTGGTCGCACGCGCCTGGCTGGCGCCGGGGCTGAATGCCGTGTTCAGCCAGTACGCCTTCGCCGTGTACCCGATTGCCACCCAGGCGGTCGGCGCCCAGGGCAAGGTGGTGCCGGCCAAGGAACATGGGCACGACCTCGAAGCCATGCTGGCGGCCATCGATACCAACACCCGTGTGGTGTTCGTCGCCAATCCGAACAACCCGACCGGCACCTGGTTCGGCCCGGACGCGCTGGAGGCCTTCCTCGCTCGTATGCCGGAGAACGTGCTGGTGGTGCTGGACGAGGCCTATATCGAATACGCAGAGGGTGACGAGCTGCCGGACGGCCTCGATTACCTGGCGCGCTATCCGAATCTGCTGGTCTCGCGCACTTTCTCCAAGGCCTACGGCCTGGCCTCGCTGCGCGTCGGCTACGCGCTGAGCTCGCCGCAGGTCGCCGATGCGCTCAATCGCGTGCGTGCGCCGTTCAACGTCAACAGCCTGGCCCTGGCCGCCGCCTGCGCGGCGCTGGACGATGCCGACTACCTGGCGGCCAGCCGCCGTACCAACGATGCCGGCATGGCGCAGTTGGAAGAGGGCTTCCACCGCTTGGGCCTGACCTGGATTCCATCCAAGGGCAACTTCATCGCAGTGGACTTCGGCCGCGACGCCGCGCCGATCAACCAGGCGCTGCTGCAGGCCGGCGTGATCGTGCGTCCGGTGGCCGGCTACGGCATGCCGACCTTCCTGCGCGTGTCCATCGGCACTGAGCAGGAGAACGCCCGTTTCCTCGAGGCCCTGGAGTCGATTCTCCGTGGTTGAGGCAATGCCGCTGCAACAAGCCTCGCGCAAACTCGGCCGCCTCGTGGTGGTGGGGCTCGGCCTGATCGGCGGCTCCTTCGCCAAGGGGATTCGCGAGAAAGGGCTGTTCAGCGAAGTGGTAGGCGTAGACCTGGATGCCGAGTCGCGCCGCCTGGCCGTGGAGCTGGGCGTGGTCGATCGCTGCGAGACGGAGCTGTCGGCCGCCTGTCAGGGCGCCGCGGTGATCCAGCTGGCGGTGCCTATCCTGGCCATGGAAAAGGTGCTGGCCCAGCTGGCGCAGTGCGACCTTGGCGATGCGGTGCTCACCGACGTGGGCAGCGCCAAGGGCAATGTGGTGCGCGCGGCGCGCCTGGCCTTCGGTGGCGAGGTGAAGCGCTTCGTTCCTGGTCATCCGATCGCCGGCTCCGAGCAGAGCGGGGTGGAGGCCTCCAATGCCGAACTGTTCCGCCGTCACAAGGTCATCCTTACTCCGCAGCCGTGCACCGATGCCGGCGCGCTGGCGCTGATCGACGGCCTGTGGCGCGCCTTGGGCGCCGATGTGGAACACATGGAGGTGGAGCACCACGATCAGGTGCTCGCTGCCACCAGCCACTTGCCGCACCTGCTGGCCTTCACCCTGGTGGACTCGCTGGCCAAGCGCAGCGAGAACCTGGAGATCTTCCGTTACGCCGCCGGCGGCTTCCGCGATTTCACGCGGATCGCCGGCAGCGATCCGGTGATGTGGCACGACATCTTCCTCGCCAATCGCGAGGCGGTGTTGCGCACCCTCGACGCGTTTCGCGACGACCTCGACGCCCTGCGCGGCGCGGTCGACGCTGGGGACGGGCGTCAGCTGCTGGGCGTGTTCACCCGCGCCCGTCACGCCCGCGAGCATTTCAGCAAAATCCTGGCCCGCAGGGCCTATGTGGACGCCATGCACTCGAACGACCTGATCTACCTCGCCAATCCCGGTGGTTCCCTCTCCGGCCGTATCCGCGTACCGGGCGACAAGTCCATCTCGCACCGCTCGATCATGCTCGGCTCGCTGGCCGAGGGTACTACCCAGGTGGAGGGCTTCCTCGAGGGCGAAGATGCCCTGGCTACCCTGCAGGCCTTCCGCGACATGGGCGTGGTGATCGAAGGTCCGCATCACGGCAAAGTGGCCATTCACGGTGTAGGCCTGAATGGCCTGAAGCCGCCACCCGGCCCGCTGTACCTGGGCAACTCCGGCACCTCCATGCGCCTGCTCTCCGGCCTGCTGGCCGCGCAGCCGTTCGATACCGTGCTGACCGGCGACGCCTCACTGTCCAAGCGCCCGATGAACCGCGTGGCCAAGCCGCTGCGCGAGATGGGCGCGGTGATCGAGACCGGCCCGGAAGGTCGTCCGCCGATGCACATCAAGGGCGGTCAGCGACTGACTGGCATGAGCTACGAGATGCCGATGGCCAGCGCTCAGGTCAAGTCCTGCCTGTTGCTGGCCGGTCTGTATGCCGCCGGCGAAACCAGCGTGACCGAACCGGCGCCGACTCGCGACCACACCGAGCGCATGCTGCGCGGCTTCGGCTATCCGGTGACCGTCGACGGTAACGTCGCCACCGTCGAGTCCGGCCACAAGCTGAGCGCCACCCATATCGAAGTGCCGGCGGATATCTCCTCGGCTGCCTTCTTCCTGGTTGCCGCCAGCATCGCCGAGGGCTCGGAGCTGGTGCTGGAGCACGTCGGCATCAACCCGACCCGCACCGGCGTGATCGACATCCTCAAGCTGATGGGTGCCGACCTCACCCTGGAAAACCAACGCGAAGTCGGCGGTGAGCCGGTTGCGGACATCCGCGTGCGTGCCGCCAAGCTCAAGGGCATCGACATTCCGGAAGACCTGGTGCCGCTGGCCATTGATGAATTCCCGGTGCTGTTCGTCGCCGCCGCCTGCGCCGAAGGGCGCACCGTGCTGCGTGGCGCCGAGGAGCTGCGGGTCAAGGAATCCGACCGTATCCAGGTGATGGCCGACGGCCTGATCGCCCTGGGCGTGAAAGCCGAGCCGACGCCGGACGGCATCATCATTGAGGGCGGCGCCATTGGCGGCGGCGAGGTGTGGAGTCACGGCGACCACCGCATCGCCATGTCCTTCAGCGTCGCCTCCCTGCGCGCCACGGCGCCGATTCGCATCCATGATTGCGCCAACGTCGCTACGTCCTTTCCGAATTTCCTCGGTTTGGCCGCTCAGACCGGTATTCGCGTAACGGAGGAGGGCAAATGAGCGCCGTAGTCATCACCATCGACGGGCCGAGCGGCTCGGGCAAGGGGACCATCGCCGGTCTGCTGGCCAACAAGCTGGGCTGGAAACTGCTGGATTCCGGGGCTCTTTATCGCCTGCTGGCCTTCGCCGCCGGCAATCATGGTATCGACCTGACCAACGAGGAGGCGCTAAAGACCCTGGCTGCCCACCTGGACGTGCAGTTCGTCGACAAGCGCATCATCCTCGAGGGCGAGGAGGTCACCGACGCCATTCGCAACGAGCAGGTCGGTGCCGGTGCTTCCATGGTCGCCTCCCTGCCCGCCGTGCGCGAGGCGCTGCTGCAGCGTCAGCGTGCCTTCCTCGAAGCGCCGGGTCTGGTGGCCGATGGCCGCGACATGGGCACCGTAGTATTTCCGGATGCCCCGCTGAAGATCTACCTGACCGCCAGTGCGGAGGAGCGCGCTCGCCGTCGCTACCTGCAGTTGAAAGGAAAAGTCGAAGGTGTTAGCCTGCCGAGTCTGCTAGACGAGATTCGTGCTCGCGACGAGCGCGACATGCAGCGTGCGGTGGCTCCGCTGAAGCCGGCGGTAGACGCCATCCAGCTGGATTCCACCGAGCTGAGCATCGAGCAGGTGCTGGACAGAATTCTCAGTGAGGTCGCCGATCGCGATCTCGCCGGGTAAATGAGCCGCGGCTGACTTAAGTCGAAAGGCTCGCAAGGAGGCATGCGGGAGACCAGTCATAGTCCCGCAGGCCTCTTTTTACATGAACGAACCCACATTGTCTGGAGTGTGGTTTGGGCGAATCCCCGCCCTTGATCAACAGGAATCAACATGAGCGAAAGCTTTGCAGAACTTTTTGAAGAAAGCCTGAAATCCCTCGACATGCAGCCGGGTGCAATCATCACCGGCATCGTGGTCGACATCGACGGTGACTGGGTTACCGTACATGCCGGCCTGAAGTCCGAGGGCGTCATCCCGCTCGACCAGTTCTTCAACGAACAAGGCGAGCTGACCATCAAGGTCGGTGACGAAGTCCACGTTGCGCTGGACGCTGTGGAAGACGGCTTCGGTGAAACCAAGCTGTCCCGCGAGAAAGCCAAGCGCGCCGAGTCCTGGCTGGTTCTGGAAGCTGCGTTCAACGCTGAGGAAGTGGTCAAGGGCGTTATCAACGGCAAGGTCAAAGGCGGCTTCACCGTTGACGTCAACGGCATCCGCGCGTTCCTGCCGGGCTCCCTGGTCGATGTCCGTCCGGTGCGTGATACCACCCACCTGGAAGGCAAAGAGCTGGAGTTCAAGGTCATCAAGCTGGACCAGAAGCGCAACAACGTTGTCGTTTCCCGTCGCAGCGTGCTGGAAGCCGAGAACAGCGCCGAGCGCGAAGCTCTGCTGGAATCCCTGCAGGAAGGCCAGCAGGTCAAAGGTATCGTCAAGAACCTCACCGACTACGGTGCGTTCGTTGACCTGGGCGGCGTAGATGGTCTGCTGCACATCACCGACATGGCCTGGAAGCGCATCAAGCACCCGTCCGAGATCGTCAATGTTGGCGACGAGATCGACGTCAAGGTCCTGAAGTACGACCGCGAGCGCAACCGCGTCTCCCTGGGTCTGAAGCAGCTGGGCGAAGATCCGTGGGTCGCCATCAAGGCCCGTTATCCGGAAGGCACCCGTGTCACTGCCAAAGTCACCAACCTGACCGACTACGGCTGCTTCGCCGAGCTGGAAGAGGGCGTGGAAGGCCTGGTGCACGTTTCCGAGATGGATTGGACCAACAAGAACATCCACCCGTCCAAGGTCGTTCAGGTCGGCGACGAAGTGGAAGTTCAGGTTCTGGACATCGACGAAGAGCGTCGTCGTATCTCCCTGGGCATCAAGCAGTGCAAGTCGAACCCGTGGGAAGATTTCTCCGGCCAGTTCAACAAGGGCGACAAGATCTCCGGCACCATCAAGTCGATCACCGATTTCGGTATCTTCATCGGCCTGGACGGCGGCATCGACGGCCTGGTTCACCTGTCCGACATCTCTTGGAACGAAGTGGGCGAAGAAGCCGTACGTCGTTTCAAGAAGGGCGACGAGCTAGAAACCGTCATCCTCTCCGTTGATCCGGAGCGCGAGCGCATCTCCCTGGGCATCAAGCAGCTGGAAGACGATCCGTTCTCCAACTACGCCTCCCTGAACGAGAAAGGCACCATCGTGCGCGGTACCGTCAAGGAAGTGGACGCCAAGGGCGCCGTGATCAGCCTGGGTGGCGACATCGAAGGCATCCTGAAGGCTTCCGAAATCAGCCGCGACCGCGTTGAAGACGCCCGTAACGTGCTGAAGGAAGGCGACGAAGTCGAAGCCAAGATCATCAGCATCGACCGCAAGTCCCGCGTTATCAGCCTGTCCGTCAAGTCCAAAGACGTCGAAGACGAAAAGGACGCGATGAAAGAGCTGCGTAACAAGCAGGAAGCCGAAACCACCGGTCCGACCACCATCGGCGATCTGATCCGTGCACAGATGAACCAGAACTAACAGTTTCGGTGCATCGAGAAAGGGCGACTCAGGTCGCCCTTTTTCTTTTCCGGCGAGTCGATACATTTTCCTCTTGACAGCGGGCTATCCAAACGCTGGTGAGCGTGCTAAAACACCTCTCAGTTGATCTAGCCGCTTGAAAAAGAAGGGAAAACCATGACCAAGTCGGAGTTGATCGAGCGCATAGTCAGCCATCAGGGCCTGCTGTCCTCGAAGGACGTGGAACTGGCGATCAAGACGATGCTGGAGCAGATGTCCCAGGCTCTGGCCACGGGAGATCGTATCGAGATTCGCGGCTTCGGCAGTTTTTCCTTGCACTATCGCGCCCCCCGGGTAGGACGCAATCCCAAGACGGGCGAGTCCGTGCGGTTGGACGGCAAATATGTGCCGCATTTCAAGCCCGGCAAGGAGCTGCGTGATCGCGTCAATGACGAGGAGTAAGTCGTGCAAGGAGCCAAGGCATGCTGAGTGGTGTTAAACGACTCGTCTGGCTGGCGGTACTTCTGCTCATCGGGGTTTCGGTCCTGGTGCTTATCCTGCAGAATCCGCAGCAGTCCCAATTCCGCTTTCTGTTCTGGATCACTCCGGAGCTGCCGTTTTCCATCCTGCTGATGCTGGCCTTCGCGCTGGGCTCCGTTACTGCCTTGCTGTTGAGTCTGTGGCTCGCAGGGCGCCGGGCCTTCAAAAGCAGCGGCAAGTCTAAGTAATCATCTTTCGTTTCGTAACGCGTGAAAAAATGGATTCTGAACGCTTGCCAGCGCGTGTGCTGGTGACCGGAGCCTCCGGCTTCGTAGGTGGCGCATTGCTGCGGCGCCTCGCCGAGGAGCCTGATGTCGAGGGGGTCGCCGGAGTACGCGAGCAGGATCCTGCCTCGCCTCATTGCGAACAGCTGGTTCTGGGTAACCTCGAAGACCTGTTGATCGGCCCTCAGCAGCTGCAAGGCGTGTCGGTGATCGTGCATACCGCGGCACGTGTGCACGTCATGCACGAGCGCTCCAGCGATCCGCTGTCGGAGTTCCGGCGCGTCAATGTCGAAGGCACCCTGGCTCTCGCTCGAATGGCGGCCGAGGCGGGGGTAAGGCGCTTCGTGTTTCTCAGTTCGATCAAGGTCAACGGCGAGTCGAGCCTGCCTGGCGTTCCGTTTCGTGCCGATGACCCACCGTGTCCGCAGGACCCGTACGGCCTCTCCAAGCTAGAGGCCGAAAGAGGGCTGCAGCGCATTGCCGATGAAACCGGCCTAGAGGTGGTGATCGTGCGCCCCCCTCTGGTCTACGGGCCAGGGGTGCGTGCCAATTTCCTGAGCATGATGCGCTGGCTGCACCGCGGCATTCCCCTGCCACTCGGCGGGATAGACAACCGGCGCAGCCTGGTGGCGCTGGACAACCTCGTCGATCTGCTGGTGTGCTGTCTGCGGCATCCGGCGGCAGCCAATCAGACCTTTCTCGTCAGCGATGGCGAGGATCTGTCCACCAGCGAACTCCTGCGTCGTCTCGGTCATGCCTTACGTCGGCCTGCTCGCCTCGTGGCGTGGGCGTCGCGCCCGCTTCGCCTGTTGTTGCGCTGGGCGGGGCGCGAGGCTCTGGTTCAGCGCTTGTTCGGGTCGCTGCAGGTGGACATCGACAAGACCCGCACACTGCTCGGCTGGTCGCCGGTGATGACCAGCGGGGACGCCTTGAACCAGACCGCTCAGGATTTCCTGGGGAGACAGACATGCTGACGCTGGCGAGCCTGCCCGCAGTGCTGCTGCTGTCCTGGGCGATGACGGGGCGGCTGCGGCACTACGCCCTGCGGCGTAATCTTCTGGATGTGCCGAATCAGCGCAGCTCTCACAGCGTGCCGACACCCCGTGGCGGTGGCATGGCGATCGTCGTCAGCTTCGTCCTGGCATTGCTTCTGTCGCTGGCCTTCGGGTGGATTGCCTGGCAGTCCGCGGTGGGTCTACTGGGGGCGGGAGTTGCTGTTGCGCTCATCGGCTTTCTCGACGATCACGGTCATGTGCCGGCTCGCTGGCGCCTACTGGTGCACGTTGCGTCGGCGAGCTGGGGGCTCTACTGGCTCGGAGGAGCGCCCAGCCTCGTGCTTGGCGGTACGAGCATCGAGCTTGGCTGGCTAGGAGCGCTACTGGGCGTCTTCTATCTGGTCTGGCTCCTCAACCTCTATAACTTCATGGACGGCATCGATGGCATCGCGGGAGTCGAGGCCGTGACCACCTGCCTCTCGATCGTGCTCATCTGTCTTCTTCTGAACGACTGGAGCGCCGCTCTGTTGCCCGCCATGCTCGGCCTGGCGGCGGCCGGCTTCCTGATCTGGAACTTCCCCCCAGCGAAGATTTTCATGGGTGACGCGGGCAGCGGTTTCGTCGGCCTGATGCTGGGCCTGCTGTCGTTCCATATGGCCTGGAGCGAGTCGCAGCTGTTGTTCGCCTGGCTGGTGCTGCTGGGGGTATTCCTGGTGGACGCCAGTATCACCCTCCTGCGCCGACTGGTGCGTGGCGAAAAGGTGTACCAGGCGCATCGCAGCCATGCCTATCAGCATGCCTCGCGCATGCATGGTCGACATCTGCCGGTCACCTTGGCGGTGATGGCGATAAACTGGTGCTGGCTGACGCCTCTGGCGATATGGGTGGCATTGGGGGGCAATGCCATGATCATCCTGCCACTGGCATATGTGCCGTTGGTCTGCTTGGCGCTCAAGTATCGAGCGGGTCTAGCAGAGTAGTCTGATGGAATAGGGCATGGAGCTTATGAATTTGCGTCTCTGGCTGGTCAACCAGCCCCGCCGTTACAAACGCCTGCTGCAGGTCAGCGCCGACATACTGGTCTGCTGGATCGCGCTCTGGCTGGCCTTCTGGGTGCGTCTCGGCTCCGATCGGCTGATCAACCCCCTGGGCGACTACTTGTGGCTGTTCCTCGCCGCTCCGGCGGTCGCCATCCCCGTGTATATCCGTTCCGGCATGTACCGCGCGGTGCTGCGCTACATGGGCAACGACGCGCTGGTGACCATCTTCAAGGCGGTAGCGATATCGGCGCTGCTGCTGGCATTGGCGGTCTACTGGTACAAGGGCTCGCCCGCGGTGGTGCCACGTTCCATCGTCTTCAATTACTGGTGGCTGAGCCTGATTCTCGCCGGCGGCCTGCGCCTGGTGATGCGGCAGTACTTCCTGGGCGACTGGTTCAACGTGCGCGCGGTCATCAACCTGCCGAGCAAGGATGACAGCCTGCCGCGCGTGGCCATCTACGGTGCCGGCACCGCCGGCAACCAGCTGGTCGCGGCCCTGCGCATGGGCCGCTCGATGCGCCCCGTGGCCTTCATCGACGACGATCACAGCATCGCCACCCGAGTCATCGCCGGGCTGAAGGTCTACAAACCCAAGCATATCGCCCAGCTGATCAACGAGACCGGTGCCCAGGAAGTTCTCCTGGCGATCCCCTCGGCTAGCCGGGCACGGCGCAAGGAAATCCTCCATCTGCTCGAGCCTTTTCCCCTGCATGTTCGTTCCGTACCCGGAATCATGGATCTGGCCAGCGGCCGGGTGCGCGTCGACGATATCCAGGAAGTCGATATCGCGGATCTGCTCGGCCGCGATGCGGTACCTCCCCAGCGCCAACTCTTCGAGCGTTGCATTCGTGACAAGGTGGTGCTGGTCACCGGAGCGGGAGGGTCGATCGGCTCGGAGTTGTGTCGGCAACTGATCGGCAGCCAGCCGCGGACACTGATCCTGTTCGAGCACGCCGAATTCAACCTCTACAGCATTCATGGCGAGCTGGAGGCGCTGATTCGCCGTGAAGCGCTGTCCGTGCGGCTGCTGCCCATCCTGGGTAACGTGCGCTCCCAGGAGCAACTGGTCGAGGTGATGCGGGCCTGGGGCGTGCACACCGTTTATCACGCCGCGGCCTACAAGCATGTGCCGATGGTCGAGCACAATATCGCCGAAGGGGTGCGCAACAATGTACTGGGCACCCTGAGCGCCGCGCAGGCCGCCCTCAAGGCGGGCGTCGAGCATTTCGTATTGATCTCCACCGACAAGGCCGTTCGCCCCACCAACGTCATGGGCAGCACCAAGCGACTGGCCGAACTGGTGTTGCAGGCCCTGAGCCGGGAATCGGCGCCGGTTCTGTTCCGCGACTCGGGCACCGTGCACCAGGTCAACAAGACGCGCTTCACCATGGTCCGCTTCGGCAACGTGCTGGGCTCGTCGGGGTCGGTCATTCCGCTGTTCCGTGCGCAGATCAAGCGGGGCGGTCCGGTCACCGTGACCCATCCCGCCATCACCCGCTACTTCATGACCATCTCCGAGGCCGCTCAGTTGGTGATCCAGGCAGGCGCCATGGGGCAGGGCGGCGAAGTCTTCGTGCTGGACATGGGACAGCCGGTCAAGATTCTCGAGCTGGCCGAAAAGATGATTCATCTTTCTGGCCTCAGCGTCCGTTCCGAAGGCAACCCGCAGGGCGATATCGAGATCCAGTTCAGCGGCCTTCGCCCTGGCGAGAAACTCTACGAGGAGCTGCTGATCGGCGACAACGTCAGCCCCACAGCCCATCCGATGATCATGCGCGCCAGCGAGGAGCACCTGACCTGGGATCGGGTGAAGGCCTTGCTGAATGACCTCTTGCTCGCCCTGGATCAGGACGATTACGACCGGGTTCGGCAGCTGTTGCGTGAGTCGGTCAGCGGATACGTTCCGGAAGGTGACATAGTCGACTGGATGCATGTGCAGCGCCTCACAGAACCCAAGTAGTGGCCATTTGACGGCTTCGTGACACTGGCTAGCTTTTCTCGGAGCGTGATTTGGAGTTCACGCTACCCCTCATGAAAAGGAGCTTCGCCATGATCAAGAAGTCGTTTGCCGCACTGCTGTTCTCCTGCTTCGCCCTGTTGTCCGCCCAAGCCTATTCAGCCGAGACCGCCGCAACCACGACGGGCACTGCCGAGCAGGTTCAGGCGGCAGCCAGTCAGCTCAATCTGAATACCGCCGATGCCGCCGCGCTGGAGTCGGGGATGGTCGGCATCGGTCCGGCCAAGGCCCAGGCCATCGTCGATCACCGCAACAGCAACGGGCCGTTCGCGTCGGTCGACGAGCTGCTCGAGGTCAAGGGCATCGGCCCGGCGACGCTGGAGAAGAACCGCGACAGGCTGAGCGTCAACTGAAGTCCTGCAGCAAAGAAAAAGCCGGTCCCTGACCGGCTTTTTTGCTTTCTGCGGGGCGGATATACAATGCCGCGTCGCAGCTGCCAGGAGTCTTCCATGCAACCTTCTCTCGGATTCGCCGGCATCGGCCTGATGGGCTTGCCGATTGCGCGCCGCCTGCTTGCGGCGGGCCATCCCTTACGCGTCTGGAATCGGTCGCCGGAGAAATGCACGGCACTGGTCGACGCCGGTGCTGCAACCGTCACCTCGGCGGCGCTTCTGTGTGACGAAACCGAGCTGGTGATGCTCTGCCTGGCCGACACCGCGGCGGTGAGGCAAGTCATCTTCGGCCCGGGAGGCATCGTCGAGCGGGCCCGGCCCGGGCAGCTGCTGGTCGACTTCTCCAGTCTCGATCCCGAAGCGACCCGCCAGATGGCGGCCGAGCTGGAGAGCCGGACGGGAATGCGCTGGGTCGACGCGCCGGTCTCCGGTGGCACGCCCGGCGCCGAGGCCGGCACGCTGACCATCATGGCGGGCGGGCGCCGCGAGGACATCGAGCGGGTTCGCCCCGTGCTAATGCAAGTGGGGCAGCGCCTGACACGCATGGGCGAAGTCGGCGCCGGTCAGGTCACCAAGGTCTGCAACCAGATGCTGGTCGCCTGCAATGCGCTGGTGATCGCCGAAGCGGTCGCCCTGGCCGAGCGTTCCGGAGTCGATGCCGGCGCGCTCGCGCAGGCATTGGCGGGAGGCTTCGCCGATTCCCGCCCATTGCAGATACTGGCTCCGCAAATGGCCGAGCGCCGTTTCGAGCCGATCAAGTGGCACGTGCGTACGCTGCTCAAGGACTTGGATACGGCCGTTGGGCTAGCGCACCAGCAGGGCAGCGCGATTCCCATGAGCGGGCTCGCCGCCCAACTGATGCGGCTGCATGGCAGCCAGGGCCACCTCGAGCACGACCCGGCGACTCTGGTCGAATTGTTTAGCGAGGAACGCTCGTGAAGATCGCGGCGAACCTGTCCCTGCTGTTTTGCGAACTGCCGCTGTTGCAGCGCGTGCAGGCAGCCGCCGCAGCGGGGTTCGACGGCGTGGAAGTCCAGTTCCCCTACGAGGTGCCTGCATCGCAGTTGCGTGAGGAACTGGAGCGCGCGGCGATGCCGCTGGTACTGATCAACCTGCCAGCCGGCGACCTGATGGCCGGCGGTTGCGGCCTGGCCGCAGTTCCCGAGCGCCAGGTGCAATTCGATGCCGCGCTACAGGAGGCGTTCGACTATGCGGTCGAGGTGCGTCCGCGGTGCGTCAACGTATTGCCGGGCCGATTGGCCGAAGGCGTCTCCCGCGCGAGCGCACTGGTCACGCTCGAGACCAATCTGCGCCGAGCGGCGGAGCGCTTTGGGGAGCTGGGCGTCAAGGTGCTGTGCGAGGCCATCAACCCGCTGGACATGCCCGGCTTCCTGGTCAACACGGCGGAGCAGTTGGGTGAGTTACTCGAGCGCGTCGGCCACCCGAACTGTCTGGCGCAGCTCGACTTCTACCACATGGCTCGCCAGGGCCTGGACGTTGGCGCCGGCATTGCCTTCCTCGCGGACCGGACGGGGCACGTGCAGTTCGCCGATTGTCCGGGACGCGGGGCGCCAGGGACGGGGGCGCTCATCTTCGAACCCTTGCTGCAGAGGCTGGCAGAAACCGGGTATCGAGGCTGGCTGGGCGCCGAATATCGTCCTTCCGGCGCTACCACGGATAGCCTCGCCTGGCTGTCCGAGTGGCGCGAAGAGGGGCGCTGCAAACCCTAGTCGCGAAAATATCCAGGGCTCCTCGACGCGGCGCTTCTTGCGCAGGTAGCGGCTGGCCTAGAGATCACGGGGGCGCCATGGCATGGCGTGAATGGCTTTGCGGCGCGCTATGGCTATCCCATCGCGAAGCTCAGGCGAGGCGTCGTATCGACCTCGTAATGAAGCGAGCTGAAGTTTTCGCGCCGTCATAACCGCCCAATCGTAATCGGGCTTCGCCGATACTTGCCCGTATGGTCAGAATTATCGCCGTGGAGCTTGCCCGTCCTGGTGGTCGAGGGTAGGGTGACTGCCCCGACCGGCCAGGTCGTCATGTCGTTGAAATCACGTGAAATCCGTATCCAGGGCCATGCTGATGCTGGCGTTGGTGCTGGCGGCGATCAACCTGCGCCCCGGCATCACTTCCTTTGCCCCGCTGATCGAGCGTATCGCTGAAGAGCTTTCCCTCAGCCGCGGCCTGATCAGCCTGACGACCGCCGTGCCCGTGCTCTGCATGGGCCTGCTGGCGCCGCTGGCGCCGCGCCTGGCCGTGCGTTTCGGGCTGGAGCGCACCATCACCTGTTGCCTTGGGCTGATCGCGCTGGCGCTGCTGTTGCGTATGGGCGGCCATCTCGGCCCGCTGCTGATCGGCAGCGCCGCGCTGCTCGGCACCGGCATCGCCGTGGCGGGGCCGCTGCTGTCGGGCTTCATCAAGCGCCATTTCCGCGACCAGGTCGGCAAGGTGGTCGGCTGGTATTCCTTCAGCATGGCCATCGGCGGCGCCGGCGGTGCCGTGCTCACGGTGCCGCTGACGCGTGGCCTGGGCGACGACTGGGCCTTTGGTCTGGCGGCCTGGTGCGTTCCCGCGTTGCTCGCGCTGCTGCTCTGGCTGCGCCTGCCCAATCGAGCCGAGCAAGCGTTGGCCGACGACGGCCAGGGCCTGCCGTGGCGTGAACCGCGGGCCTGGCTGGTGACCGGCTTCTTCGCCATCCAGGCCGGCTTCTTCTACACCATGGCCACCTGGCTGGTGGCGCGCTACCACGAGGCCGGCCTGAGCCTGCTGTACAGCAACGGTCTGTTCAGCCTGTTCATGCTGGTCGGCCTGCCCAGCTCCTGGCTGCTGCCCTGGCTGGCCCAGCGCTTCGATATCCGCCAGCCGCTGCTGGTGGCCTGCGGGCTGACCCTGACCCTGTGCCTGACCATGATCACCTTCCAGCCCACCCTGCTGCCGGAGGTCTGGGCGGTGCTGATGGGCTTCGCCCTCAGCGGCTCCTTCGCCCTGTCGCTGGTACTGCCGTTGTACGAGGTGCACACGCCGCTGGCCGTCAGCCGCTGGACCGCGATGATGCTCTGCGCAGGCTATTGCATGGCCTGCCTGGCGCCGATCCTGGCGGGCCTCGGCCGCGACCTGGCCGGCAACTATCAGACGCCGTTCATGGTGCTGATCTTCCTGGGCGCGTTGATGACCCTGATCGCCTGGGCGCTGCGAACGCCGCGTCAGCCTCGCTAGCTCAGCCGCAGGCCCGCGACCGCTCGCCGTCATCGGCCATGCAGGGCCGTAGGGTGCGCCGCGCGCACCGAGTCCCAACGCCGACGCGGCAGATGCACAGGCGGGACACGCGCGGTGCGACCTGGGGCTTCGGCATTGCCTGCTGGGTTTTTGTCGCAGACGGGGCGCTGGTTCCTTTGCATCGGCCAGGCCCTGTGTTAGAAGGCTGCCTGCACTTTCTGGAGTACCCGCGTGGAGTCCGAATCCATCGTCTATGGCTGCATCCGTGACTGGCCTTCCGGCGACCGCGAGCAACATCAGCTGCGCCGTGGTAGCAATCGCCGGGTGCTGGAGCAATTGCCCCGGGATGAGGCCTGGCCGTTCCTCGGGCGTGAGATGTTTTCCTTCTGCGGCCACGAAGGGCAGGGCCTGTACCAGACCCAGGTGATCCACTTCGGCGCCAGCTACCAGGCCATCGAGTACGAGTGGGCCTTGTGGGTCAAGGAGTTCGAGGCGCTGCTGCAGCGGCTGTACTGGGCCAGCGCCGTGGTGCATCTGGAGACCGAGCTGAACGGCCTGCACACCTTCCGCTGGGAGTCCGAGAGCGGCTTCCACAGCCCCCAGGAAGGCGACCTGCGCATGCGTTGCGTGTGGGAGCGCGAGGGTAGCGTGCGCGGCTGAGGCCGTTAGTCCGCCAGCCACTCCTTCGGTACTTCGTCGCGCAGGGCCAGCTGGCATTGCTGGCTGTCCGGGTCGAAGACGATCACCGCCTGTCCCTTCTCCAGCGCCCGCCGTGCCCGTTCGACGCGGATTTCCAGCGGCGTGTCGTCGCCGTTGTCGGTGCCTTCGCGGGTGACGAAGTCCTCGAGCAGGCGTACGAGGGTATCGGCTTCGAGCATGTGGTGCGGGATCAGCATGGCGGTTTCTAGGGTCTGTTGACGTTTCGGCGCGAACCGTAGGGACGGGCCGGTTTTTGCGCGGAACGTCGTTACTCGAACGACCAAACTTCGCCTCTCGCGCAAAAACTGGCTCCGTCGCGGCCGCGGTTAAGCCTCAACAGACTCTACCGCGGGCGGCCATGCTAATCGGTCGCGTGCGCCTGCGCGAGCAGGTAACGGTCGAGCAGGGCGTAGAGCGCCTGGCCATCCAGCGGCTTGCCGAGGAATTCGTCCATGCCGGCGGCCAGGCCCTGGTCGCGGTGCTCTTCGAGGATGTGCGCGGTCAGCGCGATGATCGGCACGGCGGCGAGCTGCTGGCCATGCTCCAGCCGGCGAATCTGCCGGGTCGCCTCGAATCCGTCCATCTCCGGCATCTCGCAGTCCATCAGGATCAGCTGGATGGCGCTCGGATCGCGGCGGTATTCCTCGACCGCGGCACGCCCGTCGCCCACCATGCGCACCGAATAGCCGCGTTTGGCCAGAAAGCCCTGCACCACCATCTGGTTTACCCGATTGTCTTCGGCCACCAGGATGCACGGCGCGCCGTCGGGGCGCTGCCAGTGCGGCGGTGTCGGCGCCGGCTTGTCGCGGCGCCGCTCGCTGTACAGCTCTTGCAGCGCGTCGCGCAGACCGACCACCGATAGCGGCAGCGGTTGGGCGAGCAGGCGCAGGCCGCGGCAGTCCGGCAGTTGTTGGTGCTGCTCCGGCGGGCTGAGGATGAGCACGCGCTGGCCGCTCTCCAGGTGCGGGCGCAGGCTGTCTAGCCAGTGCCCGCTGCTGCCCGGCCAGGGCGCCATCAGCACCAGCAGTGGCGGTGCGGTGAAGTCCTCCAGGTATTCGCGCAGCCGCTCCGGGTCCTGGCAGCGCTGGGTACGCATGCCCCAGCGGCCGAGCAGGTGGCCCAGGCAGTCGAGGCCCTGGCTGTCGAGCGAGCAGAGCAGGGCGGAGCGGTTCTCCAGGAGCGCCAGCAGCTCGTCGTGATCGTCCGCGGCGCTGCGCAGCGGGATATTGAAGGCGAAGCGCGAGCCCTGGCCGGGCGTGCTCTGCACCTCGATATGGCCAGCCATCATTTCCACCAGCTCCTTGCTGATGGCCAGGCCCAGGCCGCTGCCGCCGTAGCGGCGGGTGGTGCTGGAGTCTCCCTGGGCGAAGGACCTGAAAAGCTGGCCGAGGCTGTCGGCATGGATGCCGACGCCGCTGTCGCTGACGGCGAAGACCAGATGCTGGCCGCCCTGGCTGTCGCTGCGCCGGCTCACCGAGAGCGACACCTGGCCTTCCTGGGTGAACTTCAGGGCGTTGCCCAGCAGGTTCATCAGCACTTGCTTGAGCCGCGTCGGGTCGCCCTGGATGCGCCGCGGCACGCCGCCCTCCAGGCGGACGTAGAGGCGCAGGCGCTTCTCCAGGGCTTGGGCGGTGAACAGCACCAGGGTCTCGGAGATCATCTGCTCCAGGTCGAACTCGATCTCCTCCAGGCTGAGCTTGCCGGACTCGATGCGGGCGTAGTCGAGGATGTCGTTGATCACCGCCATCAGCGAGCTGCCGGAACTGCTGATGGTGTCGACATAGAAGCGCTGGTTGCGGTCCAGCGGGGTCTCGCGCAGCAGCTGCAGCATGCCTAGCACGCCGTTGAGCGGGGTGCGGATCTCGTGGCTCATCTTGGCCAGGAAGCGGCTCTTGGCCTGGTTCTCGTACTCGGCCTGCTCGGCCGCGCGGCGTGAGCGGAAGCCCTCTTCCTTGAGCAGGTTGATGCGATCGGCCAGGCCGATGGACAGGCTGAGCAGCTCGATGGTCACGCCCACTTTCACCACCGCCGAGCCGTAGATGCCGAAGATCTCCACGCCCAGAGAGCCGCTGGTGACCAGCATGAAGGCCACCAGCAGCACGCTCCACGCCAGCACGTAGTAGGAGCCGTGGCGCACGCCGCGGCGCCAGGCGTAGATGCCGGTGAGCAGCAGGATCAGCGACATGCACAGCACTGCCAGGCTAGCGAGGATGTTCCAGGCGGCGAGGCCGATAAGCGGTACCGACAGCAGGCAGCCAACGATGCCCAGCATCAGCACGCGCATGCCTTTGTCCAGGCGCGGGAAGTGCTGCGGGATGTGCAGGAAGTGGCGGCTGAATTGGGCTGCGGTCAGACAGTGCAGGTACATCAGCACGTAGATACTCACCGACTGCAGGCCCACGTGCTCGGGCAGCAGCTTGAACAGCATGCCGTCGAAGCAGGCGGCGAACAGGCCGACGTTGACGTTGTACACCAGGTACCAGAGGTAGGCCCGCTCGCGCAGCGAGATGAACAGGAACAGGTTGTAGATGAACATGGCGAACAGCACGCCGTAGAACGCGCCGTTGATGCCCATCAGGTTTTCCTGGGCCGCCGCGCTGGCACCATGGGTGCTGAAGAACATCGGCACGAAAACGGTGCTGGTGCTCTGCACCCGCACCAGCACGGTGTTGCTGCCGTGCGGCAAGGTCATGGGAAACCAGAAGTGGCGCACCTGCACCGGGCGCTGGGCGAAGGCGTAGCTGTCGCCGCTGGACTGCCGTTGCAGGCGGCCGTGTTCGTCCTGCAAAAAGACATCGATGCGGTCGAGCAGGGCGTAGTTGACTTCCAGGTAGCCGGACAGCGGCTGCGGGCGGCTGTTGACCAGGCGCACCTTGAACCACCACACGGAGTCGTTCTTGCCCAGGTTGGCGTGATCGCCGCGAACCTGCTGGAACGCGCTGTCCGGCAAGTGCTGCACCGCATCGGCCTCCAGCCGGCCGTCGCGGTCGCGGTAATAGCCCATGTACGGCGCCAGGGACAGACGCAGCTCGTCGCGATCCAGTGGCGCCGGGGCCAGTGCCCACAGCGGCCCGCTCAGGCAGAGCAGCAACATGGCCAGACACAAGCGAGGCATTGGCCTACCTCATCTTTCTTATCGGTTATGCCAGCACTTTGCCTAGTTGTCGGCCAGCCTTCAAGCGGCCGCCGCAGAGCCTGCGCGCGGCCGGGAAGGGAAGCTTAGTCGCTGCTTTCCGGGCGCGCTCCGAGCACGCTGTCCAAGTTGGGCACCTGGGTATCGTTGGCCATCTGCGCGTCGTGCTCTATTTGATGGCTGAAGCGCTCCAGTGAATGCTCCTGGGCCGGCTTGGCGTCCGAAGCGAACACCGGCGGGCTGAGCAGGTAGGCGCCGATGAGTCGGGTCAGCGCGGCCAGGCTGTCGATGTGGGTGCGCTCGTAGCCGTGGGTGGCGTCGCAGCCAAACGCCAGCAGGGCGACGCGGATGTCGTGGCCGGCGGTCACCGCCGACTGGGCGTCGCTGTGGTAGTAGCGGAACAGGTCGCGGCGCACCGGGATGTCCTGCTCGCCGGCCAGGCGCAACAGGTGGCGCGACAGGTGATAGTCGTACGGGCCGCCGGAATCCTGCAGGGCCACGCTCACCGCGTGTTCGGTGGACTGCTGGCCGGGCGCCACCGGGGCGATGTCGATACCGACGAACTCGCTGACGTCCCAGGGCAGGGCCGCCGCGGCCCCGGAGCCCACTTCCTCGGTGATGGTGAACAGCGGGTGACAATCGATCTGCGGCTCCAGGCCGCTGTCGACGACGGCCTTGAGCGCCGTCAGCAGTGCGGCCACGCCGGCCTTGTCGTCCAGGTGGCGGGCGCTGATGTGGCCGCTGTCGGTGAATTCCGGCAGCGGATCGAAGGCGACGAAATCGCCCACCGAAACGCCCAGCGCCTCGCACTCGGCGCGGCTGTAGCAGGGCGCGTCGAGGCGCAGCTCGATGTGTTCCCAGCTCACCGGCAGGCTGTCGACCTGGGTGTTGAAGGCGTGGCCGGAGGCCATCAGCGGCAGCACGCTGCCGCGCAGCACGCTGTGATCGGTGAACAGGCTGACCCGGCTGCCTTCGGCGAAGCGGCTGGACCAGCAACCCACCGGCGCCAGGGCCGGGCGTCCGCTGTCCTTGATCTCGCGGACGATGGCGCCGATGGTGTCCAGGTGCGCCGAGACGGCTCGGTCCGGGCTGGACTGGCGTCCGCGCAGGGTGGCGCGGATAGTGCCGCGGCGGGTCAGCTCGAAGGGTATCTTCAATTCGTCCAGGCGCTCGGCCACGTAGCGCACCACGGTGTCGGTGAAGCCGGTGGGGCTGGGAATGGCCAGCAGTTCCAGCAGGACCTGGCGCAGGTAGCCGAGGTCGGGTTCGGGCAGACGATGCATGAAATCCTCCTCAGGACGTGCCGAGTTCAGCGGTGTGCAGCGGGAGCGGGGCCGAGGCCCCGCGTCCCGCGCAGCAGTGAAGGCAGATGCGCCTCAGGGATGGGCGCGGCTCAGCGGAAACAGCAGGTCGACGAAGCGCTCCGCGGTGGGCTGCGGCTGGTGGTTGGCCAGGCCGACCCGCTCGTTGGCCTCGATGATCACGTACTCCTCCTGCTCCGCGTCGGGCACCAGCAGGTCCAGGCCGACCACCGGGATATCCAGGGCGCGGGCAGCCTGCACCGCCGCCTGGCGCAGGGTCGGGTGCAGGCGTTCGGTCACGTCTTCCAGTACGCCGCCGGTATGCAGGTTGGCGGTCTTGCGCACGGCGAGGCGGGTGTCGGCGGGCAGCACGCTGGAGTAGTCGTAACCGGCGTCGTGCAGGGTGCGCTGGGTCTCCGCATCCAGCGGGATGCGGCTCTCGCCACCGGTGGCGGACTGGCGTCGACGGCTCTGGGCCTCGATCAGCGCGCCGATGGTGTGCACACCGTCGCCGATCACCTCCGCCGGGTGGCGAATGGCGGCCGCCACCACTTGGTAGCCGATCACCACGATGCGCAGGTCCTGGCCATGGTGATAGCTCTCCAGCAGCACGCGCTGGTCAAACTGGCGCGCGCGTTCGATGGCTTGCTGCACCGCTTCCTCGCTGCGCAGGTCCACGGCCACGCCCTGGCCTTGCTCGCCGTCCACCGGCTTGACCACGATGCTGCTGTGCTCGGCGAGGAAGTCGGCGTTGTCCTCGGCGCTGCCGGCCAGGCGCTGGGCCGGCTGGCGTAGGCCGGCGCGGGCCAGGGTGCGATGGGTGAGGCGCTTGTCCTGGCACAGGGTCATGCTGACCGCACTGGTGAGATCGGACAGCGACTCACGGCAGCGAATGCGCCGGCCGCCCTGGCTGAGGGTGAACAGCCCTCCCTCGGCGTCGTCCACGCGCACTTCGATGCCGCGCCGACGGGCCTCGTCGACGATGATCTTGGCGTACGGATTGAGCTCGGCCTCCGGGCCGGGGCCGAGGAACAGCGACTGGTTGATGCCGTTGCGCCGTTTCACCGCGAAGGTCGGCAACACGCGGAAGCCGAGCTTGGCGTAGAGCGACTTGGCGCCCTTGTTGTCGTGCAGCACCGACAGGTCCAGGTAGTTCAGGCCGCGGCTCATCGAGTATTCGATCAGGTGGCGCACCAGCGCCTCGCCGACGCCGGGACGCTGGCAGTCCGGAGCGACCGCCAGGCACCACAGGCTGCTGCCGGCCTCCGGGTCGGCGAACGCCTCGCGGTGGTTGAGACCCATCACCGCGCCGATGACCCGGCCGTCGCTCTCGTCCTCGGCCAGCCAGTAGCTGGGGCCGCCGTCCTCGCGCGGGGTCAGTTGTTCGGTGTCGATCGGCAGCATGCCGCGCTGGCGGTACAGGCCGTTGATGGCCTCCCAGTCCTGTTCGCTCTGCACCCGGCGGATCTGGAAGCCCCGGAAGCTGTCGCGGGCCGGCCGGTAGTCGGTAAACCACAGGCGCAGGGTGTCGGAGGGGTCGAGGAACAGCTGCTGCGGCGCGTGCGCCAGCACCTGATGCGGCGCGGCGACGTACAGGGCGATGTCGCGCTCGCCGGGGCGCTCCTCGAGTAGCGCCTGGGCCAGGGCCTCGGCGTTCGGATAGGTGTGGCCGATCAGCAGGCGACCCCAGCCGCAGCGCAGGCACAGTGGTGCGGATTGTTCGATGCCGTCCTTGGCCAGGTGCGCCTGCAGGCGCTCGTACGAGGGCGGTTGGCCGCGCTGCAGGCGTTGGGTGAAGGCAGATGCACGCATGATGAGACTCCTTGTGTCGATCTACAGGCCCTGTTCACTGAGCCAAAGGTTGAGAGCGGCGAGCTGCCAGAGCTTGGAGCCACGCAGGGGCGTGAGCTGGCCGGCCGGGTCGCTGAGCAGGCGGTCGAGCACGGCGGGCTGATAGAGGCCGCGGTCCTGGCTCGGGTCGAGCAGCAACTGCTGCACCCAGCCGAGCGTCGCGCCCTGCAGGTGTTTGAGGCCCGGCACCGGGAAGTAGCCCTTGGGGCGATCGATCACGGCGTGGGGAATCACCAGGCGGGCGGCTTCCTTGAGCACGTGCTTGCCGCCGTCCGGCAGCTTGAAGCGTGCCGGGACGCGCGCCGCCAGCTCCACCAGGCGGTAGTCGAGGAACGGCGTGCGTGCCTCCAGGCCCCAGGCCATGGTCAAGTTGTCGACCCGCTTCACCGGGTCGTCGACCAGCATCACCGTGCCGTCCAGGCGCAGCGCCTTGTCCACCGCCGCCTCGGCGCCGGGCATGGCGAAGTGCTCGCGAAGGAACTCGCCGGACCAGTCCGGGCCATGCCATTGCGGGCGCAGGGTGGCCAGCGTCTCGGCGCGGTCGCGGTCGAAGAAGGCGGCGCGGTAGGCGGCTTCGGGGTCCGCCGCACCGTCTACCAGCGGATACCAGTGGTAGCCGGCGAACAGCTCGTCGGCGCCCTGGCCGCACTGCACCACGGTGCAGTGGCGCGACACCTCGCGGCCGAGCAAATAGAAGGCGATGCAGTCGTGGCTGACCATCGGCTCGCTCATGGCGCGGAAGGCCGCCGGCAGCTGCTCGATGATTTCGTGCTCGCCGATGCGCAGCTGGCGGTGGCGGGTGCCGTAGTGACGGGCGATCAGGTCGGAGTAATAGAACTCGTCGCCGCGCTCGCCGCCGGCATCCTCGAAGCCGATCGAGAAGGTCGCCAGGTTGTCGACGCCGGCCTCGTGCAGCAGGCCGACCAGCAGGCTGGAGTCGACCCCGCCGGACAGCAGCACGCCCACATCCAGTGCCGCGCGCTGGCGAACCTGTACCGCCTGGCGCATGCCGTCGAGCACGCGGTCGCGCCAGTCGTCGAGGCTGAAGTCGCGCTCGCTCTCGTGCGGGCCGAACGGCAGCTGCCACCAGGTGTGCTGCTCGCGGCGGCCGTCGCGCTCGATGCGCAGCCAGGTGGCCGGCGGCAGTTTGCGCACGCCGTTGAGCAGGGTGCGCGGCGCGGGCACCACGGAGTGGAAGTTGAGGTAGTGGTCGAGGGCCGCCGGGTCCAGCGAGGTGTCCACGTCGCCGCCCTGCAGCAGGGCCGGCAGGGTGGAGGCGAAGCGCAGGCGCTTGCCGTCCTCGTTGAGGTACAGCGGCTTGACGCCGAGGCGGTCGCGGGCGAGGAACAGGCGTTCCGTGTCGCGCTCCCAGATGGCGAAGGCGAACATGCCGTTGAGCCGGGGCAGCAGGTTCTCGCCCCAGGCGTGGTAGCCCTTGAGCAGGACCTCGGTGTCGCCGTCGGAGTGGAACTGGTAGCCCAGCGCCTGCAGCTCGCTACGCAGTTCGGGGTAGTTGTAGATGGCGCCGTTGAACACCATGGCCAGGCCGAGCTGCTGGTCGACCATGGGCTGGCCGGAGGCCGGCGCCAGGTCCATGACCTTCAGGCGTCTGTGGCCCAGGGCCAGCGGGCCGCTGGCGTGGAAGCCGCTGGCGTCGGGGCCGCGCGGCGCGAGATGATGGGTGATCCGGGCGAGGGCGGCCAGATCGGCCGGTTGTTGATCGAAACGTAACTCTCCAGCTATTCCGCACATAATTCCTTACCGGTTTTGCCGTTGGGGAGTGGTTCGTGCGGTCACGAACCTTTTTCAGCCAAACAAGAAAATGCTTTGATGTCAAAGCTTTATTCCTGCTAAGGACTCCGCTAATTAATAAATATGCTTACAACTCAATCTGATATGACATTGTTCGAGCCCGCCTTGTTCCGTGCCATTCGGCGCCTGCAACAAGCCGGCGAAGTGCACGCCAAACGCCTGACCCGTTACGGCGGGCTGACGCCCATGCAGCTGCTGATTCTCGGGGTGCTGGCCGGAGAGCGGCGGCTCACCGCCAGCGAGCTGAGCGGCCGGGTCAGCCTCAGCGCGGCGACTCTGTCCGGCATGCTCGAGCGTCTGGAAGAAAAGGGCCTGTTGATGCGCCAGCGCGACGATGAGGATCGTCGTCGGCAGTGGCTGACGGTCAGCGACGCCGGGCGTGCGCTGCTGGGCGAGGCGCCGCCGCTATTACCGCCGACGTTGCGCGACGCCTTCGCGGCGCTGCCGGAGTGGGAACGACACAGCCTCACCGCGGCGCTGTTGCGGGTGGCGGAGCTGTGCGGGGAGGCGGACTGATCCGCGGCGCGGCCGTTATTGCCCGCGGATCAGCTTGCGCAGGGCGAAGCGGTTGGGGTGGCAGGCCTCGGCCACCGCGCGGGGGAGCGGCAGCGGCTCGTCTTCCAGCCAGGCGGCCAGCAGCTCGGCCGACAGCGGCGCGCTGATCAACCCGCGCGAGCCGTGGCCGCTATTGACGTACAGGCCCTCGCGCCAGGGGCACGGGATCTCCGGCACCTGGCGCGCATCCTTGCCGAGCACCGCGTAGGCCTCGGCGAAGGCGGCCTCGTCGGCCAGCGGCCCGACGATGGGCAGGTAATCCGGGCTGGTGCAGCGGAAGGCGGCGCGACCCTGCAGCTGCGCCGGGTCGAGGGTGTCGGCGTGCAGGCGGGTGGCGAGATCGGTGGAGATCTCGCGCAGCAGCTCCAGGTTGCCGGCGTGCTCGGCGGCGGTCGGCTCGCAATCCTGGCGCTGGAAGTCGAAGCTGGCGCCCAGAGTGTGCTCGCCATGGCGCGGCGGGGCGACGTAGCCCTCGGCGCAGACCACGCAGCTCAGCGCGGCGCTGGCTTCGGTCTGTGGCAGGCGGCTGATCTGGCCGCGGATGCGTTTTAGCGGCAGCTCGGCGAAGCGGCGCACCTCGGCGGCGCCGGCGAGCACGGCGACCGACGCCGCGGCCAGCAGCCGTTCGCTGTCCAGCGCCTGCCACTGGCCATCGACGCGGCGCAGCTCCAGGGCTTCGCTGTGGCGCAGCAGGCGGATGTTGGAATGCTCGGCCAGCAGCCGGCACAGCGCCGGCGGATGCACCCAGCCGGCCTGCGGGTAGAACAGCCCGCCGGCGGGCAGGCCGACGTCGGCGATGGCCTCGGCCTCGTCGCGGCTTAGCGTGTAGAGCAGGTCGGTGGGAAAGGCCTCGGCCAGCCGGGCCTGGCGCTCGGCCTCCTTGGCATCGAAGGCCAGCTGCAACACGCCGCAGGCGGCCCAGTCGTCCGGTTGCAGGCGCTGCAGCAGGCGCCGGGTGTGGCCGAAGCCGGCCAGCACCAGCTGCGACAGCGCGGTGCCATGGGCGGACAGCTTGAGATAGAGCACGCCCTGGGGGTTGCCCGAGGCTTCCTGGGCGATGTCTGCATGACGCTCCAGCAGCGTCACCTGCCAGCCCCGCGCGGCCAGGCTGGCGGCCGTGGCGCAGCCGGCCATGCCGGCACCGATCACCAGCGCTTGGCGCACGGTGCTGCGCGGCGGGTGGGCGTACCAGGGCTTGTCGTACCGTGGTGTGGCGCCCTCGTAGCGGCCGCCGAGCATCTCCCATTTCGTGCCATGGCCGGGCAGTCGGCGCACGGCGAACCCGGCGGCGATCAGCCCGCGCCGCACGAAGCCGGTGCTGGCGAAGGTGGCGAGGCTGGCGCCGGGCGCGGAGAGGCGCGCCAGCTGGGCGAACAGGGCGTCGGTCCACATCTCGGGGTTCTTCGCCGGGGCGAAGCCGTCGAGGAACCAGGCGTCGATGCGCGCATCCAGCTGCGGCAGCTGTTCCAGTGCATCACCGATCAGCAGGGTCAGGATGACCCGTCCGCCAGCCAGCACCAGGCGCTGAAAGCCCGGGTGGATGGCCACGTACTGCTCCAGCAGCTGCGCCGACCAGGGCGCCAGTTCCGGCCACAGGGCGAGGGCGCGTCGCAGGTCGGCCGCCGCCAGCGGGTACTTCTCGACGCTGACGAAATGCAGCCGGGCGCCGACCGGGGCGAGCCGGTCGAACAGTTGCCAGGCGCAGAGAAAATTCAGTCCGGTGCCGAACCCGGTTTCGCCGATCACCAGGCGGTCGTCGACGGTCAGCTCGGCGCAGCGTTGCGCCAGCTGGCTGCCGTCGAGGAACACGTGGCGCGTCTCGCCCAGCGCGCCCTCGCGGGAGAAATACACGTCGCCGTACTGACGCGACAGCGGCTGGCCTTGGTCGTCCCAGTCGAGCTGGGCGTTGCTGGAGTCGGACATCGGGGCACCGAAAAGGAAGGTGCGGCATTGTAGCGGCATGCCAAAAACCGGGGTGATCCGCTAGGCTGGGCAAATCGACGCACGGAGGTGAGCATGTTCGAATCCGCCGAACTGGGGCACAAGATCGACGAGGCCGATTACGAGAAGGAGCTGCCCGCACTGCGCGAGGCGCTGCTGGAGGCGCAGTTCGAGCTGCAGCAGCAGAAGCGCTTCCCGGTGATCATCCTGATCAACGGCATCGAGGGCGCCGGCAAGGGCGAGACGGTCAAGCTGCTCAACGAGTGGATGGACCCGCGGCTGATTCAGGTCAACACCTTCGATGTGCAGACCGACGAGGAACTGGCGCGGCCGCCGGCCTGGCGCTTCTGGCGCCAGCTGCCGCCCAAGGGCCGCATCGGCATCTTCTTCGGCAACTGGTACAGCCAGATGATCCAGGGCCGCGTGCATGGGCATTTCAAGGACGCGGTGCTGGATCAGGCGATCGACCGGGCGCTGGCGCTGGAGGAGATGCTCTGCGACGAGGGCGCGCTGATCTTCAAGTTCTGGTTCCACCTGTCCAAGAAGCGCATGAAGGCGCGGCTCAAGGAGCTACAGGACGACCCGCAACGCGCCTGGCGCCTCAGCCCGCTGGACTGGCAGCAGTCGAAGACCTACGACAAGTTCGTGCACCACGGCGAGCGCGTGCTGCGCCGCAGCAGCCGCGACTTCGCGCCCTGGTACGTGGTGGAGGGCAGCGACGAGTGCTACCGCAGCCTGACCGTGGGGCGCATCCTGCTCGACGGCCTGCAGGCCGCGCTCAAGGACCAGGCGCCACGCCCGCACCGGGCGCATACCGCGCCGCTGGTGGCCAGCCTGGACAGTCGCACCCTGCTCAGCAGCCTGGATCTCGGCCAGCATCTGGAAAAGCTCGACTACCGCCAGGCGCTCGATGCCGAACAGGCGCGCCTGGCCACGCTGATGCGCGACAAGCGCATGCGCCGGCACGCCCTGGTAGCAGTGTTCGAAGGCAACGACGCGGCCGGCAAGGGCGGCGCCATCCGCCGCGTGGCGGCGGCGCTGGACCCGCGCCAGTACCGCATCGTGCCGATCGCCGCGCCCACCGAGGAAGAGCGTGCTCAGCCCTATCTGTGGCGCTTCTGGCGGCACATCCCGGCACGCGGCAAATTCACCGTGTTCGACCGTTCCTGGTACGGCCGGGTACTGGTGGAGCGGGTGGAGGGCTTTTGCGAACCGGGCGATTGGCTGCGCGCCTACGGCGAGATCAACGATTTCGAAGAGCAGCTCGTCGATGCCGGTGTGGTGCTGGTGAAGTTCTGGCTGGCCATCGACCAGGAGGAGCAGTTCCGCCGTTTCACCGAGCGCGAGGAAATCCCCTTTAAGCGCTTCAAGATCACCGAAGAGGACTGGCGCAACCGCGACAAGTGGGAGGCCTACTGCGATGCGGTGAGCGACATGGTCGACCGAACCAGCACCTCGATTGCGCCCTGGACGCTGGTGGAGGCCAACGACAAGCGCTTTGCCCGGGTCAAGGTGCTGCGCACCATCAACGAGGCCCTGGAGCGGGCCTTCGCGCAGGACTAGAAGGCGCGGCTTTCGATGATGTCGTTGGCCTGCTTCATGCGGCGGACGTAGAAGGCGATTTCCCGCTCGGCGTCGACACGGGTGAAGTAGGGGCCTTCCAGCGTGCCCTCGCGGGTGGCGAAGAAGTACTGGCCGTTTACTGAACTGATCCGCTCGCTGCGGTAGTGGGTGGCGGGGCTGGGATCGACGACGCGTTGTCCGTACATGGCGGTGGCTCCTGCGCGAAGGGTGCACTGTTTTGAGTGTAGTGCGCAGGGCGAGGGGCGCCGCTGCGTGCGACGGGTGGTCATAAAATGATCAGCTGCGACACAGTTGCTGCCGCCAGCGGCGCCCAACTGTGGCTGCCGACCGTTGCTGCCGGCGCCCTAGAATGATCGGCCCGCCTGCTCGTTTTCCTCCGAGGCTCCCATGCACGTTTCATCCGGCCGCTGGCTCGCCGGTCTGCTGCTCGCCCTGACCACCGCCGTGCTCTGGGGCATCCTGCCGATCAAGCTCAAGGAAGTGCTGCAGGTGATGGACCCGATCACCGTCACCTGGTACCGCCTGCTGGTCTCCGGCGCGCTGCTGCTGATCTGGCTGTCGGCCAGCCGCCGGCTGCCGCGTTTCGCCCCGTTGGGCCGGCGCGGCCTCGGGCTGCTGGGGCTGGCCATCGGCGGCCTCACCGCCAACTACGTGCTGTACCTGATCGGCCTGCGCATGCTCACCCCGGGTACCACGCAACTGGTGATCCAGATGGCGCCGATCCTGTTCCTGGTCGCCAGCCTCATCGTGTTCCGCGAGTCCTTCAGCCTCGCCCAGGGCATCGGCATGCTGATCCTGCTGGCGGGCTTCGGCCTGTTCTTCAACCAGCGCCTGGACGAGCTGCTGACGTCGCTGACTACCTACACGACGGGCGTGCTGGTGATTCTTCTGGCGGCTTTCGTCTGGGTCTTCTACGGCCTGGCGCAGAAGCAGCTGCTGACCCAGTGGAGCTCGCCACAGATCATGATGGTGATCTACCTCGCCTGCGCGCTGCTGCTCTCGCCCTGGGCCCATCCGCTGCAGGTGCTGCAGCTCAGCCCGTTGCAGTTCTGGCTGCTGCTGGCCTGCTGCCTGAACACCCTGGTGGCCTATGGCGCCTTCGCCGAGGCGCTGGCGCACTGGGAGGCCTCGCGGGTGAGTGCGACGCTGTCCGTCACGCCTCTGGTGACCTTCTGCGCCGTGGCGCTGGCCGCGCTGTGGTGGCCCGACCATGTGCAGCCGGAGCAGATCAACCTGCTCGGCTACGGCGGGGCTTTGCTGGTGGTGCTGGGCTCGGCGCTGACCGCGCTCGGCCCCTCACTGCTGGCCGGCTGGCAGGCACGCCGGACCCGCAGGGTGGTCGTGCCATAGGGTGCGCCGCGCGCACCGAGGGTTTCTCATGGCCGTGGTGCCCCCGGCCTAGGCTCTGATGCCTAAGTTCTCGGCCTTGCGCAGCCAGCCCTGGCGCTGTTCCTCGGAGGAGGGGCGCACCGGGGAAAACTCGGTCAGACGGCGGGTCTTGATGCCGCAGAAACCGAGGATGGTGCGCACCATCTGCCGGTGCGCCGGCGCGCCGTATACCCAGCGGAAATACCAGGGCGGCGTGTCGAGGGTTACCAGCAGGTCGGCGCTGCGCCCGGTCAGCAGCTTATCCCACAGCTGCGAGCGGTTGCGGTACTTGAAGGCGAAGCCGGGCAGGAAGGTGCGATCGAAGAAGCCCTTGAGCAGCGCCGGCACGCCGCCCCACCAGACCGGGTAGACGAACACCAGGTGCTCGGCCCAGTGGATCTGCCGCTGGGCCTCCAGCAGGTCCGGCTCCAGTGCCTGGTTCTGGCCATAGCCTTCGCGCAGGATGGGGTCGAACTGCAGCTCGCCGAGGCGGAGCTGCCGCACCACGTGGCCCTTGCCGCGCGCGCCGTTGCTGTAGGCCTCGGCGAGGGCGTGGCACAGGCTGTCGTGCTTGGACGTACCGAGAATCAGCAGGATGCGCTTGCCGTCGCCCTCCAGCGGGGTGGCGCCACTCTTCGCCTCGTCAACCATGTTGTCCGGACTCCAGCATGTTTTCCGGGCGCACCCAGGCGTCGAACTGCTCGTTGCTCAGATGACCGAGCTGCAGGGCCGCCTCGCGCAAGCTGAGTCCTTCGGCGTAGGCCTTCTTGGCGATGTCCGCGGCCTTGTCGTAGCCGATATGCGGGTTCAGCGCGGTCACCAGCATCAGCCCGCGCTCCAGGTGGGCGGCCATCTGCCGCGCGTCCGGCTCCATGCCGGCGACGCAGTGCTGGGCGAAGTTGCGGCTGCCGTCGGCGAGCAGGCGGATCGACTGCAGCAGGTTGTGGATGATCACCGGCTTGAACACGTTGAGCTGAAGATGGCCCTGGCTCGCGGCGAAGGCGACGGTGGCGTCGTTGCCGAGCACCTGGCAGGCGAGCATGGACAGCGCCTCGCACTGGGTGGGGTTGACCTTGCCGGGCATGATCGAGCTGCCCGGCTCGTTGGCCGGCAGCTTCACCTCGGCGAAGCCGGCGCGCGGGCCGGAGCCGAGCAGGCGCAGGTCGTTGGCGATCTTCATCAGCGCCACGGCCAGGGTCTTCAGCGCGCCGGACAGCGCGGTGAGCGGCTCGTGGCCGGCGAGGGCGGCGAACTTGTTCGGCGCAGAGACGAAGGGCAGGCCGGCCAGCGCGGCCAGCTCCGCGGCCATCGCCTCGGCGAAACCCTTGGGGGCGTTGAGCCCGGTGCCGACGGCGGTGCCGCCCTGGGCCAGCTCGCACACCGCCGGCAGGGCGGCGCGGATGGCCTTCTCGGCGTAGTCGAGCTGGGCGACGAAGGCCGACAGCTCCTGGCCGAAGGTTACCGGCGTCGCATCCATCAGGTGGGTGCGCCCGGTCTTGACCAGGCGCATGTGGCGGGTGGCCTGTTCCGACAACGCTCCGGACAGCTCGGCCACGGCCGGCAGCAGCTGGTGCTGCACGGCCTGCACCGCGGCGATGTGCATGGCGGTGGGGAAGCTGTCGTTGGAACTCTGCGCGCGATTGACGTGATCGTTGGGGTGCACCGGGCTCTTGCCGCCGCGGCCCTGTCCGGCCAGCTCGTTGGCGCGGCCGGCGATCACCTCGTTGACGTTCATGTTGCTCTGGGTGCCGCTGCCGGTCTGCCAGACCACCAGCGGGAACTGCTCGTCGTGCTGGCCGGCCAGCACCTCGTCGGCGGCCTGTTCGATCAGCCGGGCGATATCGGGCGGCAGGTCGCCGATACGGTTGTTGACTCGCGCAGCGGCCTTCTTGATCAGCGCCAGGGCGTGCACCACCGCCAGCGGCATGCGCTGCTCGCCGATGGCGAAGTTGATCAGCGAGCGCTGGGTCTGGGCGCCCCAGTAGGCCTCCTCGGGTACTTCGATGGCACCGATGCTGTCGGTTTCGATACGGCTCATGAACGGTCTCCGGTCTGTTTCCGGCAGTTTAGGCTGCCGGGGGTGGGACGGGTTCCCCGCCGTCTCTATCGGTTCGATTTACCAGCGCGCGCGCGTGGCACCGAGCCACCCATAGGCGCTGCTGACCGGTACCTTCTCGCCTTGCGGGCCGCGCAGCACGCCGTCGAAACGGCCGAACCACTGGCGGGTGTCGGCGTAGAAGGGGCCCAGCCGTGGGCAGGCCTCGTGCAGTTGGCGGGGGGTGAAACAGAGGTCGACCTGGCCGTCGGCGCCATGCAGGTGCCAGGGCTCCAAGGGACCCTGGGGGCTCTGTTCGATCTGCACCGGTTGTTCCAGATGGCGCAACTCGCCGCCGAACCACAGGGCGTTTTCCGAGAGCCCGCTGTGGTCGGTCCAGCCCGCGCCGAAGTTGCCGGCGATGCCGCCGGGGGCGGCGAAGGCGGCGCGCGTCCAGTGGCTGTTCAGTGGCCAGACGCCGCGGGCGAAGTCCAGCGAGGCGAAGCTCTGCCCCGGCGTGCACAGGTACTGCCGGCCCCCGAGCTGCAGGTTGCCGCTCACCGGCAGGCCGAGCTGGCGAGTGGTGGCGTGGAAGGTGCGGCGGCCCATGGGGCAGACCAGATTGACCGATTCCAGGTGCGGCGGGCGCAGGATGTCCAGGCCCACCTGCAGCGGCTGGCCGCCGATATCCGTGGCCATCACGCTCAGCCGCACCGCACTGCCGCGGTCCTCGGCGCGCATCGACAGCTGGGCGTGCTGGAAGGCATGACTCTCCAGCGGCGTCTCGGGCAGGCTGCAGCCACGGCCGAACGGGCGTATCCGGGTGTGCGAGGCCGATTTGCCGCTGTGCAGGTCGAGGAAATAGGCGGCGCCGTAGCCTAGGTAGTCGAGGTCGGCGAAGGTCAGGGCCAGCATCCAGTCCGGCGTGGTGATGCACCAGTGGTTCCAGCGCTTGCGCCGGCCCAGGTTGCAGGGCAGGGCGCAGCTCACCTGCGGGCGGTTCGACCAGCCGACGGCGGCGGGGTCGAGGCGCCCCCGGGGGTCGCACAGGCGCTGCGGAGCGAGCGGTCGGGCGAAGCTGTTCATCGAACACATCCATGTGTGGGGCGGTTGCTGAAATGCCGGTCCGCCGCCAGAGAATGACAATCATGCCCAGTTGCCGGGCCCAGGGGCAAGTACTGGCCCTTTGCTCTGCGCGCCGCGCTTGAGCGGGGCAGGCGCTGCGCGCAGAATGGCCGCCCGCTCTATTTCCCGAGGAAATCCCATGATTCGCCTGCGCGCCCTCTGTTCCCTGTTGCTGCTGCTCGCCAGCGGGCCGCTGCTGGCCGATGCCTCGCCCAGCCATGTCGCCGAGGCTAAGCGCTTCCTCGAGCTGAGCCGCGCCGACAGGCTCGCCGTGCCGGCCTACATGCAGGTGCGCCAGATGTTCGCCCAGCGTTTCGCCCAGGCGGGCGGCGGCGAGGCGCAGAAGGCGGTGCTGGAGCGCTATCAGGCCCAGGCCAACACCGCGCTGGACAAGGTGGTGGGTGAGGGCCAGCTGGACGAGGCGCTGGTGGCCCTCTACACCGACGCCTTCACCGAGGCCGAACTAAAGGAACTGCTGGCCTTCTACCAGACTCCGGTCGGGCGCAAGGTGCTGGAGCAGATGCCGCAGCTGATGGCGCACGCCGCCCAGCTGACCCAGGAGCGCCTGCAGCGCGCCGTGCCGGAAGTCGACAAGCTGCTCGGCGAGATGGCCGCCGAACTCGCGCCTTCCAAGCAATAAGGAGTACTCCGACATGAGCATGCGCGACAGCATCATCGCCGCCCTGCAACCGCTGCAGGCCGAACACCTGGACGTGCTGGACGAGAGCCACATGCACAGCCGCGGCCAGGAGACCCACTACAAGGCAGTAATCGTCAGCGAGGCCTTCGCCGGCCTCAACGCGGTCAGGCGCCACCAGAAGGTCTATGCCACCCTGGGCGAGCTGATGCGCCAGTTCCACGCCCTGGCGCTGCACACCTACACCCCCGAGGAATGGCAGGCGCAGGGCGCCGCGCCCGACTCGCCGACCTGCCGCGGCGGCAGCAAGCACGACCTCTGACCCCCGCTGCGAGGCCGGCCATTGGTCCAAGGTAGGATGTGAGCCACGCCCGCCTGGGTTAGAATCGCCCCCGCGCCGGCCCCAGCCGGCGCTTTCATTTCTATCCCCGGTCCGCCCTTTGCGAGGGTGACCACTGGAGAGCCTCATGACTGCGAAGATCGTCGTCGCCGCGCTGTACAAGTTCGTCTCCCTGCCGGACTACGAGGCACTGCGCGAGCCCCTGCTGAACACCATGGTCGAACACGGCGTGAAGGGCACCCTGCTGCTCGCCGAGGAAGGCATCAACGGCACCGTATCCGGCACGCGCGCCGGCATCGACGGCCTGCTGGCCTGGCTCAGGCGCGATGCGCGCCTCGCCGACGTGGACCACAAGAAGTCCTACTGCGACGAGCAGCCCTTCTACCGCACCAAGGTCAAGCTGAAGAAGGAAATCGTCACCCTCGGCGTGCCGGGCGTAGACCCCAACCAGCGGGTCGGCACCTACGTCGAGCCGCAGGACTGGAACGCCCTGATCAGCGACCCCGAGGTGCTGCTGATCGACACCCGCAACGACTACGAGGTGGCCATCGGCACCTTCGAGGGCGCCGTCGATCCGAAGACCAAGTCGTTCCGCGATTTCCCGCAGTACGTCAAGGCGCACTACGACCCGGCCAGGCACAAGAAGATCGCCATGTTCTGCACCGGCGGCATCCGTTGCGAGAAGGCCTCCAGTTACATGCTCGGCGAAGGCTTCGAGGAGGTCTTCCACCTCAAGGGCGGCATCCTCAAGTACCTCGAGGAGGTCCCGCAGGAGCAGAGCAAGTGGCAGGGCGACTGCTTCGTCTTCGACAACCGGGTGACGGTGCGCCACGACCTGTCCGAGGGCGACTACGACCAGTGCCATGCCTGCCGCAACCCGATCTCGGCCGCCGACCGCGAGAGCGAGCACTATTCGCCCGGCATCAGCTGCCCGCATTGCTGGGACTCGCTGCCGGAGAAGACCCGCCAGGCCGCCCGCGAGCGCCAGAAGCAGATCGAGATCGCCCAGGCGCGCAACCTGCCGCACCCCATCGGTTTCAACTACAAGGCGCTGCAGGAAGGCTGAACCACCACCCCGGAACGGCTGCTCTGTGCCTACACTGCAGCCTCCACTCGACGTCGCCCGCCGACTAAGGACCGCCAGTGCGCCCAGCCCGCCTGATCTACGTGATGGACCCCATGTGCTCCTGGTGCTGGGGCTTCGCCCCGGTGGTCGAGGTCCTGGCCGAGCAGGCCGCCGCGGCGGGTGTTCCGTTGCATCTGGTCACCGGCGGCCTGCGCCGCGAGCGCGCGGCCATGGAGCCGGCCGCGCGGGTGCGCATCCTCGCCCACTGGCAGGCGGTCAACGCCAGCACCGGCCAACTGTTCAACTTTCACGATGCGCTGCCCGAAGGCTTCGTCTACGACACCGAGCCGGCCTGCCGCGCCCTGGTCATCGCGCGCCAGCTGGACGAGCAGAGCGTCTGGCCGTTGGCCAAGCTGATCCAGGAAGCCTTCTACGCCGAAGGCCGCGACGTGACCCGCGCCCAGGTGCTGGTGGAACTGGCCGAGCGCGCCGGGATTCCGCGCATCGAGTTCGCCGCGGCCTTCGACAGCCCTGCCATGCAGGCGGCCACCGAAGCCGACTTCACCTGGGTTCAGGACCTCGGTATCGCCGGCTTCCCGACCCTGCTGGCCGAGCGCGAGGGGCAGCTGGCCCTGCTGACCAATGGCTACCAGCCGCTGGAGGTATTGCAACCGCTGCTGGGCCGCTGGCTGGAGCACGCGGCCCATGCCTGACCGGCTGACTTGGGCGGAGATCCGCCGCCTCGCGCTGCGCCACCGCAAGGGCCTGATCCTGGCCAACCTGATCGCCGTAGTCGCCACCCTGTGCAGCGTGCCGATCCCGCTGCTGCTGCCGCTGCTGGTCGACGAGATCCTGCTGGAGCAGGGCGACGCGGCGCTCAAGGTGATGGACCGCTTCCTGCCCCCCGCATGGGAGACGGCCGCCGGCTACATCGGCCTGATGCTGGCGCTGACCCTGACGCTGCGCCTGGGCGCGCTGGTCAGCAACGTGCTGCAGGCGCGCTTGTTCGCGCGCCTGTCCAAGGACGTGATCTACCGACTGCGCGTGCGCCTGATCGAGCGGCTCAAGCGCATCGCCCTGGGCGAGTACGAGAACCTCGGCGGCGGCACCGTCAGCGCACACCTGGTCACCGATCTGGACACCCTCGACAAGTTCGTCGGCGAGACCCTGAGCAAGGTCCTGGTGGCGCTGCTGACGTTGACCGGCACCGCGGCGATCCTGATCTGGATGCACTGGCAGCTGGCCCTGCTGATCCTGCTGTTCAACCCGCTGGTGATCTACGCCACGGTGCAGCTGGGCAAGCAGGTCAAGCACCTGAAGAAGCTGGAGAACGACAGCACCTCGCGCTTCACCCAGGCGCTGACCGAGACCCTGGAGGCGATCCAGGAAGTGCGCGCCGGCAACCGCCAGGGCTATTTCCTCGGTCGCCTCGGCCTGCGCGCCCGCGAGGTGCGCGACTACGCCGTCGCCTCGCAGTGGAAGAGCGATGCGGCCGGGCGCACCAGCGGCCTGCTGTTCCAGTTCGGCATCGACGCCTTCCGCGCCGCCGCCATGCTCACCGTGCTGTTCTCCGACCTCACCATCGGCCAGATGCTCGCCGTGTTCAGCTACCTCTGGTTCATGATCGGCCCGGTGGAGCAACTGCTCAGCCTGCAGTACGCCTATTACGCGGCCGGCGGCGCGATGGCGCGGATCAACGAGCTGCTGGCCCGCGCCGACGAACCGCAGCACGCGGGCCGCGTCGACCCCTTCGAGGGCCGTGAGACGGTCGGCATCGAGGTGCGCGGCCTGTCCTTTTCCTACCGCGACGACACGGTGCTGCACGGTCTCGACCTGTCCATCGCGCCGGGTGAGAAGGTCGCCCTGGTCGGCGCCAGCGGCGGCGGCAAGAGCACCCTGGTGCAATTGCTGCTCGGCCTCTACACGGCCCAGGCCGGCACCATCCGCTTCGGCGGCGCCAGCCTGGAAGAGATCGGCTTGGAGCGGGTGCGCGAGCATGTCGCGGTGGTGCTGCAGCATCCGGCGCTGTTCAACGACACCGTGCGCGCCAACCTGTGCATGGGCCGCGAACGCAGCGACGAGGCCTGCTGGCAGGCGCTGGAAATCGCTCAGCTGGCGACGACCATCCGCGCGTTGCCGGAAGGGCTCGACAGCATGGTCGGCCGCTCCGGCGTGCGCCTCTCCGGCGGTCAGCGCCAGCGCCTGGCGATCGCCCGCATGGTGCTGGCCGAACCCAAGGTGGTGATCCTCGACGAGGCCACTTCGGCCCTCGACGCCGCCACCGAATACGCCCTGCACGAGGCCCTCGGTCGCTTCCTCGGCGGCCGCACCACGCTGATCGTCGCTCACCGCCTTTCCGCGGTTAAGCAGGCCGACCGGGTGCTGGTGTTCGACGGCGGCAGCATCGCCGAGGACGGCGACCACCAGCAGTTGATCGCCGAAGGCGGGTTGTACGCCAAACTCTACGGCCATCTGCAGCACTGAATAAAAAAGGCCGCCCGCAGGCGGCCTTTTTCATTTGACGAAGTGCTCAGCGGGGCTGAATGTCACCGGACTGCCAGCGGTTTTCGCTGTCATTGAGCGCCTGGGCAATATCACTTAGCTGAGTCGACGGCAGCTCCTTGGGCAGCGGATCGAGACCGACGCTGGCGAACAGTTGGCCATAGCTGTTGCGCAGTTCTGCATAGGCTAGGTCCCGGCGCAGGTCGGCCTGCAGGGCGTTGAGTTCGCCCTGAATCAGCTCCAACTCGCCGATTCCCTGTGCCTTGTGGCGATTGCGCAGCTGATCGGCGATCTGACTGTCCAACTGGGCTAGCTCTTGACTGGTCTGGAACTGGCGCTGTGCCTCGTTGAAGTTGGCGTTGGCGACATACAGCTGCGCTAGCACCGCCATGGACATGGCCTGGCGCCGCGCATCGGCTACTTCCTGCCCGGCCTTGGCGACATCGATGGCGGCAGGCGCGGACAGCACGTTGAACAGGTTCCAGGTCACCTTGACGCCATAGTCTGCCCAGCTCTGGTTCACCAGGAAACTGTTGCTGTCATAGTGCCCGCCGGCGGAGAACTCCAGGCCTGGTAGCAGGCGCAGCATGGCCTTGCGCGTTTCTGCTGCACTGATGCGAGCCTGATAGTCCTGCTCACGCAGTTCCGGGCGGTTGGCCAGCGCCACCTGGGCGAGGTGATCCATGTCGACCTTCAGCTCTGGCACCGAATAATCGTTGCTGGCGGCGAGGGTCAGATCGGTGCCCAGGGGCAGGTTGATGAGGGTGGCCAGTTCGGTCTTGGCCAGCGACAAGGCACTGCGCTGCTCTTCCAGCTGGCGGGTGGCCTCGATCAGCGCGCGCTGGTAGCTCAGCGCCTGGACCGGGTCACCGATGCGTTCGCTGCTCATGCGCTGGCTGCTGCTGCGCGCCTCGTCGACACGCGCCATCAGACTGTCGATCTGCTTCAGCAGGCGCTCGGCCGCCACGGCGCGCCAGTAAGCGGAGCGCACGTCCTGGATGATGGTGTGAACTACTTTGCGGCGGCGCTCCTGCACGATCAGGCGCTGGTCGCCCTGCTGCTTGGCGCTGACGTAGCTGACACCGAAGTCGAGTACGTTCCACACCATGGTCAGATCGGCCACGCCACGGTCGCGATCCTGCGAGGTGGACGGCTCCAGCGACTGGGTGCCGGTCTCGATGCTCTGGCTGCTGGAGGCGCTGACGTTGTTGCGGCCCGCATAACCGGCGGACAGCGCCATACGCGGCAGCATGTCGAAGGTGGCCAGGTCGACCTGGCGCTGGGCCATGGCTTCTTCCATGACCTTCAGGCGAGCTTCGAGGTTGTACTTCACCGCACGAGCCATGGCCTCGTGCAGGGTCAGTGGGCCGCTGAGGGGCTCCTGGTCCTTGAACATGCTCTGCAGATCGCTCTGTGCCCGCTGCTCGCTGGTGCTGCGCTCGATAGGCTGGCTGGTGACGGCGCAACCGCTGATGGCCAGCGCGAGCAGGCTCACGCCGAAGAGTTTCTGACTTTTATTCATCCTTGGGCCGCCCCCTAAAAACGGCTTAAATTTGCAGCTTTATTGTTTGTTTCAGCTAGCAGCGTCGGCATTGCCGATCTGGCTGAAGGCCGAGACCAGTGTGCGCAACTGAGCTTGTTCGTTCTCGTGCAGATCATGCAGCTGCTGACCCAGAGATGGTGCGCCGAAGACTGCACTTCCCCCACGCTCGCCGCCGAAGCCACTGCTCCATTTCTTTCCATCGAAGACTTTCAGCGGCTCCGACTCCTGCAGAGCGTCCTGGCCGAAGATGTTGGATAGCGAGCTGGAACCGAAGAGCCCGCCATCGCCGCCACCAAAGCCGAGGAAACCGTTGCCTGAGCCATCACCGCCGATATCGCTGGAGTTGCTCGCGAATACCTGGGCGAGGAAGCTGGGTGCCAGCGCTCCCTGGGTGATAAAGATATTGCCCAGAGTCGAGATGCCGCTGCCCAGCGTAGGCGCCTCAAACAACGGTGGAGGCAACAGCGGAGACATGGTTGGCGCCTGAGATGCCGCCGGCAGCAGCGGTTGGATCGGTGGCGCTTGAGTAGGTTGTGCGGTTACGGGTGGATAGGCCATGAACTCTGGATCACCGCCTTGGGCAATTGTCGTGACCGTGTAGGCATTGGAGCTGATCAGCTGATTGCCCGTGTTACCAGCGAGATCCGTCACAGTGTCGGTATTGAGCGTGATCAGATTGTTTGTGTTGTTGATATTGGTGAACGGTGTCAGCACCGCCGTCCAGGTAATGCCACCGTCGTTGCTGCTCAAGTTGCTCAAGGTGCCATTGGCGACGGTGAAGTCCGCGACAGTCAGGCCAGTGATGACCTCGCTGAAGGTGATGGTGACAGTCGATGTTTCGCCAGCGATCAGTGCCGTGTCGCTGACGACAATGCTGGCTGTCGGACGTAGGGTGTCGATGGCATAGCTGTTTGAGGTGGTTGTGCCAACTCCGGCATTGCCAGCAGCGTCTTGTACGCCTGCGTTATTCAGCGTGATGCTGTTGGCCGCATTTTCGACGTTGAGAGTCGGTGTGAAGGCGGCCGTCCAGGTGATGCTACCGTCGTTGCTGCTCAAGTTGCTCAAGGTGCCATTGGCGACGGTGAAGTCTGCAGCCGTAAGCCCGGTAACGGCCTCGTTGAAGGTGATGATCACCGTTGATGTTTCGCCGGCAGTGAGCTCTGTATCACTCACGACAATGCTGGCAGTTGGCGGCAGATGATCGATGGCGTAGTTGTTGGAGTCAGTGTTGCCGCTGCCGATATTGCCAGCGAGGTCCTGTAATCCGGCGTTATTTAAAGTGATCACGTTGCTGACGTCATTGACGTTGGCCGTTGGCGTCAGGGTGGCGGTCCAAGTGATGCCGCCATCGGACGAGCTCAGTCCGCTGAGCGTACCGTTGGCGACTGCAAAGTCGGCGGTAGTCAAGCCGGTGACGGCCTCGTTGAAGGTGATGGTGACGGTAGTGGTTTCGCCGGCGGCCAAGACGTTATCGGCCACGCTGATCGTAGCGGTGGGAGGTGCTGCATCGATCCTCACGCTACTGGTGGTCCCGACACCATTCAGCGTCGTGACGGCATCGTTGCCGACGCCATCCTTCAGCGTGCCGCCATTGATCTGGATGGTGCTGCCCACACTGATGCCGTTGCTGTCATTCTGGCCACTCGCGACGGTGAGGCGGAACACCAGTGCGCTTGTGCCCGAGCCGGACAGGTAGCTGGCATAGACGGTACCGCCGGTATCGAGCGTGATGGCGAGACGCGGCGTGCCGCCGCTAGTGTCGACGGTGATGTTCTCGCTAAAGTTGACGGTGAAGTCGAGGTTCTGGCCGGCCACATAGGTGCCGTTGGCGGGCACGCTGACCGAGCTGACGACAGGTGCTACGCCATCGATCACCAGCGCGGCATTGGCGCCCAGACTATCCGCCGCACCGGACAAGGGCAGGGTGTTGAAGGCCGGGTTGCCAAGGCTGACGCTGTCGATGGTGGCGCCATTGAGCGACAGCGCGTTGGTGCCGATGTAGTCGAGGTCGGCGCTGTGGTCGCCAGCCTGCACCACATAGGCGAAGGTGAGCGTGCTGCTGCCGCTGCCGCCCACGTAGACGGCATTGCGGTCGATGGCGCCGGTTTCCAGCAGCAAGGTCGGCGTGCCGCCGCTGACGTTGACGGCCTGGTCGAAGGTGACGGTGATATTGACGGTCTCGCCGACCTTGTAGCTGCCGTTGGCGCTGCTGCTGGCCACGCTGATGATCCCCGGGTTCGGTTGGGCCACGTTGATCAGGATGGTGTCGGTATCGGTCTGGCCACCGCCGCTGCCCGATTGGCCGAGATCGTTGGTGGTGATTTGCACCGAGGCGGGGCCGTAGTAGCCACCGGTGGGGGCGAACGACAGACCGGCCAGGGCGTTGTTGATGGCGCTGAGGTTGCCTTCGAACACCATGGTGCCGTCGCCGGTGCCGTTGCCGACCAGGAAGCTCAAGCCGCTGAGGCTGCCCAGGGTGAGTAGGCCGTTGCTGGCGGTGAGGGTGACGCGTATCGTGCCGCCGCCGACGTCCACGTCTGTGATCGACAGCGCGTTGCCGTTGCCGGTGCTGAACACCAGGGTGCCGTCCTGCAACACGCTCTGGGTGCCTGGCACGCTGTTGACCGGGGCGTCGTTGACGGTGGTGACGGTAAGGGTGACGGTGGTGTGGTCGGTCTGGCTGCCGCCGCTGCCGGTGTTGCCGCCGTCGTCGATGGTCACGTCGAGCGCCACGTTGCCGGTGGCGTTGACGGCGGTGGTGTAGCTGACCGCGCCGCCGGTGACGAAGGCATTGATGTCGGACAGCGTGCCGCTGAGGCTGAGCGTGCCGGTGCCCGAGCCGAGCACGGTGACGCCGGACGCGCCGGTGGCGCTGAGGGTGCCGCTGCCCGGCGCGACGCTGAACTGCACGCTCACCGTGCCCGAGCCGGCGTCGACGTCGCTGAAGCTGATGCCGCTCAGCGCGGTGGTCACGTCCTCGGTGACGGCGATGGACGGGGGCGCGCTGACGTGCGGTGCATCGTTGATCGGGGTGATGGCGATGGTGACTGTGCCGCTGCCGGTCTGCGCTGCGCCGCCGGATTGGCCGCCGTCGTCGATGCCGGCGGTGAGGGTGACGCTGGCGGTGCTGTTGGCCGCACCCAGGAACTGCACGGCGCCGCCGGCGATGAAGGCGTTGATGTTGGCGATCGAGCCCGACAGCGTCAGCGCGCTGGCGGTGCCGCCGATGGTGACGCCGCCGCCGCTGGTGGCGGACAGCGTGCCACTGCCGACCGACAGGGTGACGGTGACACTGGCGCTGCCGGCGTCCGCGTCGGCAAAGCTGATGCCTGTGATGGCGGTGGCGGTGTCCTCGGCTGCGGTCAGGCTGGCTGGCATCGACACGGTCGGCGCGTCATTGGTGGCAGCGATGGTGACGGTGCGGTTGGCGCCGCTGCTGTCGCTGTTGCCGTCGTTGACCTTGAAGGTGATGGTGCGGTCGAGGCTCGATGGGATATCCGAGCTGTTGCTGTAGGTGACGCTGCGCAGCGCGGCCTGCCATTGCGCGGCGGAAGCGCCCGCGGCCGAGCTCAGCGTCAGGATGCCGGTGCCGCTGTCGTAGCTGGCGACGATGTCGCCCATAGTGGCCGGATTGTTGGTGAAGGCCAGCACGTCCTGACTGCCGAGGAAGTTGCCGCTGATCGCCACCGTAGCGCTGGAGAGCTGCGGCGAATCGCTGTCGGACACGGTGAGGCTGCTGTCGATCACTACCGGGGTCGAGGTCACGTTGTTGCCTTCGACGAAGGCGGCGCTGCCGCCGCTGGCGGTGACCACCGGCGCGTCATCGATGGCGGTGACGGTCAGGGTGGCGGTATCGCTGGCGGCCGAGAACGGATTGGCGCCGCCGGTGGCGCTGGCGTCGACCTTGGTGCCCTGCTGGCCGGCGGTGGTGCCGCTCTGATCCCAGGCGTGGTAGGTCAGGCTAACGTTGCCGCCGTTGATGCCATCGGGCACGAAGCGTACCCGGTCGCCGCTGCGCAGCAGCAGCGCGGAGGCGTCGGAGACCGCTCCGACGTTCTGCCAGCTAGCGCCGCCGTTGGTGCTGTATTGCCAGGTGCCGGTACCGGAGGTCAGGCCGGTGAGGGCGATGCCCTGCACCGCGCTGGTGTCCGCATCGGTGACATGGCCGGTCAGGAAGCTGGACACCGCCACGCCGGGGTTGTTGGTGTCGGAGTCGGTCAGGCCGGTCAGCGTCGGGCCGACCGGGGTCAGCACCGGGGCGTCATTGACGCTGCTGACGGTGAGCGAAGCCTGCGCGGTGCCGCTGGAGTACGCGGCGCTGCCGCCGTTGGTGCTGGTATCGGCGGTACTGCGTATGCCGTTGCTGGAGGCGGTGCCGGCGCTCTGGTCCCAAGCGCGGAAGGTGAGGCCGGCCGCGCTGCCGTTGGCGCCATCCGGCACGAAGCGCAACTGGGTGGTACTGGATAGCAGCAGCGCGGCGCTGTTGGAGACGGCACCGACGCCGGTCCAGGTGACACCATCGGTGGAGTATTCCCAGGCGCCGCCGCCGCTGCTGCCGGTGATGGCGATGCCGCTGGCGGGGCCGTCCGGGTCGGCGTGGGTGGCGCTGCCCAGCAGGGTGGCGACGGTGACGGCGGACGAGGTGGCGTCTTCGCTGGTGCCGGCCCAGGTGTAAGGGCCGCCGGACAGCGTGGGCGCGTCGTTGACGCCGGTGAGGGCCACTTGCGCGGTGACCGCCGTGGAGGTGGCGCCGCCACTGTCGGTGACGGTGAAGTTGATCTGGCGGGTGGCGTCGGTGCCGCCGGCGGTGGGGTCGTCCGAGGTCGAGGAATAGGTGATCGAGCGCAGCGCGGCCTGCAACGAGGCCAGCGAGCCGCCACCGCTCAGTGTCAGCACGCCGGTGCCGCTGTCGTAGCTGACGGTGAAGCCGTTGGGTGCGCCGACGGACAGCACGTCGCCGGCACGGAAGTCGCTGACGGTGACGGTGGCGCCCTGGAAGGTGGTGCTGTCCACGTCGGCGAGCGTCAGGCTGCCGCTGAGCACGACAGCGCTGCCGCCCTCGGTGTAGCTGGTGTTGCTGTTGGCCGGGCTGAGCGTCGGCGCGTCGTTCACCGCCACCACGGTGACGGTGACGGTGTTGGTGGTGGCGGTGTAGCTGTCGCCGTCGTAGACGGTGACGCTCAGGGTGCGCGCCGACGCGGTGGGGTTGTCGACGTTGCTGTTGTCGTACACCAAGTTGTGCAGCAGCGCTTCGACTGCGGCCGGCGTGGCCGAGGCCGAGTTGAAGGTGATCACCAAATCGTTGCTGCCGCTGCCGCCGGTGAAGGTGCCGATGGCGACGCCACCATAGGTGATGGTGCTGCCGCTGACGCCGATTTGCCCGGCGCCGGTGCCCTGGTTGCGGATCGACAGCAGGTCTTCGGTGGTGACGCGGTTGGTGGTGATCGACACCCGCACGCTGCCGCCGTTGAAATCGGCTGAGTCGCCGTCCGACACCGTGGCATTGCTGCCCAGGTCGATCAGCCGGGCGCTGTCGCCCTCGGTGAAGGTGACGCTGTCGCCTTGCAGACCGCCTAGCACGGACGGAGCATTGGGCACGTAGCTGGTATTGAGTGCGCCGCCGTCGTTGTATATGCCGGTGACTGCGGCGGGGCTAGCGCCAGGCGAGCCGGTGCCCAGTTCCTGACCGCCGGCGCCACTGCCGGCACCGTTGTTGGTCATGGCCGCGTTGTTGGCCGCAGTGATATTGAAAGTGCCTTTGTTCCACACTGCGCCGACGCCACGCCCACCTTCGCCGCCGTTCTGGTTGCCCAGCGAGCCGCCAGCGCCGCCACCCCCGCCGCCGCCGCCGGCGCCGAGGTTGTTACTGATGATCGAGTTGCCGATGACGTTGATGGTGCCGCCGACCGCGTTGTAGAGGCCGCCTGCCGCGGAGCCGCCTCGGCCGCCCGTCGCGTCGGTGCCCAGGCCGCCGCCGCCGCCGCCGATGCTGATGCTGCCGTTGGTGGCGGTGCCGCCCGTGCCACCGGTGGAGTAGCCCAGGTAGCTGCCGCCGGCGCCGCCGACGCCGGTACCGCCCTGGCCGCCCATGCCGGGGAAGGCGCTATCGGCGCCGCCACGGCCACCCTGGTTGGCGCTGCCGCTGCCTCCCAGATTGTTGGAGACGCCCGATTCGCCGCCGCGGCCGCCGATGCCGCCGCCCAGCGCGCCGCCGCCGCCCCCGCCCCCGCCGTCATAGGCGAAGTTGCCGCCGCCGCCACCGCCGCCGGCCGCTGCGTTGGCGGTGATCGAGGTGTTGAGGAGGGTGAGCGTGCCGGCGTTCCAAATGCCGCCACCGAGGGCGTTGGCGGCGGCCAAGCCGTTGCCGGCATCGCTGCCGTCGCCAGATACCAGGCCACGGGTGATCACCAAACCGTCGAGCATCACGTTGCTGCCGGCCTGCACCTGGAGCACCCGACTGCGGTAATTGGCGTCCAGGGTCACGTCGGCGACGCCGTCATTGTTGAGGTCGCCATCGATGGTCAGGTTCTTGTTGATCACCAACTGGCCCGAGGTCAGGCCAACGGTCATGCCGCTGTTGAAGGTGATGGTGTCGCCGGTGGTGGCTGCGGCGATCTGGTTGCGCAGGGTGCCGGCGCCGGTGTCGGCGTTACTGGTGACGGTAATGGTAGCCAGGTTGTACTGATAGCCGCGCTCGGCCTGGGCCGACAGCACCGAGGTGCTTTCGATGCTGCCGCGCGTGACTTCCAGCACCCAGTCGCTGCCGGCGCCGGTGCGGTTGCTGGACGCGGCGATGTCGCGTCCGGTGCTGATGGCCAGTGCATCGACGAAGGCCAGCCCTCGTTCGCCGTCGGCGGTATTGCAGGCGTAGATCAGGATGTCGCCGCCCTGCGCCATGTTGCTGCCGAGGCGCGCGAGGTTGTCAGAGTAACTGTTGATGTTCTCCGCGGAGAGGTAGCTGCTGCCCAGCCACAGGTCGCCGCTGTAACCGTGGGCCAGGATCTGCACCGAGGCAGCTCCGGCGTGCTCGGCAAGATAGGCACTCATCTGGGCCAGGCCGTCTTGGTCGGCGCGCAGATAAACCACCTCGGTGCCGGGCTTGAGGTCGGCGACCAATCCGCTGGCGTCCTTCACGCGGGCATCGATGAACAGGACGTTGCGTGTGCCGGGTGTGTCTTGCGAGGGCGCAGCCGCTGCCGCGGCTTGGCCATAGTCGGAGCTGTCCGTGGTGGGGGTTGAATGGGCAGAAGAGTCCTTGGGCGCAGCTTCGGCGGCTTGAGTCGCGGTGGCAACGGCAGCGCCGTCGAACATGACGCGTGGTTCAAGTGCTTGCATTAGAGGCGAGCGGGCTTGGGTGCGCTTATTGTCGTGGGCAGTTTTTGTTGTCTTAAGCTTGTTCCACCACATGCTTCTATCCCCTGACATGCGACCGCCTTGGCGGCATTTACCGCCTGATCGTTCCCGGCGGCCTGAAATTTCTGGCGTGTCTATGCCGTCGCAACGACTGCTTTTTGTTCCTGATTTCGCCGGATGACGCTGGCGGTGCTCGCTGAACCATCTTCCCAGAATGACAATTTGGAATACTGCTCGAACAAGTCAGGCGGTAGTACGGTGTTTCGTGCCTGCGGCGTCACTTGTGGTCTTACTCGATGCAACCCACTGACCCCCAGAGCCTGATCGAACTCCGGAGCGTCGTAGTGCAGGTTATTGAAGTCGTGCTCAAACCACTGTTCGCCAATGAAAGCGTATATGAGCCGTAGCACCTGTTCGGGTGCACGAACCAGCAGGTCGTAATCCACCAGCAGCAAAGAGTCTGCATGTTCGCCGTAATAGGCTTCCTTCAGCGCAGCCCAAGCGAAGCCCACCAACCGGTTGCGCTGCGCGAGGGTATCTACTCGGCTGTAGACGGTATTGCGCTCTGCGTCGTCCACGAACAGCTTGGTATTCTCGTAAGGATTGGCACGGTACAACCGCTCGATGCTATCCATTACCCAGGCCACGTTGCGTACACAGGCGATTACCTTGGCCTGTGGGAAAAGATCATGCAGAGCCGGCAGGCGTGAGCACCACTGTCGATTGGTGTCGAATATCACCGGTTGTTGGCAATCGGCGTAGTAGTTGTCGAACAGCCCCTTTAGCAGTCGGCGCCGCTGCTCCCGGTCGATCACTGCGCCGAACTCACTACCGGCGCTACATTGCGCCAGCACGGCACTGAACAGCGTGCCTATTGGGCTGGTCATGCCTGCTTGGAAGCGTGGATTTTGTAAGAGCAACGCTGACAGTAGCGTCGAGCCCGAACGCGGCAATCCAGAGATGAAGTGGTAGTTGGCTGCTGACATACCTGGGCTTCGTGGGATGGGGGCTGGCATGCGTTATTGGTGCGAGGTTCCAGCGCGGCCACCAGAGGCGCGCTTGGCTGTGTAGGGGCTTGCCTGGCGTTTGAACAGGTCAAGGAATTTCACAGGAACCTCCATGTCGGCACGGTTGTACCAATTCTTAGATTTTGCGGAACTATCGAGAGAATCGCGGGTCGGCGCAACCCCGCTTATGTAACAGAGCCACTTTTTTACCGCTTAGAAACCACTCTCGCGTATGCCCAGTGCAGCGATCCTGCGCCAGACGAAGCCCAGGATCGACTGGCCTTGCCCGCTCAGTACCACCAGGCCGCGCAGGGGTTGTGTCACTTCGAGCTGTGTGTCGAGCAGCTGCAGGCGAGCGCCGTATTGGGCGCTGGTCGGCTCGGCTTCCTGAAGCTCGTTGCGGCGTACGGCGAGGGGGCCGCCATGGTCCGAGGTCAGGGCTTCGAGCTGGATGTGCGCGACTCCGGTGGTATCGATCTCGTCCAGACGGACCGCTGCAGCACTGTGGCTGGGGTCATCGAAAATGAAGCTGCCTTCCGTGCCCGGCTCGATGCGCCACAGTTCTGCTTCTGCCAGGTAGCCGCGCAGTTGCAGGCCGGGTTCGACGATGCGGGCCAGAGTCGTCTGCGGCGATAGCCAGCGCCCAGGCGCGAGGTCGGACGGCAGATCGCGTACGGTACCGGCCGCCGGAGCACGAATCTCCAATCGTTGGCGTTGTGCCGCCAGGCCGCGGTACTCGGCGATGGCTTCGGCCAGTTGCTGTTCGAGCACGGCGGCATCGCCGATGGTCTCGCTGCGTCCGGCCTGGCGGCGCAACTGCAGCTGAAGGATGTCTATCTCGCGGCGCACGATGATCTGGCGTGAGTCGAGGTCGGGAGACTCCAGCTCCAGCAGCAAGGCGCCTTTTTCCACCTGTTGCCCATCGCGTGCGTGTAGCTGCTTGAGGCGCGCCGCCACGGGGGCGTGTAGTGCATGGTTGCCGGCGGCCTCCAGCATGGCTGGGATTTCCACAGAGCTGCGCCAAGGGACGACGAGAATGCCAAGCACCAGCAGCAGGGCGGCACCTGTCAGCAGGCTCTTGCCCGGATGGGCATGGCCGCGGCGTTGCCACCACTCCTGCATTTCCCGCCAGACCGGCAGACCGATGAACCATACCAGTTCGACCAGCATCAGAAAGATGCCCAGCACCTTGAAGAACATGTGGTACACGGCCAGGGCAATGCCGAGGAACAGTGCTGCACGCCACAGCCAGGAGCCGTAGCCCCAGATCAGCAACTTGCGCTGCATGCTCGGCGACCACGGCTCGGGGGCCGGCTCGCCATAGCCGAACAATGCTTCGCGCAGGCGCCAGCGACACAGGGCGAAGCCGCGCCCCTGCAGGTTGTCCACGCCCCACAAGTCGCTGAGCAGGAAGTAACCGTCGAATCGCATAAAGGGGTTGAGGTTGATGATCAGCGTGGTGATCCAGGTGGCACTGGCCAGCATGAAGGCTGCCGTACGCGCCGGCCCGTCAGGCAGTAGCGACCAGGCGAGGAGGGCGATACAGGCCAGCAGCAGTTCGGCGAGCACGCCGCCGGCACCGATGAGCAGGCGCGAGCGGCGGTCTTTGACGCGCCAGGCATCGCTGACATCGGTATAGAACATCGGCAGCATGACCATGAATGCCAGTCCCATGCTCTGTACCCGGCAGCCGGCACGCTTGGCCATGTAGGCATGGCCGAACTCATGACAGAGTTTGGCAAAGGTCAGGGCGATGCCGAACGACAGGGCGCCACCGAGGCTGAATAGATGGGGGAAGGTGGCGATGAAGCGTTCCCAGTCGCGGGCTACCAGGAATATGCCCAAACACAGCAGCAACGGCAGGCCGATGCGCAGCAGCTTGATGCCGTGACGCTGCAGCCAGGGCCAGGTGCGGTCCAGAAATGCATCGGGGCGCCATAGCGGGATACGGAAGAACAGGTACTGGTGCAGCAGGCTTTTCCACAGGCCCTGGCGCTGCTGGGCGGCCTTGCCGGTGTAGCTCTGGCGCTGCTCGGTATCCACGGCAGCGATCAGATCATAGCTGCGCAGAAAGCTCAGTAGCTCTTGCAGATCCGTTTCTCCCAGAGGTGCACCAGGCTCGCGATTGGCCGCCTGCAGTACTTGTGCGGCGTCGCCGAGTGGCCAATGGCGGAGCAGGCGTATGGCCTGGGCACCGAGCTTGAAGTAGCGGCCGCGCAACGGGTCGGCAAGCGTCCATTGTGGCGCGCCGTCCAAGCCCGGTGCCGCTTCGGATAACTGCAGATCGGCGCGCAGTGCGGGCAGTTGCATTTACAGACCTATCGTTTGGCGCAGCGCGGCGAGTGGGCGGCGCAGCAGATAGAGGGCCAGCGGGCCGCGTTCGCCATAGAGTTTGGCGGTGCCACGCAGGCCTATGCGAGGTGGTGCGTCGGTGAATTCGCCATCCAGGCGATAGGCCAGTTGTCCGCTTGCTGTTTTCTGCGCCTCGTAGGCGCTGCGTTGCAGGCGTGCTTCATGGCGGTGGAGCGGGTCGCTGTCGAGGAACAGGGCGATTTCGCTGCCGGGCTGGAAGCCCAGGGCATCACCGACGGCCAGCTCGATGCGCAGTTCCGCCTGTAGGGGATCGGCGATCTCCATCAGACGCTCACCGGTCTGTACCGGTTTGCCGATCCAGCGCTGAGCGTCTGCAAATACCGCAATGCCGTTGCGCTCGGCGCGTACCTCGGTGCGGGCCAGCAGCTTGCGGGCATAGTCGCGCTCGGCACGCTTCTGTTCCACTCGGGCGGCGAACAGATCGATTCGCGCGCTGGATTCGGCGTCGGCGAAGGCGCGCTGAGTGTTGGATTTGAGCTCGGCTTCGGCGACATTCAGGCTGCGTTCGGCAACGTCGGCCTGGGCCTTGATGCTGGTGGCGTCGAAACGCAGCAGTACGTCGCCTTTATTCACGGTCTGGTTGGGCTTGACCAGGAACTCGGCGATAACCCCGTCCAGAGGGGCTGCCACTACCTGGCCGCCCAGTGGCACCACTTCGGCAGGGGCCAGCACGGATTGGCGTATCGGTATTAATAGAAGCAACAGGGCTGCTGCAGCTACCGCGAGAATCTTCTTGCGTGGCCAGCGCAGGCGCCAGGGCTTGCGGGGCTGCAGGGCCAGCCAGGCATGCGCGTAGCAGTTGCCGAGCTGACTCAGCAGTGCCTGCTCGGCCTCGCTCCAGGGTTGCTCCCGGGCAATCCACAGGCCGCCGAAGGGTTGCTGCTGGCGGTCCAGCAGTGGCAACCAGAACACGAAGCCCGAGGACAGGCTGTGCCAGTCGGCTTGAGCCTGAGAGTCGAGTGAGTCGGAGGCCACGCTTTGTGCCTGCGCCGAACGGCCTTGGACGTGCAGCTGGCCGGCTGCGTTCTCGACAAAGGCGACGAAGGGCGCGTTGGGCTCGACCACGCTGATGCCTGTCAGCGCGCGTACCTTGCCGGCAATCAGCAGCGCTGCATGGCGAAAGCCGAACAGGCCTTGTGCATCGTTGACCAGAGCGTAGGCCAGGCTGTCGATGTCCTTGGCGGCGCGTGCCTGCTGTTGCAGAGCCAGTATCTGTGCGAATACCCGCTCGGCCAGACCAGGAACCTGCGCGGTCATGGCGCCTCCGTGAAGCGGGCGCTGCCGCTCATGCCGGCTAGCAGGCCCTGAGTATCGGTCGGCAACGTGCCGATCAATAGCAGTGTCTGGCTGCCTTCGTCGATACGTGCGCCGAGGCGCTTGATCTCGACCTGCAGTGGCCTGCCGGTTTCATCGGGGGTGAATTCGAAGTGCGTGCCGGGTTGCAGGCGGCCGAGCCAGCTCGACGGCACCAACAGACGAACCTCCAGGGTGCGGTTGTCGACGATCTCCAGAAGCGGCGTGCCGCTGGCGACGCTCTCGTGCGGCTGTGCCCTGCGCTGCACGACACGGCCGTCGAAGGGGGCGGTCACGCTGCAGCGCTTGACCTGTACCTGATAGACCTGGGCTTCGGCCTGGGCCTGGGCCTGCTTGGCTTCGGAGAGTGCCACTTCGAAGCGGCCTACCGAGTTGAGGGCGGCCAGCTGTTTGTTGTGGCCTAATTCCTCGCGCGCAGCTCGCACGGCGGCTTGGGCGGCATTGAGCTGGGCCTGATAAGCGCTGCAGTCGAAGCGCACCAATGCGGCACCTTTCTTGAAGTCCTGGCCGTCGGCGTAAGGCATTTCGACGATGCGCCCCGCCAGCTCGCTGGACAGTACTGCCTGATCGCGGGCGCGCAGCACGCCTCGCACGGCACGTTCACTGGTGCTTTGGACAGCGCTGAGCGTCGAATCCAGGAGCGGGTCGTCTGCTGGGCTTTCCGCGTGGCTCGCTTGGGCGATGATCAGGCTCAGAGCTAGGCCAAAGAGGCTTGGCGAGTAATGCATGGCGGCGTCCCTGTATTTCTTGTGCCGGCAGTGTACGGAAGAAGTACCAAGCCGCAAATGTTGTGCGGGCGACTAGTAAAAACCGTTCCGGATGGCGGCTCAAAAAAGGTCATGCACGATGTTAGATGGCGAGCGGTTGCGATCAGAGGGACTTGGATCCGGCGATGGTCAGGTTGGAACCTGCAGTAGTCAGTCGTCCCTGTCGTAGAAGCCTTCGCAGACTTCCGCGCCGATCGGTTCGCTGTATGGGGGCTGAAACCCAAGCTAGCATGCTCTGGCCCAGGTCGGTGGTAGCCTCGCCGTCGGCCTTATAGTGCGTCAGCCTGGGACGGAGGCGGTGATTTCGTATGGCAGCTCGCATTCGTAGCGGGCCCAAGTGAAAGTCGGATAAGTTCCTGACCCTCCGCCGTAGTTATTGCCAGTCGGAGCCGTGCTGACCCTGGGCGCGATCAGGTAGCTGTTCCACCGGCTTGCTGCGGATGGCTTTACTTTGCAGGTGCAGGTGCAGGTCGGCGGAGAAGCTGCAGCTGGAGCCAATAGTCGGCTTCGATGTCGGTGCCGCTGGTATTACCCCTGGGGGAAGGCGGCGTCATCACTGTCGGAGGTCTATCCGCCGGTATTGAGGCCATCTCATGATAAAGGTCAGGCAGCCGTGGATCGCGGCTTCGCCGACGGGTTGCGGTGACGTTTTGCGGCGAGGTGGCATGAGACGAGAGAAACTCAGGGGTTGGCAGCCTGCTTGCTCTCCCACGCCTGCAGCGCCTTGACCCGCGCCTGGCTGTCGGCCATCGGCTTGGCCAGGGATTCGACGTAGAAGTCCAGCCAGCTGCGCGAGCCCGGGGTCATGGCGGCCAGTTCGCGCATGCCTTCCTTGAGCGCGTTGAGCGTCTGCTGGTAGTTGTGCTCCTGGCCGATCAGGGTGCGTGACACCATGCGCACGTTCTCCCGGTCCTGTTCGCGCGGGGCCGGGTTCACCTCCGGGGCCTCGGCCTCAGTAGGCGGGACTACCTGCTGCTGCGCCTGGAGCAGGATCAGCCGCTGCTGGTCCTTGACCTGCTGCTGCAGCGGGGCGATCTGCAACTGCAGCGCGCCGATTTCCTTCTGCAGCGCCTCGACGCTGGCCATGCTCGCGGCGCTCGGCTGCTCCTCGCCTTCGGGCGTCTCCGAGCCGCCGAAGATGGCGACCAGCACCCAGGCAACCAGGTTCAGCACCAGCGCGCCGGCCAGGCCGAAGATCAGCATGCGGTTGAGCCGGCCGGCCTTTTCCAGCTGCTCGAGGCGCTGCTGTTCGGTGAGCCCATCGCTGCTGGGCGTTTCGCTGTCGTCGCTCATGATCGTCTGTCCTTGCTTTGGCATGGCATGTTGCCATTATGGTCGGCGAGTCGCTGGCTGCCTACTGGCAGCATAGACAGCGCGCTCCAGCGGCCGTCGCAGGCAACGGCGGCGCGCTAGAACGAGGCGAGGATGCGCCCGAGCACTTCCATCGCCCTCTCGCTTTGGGCATCCCAGGCGTGCCCATGGTTCAGCCTGGCGCAACTGCGAAAGCCGCGGGTGGCGGAGAAGATCGGCCCCGGCGCCAGGCTGATGCCCTGGGCCAGGGCGAGCTGGAACAGCTGCAGCGAGTCGACCCGTTCGGGGAATTCGAACCACAGGAAGTAGCCACCGTTGGGCCGGGTGACCCGCGTCTCGGCCGGGAAGTGCCGGGCGGCGGAGGCGAGCATCGCCGCCTGCTGGGTCTCCAGGGCGATGCGCAGCTTGCGCAGGTGACGGTCGTAGCCGCCGTGCTGCAGGTAGTCGGCGATGGCGGCCTGGGCCGGCACCGACGGCGAAATGGTGGTCATCAGCTTGAGCCGGGCGACCTGGTCGGCGTAGCGCCCGCCGGCCACCCAGCCCACCCGATAGCCCGGCGCCAGGCTCTTGGAGAAGGAGCCGCAGTGCATCACCAGGCCGTCGTCGTCGAAGCTCTTCACCGGCTTGGGCGGCTGCGGCCCGTAGTGCAGCTCGGCGTACACGTCGTCCTCGATCAGCGGCACCTGGTGGCGCTTGAGCAGGGCATACAGCTCGATCTTCTTCGCCTCGCTCAGGCTCGCGCCCATGGGGTTCTGCAGGCTGCTCATGAACCAGCAGGCCTTGATCGGCAGGTGCTCCAGGCGCTCGGCCAGTACGCCGAGGTCGATGCCCTCGCGCGGGTGCACGGGGATCTCCACCGCCTTGAGCTTGAGGCGCTCGAGCACCTGCAGCGTGGCGTAGAAGGCCGGCGACTCGATGGCCACCAGGTCGCCGGGGCGGGTCACCGTCTGCAGGCAGAGGTTGAGGGCTTCCAGCGCGCCGGTGGTGATCACCAGTTCCTCCAGTGGCAGGCGCACCCCGGCGACCATGTAGCGCAGGGCGATCTGCCGGCGCAGGTCCGGGTTGCCGGCGGTCATGTCGGCGATCACCGCGTGGCCGGGCATGTCGCGCAGCGCGTGGGCCATGGAGCGGGCCAGGCGCGGCAGGGGGAACAGCTCGGGGCTGGGGAAGGCCGAGCCGAACGGCACGGTGTGCGGGTCCTTGAGCGAGCCGAGCACGGAGAACACCAGCTCGCTGACGTCCACCTCGGTGCTGGCGGCGGTCGGCGCGCTGCTGCCCGGCTCGGCCAGCGGCTGGCGGGCCAGTTCGCGAACGAAGTAGCCGGAGCGGGCGCGGGCCTGGATCAGACCGCGGTCCTCCAGCAGGTAATAGGCCTGGAACACGGTGGACGGGCTGACCCCGTAGGTACGCCGGGCGTGGCGCACCGAGGGCACCCGCTCACCGGGGGCGAGCACGCCGCTGCGGATCAGCTCGGCGATCTGGTCGGCCAACTGCTCGTAGCGCTTCATCCCGTTCCCGACTGTGGTCCATGACGGGCCACAGTCTACGGGCAGCGTGCGGCCATCCGCCATCAGCGGCCGCTCGGGGCGAGGAAGGTGCTGTCGGCCTCCTGGCGCTGGCTCGGGTCGGCCAGGTTGATCACCTCGAAATACACCGGCGCGGCGCTGCGGCCCAGAGGCTCGCGCTCCAGTACCACGCTCACCGGCACGTCGACGATCTCGCCGGCCGCCAGCGCGAGGTCGCCCGGCCCGCTGAGCCGGAACGGCTGGTTCGGCGCCAGGCCGAGGTGGTAGCGCTGCGGCTGCTGGGTCTTGTTGATCACCTTGAGCCGGTACACGTTCTCGATCTGCCCGGCGGCGTTCTCGCGGAACATGCCGCGGTCCTTGGCCACGTCCAGCGAGACCAGCGAGCGGGCGTCAAGGGCCCAGCAGAAGGCGCCGATCATCAGTAGTAGCGCCGCCGCATAGCCTACGAGGCGCGGGCGCAGCAGCCGGGTGCGGCCGCCCTGCAGTTCGCGCTCGGAGGTGTAGCGGATCAGCCCGCGCTCGTAGCCCATGCGGTCCATGATGCTGTCGCAGGCGTCGATGCAGGCGGCGCAACCGATGCAGTCGACCTGCAGGCCGTCGCGGATGTCGATGCCGGTGGGGCAGACCTGCACGCAGACGGTGCAGTCGATGCAGTCGCCGAGGCCTTCGGCCTTGTGGTCGATCTCCTTCTTGCGCGGGCCACGCCGCTCGCCGCGGCCGGCGTCGTAGGAGACGATCAGCGTGTCCTGGTCGAACATCACGCCCTGGAAGCGCGCGTAGGGGCACATGTACACGCAGACCTTCTCGCGCAGCCAGCCGGCATTGAGGTAGGTGGCGGCGGTGAAGAACAGCACCCAGAACGCCGTGGCGCCGTCCAGCTCGCCGTTGAAGGGCGCCGCGACCAGCTCGCGGATCGGCGTGAAATAGCCGACGAAGGTCAGCGCCGTGACCAGGCTCACCACCAGCCACAGGCCGTGCTTGGCGCCGCGGCGCAGCAGCTTGGCGGGCCCCCAGGGCGCGGCGTCGAGCTTGATGCGCTGGTGGCGTTCGCCCTCGGTGACCTTTTCCACCCACATGAACACCCAGGTCCACACGCTCTGCGGGCAGGTGTAGCCGCACCAGACGCGGCCGGCGAATACGGTGATGGTGAACAGGCCGAAGGCGCAGATGATCAGCAGCGCCGAGAGCAGGATGAAGTCCTGCGGCCAGAAGGTGGCACCGAAGATGTAGTAGCGGTGTTCGGAGAGGTCCCAGAGCACGGCCTGGCGCCCGCCCCAGTTCAGCCAGGCGGTGCCGAAGAACAACAGGAACAGCAGGCCCGCCCCGTAGCGCCGCAGATCGCGAAAGCGGCCGCTGAAACTGCGGGTGTGGATCGGCCCGCCGGCTTGCGCCGGCGTCAGGCGGATGGGCTGGCGCGGGTCGATGCTCTCGATGATCCGCGCGGGGATGCGCTCGCTCATGGTGGTGCCCCTCGGGCTTGTAATCAGGCTGAGCGAACTGTGCGCGTCGGGCTGTTTGGATAACAGACTCAGGTTGATCGGCAAAAACCGTATCAGATGGTGCGGTCGGCCTTTCGTCGGAGGGGCCCGAGCGTTAGCCCAGGCGGGCCGGTCCAATGCGCGGGCGGGGCAATCCCGCCGGGGCGTGCATGAGGATTCCACCCGGGCGCATTTCGGATCATGCGCCGGCCCGGTCGGTCTAATCGCTGACAGGAACTGGATATGGCTACCACCGACAGCATGGGCTGGACCTTCTACGGTCTGGTCGAAGACCGCTTCTTCGACGACAGCGGCGATCACTACGTCAACATGGACCCCGGCGCCTACGGTTACAGCGCCGGCGAGCAGGTGCAGGGCCAGCTCACCCTCGGCGGCGCGGCGCTGACCGCCTACCTCGCCGCGCTGGACGGCGCCGGGCTGGGCAGCGTGGCCCTGGATGCCGGCGCCGGCGTAGATTTTGCGCTGCCGGTGCCGCGGGTCGGCGGGCTGGACCAAGACGACTTCACGCCCTGGAGCGCGCCGGTGCTGACCCTGACCAGCCAGGGCCTGGACAAGCCGCTGGCCGATGCCCAGGCCTTCCTGTTCTCCGAGGACGATCCGGATGGGCCGAACTTCTGGATGAGCCAGGCCGACGCCGGCGGCTTCTTCTTCCGCGATGACGACGACGTGCAGATCCATCTCTACGGCGCCTGGGTACCGGACGATGCGGTCGTCGGCCAGGTGATCGGCGGCGACGGCGACGAGGTGCTGACCGGCGGGAACGAGCTGACCCTGCTCTACGGCCGCGGCGGCGACGACGCCATGCAGTTGCGTTCCAGTGGTTATGCCTGGGGCGGTTTCGGCGAGGACGTGCTGCGTGGCAGTGGGGAGGCCGACTGGCTCTACGGCGGCTATGACGGCGATGTGATCAGCGGTGGCGTCGGTAGCGACCAGCTGCGCGGCGAGGGCGGCGCGGACCGTATCAGTGGCGGCAACGGCGACGATGTCATCCACGGCGATTCGCGTTGGCAGCCCAGCGGCGACGACCGTCTCTCCGGCAACGCCGGTGACGACCGTCTGTATGGCGGCTGGGGCAACGACCTGCTGCGTGGCGGTGCCGGCGCCGACCACCTGGACGGCGGGGAGGGCCAGGACACCGCCGACTACGCCGATGCCGCGTCGCGCGTCTGGGTCCGTCTCGATTCGCTGACCGCCCTGGTGGACGACAGCGAGGCCGATGGTGATCTGCTGCTGAACATCGAGAACCTGGGCGGCAGCCGATTCGACGACGACCTGCGCGGCAGTCAGGGCGACAACCGTCTCTACGGCCGTGACGGCGACGACCGGCTGATCGGCCTGGGCGGCAGCGATCGTCTGTACGGCGGGGCCGGCGACGATTGGCTGTTCGGTGGCGTGAGCAGCGTCGAGGCGGATGGCAACGACTACCTGAGCGGCGGCGAGGGCCGGGACACCTTCCAGGTTCGCCTGAGCATCCGGGAGCCGGATTCGGGCGGCTTTCTGGATGCCGACTTCGGTACCGATACGATCCTGGATTTCAATCCCCGGGAAGACCTTCTCCAGTTCGTCGCCTCCACCAGCGCCTTCAGTCAGCTGAACATCAGCGAGCACCAGAGCGCGTCCGGCACCGGCACCCTGATCGAGGCGAACAACCACAGCAAGGTGTACCTGCTCGGCGTGGTCGCCGATCAACTGAGCGAGGCGAACATGCAGCACATTCAGGCTTGAAGCGCCGTGTCAGGGCGGGCCAGGGAACGGCCTGCGAGCGAGTGGCAGCTCTTCGCACCGCCTTGGCAAGAATTCCTTACGCAGTTTCGAGTGCATCTAGGTGGCCGGCGGCGCTGTAAGGAAAACTTGCCGAGGCCCCCGGTGCCGAGCACGGCGGCGACTGTTGCGGCGGCTTGTCGCAGGGCCGCCGCGCGGTTGTGATGAGGTCATCCACCCGTGCCACAGCGAGCACGGGCGACCGCCCACAACAACAATCATGGAGGCCGGATGAACGCCGTGGCCAAGATCGATCAGCACAACCCCATCGGAACCGACGGTTTCGAGTTCGTCGAATTCACCGCGCCCACCGCCGAGGGCATCGAGCAGCTGCGCCAGCTGTTCAGCGCCATGGGCTTCACCGAAACCGCCAAGCACCGCTCCAAGCAGGTCTGGCTGTTCCAGCAGAACGACATCAACTTTGTGCTCAACGGCAGCCCCACCGGCCACGTGCGCGCCTTCGGCGAGAAGCACGGGCCGAGCGCCTGCGCCATGGCCTTCCGGGTGAAGAACGCCGCCCAGGCCGCCGCCTATGTCGAGCAGCAGGGCGCCACCCTGGTTGGCAGCCACGCCAACTTCGGCGAGCTGAACATCCCCTGTGTCGAGGGCATCGGCGGCTCGCTGCTGTATCTGGTGGACCGCTTTGGCGACAAGACCATCTACGACGTCGACTTCGAGTACATCGAGGGCCGCAAGCCGGGCGACAACGCCGTCGGTCTGCAGCAGATCGACCACCTGACCCACAACGTCAAGCGCGGGCAGATGGACGTCTGGTCCGGCTTCTACGAGCGCATCGCCAACTTCCGCGAGATCCGCTACTTCGACATCGAGGGCAAGCTCACCGGCCTGTTCTCCCGGGCCATGACCGCGCCCTGCGGCAAGATCCGCATCCCGATCAACGAGTCGGCCGACGACAAGTCGCAGATCGAGGAATTCATCCGCGAGTACGAGGGCGAAGGCATTCAGCACATCGCCATGAGCACCGACGATATCTACGAAACGGTGCGCCGCCTGCGCGCCAACGGCGTGGACTTCATGTCCACCCCGGACACCTACTACGAAAAGGTCGACACCCGCGTGGCCGGCCATGGCGAGCCGACCGCCACCCTGCGCGATCTGAACATCCTCATCGATGGCGCGCCCGGCGACGACGGCATCCTGCTGCAGATCTTCACCAACACGGTGATCGGCCCGATCTTCTTCGAGATCATCCAGCGCAAGGGCAACCAGGGCTTCGGCGAGGGCAACTTCAAGGCCCTGTTCGAATCCATCGAAGAGGACCAGGTCCGTCGCGGCGTGATCAAGGCCGAGGAACGATGAGCCCCTTCCGTAGGGTGCGCCGCGCGCACCATAAAGGCCTCGTCATGCGGTGCGCCCGCGACACCCTGCCGGGAGTCAGCTCATGAGCCGCAAATGGATCAGCTTCCCCCTGCGCGAGGGCGAGCATTCGCGCCAGGCCCACTGCGATTTTCCCGAGGGCACCTACGAGCGGGAGATGGGCCGCGAGGGCTTCTTCGGCCCGGTGACCCACCTGCACCACAAGCACCCGCCCACCGGCTGGATCGATTGGGAAGGCCCGCTGCGCCCACACGCGTTCAACTTCAACAGGATTGCCAGCGAGCGCGACTGCCCGCTGGAGGCGCCGCTGTGCCTGCACAACGCCGACGTGAAGCTGCGCGTGTGGAAGACCGCCGAAACCATGCGCCACCTGGTGCGCAACAGCGACGGTGACGAGCTGCTGTTCGTGCATGACGGGGCAGGGCACTTCTACTGCGACTTCGGCCACCTGGAATACCGCGATGGCGACTACCTGGTAATCCCGCGCGGCACCGCCTGGCGCATCGAGCCGAGCGCGCCCAGCCACTTCCTGTTGATCGAGAACACCGACGGCGCCTACCAGCTGCCGGACAAGGGCCTGCTCGGCCCGCAGGCGATCTTCGACCCGGCGGTGCTCGACCACCCGCGCATCGACGACGCCTTCAAGGCCCAGCAGGACGAGCGCACCTGGCAGATCCGCATCAAGCGGCGCAACCAGATCAGCACCGTCACCTATCCGTACAACCCGCTGGATGCGGTCGGCTGGCACGGCGACAACACGGTGGTGCGCCTGAACTGGCGCGATATCCGCCCGCTGATGAGCCATCGCTACCACCTGCCGCCGTCGGCGCACACCACCTTCGTCGCCAGCGGCTTCGTGGTCTGCACCTTTACTCCGCGTCCCGTCGAGTCAGATCCCGGCGCGCTCAAGGTGCCGTTCTTCCACAACAACGACGATTACGACGAGGTGCTGTTCTACCACCGCGGCAACTTCTTCAGCCGCGACAACATCGAGGCTGGGATGGTGACGTTGCACCCTTGCGGCTTCCCCCATGGCCCGCACCCCAAGGCGCTGAAGAAGGCCCAGGAAGACCCGGCCACCTTCGCCGAGGAAGTGGCCGTGATGATCGACACCCGCCGCGCGCTGGAGGTGGCCGAGGCCGCCGCCGCGGTGGACGTGCCCGAGTACGTGAACTCCTGGCGTGCGCCGGGGAAACAAGGCTGAGAACTACACGGACTATTCCCTCTCCCCTCGGGGGAGAGGGCCAGGGAGAGGGGCAGGCAATCTCACCCTCTGCCTACGCGGCCCGCCCCGACCCCTCTCCCACGAGTGGTAGAGGGGAGAACAGCTCAATGCATAGGAACAACTCATGAAACTCGCATCACTCAACCAGGGCCGCGACGGCGAACTGGTCGTCGTCTCCCGCGATCTGACCCGCGCCGTCAAGGTGCCGCAGATCGCCGCTACCCTGCAGGCCGCGCTGGACGACTGGGCGACCAAGCGCCCGCTGCTGGAGTCGGTCTACCAGCGCCTCAACGACGGGCTGATCGACGAGGCCTTCGTCTTCGACCAGGCCGACTGCCACAGCCCGCTACCGCGCGCCTATCACTGGGCCGACGGCAGCGCCTACGTCAACCATGTCGAGCTGGTGCGCAAGGCGCGTGGCGCGGAAATGCCGGAATCCTTCTGGCACGACCCGCTGATGTACCAGGGCGGCGCCGACAGCTTCATCGCGCCGCACGCAGCGATCCAGATGGCCGACGAGGCCTGGGGCATCGACCTGGAGGCGGAGATCGCGGTGATCACCGACGACGTGCCCATGGGCGCCACGGCGGCCCAGGCGGCCGAGCGCATCCAGCTGCTGATGCTGGTCAACGACGTGTCGCTGCGCAACCTGATCCCCGGCGAGCTGGCCAAGGGCTTCGGCTTCTACCAGAGCAAGCCGTCGTCGAGCTTCTCGCCGGTGGCGGTGACGCCGGACGAGCTGGGCGAGGCCTGGAAGGACGGCAAGGTGCATCGGCCGCTGGTCTCGCATATCAACGGTGCGCTGTTCGGCCAGCCCAACGCCGGCGTGGACATGACCTTCAACTTCCCGATCCTCGTCGCCCACGCCGCCAAGACCCGCCCCCTGGGCGCCGGCACCATCATCGGCTCCGGCACCGTGTCCAACTACGACCGCAGCGCCGGCTCCAGCTGCCTGGCCGAGAAGCGCATGCTGGAGATCATCGAGCAGGGCGAGGCGAAAACGCCGTTCCTCAAGTTCGGCGACCGGGTGCGCATCGAGATGTTCGACGCCGCCGGCCAGAGCATCTTCGGCGCCATCGACCAGACGGTGGAAAAGTATGAGTAGCCCGGATTCAGTCCGGGAAATCCTCAGGCCTGTCCCGGATTGCATCCGGGCTACGGGGTGGGCGAGTCCATGCTGACGCTCTACGGCTACTGGCGCTCCAGCGCCGCCTACCGGGTACGCATCGCCCTGGGCCTCAAGGGCCTGGCCTACCGGCAGGAGTCGGTGCACCTGGTCAAGGACGGCGGCCAGCAACACGCGGCCGAGTACCGTGAGCTGAACCCGCAGGAACTGGTGCCGCTGCTGGTGGACGATGTCAACGGCGGCGCACGCATCGCCCAGTCGCTGGCCATCCTCGAATACCTCGACGAGGTCTTCCCGGTGCCGGCGCTGTTGCCTGGCGATCCGGTCCATCGCGCCCAGGTGCGCGCCCTGGCCCTGCATATCGCCTGCGATATCCACCCGCTGAACAACCTGCGCGTGCTGCAGTACCTCAGCGCCGAGCTGGGCGTCGACGACGAGGCGAAGAACACCTGGTACCGCCACTGGGTGGAGAAGGGCCTGGCGGCGGTGGAGCAGGGGCTGGGTGGGCTCAGGGGTGGCCTGTCGCTGGGCAACCGGCCGGGCTATCTGGAGGCCTGCGTGATTCCGCAGCTGTACAACGCGCGGCGGTTTGCCTGCTCGCTGGATGCTTTTCCGAAGCTGCTGGAGATGGAGGATCGCTGCCTGGCGTTGGATGCTTTCAAGGCCGCAGCACCGGAAGCTCAGCCAGACGCAGTGCTCTAGCTCTAATCCCCTCTCCCGTTTACGGGAGAGGGTTAGGGAGAGGGCGCTTTTGTTCCTGCGTGCTTTCGTGCCGCTGCTGGTTTTCGTGTTGGCTTCGGCAGTGGTTCCGCCCTGCTGGGCGGGTCACTTTTTCCAATCGCGGAAAAAGTAACCAAAAACGCTTGCCCCCGACATCCGGCCCCGCCTGCGGCGGGGTTCCCTCACTCCATCATCGCTCCAGGGGCACGCCGCGAAGGGCCATCCCTGGCCCATCGCGTCTCTCGCGGCATCCATGCCGCTCAACCCCTTGCGCAATGATTCCGTTCGGCCTCCTGAAGGGGGCGTTTGGAGTTGCCTGAAAGCTCTGTATTCCTTTCCCGATGGTTCCCACGCTCCGCGTGGGAACCCATCCCGTGACGCTCCGCGTCACAGAGCCGCCGGCAGCGCAAAACACGCAATGGACGCAGAGCGCCGAAAGCAACATTCCCACGCACAGGGTGGCAACGATCAAGTGGAGAGCTGATGTCGGCTGCAGACGGCTGTAGTTTGATGGCGGTGAGAAGCTGCAATGAGCTGGCTGATGCAGTTTCAATGCTTTAAACAAAACGCCCGGAACATCCGGGCGTTTTGCTTTCTGGGTCATGCAGGCGGCGATCTGCGTCTGCGAAAGGCACGCGGCTAGTTCGGAACCAGATCAATGCTGCCGCAGTTGGAGCCCTTGGTGGCGATCATGTCCACCCGCCTGTCCCGGTTGATTGCAACACGCATTTCGCAGTTGGCTTGGTTAAACACATCACCCCAGTATTCTTGGTGCACCACTTGCCCATTTACCGGGCCGGTGTAGGTGCCGAGGGCTTCGCGCGTGGTGTACGAGGTGTCGTAGCCATACACCAGTACGACCCACTGCTTGTCGGTTATTCCGCCTATCTGTTGTGGCGCGCCGAAGTAGTCGATGACTTCAGCCGCCGGCCGACCCTGCCAGTAATTACGGGCCAGGGTATCCGGGACGTTCATGCCCGCGCAGCCGCTCAGCAGCAGGGTCGTCATTCCGAGCGCGATGATCTTTTTCATTGCACGCTCTCCTTCGAGCCGCCGGTTGCCGGCTGAGGCATCATGTCGAATGCTTCATCGATTTTCTTCAGGATGGCTTCTTTTGCCAGCTCACGTCCTTGAGCGGCGAAAATCGCACCGGACTGCTCGTCCAAGGTCGAAACCTGCATCTTCCCAAGGTGGTGGTATGCACGATTCGACGCTCGTTCACCGGGCTTGCAGACAAAGTCCCGGCTCTTGATCATCCAGTCTTCTGGTTTCTTGAGCCATTCGCCGTCTACATCCTTGCCGGACCAGGTGTTGCTCCAGTCGTTATGCACCTGGATGTTGGTGACGCGAGCTCTTTGCTTGGCACAGTCCACTTCGATATCGAGGAAACCGACCCACGCTGCTCCACCCTCCCGACTTTCCGACTGGAAAACGCCTGCCGTGCGAATGCCCCCAGGGCGACTGGCATTAGCCCCCGTACGATCATCGATGTAGTAAATGTGGCGGTATCCAGACTCCGCCTCTTCCTGATGGACGATCCAGAAGTCGCCGGTAGGCGGGACATCCGCCTGCGCGGCGAACGAAGTACTGAGGAGCAAGGCAGGCAGTAAATGCCTGAGAGAAGGGCACATGGCGACAATCCTTTGCTGTTGAGACCATCGCAGGGCGAAAAGCCCTACGGCAGAGAGGTCTCGGAATCTAGCGGCGGGGCTTGGACGAAATCAAGTCAGCTCGCCCATTTTCACCGATTCGGTCAGGTTTTTGCGTGCCGATAGTGCTGGCGGCGCAGAGCGATGCTCGATAGTTACTGGATTTGATAGGGCATCAAACGGGCACCCTTGAACTTCATCCAATGGAAAATAAATCAGTCCCCTTTTCCCACTGCGTCTGTCCGTCGGCATGGTGCTCTCGGAGGTCCATGCCGCTCTGCTCACTCTCCCTATGGGGCGTTTGGCGCGGCCTGAAAGGGCACCAGCGAATGCTGTCTGTTGGAGCGGCTTCAGCCGCGATTCAGGTTACCCAGCAGTTGCCAAATATCGCGGCTGACCGCTCCCACAACCATAACCATGCTGACTAGTTCCTCTAGGAGGGCGTTTGGCCGCGACCTGCCGAGACAAAAACCACAAGGCAACCCGGAGCCAGAGTCCCCGTCAGTAGGCCGAGTGGAGGTGTTGCGCAGGGGGACGAGCCGCATGGATGCGGCGAGAGGCTTAAAGGGCCAGGGACGGCCCTTGTAAGCCGGCCCCCGGAGCGGCACCGGAGGGAGGGAAGTCTGGCCGTAGGCCAGACCCGGATGTCGAAGTGGCCTTCTCTTTGGTTACTTTCTCTTGGCCAGGCAAGAGAAAGTGACTCGCCGTAAGGGCGAAAGGGGCTGGTTAGTTCCGTGTGGTGGGTTAGAAATAAATTTAGAACTGACCTTGTCGAAGATTCAGCTCGCGCAAGAATTGCTCTCTGGTTGCCATCAGTAGCATTGCTTTGCCACTCCAGAATTTAATATTTAACTCAATTACATGCCTCATGTCTGCTAGGTATAGATCCATTTCTCTCATCATGCTCTGATGTCGATCAGCAGATCCTTTTAGATGGTCGTCAATTACCTGTTGAAAAATCATGCGACGCTCAAGTCCTGATTTCTCGGCCGTTGAGGCCGACTCAACCAAGTTAAATAAATCAACTGTTCCCGCTGCTTGACCTCGTGCTAGATCTTCTAGGTCATTAATTGTGCAGTAGAAGATGTCGTCTAAAGAAAGAGGTGTGGTAGGGTGTTTTTTATTTAATTCACACTGTAAGTTTGTATCGATGTGATCTGCAACCCAGCGCCCCCCGAAAATTCCAAAGTCCTCGTGGGTTACTATCAATAAAGAGAATTTCTTATCCTTGAACTCGGGTGTTTTTGCCAGCTCTGTCGCGGAGTGCATGCCTTGGTGAATTGCCTTGATAAAGCTTTTCTCTAATAATTTCTTAAGTAGCTCTGGATCTGTTGCTGTCTTAACTATTGAGCTGGGCTCTATGGCCTTGCTTTCAATGAGGATGACATGTTTTTCGTCGTGGGTTAGAAAGTCAACAACTTTGCCTTGGATTCCGTACTTCTTGTAAAGCGATTCTATGATATTTTCTGGCCAATATTTTAGTTTGGAGAATTCTAAGAGTTCGTTAATATATTTTTCAAAATCCGGTCCGAATTGATCTTTGTGTCCGGGGATTTTCTTTAGATACCTAGGGACGAATTCTGCCATGCTCGCAAAGAATAAAGTTGAATCAACTACTAGGAGTTGGTCTCCATTGATTAATATTGGGCGTTCTTTGAATGGTGTGTCTTGGTAATATTCGCTCTGGTAAATATCATCGAGGCGATGCGATTCAATGAAGGCTTGAAGGTCGCTGGTCCTCACGCCGATCAAGGCAAGATAGCGAAATAGTTCATTGAAGGGTATCTGTGGGCAAAGATTGTGTATTAGCTGGAATAGATTTATATCCAACACGGTTAATTTATGATTTTTAACTGATAGCATTATATGTATGGTGATTATGTAAAAATTTCGGAGCTTTATGCCGCTGATTTTTCTGAATTCATCTGCATACCAAGGGTTCTCTCCATTCAATAATAGGCTTTGTCTAAAAAGGGAAAGCAGCGCTGATTCGTCTCCGCGCTGGTACCACAATTGCTGAAGAAGCATTGGGCGCAGTTGTAGCTCTATTGTTTGCGCGTCAAGATTTGATGCGAGGTGTTGGATTCCATATAGTCTGTTGGAGAATCCATAATATTCTTCTCGAGACATGCTTTTTTCGCCACTTTTACCAAGTAGCGCCAGTTTTAAAAGCAATAGCAAAACCCAGGGCATGCGCATAATTGCTTTTTTGCGGTCTGAGTTGTCAGCTGTTAGGGAACCTACTGCAGCGCTTATCACTGAGAAATGGTTGTATCTTTCCAATTCGTGACTTATAAGTCGGATCTCCTGCTGGTACTTTTCAATACTCATCCAGTCTCCTAGCGGTTATGCAAGGCTTTATTGTTTGTAGTAGGTTGCAGCTGGCTGTTTCAACTTTGGATTTTTTGCTGCATGTTGTTGGTTAATGGTTAATCTGGGTGCAGTTGATCATTCATATCGATACAAATACCCATCTGCCCTTCGAATAATCAAGTGCCTCGCCCTTGCGGCGGTCAATCCAACGGCAACTCCGTAGTCCTCTTCACCTCACTCATCGCAATATGCGAGTGCGCCTCGTGCACGTGCGGGCGTTGCAGCAGGTGGTCGCGCAGGAAGCGTTCGTAATCGGCGATGTCCTTGGCCACTACCTTGAGCAGGTAGTCCGAGCCGCCGGCCATGGTGTGGCACTCCAGCACTTGGGGGTAGCCGACCACCGCCTGTTCGAACTCGTCCAGGTTATTGCGGCCGTGGGCCGAGAGCTTGATGTCGACGAACACCGTGATGCCCAGGCCGAGCTTCTTCGGGTTGAGCAGGGCGACCTTGCGTTCGATCAGCCCTTCTTCCTGCATGCGGTGGATGCGCCGCCAGCAGGGCGATTGCGACAGCTCCACCTTTTCGGCGATCTCCGCGGCGGAGAGGTCGGCGTCGTGTTGCAGCAGACGAAGGATGCGGCGATCGATGGGGCTCAGTTTTTCCTGCATGAATTCTTCTCTTTATTTGTCATGGCGGGATAACTCATGCGCAGTATCCCGCTTGCCGCTCAAAAAAAGAAAGAAAAAGCCAGAACCCCTCGGTCATAGTTTTGGCAACGACCCGTCGCGGTGATCCCGCGCCAGGGTTCAACGGCTGTGCCTAACCGGCACGCCTCGCTCACCACAAGAACAAAAGGAGCGCGCCCCATGTCTCTGGCCGAAATCCGTCTGGACGACAAATACCGTGTAGCCACGGGCCAGCTGTACCTCACCGGTACCCAGGCCCTGACCCGCCTGCCCATGCTGCAGAAGCAGCGTGATGCTGCCTTCGGCCTGAATACCGCCTGCTTCATCTCCGGTTACCGGGGTTCGCCCCTGGGCAACCTCGACAAGAGCCTGTGGGAGGCCAAGCAGTTTCTTCAGGAAAACCACATCCACTTCCAGCCCGGCGTCAACGAAGAACTGGGCGCCACCGCCGTGTGGGGCAGCCAGCAGGCCAACCTGTTCCCCGGCGCGCGCTACGACGGCGTGTTCGCCATGTGGTATGGCAAAGGCCCGGGCGTGGACCGCTGCGGCGACGTGTTCAAGCACGGCAACTCGGCCGGTGTGGCGGAGAAGGGCGGCGTGCTGCTGCTGGCCGGCGACGACCACGGCTGCAAGTCCTCGACCATCGCGCACCAGAGCGAGCATGCCTTTATCGCCGCGTCGATTCCGGTGCTGAACCCGGCCAACGTCCAGGAGATTCTCGACTACGGCATCATCGGCTGGGAGCTGTCGCGCTACAGCGGCTGCTGGGTGGCGCTGAAGACCATCGCCGAGAACGTCGATTCCTCGGCGGTGGTGGAAGTTGATCCGCTGCGCGTGCAGATCAAGCTGCCGACCGACTTCCAGCTGCCGGAAGACGGCGTACACATCCGCTGGCCGGACCCGCCCCTGGCCCAGGAAAAGCGCCTCAACCAGTTCAAGATCTACGCCGCCCGGGCCTTCGCCCTGGCCAACGACCTGAACCAGATCAAGCTCGATTCGCCCAACCCGCGCCTGGGCATCATCACCACCGGCAAGTCCTACCTGGACGTGCGCCAGGCGCTGAACGACCTGGGCCTGGACGACGAGCTGTGCGCCCAAGTGGGCCTGCGCGTGCTGAAGGTCGGCATGAGCTGGCCGCTGGAGCCGGTCTCGGTACACCAGTTCGCCGAGGGCCTGGACGAGATCCTGGTGGTCGAGGAGAAGCGCAGCATCATCGAGGACCAGCTCACCGGCCAGCTGTACAACTGGCCAGTCGGCAAGCGTCCGCGGGTGGTCGGCGAGTTCGACGAGGAGGGCAACTCGTTGCTGCCCAACCTGGCCGAGTTGACCCCGGCGATGATCGCCCGGGTCATCGCCAAGCGCCTGGCGCCGATCTACACCAGCGCCACCATCGACGAGCGCCTGGCCTTCCTCGCCGCCAAGGAAGCCGCGCTGGCCGCGCCCAAGCACGACACCAAGCGCACCCCGCACTTCTGCTCCGGCTGCCCGCACAACAGCTCCACCCAGTTGCCGGAAGGCAGCCGCGCCCTCGGCGGCATCGGCTGCCACTACATGACTCAGTGGATGGACCGCCGCACCGACACCTTCACCCAGATGGGCGGCGAGGGCGCCACCTGGATCGGCCAGGCGCCGTTCACCGACACTCCCCACGTGTTCCAGAACCTCGGCGACGGCACCTACTTCCACTCCGGCCAGCTGGCCCTGCGCGCGGCGGTCGCCGCAGGCGTCAACATCACCTACAAGATCCTCTACAACGATGCGGTGGCCATGACCGGCGGCCAGCCCATCGACGGCGAGCTGCGCATCGACCAGCTCAGCCAGCAGGTGTTCGCCGAGGGTGTGAAGCGCATCGCCCTGGTCAGCGACGAGCCGGACAAGTACCCGACCCGCGCCACCTTCGCGCCCATCGTCACCTTCCACCATCGCCGCGAGCTGGACGCCGTGCAGCGCGAGCTGCGCGAGATCAAGGGCACCTCGGTGATCCTCTACGACCAGACCTGCGCCACCGAGAAGCGCCGTCGGCGCAAGCGCGGCAAGCTGGCCGACCCGCAGAAGCGCGCCTACATCAACCCGGCCGTGTGCGAGGGCTGCGGCGATTGCAGCGTGAAGTCCAACTGCCTCTCCGTGCTGCCGCTGGAGACCGAGCTGGGGCGCAAGCGCGAGATCGACCAGAACGCCTGCAACAAGGACTTCTCCTGCGTCGAAGGCTTCTGCCCGAGCTTCGTCACCGTGCACGGCGGCGGCCTGCGCAAGCCCGAGGCGCTGGGTGCCAAGGCGCTGTTCGTGGCCCTGCCGGAACCGCGTCAGCCTGATCTGGCGCGGCCGTGGAACATCCTCCTGCCGGGTGTCGGCGGCAGCGGTGTGACCACCGTCGGCGCGCTGCTGGGCATGGCCGCGCACCTGGAAGGCAAGGGCTGCACCGTGCTCGACCAGGCTGGCCTGGCGCAGAAGTTCGGCCCGGTGATCAGCCATATCCGCATCGCCGCGAAGCAGGACGATATCTACGCCGTGCGCATCGCCGCCGGCGAGACCGACCTGCTGCTGGCCTGCGACCTGGTGGTGGCGGCCGGTGAGGAATCCCTGGCCAAGCTCAACGACAAGATCGCCAACGCCGTGGTCAACAGCCACGAGGCGGCCACCGCCGAGTTCACCCGCAACCCGGACGCCCGGGTGCCCGGCGCGGCCATGCACGAGGCGCTGGTGGAGGCGGTGGGCGAGAGCAAGACCCACTTCGTCGACGCCACCCGCCTGGCCACCGCGCTGCTCGGCGATACCATCGCCAGCAACCTGTTTATGCTCGGCTATGCGTATCAGAAGGGCTTGGTACCGGTGTCCGCCGAGGCCATCGACAAGGCCATCGAGCTCAACGGCGTGTCGATCAAGCTCAACCAGCAGGCCTTCCTCTGGGGCCGTCGTGCCGCCCATGACCTGGCCGCCGTGGAGCAGCTGGCCAAGCCGAAGAACCCCGAGGCGCCGCGCTGCGAGAGCTTCGACGAGATCGTCGCCGACCGCATGGCCCGTCTCACCGCCTACCAGGACGCCGCCTACGCCCAGCGTTACCTGGACCTGGTGACCCGTGTGCGCCAGGCCGACAGCGGCGCCGACCAGGCCCTGAGCCGCGCCGTGGCGCGCTACTACTTCAAGCTGCTGGCCTACAAGGACGAGTACGAGGTGGCGCGGCTGTACAGCGAGCCGGCCTTCCGTCAGCGCCTGGAAGCGCAGTTCGAGGGCGACTACCAGCTGCAGTTCCACCTGGCGCCGAGCTGGCTGGCCAAGCCCGACCCGCGCACCGGCGCACCGATCAAGCGCACCTTCGGGCCCTGGATGCTCAAGGCCTTCGCCGTACTGGCGCGCTTCAAGTTCCTGCGCGGTAGCGTGATCGACCCGTTCGGCCACAGCGCCGAGCGCAAGGTCGAGCGCGAGCTGATCGGCGAGTACGAGGAGCTGGTCGAGCTGCTGCTCAAGGAACAGCGCCCGGACAACTACCGCACCGCGGTGGCCCTGGCCGAGCTGCCGGGGCAGATCCGCGGCTACGGCCACGTCAAGGACAAGTCCCTGGCCAAGGCCCGCGAGCAGGCCGAGCAGCTCAAGACGCGCCTGCTGGTCAGCGAGATCTCCGCCGTCCAGCTGTTCGAGCCTGCGGCCTGATCGAACCCCCCTCCGGAGCAGACCACCCCTCTCCCTTTGGGAGAGGGGCAGGGGTGAGGGTCTCCGGGCACCTGGGATTCCCTCATCCGGCCTTCGGCCACCTTCTCCCGGAGGGAGAGGGGTCTCCGTGCATACCCAACATTGCGTATCCAACAAGAACATCAAGGAATTCCCATGCCCGTCTTCACCCATATCGACTTCGACCACCACGAGCAGGTGGTCTTCGGCCACGACCAGGCCAGCGGCCTCAAGGCCATCATCGCCGTCCACGACACCACCCTCGGCCCGGCCCTGGGCGGCTGCCGCATGTGGAACTACGCCAGCGACGAGGAGGCCCTGCGCGACGTGCTGCGCCTGTCCCGCGGCATGACCTACAAATCCGCCCTGGCGCGCCTGCCACTGGGCGGCGGCAAGGCGGTGATCATCGGCGACCCGCGCAGCGGCAAGAGCGAAGCGCTGTTCCAGGCCATGGGCGATTTCGTCGACAGCCTCGGCGGGCGCTACATCACCGCCGCCGACTCCGGCACCGGCGTGGCCGAGATGCAGATCATGGCCGAGCGTACCCGCCACGTGGCGGGCGCCGGCCAGCGCGAGGCGTTCGGCGGCGGCACCCGCGATGGCGATCCGTCGCCGTCCACCGCCTATGGCGTGTTCGTCGGCATTCGCTCGGCCGTGCGCCATCGCCTCGGTCGCAACGATCTCAACGGTCTCAAGGTGGCCATCCAGGGCGTCGGGCAGGTCGGCTTCGGCCTGGCCAAGCATCTGAAGGACGCCGGCGCCGAGCTGTGGGTGACCGACATCTTCGAGGCCAACCAGCGCCGCGCCGTCGAGCAATTGGGTGCCCGGGCCGTGGACCAGCACGAGATCTTCGGTCTCGATGTCGATGTGTTCGCGCCCTGCGCCCTGGGCGCCATCATCAATCCGCAGACCCTCGAGGCGCTGCGCGCGCCGATCATCGCCGGCGCCGCCAACAACCAGCTGGCCAGCCCGGAGCTGGCCGAGGCGCTGCGCCGCCGCGGCTGCCTGTACGCGCCGGACTACGCGATCAACGCCGGCGGCATCATCGACGTGTGTTACGAGCGCACCGGCGGCAGCGCGGCCGAGCTGAAGGCGCATATCGAAGGCATCGAAACCACCCTGGAGGAGATCTTCGAGCGTGCGACCCAGGAAGGCGCGACCACCACCGCTATCGCCGACCGCATGGCCCGGGAGCGCCTGGGCCGCTAAGCGCCGACATTGCCACAGGCCGGGGCTTCACTCCCTCTCCCGTTCACGGGAGAGGGTCGGGGAGAGGGTGGCTTTTTGCTCGTCTCCCGCCCCGCCAGTTCCCGCCCCGCCTGCCGGCCGCCGGCCCGGCGGGTGTATACTCCCCGCGCCCCGGAGCCCACGGCCCGCGGGCCTCGCCCGCCGGATCACAAGTCCGGCGGCATATTTTCCAGACAGGTGAACCCATGCCTCGCACTTGCCTCTCCCTCCGCTCGATCTGGAGCGCTCGCTGATGTCCGAGCAGTTGCACACCGGCCCGCTCAAGCGCGGCCTGAAGAACCGCCATATCCAGCTGATCGCCCTCGGCGGCGCCATCGGCACCGGCCTGTTCCTCGGCTCCGCCGGGGTGATGCAGAGTGCCGGCCCTTCGATGATCCTGGGTTACGCCATCGGCGGTTTCATCGCCTTCCTGATCATGCGCCAGCTTGGCGAGATGATCGTCGAGGAGCCGGTCGCCGGCTCCTTCAGTCACTTCGCCCATAGCTACTGGGGCCCGTTCGCCGGCTTCCTGTCCGGCTGGAACTACTGGGTGCTCTACGTGCTGGTGGGCATGGCCGAACTGACGGCCGTGGGCAAATACGTGCAGTACTGGTGGCCGGAGATCCCAACCTGGGCCACGGCGCTGGCCTTCTTCGTGCTGATCAACCTGATCAACCTGGTCAACGTGAAGGCCTTCGGCGAGACCGAGTTCTGGTTCGCCATCATCAAGGTGGTGGCGATCATCGGCATGATCCTGCTCGGTGGCTACCTGCTGTTCAGCGGTGCGGGCGGCGAGCAGGCCAGCGTCAGCAACCTGTGGAGCCATGGCGGCTTTTTCCCCAACGGCGTGTCCGGGCTGGTGATGATGATGGCCATCATCATGTTCAGCTTCGGCGGCCTGGAACTTGTAGGCATCACCGCCGCCGAGGCCGATCAGCCGAAGACGGTGATCCCCAAGGCGATCAACCAGGTGGTCTGGCGCATCCTGATCTTCTACATCGGCGCGCTGACCATACTTCTGTCGCTGCACCCCTGGGACGATCTGGTGAAGACCCTGAACTCGGGCGGCGACGCCTACGCCAGCAGCCCGTTCGTGCAGATCTTCTCGCTGATCGGCGAGGGCACCGCTGCCCACGTGCTCAACTTCGTGGTGCTGACCGCGGCGCTGTCGGTCTACAACAGCGGCGTGTACTGCAACAGCCGCATGCTCTACGGCCTGGCCGAGCAGGGCGACGCGCCCAGGGCGCTGATGAAGGTCAACGCGCGTGGCGTGCCGGTGCTGGCCATCGCCCTGTCGGCGGCGGTGACGCTGCTCTGCGTGGTGGTCAACTACGTGGTGCCGCAGAGCGCGCTGGAGCTGCTGATGTCGCTGGTGGTTGCCGCCCTGGTGATCAACTGGGCGATGATCAGCCTGGCGCACCTGAAGTTCCGCAAGGCCATGATGGCCAAGGGTGTGCAGCCGAGCTTCAAGGCCTTCTGGTTCCCCTTCGCCAACTACCTGTGCCTGGCGTTCGTGCTGTTCATCCTCGGGGTGATGCTGATGATCCCGGGCATTCAGGTGTCGGTGTACGCCATCCCGGTGTGGCTGGCGTTCATCTGGGTCTGCTACCGCGCCAAGTTGGCGATCGGGGCGAGGTCGCTGGCCAGCCAGGGCTGATCCCGACAGGTGCGCCGTGCGCACCGCCGGGGCTGCGTGCGGGTGCAGTTGGTGGGCTGCCGCTTTGCGGCGAGACCACCCTACGAGGGCGGCGTGCCGGCTGGGCATTGAGCGTTCGGGGGAGGCCCGTTCTGGCGGGCTTGCGACGTAGGGTGCGCCGCGCGCACCGCCAGGGCTGCGTGCGGCCGTATTTGGTGGGCTGCCGCTTTGCGGCGAGACCACCCTACGAGGGCGGCGTGCCGGCTGGGCATTGAGCGTTCGGGGGAGGCCCGTTCTGGCGGGCTTGCGACGTAGGGTGCGCCGCGCGCACCGCCAGGGCTGCGTGCGGCCGTATTTGGTGGGCTGCCGCTTTGCGGCGAGACCACCCTCCGAGGGCGGCGTGTCTGCTGGGCGTTGAGGGTTCTGGGTCGCCCATTGTGGTTGGCTCGCGGCGAGGCATCGACGTAGGGTGCGCCGAGCGCACCGCCAGGGCTGCGTGCGGCCGTAGTTGGTGGGCTGCCGCTTTGCGGCGAGACCACCCTCCGAGGGCGGCGTGTCTGCTGGGCGTTGAGCGTTCGGGGACGCCCATTGTGGTTGGCTCGCGGCGAGGCATCGACGTAGGGTGCGCCGTGCGCACCGCCGGGGCTGCGTGCGAGCGTATTTGGTGGGCTGCCGCTTTGCGGCGAGACCACCCTACGAGGGCGGCGTGGCGGCTGGGCGTTGAGCGTTCGGGGACGCCCCTTGGGGTTGGCTCGCGGCGAGGCATCGACGTAGGGTGCGCCGTGCGCACCGCCGGGGCTGCGTGCGGGCGTAGTTGGTGGGCTGCCGCTTTGCGGCGAGACCACCCTACGAGGGCGGCGTGTCTGCTGGGCGTTGAGCGTTCGGGCGAGGCCCGTTGTGGCGGGCTACGCGGAGGGGCATTCGACGTAGGGTGCGCCGTGCGCTCCGCCGGGGCTGCGTGCGGGTGCGGTTGGTGGGCTGCCGCTTTGCGGCGAGACCACCCTACGAGGGTGACGTGCCGGCTGGGCGTTGAGCGTTCGAGGGAGGTCCGTTGTGGCGGGCTCTGCGGCGAGGCATCCGGCGTAGGGTGCGCCGTGCGCACCGCCGGGGCTGCGTGCGGGCGTATTTGGTGGGCTGCCGCTTTGCGGCGAGGCCGCCCTGCGCTGGCTGCTTGGAGGGCGCGGGTCAGGTCTGGAACTGCAGCACCGAACTCTGCATGCTGCGCGCGACCTTGTCCAGGTGCCGCGCGGCGGCGGCCAGTTCGTCCACGGTCTGGCTGTTCTGCTGCGACATGCGGGCGATCTGCTCGACGCGCTGGGCCACCTCGCCGGAGGCCTTGCTCTGCTCGCCGATGGTGTGGGAAATCTCCTCCACCACCTCGGCCGCCCGCTGGGCGCCGCCGCGAATCTCGCTGATCGACTCGCCGGCCTGGCGCGCCAGGTGCACGCCGTCGTTCACCTGCGTTACCCCGGCCTGCATGCTGTTCACCGCCTGCGTCGTGCTGCTGCGAATGCGTTCGATCATGCCGGTGATCTCCTGGGTCGACTGCGCCGTGCGCGCCGCCAGGTTGCGCACCTCGTCGGCGACCACGGCGAAGCCGCGGCCGGCCTCGCCGGCACGCGCCGCCTCGATGGCGGCGTTGAGCGCCAGCAGGTTCGTCTGCTCGGCGATGCCGTTGATCACCTGGATGATCGAGTGGATTTCCTCGGACGACTGGCCCAGCGCGGTGATGGTGGTGGACGACTCGTTGACCGCCTCGGCGATGCGGCTCATGCCGTCGACCACGCCGAGAATCACCTGACCGCCGTCGCTGGCCAGCCGCTCGGACTGGGATGAAATGGTCTGCGCGTTGCGTGCGTGCTCGGCGATCTGCGCGATGTTGAGGATCATCTGCTCCATGGCCGCGGCCATGCTGGTGGCATTGTCCGACTCCTCGTGAGCGCTGTGGACGATGCTCTGCGAGGCGCCGCTGAGGTTCTGCGCGGTGTCCTGCAGCTGTTCGCTATCGCGGCGAATGGTCTCGATCATCTGCTTGAGGTTGTTCTGCATGTCGGCCAGCGACTGCTGCAGCTGGCCGGCTTCGTCGTTGCTGTCGACCTGGATGATGCTGCGCAGGTTGCCCTGGGCGATGGCGCGGGCCACGGCAACAGTCTTGCCGAGCGGACGAAGCACGGCCTTCATCAGGTGGCCAGTAAGCAGGGCGAGCAGCAGGCAGACCAGCAGGATGCCGCCGACCAGCAGCCAGGCGGCGTTGCGCGTGGCCGCCTGGCTCTCGGCACGTACCTGGGCGGCGTGCTGTTCGATCAGCTCGCTCAAGGCCTCGTTCTTCGCTTCCAGTTCGGAAAAGCTCTGCTCGAACGCCGGCATCTCGCCGCGTGCGCGCTGCGGGTCGCCCAGGGCCAGGCCGACGATGCGCTCGGCCTGGGCGATGTAGGCGTTGAGCGCCGGTTGCGACTGGCCGATGGCGCTGCGGATTTCCTCGCTCAGCGGCAGCTCGGCGTTGGCCGCCATGGTGCGCTGGAACCACTGGCTGTGTTCGCGCAGGTCGGCCCGGACCTGCTCGGCCGCCGCCGTGTCGCCCGGCTGGGCATAGAAGGCGGCCAGCACGTCGGCGCGCAGGGCGTCGTGCATCATGTCGCCTTCCAGGTGGTTGCGCAGGGCACTGACGCTCAGCTCGCTGTCCGCGAGCACCTCGCTCAGGCGCATCTGCCCCCAGAAGCCGACGCCGCCGAGCAGGGTGGCGGCGACCACGCTGATGGCGCCGCAGGCGATCATTTTCTGGCGGATGTTCATGCTGCTGTCTCCGAGGGCCGACTGTTCGTCAAGCCTAGTTCAGAGGCGGCAGCGCGCGAGGCTCAGGGCTTTTCCTGCAGCGCCCTGGACCAGGCCAGCAGCGCTATCGGCTGGCGCTCGTCCCAGATGCGCCGCCAGAGCACCTGCAACTGTTCGGCGCCGCCGCGGCTGAAGGGCAGACGGTCCACCCAGGGCAGCGGCTGCCACTGGCCGTCGCTCCGCTCGGCCATGACGAAGCGGAAGGGGTGGTAGCCGGTCATGCCCAGGCGCAGGTCGGTGACGATCAGTTGGTCGCCGACCTGGTCGTAGCGCAGCACGCCGTGGGTGAACCATTCCAGGCGCTGGTGCTGCGGCGAGTCGCGCAGCCGTTCGGCCAGCTCGGTGCCACGCGGGATGCGCTCGAGCCGCGGCGGGCGCTCGTCGAACCAGCTGACCAATGCCTCGTGGTAGTCGGCGCCGTCCACCACCGTCACCCGCCACAGCAGGCTGTTGAACGGCGTCGGCGTGCTGAACAGCACGTCGGACTGGATGCCGCGCTCGGCCAGCACATCCTGTACGCGCTGTTCGGCCATCCACTTGCCGGCCAGGGTGCTGGCCAGGTACACGCTGGACAGGCACAGCGCCGAGATCGCCAGCCACTGCGGGCGGTCACGCAGGCCGCGGACCAGGCCGACCACCACCGCCACCAGCAGCGGCACGGTGTACAGCGGGTCGATGATGAAGATCGACGACCAGGCGATCGGCGGCGTCTGCAGCGGCCAGAACAGCTGGGTGCCGTAGCTGGTGAAGGCATCGAGCAGCGGGTGGGTGATCAACACCAGCCACACGGCGAAGAACAGCCGTCGCCCCGAGTAGCCCGGATCGGGCCGCAGCCAGCGCGCCAGCAGGGTGATCGCCACCGCCAGCAGGCTGAGCACCAGCAGTGAGTGGCTGAAGCCGCGATGGTAGGTCATGTCGGCCACGGCGTCGCCGTAATCGATCACCACGTCGAGGTCGGGCAGGGTGCCGAGCATGGCGCCGTAGAGCAGCGCGCGGCGGCCCTGCCAGCGGCCGAGCAGGGCGCCCTGAATGCTGGCGCCGAGTACCGCCTGGGTGAGTGAATCCATGATGCGTCCTTGAGAAAGCCAGGCGGCTACGTTAGCGCCGGTGCGGTATGGGCGGCAGCCCGGAATTCCGACGAAAGATTTCAACCGCCTGCGGGGTTACAGTGTCGCAATAGCAAAGCCTGAGGAGCCGACCCATGCATCCCCGCGTTCTCGAAGTCACCGAGCGCCTGATCGAGCGCAGCCGCGCCACCCGCGCGCGCTACCTGGCGATGATCGCCGCGGCCGCCGACCAGGGCCCGCAGCGCGGCAAGCTGCAGTGCGCCAACTTCGCCCACGGCGTGGCCGGCTGCAGCGGCGCGGACAAGCAGACCCTGCGCCTGCCGGACGCGGCCAATGTGGCCATCGTCACCGCCTACAACGACATGCTCTCGGCGCACCAGCCCTACGAGGATTACCCGCAGCGGATCAAGGCGGCGCTGCACGAGGTCGGCTCGGTCGGCCAGGTGGCCGGCGGTGTGCCGGCCATGTGCGACGGCGTGACCCAGGGCGAGCCGGGCATGGAGATCGGCATCGCCAGCCGCGAGACCATCGCCATGAGCACCGCCGTGGCGCTGTCGCACAACATGTTCGACGCCGCGCTGTGCCTGGGCATCTGCGACAAGATCGTCCCCGGCCTGCTGGTCGGGGCCCTGCGCTTCGGCCACCTGCCGACGATCTTCGTGCCGGCCGGGCCGATGCCCTCGGGCCTCTCCAACAAGGAAAAGGCCGAGGTGCGCGAGCGCTACGCCGAGGGCAAGGCCAGCCGCGAGGAACTGCTTGCCTCGGAAATGGCCGCCTACCACAGCCCCGGCACCTGCACCTTCTACGGCACGGCCAACACCAACCAGATGCTGATGGAGGTGATGGGCCTGCACCTGCCCGGCGCCTCCTTCGTCAACCCCGGCACGCCGCTGCGCGACGCCCTGACCCGCGAGGCGGCGCAGCAGGTGGTGCGCCTGACCCGCCAGGGTGGCCAGTACCTACCGTTGGGGCGGATCGTCGACGAGCGCTGCCTGATCAATTCGGTGGTGGCGCTGCACGCCACCGGTGGCTCGACCAACCACACCCTGCACCTGCCCGCGATCGCCCAGGCCGCCGGTATCCAGCTGACCTGGCAGGACATGGCCGATCTCTCCGAGGTGGTGCCGACCCTGGCCCACGTCTATCCCAACGGCAAGGCCGACATCAATCACTTCCACGCCGCCGGCGGCACCGCGCTGCTGATCCGCGAGCTGCTCGGCGCCGGCCTGCTGCACACCGACGTCAACACCGTCGCCGGTCCTGGCCTGCTGCGTTACGCCCAGGAGCCCTTCGTCGACGACGGCCGCCTGGTGTGGCGCGAGGGCACCAGCGCCAGCCTCGACGAAAACATCCTGCGCCCGGCGGCGCAGCCGTTCTCGCCCGAGGGCGGGCTGCGCCTGCTCGACGGCAACCTCGGCCGCGGGGTGATGAAGCTTTCCGCCGTGGCGCCCGAGCGCCATGTGGTGGAGGCGCCGGCGCGGGTGTTCCAGGATCAGCAGGCCTTCGCCGACGCCTTCCAGGCCGGCGAGCTGGACCGCGACTTCGTCGCCGTCATGCGCTTCCAGGGGCCGCGCTGCAACGGCATGCCGGAGCTGCACAAACTCACGCCGTTCCTCGGCGTGCTGCAGGACCGCGGCTACAAGGTGGCGCTGGTCACCGACGGGCGCATGTCCGGCGCCTCCGGCAAGGTGCCGGCGGCCATCCACGTGTGCCCGGAAGCCTTCGACGGCGGTCCGCTGGCACGGGTGCGCGACGGCGACCTGATCTGCGTGGACGGCCGCAGCGGCGAGCTCAACGTGCGGGTGGACGCCGGCGAATTCGCCGTGCGCGAAGCGGTGGCGCCGCCGCCGGCGGAGATCGGCTGCGGCCGCGAGCTGTTCGCCTTCATGCGTGCCAGCTTCAGCTCGGCGGAAGAGGGCGCCAGTGCCTTCATCGCCAATCTGAGGACGCTGCAATGAGCGACGTCGCCGACCTGATCCTGCCGGACGGTGTGCTGGGCCACACCCACGCCGATGCCGCGGCCATGGCCGAGGCCTTGGCGGAGCAGGTGGCCGAGGCGCTGCGCGGCGCCGTGGCCGAGCGGGGCCGGGCGCTGCTAGTGGTGTCCGGCGGGCGCAGCCCGGTGCCGTTCTTCGAGCGGCTTTCGCGTGAAGACCTGCCCTGGGCCAAGGTCCAGGTGAGCCTGGCCGACGAGCGCTGGGTGCCGCCGAGCCATGCCGACAGCAACGAGGCGCTGGCGCGCCGTCACCTGCTGCAGGGGCCTGCGGCCCAGGCGACGATGCTCGGCCTGTATCGGGCGGCGGAGGATCTGGACGAGGCGGCACGGCTGGCCGAGCAGGCCCTGGCCGGGCTGCCGGCCATCGACGTGCTGGTGCTGGGCATGGGCGACGACGGCCACACCGCCTCGCTGTTTCCCGACAGCCCGAATCTGACCGCCGCGCTCGACGCCGGCTGCCCGCGCCGGGTGTTGCCGATGCAGGCGCCGAGCGAGCCCCGCCAGCGCCTGACCCTGACGCTGCCGGCGCTGGCCGGGGCGCACCTGGCGCTGCTGGCGATCCAGGGGGCCGGCAAGCTGGCTACGCTGAACCAGGCCCTGCGGCCGGGGCCCGCCAGCGAATTGCCGATCCGCGCATTCCTGCAGGCGCCGCTGCAGGTGCATTGGTCGCCGTAACGGCGCGAGGTGCGTGCGAGGGAGGCGGTGTGCACGGCGCACCCTACGATCTGCGCCGTGACCTTTCTGTGCAGGCACAATCTGCGGCGGCGGCGAAAATTTTTTCGCGGGCCTGTCGATTTGCCGAAACGCCAATCGACCAAGGGACAGAACCCCCTGTCGGGGTTCATCGATCAGCCCGGGTCGCCCTTCGGCGAGCCCACCACGACGAGGAGAAGGACGATGCGATTCATGGTGATAGTCAAGGCCACGGCCGATTCGGAAGCCGGCGTGATGCCCAGCGAGGAACTGCTGGCGGCCATGGGCAAGTACAACGAGGAACTGGTGGCCGCCGGCATCATGAAGGCCGGCGAGGGCCTGCACCCGAGCAGCAAGGGCGTGCGCGTGCGTTTCTCCGGGGCCGACCGCAGCGTGATCGACGGGCCCTTCGCCGAAACCAAGGAGCTGATCGCCGGCTTCTGGCTGTGGGAAGTCGGCTCGCTGGAAGAGTGCATCGAGTGGGTCAAGCGCTGCCCCAACCCGATGCCGGGCGAGTCGGATATCGAGATCCGCCAGGTGTTCGAGGCCGAGGACTTCGGCGAGGAATTCACCCCCGAGCTGCGCGAGCAGGAAGAACGCCTGCGCGCCCGCCTGGCCAACGAATAAGGAGAGACGCGATGAACATCCATGCCTACCTGATCTTCGACGGCAACTGTGCCGAGGCCTTCCGCTTCTACCAGCAGGTGCTCGGCGGGGAGCTGCAGGTGATGACCTTCGGCGACAGCCCGGCCTGCGGCGATGTGGCGCCGGAGCACCGCGACCACACCATGCACGCCTGCCTGTGCGTCGGCGACCAGCTGCTGATGGCCTCCGACTGCATGCCGGGCGATGACCACGAGGGCGTCAAGGGCTGCCACATGTCGATCCAGGCCGACGACATGGCCCACGCCGAGCGCCTGTATCGGGAGCTCGGCGCCCAGGGCTCGGTGCAGATGGAGCTGCAGAGGACCTTCTGGGCCGAGGGCTTCGCCATGCTCACCGACCGCTTCGGCGTGCCGTGGATGATCAACTACAGCGGCGACTGCCAGCCCCCGGCCTGAGCCTCAGACGGCCCGCTGCAGCGCCTCGGTGGTTTCCCGGTCGAACTGCTCGCGCAGGCATGCCTGCGCCTCGTTCATCGGTGGGCTGGGATTGGTTAGCGCGTGTGCGGCAGGTCCGCCGAGGCATGCGGGGGGGGGCGTATCTCGGTTCTGCCGCGACGCCAGCGAACTCCGACGGCACCGGCACGTTTACTCTCGTGCATGTCCTCAATCGCGCCGAGTTCTTTGGTGGCCGGTCGAGGCCCGCGGAGCGGATGACCCTTATGATGTCGGCTAGCGCACGGCATGCGCTGGCCTTCTCGAAGGGCAGGCCACGGAGAAAGCTGCAGGGCCGGCAATGCGCGCCGGGGTATGCTGGGCGGATTTTTTCGAGGCCGTTTTTCATGCTGGTGATTTCCAACAGCGTCCACCTACCCGATAGCGAGGTCGAGCTGACCGCCATACGCGCCCAGGGTGCCGGCGGGCAGAACGTCAACAAGGTCTCCAGCGCCGTGCACCTGCGCTTCGACAGCCAGGCCTCGTCGCTGCCGCCGTTCTACAAGGAGCGCCTGCTGCAGCTGCGCGACAGCCGCATCACCGAAGACGGTGTGGTGATCATCAAGGCCCAGCAGTACCGCACCCAGGAGCAGAACCGCGCCGACGCCCTGGAACGCCTGGCCGAGCTGATCCGCAGCGCCGGCAAGACCGAGAAGGCGCGCCGCCCGACCAAGCCGACCCTAGGCTCGAAGAAGCGCCGCCTGGAGGGCAAGTCCAAGCGCGGCGCGATCAAGGCCGGACGCGGCAAGGTGGATTACTGAGGCCACGACTTCGCCGTCCCATGCTCCGAGCCAGCGCCGGATACCACATGGCGGGCTGCCGCTGCGCGGCGAGGCCGCCCTACGGGGTGAGCGGGTGGTTGCGGCGTTATGGCCGGCGTCGGGCTCGTAGGGTGGTCTCGGAGCGAAGCGACAGCCCACCGACCGTGGCACTCCGGAGTCTCCCTTGGCGGGCTGCCGCTACGCGGCGAGGCCGCCCTACGGGAGTGGCGGGTGGTTGCGGCGTTATGGCTGGCGTCGGGCTCGTAGGGTGGTCTCGGAGCGTAGCGACAGCCCACCGACCGTGGCGCACCGGGCTTCCTTGGCGGGCTGCCGCTGCGCGGCAAGGCCGCCCTACGGGTGGGCGGGTGTGGCGGGTGGTTGCGGCGTCATGGCCGGCGTCGGGCTCCGTAGGGTGGTCTCGGAGCGCAGCGACAGCCCACCGACGGTGGCGTACGGGACTTCACTTGGCAGGCTGCCGCTTGCGCGGCGAGGCCGCCCTACGGTGTGACAGCCCTTCGGCGTCGTCAGGCGCGGACCCAGCGTTGGCGGGTCCAGCCGCTCAGGGCATCTACCGCGAACACCAGCACCAGCATGGCCAGGATCACCGTGCTGGCCTGGGCTTCCTGGAACAGGCTGAGGCTGACGTAGAGCATCTGCCCCAGGCCGCCAGCGCCGACGAAGCCGAGCACGCTGGCCATGCGGATATTGTTTTCCCAACGGTACAGCGTATAGGCCAGCAACTGCGGCCACAGGTTGGGCAGGGTGCCGTAGCAGAAGGCCGCGAGCTGGCTGCCGCCCTGCAGGCGAATCGCTTCGGCCGGCGCCGTGGGGGTGTTCTCCAGCGCCTCGGCGAACAATCTGCCGAGTACACCCGCCGTGTGCAGCGCCAGGGCCAGGGTGCCGGCGTTGGGGCCGAGGCCGGCGGCCAGCACCATCAGCGCCGCCCATACCAACTCGGGAATTGCCCGCAGGCCGTTGAGCAGCAGGCGCACCAGGCTCTGGGCGAGACCGCCGAAGCGTCCGGCCGCGGGCAGCGCCAGGAGCAGGCCGAGCAGGGCGGCGAGCAGGGTGCCGAGGGCCGACATGGCCAGGGTCTCCAGGGCGCCACGGCCGATGGCCAACAGGTGCCCGCCGCTCAGGTCCGGCTGCAGGAAGCGCGCGGCGTAATCGGCCATGTGCCGCAGGTTGTCCGTCTGCCCCAGTGCGGCCAGGTCCAGGCCCAGGTAGGCGAAAGAAGCGATCACCGCGACGAGCATTGCCAGCAGCAGCGCGAGGTTGACCAGCCGGTTCATGCCAGCCTCCCGCGCAGCACGCGGCTCAGCGCGTCGGCCAGCAGCACCAGGAGCAGGAAGGTCAGCAGCATGCTGGCCACCTCGCCGCCGGCGAACATGCGCAGCGACAGGTCGATCTGCTGGCCCAGGCCGCCGGCGCCGACGAAGCCCATGACCACCGAGGCGCGGATCGCGCATTCCCAGCGGTACACGGTGTAGGAGGTCAGCTCGGCGGCGGCATTCGGCAGCAGGCCGTAGACGAAGGCGGCGAGCCGGCCGCTGCCGCCCTGCAGCAGGGCGTGCATGGGGCGCTGATCGACCGACTCGAGGATTTCCGCGTAGACCTTGCCGAGCATGCCGGCGTAGGTGATGGCGATGGCCAGCACCCCGGCGGTGGGGCCGAGGCCGACGGCGCGGACGAACAACAGCGCCCAGACGATCTCCGGCACGCTGCGCAGGAAGATCAGCAGTCCGCGTACTGGCCAGCGCAAAGCCTGGCCGAACGCACTCGGGCGGCCGCCCCGTGAGGCCGCCGACAGCGACAGGGCGCGGCTAGCGGCCAGGCCGGCGGGGATCGCCACCAGCAGCGCCAGGGCCATGCCGGCGGTGGCGATGGCCAGGGTCTGCAGGGTGGCCTGCAGTAGCAGGTCGAGGAAGTCCGGCGTGTGCGCCGGCGGCCAGAAGCCCGCGACGAAACGGCCCATCTCGCTCCGGCTGTCGGCGGCCAGCAGCACGCCCGGGTTCAGCTCGGCGAGCTGGATGCCCGGCCACAGCAACGCCACAGCCAGCACCGTCAGCAACAGGCGGGGCAGGGCGGCGGGGTCGCGATTATCCCGGCTCAGCATGGCGCAGCCCCGGCGCGGTTACGGTTCCCGGTGGGAGCGGCTGAACGACACTCCGCCATAGCCGCGAGGTTTTTGCGATTGCTCCCGTCGCGGCCGAAGCCGCTCTCGCCCATCTCGGCTCTGCCCGAGGAGCGGCGGCCCTCGCCGCGATTCAGACAGCGCGATAGCGGCGCGGCCAAGGCTGGTTCTGCAGGCGACTTTCGCGGCATGGGGCTCAGCATCGCGGAATCTGCAGGGTCAGCGTCACCGCCGGCGCCTGTGGCGACACCAGCTGCTCGTTGGCGTAGAGGGCGTCGAGCAGCTCCCGGGTGACTTCATTCGCCGGACAATCGAAGGCGATGCGGCCCTCGCGCACGCCGACGATGCGCGGGAAGTGCGCCAGCGCCAGGTCCACCGCGTGCAGGCTGGCGACCAGGGTCACGCCACGCGCCTCGGCATGCCGGCAGAGCACGCTCAGGGTGTGGTCGGCGAGCACCGGGTCCATGGCCGATACCGGCTCGTCGGCCAGCAGCAGCTCGGGGTCCTGGTACAGCGCGCGGGCGATGCCGACGCGCTGCAGCTGGCCGCCGGAGAGTTGCTGGCACTGGGCGAACAGCTTGTCGGCCAGGTCCAGACGTGCCAGCACGTCGCGGGCGCCGGGGATATCGACCGGATGCAGCAGGTTGAACAGGCTCTTGCCCAGGCCCCACTGGCCGAGCTTGCCGGCCAGCACGGCGGTGACCACCCGTTGCCGCGGTGGCAGCGGCGGCGCCTGGTGGATCAGGCCGATGCGGGCGCGCAGCTGCTGGCGGGCGCGAGCGGAGAGCTGCCAGGGGTTCTCCCCCAGCAGCTCGACGCTGCCGCCGCCGGGTTGCAGGGCGCTGGCCAGCAAGGCGAGCAGGCTGGACTTGCCGGCGCCGGACGGGCCGATGACGGCGACCCGCTCGCCGGCCGCGATAGCCAGGTCCACGCCGCGCAGGGCGTGGACGCCATTGGCGTGCTGCAGGTCGGCGCCGGTCAGGCGCAGGCTCATTTCAGCAGGTCGGCGGCGCGGGCGGCGTCCTCGATGCCCTTGTAGTTTTCCGGTTTGGTCTCGATGAAGCGGCTGGCGGCCTGCAGGTCGAGGATCGCCTTGTGCTCCGGGTTGGCCGGGTCGAGGGCGAGGAAGGCCTGCTTGATCTTCTCGGTCAGCGCCGGGTCGAGAGTGCCACGCACGGTCCAGTTGTAGTCGTAGTAGGCCGGAGTGGTGGCGAAGACCTTGACCTTGCTGGTGTCGACCTTGCCGGCGGCGACCAGCTTGTCCCACACGCTGGCGTTGAGCACGCCGGCTTCGACCTTGCCGGCCTGCACCCAGGCGGCGGTGGCGTCGTGGGCGCCGGAGTAGCCGATACGGCTGAAGTAGCTCTCCGGCTTGATGCCGTCCTTGAGCATGAAGTAGCGCGGCATCAGGCTGCCGGAGGTGGAGGAGATGGAGCCGAAGGCGAAGGTCTTGCCCTTGAGGTCGGCCAGCGACTTCACCTCCGGGTTGGCGGTGATGAATTTGCTGGTGAACTGGGCGTCCTGCTCGCGCTGCACCAGCGGGATGGCGTTGCCGGTCTTCAGGTGCACCTGAACGAAGGTGAAGCCGCCGAGCCAGGCCAGGTCCAGGCGGTCGGTGGCCAGGGCCTCGACCACCGCCGGGTAGTCGGCGACCGGGACGAACTCGACCTTCATGCCCAGCTGTTTTTCCAGGTAGGCGCCCAGTGGTTTGAACTTGCGCAGCAGCTCGGTGGGAGCCTCGTCGGGGATGGCGCTGACTTTCAGCACGTCGGCGGCCTGGGCCAGGGTGGCGGACAGGGACAGGGCAAAACCGGCGGCGAGCGCCAGGGTACGCTTGAACATAAGGATTCTCCGGTTCAATAGCGGAAAAGGCTTGTTGGGACGGCTGCGCGACAGAATGGCGGCGTTGCGTGGTGCTCGCAGATCGCCTGGGCGTGGCCCGGGGTGCCTGCTACGTGGCCCTTCGGTCGCTCGCGAGTCCCCTGAAGGGTTCGTCGAAAGCGGCGCGATTATAGAGAGCGATTGCCGATTGGTCAGCTTTGCTAGAATCCGCCGCCTGTTTTTTGCATTTGCCGAGAGAGTTCGATGAGCGAGCCGATCCGCCTGACCCAGTACAGCCACGGCGCTGGCTGCGGCTGCAAGATTTCCCCCAAGGTGCTGGAAGTGATACTCGCCGGCAGTGGCGCGCAGAATCTCGACCCGAAGCTGTGGGTCGGCAACGCCTCCAAGGACGATGCGGCGGTCTACGCGCTGGACGAGGAGCGCGGGGTGGTCTCCACCACCGACTTCTTCATGCCCATCGTCGATGATCCGTTCGACTTCGGCCGCATCGCCGCCACCAACGCCATCAGCGACATCTACGCCATGGGCGGCGACCCGCTGATGGCCATCGCCATCCTCGGCTGGCCGGTCAACCTGCTGCCGCCGGAAGTGGCCCGCGAGGTGATCCGCGGCGGCCGCACCGTGTGCGACGCCGCCGGCATTCCGCTGGCCGGCGGCCATTCGATCGACGCGCCGGAGCCGATCTTCGGCCTGGCCGTGACTGGCGTGGTCGAGAAGAAGCACATGAAGCGCAACGACACCGCCAGCGCCGGCTGCCAGCTGTACCTGACCAAGCCGCTGGGCATCGGCATCCTCACCACTGCCGAGAAGAAGGCCAAGCTGCGCGAGCAGGACGTGGGCCTGGCGCGTGACTGGATGTGCACCCTGAACAAGCCGGGCGCGCGCTTCGGCAAGCTGGCCGGCGTGAAGGCGATGACCGACGTCACCGGCTTCGGCCTGCTCGGCCATCTGGTGGAGATGGCCGATGGCGCGGGTCTCACCGCCCAGCTGGAGTACGCCGCCGTGCCGCGCCTGCCGGGCGTCGAGCACTACCTGGCCGAGGGTTGCGTGCCCGGCGGCACCCTGCGCAACTTCGACAGCTACGGCGAGAAGATCGCGCCGATCTCCGAGGCGCAGCGCGACCTGCTGTGCGACCCGCAGACCAGTGGCGGCCTGCTGGTGGCCGTGGCGCCGGAGGGCGAGGCCGAGTTCCTCGCCGTGGCCGCCGAGCTGGGCCTGGACCTGGCGCCCATCGGCCGACTGGTCTCGCGACAGAGCCACGCGGTAGAGGTGCTGTGATGCGCGACAACACCGCCGACTACCGCGAGATCTTCCTGGGCGACCTGCCGATGATGGACATGCGCGCCCCGGTCGAATTCACCAAGGGCGCCTTCCCGCACACCGTCAGCCTGCCGCTGATGACCGACATCGAGCGGCAGAAGGTCGGCACCTGCTACAAGCAGCACGGCCAGCAGGCGGCCATCGAGCTGGGCCACCAGCTGGTCGCCGGCAAGGTCAAGGCCGAGCGCGTCGAGGCCTGGGCGGCCTTCGCCAAGGCCAACCCGAATGGCTACCTGTACTGCTTCCGCGGCGGCCTGCGCTCGCAGATCGTCCAGCAGTGGCTGAAGGACGCCGGCATCGATTACCCGCGGGTGATCGGCGGCTACAAGGCCATGCGTACCTTCCTGATCGAGACCCTGGACAGCGCCGTGGCCGAGTGCGACTTTGTCATCGTCGGCGGCATGACCGGCACCGGCAAGACCGAGGTGGTCGCGGCCCTGGACAACAGCGTCGACCTCGAAGGCCACGCCAACCACCGCGGCTCCAGCTTCGGCAAACGCGCCACCGGGCAACCGGCGCAGATCGACTTCGAAAACCGCCTGGCCATCGACCTGCTCAAGCGCCGCGCCCGCGGCCAGCAGCAGTTCGTGCTGGAGGACGAGAGCCGTCTGATCGGCACCTGCTCGCTGCCGCTGTCCTTGCACCACGGCATGCAGCAGTACCCGCTGGTGTGGCTGGAGGACAGCGTCGAGGGCCGCGTCGAGCGCATCCTCAAGGACTACGTGATCGACCTGGCCGCCGAATTCCTCGCCGTGCATGGCGAGGAGCAGGGCTTCGCGCTGTTCGCCGCGCGCCTGCTGCAGAGCATGGACAATATCCAGAAACGCCTGGGCGGCGAGCGCCACGCGCGGCTGCGCGGCATTCTCCAGCAGGCGCTGGAAGAGCAGGGCAGCAGCGGCGCGGTGGACCTGCACCGCGGCTGGATCGAGGGCCTGCTGAGCGAGTACTACGATCCCATGTACGCCTACCAGCGCGAGAGCAAGGCCTCGCGCATCGAATTCGCCGGCGAGCAGGATGCGGTGCTGGCCTACCTGCGCGAACGCGCGCAACGGAGAAGCTGATGAGCCTGAAAGACCACCCCGACGCGCTGGACTGCACCCTCTACCGTCCGGACGAGAACGACCCGGATGCCGAGGAAGCAGAGCTCGGCGACGGTCATGTGCTGTTCGAGGGCGCCTTCGAGGCGCCGGCCGAATGGGACGCCGTCGAACGCGAGGACTACTTCGACGGCAGCGACCCGGCGCTGTTCTTCAACGCCCGCATCGAAAGCCCGGCCAAGGCCGACAGCAACGATTTCTTCATCGCCGAGCCCGGTGACTACGTGGCGGTGATGCGCGGGATGACGGTGGAGATGTACTACGTCTACGACCGCGCCGACGCCAGCTATGTGCTGATCCGCGACGACCAGCTGGATTGACGGAGGCTTCCCTCTCCCCACCGGAAAGACCACTCCCGAATCCGGTGCATTCTTAACCCGGATGCAATCCGGGGCTGGCATGGCCCTGAGCGCATTTCCGCTCATTCCCGTCACGCTGGCGAGGTATTGGTGTAGCGGTAAGACCCGCTGGTGCGCATGGCGCACCCTACGCGGAGTCGACGCGACGTAGGGTGCGCCATGCGCACCGATAGCATCCGCACGGTGCGGACCATCCCCTCTCCCCAGCTCGTAGCCCGGATGCAATCCGGGGTTTGCATGGTCCTGAGCGCATTTCCCGGATTTCATCTGGGCTACGGCCCGGAGGTATTCCCTCTCCCCACCGGGGAGAGGGTTAGGGATAGGGGAGGTCAATCCGAAGCCGGTACATGCTCGTAGCCCGGATTCAATCCGGGGCTTGCATGGTCCTGAGCGCATTCCCGGATTTCATCCGGGCTACGGGCTGCGCGCACCGTCGGTGTGGCGATATGGCCAGAGGCATTCTTCGCTCGTTCCCGCCACGCTGGCGAGGCATTGGTGTAGCGGTAAGGCCCGCTGGTGCGCATGGCGCACCCTACGCGGAGTCGACGCGACGTAGGGTGCGCCATGCGCACCGATAGCATCCGCACGGTGCAGACCGTCCCCTCTCCCCAGCGGGGAGAGGGTTAGGGAGAGGGACTGCCCCCACGAAGGAACCGAGTGACCTCAAGCCTCGCACACCCTGGCGATGGCGCCGGCCAGATAGTCCAGGCGCTCCTCGCTCATCCCCGCCACGCTGGCGCGGCCGCTGCCGACCATGTAGACGCTGAACTCGTCGCGCAGCCGCGCCACCTGTTCCGGCGTCAGCCCGGTGTAGGAGAACATGCCGCGCTGCGCCGCCACGTGGGCGAAGCGCTCGGCCAGACCGTGCGGGCGCAGGGCCTCGACCAGGCCGCGGCGCAGGTCGGCCACGCGCTGGCGCATGGTGTCCACCTCGCCGGCCCACAGGGTCTTCAACTCGGCATTGCCGAGAATCTCCGCCACCACCGCGGCGCCGTGGGACGGTGGGGTGGACCACAGGTTGCGGGCCAGCGAGGCCAGCTGGCTGCGCAGGTCGATCAGCTTGTCGTGGTGGCTCGCCCGCACGATCAGCGCGCCGGTGCGTTCGCGGTACAGGCCGAAGTTCTTCGAGCAGGAGCTGGTGATCAGCAGCTCCGGCAGCTCGGCGGCGAACAGGCGCACGGCCCAGGCGTCTTCCTCCAGACCGTCGCCGAAACCCTGGTAGGCGAAGTCGATCAGCGGCAGCAGCTCGCGCGAGCGCACCACTTCCAGCACGCGTTTCCAGTCGCGCGGGGTGAGGTCGAAACCGGTGGGGTTGTGGCAGCAGGCATGCAGCAGCACCACGTCGCCGGCCGGCACACGCTGCAGGGCGTCGAGCATGGCATCGACGTCCAGGCGATTGTCGGCGCCGACATAGGGGTAATGCTCGACGCGCAGGCCGCAGGCGGCGAACAGCGTCTCGTGGATCGGCCAGGTTGGGTTGCTCAGCCAGATGCCGCGGCCCGGCAGGTGGCGCGCGATGAACTCGCCGGCCAGGCGCAGGGCGCCGGTACCGCCGGGGGCCTGGGTGGCGCCGACCAACTGATCGGCGAGCAGCGCGTTGCCGCTGCCGAAGGTCAGCTGCAACAGGCGCTCGCCGAACTCCACGGCGCCGTGGCCGCCGATATAGGTCTTGGTGGTCTCGCTCTCCAGCAGGCGCTGGGCTGCCAGCTTCACGGCACGGGGAATGGGCGTCAGCCCGGTGGCGTCCTTGTACACGCCCACGCCGAGGTCCAGCTTGGCCGGGTTGGTGTCGATGCGGTAGGCGTCGAGGAGGCCGAGGATGGGGTCGCCCGGCACCCGGTCGATGGCGGCGAAATGGCTCACTTGCGGCCTTCGGCGCTGGCGGCCAGCACGTCGGTACGCGCGGCCATGATGAAGTCGTTGCGGTGCAGGCCCTTCATTTCGTGGCTCCACCAGGTGACGGTGACCTTGCCCCATTCGGTGAGCAGCGCCGGGTGGTGGCCGACTTCCTCGGCGATGGCGCCCACCGCGTTGGTGAAGGCCAGGGCGTGGCGGAAGTTCCTGAACAGGTAGACGCGCTCCAGCTCCATGTGGCCGTCGCGGGTTTCGATGTTCCAGTCCGGGATCTCGCGGATCAGCGTGGCCAGCTCCTCGTCCGAGACGTGGGGCGCATCGGCGCGGCAGGCTTCGCATTGGGCTTGGGCGAGGGACATTCGGGTCTCCAGGGTGAGAGTGCTTAAGGGTAGAGATGAAAAGCGGGGTCGGGTTCCGCCGGATCAGGCGGCCTTGGGCGGAAACTTCGGTGCGTGCAGGCCGAGCGCCGTGGCCTGGTGCACCAGGCCCATGATGTCTTCGTGGGCCAGCTGGAACAGGCGCTTGAGGTCCGGCAGCACGAAATACAGCGGCTGCAGGATGTCGATGCGGTAAGGGGTGCGCATCGCATCCAGCGGGTCGAAGGCCTGGTGCTCCGGCTCGTCGGACAGGCAGTACACCGTCTCCTTCGGCGAGGAGAGGATGCCGCCGCCGTAGATGCGCCGACCCTGCGGCGTGTCGACCAGGCCGAACTCGATGGTCATCCAGTACAGCCGCGCCAGGTACACGCGCTGCTCCTTGGTCGCGGCCAGGCCGAGCTTGCCGTAGGTGTGAGTGAATTCGGCGAACCAGGGATTGGTCAGCAGCGGGCAGTGGCCGAAGATCTCGTGGAAGATGTCCGGCTCCTGCAGGTAATCCAGCTCCTGCGGAGTGCGGATGAAGGTCGCGACCGGGAAGCGCTTGCTGGCCAGCAGCTCGAAGAAGGTCTGGAAGGGGATCAGCGCCGGCACCTGGGCCACGCTCCAGCCGGTGGTGGCGCCGAGCACTTTGTTGATCTCGCCCAGCTGGGGGATGCGGTCCGTGGGCAGGGCGAGCTGTTCGATGCCGTCGAAGTATTCCTGGCAGGCGCGGCCCTTGAGCACTTTCATCTGCCGGGTGATCAGGGTGTTCCACACCTGATGCTCGGTGTCCGAGTAGTGGATGAAACCCGCTTCGTCGGGTTGCCGGGCCACGTATTGCGTCATCGAATCGCCTCCTCGTCTGCGGGCGGGCCGCGGAGTGTTGTTGTGTTGACCCATAGGTACCGCGAAAGCGCGGCGCTTACAGCGGGGGTGGGCGAGGGCGAGGCGGTCCGCTGTTCGGGACTTTCGTAAAGAAACAGTGACAAAAGCCGCCGGGCTGCGATTGTTCGCGTTGTCGGCACGGCGATCTGTCACATATTCTTGACGGAAATCGACGGCCGCCATGCAGAAAATCAGGCCGCGACCCACTCACAACAACGAATCAGGGTCGAATCACCGTGCGAATCAAGGTCCATTGCCAGAACCGCGTCGGCATCCTGCGCGACATCCTCGAACTGCTGGTCGACTACGGCATCAATGTCGCCCGCGGCGAAGTCGGCGGCGAGCAGGGCAACGCCATCTACCTGCACTGCCCCAATCTCATCAACCTGCAGTTCCAGGCCCTGCGGCCCAAGCTGGAGTCCATCGCCGGGGTGTTCGGGGTCAAGCGCGTCGGCCTGATGCCCAGCGAGCGCCGCCACCTGGAGCTCAACGCGCTGCTCGGAGCCTTGGACTTCCCGGTGCTGTCCATCGACATGGGCGGCTCCATCGTCGCCGCCAACCGCAGCGCCGCCCAGCTGCTCGGCGTGCGGGTGGACGAGGTGCCGGGCATGGCGCTGTCGCGCTATATCGAAGACTTCGACCTGCCCGAGCTGGTGCGCGCCAACAAGTCGCGGGTCAACGGTCTGCGGGTCAAGGTGAAGGGCGACGTGTTCCTCGCCGACATCGCGCCGCTGCAGTCCGAGCACGACGAGAGCGAGGCGCTGGCCGGCGCCGTACTCACCCTGCACCGCGCCGACCGGGTCGGCGAGCGCATCTACAACGTGCGCAAGCACGAGCTGCGCGGCTTCGACTCGATCTTCCAGAGCTCCAGGGTGATGGCCGCGGTGGTGCGTGAGGCGCGGCGCATGGCGCCGCTGGATGCGCCGCTGCTGATCGAGGGCGAGACCGGCACCGGCAAGGAGCTGCTGGCGCGCGCCTGCCACCTGGCCAGCCCGCGCGGCCAGGCGCCGTTCATGGCGCTCAATTGCGCGGGATTGCCAGAGTCCATGGCCGAGACCGAACTGTTCGGCTACGGCCCCGGCGCCTTCGAGGGCGCGCGGCCGGAAGGCAAGCTCGGCCTGCTGGAATTGACCGCCGGTGGCACGCTGTTTCTCGATGGCGTCGGCGAGATGAGCCCGCGCCTGCAGGCCAAGCTGCTGCGTTTTTTGCAGGACGGTTGCTTCCGCCGGGTGGGCAGCGACGAGGAGGTGTACCTAGACGTGCGGGTGATCTGCGCCACCCAGGTCGACCTGTCCGAGCTGTGCGCCAAGGGCGAATTCCGCCAGGACCTGTACCACCGCTTGAACGTGCTGAGCCTGCACATTCCGCCGCTGCGCGAGTGTCTGGATGGCCTCGGTCCGCTGGTGGAGCACTTCCTCGATTCGGCCAGCCGGCAGATCGGCTGCCCGCTGCCCAAGCTGGCGCCCCAGGCCTTCGAGCGCATGGCCCATTACCACTGGCCGGGCAACGTGCGTCAGCTGGAGAACGTGCTGTTCCAGGCCGTTTCGCTGTGCGACGGCGGCACGGTCAAGGCCGAGCACATCCGCCTGCCGGACTACGGCGCGCCCCAGCCGCTGGGCGAGTTCTCCACCGAGGGCGATCTGGACACCATCCTCGGTCGCTTCGAGCGCGCGGTGCTGGAGCGCCTGTACGCCGACCACCCGAGCAGCCGCCAGCTGGGCAAGCGCCTGGGGGTGTCGCACACCACCATCGCCAACAAGCTGCGCCAGCACGGCTTGGGCAAGGAACAGGGCGGCGACTAAGACCAAGGTGTAATGGCAGGCGCGGCGGGACATCGCCAGACTGGCCCCATCCGGCTCCTGCGATACCCGGATGCGTTTCTGACATTCCTCCCCGGAATGAAGTTGGCGGCGGCCCCGATGGGTCGCCTTTTTTTTGCCCGGCGAATGGGGCTGGACCACCCGGATGACCGCCGCGGACCGCTCCTGGTCATGGCCGCGCGAGGCCCGGTGCACGCGCTCGCGACCATGGTCGTAGAGCGGTAAGACCATGGTCGAATGGCCCCACTCCGGGTCGGGGGATACAAAAGGCGGCATACAAAAACAACGCCCGCCGAGGTACCCAAATGACCGCTGCTTCCCTCTACCCCGTCCGCCCCGAGGTGGCCGCCAACACGCTGACCGACGAAGCCACCTACAAGGCGATGTATCAGCAGTCGGTGATCAACCCGGACGGCTTCTGGCGCGAGCAGGCCAAGCGCATCGACTGGATCAAGCCCTTCACCAAGGTGAAGCAGACCTCGTTCGACGACCACCATGTCGACATCAAGTGGTTCGCCGACGGCACCCTCAACGTCTCGGCCAACTGCCTGGACCGTCACCTCGAAGAGCGCGGCGATCAGCTGGCAATCATCTGGGAAGGCGACGATCCCTCCGAGCACAAGGAAATCACCTACCGCGAGCTGCACGAGCAGGTCTGCAAGTTCGCCAACGCCCTGCGTGGCCAGGACGTGCACCGCGGCGACGTGGTGACCATCTACATGCCGATGATCCCCGAGGCCGTGGTGGCCATGCTGGCCTGCGCGCGCATCGGCGCCATCCACTCCGTGGTGTTCGGCGGCTTCTCGCCGGAGGCCCTGGCCGGACGCATCATCGACTGCCAGTCCAAGGTCGTGATCACCGCTGACGAGGGCCTGCGCGGCGGCAAGAAGATCCCGCTGAAAGCCAACGTCGACGACGCCCTGACCAACCCCGAGACCCGCAGCATCCAGAAGGTCATCGTGGTCAAGCGCACCGGTTCCGACATCAAGTGGAACCAGCACCGCGACATCTGGTTCGAGGACCTGATGAAGGTGGCCGGCAGCGTCTGCGCGCCGAAGGAGATGGGCGCCGAGGAAGCGCTGTTTATCCTCTATACGTCGGGTAGTACCGGTAAGCCCAAGGGAGTGCTGCACACCACCGGCGGCTACCTGGTGTACGCCGCGCTGACCCACGAGCGGGTGTTCGACTACAAGCCGGGCGAAGTCTACTGGTGCACCGCTGACGTGGGCTGGGTCACCGGCCACAGCTACATCGTCTACGGCCCGCTGGCCAACGGCGCCACCACCCTGCTGTTCGAGGGCGTGCCGAACTACCCGGACGTGACCCGCGTCGCCAAGATCATCGACAAGCACAAGGTCAATATCCTCTACACCGCGCCGACCGCCATTCGCGCCATGATGGCCGAGGGCAGGGCCGCCGTGGAGGGCGCCGATGGCTCCAGCCTGCGCCTGCTCGGCTCGGTGGGCGAGCCCATCAACCCGGAAGCCTGGCACTGGTACCACGAGAACGTCGGCCGCGAGCGCTGCCCGATCGTCGATACCTGGTGGCAGACCGAGACCGGCGGCGTACTGATCAGTCCGCTGCCGGGCGCCACCGCGCTCAAACCCGGCTCGGCGACCCGTCCGTTCTTCGGCGTGCAGCCGGCGCTGGTAGACAACCTGGGCAACCTGATCGAGGGGCCGGCCGAAGGCAACCTGGTGATCATCGACTCCTGGCCGGGCCAGGCGCGCAGCCTGTACGGCGATCACGACCGCTTCGTCGACACCTACTTCAAGACCTTCAAGGGCATGTATTTCACCGGCGACGGCGCCCGTCGCGATGAAGACGGCTACTGGTGGATCACCGGCCGCGTCGACGACGTGCTCAACGTCTCCGGCCATCGTATGGGCACCGCCGAGATCGAGAGCGCCATGGTCGCCCACCCGAAAGTCGCCGAGGCCGCCGTGGTCGGCGTGCCACACGACATCAAGGGGCAGGGCATCTATGTGTACGTGACCCTGAATGCGGGCGAGGAGCCTTCCGAGCAGCTGCGTCAGGAACTGAAGAACTGGGTGCGCAAGGAGATCGGCCCGATCGCCTCGCCCGACGTCATCCAGTGGGCTCCGGGACTGCCGAAGACCCGCTCGGGCAAGATCATGCGCCGCATCCTGCGCAAGATCGCCACCGCCGAATACGATGCCCTCGGCGACATCTCCACGCTGGCCGACCCCGGCGTGGTGCAACACCTCATCGACACCCATCGCACCATGCAGGCCGCCTGACCCGGCGCACCCGCGGACATGCACGACCCCGGCCACGAGCCGGGGTTTTTATTGGCGTGGCGGTAACGCGGCGCACCGAAACGGGGCGCGCGGGAACACCTTGCGCCCATGCGCAGAGCTCGCGAAAAATGCCCTTAGTGCTGCAGGCCGCGCTATCCGCAGGGTGCTGGGGAAGTGGCGTGGTTATTGCCTGAGTAACCGGTTGAGCTTTTATGTCCCGCTGGTCACGTTTCGGCTGACCTGTCAATACAGACCCCGCGTCCGTCCAGTGCTTCTGTAATTTGTTGTCGCTTTGAAGAAATATCGACCTACCCCCTGTCGATAGAATGCCGCCCACTTGGCCGACCCGCTCGCGCCGCGTTCGGCGGCAGCAAAGCCGGTGACACTTTCTACAATTCACCATGGCCATGGCGACCCCCCGTTCTGCCCATCGCTGTACCCATTCGAAGGAGCACAAGATGAAGAAGATCGTCCTGCTCGGCGCCCTGGCGCTGACCGCATTCAGTGCGCTGGTTCAGGCAGAAGACAAACCCCTGCGCATCGGTATCGAAGCGGCCTACCCGCCCTTCGCCTACAAGACCCCGGACGGCAACATCACCGGCTTCGACTACGACATCGGCAACGCGCTGTGCGAGGAGATGAAGGTCAAGTGCCAGTGGATCGAGCAGGAGTTCGACGGCCTGATTCCGGCCCTCAAGGTGCGCAAGTTCGACGCGGTGCTGTCGTCCATGTCCATCACCGAAGAGCGCAAGCGCTCCGTGGACTTCACCGGCAAGTACTACGCCACCCCGGCGCGTCTGGCGATGAAGGCCGGCACCGAGTACAGCGATGTGGCCGGCCTCAAGGGCAAGAAGATCGGCGTGCAGCGCTCGTCCGTGTATGACCGTTACGCCACCGACGTCTTCGCCCCGGCGGGTGCCGAGATCGTGCGCTACGGCTCGCAGAACGAAGTTTTCCTGGACCTGGCCTCCGGTCGCCTGGACGGCACCCTGGCCGATGTCGTCAACATCGACGACGGCTTCCTCAAGACCGACGCCGGCAAGGGCTTTGCCCTGGTAGGTCCGGACTTCACCGACGAGAAGTACTTCGGCGAAGGCCAGGGCATCGCCGTGCGCAAGGGCGACAAGGCCCTGGCCGACAAGATCAGCGCCGCTATCCTGGCGATCCGCGCCAACGGCAAGTACCAGGAAGTGCAGGACAAGTACTTCCAGTTCAACGTCTACGGCAAATAACGCCGCTGCGCCCATCCTTCCCGGGTCGGGGAGGGTGGGCACGGGCCGGGTGAGCCCGGACTCACCCCATGCCCCTCGCTCCTGGCAAGAGCGCTCCTCCTGCTTCAGAGGACAAATTTCATGTTCAACGGCTACGGCTCGACCATTCTCGACGGCGCCTGGCTCACCGTTCAGCTGGCGCTGCTGTCCATGGCGGTGGCCGTCGTGCTCGGCCTGATCGGCGCGGCTTTTCGCCTGTCGCCGGTGAGATGGCTGGCGCTGATGGGCGAGACCTACGCCACCGTGATCCGCGGCATTCCCGACCTGGTGCTGATCCTGCTGATCTTCTACGGCGGCCAGGACCTGGTGAACCGTATCGCCATGATGGTGGAGTACGACGGGTACATCGACATCAACCCCTTCGTTGCCGGTGTCGGCACCCTGGGCTTCATCTATGGCGCCTATCTGTCGGAGACCTTCCGCGGCGCCTTCATGGCCATCCCCAAGGGCCAGGGCGAAGCCGGCGTGGCCTATGGCATGAGCCCGCTGCGGGTGTTCCTACGCATCCTCGTGCCGCAGATGATCCGCCTGGCCATTCCCGGCGTGACCAACAACTGGCTGGTGCTGGTCAAGGCCACCGCGCTGATTTCCCTGGTCGGCCTGCAGGACATGATGGCCCGCGCCAAGAGCGCCGGCGACGCGACCCGCGAGCCGTTCACCTACATCCTCTTGGCAGCCGCCATCTACCTGGCGATGACCAGCGTGTCGCTGCTGGTGCTGCGCTACCTCGAACGCCGCTATTCGGTCGGCGTGAAAGCGGCCGAGATCTGAGGGAGCTGCCATGCTTTTCGACTACAACGTGGTACTCGACAGCCTGCCGCTGTATTTCGACGGCGTGCTGGTCACCCTCAAGCTGCTGGCGATCGCCCTGGCCGTCGGCCTGCTCGCGGCCGTGCCGCTGGCCATGATGCGGGTGTCCAGGCAGCCGCTGATCAACTTCCCGGCCTGGCTCTATACCTACGTGATCCGCGGCACGCCGATGCTGGTGCAGCTGTACCTGCTGTACTACGGCCTGGCCCAGTTCGAGGCGGTGCGCGAGAGCTTCATGTGGCCTTACCTGTCCAACGCCACCTTCTGCGCCTGCCTGGCCTTCGCCATCAACACCAGCGCCTACAGCGCCGAAATCCTCGCCGGCAGCCTCAAGGCCACGCCCCACGGCGAGATCGAGGCGGCCAAGGCCATGGGCATGTCGCGCGCCAAGCTGTATCGCCGCATCCTGCTGCCGTCGGCCCTGCGCCGCGCGCTGCCGCAGTACAGCAACGAGGTGATCATGATGCTGCACACCACCAGCCTGGCCTCGGTGGTGACGCTGATCGACATCACCGGTGCGGCCAAGACCGTCAGCTCGCAGTTCTACCTGCCGTTCGAGGCCTACATCACCGCCGGCCTGTTCTACCTGGCGCTGACCTTCATCCTGGTGCGCCTGTTCAAGCTGGCCGAGCGCCGCTGGCTGGCCTACCTGGCCCCGCGCAAGCACTGAGGCCGACGTCATGCCGCGCATCGATCACCCTCCGTCCCAGGCCGCCGTCCATTGCCGACTGTGGCTGGCCGAGCCGATCGTCACCCCATTCGTCAGGGTCGCCTGCTGAGCGACTGAGCCACACGAGAACCCAACCATGTACAAACTCGAAGTTCAGGATCTGCACAAGCGCTACGGCAGCCACGAAGTGCTGAAGGGCGTTTCCCTGGCGGCCAAGGCGGGCGACGTGATCAGCATCATCGGCTCGAGCGGCTCGGGCAAGAGCACCTTCCTGCGCTGCATCAACATGCTCGAGCAGCCCCACGGCGGCAAGATCCTGCTCAACGGCGAAGAGCTCAAGCTGGTGGCCAACAAGGACGGTGCGCTCAAGGCCGCCGACGCCAAGCAGCTGCAGCGCATGCGTTCGCGGCTGTCCATGGTGTTCCAGCACTTCAACCTGTGGTCGCACATGAGCGCGCTGGAGAACGTCATCGAGGCGCCGGTGCACGTGCTCGGTGTGCCGAAAAAGGAAGCCATCGAGAAGGCCGAGCACTACCTGGCCAAGGTCGGCGTGGCGCACAGGAAGGATGCGTACCCGGCGCATATGTCCGGCGGCGAGCAGCAGCGCGTGGCCATCGCCCGCGCCCTGGCCATGGAGCCGGAAGTCATGCTGTTCGACGAGCCGACCTCGGCCCTCGACCCGGAGCTGGTCGGCGAAGTGCTCAAGGTGATGCAGGACCTGGCCCAGGAAGGCCGCACCATGGTGGTGGTGACCCACGAGATGGGCTTCGCCCGCGAGGTGTCCAACCAGCTAATCTTCCTGCACAAGGGGCTGGTGGAAGAGACCGGGTGCCCGAAAGAGGTGCTGGCCAATCCGCAATCCGAGCGTCTCAAGCAGTTCCTGTCCGGCAGCCTGAAGTAGCCCGCGGCCACGCCCTGGCCGCGAGCCACCCTGCGAGATGGCGCGAGAGATGCCATCAGAAATGAACAGTTATTTTCGTGACAGCACACTAAACTGCCCCCCATGACAGCTACTGCCCACTGCATCGGTTTCCTGATCTGGCCGGAAACCAGGCCCATGACCCTGGCCCTGGCCGAGGAAGCCCTGCGCGTGGCGCAGCGTGTCCACCCGGAAGTCTCCTACGAACTGCGTTTTCTCCAGGCCGAGGCGCCGGTGGCCGGCGCTTGGCAGATGCCCGGCGAGCCTTGGGGCGGGCGGCTGGAGGGCTGCCACAAGCTGTTCCTGCTGGCCGACGAGCCGCCGGCCCAGGTCGCCCCGGCACTGGCCCAGGCGCTCAAGCAGCTGGCCCGCGGCGGCATGGTTATCGGCGGGCTGTCCGCCGGGGTCTACCCGCTCGCCCAGCTCGGCCTGCTCGACGGCTACCGCGCCGCCGTGCACTGGCGCTGGCAGGACGACTTCACCGAGCGCTTCCCCAAGGTCATCGCCACCAGTCACCTGTTCGACTGGGACCGCGACCGCCTGACCTCCTGTGGTGGCTTGGCCGTGCTCGACCTGCTGCTGGCCGTGCTGGCCCGTGACCACGGCGCCGAGCTGGCGGGCGCGGTGAGCGAGGAGCTGGTGGTCGAGCGCATCCGCGAGGGCGGCGAGCGCCAGCGCATCCCGCTGCAGAATCGCATCGGCTCCAGCCATCCCAAGCTGACCCAGGCGGTGCTGCTGATGGAGGCGAACATCGAGGAGCCGCTGACCACCGACGAGATCGCCCAGCACGTGTGCGTGTCGCGGCGCCAGCTGGAGCGGATCTTCAAGCAGTACCTCAATCGCGTGCCCAGCCAGTACTACCTGGAGCTGCGCCTGAACAAGGCGCGCCAGCTGCTGATGCAGACCAGCAAGTCGATCATCCAGATCGGCCTGTCCTGCGGCTTCTCCTCGGGGCCGCATTTCTCCAGCGCCTATCGCAACTTCTTCGGTGCCACTCCGCGGGAAGATCGTAACCAGCGCCGTAGCGCCAGCCCGTTCGAGATTGCTCCGGCCTCTGTCGAGCGCGGATAACCGGTTCGTCTGCGGTTTTCCGTGCCGCTGCCGCTTGTATCGCTGTTTGATGTTTCTGTTCCGCCCTGGCGGGTCACTTTTGCCAGTCGCGGCAAAAGTAACCAAAACGCTTGCCCCGCCATCCGGCCCTACGCTTCGCTCCGAGTCGTTCACTCCATCGCCGCTCCAGGGGCGCGCGTCGAAGGGCCATCCTTGGTCCATCGTCGCTCTCGCGGCATCCATGCCGCTCAACTCCTTCCACAACGATTCCGCTCACCCTCCTGAAGGGGCGTCTGGTGCTGCCTGATAGCTCTGCGTTTCTTTTTCCGCGGATTGCGTGCAAACGATCAGATAAAGAAAAGCCATTAGGCGGCTCGGAGCCCAAGTCCCCGTCAGTAGGCCGAGTGGAGGTGTTGCGTAGGGGAGCGAGCCGCATGGATGCGGCGAGAGGCTTGAAGGGCCAAGGATGGCCCTTGTAAGCCGGCCCCTGGAGCGGCACCGGAAAGAGGGAAGTCCGGGCGCAGCCCGAACACGGATGTCGGGGTGCGCTTTCTTTTGCTTACTTTCTTTGCGCAAACAAAGAAAAGTGAGGCGCCGTGTAGGGTGCAATCTGTAGCCCGGTGCCGAGAAAAGTGTTGCGCTCAGGTTATTGAATGCGGGCCGGCAATCTGGGGAAGCGAAATGCCCCGATCCCCCCACGCAGCGTTTAAACTGCGCAATTCCAGAGCTTTCTGTCGCATTGCCGAAAGCCCAGGAAATCCGCGGGTTGCCGCTGTAAGAAGTTGTCGCATGGCGGCAATGCGGGCCCGTGGGCAGCCCCTACAATCCTTTCATCACTCGCCTTTTGGGCGGTGTTCCTTCTTCAGGAGAGCCCCGATGTCCGTTCAGCACGAGCCGGTGCAACGCGCCGATTTCGACCAGTACCTGGTGCCCAACTATGCCCCCGCCGCCTTCGTTCCGGTGCGCGGTCAGGGCTCGCGAGTCTGGGATCAGAGCGGTCGCGAGCTGATCGACTTCGCCGGCGGCATCGCCGTCAATTCTCTCGGTCACTGCCACCCGGCGCTGGTCAAGGCGCTGACCGAGCAGGCCAACACCCTGTGGCACATCTCCAACGTGTTCACCAACGAGCCGACCCTGCGTCTGGCCCACAAGCTGGTCAACGCGACCTTCGCCGAGCGCGTGTTCTTCTGCAACTCCGGCGCCGAGGCCAACGAGGCCGCGTTCAAGCTGGCCCGCCGCGTCGCCCATGACCGCTTCGGTCCCGAGAAGCACGAGATCATCGCCGCGTTCAACAGCTTCCATGGCCGCACCCTGTTCACCGTCAGCGTCGGTGGCCAGCCCAAGTATTCCGATGGCTTCGGTCCGAAGATCGAGGGTATCACCCACATCCCCTACAACGACCTGGATGCCCTGAAGGCCGCCATCTCCGACAAGACCTGCGCCGTGGTGATCGAGCCGATCCAGGGCGAGGGCGGTGTGCTGCCGGCCGACCAGGCCTACCTGGAAGGCGCCCGCGCCCTGTGCGACCAGCACAACGCGCTGCTGGTGTTCGACGAAGTGCAGAGCGGCATGGGCCGTACCGGCGAGCTGTTCGCCTACATGCACTACGGCGTCACCCCGGACATCCTTTCCAGCGCCAAGAGCCTGGGCGGCGGTTTCCCCATCGGCGCCATGCTCACCACCACCGAGCTGGCCAAGCACCTGGCCGTCGGCACCCACGGCACCACCTATGGCGGCAACCCGCTGGCCTGTGCGGTGGGCGAGGCGGTGCTGGACATCGTCAATACCCCGGAAGTGCTGAACGGCGTCAAGGCCAAGCACGCCCAGTTCAAGCTGCGCCTGCAGGCAATCGGTGAGAAGTACGGCCTGTTCAGCGAGATCCGCGGGCTCGGCCTGCTGCTCGGCTGCGCCCTGACCGATGCCTGGAAGGGCAAGGCCAAGGTGGTGCTGGACGCCGCCGCCGCCGAAGGTCTGATGGTGCTGCAGGCCGGCCCGGACACCGTGCGCTTCGCGCCCAGCCTGGTGGTGGAGGACGCCGACATCACCGAGGGCCTGGACCGCTTCGAGCGCGCCGTCGCCAAGCTGACCCAGGCCTGACGCCGAGGGGCGGCGCAGGAGGCGCCGCCCGCTGTCTCAGGACGACCGTTCCATGCGTAGGCCGGATTGCTTCCGGCCTTTCTCCGGGAGGCTGCGCGCCTGCTGGAGTTTTTATTCGAAGTCGCTCCGCTGCGGTGGAGCGCGGTTCTTGAAGGAGTGACGCCATGCTGGTGATGCGCCCTGCGCAGATGTCCGACCTTGCCGAGGTGCAGCGTCTGGCCGCGGACAGCCCGGTGGGCGTGACTTCGCTGCCCGACGATGCCGGCCGCCTGAGCGACAAGATCGCCGCATCGGACGCCTCCTTCGCCGCCGAGGTCAGCTTCAACGGCGAGGAGAGCTACTTCTTCGTGCTCGAGGACTCCGCCAGCGGCAAGCTGGTCGGCTGCTCGGCCATCGTCGCCTCGGCGGGCTATTCCGAGCCGTTCTACAGCTTCCGCAACGAGACCTTCGTGCACGCCTCGCGCGAGCTGAAGATCCACAACAAGATCCATGTTCTCTCGCTGTGCCACGACCTCACCGGCAACAGCCTGCTGACCAGCTTCTACGTGCAGCGCGACCTGGTCGACTCGCCATTCGCCGAGCTCAACTCGCGCGGCCGTCTGCTGTTCATGGCCGCCCACCCGGAGCGCTTCGCCGATGCGGTGGTGGTGGAGATCGTTGGCTACAGCGACGAGAACGGCGACTCGCCGTTCTGGGACGCGGTCGGGCGCAACTTCTTCGACATGAGCTACACCGAGGCCGAGCGCCTGTGCGGGCTGAAGAGCCGCACCTTCCTCGCCGAGCTGATGCCGCATTACCCGATCTACGTGCCGCTGCTGCCGGACAGCGCCCAGGAAGCCATGGGCCAGGTCTACAGCCGCGCGCAGGTGACCTTCGACATCCTCATGCGCGAAGGCTTCGAGACCGACCACTACATCGACATCTTCGATGGCGGTCCGACCCTGCATGCGCGCACCTCGGGCATCCGTTCCATCGCCCAGAGCCGCGTGGTGCCGGTACAGGCCGCGCCGAGCGAAGAGCGCGAAGCGCGCAAGGGCGGCCGCCAGTATCTGGTGAGCAACGGCCAGCTGCAGGATTTCCGCGCCATCATCGCCGAGCTCGACTGGGTGCCCGGCAAGCCGGTTTCCCTGAGCGCCGAAGCGATCGAGGCCCTGGGCGTGGGCGAGGGCGGCAGCGTCCGGCTGGTAGCGGTGTGATGCGTTGATCCTTTTCCCGTCGGGAGAAGGCGGCCTGCGGGCCACCCCGGCCCCTCTCCAAGGAGAGGGGAGAGAATTCTGGAGGCAATATGATCGTTCGTCCCGTCCGTAGCAGCGACCTGTCGGCGCTGATCGACCTGGCCCGCAGCACCGGCACCGGCCTGACCACCCTGCCGGCCAACGAGGAGCGCCTGGCGCACCGGGTCGGTTGGGCGGAGAAGACTTTCGGCGGCGAGGTCGAGCGTGCCGACGCCGACTACCTGTTCGTGCTCGAGGACGACGACGGCCGGGTAGTCGGCATCTCCGCCGTGGCCGGCGCCGTGGGCCTGCGCGAGCCCTGGTACAACTACCGGGTCGGCCTCACCGTCAGCGCCTCCCAGGAGCTGAAGATCCACCGCGAGATTCCCACGCTGTTCCTGGCCAACGACCTGACCGGCAACTCCGAGCTGTGCTCGCTGTTCCTGCATGCCGACCATCGCAGCGGGCTGAACGGCCGGCTGCTGTCCAAGGCGCGCCTGCTGTTCATCGCCGAGTTCCGCGAGCTGTTCGGCAACAAGGTGATCGCCGAGATGCGCGGCATGTCCGACGAGGGCGGTCGCTCGCCGTTCTGGGAAAGCCTGGGCCGCCACTTCTTCAAGATGGAGTTCAGCCAGGCCGACTACCTGACCGGCGTCGGCAACAAGGCGTTCATCGCCGAGCTGATGCCCAAGTTTCCGCTCTATACCTGCTTCCTGTCCGAGGAGGCGCGCAGCGTCATCGGCCGCGTGCACCCGGATACCGAGCCGGCGCTGGCCATGCTCAAGGGTGAGGGGTTCAGCTACCAGGGCTACGTCGACATCTTCGACGCCGGCCCGGCCATCGAGGTGGAGACCGACAAGATTCGCGCGGTGCAGGGCAGCCAGACGCTGGTGCTGGCCGTGGGCACCCCGGGCGAGGACGCCGTTCCCTACCTGATCCACAACCGCAAACGCCAGGAATGCCGTATCGCCGCCGCGCCGGCGCGGGTGGCCTCCGGCACGCTGGTGGTCGACCCGCTGACCGCCAAGCGCCTGCAGCTCAGCGCCGGCGCCCAGGTGCGTGCCGTGCCGCTGTCGGCCAAGGAGAACTGACATGACCCATTTCATCGCAGGCGTCTGGCAGGCGGGGCAGGGCGAGGCCTTCGACTCGCTCAATCCGGTGACCCAGGCATCCGTTTGGAACGGCCAGGGCGCCAGCGCCGCGCAGGTCGAGCAGGCCGTCGCCGCCGCCCGCGCCGCTTTCCCGGCCTGGGCCCGCCGTTCGCTGGATGAGCGCATCACCGTGCTCGAGCAATTCGCCGCCACGCTGAAGAGCCATGCCGACGAACTGGCCCGTGCCATCGGCGAGGAAACCGGCAAGCCGCTGTGGGAGTCCGCCACCGAGGTGACCAGCATGGTCAACAAGGTCGCCATCTCCGTCCAGAGCTATCGCGAGCGTACCGGCGAGAAGAGCGGCCCGCTGGCTGACGCCACCGCCGTGCTGCGCCACAAGCCGCACGGCGTGGTCGCCGTGTTCGGCCCCTACAACTTTCCCGGCCATCTGCCCAACGGCCACATCGTGCCGGCGCTGCTGGCCGGCAACGCGGTGGTGTTCAAGCCCAGCGAGCTGACCCCCAAGGTCGCCGAACTGACCGTCAAATGCTGGATCGAGGCCGGCCTGCCGGCCGGCGTGCTCAACCTGGTGCAGGGCGCCCGCGAGACCGGCGTGGCCCTGGCCGGCAGTACTGGCATCGACGGCCTGTTCTTCACCGGCTCCAGCCGTACCGGTAACCTGCTGCACAGCCAGTTCGCCGGCCGCCCGGACAAGATCCTGGCGCTGGAGATGGGCGGCAACAACCCGCTGGTGGTGGACGAGGTCGCCGACGTCGATGCCGCCGTCTACACCATCATCCAGTCCGCCTTTATCTCGGCCGGCCAGCGCTGCACCTGCGCGCGCCGCCTGCTGGTGCCGGACGGCGCCTGGGGCGATGCGTTGCTGGCGCGCCTGGTGGCGGTGGCCGCGACCCTCAAGGTCGGTGCCTTCGACGAGCAGCCGGCGCCCTTCATGGGCTCGGTGATCTCGCTCGCCGCCGCCGAGCACCTGCTCGAGGCCCAGCGTCACCTGCTCGATAACGGGGCCGTGGCGTTGCTGGAGATGATCCAGCCGATTGCCAACGCCGCGCTGCTGACCCCGGGCATTCTCGACGTCACTGCAGTCGCCGAGCGCGTGGACGAAGAGTTCTTCGGCCCGCTGCTGCAGGTGATTCGCTATGCCGATTTCGACGCGGCGATTGCCGAGGCCAACGACACCCAGTACGGCCTGGCCGCCGGCCTGCTATCGGATAGCGCCGAGCGCTACCAGCAGTTCCTGATCGAGAGCCGTGCCGGCATCGTCAACTGGAACAAGCAGCTGACCGGCGCCGCCAGCAGCGCGCCGTTCGGCGGTGTGGGCGCCTCCGGTAACCACCGCGCCAGCGCCTATTACGCCGCCGACTACTGCGCTTACCCGGTCGCCTCGCTGGAGAGCGAAACCCTGAGCCTGCCCGCCACCCTGACCCCGGGAGTGAGTCTCTGATGTCCGCCCATGAAATGTCCGCTGTTGAAATGAATGTCGACGGCCTGGTCGGGCCGACGCACAACTACGGCGGCCTGTCCTACGGCAACGTGGCGTCGCAGAGCAACAGCCAGGCGGTGTCCAACCCCAAGGAAGCCGCCAAGCAGGGCCTGGGCAAGATGAAGGCGCTGATGGACATGGGCTTCCAGCAGGGTGTGTTCGCCCCCCAGGAGCGCCAGGACGTCGCCGCGCTGCGCAGCCTCGGCTTCACCGGCAGCGATGCCGAGGTGATCGCCAAGGCCGCCAAGGAATCCATGCCACTGCTGGCCGCCGTCAGCTCCGCCTCCAGCATGTGGACGGCCAACTCCTGCACCGTCAGCCCCAGCGCCGACACCGCGGACGGCCGCGTGCACTTCACCGCCGCCAACCTCAATTGCAAGTTCCACCGCAGCATCGAGCACCCGACCACCAGCCGCGTGCTGCGCGCCATGTTCAACGACGAACAGCACTTCGCCCACCACGCGGCGCTACCGGCCGTGGGTCAGTTCGGCGACGAGGGCGCGGCCAACCACACGCGTTTCTGCAAGGGGTATGGCGAGGCCGGCGTGGAATTCTTCGTGTTCGGCCGCAGCGCCTTCGACAGCCGCTTTCCGGCGCCGCAACGCTACCCGGCGCGGCAGACTCTGGAAGCCTGCCAGGCGGTGGCCCGCCTGCATGGGCTGGGCGAGGAGGGCGTGGTCTACGCCCAGCAGAATCCGGCGGTGATCGATCAGGGCGTGTTCCACAACGACGTGATCTCGGTGGGCAACGGCGAGGTGCTGTTCTATCACCAGGACGCCTTCCTCGACACCGACAAGGTCCTTGCCGAACTGGGCGACAAGCTGGCTCGCCGGGGCGGCAACTTCCAGGCCGTGCGTGTGCCGGCCAGCGCCGTGAGCGTCGAGGACGCGGTGCGCTCCTACCTGTTCAACAGCCAGCTGCTGACCCGCGCCGACGGCGGCATGCTGCTGATCGTGCCGGAGGAGTGCCGCAACAACGCCAACGTGTGGAGCTACCTGAGCGAGCTCACCAGCGGCAGCGGCCCGATCCGCGAGGTGAAGGTCTTCGACCTCAAGCAGAGCATGCAGAACGGCGGCGGCCCGGCCTGCCTGCGCCTGCGCGTGGCGCTCAATCAGCAGGAGCTGGCCGCGGTGAATCCGGGTGTGGTGATGACCCCCGCGCTGTTTGACACCCTCAACGCCTGGGTCGACAAGCACTACCGCGACCGTATGGCCGAAAGCGACCTGGCCGACCCGCAGCTGCTGATCGAATGCCGTACGGCATTGGATGAACTGACGCAGATCCTTAAACTGGGCTCCGTCTACCCCTTCCAACTCGTGTGAGAGTCCCGACCATGTCCCAAGCCCTGCAACTCGTCCTTGAAGACACCGATGGCACCCAGCTGGAAACCTCCTGCACACGCTTCGCCGTGATCTGGCAGGGCAAGGAAGTGTGGATCCAGGCAGTGGGTGATCAACTGCTGATCGGCGTCGACGTGGAGGAGGGCGACACCGAGTACGCCAACCTGCTGCTGCGCCCACAGGCGACCAACCTGGTCGGCCTGCAGCTGGAAATGGAGCCGGCCGATCTGGGCGGCGACGATGAGGATCATGTGCACGGTCCCGACTGCAATCATTGAGCCCGACTGAGGTAATCCCATGCTCGCCCTCGGCAAACTGCTCGAACTCACCCTCGCCGGCCGCGAGCCGACCGAGAAGATTCAGCTGACCCGCGAGGGAGCGCGCCTGCACTGGCTGGCCGAGGGCGTGCTGGAAGTGACGCCGCCAGCGCAGGAGGACAGCGGTCTCGACCTGCTGCTGTCGGCCGGCATCCACGGCAACGAGACGGCACCGATCGAGTTGCTCGACCGCCTGGTGCAGGCGGTCGCCTCCGGCCAGCTGCTGCCGAGGGCGCGCATCCTGTTCCTGTTCGGCAACCCCGAGGCTATGCGCCGCGGCGAGCGCTATGTGGAGCAGGACATCAATCGTCTGTTCGACGGTCGCCACGAGCAGAGCAGCGGTTCCGAGGCGCTGCGTGCCAACGAGCTGGAGCGACATGCCGCGGTGTTCTTCAGCAGGGAAGGCCGTGCGCGGCTGCACTACGACCTGCACACCGCGATCCGTGGCTCGAAGATCGAGCAGTTCGCCCTCTATCCCTATGTCGAAGGCCGCGAGCACTCACGCGCCGAACTGGCCCGCCTGAATGCGGCCGGCATCGACGCGGTGCTGCTGCAGCGCAAGACCGGCATCACCTTCAGCTCCTACACCTATGCGCGCCTCGGCGCCGAGGCCTTCACTCTGGAGCTGGGCAAGGCGCGGCCATTCGGGCAGAACCAGCTGGTCAACCTCGACCTGCTGGAGAAGCGCCTGCGCGAGCTGATCGAGAACTGCGAGCCGGCCGGCGACTCGCTTGAAGGCCTGCTGCTGTTCGCGGTGTCCCGCGAGGTGATCAAGCACAGCGATGCCTTCAAGCTGCACCTGCCCGACGACATCGAGAACTTCACCGAGCTGGAGACGGGCTTTCTGCTGGCCGAGGATATCGCCGGCACGCGCTGGCTGGTCGAAGAGCAGGGCGCGCGCATCATCTTTCCCAACCCCAAGGTCAAGAACGGCCTGCGTGCCGGCATCCTGATCGTCCCTGCCGAGCTCTGATCGGCGGAGCGGGGGCGCATCCGCCCGCTCGCTCCGTGACCGTCGCGCCGCTCGATAGTCGTTTTCTATCCAAATTCCCTTCGGGCGGGCTGTCCCCGCCGCGCAGGGCCGATATAATGCGGCCCTTTGCCGGCTCTGCCGTGGCCGCCGTTTGCCTGGATGACATAGATGAAAAGCGCAGAAATCCGTGAAGCCTTCCTCCGCTTCTTCGAAGAGAAGGGGCACACCCGCGTCGCCTCCAGTTCGCTGATCCCGGCGAACGACCCGACCCTGCTGTTCACCAATGCCGGCATGAACCAGTTCAAGGACTGCTTCCTCGGCCTGGAAAAGCGCGCCTACACCCGCGCCACCACCAGCCAGAAGTGCGTGCGTGCCGGCGGCAAGCACAACGACCTGGAGAACGTCGGCTACACCGCGCGCCACCACACCTTCTTCGAGATGCTGGGCAACTTCAGCTTCGGCGACTACTTCAAGCGCGACGCCATCGCCTATGCCTGGGAATTCCTGACCGGCGAAAAGTGGCTGAACTTGCCGAAGGAAAAGCTCTGGGTCACCGTCTACGCCACCGATGACGAGGCCTACGACATCTGGACCCGGGACGTCGGCATCCCGGCCGAGCGCATGGTGCGCATCGGCGACAACAAGGGCGCTCCCTACGCTTCCGACAACTTCTGGGCGATGGGCGACACCGGCCCGTGCGGCCCCTGCACCGAGATATTCTTCGACCACGGCGACCACATCTGGGGCGGCCCGCCTGGCTCGCCGGAAGAAGACGGCGACCGCTACATCGAGATCTGGAACAACGTGTTCATGCAGTTCAACCGCACCGCGGACGGCGTGCTGCACCCGCTGCCGGCGCCGAGCGTGGACACTGGCATGGGCCTCGAGCGCATCAGCGCCGTGCTGCAACACGTCAACTCGAACTACGAGATCGACCTGTTCCAGAGCCTGCTGAACGCCGCGGCGAAGGCCATCGGCTGCGCCAACGAAGGCCAGGCTTCGCTCAAGGTCGTCGCCGACCACATCCGTTCCTGCGGTTTCCTGATCGCCGACGGCGTGACCCCGTCCAACGAGGGCCGTGGCTACGTGCTGCGCCGCATCGTTCGCCGCGCCTGCCGTCATGGCAACAAGCTGGGCGCCAAGGGCAGCTTCTTCTATCAGATCGTCGCCGCCCTGGTGGCCGAGATGGGCGAAGCCTTCCCCGAGCTGAAACAGCAGCAGGCGCATATCGAGCGCGTGCTGAAGACCGAGGAAGAGCAGTTCGCCAAGACCCTGGAGCAGGGCCTGAGGATTCTCGAGCAGGATCTGGCCGGCTTGCAGGGCAAGGTCATTCCCGGCGACATCGTGTTCAAGCTGTATGACACCTATGGTTTCCCGGTGGATCTGACCGCCGACATCGCCCGTGAGCGCGAGCTGTCCATCGACGAAGAAGGCTTCGAACGCGAGATGGAGGCCCAGCGCGAGCGCGCCCGTTCCGCCAGCGCCTTCGGCATGGACTACAACAGCCTGGTCAAGGTCGACGGCGATACCGTCTTCATGGGTTACGCCGGCACTCGTGGCAACGGCAAGGTCTTGGCGCTGTTCAAGGCCGGCGCTGCCGTCGACCGCCTCGCCGAAGGCGACGAGGGCGTGGTGGTGCTGGACCAGACTCCGTTCTATGCCGAGTCCGGCGGCCAGATCGGCGACAGCGGCTACCTGCAGGGCGCCGACGTGCGCTTCGACGTGCGTGTCACCACCAAGGCCGGCGGCGCCTTCCTGCATCACGGCGTGGTCGCCCAGGGCGGCCTGAGCGTCGGTGCCGACATCAGCGCCGAGGTCGACGCCTCGGTGCGCCAGGCCACCGCGCTGAACCACTCGGCCACTCACCTGCTGCACGCCGCACTGCGTCAGGTGCTGGGCGATCACGTACAGCAGAAGGGCTCGCTGGTCGACAGTCAGCGCCTGCGCTTCGACTTCAGTCACTTCGAGGCGATCAAGCCGGAGCAGCTGAAGCTGCTCGAAGACATGGTCAATGCCGAGATCCGCAAGAACTCCGCGGTCGAGACCGAGGAAACCGACATCGACACCGCCAAGGCCAAGGGCGCCATGGCGCTGTTCGGCGAGAAGTACGGCGATCAGGTGCGCGTGCTGAGCATGGGCGGCGGCTTCTCCGTCGAGCTGTGTGGCGGTACCCATGTGTCGCGTACCGGCGACATCGGCCTGTTCAAGATCACCAGCGAAGGCGGCGTGGCTGCCGGCGTGCGCCGCATCGAGGCGGTGACCGGCGCGGCGGCTCTGGCCTGGCTGAACGGCGCCGAGGAGCAGCTCAAGGAAGCGGCGAACCTGGTCAAGGGCAGCCGCGACAACGTGCTGGACAAGCTGTCCGCGCTGATCGAGCGCAACCGTCAGCTGGAGAAAGAGCTGGAGCAGCTCAAGGCCAAGGCCGCCAGCGCGGCCGGCAACGACCTCGCCGGCTCGGCGGTGGACGTCAAGGGCGTCAAGGTCCTGGCCTCTCGCCTCGACGGGCTGGACGGCAAGGCGCTGCTGGCCATGGTCGACCAGCTGAAGAACAAACTCGGCAGCGCGGTGATCCTGCTCGGCGGCGTGCTCGAGGACAAAGTCGTGCTGGTCGCCGGCGTGACCCAGGACCTGACCGCCAAGCTCAAGGCCGGCGACCTGATGCGTCAGGCCGCTGCCACCGTGGGCGGCAAGGGCGGTGGCCGCCCGGACATGGCCCAGGGCGGCGGCGTGGATGCCGGCAAGCTGGACGAGGCGCTGGCACTGGCGGCGGCCTTCGTCGAACAAGGCGCCTGATACGGCTAGACCGGGGCCCGCAGTGCGTCCGGCGGGCCTTGGCAGTGTGACCCGATGCGGGTTTAATGGGCGCCCTTCGAGGAATCAGGCGGCTTTTTGACATGGCGTTGATCGTACAGAAATTTGGGGGCACCTCCGTCGGCAGCATCGAGCGCATCCAGCAGGTGGCCGACAAGGTGAAGAAATTCCGCGAGGGCGGCGATGACATCGTCGTCGTGGTTTCCGCCATGAGCGGCGAAACCAACCGCCTGATCGAGCTGGCCAAGCAGATTACCGACGGCGACCCGGTTCCGCGCGAGCTGGACGTGATGGTTTCCACGGGCGAGCAGGTGACCATCGCCCTGCTGGCCATGGCGCTGATCCGTCGCGGTGTGCCGGCGGTGTCCTACACCGGCAACCAGGTACGCATCCTCACCGATAACGCGCACACCAAGGCGCGCATCCTGCAGATCGACGACCAGCGCATCCGCACCGACCTCAAGGCCGGCAAGGTCGTGGTGGTCGCAGGCTTCCAGGGTGTGGATGAGGAGGGCAACATCACGACCCTCGGTCGCGGTGGCTCCGACACCACCGGCGTGGCGCTGGCCGCGGCGCTGAAGGCCGACGAGTGCCAGATCTACACCGATGTAGACGGCGTCTATACCACCGACCCGCGCGTGGTGGCCAAGGCCCAGCGTCTGGACAAGATCACCTTCGAAGAAATGCTGGAAATGGCCAGCCTCGGTTCCAAGGTGCTGCAGATTCGCTCGGTGGAGTTCGCCGGCAAGTACAACGTCCCGCTGCGCGTGCTGCACAGCTTCCAGGAGGGGCCGGGCACCCTCATCACCCTTGACGAAGAGGAATCCATGGAACAGCCGATCATTTCCGGCATCGCCTTCAATCGCGACGAAGCCAAGCTGACCATCCGTGGTGTACCGGATATCCCCGGCGTGGCCTTCAAGATTCTCGGCCCGATCAGCGCCGCGAACATCGAAGTGGACATGATCGTGCAGAACGTGGCCCACGATAACACCACGGACTTCACGTTCACCGTGCACCGCAACGACTACAACGGTGCCAAGACCGTGCTGGAGAACACCGCACGCGAACTGGGTGCCCGTGAGGTGATCGGCGACATCAACATCGCCAAGGTCTCGATTGTAGGCGTCGGCATGCGTTCCCACGCCGGCGTCGCCAGCCGCATGTTCGAGGCGCTGGCGAAGGAAACCATCAACATCCAGATGATTTCCACCTCCGAGATCAAGGTGTCCGTGGTCATCGAAGAGAAGTATCTCGAGCTGGCCGTGCGTGCCCTGCACACCGCTTTCGAGCTCGACGCTCCGGCCCGACAGGCCGAGTGATGTCTTCTCAAAAGGCGCGGTCTTCCGCGCCTTTCGTTTTTTTGGCTGCCTGGGAGGGGACTTTTCTTTTGCCGAGGCTGGTCAATACTGGGGGAGGGCATTGCACTTGATATGTGCGTTGCTACCCACCATTTTAGTTCTTGCAGACTGTTGTCCCGTAATTGAATCCGTAAGGAGAAAGGAATGCTGATTCTGACTCGCCGGGTCGGAGAGACCCTGATGGTGGGTGATGATGTCACCGTCACCGTGTTGGGTGTGAAAGGTAATCAGGTGCGCATCGGCGTCAATGCTCCGAAGGAAGTTGCCGTGCACCGCGAAGAGATTTACCAGCGCATCCAAAAAGAGAAGGGCGACGAACCAAGCCACTAATTTTTCTCGAAATTTTGGTTTGCAAACGGGGAAAACATGGTTATCATGCGCCCCGTGTTGCGGAGAGGTGGCCGAGTGGCCGAAGGCGCTCCCCTGCTAAGGGAGTACACCTCAAAAGGGTGTCGGGGGTTCGAATCCCCCCTTCTCCGCCATATTCACAACTTCGGTTGTGTTTGCGCGAAGTCCGATAAGTTGTTGAGCTGACTCGGAAAGTGCTTGACCTGATGGTTGAGACCACTAAAATGCGCAGCCCACGCACTCATAGCTCAGCTGGATAGAGTACCCGGCTACGAACCGGGCGGTCGGAGGTTCGAATCCTCCTGAGTGCGCCACACTCGAATGGCTTGCAGCGATGCAGGCCATTTTGTTTCAACCAGCGGTGATCTGGTCTAAAAGCGCCACACGCACTCATAGCTCAGCTGGATAGAGTACCCGGCTACGAACCGGGCGGTCGGAGGTTCGAATCCTCCTGAGTGCGCCACACTCGAATGGCTTGCAGCGATGCAGGCCATTTTGTTTCAACCAGCGGTGATCTGGTCTAAAAGCGCCACACGCACTCATAGCTCAGCTGGATAGAGTACCCGGCTACGAACCGGGCGGTCGGAGGTTCGAATCCTCCTGAGTGCGCCACACTCGAATGGCTTGCAGCGATGCAGGCCATTTTGTTTCAACCAGCGGTGATCTGGTCTAAAAGCGCCACACGCACTCATAGCTCAGCTGGATAGAGTACCCGGCTACGAACCGGGCGGTCGGAGGTTCGAATCCTCCTGAGTGCGCCATACAGCAAAAGGCTCGCAGTGATGCGGGCCTTTTGTCTTTCTAGCGTTTGCCTTTTGCTTTTACGCAGCCGGACTCATCGAAGTTCACCTGGCGCTTGTTGCCCTTCTCATCGTCGTAGTGATAGCGAGTCTGGCCGTCGTTGCTGGTGATCCTGTCCGGCTCGCCCAGGGTACTTTTGACGTCGCTCTGAGTCATCCCGCTACGCACCTGCTGACGAATCACCGCGCGGCGCCGGTCGCTGCTGCTGAGCTGATTGCCGCAGCCGTCCTGCTTGGTCCCGACCACCACCAGCTGCGTGTCCTTCTTGTTGGTCTTCGCTTTGGCGCGAACCTTCGCCGCCTTTGCCAGGGGCACTGCTTTGCCTTTTCCTGGCGTGGGGTTGTAGGCCTCTTGCAGATCCAGGCTCGCGTTTTCCGGGCAGCCATGCAGGGTGTAGGTGACGTGGCCCTGGGCGTCCTCGCAACGCTGCACGGTAGCGGCCTGAGCATGAGTGGTGGGGTAGAGCAGGCATGCGCACAAACCTGCGCAGATTGATCGCAGCATATTCGTCCTCCTTGACGTTGGCCTCTGCAGCCTAGCCCGGCTTTTTCGTTGCGCCAGCGTGTCTTGTGACGTAGCGCATGCGTCGGAAAAGTAGCTGCGTAGGGCTCTAGGAAAGTGCTGCAAGCGTTTGTTCTAGGCCTGATTTTTTCGCGTCGAAACGGTGTGGGGTGCTATGATTGCCAAGTCAGCCCCGCCGGGGCTTGTGGATCGCCACCATGGACTTACCCAGTAGTTACTCAATATTTTCTTCGCCCAATCGTTTTGACTGATTGACCTCCGTGGCGCGCCCCGCTGCTGGGGTGGAGCGTGCCGTATGACTGAAGTAGAAGCCAAAAAGCCGCAAGAAAGCCTGCAGGATCGCCTCGCTCAGGTGGTCGAACTGCTGCACCGTCACAAGCTGGTAGAAAACCTGACCCACCGTCAGGAAGGCCAGCATCACGACCTCGTAGAAAACCTGGTCCACCGGCAGAATCTCGCCGAGCTGCAGCGCAAGCTCGACGAACTCCACTCCGCCGACATCGCCCATATCCTCGAAGCCCTGCCGCTCGACGATCGCCTGACCGTATGGCAGCTGGTCAAGGCCGAGCGCGATGGCGATATCCTCCTTGAAGTGTCCGATGCGGTCCGCGAATCGCTGATCGCGGACATGGACGACCACGAGATTCTCGCCGCCGCCAAGGATATGGATGCGGACGAGCTGGCGGACCTGGCTCCCGAGTTGCCGCGCGATGTGGTACTCGAGCTCATGGAGACGCTGGATGCGCAGCAGCGTGAGCGAGTGCGTTCGGCGCTGTCCTATGAGGAGGATCAGGTAGGCGCGCTGATGGACTTCGAGATGGTGACCATCCGCGAGGATGTCACACTCGAGGTGGTGCTGCGTTACCTGCGGCGGCTCAAGGAGCTACCGGGCCATACCGACAAGCTGTTCGTGGTCGACTACGACGGTGTTCTCAAGGGTGTGCTGCCGATCAAGCGATTGCTGGTCAACGATCCCGACAAGCAGGTTGTGGAAGTGATGGCCAGCGATCCCGTCAGCTTCAACCCCGATGAGGATGCGTATGACGCGGCCCAGGCCTTCGAGCGTTACGACCTCGTCTCGGCACCGGTGGTGGATAAGGATGGCAAGCTGATCGGGCGTCTGACCATCGACGAAATGGTCGACTTGATCCGCGAGGAGAGCGAGAGCGAAGTGCTCAACATGGCCGGTCTGCGCGAGGAAGAAGACATCTTCGCCTCGGTGTGGAAGTCGGTCGGCAACCGCTGGGCGTGGCTCGCCGTCAACCTCGTCACGGCCTTCCTCGCATCACGAGTGATCGGCTTGTTCGAGGGCTCCATCGAGAAACTGGTGGCGCTGGCGGCTCTGATGCCGATCGTCGCGGGCATCGGCGGCAATTCGGGCAACCAGACCATCACCATGATCGTGCGCGCGTTGGCGCTGGACCAGGTCAGCACCGGCAACACTTCCCGCCTGCTGCGTAAGGAGCTGGGCGTGGCTCTGATCAACGGCGTGCTATGGGGCGGGGTGATCGGCGCCGTGGCCTTCTGGCTGTATGACAGTTGGTCTCTCGGCTTGGTCATGACCGGCGCGATGACCTTGAATCTGCTGCTGGCGGCGCTGATGGGGGTGCTGATTCCCATGACGCTCATGCGCCTGGGGCGCGACCCGGCCATGGGCGCCAGCGTGATGATCACCGCCATGACCGACAGTGGCGGCTTCTTCATTTTCCTTGGGCTGGCAACGCTCTTCCTGCTCTGATCGATGGACACAAAAAAGCCGGCATCAGCCGGCTTTTTTCATGAGATCACTATCAGGCTTCTTCGGCCGCCATTTCCGCATCGTGAGCGATGAGCGACACCAGGGCGTTCTGCTGTCGACGAGAAAGCTGGCGGAAGCGCTGCAGCAGCTCGCGCTCGTGCAGCGACAGCTCCGGGCTGTCCAGGCGCAGATTCAGATCGTCACCCAGCGCGTCTTCCTGGATCAGGCTCTGCTCCAGGCGAGCGATGATCTCCGAGTTCATGCTGCGATGATGGTTGCGAGCCACGTCGGCGATGCGCTCGCGCATGCCATCGGGGAGGCGGACTACGAACTTGTCAGCCGTGCGGCTGGAATAGATGGCCTGTTTCATAGGGGGTTTGAATTAACCGGTTAGTTCACGAGAGCGATGCTGGCATTCAGCTACTGGATTGTCGCTGCTTTGACCATGATAGGCGCTAGCCGTTCAGCCGGTAACAGCATCGAGTTCATTTTTAATCGATTGGTCGATTATTTGACGCCAATTGCACGTCGCTATTGTCGTGCGAATGCAGGCGCTTTGCCAGCACCAATTATCCGAAATGCGCGCAGGTAGGCAAAAAGCGGCCGAGTCGATGCGTGCGAAGCCTACGCATGGCGCGGGCTAGAGCTATGAAGGCTGGCTGAAGCAAAATCGTAACAAAGCGAATGGCATGACAAATATTGGCCCGGCCGTTAACATGCCGCCCCGTTGTCCCAGTAGCTCAATTGGATAGAGCATCCCCCTCCTAAGGGGAAGGTTGGAGGTTCGACCCCTCTCTGGGACGCCACATGAAAAAGCCCGCGACCATAGAGGTGCGCGGGCTTTCTTTTTATGGCGACGAAAACGAAAAAACCGGCGCCAGGGCCGGTTTTTCTGATCGGCTTTCGCCGATTCGGGAAATGGTCGGAGCGACTGGATTCGAACCAGCGACCTTCTCGTCCCGAACGAGACGCGCTACCAAGCTGCGCTACGCTCCGAAGAATTGCGCGCATTCTACCGAAAAAGTTTTGCGGCACAAGGGGTTAGCTAGAAGTTTTTTAGTGGTTCGCTCCTTGTGACCGTGCGAGGGTCACAGTTCCCTGACGGTGATTACCTGATCCTTGTTCACCCGCGCGGCCTTGCCGTCGAGTTCCTCGAATTCATAGAAACCGGAATCCTCGTCGAAATCGGGAACGTCCACGGTCTGGATGCGGGTACCGTCGTTGAGGGTGATCACGCTGGGCATCGAGCAGCCCGCGAGCAGGCCGGCGGCCAGCAAGGCGATGAGGAATCTCTGAGTCATGGGTACCTCCTGTGTTGGGGTACGTATGACGAGCGAGGCGGCTCTCGGTTCCCTGCTAGCCGCGCAAAAGCTCCGGTGTATTGAGGTTGGCCAGGCGTGGGTCCGTCTCGTCGCATGGGCAGGGCCGGGCATCCAGCGCCAACAGCGCCCGCAGCGGGCTGCGCTCGCCGTCATCCCAGGCCTGGCGCAGCGGGGCCAGCAGCATGCCAGGCATCATTGCGAACAGCGGCTGCCACTGTTCTCCCTGGCGAATCATCACCGGTTTGTCGCCGTAGTGGAGGGCGCATTGACGCAACTGCCGCAGCAGCGCTCCGTCGACCCGGGGCGCGTCGCAGGGCAGCATCAGCAGCCAGTCGTGGCGTGCGGCAGTCAGTCCACCCAGCAGCCCGGCCAGCGGTCCAGGGAAATCGGCAGCGTCATCGGCGACCAGCCGATCGGCGAACGCGGCATAGCGCTCGGCGTTGCGATTGCAGGAGAGGATCAGGTCGTCCGTCAGCGGTCGCGCTACCTGATAAAGGTGATCGATCAGCGGACGGCCGCGCCATTCGACCAGGCCCTTGTCCCGGCCGCCCAGGCGTTGGCCGCGGCCGCCGGCCAGCAGCAGAATGGAGCAGGGCGGCAGGGCAGTGGTCATGGCGGCGCTCTGGGTCGGGGCCTGTGATATAACACCGGCCAGTTTTCGCCACAACCGGACCATGCCATGAGCCACAAGGCCGAGGCGGCTTTTGCGCCGCTGAACATCGCGGTGCTCACCGTCAGCGATACCCGTACCCTGGACACCGACACCTCCGGCCAACTGTTCGTCGATCGCCTCACCGCCGCCGGCCATCACCTGGCGGCACGGGTGCTGCTCAAGGACGATCTCTACCGCATCCGCGCACAGGTGGCGCAGTGGATCGCCGAGGACGAGGTCCAGGTGGTGCTGATCACCGGCGGCACCGGCTTCACCGCTCGCGACAGCACGCCCGAGGCGGTGGCCTGCTTGCTGGACAAGCAGGTGGATGGTTTTGGCGAGTATTTCCGGCAAATTTCGGTGGCGGACATCGGCACTTCCACCATGCAGTCGCGGGCTCTGGCCGGCCTGGCCAACGGCACGCTGGTGTGCTGCGTGCCGGGCTCGACCAATGCCTGCCGCACCGCCTGGGACGGCATCCTTGGCGAACAGCTGGACAGCCGTCACCGGCCCTGCAACTTCGTGCCCCATCTCAAGGCCGCAGCTCCCTGCGAGACGCGCGGATGAGCCTGCTGCCGGTCGAGCAGGCCCTGCAGCGTCTGCTGGCACTGGCCCAGGCCAGCCCCATCCGCGAGCAGGAAATCGTCACCCTCGCGGCGGCCGACGGACGCGTGCTGGCCACCGATCTGGTCGCCGGCCTGGATCTGCCGCCCTGGCCGAACAGCGCCATGGATGGCTATGCCCTGCGCCTGGCCGACTGGCGCGGCGAGCCGCTGCCGGTCACCCAGCGCATCCTCGCCGGCCAGGCGCCCGAGCCTCTGCAGCTCGGGACCTGCGCGCGCATCTTCACCGGTGCGCCCATGCCGGCCGGCGCCGATACGGTAGAAATGCAGGAGAACGTCGAGCTGCTCGAGGAGGGGCGGGTGCAGTTCCAGGAGCCGCTCGAGGCCGGGCAGAACGTGCGCCCACAAGGCCAGGAAACCCGGGTGGGCGAGGTGGTGCTGGGCGCCGGCACGCGCCTGGGCCCGGTGGAACTCGGCCTGGCCGCGTCGCTCGGTTGCGCCGTGCTGGCGGTTCGTCGACGCCCGCGCGTGGCGGTGCTCTCTACCGGTGACGAGCTGATCGAGCCCGGTCGACCGCTGGGCCCAGGGCAGATCTACAACAGTAACCGCAGCCTGCTCTGCGTCTGGCTGCAGCGCCTGGGCTGCGACGTGCGCGACGCCGGCATCCTGCCCGACGACGCCCAGCGCACCCGCGACGCCCTGGCGGCACTCAGCGACGCCGACCTGATCCTGTCGACCGGCGGCGTATCAGTGGGCGAGGCCGACTATCTCGGCCAGGTATTGCGCGAGGACGGCGAACTGGCGCTGTGGAAGCTGGCGATCAAACCGGGCAAGCCGCTGACCTGCGGCCATTTCCGCGGCGTGCCGGTGCTCGGTCTGCCGGGCAACCCGGCCTCGACCCTGGTGACCTTCGCCTTGCTGGCGCGACCGTATCTGCTGCGCCGCCTCGGCGTACCGCGGGTCGAGCCGCTAGCCTTCGAGGTGCCGGCCGGCTTCGCCTGGCCGCGTCCGGGCAAGCGGCGCGAGTATCTGCGCGCGCGGCTGGAGAATGGTCGCGCGGTGCTGCATCCCAATCAGAGTTCCGGGGTGCTGCGCAGTGCGGCCTGGGCCGACGGGCTCGTCGAGGTGCTGGAAGAGCGGACCTATGCCGAGGGCGAAGCGCTGCGCTTCATCCCCATGAGCGAGCTGCTGGGCTGAGCTGCTGTGGGTTCTCTAGCGACCTTCCTTGCTGTAATGCGCGCCCCGGTCGTACAACTCTAGAACTTTGCACTCTACCTTCGAGCTGAACTGTAATTTGTTATCGTCGGAATAAGGGATATAGAAAAGGATGGCGTTTTCGCTGTAGGCAGGCTCAAGGCATTGATGGGTGCGGATGTAGAGAAGGTCATCCATGGTGGAGTACACGTCACGGTCATACTGCTTGACTATCATCCGAATCGGCTCATCGTCAGCAGCATAGGCTGAGAGAGAAAAAACCAAGGCCGGCGATGTGAGCAGGAGTCGAACAATATTCCAGATTTTGGCGTGATACTTCATAAGCGACCGCTTTTTCCTAAAGAGTTTTTTCTAGCGTAACGGCAGGCAATGTAGTCAGAACTCTGCCGTGGTGGTGGGAGGGTGTTCATCGAGGCGACCGTGTCTTGCCAGATTCGCAAGCATGATGGCATCCTGCCCCATGAGATGCATCGTCTCTTATCAGGTACTTTTTCATTCGCCAAATTATTGGCGTCCATTTTGCGCCCCAGTGGCGTTGTCGTTTCGGAGCATGTGGCATGTCGAAGTTAAACAGCCTCCAGGCTTTTCGTTGTCTAGGCCTGGCCGGGGTGATTATCGGGCACATGACTTTTGCAGAGGAAAAGTACGCAGGTTTTTCGTTGTTGCCAGCTGCTATCAAGGATTTCAATCAGCTATTCATCGATTGGTTCTTTGTCGTAAGTGGTTTCATTATGGTGATGGTTTCCCGAGGACGATTTCAAGTCCCTCGGGAAATTTTGAAGTTCGCCTATGCTCGAGTCGCGAGAATATATCCGCCTTACTGGGTGTATTTTTTTATCACATTGGCGGTTTTCTTGATTATGCCGGCGTGGGTTAACAGTGGGCATGACGAGCCTAATCTCTGGAAGTCATTTTTTTTGATTCCAGATAAGAGTCTGCCTCTGGTTATCGTCGCTTGGTCGCTGATCTTCGAGATGTGGTTCTACTTAGTGTTCACATCGTTTATGTTCTGTAGTGAACGCTATTTGCCTTTGATTCTTGCTGCATGGGCTGTTTTAATCATCTCCGCTAATCTTCTGCTTGATATATCTAAACTGAATCCTTTCCTTCGCTTGATTCTGCACCCATACGCTATTGAATTTGTTCTCGGAAGCATAATCGCATTATTCTATTTCAGCCCCTCCAGCGAACGGGTTTCCAACCGTCTTGCTCTTGGCATGTTGTTGTTCGTTCCTTTGGTAGGGGTGCCTCTCGGATATACGTATGGATTGTTTAGAGGTGAGGGACTGGTTCGGGTGTTCAGTTTGGGCTGCCTCTTCGGCCTGCTGACGATGGGTGCGACGTTGCTCGAGCGCAGAGGGAAGCTGGAGGTTCCCGGTTTTATGGTGGCTATCGGCGATAGCTCGTATACAACATACCTTTCACATCTTTTGGTGTTAGGGGTGGTAGGCAAGCTTTGGGTATTGTTGGGGCCGGCCACGCCAAGTCTGTTTGGCCATATTGTATTCTTGGTGATGATGTTCGCGGCAGTGATGATCTATGGCTTGGTCGGCTTCAAGCTCGTCGAGGAGCCTTTGATGAATGGAGCCAATCGTTTGGGTAAACGCTTATTCAAGAAGCCCGATCTTGGAAATACTGCCAAGCTGGCAGTGAAACACGCCAAGTGATTGAGAAGGTAATGCGAGTCGACAGTCCGCGTTTGCGGCAAAATAACTTTGACCTGATCCGGCTGCTACTGGCGATAGCGGTTTGTTTACTGCATGCCTACGAGTTGTCAGCTAGAGATGAATTGTCGATCATCGATAAACTTCTTTCTGGCAAAATTGCTATCGAGTCTTTCTTTGTGATCAGTGGCTTCCTGATCTTTATGAGTTACGAGAAGTCGCGTTCGCTAGTCGATTACTTCGAAAAACGCGGGCGCCGCATTTACCCTGCTTATTTTGTGTCGGTAGCATTAGCTGCGGTTTTGCTTTGCGGTCTAAGTGAACTTTCTGTGGCGAGCTACTTTCGGTCTGACGAATTCTTTCGCTACTTGGTTTTCAATCTGGGTTTCCTAAATTTCATTCAACCTGATCTTCCCGGTGTGTTCGCCGAAAATAGAATTTCTTCAGTGAACGGCGCGCTGTGGACCATCAAGATTGAAGTGATGTTTTATTTAAGTGTACCGGCTATTGCCTGGTTAAGCCGGCGTGCCGGCTATGCCCGAGTGATGTTGATGCTGTTCGTTGCGTCGACGCTTTATTCAATGGCTATGTCGCATCTGCACGAAAGCACAGGGCGTGGCGTGTATGAGCTTCTGGAAAAGCAGTTGCCGGGGCAGCTGCGCTTCTTCATAGCGGGAGCTTTGCTCTACTACTTTCTTCCGTATTACGAAAGACATCTAAAGTGGCTCGTACTGGCGTCGGGTATGTACTTCCTTTTGCCTGTGACATCTGGAGCAGAGGCATTAAAGCCTCTGGCATTGGGCGTTCTGGTGATCTTCTTTGCGCTTTACAACTATTTGGGCAATTTCGGCAAGTTTGGTGACTTTTCCTATGGTGTGTACATCCTGCATTTCCCCATCGTGCAGACCTTGGTGCACCTCGGTTTTTTCGATGCAGACCCTTGGCTGGCTCTGGCGCTCACGGTGTCCCTAACCCTTTTAGGAGCAGTGTTGATGTGGCATTGCGTTGAGAGGCGCTGGTTGCTCAAGAACAGTCATTATGTTCGCGCACAGGACGGCATGGCGCAGCTGGCTGACAAGACCAATGCCTAACTAGCATCGGGCTTGCGCGCCGCGTGGGCTATTTCCAGGGCTTGAGCAGCGATGCAAGTACAGCGAACAGGCTTGCTCCTGCTAGGCCGGCGGCTCCGAGCTGCCACCAGCCGTGAGTCAGGGCCTGAGGGATGAATGAGGCCAAGGCCGGCAGCGATAGTGCGAGTATCCACTGCTTACGCCATTCCAGGCTATTCAGCAGCTGTTGTTTGCGCATCAGCAACAGACCGGTCAGTACCACACCCAATAGTGCGGCCAGCGCGATGCCTTTTAGTCCTAGCCACCATGGAAAAGTTAGAAGCAATCCGGCATTCAGCGCATTACCACTGAGCTCACAGGCCAGCGGTGTACGAGTGTCGCCAACAGAGTACGCGTAGCGTGCCAGTAGGGCGTTCCAGGCGGCGAACAGAAGCGTCAGGCCTAGCCAGCCGAGCAAGGCGGCCAGCACGCCATGACTGGATTGAGAGGGTAAGAGCAGTTCAATTAGAGGCGCAGCTGCGCCGACTACGCCGACCGCAACCGGTAGTGTCAGCAGCGTCGCCAGCGCGGTGCCGCGGCGCAACAGCATCAATCGCTCCGACTCCGACTTACCGCCCATCATGCCGAGCAGAACCTGGTTCAGGCTCATCAGTGCGACCATTGGCAGGTTGATCAGCTTGCGAGCAAAGTTCAGCCAGGTGACCGCACCCTCTCCCAGTAAAGAAGCGATCATTCTTTCTAGCAGTGCCAGCCCTTGGCTCGCCATTGTGCTGGCCAGCAGCGGGCCGAGTCGGCTCAACAGTTGTCGGCCACAGTTTTCATCCGCCCTCGCTCTCCAAGGCTGCCAGCCAATGCCGCGTAATGCGGGTATCAGGACCAAAGGCATCAGCAGGCTGCCTACCAGACAGCTAGCGGCGAGCCCGGTCGGCTCGGCCCGCCCTCCTTGGAGGGCCAGGTAGGTTACCGGCGGCAGATTGAATAGCAGTGAACCCAGGCCGGCCAAGACGAAGCGGGCATTGGCCTGCAATGGAATACATAGCAACGCATGAAGCAGAAAGCCGGGCACGCACCAAGCCAGCAATTGCAGGCTTTGCGTGGCCAGGTCTCGCCCGGCATCGGATAGACCGGGGCCGATGAGCCACACCCAGAGAGGCGCCGCGAGGTAAAAGAGTCCCGCCATGGCAACTCCGGTGCAGAGTACCCGCACAGTCAATGCTGACAGCCAGGCTGCTCGCCGATCTTCGTTACGCTCCTGATATAGGGGGAGAGCGGCGGAGCTGAACAGGCCCGTGGCCATTGCCATCCGCACTGCCTCGGGTAGGAACAGCGCGACCAGGAAGGCGTCGCTGCGCAGGCTGGCCCCCCAGGCGTCAACCAAAAGCCACTCTCGTGCGAAGCCCGCCATCAGGCCGATTAGCGTCGCCAGGGTGAGCCATAGTGTAGAGCCGAACATGCCGCTAGATGCCGTATGACGAAGAGGGCGTGCTCTCGGCGCGATTCTCGATCGTTCCTAGCCGGCGTGCCTCCTGTAAGCTCAATCCGATCATGAGCCAGAACAACCCGACCAATACCGGTTGGAAGCCGAAATAATGGTCGAAGAGGCCACTAAACAGAGCTGCCACCAGGCCGGCGGTCGTACCCAGCCAGATAGCGTTGTCTGGCGTCAGGTCGATTTTTGCGGTGCGTGGCTTCGTCTCTCGCCACCAGCTCCAAATGGCGGCAATAAAGAGCAGCATGCCAGGTAGGCCGAGCCGATATATGAAGTTCAGCCAAAGATTGGAGATGCCCAGCAAATCTGTTCCTGGCACTGGTGGCTCCACCTTGAAGCCGATGCCGAGAGGATAGGCCGCCATCGCTCGGGGGAAGTTAGCGTATTCGTCGAAGCGAACCGAAGTACTGGCATCGCCGCTAAACTCGAACATGGTCGAGATGCGCTCCTGAAGCGGCGGATAGGACAGCACCAACAGCAAACCTAAGGCTGAGCCAGTAAGCAGCAAGCGGCCGGTAAATGGCACGCGCCGAATCGCCATCCATACCAGCACGACCGCCAAGCTCAAAAGGGCTCCCCTAGATCCGCTGAGCAATAGGGCGATCACGCCCAGAGAACCCACGCTGATGCCGAGCGCTCGGCACCATCTGCTTCGAGTAAGCCCGTAGCAGAGAGCCAATGGCAGAATCAGAGCCATAGCACCGCCAAGGGTATTGGGGTGGATCCATGGTGAGCCCATGCGCAGGAAAACCGCACCAGACGTATCGCGGATCACTTCGTCCAGCGTGGCATAACCCAGCTTGGTAAGAAGCGGGTTGATCGCCGCCGCAGATCGCTCCAGTAAAAATATTGGTAGGGACAGCATTAGCATTGCCAGCGAGCCGATCAGCAGAGCCTGGACTATTCGTTCGCGCGTCAATTCGTCTCTAACCAGGCGCGCGACGAGAAATAGCAGCGACACGTTGGCCAGCCAGCGAATCCAGTTGGCCACGCCGCTGCCGGCAGCATTGACCATGACCTGACCCACCACGAATGGAAAGGCACTGAATAGAATCAACGCGAGCACATAACGCTCAGTACTGCCGTTAATCAACCTGGGGCGCGCTTGCTCGAAGATGTTCTGAAACAGGATGCAGGCCCAGACGACCAGGATGAGCAGTTCTGAAACGGTGGTACGAATCCCCAGATTGATAGTTGAGTAGGGCAGGAAAGTGGCAATGGCAGCGAACAGCAGGAGGCCCAGAAGCGGACGGCGCAGTAGGTTGAGGCCTACCACCATGGCGACAATCAGCACGGCTACCTTCAGTGGAGAAAGGAACCAGAGCAGAACGCCGAACATCAGCCCCGCAGCGACCGCGATGGGGAATCCGGAAGGTAATGTCACGCTTTTAGTTCCTGCAGTAGCTCTGTCACCCTCGCTCGGTAGGGGCGCTCTGCGAACCTGTCTGCCCAGTCGAACAGCATTTGGCGATCCGTTGCAGTGGGGCGAGACAGCTCCAGCATCAGCGCAGTTACGTCAGCTCCGTTGTAGGGACTAAACCGAGGCGTTCCCGGCGGAACGATTTCATCAAGGGAGGTGCCGGTAGCAACAGCGACAGGTGTGCCGGCTGCCATTGCTTCGATAACCGGGAGGCCGAAACCTTCGGCATAGGATGGTTGCCAGAGGCGTTCGGCGGTCTGATAAAGCCAGAGCAACTCTCCATCGCCGAGGGGGGGCATGAAATGCAGCCCCGGAAGCGCGTGCTGCGCGGTTGGCAAGAATTCTGCACCGCCGACCAAGACCAGCTCTGGCACCGCTGGGCAGATTACGCGTGCCTGAGCCCAGTGCTCGACGAACCAGGGAATGTTCTTGCGTGGCTCTCGAGTGCCGACGGCCAGCCAGAAGCGTTCCGGCAGCTCGGTGGCTGGTCGAGTGGGCACGGCGGTACATGCCGGCACGAGATTAGGCAGTACTCGAACTTTGCCGGCCGCCTTGGGAAAAGCGCGCGCCACCTCGTCGGCGCTGAACTGTGACGGAGTCCAGATGCGGTCGGCGACAGCTACCGAGTAACGAATAGAGAGGTTATCGCTGATCCGATAGACCGTTTCGCGCACCCAAGAGCTGTGGCGATTCTTCAGGTGTAGCTGAAATAGGTCATGCAGCTGCAGGACATAGCGTGTCGCTGGGGGTTTGGGCGGTAGAGGCAAGCCCATGTTGAACGTACTGATATGCACGTCGATACTCGCGCGCCGCAGAGCGCTCGGTAGATAGCCCAGCTCGAAACGCAGACGACGAGGCAGGCGATGTTGACCCTCAGTGTTACAGCCCCAGGAGGGGCAATGAGCGCTCAATCTGAGCGGATGGCCCAAGGGCGCGGGTGTGAACAGATGTAGCTCGACTTCCGGAAGGTTGCCTAGAACCGAAGCCAGTGCCACATTTTGGCGGCCGATGCCGTTGTTTGGATTACTGATTCCAGGACGGTAGTCGAGCCCTACGCGCATGACAGAGCCTCTAGGTTTTTGGCGAGGCAATCGGCGTAGACGCTTTCCAGCTGACTGGCTGCGGCAGACCAGTCATGCGCCTGGCGTACATACGCTCGTCCCGCTTCACCCATGAGAGCAGCACCCGCTGGGTCAGACAGTTGACGCAATAACGCGGCTGCGAGCTCATCGGAGGTATCCGCGCCGTCATACTCACGTCCGGCCTTGACGGCGAGGCCGGAGACGCCTTGTGAAGTAGTCACCACAGGGAGACCAGCGGCCATTGCTTCGAGTACTTTTAGCTTCGACCCGCCACCTTGCCGCAGCGGGGCGAAAAACACCGCTGCGCTGGATTGCAAGGCGGTCAGGTCCGGGACGAAACCGTGCCACTCGATACGGGCATCTGGCCAGCGCTGGGGCCAGTTCTTTGGTAGTGCATATCCAGCGATAGTGATGGAGGCATCCGGACATGCTTGCCAAACCTTGGGCATTACTTCGTTCAGCGCCCATTCCACCGCATCGATATTGGGTGGGTACTCGTAATTGCCGATGAATAGCATTCGGGAACTGCCGTGGGCAGGAGTGACTGAGGCATAGCGCGCACAATCGACTCCATTGACGACTACCGGAACGGGCCTCCCGACAATGTGGCCGAAAGCAGCAGCGTCGCTCTCGGTCACCGCGATGACCCGGGCGGCTTGGCGCATGACGCGCTGCTCCCAGCGTTTATAACGCCATTGGTCGAGCAGGATCAGAGGTTTTAGCCAGGCCGGGAAGCGGTCGTAGGTCGCACCGCCCAGAGCTGACTCCACGTTGTGCTCGGTCAGAATGAAGGGATGACTGCTCATTCTCAGCGCATGCTCGAACGGCTGAAAACTGTAGCTGTGCTCTATCTGAATGATGTCCCAAGGCTCGCGCAGCAAAGTGGCGAAGCTCTTGGTCAGGGTAGGCGAATACCCATTGACGCTGGCAAGCATTGGCAAGGGCGAAGCGGCCATGGCGAGTAACGTCTTGGCACTGCGTAGCGGTCGGCGCGGTAGCACGATCAATCGCTCGAGCAGGGGCTCCAGCGCTTCACGGGCTTCGTCGTCGAGCGCCGTCTTGCTTTGTACCAGCAGCGTGATGCGATTGCCGGCTCCGGAAAGTGCCTTCAACAGGTGAAACTGGCGCGTCTTGCCTCCGCTGCTGGTTGGCCAGGGGAGATAGGGAAGAACCCATAGAATCTTCAGTGGCATCGATCAGTCCGTCACCAACAATTGCAGGCTGGGTTTGAGAGGAACCGTTAAGACATCCCCTTCCGCCGTGAGACTTTTTGCCTTACCGGTGAGGGGGTCGTGCAGAGTCGCCTGACGAATGCCTTGCAGGCTCAGCTTGCCCGCTGAAGCGCTCCAGACCATAAGCAACCGGCGCCCATCGTCGCGTTTCCAGGCCACACTGTAGAGATCCTTTGGCGCGATGCCGAAGGAGGGAGGATCGGCCGGGGATAGCTTGGGGCCCGTTACCCTGAGGAAATTTTTCAAAGCATTGAACACGGGTTTCGGGTCGCCGTTGAGATCGAGCAGGCCGTAGGATTGGTCTCGAATGCTGGCTCTTGCATCCAGATCGCTCAGGTTGAACAAGAATATCCGATCAAAATCCAAAGCGCTCATCAGGGCCAGTCGGCGCAGTGTGTAATCTGCCTGGCCGGAAACTCCGATGATGGCCTGTGCCTCTTCCGGGCCGGCGTAGCTGGACCATCCCCATTCGGTCGCCCAGATCTGTTTGATTCCTGCACCGCGCAGCCCGTCATTGATGTACCGCACGGTGTCCAATAGCTCGTTTTTGCCGGCCGCGTTGCCCTCTGGGTATTCGGTATAGGGGTGGTAGGAAACAATGAGGTTTTTGCTCGCCAGCCCTTTCTCCAACAGAGCTTTCAGCATCAGCTCCATGTTGCGCGACGGCATTTGGCTGAAATAGGCCATGCCGGCAGTGCCCAGCGGTTTGTCGGGGAAGCGTCGGCGTACCGTATCAACTGCATCCGCCAGGAGCGCCGCATAGGCATCCGGGTCCTCCCGTGGGCGCCAAAAAGAAGGCAGGTTCGGTTCGTTCCAGATCTGCCAAGCCTGGAAGTTGGGATAGCGTTCGATGAATCGAGTCAAACTGTCGCTGTACAGACGGTAATTAGTCGGCGGGTACGAATCCTGATAAGGCGACTCATTGGGAGCGCTAGTGGCAAAGGGAGCGGATCCAGCCAGGAAACCAACGGGTTTGAGCCCATACTCGCTCATTACCAGCGCGGCTTCGTCGAAGGGACGGAAATATTCACCCCGCTTCGGTTCAAGCACTGCCCAGTGCATTGCGATACGTACCCACTCCAGATCCAACTCGCGCAGGCGGACCATCTGTTTGCGATAGGTCGATTCCGGGAAAAAGTGGAACTGGGCGTTGACCCCCAGATAGTCATTCCAGACGACAGTTCGGGTCGGCTTAAGGCTGGTGATCTCCGCTTCGGCGTCGCGGGAGCTGAATATGGCGGCGCCCACTACTAGGCAGATGACGGACAGCATTACCCAGAGAGCGAGTCTATGCGACATGGTTCTTTCCTCCGCTCAAGCCAGTAAACAGAGCCTTGAAGCGTGCCGCGGTCGTTGGCCAGAGCCGTTCGCGTGCAATTTCGGTCGCGCGTTCGGCCCACCGCTGACAACGCTCTGGCTGCTCCAGCAGCTCATGTAGCCGGTCGGCCAGGGCCCTGACATCACCCTCGGGAAAGATAGTACCGTTGCCCGTCGAAACCTCTTCGGCGAAAGCCCGTGCGTCTGAGGTGATAACACCTCGCCCGCAAGCCGCCGCCCAGGACAGCGCACCGCTAGTACCTCGCTGGGCGCCCAGTAGGGCGAGCTTTTTCGACTCTCGATAGGGCAGAACCATCACATGATGGGCCTGGATTTCTTCCGCGATTTCAGCTGCAGGAATATCCAGGCGCCAGTCAATCTGTGCCGCCAGCCCTTTTTCGACAATGCGTTTTCTCAACTGGTCGAGATAACTTTCTCCAGGCTCGAAGGCCATCTCGGGAGCGCTGCCGCCCGCCAGTGTCAGGCGCAACCGAGAGCCCATCGCAGGCACACGGCCGATGACCATGGCAAAGGCATCGATCAGGTCTTCGATGCCTTTTCCCCTGTAAATGAAGCCGAAGTAGAGCAGGCGCAGCGGCTCCATCGGAGGCAAAGGCTTGAATGCAATATTCTGGTTTCCATGCTGAATGACATGGACTTTGCTTTCCTTCAATCGCATTCGCCTGGCCAGGCAATCGCGACCGGTGGCCGTCAGGGTAATTAGGGCATCGAGGCTGTTAGCCAGCTCGCGCTCTTCATACAGGCAAAGGGGGTCTGCCAATACCGTGGCCATCTGAGTCCAAGGTGAGCCGAGTGCATTAGCCAGTGATAGCGGCCAAGGCAGCGCGGCTCGACGCCAAACCAGCCGCTCGGGATCGTGTACCGTTGCGGTCAGTGGCAAGTTGGGAAAGCGTGCGCGCAATGTGCGCAGAGCATGAAATTCTGCAAGGCGGCCTCCGCCCAGTTCCGCATGCACAAGATCGATGCCTGTCCAATCGAACTGGTCCACCATGACAATGGCGCGCTCCGGATCATTACCGCAGCCCACCAGAGGAGTAAGCACCTCAAGGCCTGTAGACTGCAACGCGCTCCTGAGCAAAACCGCGTAATCGGCAATGCCGGTCTGTTCGGGTGGTAACGGCGCTAACAGCGCAATGCGCATCAGACCGCGCCTCTCACCTTGGCCATGACTCTTAGTACTCGATCTGGCACCTCGAAACGGCGACGGTTGATGATCACGCCGTCAACCTTACTGAAAGCCGTGTTAAGTACACCAATGGCGTGAGCCACAGTGGGAACATTACTTTGCTGGGCCTCTACCACCAAGGCGACAAGATCGGCTCCTCGCAGGCTGACGAACGCTTGCGGATTCGATAGCAGTGCGGAAGCGTCTACCAATACCACTTCGCCTGGCAGGGCAGGACCCTCGCCAACACGGGTCTTGTATCCACGCTCCTCCAGCAGGCGCTGTAGATGGCTGATGATGAAGCTGACGCCTTCTCCCCGCCGAGCGGCGGTGAGCGCTATGACCAGGCCCTGCTGCTCAATCCGATCAAGCGGTAGAAGACCATAGAGTCGATACAGTGCAGCGACAAAGCCGCTATTGCTATGTGGATCTCCGATCACTTCGGGAAGCGTAGTCCAGAGTGGGATCCCGAATTTGTCGGCGAAGCGGCCCCCGTCATGTATGCGCTGATCCAACAGATAGCAGAGATACACCACCAGGAACCCGACTAAGACGCTCAAGGGGAGCGCCAGCAGGATCATTAGCAGGCTTTTGGGGAACACTCGACTGGGATTGAACGTCGCCTGCTCGATAACAGCGATGTTGCTGATCTGACTGTTGTCGAGTTCGCGGTCGATCCGGGCTTTTTCGAGGCTTTCGTTGTACAGCACGAAGTTCTTTTCTGCCGCGTCCAATTCCCTTTGCATGCGAGCAAGTTCGGGTTCGATGGACAACGCCTTCGTACGATCTTTCTCAAGGGCATTCAATTGTTCTTCTTGACGCACCAGCTGAGCCTTCAAGCGGGCAAGATCGGATTGTTGATCCATGAAATTGCTCTTGAGGCGCTCGGCGATCGGGTTGGGCGCCTGGTTCTGGGAAACCTGCACGTTTGCGGGCTCGACGGCTATTCGCTTTTCTAGGCTAGCGATGGTCTCGTCGATGCTTTTTACCGGCGGGGCGCTCTCTGTGAACGTTCGCAGCAAGTCCTCACGCTCCGCCCTCTTGGCGTTCAGAGTCCGCAGGAGGTCTTGGTGGATGGGGTTAAGCGCCATTTCTCGAACGGTGCGTACTTCCGCCGGTAGGCTTTTTATCTGCTGGTCGAGCGTGGCCAGGCTGCCTTCGGTCGACGAAATAAGTCGGCGAGTATTGAATCGATCGCTGCGCAGCTGATTGATTCGCTCGGAAAGATTTTGCAGGTGCGCTTCGATGCCTATCGCACCCAACTCGTCGAGCCGCGTCGCGAGTCCCTTCTTGAGCTTCAGAATGTCTGCGGTGCTGGCTTCGCTTTGGGCCGCGTAGAAGTCGTAGAGGCTACGTCTACTCAGTGCCCGGGTACGTTCCTCCATGTAGAGATCGACCCAGCTTTGTACAACCGACTGTGCAACCGAGGGGTCGCTCCAGCGGAAACTGATTTCCATGACGGATGATCCGGGTGCATGGGTGACGCTGAAGTTCTTTTTCAACTTCGTGGCCAGACGATCTACAGGCGTCTGCTCTTCAGTAAGGCCGAGCAGCTGTACCGCATCGCGGGCAAGCTCGACAACACCCCCAATAGCCTGGCCGATGTAGTACTTGATATTGGCGAAGAAACCTACCGGACGAGGCGCGTTGGCCAACTGCTCCAGGTATCGCTCGGCGACCTGGCGGCTGATCGGTCTTCCCGTAAGCAGACGCTCTTCATCCAGAATCGGATCGCGCTGCGTGGCCGGCATGACGATGGACTGACGATCCGCCACCTCGATAGGCAAGGTGTTGGTGTCGCGCCCCGGTTTGACCAAGAGTCTTGCGCTGGATTCGTAAGAGGTAGGCAGCAGAAATGCGCCCAGTACGACCACCGCGAAAGTTAGGATCACTGCCAGTCTGAATTCCCGTAGGAATATGAAGAACAAACGTAGGAGATCACGGAATGTACGGATTTCGATCATGTGCTCTTCGCTAACGGTCAGTTGTTGTTACGCAGGTCATAGTTGGCGCCGATACCGATTGATTTGGTAAAGGGGATCAACTGGTTGAGATACAGATCGACACCTTCTATCCGGTCGCCCACGCCCGATTTGGGTATGAATACGACATCGCCGCGCTGCAGGGCGATGGCCTGCCGGCCCTGCTGTCCACCATGGAGAAGCTTGCTGAAGTCGACGAAATAGGTTTTATAACGACCGCTAGCGTCAGAGCGTAGGAGGGCGACGTGGCGGCTATCGGCGTTCGGCATGACCCCCCCAGCCGCAATGATGGCCCGCTCCAATGTGGTCGCGACGTTGGTCGAATAGGGTTGTGGATTGCGCACCGAGCCTCCTACGAAGACGGTATTCCCCGGCGCTTGGTTGATATTCACGGTAACTCCCGGCTCCCGGTAGTACGGCGTCATTCGCTCTTGAAGCTCGTCGCTCAGTTGCTCGGGCGTCTTGCCTGCCGCCTGTACCTTGCCGATGAACGGGTACGAGAAGCTGCCGTCGTTCATCACGGTATAAAGGGTGAGTTCGTAGATGGAGTTGGCCGTAAACGCTGAAATCGTCGGGGTTTCGCCGCTATTTCGGACAATGCGCAACACATCGCCGGGATAAATACGCTCTTCCACCGGGGGCAGGTCGGCAAGAGTGCGTGCGGCGGCTTGGCCGGCTTCCATGGTATCGGAGTCCGGCAGGCTGATGCGAGCGGGGGTGGTACAGGCTGTGAGACCCAGTGCCAGCAACAGCAGTAAAAGTGCTTTTATTGCAGGAGCTTTCTTAAAAAACATTATCTTCACTTCCAATAGCCTGGGAACATGCTGAGTCGGCGTTTCAACTTGACGTCGAGAAAACGCTCCCGACGCCCGATCTGATAACCCAGTAGCTTCAATGCACTGCGTAAAAAGACTTCAGGTATTCGTTGATAGGCGCCTGCGGCACGCACCGCTTGGAGTTCGGCTCTTACATAGCGCTTTCCTTCCCCACCGGCCGAGCCAAACGCGTGGTGGATCCAATTCTCTCGCCCGTAAAACACGCCGATATCGAAGTAACGGCGAAACTCCTCCGCCAGCCGATAATCGTGCGAATGCTCGACGCGGGCGCTGGCGGCGTAGCGCACGGCGTAGCCGGCGAGCAGCATCTTGCCGGCCACGTAGGCGTCCTCGCTGCCAATCACGTCCTCGGGGAATCCGCCCACGGCCCGCAGCGCCTCGCGTCGGTAGGCGGCGAAGGAGTCGGAGCTGAAGCAGGTCTTGATGCCCAGTTCGGCGGCGTCGGCGAGGCGCTTGGTGCGGCCCTGCGGCGGATAATTGAAGTGGCGCGACTGGGCGCCGAGCAGGCCCGCGTGCGGGTGCGGCAGCTGGCGGCCGTAGGCCACGCCGATGTCGGGCTCCGAGAGCAGCTCGTCGCGCAACCGCTGCAACGCTTGTGGGTCGGCGGGGATGGCGTCCTGGGTCAGATAGATCAGTACGTCGGCTTCGACTTGGCTCGCTGCCCAGCCGCGGGTGCCGCCGTGATTGAAGGTGGCGGGATCGATCACTTCGACACGCGCACCGGCTGCGCGGCAGCGCGCGGCCGTTTCGTCACGCGAGCCACTGTCGACGACCAGGAACTCGTCCGGTCGCAACGTCTGCGCGGCAAGCGCGGGCAGCAGCCGGTCGAGGTGGCTGCCGGCGTTGCGGGTCGGAATGATCAGCGCGGTCCGCATCAGGGCTTGGTCTCGGTACTCGCGACGCGGCCGTAGATGTCGTCGAAACGCACGATGTCGTCTTCACCCAGGTACTCGCCGCTCTGCACCTCGATCATCACCAGGTCGATGATGCCCGGGTTGCTCAGGCGATGGCTGTGGCCCGCGGGGATGAAGGTGGACTGGTTGGTGTCCAGGAGGAAGTCGCGCTCGCCGTTGACCACCCTGGCCATGCCCTTGACCACGATCCAGTGCTCGCTGCGGTGGTGATGCATCTGCAGCGACAGCGATGCGCCGGAACGCACCACGATGCGCTTGATCTTGAAGTTGGAGCCTTCTTCGATGACGCTGTAGGTGCCCCAGGGGCGGTTCACCGTGCGGTGCAGACGGTACGCCTCGTGGCCCCGGCGCTTGAGTTCCAGGGCGATGTGCTTGACGTCCTGGCTGCGCCGGGCGTCGGCGATCAGCAGGGCGTCGGGGGTGTCGACCACGATCAGGTCGTGCACGCCCACCGCGCCGACCAGGCGGTCGCGGCTGTCGATGAAGCAGTTGCTGACTTCGTGCAGGATCGCCTCGCCGTTCACCTGGTTGCCGGCCTCGTCGGTCGCCGACAGGCCGCGCATGGCGTGCCAGGAGCCGATGTCGCTCCAGCCCAGGTCGCAGGGCACCACGGCCACCTTGTCCGAGCGCTCCATCAGCGCGTAGTCGATGGAGATGTCCGGCGTCAGGGAGAAGGTCTCGCCGGACAGTTCGCACTGCACGCAGTCGCTGCCGCGCATGGCGCTGGCGCTTTCCAGGCTGACGCGCGCCGTCTCCAGCACGTCCGGCGCGCAGCGCGCCAGCTCGGCCAGCAGCGTGTCCACCTGCAGGCAGAACATGCCGGCGTTCCACAGGTGGCGGCCACCGTCGACATACTGCTGGGCGGTAGCGGCGTCGGGCTTCTCGACGAAGCGCTGCGCACGCTGGCCGCCCTGCGCCAGCGCCTCGCCCGCTTCGATGTAGCCGTAGCCGGTTTCGGCGTGCGTCGGCTGTATGCCGAAGGTCACCAGATAACCGGCGGTGGCCAGCGTGCGCGCCTGCGCCACGGCGGCGGCGAAGGCCGTTTCGTCGCCGATCAGGTGGTCCGCCGGCAGGATCAGCAATTGCACGTCATCGCCATATTCGCGCTGGGCGTGCAGGGCGGCGACGGCGATGGCGGGCGCGGTGTTGCGACCGCAGGGCTCGAGCAGGAAGTCCAGCGGCAGCTGGCCGGCGTTGACGGCTCGATAGTCATCCTGGGTGCCGAACACCAGTTCGCGGTTGGTCACCGTCAGCACGCGGTTCACACCCGGCAGGCGGCTGGCGCGCAGGAATGTCTTCTGCAGCAGGCTCTCGCCGTCGGGCAGGCGCATGAACGGCTTGGGTCGCGCCTCGCGGGAGACCGGCCAGAGACGAGTTCCGGCCCCGCCGGCGACGATGCAGGGGGTCAGGATGCTCATCAGTAGGCCTCCTTGGTAAAGACCAGTGCCGGAACGGTGCGAAAGAGGATGTAGAGGTCGAACCAGACCGACCAGTGCTCGATGTATTCCAGGTCGAACTCGATGCGCCGCTCGATCTTCTCCAGCGTGTCGGTCTCGCCGCGGTAGCCGTTGATCTGTGCCCAGCCGGTGATGCCCGGCTTGACCCGGTGACGCGCGCTATAGGCCTCCACCGCGTCCTCGAAGAGCACGCCGGCGGCCTTGGTGGCCGTGGCATGGGGACGGGGGCCGACCATCGACATGCTGCCGAGCAGGACGTTGAACAGCTGCGGCAGCTCGTCGATGCTGCTGCGCCGGATGAAGGCACCGACCCGCGTGATGCGGGCATCGCCGCGCACGGTCTGGCGCTCGGCATTGGCGTCGGCCATCTGGTGGTACATCGAGCGGAACTTGTACACCTCGATCAGCCGGTTGTTGTAGCCGTAGCGCTTCTGCCGGAACAGCACCGGGCCGGGCGAATCCAGCTTGATGGCGATGGCGATCAGCAGCATCAGTGGCGCCACGGCGATCAGCGCGAGGCCGGCCAGGATCAGGTCCTCGATGCGCTTGATCAGCGGCGACCAGCCGCGCAGCGGCAGCTCGGAGGCATTGAACATCGGCAGCCCGGCCACCTCGGTGATGCGATTGTGGGCATGACGCAGGGCCAGCATGTCCGGTGCCAGCAGCACGCTGACCGGCAGGCGGCGCAGGCGGCTGACGATATGGCCGATGCGGTTCTCCGCCGACCAGGGCAGCGCTACCAGTACCTGCTGCACGCGCTCCTCGCGGATCAGCTGCTCGAGGGTCTTGGAATCGCCCAGTACCGGCAGTTCGGCCAGCTCACCGTTGACGCGGCTGAGGCGGTCGTCGATGAAACCGATGATGCCGAGGCGGATATCGCCGTTGCGGCGCATGTATTCGGCGATGCGCTCGCCGTTCTCGGTACCGCCGAGAATCACCGCGTTCTGCAGGTGCCGCCCCTGGCGGATGAAGTGGCGCAGGATGGCCTGCAGCAGCAGGCGCTCGGCGCCGTACAGCGTCAGGCCGGCGAGGAACCACAGCAGTAGCTGCTGCGGGGAGAGGAAAGCGAACAGGCCCAGCACCTGGTGCATGAACACCAGCACCGAGAAGGCCGCCAGCCAACTGAAGAACATCAGGCGAAAGCGCAGCCGCTTGCTGAACAAGTCGTCGTTGTAGACGCCGCCGGCCTGGAATACCAGCACCGTGATCAGGCCGAAGAACACCAGCAGTGCGAAATGGTAGCGCTGATCGGCGATGCCGCCGTCGAGCATCCACAGCAGGGCGAACCCGGGCAAGACGGAGGTGAAGCCGTGGAGCAAACGGGTGAAGGCGATGAAGTACTGAACGAAGCCCGGCTTGGACAAGAGCAGGCTTTCGGTGGATTGCGCTCGCAAAAATAACTCTCCCGGTCGGCCCGGCAGTGGCCACTAAATCGGTAGTCGACGGGGTTTGGTTGGTCAAACTATTGGCGATTATTTTCTTGACGCTAATGGTCGCCGCTTTTTTGTCGATTGGATCACGAAGATCGTGCTGGCAGCAATTAAAAACTAATGGCCTTTTGATATTTCTGCCGGTAGGCACCCGGCGTCATCCCGGTCCATGTCTTGAAGCTGCGATGAAACGATCGGGACTCGGTAAAACCAAGGTAGCTGGCGATGTCCTGCACTGCCAGATCGCTGCGCAGCAGGTAGTGCTCGGCCAGCTCCTGACGCAGCTGATCTAGGATTTCCTGATAGCTGGTACCGGACTGCTGCAGATGACGCTGCAGGGTGCGCACCGTCATGTGGAATTTCTCCGCCACGCGCTCCTTGCGCGGCAGGCCGTCTTTGAGCAGCAGGCGCAGGGCGTTCTTTACCCGCAGCGGCAGCGGCTCGTTGTCGTCGAGGCCGGCCATCATGGTCAGCGCGTGTTCTTCCAGGGTACGCAACAGGTTGGCGTCGGCCTGGCGCAGGGGAATGGCCAGATAGTCCAGCGGAACCAGCAGGGCGTTGCAGGGCTGACCGAACAGTACCGGGCAGCCGAACACTTCCTCATAGTCCGCCAGCGGCGCCTCGGCGGGGCACTCGTGCTCGAACCACACCTCGCGCGGTGACTTGTCCATCTCGGCGATCCAGCGCGCGTAGAGCATCCACGAGGCCAGCACGTTCTCCACCATGTGACGGCGGATGCCGGCGCTCTCGTGGCGGCAGTTCCAGATCAGCCGCACATGGTCGCCGGCCATCTCCACCCGGCTGGTGCCCATGTCGCCGACCAGCTTCTCGTACGGCACGATGCGGCTCATCGCCTCGCCGAGCGTGGCGCAGTTCATGGTGATGTAGCCGAGCACGCTCCAGGAGCCTGGCTGCACGTGGCGAGCCGAGTGCAGGCCGAACAGCGGGTCGCCCGAGACCTTTATCAGGTGCGCCAGCAACCGCTCGTGCGCCTCGCTGGGGATACGCCGGCCATTGTCGGCCAGGTCCTCGAGCGTCACGCCGGCGGCGGCGCGCGCGGCCTCCATGTCCAGGCCGAGCTGTTCGGCATGGCGCAGGTATTTGAGCAGGGCGGGGACGGAGGTATAGCCGAGGGTCAGCATAATGTTCTTGTTGTTCTGCTTGGCTTGATTGGCGACAGCGCCTGTCCCGATACGACAGTGACCGGAGCGGGCGGCTGGCTAGTATAGGCAGCCATCGAGAATGACCGGAATAGGCGGGAAGCAAGCATGCGACGTTGGAACGGATGGGGCGACGAGGCGACCGCGGTGGAGCTGCCGGCACATGGCGCGGCCTTCCTCGAGGGGCTGGTCGGCGCGGGCCGGCGCCTGCCGGATGCCAGCCTGGAACAGGTGCTGGCGCGGGTGCCGGCGTCGCGTCTGGGCGTGCGCCATCCGCTGGTCTGCGTGGACGCCGAGATGCGCGTGCGCCACGCCCGCGGCCAGAGCCTGCCGGACTGGCTGGCCATGCGCTCCGGCGAGTTCGGCGTGTTCCCCGATGGCGTGGCCCTGCCGGAAACCGCCGCGCAGATCCGCGAGCTGCTGTCCTGGGCCAGGCAGCAGGACGCCATCGTCATTCCCTACGGCGGCGGCACCTCGGTGGCCGGGCATATCAACCCGGTCGAGTCCGAGAAGCCGGTGCTGACCCTGTCGCTGGAGCGCATGACCCAGCTGCTCGACCTCGACGAGCAAAGCCAGATCGCCACCTTCGGCCCCGGCGCCAACGGCCCGCAGGTGGAGGCGCAGCTGCGCGCACGCGGCTACACTCTCGGCCACTTCCCGCAGTCCTGGGAGCTGTCCACCCTCGGCGGCTGGGTCGCCAGCCGCTCCAGCGGTCAGCAGTCGCTGCGTTACGGACGCATCGAGCAGCTGTTCGCCGGCGGCAAGGTCGAGACCTTCGCCGGCACCCTGGACATCCCGACCTTCCCGGCCTCGGCCGCGGGGCCGGATCTGCGCGAGCTGATCCTCGGCAGCGAGGGCCGCTTCGGCGTGATCTCCGAGGTTAAGGTGCGGGTGACCAAGCTGGCCGAGCAGGAGAAGTTCTTCGCCGTGTTCCTGCCCAGCTGGCAGCAGGCCCTGGCCGGCATCCGCGCGCTGGTGCAGGCACGTATCCCGCTGTCCATGCTGCGCCTGTCCAACGCCATCGAGACCGAGACCCAGCTGGCCCTGGCCGGCCACCCCGAGCAGATCGCGCTGCTGGAGAAATACCTGGCCCTGCGCGGCGCCCGCACCGGCAAATGCATGCTGACCTTCGGCGTCACCGGCAACCGCGGCCAGAACGCCCTGTCGGTGAAGCAGGCGAAAAAGCTGCTGAAGGGCTTCGGCGGCGTGTTCACCGGCACCTTGCTGGGCAAGAAGTGGGCGGAGAATCGCTTCCGTTTCCCCTACCTGCGCCACGGCCTGTGGGAGGCCGGCTACGCGGTGGACACCCTGGAAACCGCCACCGACTGGAACAACGTCGACCACCTGCTGAACCAGGTCGAGGCCAGCCTGCGTCAGGGCCTGGCGGAGGAGGGCGAGCGGGTTCACGTGTTCACCCACCTGTCGCACGTCTACGGCCAGGGCTCGAGCATCTACACCACCTACGTGTTCCGCCCGGGCACCAGTTACGAGCAGACCCTGGCGCGCTGGAGCAAGCTCAAGCACGCGGCCAGCCAGACCATCGCCGCCAACCGCGGCACCATCAGCCACCAGCACGGCGTCGGCCGCGACCATGCGCCGTACTTGGCGGCGGAGAAGGGTGAGCTGGGCATGGCAGCGATCAAGGCCATGGCGCAGCACTTCGATCCCGAAAGCCGTTTGGCACCGGGCGTATTGCTGGAAGACTGAGATGAGCTGGAACGCGCAGTGGCGCGAGGCGGCGCTGCCCGAGCTGGCGGCGCGCGACTGGGACCTGATCGTCGTCGGCGGCGGCATCAGTGGCGCCGGCATCCTGCGCGAGGCGGCGCGGCGTGGCTGGAGCTGCCTGCTGCTGGAGCAGCGCGACTTCGCCTGGGGCACCTCCAGTCGTTCGTCGAAGATGGTCCACGGCGGCCTGCGCTACATCGCCAAGGGCCAGCTGGGCCTGACCCGCGACTCGGTGCGCGAGCGCCAGCGCCTGCTCGGCGAGGCCCCGGGCCTGGTCGATCCGCTACCGTTCCTGTTCCCCCACTACCGCGGCAAGTTCCCCGGGCCCAGGGTGTTCGGCGGCCTGCTCGGCGTCTACGACGCCCTGGCCGGCCAGCGCCTGCACCGCTATCACCCGACCGGCGAGCTGCGCTACCTGGCGCCGGGCCTGAACGACACCGGGCTGCTCGGCGGCACCCTGTTTACCGACGCCGTCACCGACGATGCGCGCCTGGTGATGCGCGTGCTGGGCGAGGCGCGGGCCGAAGGCGGCGAGGCGCTCAATGGCATGCGCGTGATCGAGCTGAGCCGCGACGGCGCACGAGTGAACGGCCTGGTCGCCGAGGACAGCGAGAGCGGTCGGCGCTTCGCGTTCCGCGCCCGCGCCGTGGCCCAGGCCACTGGCGCCTGGGCCGATGAGCTGCGCAAGAAGACCGGCCTGGAACACATCCGCCCGCTGCGCGGCAGCCACCTGCTGCTGCCGGCCTGGCGCCTGCCGGTGGCCCAGGCCATCAGCTTCATGCACCCGGAGGATGGCAGGCCGGTCTTCGTATTTCCCTGGGAAGCCGCCACGGTAGTCGGCACCACCGACCTGGACCACGACGAGGCGCTGAGCCGCGATGCGCGAATCACTGATGCCGAGGTCGAATACCTGCTGGCGGCCTGCGCCAGCGTCTTCCCCCGTGCCGGCGTCGGCCGCATCGATGTGCTGTCGACCTGGGCCGGCGTGCGCCCGGTGGTCAGAGCAGAGGAGGGCTTGAACAGGAAGCCTTCGGACGAGAAACGCGAGCATGCCCTGTGGATCGAGCCCGGCTGCGTGACCCTGGCCGGCGGCAAGCTGACCACCTTCCGCCTGCTGGCGCTGGAGGTGCTGCGCGCCTGTGCGCCGATGCTCGGGCGCGAGGTGGCGGACATCGGCCAGGCGGTTTTCCGCGCGCCGCCGCAAGTGGCACTGCCTGACCTGTGCCTGAGCCAGCGGCGCCGCCTGGCTGGGCGCCATGGTCATGCGCTACCGCGTCTGGCCGAGCTGATCGGCGAGCTGGGCAATGAATGCGTCGGCACCAGCAACGCGCTCTGGGCCGAGCTGGCCCTGGCCTGCGACAACGAGCTGGTGCTGCAGCTGGACGACCTGCTGCTGCGCCGCACCCGCATCGGCCTGCTGCTGCCGAACGGCGCCGCGGCCGAGATGCCGCGCATCCGCGTTCTGTGCCAGCCACGCCTGGGCTGGAGCGATGCGCGCTGGGAACAACAACAACAACGCTATCTGGAGCTGTGGCGCAGCTGCTACAGCCTGCCCCGCTCGTAGAGTGCGCGGGGCCGCCAAGGCCCTGCGCACCGTGACCATCCGGCTGGTGCGCGCGGCGCACCCTACTCGAGGACTGTGAGTTGACCGAACGCTATCTGCTGGCCATCGACAACGGCACCCAGAGCGTGCGCGCGCTGCTCTTCGACCTGGCCGGCAATCTGGTCGGCAAGGGCAAGGTGGAGCTCGAACCCTATTACTCCGAGCACCCCGGCTGGGCCGAGCAGGACCCGGAGTACTACTGGGCCAGCCTCGGTGAGGCGTGCCGCCAGCTGTGGGCCAGCGTCGATATCGACAAGAGCCGGATCGCCGGGGTGTCGCTGACCACCCAGCGCGGCACCCTGATCAACGTCGACGAGGCCGGCAAACCGCTACGCCCGGCCATCCTCTGGCTCGATCAGCGCCGCGCCGAGGTCGAGGGCCGCATCACCGGGCCATGGGGCTGGCTGTTCAAGCTGATCCGCGAAGAAGAGACCATCGACTATTTCCGCAGCCAGGCCGAGGCCAACTGGATCACCCAGCAGCAGCCGGAGATCTGGGCGCGTACGCACAAGTTTCTGCTGCTCTCGGGCTTCCTCACCCATCGCCTCTGCGGCCGCTTCGCCGACTCGGTGGGCAGCTGCGTGGCCTACCTGCCGTTCGACTACAAGCGCCTGTGCTGGGCCAAACCCAGCGACTGGAAGTGGCAGGCCATCCCGGTGCGCCCGGACATGCTGCCGGAGCTGGTCAAGCCGGGTGAGCGCATCGGCAGCATCAGTGCCGAGGCCAGCCGGCACACGGGCATCCCCGAGGGCCTGCCGCTGATCGCCGCCGCCTCCGACAAGGCCTGCGAGGTGATCGGCGCCGGCGGCGTGGAGCCGAGCACCGCGTGCCTGTCCTACGGCACCACGGCGACCATCAACACCACGCGCGCCAAGTATCTGGAGACCATCCCGCTGATCCCGCCGTACCCGGCGGCGATTCCCGACCACTACAACACCGAGGTCATGGTGTTCCGCGGTTTCTGGATGGTCAGCTGGTTCAAGGAGCAGTTCGGCCATGCCGAGCGTCAGCGCGGCCTGGAGCTGGGGGTGGCCGCCGAGACCCTGTTCGACGAACTGGTGGAGGGTGTGCCGCCGGGCTCCATGGGCCTGATGCTGCAGCCGTTCTGGTCGCCGGGCATCCGCGAGCCCGGGCTGGAGGCCAAGGGCTCGATCATCGGTTTTGGCGACGTGCATACCCGCGCGCACCTGTACCGCGCGATTCTCGAGGGCCTGGCCTACGCCCTGCGCCAGGGCAAGGAACGCATCGAGAAGCGCTCCGGCACGCGCATCCAGCGCCTGCGCATTTCAGGCGGCGGCTCGCAGAGCGACGCGGCCATGCAGCTGACCGCCGATATCTTCAACCTGCCGGCCGAGCGCCCGCACCTATACGAGGCCTCCGGCCTGGGCGCGGCCATCGACTGCGCTGTCGGCCTCGGCCTGCACCCGGACTTCCCCACGGCCATTGCCGCCATGACTCGCGTCGGCAAGGTGTTCCAGCCCAACCCGCAGGCGGTGGCGGTGTACGAGCGCCTGTACCGCGAGGTCTACCTGCGCATGTACCGGCAGCTCAAGCCGCTGTACGGCAGCATTCGCGAGATCACCGGCTACCCGGCCTAGCCGGGCAAGCGCAGCGGTAGCCGGCACTTTCACGTGTTGTCCGCGGTCTGCTGTACTCGGATGAACCGCCGAGGGAGAGCGATCCGTGAGCGAGCAAAGGGCACTGCTGATCCTGCATGGCAAGCAGGCGCAGAACGAGGAGGTGCGCGCCGCCGTGGCAGCCTGGCGCGAGGCGGGTTGGGACTTGGGCGTGCGCCTGACCTGGGAAGGCGGCGACGCGGCGCGGCTGGTGGACGAGGCGCTGGCCGCCGGCTATCCGACATTGATCGCCGGCGGTGGCGACGGCACCCTGCGCGAGGTGGCCGAGGCCCTGGCGCTGGCCGGTGGCACGGCCAGCCTGGCATTGCTGCCGCTGGGCACCGCCAACGACTTCGCCCGCGCCGCCGGCATTCCGTTGGCACCGGCCGAGGCGCTGTCCCTGCTGGGGATCGAGGCGCGGTCGATCGATCTGGGCGAGGTCGACGGCCAGCTGTTCCTCAACATGGCCACCGGCGGTTTCGGCTCCAAAGTCACGGCCAATACCCCGGAAGAACTCAAGAGCCTGCTCGGCGGCGCCGCCTATTTTCTCACCGGCCTGCGTCGTTTCTCCGAGGTGCGTTCGGCCTTCGGCCGCTTCCGCGGGCCGGACTTCAGTTGGGAAGGGGATTTCCTCGCTCTGGGCATCGGCAACGGACGCCAGGCCGGCGGCGGCCATGTGATGTGTCCGCAGGCCTGTATCGACGACGGCCTGCTGGACATCTGCATCGTGCCGGCCTCGCAGGACCTGGTCGGCACCCTCGGCACTCTGCTGTCGGGTGGCATTCTCGGTCTCGAGGCGGTGTCGGTCAGCGCGCGCCTGCCGTGGCTGGAGGTGGAGGCGCCCGAGGGGCTGGATATCAACCTCGATGGCGAGCCGCTGGAAGGGCACCGCCTGCGCTTCGCCGCCCGCCCGGGCGCTCTGCGCCTGCACCTGCCGAACATCTCGCCGCTGCTCGGCGGCTAGTCGTCGGTGCTGATGATCCCCTCGCGCAGGGCGTAGAGCACCAAGCCGGGCACGTCGTGGATGTCGAGGCGCTTCATGATCTGCGCGCGATGGGCCTCCACCGTCTTCACGCTGAGGCCCAGGCCGTCGGCGATGGCGCGGGTCGAGGCGCCGCGGGTGATCAGCCGGAGAATCTCCACCTGCCGCTGGGTCAGCTCGTGGTCCGCCCGGGCGTTTTCGTTGGACAGGGCCTGCTCGATCACCGGCTGGGCGATGGCCGAGCTCAGATAGCGCTCGCCACGGTCGATGGCGCGCAGGGCCAGCGGCAGCTCGACCATCGCCGCATCCTTCAGCAGGTAGCCCTGGGCACCGCGGCGCAGCGCGTCCAGCACCACGCCGGCCTCGCTGTGCATGGACAGCATCAGCACCTTGCTGGTCGGTGCCACCTCGGCCAGGGGCTGCAGCGCCTCCAGGCCGCTGACGTCCTTCATCGAGATGTCCAGCAGGATGATGTCCGGCTTCAGTTCGCGGGCCTTCTCGACCACCTGCTGGCCGTCCTCGGCCTCGCCGACGATCTCGAAGTCGGGCAGGTCGTCGACCATGGCGCGGACGCCGACGCGGATCAGGGCATGATCGTCGGCGAGCAGCAGGCGGCGACTCATCGCCATCTCCTGGCGTGTGGTGCGGGGCAGTCGGCGCAGGGCGCAAAGGCGTGCATCTCTGGTTCCCTCCCGTCGGCCCCGATTCCGAACACGCGTAGCCGTTGGCCACGCCGGGGCGAGTGGTAGCGGTTTCAGCTAGGGAGTCGTCCGAACGGTCAAGGTTCGCCCGAAGCGACCTGCGGTCGTGCCCGGCCGTACTGGACGATCAGCGACGGCAGGTACTGCAGCGCTTCGCTGCTCTGCGCCGCGCCCAGGCGCAGGGCTTCCTTGGGCATGCCGAACACCACGCAGCTGGCCTCGTCCTGGGCCACGGTGCGCGCGCCGGCCTCGCGCATCGCCAGCAGGCCGCGGGCGCCGTCGTCGCCCATGCCGGTCATGATGATGCCCAGGGCGTTGTGCCCGGCATGGCGCGCCACGGAGCGGAACAGCACGTCCACCGACGGCTTGTGGCGGTTCACCGGCGGGCCGTCGAGCACCTCGACCAGGTACTGCGCGCCGCTGCGCTTGAGCTGCATGTGCCGCCCGCCCGGCGCCACCAGCGCCAGGCCGGAACGCACCCGGTCCATGTGCCGCGCCTCGCGCACCTCGATGCGGCACACGCTGTCCAGGCGCTGGGCGAAGGCGGCGGTGAACTTCTCCGGCATGTGCTGGACGATGACGATGCCGGGACAGTCCTCCGGCAGCTGGCGCAGCAGCACTTCCAGCGCCTGGGTGCCGCCGGTGGAGGTGCCCAGGGCCACCACCCGGTCGGTGGTGGCGAAGCCCATGGGCGCGGCCGGCTTCGCCTCCCTGGCCGGTGTGGTGGCCGCCGGCGCGGCGGCGCGCGGCATGGCGTGCGGCTGGCTGCGGGCGGCGGTCTCGATCTGCTTGATCAGGTCGCCGGAGATCTGCTGCAGGCTGTCCTTCAGGCCCAGGCGCGCCTTGGTGAACACGCCCACGGCGCCGGCAGCCAGGGCCTCGAGGGTCACGTCGGCACCCGCCTCGGTGAGGGTCGAGCAGATGATCGCCGGGGTCGGGCGCTCGGCCATGATCTTGCGCAGGAAGGTGATGCCATCCATGCGCGGCATCTCCACGTCCAGCACCAGCACGTCGGGCCATTCCCGGCGCATCTTCTCAAGGGCGAACAACGGGTCGGCGGCCTGGCCGATGACGTGGATGCCCGGATGCTTGTCGAGACAGGCGGTCAGCACCTGGCGGACCAGGGCCGAGTCGTCGACGATGAAGACCTTGATCATGACGACCTCATTGGCGTTCGAACACGGAAGGGCGCAGCGCCCGCAGCGGCAGGTCGAAACCGTGCAGGCTCTCGGCGTGGCCGATGAACAGCAGGCCGCCCGGGCGCAGGCGTCCAATCAGGCGCTGGACGATGGCGCGCTTGTCCGGTGCCGCGAAATAGATCAGCACGTTGCGCAGGAAGATGACGTTGAACGGGCCGACTTCCGAGGGCAGATCGCGCATCAGGTTGAGCTCGGCGAAGGCCACACGGTGACGCAGCGGCTGGCCGATGCGGAAGTTGCCGGCATGTTCGTTGACGCCCCGCAGGCAGTGGCGTTGCAGCCAGCCACTGGGGAATTGCGCGGCCTGCTCCAACGGGTAGATGGCCTGACGCGCCCGATCCAGCACCCGCAGGCTGAGGTCGCTGGCGAAGATCGACCAATGCTGGGTGCGCGCCCGCTCGGCCAGGGTCATGGCCATGCTGTAGGCCTCCTCACCGGACGAGCTGGCGGCGCTCCACAGGTGTAACGGCCCGCGCTGGGCGGCGACCCAGTCGCCGAGGAAATGAAAATGCTGGGGCTCGCGGAAGAAGTAGGTCTCGTTGGTGGTCAGCAGGTCGATCACCAGGCGGCGCTCGTCCTCGTTGGCCGGTTGGCGCAGGAAACTGACGTACTCGTAGAAGTCGCCCTGGTCCAAGGCTCGCAGGCGCGACATCAGGCGCCCGGCCACCAGGGTGCGCTTACTGTCGGCCATGTGGATGCCGGACACCTCCAGCATCATCTGCTGGAGGTAGCGGAACTCGCCGTCGGAGAGCTTGGGCAGGTGCGGGTGGGCCATCATCCCGCCTGTTGCATCAGGCTCAACTGGCGGATGTCGTCCAGCGACAGCACCCGGCGCACGTCGAGGATGATGGTGAAGCCGCTTTCGTCGCGGGCCATGCCGGCGATGAAGTCGGTGCGGATGCCGGTGCCGAAGGGCGGCGCCTGCTCCACGTCGCGCGGGTCGATGTCGAGCACCGCGTCGACCGCGTCCACCACCAGGCCGATGCGCTGGGCCTGGCCGTTGCCGTCCAGTTCCAGCTCGATGATGACGATGCAGGTGCGCTTGCCCGGCGTCGTCAGCTCGAAGCCGAAGCGCGCCGCCAGGTCGAGCACAGGTACCACGTTGCCGCGCAGGTTGATCACGCCGTGGATGAAGCTGGGCATCATCGGCACGGCCGTGACCTGGCCGTACTCGATGATCTCGCGCACCAGCTCGATCGGCAGCGCGTAGCGCGCCTGGCGTACGCGGAAGGAGAGGTGCTGCACGCTGTCTTCGAGCGCGTCGCCGGGAACGGGGTTGATGGCGTTCATGCGCGGCTCCGTCAGTTGAAGCTGACGAACTGGCCGTCGTCCGCCACCGGTGGCTGCGGCCGGCGTTCCGGGCGGCGCAATTCGCGCAGGTTGTTCGAGCGCGGCGGCTCGGCGCGGCGCACCGCCGCACCGGCCTGCTGGGCACTGAGGCGGAAGTAGCCGATCAGCTCCAGCAGCTGCCCGGCCTGAGAGTTCATCTCCTCGGCGGTGGCCGCTAGCTCCTCGGAGGCCGAGGCGTTTTGCTGGGTGATCTGGTTCATCTGGCCCATGGCGATATTGATCTGCGAGGCGCCGCTGCTCTGTTCCTGGGAGGCGGCGGTGATTTCCTGGACCAGGTCGGAGGTCTTCTGGATGTTCGGCACGATCTCGTCGAGCAGCGCGCCGGCCTGCTCGGCCAGCTGCACGCTGCTGCCGGCCACGCCGCCGATCTCCTGGGCGGCGACCTGGCTGCGCTCGGCCAGCTTGCGCACCTCGGCGGCGACCACGGCGAAGCCCTTGCCGTGGTCGCCGGCACGGGCGGCCTCGATGGCGGCGTTGAGGGCGAGCAGATTGGTCTGGTAGGCGATGTCGTCGATGATGCCGATCTTGTCGGCGATCTGCTTCATGGCCTGGACCATCTCGCGCACCGCGCGGCCGCCCTCGACGGCATCGTTCGCCGCCTTGCCGGCGATGCCATCGGTGACCCGCGCGCTGTCGGTGTTCTGCGCGATGGAGGCGGACATCTGCTCGACCGAGGCGGTGGTCTCCTCGACACTGGCGGCCTGCTCGGTGGCGGCCTGGCTCAGCGACTGCGACGTGGCGCTGACTTCCTCGGAGGCCGAGGACAACGAGTCGGCTGCGCTACGCACGTCGGCCATGACGCTGCGCAGACGCTCGGTCATGTGTTGCATGGACGCCAGCAGTCGTCCGGTCTCGTCGCGGCTGTCGGCCTCTACGGTCACGGTCAGATCACCTTCGGCCAGGCTGTCCGCCACGGACACGGCACGTCCCAGCGGACGCGTAATGGAGCGGGTCACCGCCATGCCGATGGCGAAGCCGAGGGCGGCGGCGATCGCGATCAGCACGATCATCTGGGTGCGCGACCCGGTGTAGATGCCACCGATGGCTTCGTTGGCTTCCTTGGCACGGGTCTTCTTCTGCGCCACCAGCTCACCGATGGTGGCGTCCGCGGCGTTGCCATGGGCGCGCAGCTGCGGCATCAGCGCGCTGAAGGCGCCTCCCTGGGCCAGCGGCTCGTGCTGGTTGGCCTCGAGCATCTGCAGCGCGATCTTCTCGTATTCGGCGAGCTGGGACTCGAGCGCCGCCAGCTTGGCCACCGACTCCTCGCTGTCGAAGCTGTCGCGGGCGGCGTCGATGTTCTGGTGCATGGTTCGGATCGCCTCCTGTACCAGGGCGGCGGAACTTTCACGCTCCTGCTGCGAGGTGGCGAGCAGGTTGCTGCGCAGGTGGCGGCCCAGGTAGATGAGGTCGATGTTGGCGCTCATCATGTTTTCCAGGGCGCGCATCTCCCGGTCGTACATACGATCGGACAGATCGTTGACGCGCGCCAGGTTGATGATGCCCAGGGCACCCACCAGGGCGGTGAGGAGCACCACCAGGGTGAAGCCGGCGATCAGCCGTACGCCGATCTTCATGTTGCGTATGAATTGCATGGTGGACTCCTACGACCCCATCAGGTCGGGTCGCGGTTGCGGGGAACGGAATTCGTGGTCGATGTGTTGTTGCAGCTGGCGCAGCAGGCTGGCCACGTCGAGAATCAGGGCGATCTGCCCCGAGCCCAGGATGGTCGAGCCGCTGATACCCTGGAGGTGCTGGAACAGCAGGCCGAGCGGCTTGATCACCGTCTGCAGCTCGCCGTGCAGGCGGTCGACGATCAGCCCCGCCTGGTGCCGGCCGAGGCTGACCACCAGGATGTTGCGCCGGCCCTGGGCGCTCGACGGCAGCTCGAAATGCGCCGCCAGGTCGATGCACGGCAGCGGCTTGCCGCGCAGGTTGAGGTAGCCGTAGCGGCTGTCCAGGCGGGCATCCAGCTCCAGGCACTCGGTGACCAGCTCCAGCGGAATGACGAAGTGCTCGTCGCCGAGGCTGACCAGGAAGCCGTCGATGATTGCCAGGGTCAGCGGCAGGCGGATGCGGAAGGTGCAGCCCAGGCCGGGGCGCGATTCGATCTCGATGCTGCCGCGCAGCGCATCGATGGCGCTGCGCACCACGTCCATGCCGACGCCGCGGCCGGAGAGGTCGGACACCGCGTCGGCGGTGGAGAAGCCCGCGGCGAAGATCAGCATGTGTGTGTCGGCTTCGCTCAGCGTCGCCTGGGGGTCGATCAGCCCGCGCTCGATAGCCTTCTCGCGGATGCGCGCGGTGTTCAGACCGCGACCGTCGTCGGAGACTTCGATGACGATCATCCCCGAGTCGTGGAAGGCATTCAGGCTCAGGCGGCCCTCGGCCGGCTTGCCGGCCGCCAGGCGCTGCTCGGCGGACTCGATGCCGTGGTCGATGGCGTTGCGCACCAGGTGGGTGAGGGGGTCGGCCAGCTTGTCGATCACCGAGCGGTCAAGCTCGGTGTCGGCGCCCTGGATGTCCAGGCGGATCTGCTTGCCGAGCTGCTGGCTGACGTCGCGCACCACCCGGTGGAAGCGGTTGAAGGTGTCGCCGATCTCGATCATGCGCAGCTTCAGCGCCGCCTCGCGGATGGCCTCCACGTGCTGGTTGACGGTCTGGCTGCTCTCGATGCAGTCGGCGCTGCCCTGCAGCTGGGCCTGCAACTGCGCGCCGGCGGCGCTGATGACCAGCTCGCCGACCAGGTTGATCAGCTCGTCCAGCTTGTTGGCGGCCACGCGGATCTGGCTGCTCTCGCGGTTCGGCCGCTCGCGCGCCGACTGCTGCTTGGCCAGCGCCGCGTTGACCGCCTTGGGCGGCACCATGCCGGCCTCGACCAGTACCGAACCGAGCGGCGACTTCAGGCCGTCGCCGACCTCGGCCTGCAGCGCCAGGCCCTCGGCCAGCTCGTGCTCGGTGAGCAGGCCGCTGGCGATGAGGATGCTGCCGATGCGCTCGTCTGTTTCCGGCAGGTCCTGGATCAGCTTCAGGTAGTCGTCCAGGGCGCTGTCCGGCGGCAGGATGCGCAGGGTGCAGAAATCGCGGATGAATTCGAACACGTCCTCGATCTCGGCCTTGCTCGCCGAGCTGCACAGGGCGATCTCCAGGCCCAGGTAGCAGCTCTCCGGGTCCATCTCGACCAGGTCGGGCATCTGCTCGGCGAGCGTCTCGAGGTGCAGAATCTCGCCGAGGCGGCCGAGGTAGCGGACGAACGAGGCCGGGTCGAAGCCGTTGCGCAGCAGGTCCGGATGAAAGCGCAGGGAAATGTGCCAGGCGCCGGCCGCGTCACAGCCGACACAGCGCTCCAGGGTGCCGCGCCGGGCGCAATCCTCGGCCGCATCGTCGGCCTCGTGGGCGATCGCCCTGGGTGCGCCGGTCTGCTCGGCGAGAGCGTCCAGCAACTGGGCTTGGTGCGCCTCGTCCACCGGCAGCTCGCCGCTGTCGGGGTCGATCAGGTCGAGCATCGAGGCGATTTCATCGAGGCAGCGCAGCATCAGCGAGATCAGCGGCGCGGTGAGCCGGCGCTCGCCGTCGCGCACGGTGCTGAGCAGGCTCTCCAGGTGGTGGGTGAAGTTGACCAGCGGGGTGAGGGTGAACAGGCCGGCCGAGCCCTTGAGCGTGTGCATGGCGCGGAACAGGCCGTGTACGGCCTGCTCGTCATCCGGTTCCTGGTCCAGCACCAGCAGGTATTCCTCGGCCTGCTTGGCGAGGTCGCGGCCTTCCTCGATGAAGCCGCGCAGCAACTGGCTCCACTGCTCGTCATTGAACATGGGCATCTCCGCCGGGCAGCAGCTCGTTCAGCCGCAGCAGCGCCAGCAGCTCGCGCACCCTGTCACCGGCCCGGTTCAGCTGCAGGGCGCCGCCGGCCTCGCGCACATGGCGCTGGGCGGCCAGCAGCAGCTGTGCGCCGGCGCTGTCGAGTTCGTCGACGGCGCCCAGGTCCAGCTGCCAGTCGCCATCGCGCGCGCCGGCGAAGGCGGCGCGCAGCGCTTCGCGGGCCTCGGCCACCTCGTAGATGGTCAGGCTGCCGGTCAGGTCCAGGCGCAGGGGCGCGGGTTGCTGGAACTCGATCATCTCAGCTGGCCAGTTTCTCGACCGCGGAGAGCAGCTGCTGGGGCTGGAACGGCTTGACGATCCAGGCCTTGGCACCGGCGGCCTGGCCCTCGGCCTTCTTGCTCTGCTCGTTTTCGGTGGTGAGCATGACGATGGGGGTGAAGCGGTATTCGTTGCGCGCCTTGAGCGCCTTGACCAGGCCGATACCGTCGAGGTTGGGCATGTTCACGTCGCTGATGATCAGGTTGATCTTCTGCCCGGTGAGCTTGTTCAGGGCGTCGCGGCCGTCGACCGCCTCGATGACCTGATGGCCGGCGCCGGTGAGGGTCATCTTCACCAGCTGGCGCATGGACAGGGAGTCGTCGACGATCAGGATGGTCTTGCTCATGGGTGGTTCTCTCAGAAAAAGGTGATGTCGTCCTGCCGGGCGCTGGCGCCGCGGCGTCCCTGGCGTTCCTCGGCGGTGGTGAACTGGCGGCGCAGGTCGGCCAGCCAGCGCTCCGGCTGCAGGTCGGGGTGCGGCTGGTCGGTGGCCTGGCGCAGGCGGTCGAGGTCGATCTGCAGGTGGTCGAGCATCTGGTCGGCGCGGTCCTGGAACTGCAGCCCGACGACGATTTCCTGGATGTCCGCCTGGGTCACCCGCATGTCCTGCTGCAGCTGGCGGGTGGTCTCGGTGAGTTCATCGAGGCTGCCGGACAGGCCCTGCATCAGCTCGCCCGTGACCTGGTCGAGGTAGCGCAGGTTGCTTTCCTCGCTGCCGGACATCTCCTCCGCGGCGGTGACGGTGCCGCGGATCGCGCCGTTGATCTCGCCGACTTTCTCGACCATGCGCTGGCCGGTCTCGGCCGACAGGCTGGAGAGCTTGCGCACCTCGTCGGCCACCACCGAGAAGCCGCGGCCATATTCGCCGGCACGGGCGGCCTCGATGGCGGCGTTGAGGGCGAGCAGGTTGGTCTGGCTGGCGATGTCCTGCACGTGCTTGGACATGGTCTGCAGCTCGCTGGCGTACTGGTTCAGGTTGCCGATGGTGGCGAGCAACTGGCGCTTGCGCTCGCTGGCGGCGTGGAAGGCCGCGGCCACTTCGTCGAGCTTCTGATTGGCGCTGCGCAGGCCCTCGGTGATGCCACCGCCGCCGATCACGCTCTCGGAGTGGCCGAGGGTGTGTTCCAGGCGCTGGCTGAGGCTGGCGAAGCGTTCGAACAGGCGGCCGATGTTCTCCTGCAGGATGTGACGGACCTGGCCCAGGTTCTCCGCCCAGGCCGGTAGCACGGCCTGGAGCAACGGCGGATAGGCCGGTGCTTCGACCAGCGCGGGCGTGGCGGCGGGCAGGACGGTTTCGGCCGGGCGCTTGCCTGGGCGCAGGGCCAGCGCGGCGCCGGTGCCGAGCAGCAGGCCGGCGACGGAAATCCAGAGCTGGTTGGCGGCGGTGCCGGCGGCGGCGAGCAGCAGGCCGAGCCAGAGGAGGCAGTAGACGAGCACGGGGCGGAGTCTCGGACGGTCGAATGATGCCGCCACGATAGGCGCGCGCCGCCTCTCGCTGAATCGGGGCGCCCCCTAGGGGTCCTAGGGGATGCCCCGGTGGCCGCGGCTGGCGCGGGTGGCCGGGCGCTGGCATGATGGCCTTCGGCCGCCTTCAGTCCGGGCGTCGGCGGCCGATATCTGAACTCAGGCCTCGCGCATCACTGGGCTAGACTCGAAAGACACGACAGGAGCTCGCAATGGCCGGCATTCTCGATACCGTTGATCAACGCACCCAGCTGGTGGGCGAGAACCGCCTGGAAATCCTCATGTTCCGCCTGGCCGGGCGCCAGCTGTTCGCCATCAACGTGTTCAAGGTGCAGGAAGTCCTGCAGCTGCCGCGGCTGACCCTGATGCCGCACCGCCACCCTTACGTGTGCGGGGTGGTCAACCTGCGCGGCCAGACCCTGCCGGTGATCGACCTGTCCCAGGCCATCGGCATGCGCCCGCTGACCCCCAGCGAGAACAGCACCATCATCGTCACCGAATACAACCGCTCGGTGCAGGCCTTCCTGGTCGGCGGGGTGGATCGCATCCTCAACCTCAACTGGGAATCCATCCTGCCGCCACCGGGCGGGGCGGGGCGCCAGCACTACCTGACCGCCATCACCAAGGTCGACGATCAGATCGTCGAGATCATCGACGTGGAGAAGGTGCTGGCGGAAATCGCGCCGATGAGCACCAAGGTCTCCGACGAGAAGCTCGGCGAGCCGCTGCTGGCCAATGCCGTCGGGCGCGAGGTGCTGCTGGTGGACGACTCCAGCGTGGCCCTCAACCAGCTGCGTGAGACCCTGACCCAGCTGGGCATTCGCCCGCACACCGCCAGCGACGGGCTCAAGGGTCTGCAGCAGCTGAAGAAATGGGCGGACAGCGGCGAGGTGATGACCGACAAGCTGCTGATGGTCATCACCGACGCCGAAATGCCGGAGATGGACGGCTATCGCCTGACCACCGAGATCCGCAACGACCCGCGCCTCAAGGACCTCTACGTGGTGCTGCACACCTCGCTGTCCGGCAGCTTCAACGAGGCGATGGTGAAGAAGGTCGGCTGTGACAACTTCCTCTCCAAGTTCCAGCCGGACAAGCTGGTCGACGTCATTCTGGATCGCCTGCGCCGCGACGTCTGAGGTCGCGGCGTTTCTGCGTCAGATTCCCAACGCTGCCGGCGCGATGCCGGCACTGATGGTGCCCCAACGCCGGCCACCGACATGCACCGGGGTGTAGATCACGAAGACGATGGTACTGGTACCCGGGATGACGAAGGTGCCCATGCTCAGGTGCTGGCATTGACGAACGCTGTTCATCTCGCTCTCGCTGACCGGAATGAAGCGTTGATGCATGCTCTTGGCCGCATCCACCTGAGGGTTGCCGGTCGGCGGTTGTGAGGCGGCGCTGCGGGCAGCCGGCAGGTATCCGCGCTCGGTCATCGGAACCAGATAGAGCACTCCGTCCTTGCCGCCGTGGTCCCACTCGTCGAGCAGCGGCTGGATGCGCCGGCGATAGGGCTCGACCCAGCTGACATCATGTTTCTGCGGATTGGTGTTGGGAATCGGCCGGTAGTTCTGATCGAACAGGTCGACGCCTGAGGCTTTCAGTTCTTCCAGCTGTACCTCGATCAGATCGCGGCGCTGAAACAACATGTCGGTGATGGCTTCCAGCCGTCCGCTGCCGAGGCGGAAACTGCACAATTGCTGTACCAGCAGGTTGGTGGTGTCGCGCAAAGTATCGGCCTGGGCGAAGTTCTGCTTCATCCGGTCGCCGATGCCCAGGCTGAGCTCGCGGATGCGGTTGCTGTGCTGGTGGGTTTCCTGATTGGTGGCGTTGAGCTCTTCCAGGGCGCTACTGACCATCAGCAGGTCGTCATTGGCCTGCTGGAAGTCGCTAACCATGAGCTCGAACTGCTCGGTAGCGGTGTTCACCACGGTGCTGGTGGCGGCGCTCTGTTCCAGCATGCGCAGGGTCTGGACGTCCGCCCCATCCATGGCGCCGGTCATTTCTTCCATCAGTATGCCAATCTGCTGAGCGGCGGTGCCGACCTTCTGCGACAGGTTGCGCACCTCGTCGGCGACCACGGCGAAACCGCGGCCCGCCTCGCCGGCGCGAGCTGCCTCGATGGCGGCGTTGAGTGCCAACATGTTGGTTTGGGCGGAGAAGTCCTGCACGGTGACCAGAATTTCTCGCACCTTGCCGGTGGTGGAGCCGAGCGCCTCGATGTTGTGACGGAAGCCGTCCATGGTCAGGTTGACGTCCTGCATCTGGCGCCGGGCTTCGCTCAATTGCCGTTGCGACTGATGCGCCATGTCCAGGTTGCGGCTGTTCATCTCGGTGATGCCACCCGCGCGCGCGGAAATATCCTGCAGCGCTGCCGTGGTCTGTTCGCTGGCATGGAAGATCAGGTCCGACAGGCTTTGCTGCTCTCCGGCTTCCTTGGCCGCCTGTTCGGACTGCAGGCGGGTCGCTGCGGATGTCAGGGCGATCTGCAGGCTGTTGTGTTGCAAGCTGGTGATGCTCTGGCGTAGGCGGCTAGCCAGCTTTTGAAGGCTGACGGCGTCATCCTGATCGTCGCCTTCGCTGACGTTGCTAAGATCGATCAGCTGTCCGTTGATGGCCTCCAGTCGACCCGCCAACGGGTTGCGCTTGGCCCCTTTGCCCAACTGCCAAGTCAGCAGCAGAAGCGGTAATGCCAGTAGGCCGGCGACCAGGCGCAGGCTATTGTCGGCATGGATCAGTACGGCACCGAGCAAAATGACCTGGCAGGCCAGCAGCAAGCACAGCGGGGAAAACAGGGGCAGGCCGGACGCCTGCGCGGTGGTAGTCGTGGATGGGGAGTTGTGCATGGGCTACACCGAAAGCGTTTTTATTGATTTTATGTGTCGGCCAATCTAGCAACTTCGTGATGTCCATCACGTCGATCTTAAGTGTTAATGATCGATTCATACTTTCTGCTTACCGGGGAAACCATGCAGCTTTCCGCTCTCTACCGCTATCCGCTCAAGTCCGCTCGCGGCGAGAGCCTCGTCAGTTCACCGCTGGAAAGTCTCGGGCTGCACGGCGATCGCCGATGGATGCTGGTGGAGCCGGAGAGCGGGCGCTTTCTCACCCAGCGCCTGTTGCCGCAGCTGAGCCAGCTGAGTGCGCTGTACAACGCGGATGGCGGCCTCAGCCTGAGCGCGCCGGGTTTCGACGGCCTCGAGGTAGCGCTGCCGCAGCCCGACCAGGATCTGCGCGGCGTGACCCTGTGGCGCGACACGCTGCGCGTACCGGATGCCGGCGACGCCGCGGCCGAATGGCTGAGCCGCTTCATCGGCCGGCCCTGCCGCCTGGTGCAGGTGCCCGAGGCGCGTGCGCGCCAGGTCGATACCGGCTACGCCCAACCCGGCGACAAGGTGGCGTTCGCCGATGGCTTCCCGTTGCTGCTGATCGGCCAGGCGTCGCTGGACGATCTGGCCGCGCGGGTCGGACGGCCGCTGGAGATGCTGCGCTTTCGTCCCAATCTGGTAATCGAGGGCAGCGCGCCCTACGCCGAGGACGGCTGGAAGCGCATTCGCATCGGCGATCTGGAGTTCGACGTGGCCAAGGGCTGCAGCCGCTGCATCCTCACCACCATCGACCCGCAGACCGGCGAGCGCAACGCCGACCGCGAGCCTCTGACCACCCTGAAGACCTACCGTGAGCGCAACGGCGAAGTGTATTTCGGCCAGAACCTGCTGCCGCGCGGCATCGGCGAGCTGCGCGTGGGCATGCCGGTGGAGGTGCTGGAGTAGCTGGCGTAGCCCGGATGTAATCCGGGAAGTCGCGAGGATGTGATTCCCGGATTGCATCCGGGCTACAGCAAACTGGAATGGGGCTGTAGCTGAAACGAGAAGGGCGCCCATGGGCGCCCTTATTTTGTTCGAAGCTGTTCACGAGCTATCGAGCTGGAGAAAAACCAGGCGGGGAGAGCTGAGGAAGCGGACTGGGCTCGCACGCGAGTTGACGGATGGTCAATGAGCATTCCGACCGGGCTGGCGACCAGGCTATTCCCAGCGCAGTTTTTCGATACGCAGCGTGCTTGTGGGCAGGTTCTCACTGGTCGTCGAAGAAGCGCTCGTGCCAGTCCACCAACGGCTGCGGCGCGCCGAGTTTCTGGCCATAGATCACCGAGTAGGACAGTACGTTCTGCACGTACTGGCGGGTCTCGTCGAAGGGAATGTTCTCCACCCACACATCGAAGGCCAGGTGATCGGCGCCGCGCAGCCACTGGCGCACGCGGCCTGGGCCGGCGTTGTAGGCGGCGGAGGCGAGCACGCGGTTGCCGTTGAACTGCGCGTGCACCTGGCTCAGGTAGGCGGCGCCGAGCTGGATGTTCTTCTCCGGCACCAGCGCCTGCTTGGGATCGCCCAGGGGGATGCCGAACTTGCGCGCGGTCTCCTTAGCGGTGCCCGGCATGAGCTGCATCAGGCCCATGGCTCCGACCGGCGAGCGGGCGTCGGCCATGAAGGCGCTCTCCTGGCGGGTGATGGCAAACACCCAGCTGGAGTGCAGGCCGCGCACCTTGGCCTGCTGGGTCAGGCTGCTCTGGTGGGCCATGGGGAAGCGGATGTCCAGGTCGTCCCAGTACTTGGCCTGGCTGATGGTGCGGATGGCCGGGAAGTACCACTGCCTGTCGAAGGCCAGCTTGGCCTGGGCCACCAGCTCCTCGCGGCTGAACAGGCGGCTGACGTGATACCACTCGCGACGGCCGTCGACGATCTGGCCACGGTCATGGAATTCCAGTGCGCGGCGGATGCCGGCGGTGCTGCGCACCTTCTGCATCAGCTGCGGGTCGATGGCCATGGGCTTGTTGTTGAGGCTGTAGGGCGCCTGGATGCGGTCGGCGGCGAGGAAACCATAGAAGTCGCGCTCCTTGGCCAGCTGTTCGTAAAGCGCCAGGGCCTGCTGATCCTCAGGCTTGGCCAGCTGCAGGCTACGCGCATGCCAGTAACGCCAGCGGCTGGTGGTGGCCAGGTCGGCGGGCAGGCGGCTGGTCAGCTGGTAGGCGTCCTCCCAACGACCGTGGCGTAGCAGCAGACGGGCGCGCCACTCGGAGACGGTGTTGTCGCGCAGTTCCGGGTCGTATTGGGCCATGACCTGCAGGGCGCGCGCGTCGAAGCGCTTGGCCAGGGTCAGGCCGATCTCGCGGGCGATGGCGACCTTCTCCTCGGCGGAGAACGGCAGTCTGGCGGCATAGACTTCGAGCAGGCCGAGGGCCTTCTCCGGGTCCTGGCGCGCCAGGCGGCGCAGGCCGAGGCCGGCGGCGTCGGCCATGTAGCGGTCGGCCGGCGCGAAGCGCGCGGTCTGGCTCATCATCTGCGGCTTCTGCGCCGCCTCCAGCATCAGCTGGCCCTGGCTGCCGAGGGTCGGCAGGCCCTTGATCAGGTAGCTGGCCAGGCCGAAGTTGCGCGCCTCGGCGGCCAGCTTGGCGCGCTGCCAGCGGCGCTGCTCGCTGAGCTGACCGTCGGCGCGCCAGGTGCTGAACAGGGCATCGCAGGCATCGGGCTGGGACTTGCCGACCAGCCACAGCTTCTCGGTCGCGGCGCGCGCCTCGGCCTTCATGCCCTGCTTGTACAGGTACTGGCCGTAGAGGCAGTCCAGCTCGGTGAAGTTGAGTTTCGGGTCGTAGTGGTTGGCGAAGGTCTGCCACTCGCCGCGCTCGGCCAGCCAGCGCAGCCAGCGCAACTTCATCCAGCCGGCCTGGGGCAGGTCGCCGTGCTCGGTGAGGAAGGCTTCGATCTCGTCGTTGTTCGCCCATTTCAGCCGCGCGGTCAGCTCGTCATAGGCCAGGTACGGCTCGAGCGGGTAGTCGGCGAGGGCGTTGGCGTAGCGCAGGTACGGGCCCTTGTCGCCCTTGGCCAGGGCGCGTTTGGCTTCGTCGTACATCTGCCGCTGCTGGGTCAGACTGGCGGCCTGGGCGGACAGGGAAAGGGTGCTAACGAGCAGGAGGGACAGCAGCTGATACAGGCGACGGGGCATGGTACATCCGGGGGCAGCAGGAACGGAGCGGGGCGACGAGAACGCTAGCTTAGCCTGTCGCACCTGCCGGGAGAATGGCAAGGCCGCCGCGACAAACCGGCCGCGGCCCGCCCGGCCAACTCGGTTAGAATGCGCGCCTGTTCACGAAGGTGGTAGCCAATGACCCTGCTCAAGTTTTCCGACGTTTCCCTGGCCTACGGTGCCATGCCCCTGCTCGACGGGGTGTCCTGGCAGATCGCGCGGGGCGAGCGGGTGTGCATCATCGGCCGCAACGGCACCGGCAAGTCGAGCATGTTGCGCCTGGTCAAGGGCGACCAGATGGCCGACGACGGCGAGATCTGGCGCGCCCCGGCGCTGAAGATCGGCGAGTTGCCGCAGGAGCTGCCGCGCGCCGATGAGCGCACGGTGTACGACGTGGTTGCCGAGGGCCTGGCCGACGTCGGCGCGTTGCTCGCCCAGTATCACCATCTCAGCCAGCACATCAGTGGCGACGACGACCTGGCCAGGCTGACCCGCGTGCAGCAGGAACTGGAAGCGAAGGATGGCTGGCGTCTGCAGCAATTGGTGGAGAGCACCCTGAGTCGCCTGCAGCTGCCGGCCGACAAGACCCTCGCCGAACTCTCCGGCGGCTGGCGTCGTCGCGTGCTGCTGGCCCAGGCGCTGGTGGCCGAGCCCGATCTGCTGCTGCTGGATGAGCCGACCAACCACCTGGACATCGGTGCCATCGCCTGGCTGGAAGAGGCGCTGCTGGGCTTCGGCGGCGCCGTGCTGTTCATCACCCACGACCGTTCCTTCCTGCAGAACATGGCGACGCGCATCCTCGAGCTGGACCGCGGCCACCTGATCGACTGGAACGGCGACTACGCCAGCTTCCTGGTGCACAAGGAGCAGCAACTGGCGGCGGAAGAGACCGCCAACGCGCTGTTCGACAAGCGCCTGGCCCAGGAGGAGGTGTGGATTCGCCAGGGCATCAAGGCGCGCCGTACCCGCAACGAAGGGCGCGTTCGCGCGCTCAAGGCCATGCGCCAGGAGCGCGGCGAGCGGCGTGAGCGCCAGGGCAAGGCGAACATCCAGCTGGACGCGGCGGAGAAGTCCGGCAAGCAGGTGATAGTGGCGGAAAATGTCAGTTTTGCGCACCCAGGGGGAGCCGCGCTGATCCGCGATTTCTCCTCGGTGCTGCAGCGCGGCGACCGCATCGGCCTGCTCGGCGCCAACGGCACCGGCAAGACCACGCTGCTCAAGCTGCTGCTCGGCGACCTGCAGCCCACTAGTGGCACGATAGTGGCAGGTAGTAAACTCGAGGTGGCTTACTTCGACCAGCTGCGCCATCAGCTAGAGCCGGAGAAGACCGTCATCGACAACCTCGCAGAAGGTCGCGAATTCATCAGCATCGACGGGCAGAACCGCCACGTGCTGAGTTATCTCGGGGATTTCCTGTTCAGTCCGCAACGGGCACGCACGCCGGTCAAGGCGCTGTCCGGGGGGGAGAGGGCGCGCCTGCTGCTGGCCAAGCTGTTCAGCAAGCCGGCCAACCTGCTGGTGCTGGACGAACCGACCAACGACCTCGATGTGGAAACCCTCGAGCTGCTCGAGGAGGTCCTGCTGAATTTCCCCGGCACCGTGCTGATGGTCAGCCACGACCGGGCGTTCCTCGACAACGTGGTGACCAGTACCCTGGTCTTCGAAGGCGAGGGACGGGTGCGCGAATACGTCGGCGGCTACCAGGACTGGTTGCGCCAGGGCGGTTCGCCACGGCTGCTGGGCGTCGGCGAGAGCAAACCGGCCCGGGGCGATACATCCGTGGCCGCGCCCGAATCGGCGCCCGCGGTAGCGGCTCCGGCCGCGAAGAAGAAGCTCAGCTACAAGCTGCAGCGAGAGCTGGACGCCATCCCCGGGCAGATCGACGCCCTGGAGACCCAGCTGGCGCAGTTGCAGGGGCAGATCGCCGATCCGGCCTTCTACCAGCAGGCACCGGCCATCACCGGGCCGGCGCTGGAGCGCCTGCAGCGCCTACAAGAAGAGTTGGACCAATTGCTGGAGCGTTGGGCCGAACTGGAAGAATGAGCAAGCCTGCCGGAGAGATGCATGGCGATTGAGTACCGCATTACCCTGGATGACAACCATCAGTTCAGCTACAGGATCGAGCTGGACCGTCAGTACGATCCCCAGGGAGCCGAGGCGACGCCAAAGTGGACGCGCCTCGAACACAACCAGTGCAGCAATTGCCCGCTCAGCAAGGATCAGTACAGCCGCTGCCCGGCGGCCGTCGACCTGCACCGGGTCATCGAGGATTTCCATGGTCTGCCGGCGGTGAAAAAGGCGCACGTCTGGGTGCGCACGCCGGAACGCGAATACACCAAGCAGGTGGGGCTTGAAGAAGGCCTGCGCTCGCTGCTCGGGGTGATCATGGCCACCAGTGCCTGTCCGGTGCTGGGTCGCCTGCGGCCGATGGCGCAGAACCACTTGCCGTTCGCCAGCAGCCAGGAGTTCATCCTGCGCACCATCTCGCTGTACCTGGCCCGCCAGTACTTCAACTTCCGCGAAGGACGGCGCCCGGACTGGGAGCTGAAGGGGTTGGTGCGTCAGTTCCAGCAGCTGCAGCTGGTCAACCAGGCGTTCTGGCAGCGCATCCTGGATGTATGCGAGGGCGATTCCAACCTCAAGGCCTTCCTCACCTTCTTCTCCATGTCGTCGAGCCTGACGGTGTCCATGGAGACCCAGCTGCAAAAGATCCGTCCGCTGGTGATGAGCGCGGGCGACGTTCAGGAATGACCGAAGAGGCCCACGGCATGAGCCGTGGGCCTGTGGTTCACTCCTTCTTCAGGCGCACCGCCAGCACGTCGCACGGCGCGCCGTGCAGCACGTCATTGGCGGTGGAGCCGAGCAGCAGGGCGAGGCCGTGGCGGCCATGGCTGCCGACGACGATCAGATCGCAGCCCTGTTCCTCGGCCAGGCGATGCAGCTCCTGGCGAGGCTGGCCGTAGGCCAGGTGGCGCTGATCGGGGCCGAGCGCCGGGTAGCGCCCGGCGAAGCTCTGCAGGTGCTCGCGGGCCTGGTCGAACTGCTGCTGCTGGAGCAGCGACAGGTCCATCGGTACGTCGCCGCCAAAGGCCATGGCCATGGGCTCGACGATGTGCACGAGGGAAACCTTGGCGCCGTTGGTGGCGGCGATGGCCATGGCACGCTCGGCGACCGGATGGCATTCCTCGGTCAGGTCGACGGCGATCAGGATGTGTCGGTACGGCATCTGAGTCTCCTCCACTGAGTGGCATGCTTGCAGTATGGTGCTGCTCCCTTCATAACACAGGCTTTTTCCCCGCGTGAACGATATGACCTGGTGGATCGTGCTTTTGCTCGTCGGTGTTGCGCTCAGTCCGCTGGTCTGGCTGCGCCCGTCACATCGCCAGCGCGGGCAGATGGAACTGCGCCTGGCGGCGCGGCGCATGGGACTCGGCATGCAGCTCGGGCGCCAGGAATGGCCGCACTGGCTGGAGGGCAATCCGCCGGAGCGCTGCGCCCACTACCATCGTGGTCGCCGGCCGGGTCGCAGCGACAGCTGGGCCTACTGGCAGATCGCGCCGGGGCAATGGTGCAACCAGTGGCGCGAGCCGTGCGCCGACGCCGCGATGCTCGAACGCCTGCACGGCCTGCCGGCGGACGTGTACAAGGTCGAGGCCGATACGCAAATGGTCTCGCTGTACTGGGGTGAACGCGGTGGCGAGAATGAGCTGCGTCAGGTCGCCGAGTTCCTCGTTTCCGCGGCTTGAACCGGATCGCTCGCTCGCCCTCGAATAGACGGTGAGCGGCGCGCGTGGCCGGATTTATGATTCTGGTCATTCCGTGACGCCGCGCTCATTCCAGGCGCCTGCGACGGGCAATTGACAATTGCCGGGTTTTCACTGAATGTACGCCCACCCAAATCAAACGGGCGTATGAATCGAGCGTTTCTGCCTAGGCAGCGCCTTTACAGCCCGATTATCGCGTCGGCGGGTGTGTCGGATCGATTGGGACTATGCTCGACGGCCATGCCTAGAGCGGCCCCGGCCGGTTGGCTCCGATGTGTACAGTTCAGCTTCCATACCGTGGAGATCAGTTGATGATTTACGAAGGTAAAGCCATCACGGTTAAGGCTCTTGAGGGCGGCATCGTCGAATTGAATTTCGACCTCAAGGGTGAGTCCGTTAACAAGTTCAACCGTCTGACCCTGAGCGAGCTGCGCCAGTCGGTCGACGCCATCAAGGCCGACGGTTCGATCAAGGGCGTAATCGTCACCAGCGGCAAAGACGTGTTCATCGTCGGCGCCGACATCACCGAATTCGTCGAGAATTTCAAGCTGCCCGACGAAGAGCTGGTTGCCGGCAACCTCGAAGCCAACAAGATCTTCAGCGATTTCGAAGACCTGGCCGTTCCGACCGTCGTCGCCATCAATGGCATCGCCCTGGGTGGCGGTTTCGAGATGTGCCTGGCCGGCGACTACCGCGTCGCTTCCGAGACCGCCAAGATCGGCCTGCCGGAAGTCAAACTGGGCATCTACCCGGGCTTCGGCGGCACCGTGCGCCTGCCGCGCGTGATCGGTACCGACAACGCCATCGAGTGGATCGCTTCCGGTAAGGAAAGCAAGGCCGCCGACGCCCTGAAGGTGGGTGCCGTCGACGCCGTCGTTGCGCCTGCCAAGCTCAAGGACGCCGCCCTGGACCTGATCAAGCGCGCCATCTCCGGCGAGCTGGACTACAAGGCCAAGCGTCAGCCGAAGCTGGAGAAGCTGAAGCTCAACGCCATCGAGCAGATGATGGCCTTCGAGACCGCCAAGGGCTTCGTCGCCGGTCAGGCCGGCCCGAACTACCCGGCCCCGGTCGAAGCCATCAAGACCATCCAGAAGGCCGCCAACTTCGGTCGCGACAAGGCTCTGGAAGTCGAGGCCGCCGGCTTCGTCAAACTGGCCAAGACCTCGGTCGCCGAGAGCCTGGTCGGCCTGTTCCTGAACGATCAGGAGCTGAAGAAGAAGGCCAAGAAGCACGACGAAATCGCGCGTGACGTGAAACTGGCCGCCGTGCTCGGCGCCGGCATCATGGGTGGCGGCATCGCCTACCAGTCCGCCTCTAAGGGCACCCCGATCCTGATGAAGGATATCCGCGAAGAGGGTATCCAGATGGGCTTGGACGAGGCCTCCAAGCTGCTCGGCAAGCGCGTCGAGAAGGGCCGCATGACCCCGGCCAAGATGGCCGAGGCGCTCAATGCGATCCGTCCGACCATGTCCTATGGCGACTTCAAGGAACTCGACATCGTGGTCGAGGCCGTAGTCGAGAACCCGAAGGTCAAGCACGCCGTGCTGGCCGAGGTGGAAGGCCAGGTGAAGGACGATGCGATCATCGCCTCCAACACCTCGACCATTTCCATCAGCTTCCTGGCCCAGGCCCTGAAGCGTCCGGAAAACTTCGTCGGCATGCACTTCTTCAACCCGGTGCACATGATGCCGCTGGTTGAGGTGATCCGCGGCGAGAAGTCCAGCGAAGTGGCCGTGGCCACCACCGTGGCCTACGCCAAGAAGATGGGCAAGAACCCGATCGTGGTCAACGACTGCCCCGGCTTCCTGGTTAACCGCGTGCTGTTCCCGTACTTCGGCGGCTTCGCCAAGCTGCTGGAATTCGGTGTCGACTTCGTGCGCATCGACAAGGTCATGGAGAAGTTCGGCTGGCCCATGGGCCCGGCCTATCTGTCCGACGTGGTCGGCATCGACACCGGCCACCACGGCCGTGACGTGATGGCCGAAGGCTTCCCGGACCGTATGGCCGTGGAAGGCAAGACCGCCGTCGACGTGATGTACGACGCCAATCGCCTGGGCCAGAAGAACGGCAAGGGCTTCTACGCCTACGAAATGGACAAGCGCGGCAAGCCGAAGAAAGTTCAGGACCCGCAGGCGTACGAGATCCTCAAGCCGATCATCAAGGAGCAGCGCGAGCTGACCGACGAGGACATCATCAACTTCATGATGATCCCGCTGTGCCTGGAAACCGTTCGTTGCCTGGAAGACGGCATCGTCGAGACCGCAGCCGAGGCCGATATGGGCCTGATCTACGGTATCGGCTTCCCTCCCTTCCGCGGTGGTGCTCTGCGTTACATCGATTCCATCGGTGTAGCCGAGTTCGTCGCCCTGGCCGACAAGTATGCCGACCTGGGCGCCCTGTACCACCCGACCGCCAAGCTTCGTGAAATGGCCGCCAAGGGCCAGAAGTTCTTCGGTTAATCGCGCAGCGAACAGAGCGAGAGTAGAAATATGAGCCTGAATCCGAGAGACGCGGTCATTGTCGACTTCGGCCGCACCCCGATGGGTCGTTCCAAGGGTGGCATGCACCGCAACACCCGTGCCGAAGACATGTCGGCCCATCTGATCAGCAAGGTCCTGGAGCGCAACACCAAGGTCGATCCGGCCGAAGTGGAAGACGTGATCTGGGGCTGCGTCAACCAGACCCTGGAGCAGGGCTGGAACATCGCGCGCATGGCGTCGCTGATGACCCAGATCCCGCACACCAGTGCCGGCCAGACCGTCAGCCGCCTGTGCGGTTCGTCCATGAGCGCCCTGCACACCGCCGTGCAGGCCATCCAGACTGGCAACGGCGACGTATTCGTTGTCGGCGGTGTGGAGCACATGGGCCACGTCGGCATGATGCACGGCGTCGATCCGAACCCGCACATGTCCCTGTACGCCGCCAAGGCGTCGGGCATGATGGGTCTGACCGCCGAGATGCTGGGCAAGATGCACGGCATCAGCCGTGAAGCTCAGGACCAGTTCGGTGAGCGTTCCCACCGTCTGGCCCACAAGGCCACCGTCGAAGGCAAGTTCAAGGATGAAATCATCCCGATGCAGGGCTACGACGAGAACGGCTTCCTGAAGGTGTTCGACTTCGACGAAACCATTCGCCCGGAGACCACCGTCGAGAGCCTGGCCGCCCTGAAGCCGGCGTTCAACCCGAAAGGCGGCACTGTGACCGCGGGTACTTCCTCGCAGATCACCGACGGCGCCTCCTGCATGATCGTCATGAGCGCCCAGCGCGCCCAGGACCTGGGCATCCAGCCGATGGCCGTGGTTCGCGCCATGGCCGTGGCCGGTGTCGATCCGGCGATCATGGGCTACGGCCCGGTGCCGTCCACTCAGAAGGCGCTCAAGCGTGCCGGCCTGAGCATGGACGACATCGACTTCGTCGAGCTCAACGAAGCCTTCGCCGCTCAGGCTCTGCCAGTGCTGAAGGACCTGAAACTCCTCGACAAGATGGAGCAGAAGGTCAACCTGCACGGCGGCGCCATCGCCCTGGGTCACCCGTTCGGCTGCTCCGGTGCGCGTATCTCCGGTACCCTGCTGAACGTGATGAAGCAGAACGGCGGTACTCTGGGCGTGTCCACCATGTGCGTGGGCCTCGGCCAGGGCATCACCACCATCTTCGAACGCGTCTAAGCGTTCGGAGATGCGAAGACCGGGGCCAGGTGCCCCGGTTTTTGTTTTTAGGAGATCAGCATGCAACTGCAACCCGGGCTCTACCGTCACTACAAGGGGCCGCAGTACCGCGTATTCGGCGCTGCGAGGCACTCGGAAACCGAGGAGTGGCTGGTGGTCTACCAGGCGCTGTACGGGGATTACGGCCTGTGGGTGCGGCCGCTGGAGATGTTCTGCGGCACGGTCGAGGTGGACGGCGAGACGGTTCCGCGATTCGCCCTGATCGAGGCCGAATCGGCGCTGATCGGACAGGACGCCGCAGGGGCTCGCGCTTGACCTGAGCTCGACGGCCACTATATATAGCGGTGCCTTGATAGGCTCCCGCCGCTTATTCTCTCTTTTCTAGTTTTCAGGAATTCTCCAATCCATGGGCAAATCGCTGGTCATCGTGGAATCCCCGGCCAAGGCCAAGACCATCAACAAGTACCTGGGCAACCAGTACGTGGTGAAGTCGAGCATCGGCCACATTCGTGACCTGCCCACCAGCGGTTCCGCCAGCGCCAGCAAGGAGCCGGCCAAGCGCGGCAAGGCCGCTGCCGCCGAGGCGCCGGCGCTGTCGCCCAAGGAAAAGGCCAAGCGTCAGCTGTTCACCCGCATGGGGGTCGACCCCGAGCACGGCTGGAAGGCCAAGTACGAGATCCTCCCCGGCAAGGAGAAGGTGATCGAGGAACTGCGCCGCCTGGCCAAGGATGCCGACACCATCTATCTCGCAACCGACTTGGACCGCGAAGGGGAGGCCATCGCCTGGCACCTGCGCGAGGCCATCGGCGGCGACGACAGCCGCTACAAGCGCGTGGTGTTCAACGAGATCACCAAGAAGGCCATCCAGGAGGCCTTCTCCCAGCCCGGCGAGCTGGACATCAACCGTGTCAATGCCCAGCAGGCGCGGCGCTTCCTCGACCGCGTGGTGGGCTATATGGTCTCGCCGCTGCTGTGGGCCAAGATCGCCCGCGGCCTGTCCGCCGGCCGTGTACAGTCGGTCGCGGTGAAGCTGGTGGTGGAGCGCGAGAAGGAAATCCGCGCCTTCGTCCCGGAAGAATACTGGGAAGTGCACGCCGATCTGGGTACCGGCAAGGGCGACACGGTGCGCTTCGAGGTCGCCCGCGAGAACGGCGAGGCCTTCAAGCCGCTCAATGAGGCCCAGGCCATGGCGGCGCTGGAGAAGCTCAAGGCCTCCAGCTACAGCGTGACCAAGCGCGAGGACAAGCCGACCTCGAGCAAGCCGTCCGCCCCGTTCATCACTTCGACCCTGCAGCAGGCGGCGAGCAACCGCCTCGGCTTCGGTGTGAAGAAGACCATGATGATGGCTCAGCGTCTCTACGAGGCCGGCTACATCACCTATATGCGTACCGACTCGACCAATCTGTCGGCCGACGCCATCGACATGGTGCGCGGTTTCATCGACGGCGAGTTCGGCAAGAAGTACCTGCCGGCCAAGCCGAATCTCTATTCGAGCAAGGAGGGCGCCCAGGAAGCGCACGAGGCGATTCGCCCGTCCGACGTCAACCTGCGCCCGACCCAGCTGTCGGGCATGGAGCGCGACGCCGAGCGCCTGTACGAGCTGATCTGGCGCCAGTTCGTGGCCTGCCAGATGCCGCCGGCCGAGTACCTGTCCACCAGCGTCAGCGTGACGGCCGGCAGCTTCGAGCTGCGTGCCAAGGGCCGCATCCTCAAGTTCGACGGTTACACCCGCGTGCTGCCCCAGCAGAACAAGCCGGGCGAGGACGATGTGCTGCCCGAGATGAAGGAAGGCGAGGCGATGAAGCTTCTGCAGCTCGACCCGAGTCAGCACTTCACCAAGCCACCGGCGCGCTTCTCCGAAGCCAGCCTGGTCAAGGAACTGGAGAAGCGCGGCATCGGCCGCCCGTCCACCTACGCGGCGATCATCTCGACCATTCAGGAGCGCGGTTACGTCACCGTGCATAACCGCCGCTTCTATGCCGAGAAGATGGGCGACATCGTCACCGAGCGCCTCAACGAAAGCTTCGCCAACCTGATGGACTACGGTTTTACCGCCGGCATGGAGGAGAATCTGGACGACGTCGCCCAGGGCGAGCGAGATTGGAAGAACCTGCTGGACGAGTTCTACGGTGACTTCAAGAAGAAGCTGGAAGTGGCGGAGGTGGCGGACAAGGGCATGCGAGCCAACCAGCCGACCCTGACCGACATTCCCTGCCGCGAGTGCGGCCGGCCGATGATGATCCGTACCGCCTCCACCGGCGTGTTCCTCGGCTGTTCGGGCTACGCGTTGCCGCCGAAGGAGCGCTGCAAGGCCACCATCAACCTGATCCCCGGTGACGAGATTGCCGCGGACGACGAAGGCGAGTCCGAATCCCGCGTGCTGATGGGCAAGCATCGTTGCCCGATCTGCGCCACGGCGATGGATGCCTACCTGCTGGACGAGACCCGCAAGCTGCACATCTGCGGCAACAACCCGGATTGCGCTGGCTACGAGATCGAGCAGGGCCAGTACCGCATCAAGGGTTACGAAGGCCCGAGCCTGGAATGCGACAAGTGCGGCAGCGAGATGCAGCTGAAGACCGGTCGCTTCGGCAAGTTCTTCGGTTGCACCAATCCGAGCTGCAAGAACACCCGCAAGCTGCTGAAGAGCGGTGAGGCGGCGCCACCCAAGATGGACGCGGTGCCGATGCCGGAGCTCAAGTGCGAGAAGGTCGACGATACCTACGTGCTGCGTGACGGCGCCTCGGGCCTGTTCCTCGCCGCCAGTGGCTTCCCCAAGAACCGCGAGACTCGCGCGCCGCTGGTGCTGGAACTGATCCCGCACAAGGACGAGATCGACCCGAAGTACCACTTCCTGCTGGAAGCGCCGAAGAAGGACCCGGAAGGCCGCCCGGCGGTGATCCGCTACAGCCGCAAGACCAAGGAGCAGTATGTGCAGAGCGAGGTGGACGGCAAGCCCACCGGCTGGCGCGCCTTCTTCGACGGCGGCAAGTGGAAGGTGGAAGACAAGCGCTAAGCGCCTGAAGGCTCACGCGCCAGGTGAATTGTGAGAGCAGGCGAGGAGGCGAACTCCGAGCCTGTTTGATAATCGCCGAGGCGCGGCAAACCGACTCCAAGCGTCCCGTGCCTTGCATGGTGGGGCGAGACGCTATCGAACGATCCGCGCAAGGCGGCTAACGAGGCACGGTCCATGGCCCACGAGCTCTATACCCGCACCAATCAGAAGCTTTTCTTCGCCGGCCTGGCGCTGGAGAGCCTGCGCAAGGCCGAGGCTGGCGAGGCGATGAACGCCCAGGCACTGGTCCAGGCCGAGCGTGAGGCGGTGCTGTTCCATCTCTATGGCGCGGTGCTGGGGCTGTGTCATGAGGTGGCCGGCTATTACAAGCTGGCCGAGGCCGGCGCGCCGCGCCTCGACTTGCTGCTCAATCAGGCGGTACTGCAGACCTCGCCGACGCCGGAGCTGGCCGAGCTGATGGAGATCGCCCAGCAGCCGGAGAGCTGGCTGGCTCGTCTGCTGGACGCCTATTCGGCGCTGTTCCAGCCGCCGCAGGCGCCGAAGACGGCCAAGGTCGATCCGGCGTTGCCGCTGATCACCGCCGTGAGCGTCGGCGAAGAGCCGGTTCCGCTCGGCCACGGCGAGCTGGAGAGCTGGCGCCAGCAGCTCAAGCAGCTGGTGCTGCGCTACCGCGAGTCGCTCAGCGAGTGCTGATCCCGCTTCCGGACTAGGGTGATGGCAGTGGGACTGTTACACTGGCAGCCCGCCAGGAGACCTGCCCGTATGTCCACTTCCTTCCTCGAAATCGTCGAACTGCCCGATGGCCGCATCATTCTGCGCCGCGCCGAGGACGAAGAGGTGTTGGTAACGCTGGACTTCTCGGCCGACGCCAAGGCCTTCTTGCAGGGGCATCACGTCGAGGTGGCCAAGGCCATGCTGAATGTCGGTGTGCAGATGGCGGGCCGCCTGGCCGAAGGCGAAATCGAGCAGGACGAGCAGCCTCGCGTGCTGCATTGATCGACAGGCGCCTGCAAGAGGCGAATCCCGGAGCGCAGCTGCCGGACTTCGTAACGCTTAATCCAGTCGAATATTCAGACTCTGCGCGCTGCCCATGCGCGCGGCGCTGATCAGACTTGTCCGCTGCGAGGGCGCCAAGTCGATCCAGCTGACCACGGTATGGCTGCGACCCAGTCGCAGCGCTTCACGGGCCAGTTCCACAGCGTCTTGTCCGGCGCGCGGTTGCAATACCAGCAAGCGATCCAAATCGAGTCCCGCGCCGCGCAGCCAGGCATTGGTGATAGAGGCGGGCGGAGCGATCAGCGTCAGCCAGCGGGCGTCCTTATTCAGGCTGAGTTCACGCAGTACCGGGCCGAGCAGGTGACGGCAGTTGCCGAGTGGCCCGGAGAGGCGCAATTCGCTGAAGGGCTCGGGCTCGTTGATCCATGGATTCTCTACCGCCTCGTCGAGCAGCGGTGCCAGGCTGTTGCCGAGAAAGGCTTCGAATAGCGGAAGTTGCGAGCGGGTCAGCGACTGCGGGAACTGCATGAGTCTCTCCTCGGTTTCAGCGGCGGATTACGCCGACACTCAGGCCTTCGATCACCAGGTCCTGTTCTTCAAGATCGATCTCGATGGGGGCGAACTCCGGGTTTTCGGCGATCAGCTGAACCTTGTTGCCGCTGCGCTGGAAGCGCTTGACGGTGACTTCGTCGTCGATGCGTGCGACAACGATCTGGCCATTGCGGGCCTCGCGGGTGGTGTGCACGGCCAGCAGATCGCCGTCGAGGATGCCGATGTCCTTCATGCTCATGCCGCGCACGCGCAGCAGGTAGTCGGCCTTGGGGTGGAAAAACTCCGGGTTGATCTTGCAGGAGTCTTCCACGTTCTGCTGGGCGAGAATCGGGGCGCCGGCGGCGACTCGGCCGATCACCGGCAGACCTTCCTCCTCGGCGGCGACGGGGTCGAAGCCGGGAATGCGGATGCCGCGGGAAGCGCCAGGCGTCATTTCGATCGCGCCCTTGCGGGCCAGCGCCTTGAGGTGTTCCTCGGCGGCGTTGGGCGACTTGAAGCCCAGCTCCTGGGCGATCTCGGCCCGGGTCGGCGGGTAACCGTTGTCTTCCAGGCAGCGCTTGATGAAGGCGAGGATTTCGGATTGTCGCGGCGTCAGTTTGAGCATGCTGGTGGTCTGTCTGTTTATACAGTTGCTGGGATTATATACAGTGATTCGATGCTGGCAATACTTATTCCGGCGCAGGGCAAAACGGTCATTCCTCCGCCTGCCCGAGCCGGTAGGGTTTGCGCCTGGGTTACCTGTGGTTAAATGCGTGACCGGTCAGCCATGAAAGGCCCCGTCAGGCTTGACAGGGCGATAGCCTGAAACGTATGTTTCAAACAAGTGTTTGTCAGGTGGGGGTGTCATGGCTCAATCAGAAACCGTTGAGCGCATTTTGGATGCTGCCGAGCAGCTGTTCGCAGAGAAGGGTTTCGCCGAGACCTCTCTGCGGCTGATCACCAGCAAGGCAGGGGTCAACCTGGCGGCCGTCAATTATCACTTTGGCTCCAAGAAGGCTCTCATCCAGGCGGTGTTCTCGCGCTTCCTCGGGCCGTTCTGTATCAGTCTCGAGCGGGAGTTGGATCGTCGTCAGGCCAAGCCGGACGCCAAACCCAGTCTGGAAGAGCTGCTGGAGATGCTGGTGGAACAGGCGCTCGCGGTGAAGCCGCGCAGTGGCAACGACCTGTCTATCTTCATGCGTCTGCTCGGCTTGGCCTTCAGCCAGAGTCAGGGCCACCTGCGCAAATATCTGGAAGAGATGTACGGCAAGGTCTTCCGCCGCTACATGCTGTTGCTCAACGAAGTGGCGCCCAGGCTACCGCCGCTGGAGATCTTCTGGCGCGTGCACTTCATGCTTGGCGCCGCGGCGTTCAGCATGTCCGGTATCAAGGCGCTGCGCGCCATCGCCGAGAACGACTTCGGCGTGGACACCTCGATCGAGCAGGTCATGCGCCTGATGGTGCCGTTCCTCGCTGCCGGCATGCGTGCCGAGAGCGGGGTGAGCGACGAGGCGCTGGCCACCGCTCAGTTCAAGCCGCGGACGAAGGCTCAGGCAGCCGCCAAGGCCGTCTGACGCTGTGCCCGGGCAGGCCGATGGGCTAAGCTAGCGGCCCATGCGCTCGCTCGATCTCCTGCATATCTCCATCGCTGATCAGCGCCTGTACGGCTTCGCCGACGGGCAGCTGGTCGTGCGCCTGCCGGTTTCCACCGCACTGAATGGCGCCGGCGAGAAAAGCGGCTCCAACTGCACGCCGCGTGGGCGTCATCAGGTGCGCGCGAAGATTGGCGAGGGGCTACCGCTCGGCGCGGTATTGCGTGGGCGGCGCTGGACCGGCGAGGTCTGGTCCGAGGCGCTGGACGCACAGTTCCCCGGCCGCGACTGGATTCTCACCCGCATCCTCTGGCTGAGCGGCTGCGAGCCCGGCATCAATCGCCTGGGTAAGGTCGATACCTTCCGCCGCTATATCTACCTGCACGGCACGCCGGACACCCAGCCCATGGGCGTGCCGCTGTCCCACGGATGTGTGCGTCTGCGCAACGCCAACCTGCTGGATCTCTTTCCCCGTGTACCGCCGCACTGCGCGGTAATGATCGACGAGGCGCCGTGCCCCGAATGGGCGACCGCCGAACTCTGTTAAGGACTCTTCGTGACTACACCTCCCTATGGCTCCCTGATGCTGGACATCCAGGGCACCTGGCTGACCGCCGAAGACCGCCGAATCCTGCGCCAGCCCGAGGTGGGCGGGCTGATCCTGTTCGCCCGCAACATCGAAGATCCGCGCCAGGTGCGCGAGCTCTGCGCGTCCATCCGCGCCGTACGCCCGGACCTGCTGCTGGCGGTAGATCAGGAGGGCGGCCGCGTGCAGCGCCTGCGCAATGGCTTCGTGCGCCTACCGGCGATGCGCGCACTGGCCGATAACGATAACGCCGAGCAACTGGCCGAGCACTGCGGCTGGTTGATGGCCACCGAGGTGCTGGCCGTGGGCCTGGACCTCAGTTTTGCGCCGGTGCTGGACCTGGATCATCAGCGTAGCGCCGTGGTCGGCAGCCGCAGCTTCGAGGGCGACGCCGAGCTGGCCACGCGCCTGGCCGGCGCCTTCATCCGCGGCATGGACGCGGCCGGCATGGCAGCCACCGGCAAGCACTTCCCCGGCCACGGCTGGGCCGAGGCCGACTCGCATGTAGCCATCCCGGTGGACGAGCGCAGCCTCGACGAGATCCGTGCCAGAGATCTGATCCCGTTCCAGCGCCTGAGCCAACAGCTTGCGGCGGTGATGCCGGCCCACGTCATCTACCCGCAGGTGGACGCCGGCCCGGCCGGCTTCTCGCGGCACTGGCTGCAGGAAATTCTGCGCGGCGAGCTGGGTTTCCAGGGGGTAATCTTCAGCGACGACCTGTCCATGGCCGGCGCCCACGTGGTCGGCGATGCCGCCAGCCGCATCGAGGCGGCGCTGAGCGCCGGCTGCGACATGGGCCTGGTGTGCAACGACCGCGCCTCCGCCGAACTAGCCCTCGGCGCCCTGCAGCGCCTCAAGGTACAGCCGCCCAAGGGCTTGGCACGCATGAGCGGCCGCGGTTTCGCCCGTACCGACTATCGCGAGCAGCCGCGCTGGCTGCAGGCCGTCGCGGCCTTGCGCGCGGCGCAGCTGATCGATTGATTAAGGAACAACGCATGACCACCTACGCCATCATCGGCGGCACCGGCCTCACTCAGCTGGAAGGCCTGACCCTCAAGCAGGCGCAGAACATCGATACGCCCTTCGGCGCGCCCTCGGCGCCGGTACTGAGCGGCGAGTACGCCGGCCACGAGGTGCTGTTCCTGGCTCGCCACGGACATCCGCATCGCATCCCGCCGCACCAGGTGAACTACCGCGCCAACCTGTGGGCGCTGAAGCAGGCCGGCGCCGAGGCGATCATCGCGGTCAACGCAGTGGGCGGCATTCACGCGGCCATGGGCAGCGGCCACCTGTGCGTAGCGCACCAGGTGATCGACTACACCTGGGGCAGGGCGCATACCTTCTTCGAGGGCGAGATCGATCACGTCACCCATATCGACTTCAGCTATCCCTATGACGAGGAACTGCGCGGCAGGCTGATCGCCGCGCTGCAGGCGCTCGGCTACCCACACAGCAGCCACGGCGTGTACGGCGCCACCCAGGGGCCGCGCCTGGAGACGGTGGCCGAGATCGCCCGCATGGAGCGCGATGGCTGCGACATCGTCGGCATGACCGGCATGCCCGAAGCCGCCCTGGCCCGCGAGCTGGAGCTGGCCTACGCCTGCCTGGCACTGGTGGTGAATCCGGCGGCGGGCAAGTCCAGTGGCATCATCACCATGGCCGAGATCGAGGCGGAACTGGCCCGCGGTATCGACAAGGTGCGCGCGGTGCTGGGGCGGGTGCTGAGCGACTGAGCCTGAGGCCAGAAACAAAAAAGCCCCGCATCGCGGGGCTTTTTCATGGCTGCGCTGACAATCAGGGCTGGGTGACTTTCACCAGCAGGCCGAGGCTGCCGTTGTCCAGGTAGGTCAGCTCGCCGAGCTTCAGACGGGTCTTCTGCCGCACGCGCTCGCTGCCGCTGAGCAGGCCGTCATTGTCGAAGCGGTTGATCCAGAAGTCCGCCTCCATATCGATCAGGCGCTGTTGCTCGCTCAGCGACACGACACCTTCCACCGGGAAGTGGCCGAACTGCTCGTTGCCGGTGCTTAGCGCGGCCTCGCTCGGTACGGCGGCGAGGTTCTGCGCCCAGGCCTTGTGCAGCAGCACCTCATAGCCGTTGCCCGGGTTGAGCTTGGCGGCCTCGTCGTTCAGTGCGGTGCCGCGTTCGTTGCCGGCGATGGGCGAGGCGCCCACGGCCCAGTCGTCCGGCGCCGGCTGGCTGCTCGACAGCGCCTCGCCGCCCTGACGGAAGACGATCACTTCGACCTGGAACAGGCCGTCGGCGAAGGCCTGCGGAGCCAGCAGGCAGAGCAGCAGAAAAAGGGGGCGAAGCACGCGCATGGGTCAGTCCTTTAGGCGGATTGCGGGGCGAGGCGCTCCAGTAGCGCCTCCAGGGTGTTGAAACGTTCTTCCGGGCGCTCCATCGGCACCTGGATCTTGAACAGCGTAGCGCCCTCGAACTTGTAGCGGGCGGGCGCGCTCTGGATCAGCTTGATCAGCACCAGCGGGTCGACGCAGGTGTCGGCGGCGAACTCGATGCGTCCGCCCTGGGGGCCGGCGTCGATCTTCTTGATGCCGAGCTTCTCCGCCTGCAGCTTGAGCAGGGTCAGGCGCATCAGGTTCTTGGTCGGCTCCGCCAACAGGCCGAAGCGGTCGATCATCTCCACCTGCAGCTCCTTCAGGCCGTCCTCATCGGCGGCCGAGGCGATGCGCTTGTAGAGAATCAGGCGGCTGTGCACGTCCGGCAGGTAGTCGTCGGGGATCAGTGCCGGCACCCGCAGGTTGACTTCCGGACCGCCGCCCAGCGGCTGCTCCAGATTGGGCTGCTCGCCCTTGCGGATGGCCTTCACCGCGCGCTCGAGCATCTCCATGTAGAGGGTGAAGCCGACCGCCTGGATCTGTCCGCTCTGGCCGTCGCCGAGCAATTCGCCAGCGCCGCGGATTTCCAGGTCGTGAGTCGCCAGGACGAAGCCGGCGCCCAGGTCCTGGGCGTTGGCGATGGCCTCCAGGCGCTTTTGCGCATCCTCGGTCATGCCCTTGCGCGGCGGGGTGAGCAGGTAGGCGTAGGCCTGGTGGTGGCTGCGGCCGACGCGGCCACGCAACTGGTGCAGCTGGGCCAGGCCGAACTTGTCGGCGCGCTCGATGAGGATGGTGTTGGCGCTCGGCACGTCGATGCCGGTCTCGATGATGGTCGAGGCCACCAGCACGTTGAAGCGCTTGTGGTAGAAGTCGCTCATCACCCGTTCCAGGTCGCGCTCGTGCATCTGCCCGTGGCCGATGCCGATGCGCGCCTCCGGAACCAGGGCGGACAGGTCGGCGGCGCACTTCTCGATGGTCTTCACGTCGTTGTGCAGGTAGTACACCTGGCCGCCGCGCAGCAGTTCGCGCAGCAGCGCTTCCTTGATCACCGAGTCGTGCTGCTCCATGACGAAGGTGCGTACCGACAGGCGGCGGGCCGGCGGGGTGGCGATGATCGACAGGTCGCGCATGCCCGACACCGCCATGTTCAGCGTGCGCGGGATCGGCGTGGCGGTGAGGGTGAGAATGTCCACCTCGCTGCGCAGGGCCTTGAGCTGCTCCTTCTGGCGCACACCGAAGCGGTGTTCCTCATCGATGATCACCAGGCCCAGGTTGCTGAAGCGCACGTCGTCCTGCAGCAGTTTGTGGGTGCCGATGACGATGTCGATCTTGCCCTCGGCCAGCTTGGCCACCGCCTCGTTGACTTCCTTGGCGGTCTTGAAGCGGCTCATCACCTCCACGCTCACCGGCCAGTCGGCGAAGCGGTCGCGGAAGCTGTTGTAGTGCTGCTGGGCCAGCAGGGTGGTGGGCACCAGTACTGCCACCTGTCTTCCGCTATGGACAGCGATGAAGGCGGCGCGCATGGCCACCTCGGTCTTGCCGAAGCCGACGTCGCCACACACCAGGCGGTCCATCGGCTTGCCGGCCAGCATGTCCTCGCGTACCGCGTCGATGGCGTTCTGCTGGTCCGGCGTCTCCTCGAAGGGGAAGCCGGCGCTGAAGGTGGCGTAGTCGGCGGCCGGGTCCTTGAACGCGTAGCCCTCGCGGGCGGCGCGGCGGGCGTAGATGTCGAGCAGCTCGGCGGCCACGTCGCGCACCTGCTCGGCGGCCTTGCGCTTGGCCTTCTGCCAGGTCTCGGAGCCCAAACGGTGCAGCGGGGCCAGGGCGTCGTCGCTGCCGGTGTAGCGGGCGATCAGGTGCAGGCTGGCCACCGGCACGTAGAGCTTGGCTTCCTCGGCGTACATCAGCGCGAGGAACTCGGCGGCCTGGCCGTCGAACTCCATGGTCACCAGGCCCAGGTAGCGGCCGACGCCGTGGTCGATATGCACCACCGGCGCGCCTTCGCGCAGCTCGGTGAGGTTCTTGATCACGTTGTCGCCACCGTCGCGGGATTTCTCGCGGCGGCGGCGCTGCATCACGCGCTGACCGAACAGCGGGCTCTCGGCCACCAAGGCCAGGTCGTCGAGCAGCAGGCCCTCGTCCAGCGGGGCGATGCAGATGGCCAGGCGTTCGCGGCTGTCGGCGAATTCCTTCCAGCCGGCCAGCTCGACCGGCTTGAGCTTGAGCCGCGCCAGCAGCTCCAGCAGCACCTCGCGGCGGCCGGCGGACTCGGCGCTGAACAGCACGCGCCCCGGGTATTCCTCGATGAAGCGGCGCAGCGCGGCCAGCGGCTCGCTAGCCTTGGCCTGGATGGCGAGGTCCGGCAGCGGGCGGGCGTCGAAGCGCTCGCGGCCGAGGCCGACTTCCACGTCCTCCTGGCTGACCACCACGCGCGGCCAGTTCTTCAGGCGGGCGAAGCAGTCCTCCACCGGCAGGAAGATGTCGGCCGGCGGCAGCAGCGGGCGCTCTGGGTCGACGCGGCGGTCTTCGTAGCGGTTGCGCGCGTCGCTCCAGAACTGCTCGGCGGCCTGCTCGATGCCCGGCAGGGAGAACACCTGGGTGTCGCCCGGCAGGTAGTCGAACAGCGTGCCGGTTTCCTCGAAGAACAGCGGCAGATAGTACTCGATGCCGGCCGGGGTGATGCCGGAGGCCAGATCCTGGTAGATCGGGCAGCGGCGGAAGTCGACGTCGAAGCGCTCGCGGAAGCGCCCGCGGAAATCGGTGACGGCCTTCTTCTCCAGCGGGAACTCGCGGGCCGGTAGCAGGCGGATCGATTCCACCTTGTCCACCGAGCGCTGGGTCTCCGGGTCGAAGGTGCGCAGGGTCTCGATCTCGTCATCGAACAGATCGATGCGAAACGGCGTGTCGCTGCCCATGGGAAACAGGTCGATCAGCGCGCCGCGCACGGCGAACTCGCCGTGCTCGTACACGGTGTCCACGCAGCGGTAGCCGGCGGCCTCCAGGCGGGCGCGCATCTCTTCCACGTCGAGCTTCTGGCCAACGTCCAGCAGCAGGCCGGAGCCGAGCAGGAAGCGTGTCGGCGCCAGGCGATGCAGGGCGGTGGCGATCGGTACCACCAGCACGCCGTGCTTGATCTCCGGCAGGCGGTAGAGGGTGGCGATACGCTGGGAAATGATGTCCTGGTGCGGCGAAAACACGTCGTAGGGCAGGGTTTCCCAGTCCGGGAAGTGCAGCACCGGCAGGTCCGGCGCGAAGAATGCCAGCTCTTCCTGCAGGCGCTCGGCGCTCTGGCTGTCGGCGGTCAGCAGCAGGGTGAAGCGCTTGGCGGCGCTGGCGGCTTCGGCGATGGCCAGGCTCAGCGCGGCACCGGGCAGGTTGCCCCAGTGCTGTTTACCGGCGGCGCCCGGCAGTTTCGGCAGTTGCAGTACGGACACGGGTGGTCACGGCCCCAGGCGAAAGGAAGAGGCGATTGTAACTATCCATGCTCGCAGCTGTCAGTGTCGACGGGCGCGCATTGCTCAGCGCAACGGGCGCCGTCATAATGTAGCCCCTTTTTTCAGCCCCTACATGTGGAAGGTATTGCTCGTGACCCAGAAGCCCGACCAGTGTCTCGGTGAGTGGATTGACCGTGAAGCCCTCGCGGAAGCGATGATTCCGCTGATCGGTCAGCTCTACCGCAACAACAACGTCGTGACCTCGATCTACGGCCGTGGCCTGATCAACCGCTCGGTAATCGACATCCTCAAGGCTCACCGCTTCGCCCGCCACCGTCTGGAAGGCGAGACCGAGCTTTCCGTGCATGACACCTTCCCCATCCTCAAGACCATGAGCGAGCTCAAGCTGGGCGCCGCCTCCGTGGACCTGGGCAAGATGGTCGCCAAGTTCAAGACCGACGCCAACGGCCGCAGCATCGAGCAGTTCATCAAGGACGAGCTGGCCGACGTGGTCGGCAAGCAGAACGGCGCTGCCCGCGAAGGCACCGACGTGGTTCTGTACGGCTTCGGTCGCATCGGCCGCCTGCTGGCCCGCATCCTGATCGAGAAGACCGGTGGTGGCGACGGCCTGCGTCTGCGTGCCATCGTCGTGCGCAAGGGCGCCGAGAACGACCTGGTCAAGCGTGCCAGCCTGCTGCGCCGCGACTCCGTACACGGCAAGTTCGACGGCACCATCACCATCGACGAAGCCAACAACGTCCTGATCGCCAACGGCAACATGATCCAGGTGATCTACTCCAACGACCCGGCGTCGATCGACTACACCCAGTACGGCATCAAGAACGCCCTGCTGGTCGACAACACCGGCAAATGGCGCGACGCCGAAGGCCTGGGCCAGCACCTGAAGTGCCCGGGTGTCGATCGTGTCGTTCTGACCGCGCCGGGCAAGGGCGCGCTGAAGAACATCGTGCATGGCATCAACCATGGCGAGATCACCGCCGACGACAAGATCATCTCCGCCGCTTCCTGCACCACCAACGCCATCGTGCCGGTGCTGAAGGCCGTGAATGACCAGTACGGCATCGTCAACGGCCACGTCGAGACCGTTCACTCGTACACCAACGACCAGAACCTGATCGACAACTTCCACAAGGGCAGCCGTCGTGGCCGCAGCGCCGCGCTGAACATGGTGATCACCGAGACCGGTGCCGCCACCGCCGCCGCCAAGGCCCTGCCGGTGCTGAAGGGCAAGCTGACCGGCAACGCCATCCGCGTACCGACGCCGAACGTCTCCATGGCCATCCTCAACCTGAACCTGGAGAAGGCCACCACCCGCGAAGAGATCAACGAGTACCTGCGCCAGATGGCCATGCACTCGGACCTGCAGAAGCAGATCGACTTCGTCAACTCGCAGGAAGTGGTGTCCACCGACTTCGTCGGCTCGCGCCATGCCGGTGTGGTCGATGCCGAAGCCACCATCTCCAACGACAACCGCGTCGTGCTGTACGTGTGGTACGACAACGAGTTCGGCTACAGCTGCCAGGTGGTCCGCGTGATGGAAGACATGGCTGGGGTCAACCCGCCGGCCTTCCCGCGCTAAGCGTCGGGTGTGAAACAAAACGGGAGCTTCGGCTCCCGTTTTGCTTTTCAGCGCTGCGCCAGCAGCTTTTCGCGAAGCGCATCCGACAGCCCGCCGGGTGCCAGCCAGATACCCAGATAGGCCCGCGCCAGTGCGGGATCGTCGCTGCGAAACAGGGTCTCGCCGTTGCGCTCCAGGCTCAGCCCGGTGCGTGCGGCGTAGTTCAGCGCGTAGCGATCGCCGGCGCGGATGTCGCGAAAGGTGGCGTGCAGGGCGTCCAGGTCGGGGCGTAGTGCGGCCAGCGCGGCGCCGTCGAGCTGGCGCTCCAGCGTGGTCCATGCGGCCTCGATCACGTCGCTGCGGTCGATGCTGCGGTAGTAGTAGAGCTCCAGGCGCTGATCTGCCTCGCGGCGATAGGCCTGCAGCGGCTCGATGCCCGGCGCCGTGTAATAGGCGGCGGCATAGACGTCCGCCCAGAGGTAGGTGAGGACCGCCTGGTTCTTGCGCTCCAGTTGCTGATGGCTGGTCGGGAAGTCGGCCTGGCTCAACCGCTCGTCGGCCAGGACGGGGAGGGCGAGGGTCAGCAGCAGGGCGGCGAGACTACGCAACATGACGTTCTCCATTGTTTGTTTCTCTGCGCTCCAACCACCCTGACCGCGCCGTCAAGACCGCCTGGGGCCGCCGTGCGTTGCGACTCGCGAGTCTGAAACGGCACCCATGGGTGGGCATGTAGAGCATATCTCCTTATAATTCCTGATCTTTTCGCGCCGCTTCGGTTCCGGCTGCGGCTTGCGGGCCGGGTTCGTCGTGGTGGTTTCATCCTTGCTGCACACTGATTTCCAGCTCTGGAAGCATTCATGATAAAGATCAAACAAGGGCTTGATCTGCCCATTTCAGGTGCGCCCCAGCAGCGTATCGATGCGGCGCGTGCCGTACGCAGCGTTGCCGTGCTGGGCTGCGATTACCATGGCATGAAGCCGACCATGACGGTACAGGTCGGTGACCGGGTCGCTCTCGGTCAGGTGCTGTTCTCCGACAAGAAGAACCCGGGCGTGCAGTTCACCGCGCCCGGCGCCGGCGTGGTCGCCGCCATCCATCGGGGCGAGCAGCGGGTGCTGCAGTCGGTGGTGATCGACCTCGAGGGCGACGAGGCCATCGAGTTCGCGCGCTATGAGGTCGCACGACTGACGAGTCTCGACGGCCAGGAGGTGCGCGATAACCTGCAACGCTCTGGGCTGTGGGCCGCTCTGCGCACCCGCCCGTACAGCAAGGTGCCGGCGGTCGACGCCGTGCCCAGTTCGATCTTCGTCACCGCCATCGACACCCATCCGCTGGCCGCCGATCCGGCGCTGGTGATCGGTGAGCGCCCCACCGACTTCACCAACGGCCTGGCCGTGCTGGCCCGCCTGGCCAGGGTGCAGCTGTGCAAGGCCGCTGGCGTGACGCTGCCGGGCGAGAGCCAGACCGGCGTGCAGGCCAGCGAGTTCGCAGGGCCGCACCCGGCCGGTCTGCCGGGGACCCATATTCATTTCCTCGATCCGGTGGGCGCGGGCAAGAGCGTCTGGCAGATCGGCTACCAGGACGTCATCGCCATCGGCCACCTGTTCACCACCGGCCGGCTGGACGTCGAGCGCGTCGTGGCGCTGGCCGGTCCGGTGGTCGAGAACCCTCGCCTGCTGCGCACCCGCCTGGGCGCCAGCCTGGAAGAGCTCACCGCCGGTGAATTGCAGCCGGGCAGCAACCGGGTGATTTCCGGTTCGGTGCTGGGCGGTCGCACCTCGCGCGGGGCCTTCGCCTTCCTCGGTCGCTACCACGTGCAGGTTTCCTGCCTGCATGAGGGCGACGAGCGCGAGCTGCTGCATTACCTGCGCGCCGGGGTGAACAAGCATTCGGTGCTGAACATCTTCGTCTCCAAGCTGCTCGGCGGCAAAAAACTGGCGATGGACACCAGCACCAACGGCAGCCCGCGCGCCATGGTGCCGGTCGGCAACTACGAGACGGTGATGCCGCTGGATATCCTCGCCACCCAGCTGCTGCGCTACCTGATCGTCGGCGACACCGAGATGGCGCAGAAGCTCGGCTGCCTGGAGCTGGACGAAGAAGACCTGGCCCTGTGCACCTACGTGTGCGCCGGCAAGTACGAGTACGGCCCGATCCTGCGGGACAACCTGGCTCGCATCGAGAAGGAGGGCTGATCCGTGCCCCTACGCAAATTCCTCGACAAGATCGAGCACAACTTCGAGAAGGGCGGCAAGCACGAGAAGTGGTATGCCCTGTACGAGGCGGTGGATACGTTTTTATACCGCCCCGGCAGCGTGACCAAGAGCACCGCCCACGTGCGCGACGGCATCGACCTGAAGCGCATGATGATCACCGTCTGGCTGTGCACCTTCCCGGCCATGCTGTTCGGCATGTGGAACATCGGCTACCAGGCCAACACCCTGTTCGCCGGCGACGCCGAGCTGCTGGCGGCCCAGGACGGCTGGCGTTTCGGCCTGATCGGCGCGCTGGCCGGGTTCGACCCGAACAGCCTGTGGGACAACTTCGTCCAGGGCGCCGCCTACTTCCTGCCGGTGTACCTGACCACCTTCATCGTCGGTGGCTTCTGGGAAGTGCTGTTCGCCGCCATCCGCAAGCACGAGGTCAACGAAGGCTTCTTCGTCACTTCCGTGCTGTTCGCCCTGACTCTGCCGCCGACCATCCCGCTGTGGCAGGTGGCGCTGGGCATCAGCTTCGGCGTGGTGATCGGCAAGGAAGTGTTCGGCGGTACCGGCAAGAACTTCCTCAACCCGGCGCTGGTCGGTCGTGCCTTCCTGTTCTTCGCCTACCCGGCGCAGATGTCCGGCGACATGGTGTGGACCGCGGTGGACGGCTACGCCGGCGCCACCGCGCTGTCCGTGGCCGCCGCCAGCGGCATGGACCAGCTCGCCGCCAACGGCCTGAGCTGGTGGGACGCCTTCGTCGGCCTGGAGCAGGGCTCCATGGGCGAGACCAGCACGCTGGCCATCTTCATCGGCGGCGCCTTCCTGCTGCTGACCAAGATCGCCTCCTGGCGCATCGTCGCCGGGGTGATGCTGGGCATGATCGGCATGAGCTACCTGTTCAACGCCATTGGCTCGGCCGGCAATCCGATGTTCGCCATGCCTTGGCACTGGCATCTGGTGGTGGGCGGCTTCGCCTTCGGCATGATCTTCATGGCCACCGACCCCGTGTCGGCGTCCATGACCAATACCGGCAAGTGGATCTTCGGCGCGCTGATCGGCGTCATGGTGGTGCTGATCCGCGTGGTCAACCCGGCCTTCCCGGAAGGCATGATGCTGGCGATCCTGTTCGCCAACCTCTGCGCACCGCTGATCGACCACTTCGTGGTGCAGGCCAACATCAAGCGGAGGCTCGCCCGTGGCTAACAAGGAATCGACCGTCCGTACCCTGACCGTGGCGGTGCTGGTGTGCCTGGTCTGCTCGGTGTTCGTCGCCGGCGCGGCCGTGGCACTCAAGCCGACCCAGGCGGAGAACCGCCTGCTGGACAAGCAGCGCAGCATCCTGGCCATCGCCGGCCTGGGCCAGCCCGGCATGTCCGGCAAGGAAGTGCAGGCGCTGTTCGCCGAACGCATCCAGGCCCGCGTGGTGGACCTGGAGCAGGGCACCTTCAGCGACGCACATGACGCCACCACCTTCGACCCGCTCAAGGCCGCCAAGGACCCGCAGACCTCGCAGGCACTGCCGGCTTCCGAGGACATCGCCTCGATCAAGCGCCGCGAGCATCACTCCACCGTGTACATGGTGGAGAACGATGGCGAGCTGCAGACCCTGATCCTGCCGGTGCGCGGTTACGGCCTGTGGTCCACCCTGCACGGCTTCATCGCGGTGAAGGGCGACCTCAACACCGTGGTCGGCTTCGGCTTCTACCAGCATGGCGAGACCCCCGGTCTCGGCGGCGAGGTGGACAATCCGAAGTGGAAGGGCCTGTGGACCGGCAAGACCCTGTTCGATGAAGACGGCGAGCTGGCCGTGGAAATCATCAAGGGCAGCGTCGATCCGCAATCGCCCAAGGCCGAGCATCAGGTGGACGGCCTCGCGGGCGCCACGCTGACCAGCAAGGGCGTCAACAACCTGCTGCATTTCTGGCTCGGCGAGAATGGCTTCGGCCCGCTGCTGGCCAATCTGAAGAAAGGGGAGGCATAGCATGTCGCAACCCACCATCAAGAGCGTGCTGCTCGATCCGATCGTGCACAACAACCCCATTGGCCTGCAGATCCTCGGCATCTGCTCGGCCCTGGCGGTGACCTCCAACCTCAAGACCGCGCTGGTGATGTCGATCGCCCTGACCCTGGTGACCGGCTTCTCCAACCTGTTCATCTCGATGATCCGTAGCCAGATCCCCAGCAGCATCCGCATGATCGTGCAGATGGTGATCATCGCGTCGCTGGTGATCGTGGTGGACCAGATCCTCAAGGCCTACGCCTATTCGCTGTCCAAGCAGCTGTCGGTGTTCGTCGGGCTGATCATCACCAACTGCATCGTCATGGGCCGGGCCGAGGCCTTCGCCATGCAGAACCCGCCGATGCTGTCGTTCTTCGACGGCATCGGTAATGGCCTGGGCTACAGCGCCATGCTGATCGTCCTGGGCGTGGTGCGCGAGCTGTTCGGCGCCGGCAAGCTGCTCGGCTACACCATCCTGCCGACCGTCAACGACGGCGGCTGGTACCAGCCCAACGGCATGCTCCTGCTGCCGCCATCGGCGTTCTTCCTGATCGGCCTGATCATCTGGGCGCTGCGCAGCTGGAAGCCCCAGCAGAAAGAGGCGCCGGCGTTCCGCATGGCACCCCAGGTTTCTGACAAGGAGGCCTACTGATGGAGCACTACCTCAGCCTGTTCGCCAAGGCCGTGTTCATCGAGAACATGGCGCTGGCCTTCTTCCTCGGCATGTGTACCTTCATCGCCATTTCCAAGAAGGTGGAAACCGCCATCGGCCTCGGCATCGCCGTGGTGGTGGTGCAGACCATCACCGTGCCGGCCAACAACCTGATCTACGCCTACCTGCTCAAGGACGGCGCGCTGGCCTGGGCCGGCCTGCCCGAGGTGGACCTGTCCTTCCTCGGCCTGCTCAGCTACATCGGGGTGATCGCGGCCATCGTGCAGATCCTCGAGATGCTGCTCGATAAGTACGTGCCCAGCCTGTACAACGCCCTCGGCGTGTTCCTGCCGCTGATCACCGTGAACTGCGCCATCATGGGCGGCACCCTGTTCATGGTCGAGCGCGACTACAACGTCACCGAGAGCGTGGTCTACGGCGTCGGCTCCGGCTTCTCCTGGGCCCTGGCCATCGCGCTGCTCGCCGGTATCCGCGAGAAGCTCAAGTACAGCGATGTACCGGACGGCCTGCAGGGCCTGGGCATCACCTTCATAACCATCGGTCTGATGTCGCTCGGCTTTATGTCGTTCGGCGGCATTCAGCTGTGAAACACCAGAAAAACTACTGCGCTTGCACAGGCTGTGTTGAAAACAGGCTCGGACTGCTCATTTACCCGCACGTAAACTCCGCGTCCTCGCCTGTTTTCGCCTTGCCTGAGCTGCACTCGCTACGTTTTTCCGGCGTTTCAATGGGAGGTTAAAGAATGGGTTTTGAAATCGCATTAGCCATCGGCATGTTCACCGCCATCGTGCTGGCACTGGTGGTGGTCATCCTCGCGGCCCGCGCCAAGCTGGTGTCCAGCGGCGACGTGAACATCGTCATCAATGGCGAGCGCACCCTCACCGTGCCGGCCGGCGGCAAGCTGCTGCAGACGCTGGCGGCGAACAACGTGTTCCTGTCGTCCGCCTGCGGCGGCGGCGGCACCTGCGCCCAGTGCAAGTGCGTGGTGGAAAGCGGCGGCGGCGAGATGCTGCCGACCGAGGAATCGCACTTCACCAAGCGCGAGGCCCGCGAAGGCTGGCGCCTGTCCTGCCAGACCCCGGTCAAGCAGGACATGCACATCGAGGTGGAAGAGTCGGTCTTCGGCGTGAAGAAGTGGGAATGCACGGTGGCGTCCAACCCCAACGTCGCCACCTTCATCAAGGAGCTGACCCTGCGTCTGCCGGAAGGCGAGAGCGTGGACTTCCGCGCCGGCGGCTACGTGCAGCTGGAGTGCCCGCCGCACGAGGTGGCCTACAAGGACTTCGACATCCAGCCGGAATATCGCGGCGACTGGGACAAGTTCAACCAGTGGAAGTACGTGTCCAAGGTCGACGAGACAGTGATCCGCGCCTACTCCATGGCCAACTACCCGGACGAGAAGGGCATCGTCAAGTTCAACATCCGCATCGCCTCGCCGCCGCCGGGCAAGGATCACCTGCCGCCGGGGCAGATGTCGTCCTGGGTGTTCAACCTCAAGCCGGGCGACAAGGTCACCGTGTACGGCCCGTTCGGCGAGTTTTTCGCCAAGGACACCGACGCGGAGATGATCTTCATCGGCGGCGGCGCCGGTATGGCGCCGATGCGCTCGCACATCTTCGACCAGCTAAAGCGCCTGGGCTCCAAGCGCAAGATCAGCTTCTGGTACGGCGCGCGCTCGCTGCGCGAGGCCTTCTACACCGAGGAGTACGACCAGCTGGCCGCGGAGAATGACAACTTCGAGTGGCACCTGGCGCTGTCCGACCCGCAGCCGGAAGATAACTGGACCGGCCTCAAGGGCTTCATCCACAACGTGCTGTTCGAGCAGTACCTCAAGGACCATCCGGCCCCCGAGGACTGCGAGTTCTACATGTGCGGTCCGCCCATGATGAACGCCGCGGTGATCAAGATGCTGCTGGACCTCGGCGTGGAGCGCGAGAACATCCTGCTGGACGATTTTGGTGGTTAGACCTGTGGCATGCCTGCTGTTGGCCAGCGCGCTGCTGGCCGGCTGCGGCGAGAAGATCGAGGCGTTCGGCGGCCCGACCATGGGCAGCCACTACTCGCTGAAATACCTGGCGGGCGAGGGGGCCCCTTCACCGCAGGCGCTCAAGGCCGAGGTCGACGGCCTGCTCGCCGAGGTGGATGCGCAGATGTCCACCTGGCGTGCCGATTCCGACCTTTCCCAATTCAATCGACTGCCGGCCGGCAGCTGCCGCGCCATGCCCGCTTCGGTGCTGGAGCTGGTGCGTTTCGGCGAAGCGCTGTCGGGCAAGAGCGACGGCGCCTTCGACCTGACCCTCGAACCGCTGCTCGATCTCTGGGGCTTCGGCCCGCAGTCGCGGGGCGAAACGGTGCCCAGCGCCGAACAGATCGCCGCCGTGCAGAGCAACGTGGGGCACCGCCACTTGCGCATCGAGGGCGCGCGGCTGTGCAAGGATGCGGCCGTCGAGGTCGACCTCAACAGCGTCGCGGCCGGCTATACGGTCGATCGCATCGCCGCGCGCCTGGCCGAAGTCGGCGTCAGCAGCTACCTGCTGGACGTCACCGGCGAACTGCGTGCGGCCGGGCGCAAGCCCGACGGCAGCCCCTGGCGCATCGCCATCGAGGCGCCGCGCGACGACCGCCAGGTCGCGCAGAAGGTGTTGGAGCTCAGTGGCGTCGGCGTGTCCACCTCGGGTGACTACCGCAACTACTTCGAACGCGACGGCCGGCGTTACTCGCACACCCTCGACCCACGCAGCGGCGCGCCCATTTCCCACCGGCTCGCCTCGGTCACGGTGGTCGATTCATCGACCCTGCGCGCCGATGGCCTGTCTACCCTATTGATGGTGCTGGGACCGGAAAACGGTTACGCCTTCGCCGAGCGCGAGGCCATTGCCGCATTCTTCGTCACCCGCACCGACCGGGGCTTCGCCACGCGCGCGACGCCCGCCTTCGAACGCCGTTTCGGCGAAGGAGAACGCCCATGACCTGGGTTCTGGTATTCGGTTTCATGCTCCTGGTAGTGCTGGGCATGGCCATCGGTGTGATCTTCGGGCGCAAGCCCATCGCCGGCTCCTGCGGTGGCATCGCCGCCCTGGGCATCGAGAAGGAGTGCTCGATCTGCGGCGGCAGTCGCGAGAAGTGCGAAGAGGTCAACCGCGAGAAGAATGAGCATGTAGTGGACACGGCGCTCGCCTACGACGCGACCAAGCGCTAATGTGCCGGGCAAAATCCCACGGCTAAGCTGTGAGGACGATTCGACAGCCGCGGCCACGGGGTGCCGCGTTCGAGCCGGGCGCCACGCGAGCGCCCCGGCGCGCGATGAGGAGTAAGCATGGCGGTCTACAACTACGACGTGGTGGTGCTGGGTTCCGGTCCGGCGGGCGAGGGCGCGGCGATGAACGCGGCCAAGGCCGGACGCAAGGTGGCGGTGGTCGACAACCGCCCGCTGGTGGGCGGCAACTGCACCCATCTCGGCACCATCCCGTCCAAGGCGCTGCGCCACTCGGTGCGGCAGATCATGCAGTACAACACCAACCCGCTGTTCCGCCAGATCGGCGAGCCGCGCTGGTTCTCCTTCCCCGACGTGCTGAAGAGCGCCGAGCGGGTGATCTCCAAGCAGGTCGCCTCGCGCACCAGCTACTACGCGCGTAACCGCATCGACGTGTTCTTCGGCACCGCCAGCTTTGCCGACGAGCAGACCGTGGAAGTGGTGTGCACCAGCGGCGTCGTCGAGAAACTGGTGGCCAAGCAGATCGTCATCGCCACCGGCTCGCGCCCCTATCGCCCGGCGGACGTGGATTTCCATCACCCGCGCATCTACGACAGCGACACCATCCTCAGCCTGACCCACACCCCGCGCCGCATTATCATCTACGGCGCCGGCGTGATCGGCTCCGAGTACGCCTCGATCTTCAGTGGCCTCGGCGTGCTGGTCGACCTGATCGACAACCGCGACCAGCTGCTCAGCTTCCTCGACGACGAGATCTCCGACGCGCTCAGTTACCACCTGCGCACCAACAACGTGCTGATCCGTCACCACGAGGAGTACGAGCGCATCGAGGGTCTGGAGAACGGTGTGATCCTGCACCTCAAGTCGGGCAAGAAGATCAAGGCCGACTGCCTGCTGTGGTGCAACGGCCGTACCGGCAACACCGACAAGCTGGGCCTGGAGAACATCGGCATCAAGGTCAACAGCCGCGGCCAGATCGAGGTCGACCAGCAGTACCGTACCCAGGTCAGCAACGTCTTCGCCGCCGGCGACGTGATCGGCTGGCCGAGCCTGGCCAGCGCCGCCTACGACCAGGGCCGTTCGGCCGCGGGCAGTGCGGTGGAGAACGACAGCTGGCGCTTCGTCGACGACGTGCCGACCGGCATCTACACCATTCCGGAGATCAGCTCGATCGGCAAGAACGAGCGGGAGCTGACCCAGGCCAAGATCCCCTACGAGGTCGGCAAGGCGTTCTTCAAGGGCATGGCCCGGGCGCAGATTTCCCACGAGCCGGTGGGCATGCTGAAGATCCTATTCCACCGCGAAACCCTGGAGATCCTCGGCGTGCATTGCTTCGGCTATCAGGCCTCGGAGATTGTGCACATCGGCCAGGCGATCATGAACCAGAAGGGGGAGGCGAACTCGATCAAGTACTTCGTCAATACCACCTTCAACTACCCGACCATGGCCGAGGCCTACCGGGTGGCGGCGTTCGACGGTCTCAACCGGCTTTTTTGAGCGGCTCCGACCGGTGGCCTGAACCGGTCGGGGGCGACCCCCTCGACGACTCCCGCAGCTGGCGCTGGCCAAACCGGGAGAGCTTCTGACCAGGCGCGACGCTGCAACGAAAAACCGGCCCTTGGGCCGGTTTTTTCATGCCTCTTTCCCGAGAGCGAGGAGGCCGGGCGAGGGTGTATCGGGCGGTGCCGAGGTGCTGACATTCCCTCTCTCTGACCCTCTCCCAGGAATGGGAAAGGGAATATCCGAGTAGCCCGTAGCCCGGATGCAGCCCGTAGCCCGGATGCAATCCGGGGGCGGAGCTGAGGGCTACCGCTTTAGCGTATCCACCGCCACACCGGGGAAGTCGGTGATGATGCTGTCTACGCCGAAGTCTGCCAGGCGGCGCATCAGGGCCGGGTCATTGACCGTCCATACGGAGACGTGGAAGCCGGATTTCTGCGCCTTGAGCAGCCGCTCCGGCGTGCACAGGGTCCAGTTCAGCGCGAGCATCGAGCACTCGTGGTGAGCGGCGACCTTGAGCGGGTCCAGCCAGTTGTACTCGGCTACCAGTCCACGCGACAGTTCCGGAGTGAGCCGGCGCAGCGCGCGCAAAACCTCGCGCGAGCTGCTGGTGACGGTGACCTTGTCCTTGATGCCGAAGCGTTCGGCCAGGGCCTGGATGGCCAGCACGGTACGCGCCGCCCGCACTCGCGAGGCGCTTTTGACCTCCAGCTGCCAGTGCTCGAAGGGGCACTGCTCGAACAGGGTTTCCAGCGTGGGGATGGGGCAGGGCGTCTTCCAGCCGGGGCCGCCCAGGCGTGCGTCGAGCGCCGTGAGCTCCTCCGCGTCGTGCTCCACCACCTTGCCACGGCGGCCGGTGGTGCGCTTGAGGGTCGGGTCGTGAATCACCATCAGCTCGCCGTCGCGCGACAGGTGCAGGTCCAGCTCGCAACGGGTAACGCCATGTTCGAGGCAGCGCTGGAAGCTGGCGAGGGTGTTTTCCGGTGCTTCGCCCTTGGCGCCGCGGTGGCCGTAAATAAGGGTCACTGTTGTTCCTCGATGGGATAGCGGGGCTGGTGATGCAGCACGCTGTTCACCACATGGTCGTATTCGAAATAGACGCTGAAGGTGCGGTAGTCCCAGCGGGTGATCGGTGGCTGGCCCACCGGCGGGTGTTCCTCGTCGGCCAGGCCGAAGCGCTCCAGCACCGAGCGCTTGGACTCGCCCAGCGTGGGCAGTCCGGCGATATCGGCCCCTTGCTGGCCAACGGGAATCTCGAGGGTCTCGGCCAGCGCCGGCGTCGCCAGCCACAGGGCGGCGAGCAGGGAAAACACCAGTCTCATCGTTCTTGCTCCTTGGCGATGCGTCGTTCCAGGGCCTGCTTCTGCAGGATGTGGCGGGCCAGGAGCTGACGCTGGGCGTCCGTCAGTGCCTCGAATTCGGTACCGATTTCGAAGCGGCCATCGTCGCGCGCCTGGCAATGCACGACCTGAGCCCGCAGCAGCAACCCGAGGGCCTGCGGCATCAGCACCATCTTGATCGCCAGGTGGCTGCCGGTGGCCACGGCCTGGCCGTGCTGGAAGCTCACGCCGCCCTCGGAAAGCGACACCTGGCGCGGCGTGCCGATCTCGCGCAGCAGGCTCTGCGCCATGGCCTGGCCGATCAGGTCGATGCGCTTGTTCATCACCTTGAGGTAATTGGCCAGGGTGCGATCGCGCTCGCTGATGTGGCGCAGCAGATGCTGCGACTCGAAATCCAGCAGGTGCAGATCGCTGAGCAGGTTGAACAGCGGCGAGCTGTCGTGAAGCGGGTCACTGGCCTGCGCCTCGGCTCCGGCGAGCAGGCTGAAATCCAGTGCGATCGTATCCTCGATACGGTAGTATTCGCGGCGATCATCGACGTCTTGATTCGACATGGCGAACCCATGGCAGCAGTGGTGGTCTGAGTGTAAAGCCGCGCGCCAGGCCCCGCCACAAGGACGTTTCTCCCTTCCGCCAGCGAACCTCATTCATGTTCAGACCCCTGCCGTTTTTCATCGGCGTGCGTTACACGCGGGCCCGACGCCGCAGCTTGTTCGTCTCCTTCATCTCCCTCACTTCGATCATCGGTCTCGCCCTCGGCGTGCTGGTGATGATCGTCGTTTTGTCGGTGATGAACGGTTTCGACCGCGAGATGCGCGATCGCGTTCTAGGCATGGTGCCGCACGCCACGCTCGACAGCGCCACACCCATCGAGGATTGGCGCACCATCGGCCAAGGCCTGCTGCGTCATCCGCAGGTGGCGGCCATCGCCCCCTTCACCCAGATGCAGGGCCTGCTGACCAACAACGGCCAGGTGCAGAAGGTGCTGGTCAACGCCATCGACCCGGCCGAGGAGGGCAAGGTGTCGATCATCGGCGACTACTTCCTCGACCAGCAGGGCTCCCTGGACGCGCTCGAGGCCGGCAAGTTCGGCATCGTCGTCGGCGACCTGGCGGCGAAGAAGCTCGGCCTGAAGATCGGTGACAAGGTCACGTTCGTCGCGCCCGAGGTCTCGGTGACGCCGGCCGGGATGTTCCCGCGCATGAAGCGCTTCACCGTGGTCGGCATCTTCCACGTCGGTGCCGGCGAGATCGACGGCCACGTGGTGATGACCCACGTGCAGGATGCCGGCCGCGTGCTGCGCCTGAAACCGGGCGAGGTGCAGGGCATCCGCCTGAAACTGCACGACCTGTTCCAGGCGCCGCAGGTGGCCTGGGAGCTGGCCGGCCTGCTGCGCGACCAGGAGTTCTACGCCCGCGACTGGACCCGCACCCACGGCAACCTGTACCAGGCCATCCGCATGGAGAAGACCATGATCGGCCTGCTGCTGTTGCTGATCGTCGCGGTGGCCGCGTTCAACATCATCTCCACCCTGGTGATGGTGGTGACCGACAAGAAGGCCGACATCGCCATCCTGCGCACCCTCGGCGCCACGCCGCGGCAGATCATGCTGACCTTCATGGTGCAGGGGACGGTGATCGGCGTGGTCGGCACCCTGGTCGGCGGCGTGCTCGGCGTGCTCGCCGCGCTCAACGTCAGCGCCGCGATCAAGGGCCTGGAGAATCTGCTCGGCATCCAGTTCCTCAATGCCGAGGTGTACTTCATCGATTACCTGCCGTCGCAGGTACAGGGCACCGACGTTGCGCTGGTCTGCGGCGCCGCCCTGGTTCTGAGTTTTCTCGCCACCCTTTACCCGGCCTGGCGTGCGGCGCGCACCCAGCCAGCGGAGGCTTTGCGTTATGAGTGACACGTCCGTCCTGAGTTGCCGCAACCTGGGCAAGAGTTACGAGGAAGGCCCGCAGACGGTCGAGGTGCTGTCCAACGTCGAGCTGGAGCTGCTGCCCGGCGAGCGCGTGGCCGTCGTCGGTACGTCCGGCTCGGGCAAGAGCACGCTGCTGAACATGCTCGGCGGCCTCGATACGCCGAGCAAGGGCAGCGTCTGGCTGGCCGGCGAGGAGCTTTCGGCGCTCAACGAGAAGGCCCGCGGCCTGTTGCGCAACCGCGCGCTGGGCTTCGTCTACCAGTTCCATCATCTGCTGCCGGAATTCACCGCGCTGGAGAACGTGTGCATGCCGCTGCTGATCGGCAAGACGCCGATCCCCGAGGCGCGCCAGCGTGCCACCGCGCTGCTGGAGCGGGTCGGCCTCGGCCATCGCCTGTCGCACAAGCCGGCCGAGTTGTCCGGTGGTGAGCGCCAGCGCGTGGCCATCGCCCGTGCGCTGGTCAACAACCCCGCGCTGGTGTTGCTCGACGAGCCCACCGGCAACCTCGACCAGCACACCGGCCATGGCATCCAGGAGCTAATGCGCGAGCTCAGCCGCGACTCGCGTACCGCCTTCCTGGTGGTGACACACGATCCGCAGCTGGCCGGCCAGATGGACCGCGTGTTGCGCTTGGAAGACGGCAAACTGGTGGCCGCCTGACATGTTCAGACCTATCAGTGTCTTCGTCGGCACCCGCTACACCCGGGCCAAGCGGCGCAACCACTACATCTCCTTCATCTCCCTGACCTCGATGATCGGCCTGGGCCTCGGCGTGCTGGCCATGATCGTGGTGCTGTCAGTGATGAACGGCTTCCAGAAGGAAATGAGCTCGCGCATCCTCGGCATGGTGCCTCACGCCACCCTGTCCGCCGCGCAGCCGCTGGACGACTGGCAGGCGGTGGCCGCCGCCGCGATGGAGCACAGGCAGGTCACCGGCGCGGCGCCGTTCGCCGAGCTGGAGGGCATGTTCTCCTACAAAGGCAACATGCAGCCGGTGCAGATCAACGGCATCGACCCGGCCGAGGAGCAGAAGGTCTCGATCATTGGTCGGCACATGGTCCAGGGCCGCCTCGACGACCTCAAGGCCGGGGAGTTCGGCGTGGTGATCGGCGACATCACCGCGCGGCGCTTTCGCCTCGGGCTCGGCGACAAGCTGACCCTGATCGTGCCCGAGCTGAGCAACGCCGCCGGCGGTATCACCCCGCGCATGCTGCGTCTTTCCGTGGTCGGCGTGTTCAAGGTTGGCGCCGAACTGGACGGCAGCCTGGCGCTGATCCACATCGCCGATGCCTCCGGCATCCAGCGCATGAAAGAGGGGCAGGTGCAGAGCGTGCGCATCGCGCTGAAGGACCTTTACCAGGCGCCGCAGGTGTCCGCCGCCATCGCCGCGCGGCTCGGCGATGGCTACAAGGCAGTGTCGTGGAAGGAGACCCAGGGCAGCCTGTTCAGCGCCATGCAGATGGAGAAGACCATGATCGGCCTGCTGCTGCTGCTGATCATCGCAGTGGCCGCCTTCAACATCATCGCCACGCTGATCATGGTGGTGGCGGACAAGCGTGCCGACATCGCCATTCTGCGTACTCTGGGCGCGACGCCAGGGCAGATCATGGCCACCTTCATGGTCCAGGGCACGGTGATCGGCTGCATCGGCACCCTGATCGGCGGCGTGCTGGGCGTGACCGTCGCGCTCAACATCAGCGGCTGGGTGGCCTGGCTGGAGCGGGCCTCGGGGATGCATATCTTCAGCTCGGACGTGTACTTTATCAGCAGCCTGCCATCCGACCTGCGTGGCCTGGATGTGCTGGTGATCTGTGGCGCCGCGTTGCTGATGAGCTTTCTCGCCACGCTGTACCCGTCCTGGCGGGCGTCGCGCACGCAGCCGGCCGAGGCGCTGCGCTACGAGTGAGGCTGGGAGCCGAAAAGAAAAAACGCCGCGATCATCGCGGCGTTTTCTTTTCGCTTCGGCGTGCCGGCTATTCGACGGCCTGGCGGCGACGCTCGGCGCGTTTGCGCCAGCTGTGTGCCACCCACCAGCGCCAGTAGAGCATGGTGGTGCCGTAGGCCAGCGCGGCGAGCAGCGTGCCGGTCACGACCGAGCCCAGCAGGAACGGCTTCCAGACGATGGCCAACTCGCCGCTGATCCATTCCCAGGTCAGCTCGTCCGGCAGTTCCATGGACGGGATGCCGAGCAGCCAGCTGCCCATCTTGTAGGTGCAGTAGAAGATCGGCGGCATGGTGAAGGGGTTGGTCAGCCACACCAGGCCTACCGAGATCGGCAGATTGGCGCGGATCGGAATCGCCAGGCAGGCGGCGAGCAGCATCTGCATCGGCGCCGGAATGAAGGCGGCGAACAGCCCGGCCGCCATCGCGCGCGCCACCGAGTGGCGGTTCAGGTGCCAGAGATTGGGGTCGTGCAGCAGGGTGCCGAGAAAACGCAGGGACTTGTGCTCCCGGATCATCTCGGGATTGGGCATGTAGCGTTTGAACAGACGACGGGGCATGAGCAGTCTCGCAAGACACGAGCGGCTATTATGCACCGATGGTCGCAGGCGGGCTTGGCCGCATTGTGACAACCGATAACCCAGGATGGGGAAACGATGCGCTCAGGGATGCTCGCGCTGGCTGCAGGCCTGGCCTGCCTGCCGTTCCTGCCGGCACTGCCGCCGACCTGGCTGCTGCTGGCATTGCTGCCGGTGGCGCTGATGCTGCTGCCCTGGCGCAGCTACCCCGCCGCGTTGTTCCTGCTCGGTTTCGCCTGGGCCTGCCACAGCGCCCAGTCCGCACTGGACGACTGGCTGCCGACGCCTCTCGATGGTCGCACCCTGTGGCTGGAAGGGCGGGTCAGCGGCCTGCCCGAGGCCGGCGGAGGTGTCGTGCGTTTCCAGCTGGAGCAGGCGAGCGCCCGTGAACACCGCTTGCCCGCGCGACTGCGCCTGTCCTGGTACGACGGTCCGCCATTATTGGCCGGCGAGCGCTGGCGCCTGGCGGTCAAGCTCAAGCGCCCGCGCGGCCTGGTCAATCCGCAGGGCTTCGACTACGAGGCCTGGTTGCTGGCCCAGCGCATCGGTGCCACCGGCACGGTGAAGGCGGGTGAGCGATTGGTGCCAGCCTCGGGGCCTAGCGCCTGGCGCGACGGCTTGCGCCAGCGTCTGCTCGAGGTGGACGCCCATGGTCGTGCCGGCGGCCTGGCCGCCCTGGTGCTGGGCGATGACTCCGGCCTCAGCCGCGCCGATTGGCGGGTGCTGCAGGACACCGGCACCGTGCACCTGCTGGTGATCTCCGGCCAGCACGTGGCGCTGCTGGCCGCGCTGCTCTACGGCCTGGTCGCCGGCCTGGCCCGGCTCGGCCTGTGGCCGCGCGCGCTGCCCTGGTTGCCCTGGGCCTGTGGCCTGGCCTTCGCCGGCGCGCTGGGCTACGGGTTGCTGGCCGGCTTCGAGGTGCCGGTGCGCCGTGCCTGCGTGATGGTCGCGCTGGTGTTGCTGTGGCGCCTGCGCTTTCGCCATCTCGGCTTGTGGTTTCCGCTGTTGCTGGCGTTCATCCTGGTGCTGCTGGTCGAGCCGTTGGCCAGCCTGCAGGCGGGCTTCTGGCTGTCCTTCGGCGCGGTGGCGGTGCTCGCCTGGGTGTTCGGCGGGCGGCTCGGCGCCTGGTCCTGGTGGCGCATCTGGTGGCGCGCCCAGTGGACCCTGGCGCTCGGCCTGCTGCCGCTGTTCTTCGCCCTGGGCCTGCCGCTCAGCCTGAGCGGTCCGCTGGCCAACCTGTTCGCCGTGCCTTGGGTCAGCCTGCTGGTGGTGCCGCTGGCATTGCTCGGCACGCTGCTGTTGCCGCTGCCCTGGCTGGGCGAGGCATTGCTGTGGCTCGCCGGTGGTCTGTTGGAGCTGTTATTCCAGGCGCTCGCCTGGCTGGCCGGTGCGTTGCCGGCCTGGCTGCCCACGTCACTGCCGCTCTGGTGCTGGCTGTTGGGCAGCCTGGGCGCGCTGCTGTGCCTGGCTCCGGCGGGGCTGCCGGGACGCGCGCTGGGGTTGGCCATGTTGCTGGCATTCTTCCTGCCGCCTCGTGAGCGAATTCCGGAGGGCCAGGCGGAGATCTGGCAGCTGGATGTCGGTCAGGGCCTGGCGGTGCTGGTACGCACCCGCGAGCATGCGCTGCTGTACGACGCGGGCCCGCGCTTCGGCGACTTCGACCTGGGTGAGCGGGTCGTGCTGCCTTCTCTGCGCCAGCTCGGCGTCGGTCGGCTCGATCTGATGCTGCTCAGCCACGCCGACAGCGACCATGCCGGCGGCGCCGAGGCGGTGGCCCGCGGCATGGGCATGGGCCGTGTGCTGAGTGGCGAGGCCAGCCAGCTGCCGACCGCATTGCGCGCAGAGTCCTGCGTCGATGGCGGCGAATGGCAATGGGACGGCGTACGCTTCCGCACCTGGCGCTGGTCGGCGGCCCAAGAGGGCAACCAGGCCTCCTGCGTGCTCAAGGTGGAGGCGGAGGGCGAGAGCCTACTGCTGACCGGCGACATCGACCAGCGCGCCGAGCAGGCGCTGATCGACCTGGGCCGAGCCCTGCGCTCGGACTGGTTGCAGGTGCCGCACCACGGCAGTCGCAGTTCCTCGAGTGCCACCTTCCTCGACGCCGTGGCGCCGCGGGGCGCCTTGATCTCGCGCGGCTGGCACAACCCCTTCGGTCATCCGCACCCGGGAGTCGTGGCGCGTTATCGGGAACGCGATATCGAGCTGTACGACAGCGCCGAGCACGGCGCCATCCGCCTGCTGCTGGGCTCTGGCGAAGGCGTTTCCACCTGGCGCGAGCGCCCGCGTTTCTGGCGGGAAAAATGAGAACCGGGATGGTCTGCGTCGGCGCGACCCTATGCTAGAGTGGCGCCACTTTTCGGAGGGGGAATCGATACCGTGTGGGAGCTGGTCAAATCTGGCGGCTGGATGATGCTGCCGATCATTCTGTGTTCCATCGCCGCTGCCGGCATCATTGCCGAACGCCTCTGGACCCTGCGCGCCAGCCGTATCGCGCCGCCCCATCTGCTGGGCCAGGTATGGCTGTGGATCAAGGAAAAGAAGCTCACCAACGACAAGCTCAAGGAGCTGCGCGCCAACTCCCCGCTGGGGCAGGTGCTCGCCGCGGGCCTGGCCAACTCCAAGCATGGTCGCGAGATCATGAAGGAGTGCATCGAAGAGGCCGCCGCCCGCGTCATCCATGAGCTGGAGCGCTACCTCAACGCCCTCGGCACCATCGCCGGCGTGGCGCCGCTGCTCGGCCTGCTCGGCACCGTGCTGGGCATGATCGACATCTTCAGCGCCTTCATGGGTTCCAACATGGCCAACGCCGCGGTGCTCGCCGGCGGTATCGCCAAGGCCCTGATCACCACCGCCGCCGGCCTGTTCGTGGCCATCCCGGCGCTGTTCTTCCACCGCTTCCTGCAGCGTCGCGTCGACGAACTGGTGGTCGGCATGGAACAGGAGGCGATCAAGCTGGTGGAAGTGGTACAGGGCGACCGTGACGTCGACATGGGCAACGGCGCCGCGCCGGTTGCCACCGCCAAGGACACCCGCAAAGAGGGCAAGAAGGCGTGAAGTTCCGGCGCAAACCGCGGGAGAACGTCGAGATCAACCTGGCGTCGCTGATCGACGTGGTATTCATCCTGCTGCTGTTCTTCGTGGTCACCACCACCTTCACCCGCGAGACCCAGCTCAAGGTCGACCTGCCCGAGGCTGCCAGCGGCACGCCGCCGGAAGACACCGCGCTGAAGCAGCTGGAAGTGCTGATCAGCCCCGAGGGCAGCTACTCGCTGAACGGCCAGCCGTTGCTCAAGAGCGACCTGGAAGGCCTGATGGCTGCCCTGGGCAAGGAATCCGGCGGTGACAACAGCCTGCCGCTGGCCATCAGCGCCGACGCCAAGACCCCGCACCAGGCGGTGATTACCGCGATGGACGCCGCCGGCAAGCTGGGCTTTTCCCATCTGCGCATCACCACCGTCGAGGCCGAGGCCAAGCCTTGAGCCTCGCCGACCGGCTCACCGCCGCCTGGTACCACGGCCATCCGGCCCTGATCCTGCTGCGCCCGCTGGAGTGGCTGTACCGGCGGGTGGTGCAGGGCAGGCGCCGCGCGTTTCTCGCCGGCGAGGGCGACATCTACCGCGCCCCGGTGCCGGTGCTGGTGGTCGGCAACGTCACGGTCGGCGGGACCGGCAAGACCCCCATGATTCTCTGGTTGATCGAGCATTGCCGCGCGCGAGGCCTGCGCGTCGGCGTGGTCAGTCGCGGCTATGGCGCCACGCCGCCGCAGCTGCCCTGGCGCGTGCGAGCGGATGATCCGGCCAGCGATGCCGGCGACGAGCCACTGCTGATCGTCCAGCGCAGCGGCGTGCCGATGATGATCGATCCGCGGCGCACCCGCGCCGTGCAGGCGCTGGTGGAGCAGGAGGAACTGGATCTGATCCTCTGCGACGACGGCCTGCAGCATTACCGCCTGGCCCGCGACATCGAGCTGGTGCTGGTGGATGCGGCGCGTGGCCTGGGCAATGGCCGCTGTCTGCCAGCCGGCCCCCTGCGTGAACCGGCCGAGCGCCTGGCCGAGGTGGATGCGGTGCTGCGCAACGGCGCCAGCGAGGACGGCAAGGGCGGATACGCCCTGCAGTTGCGCCCGAGCTCGCTGGTCAACCTGCGCAGCGGCGAGCGGGTCGGGCTGGGGCATTTCCCGCCGGGCCAGCAGGTCCACGCGGTCGCCGGCATCGGCAACCCGCAGCGTTTCTTCAACACCCTCGAAGCGCTAAACTGGCGGCCGATCGCGCATCCCTTCGCCGACCACGCCAGCTTCAGCCCCGAGGCGCTGCAATTCAGTCCCGAACTGCCGCTGGTGATGACCGAGAAGGACGCGGTGAAATGCCGGGCCTTCGCTGCCGCCGACTGGTGGTACCTGGCCGTCGATGCGCAGCCGTCGTCGGCGTTCGCCACCTGGCTGGACGCCAAGCTGGACAGCCTGCTGACCGCGAAGCGCTGAGCTTCGCGTCCCGTATTCCCACCTCTTCGAGGACTCCCCATGGATCCCAAACTGCTCGACATCCTGGCCTGCCCGGTGTGCAAGGGCCCGCTGCAGCTTTCCGAGGACAAGACCGAGCTGATCAGCAAGGGCGCCGGCCTGGCGTACCCGATCCGCGACGGCATCCCGGTGATGCTGGAGAGCGAAGCTCGCACCCTGACCGTCGATGAGCGCCTGGACAAGTAAATGACCGTTTTCACCGTCGTGATCCCCGCCCGCTACGCCTCCAGCCGCCTGCCCGGCAAACCGCTGCAGGACATCGCCGGCAAGCCCATGGTCCAGCACGTCTGGGCACAGGCGAAGCAGAGCGGGGCCGCCCGCGTGGTGGTGGCCACCGATGACGCGCGCATCCTCGAGGCCTGCCAGGGCTTCGGCGCCGAGGTGCTGATGACCCGCGTCGACCACAACTCCGGCACCGACCGCCTGGCCGAAGTTGCCACCCAGCTGGGCCTGGCCAACGACGCCATCGTGGTCAACGTGCAGGGCGACGAGCCGCTGATCCCGCCGAGCATCATCGATCAGGTGGCCGCCAACCTGGCCGCCAATCCGCAGGCCGGCATCGCCACGCTGGCCGAGCCGATCGATGACGTTGCTGCGCTGTTCAACCCCAACGTGGTCAAGGTGGTGGCCGACAAGTCAGGCCTGGCCCTGACTTTCAGTCGCGCGCCGCTGGCCTGGGCCCGCGATGCCTTTGCCAAGAGTCGCGACGTGCTGCCGGAAGGCGTGCCGTACCGTCGGCATATCGGCATCTATGCCTACCGCGCCGGCTTTCTCCACGACTTCGTCGCCTGGGGCCCATGCTGGCTGGAAGACACCGAGTGTCTGGAGCAGCTGCGCGCCCTGTGGCATGGCGTGCGCATCCATGTCGCCGATGCTTTGGAGGCGCCGGCCGCTGGCGTCGACACCCCGGAAGACCTGGAGCGGGTGCGTCGCCTGCTGGGGGCCTGATGCGCGTCCTGTTCGTCTGCATGGGCAACATCTGCCGCTCGCCCACGGCCGAGGGCGTGTTTCGCCATCGCCTGCGGGGCGCCGGCCTGCACGAGCGGGTGACGGTGGACTCCGCCGGTACTGGCGACTGGCACGTTGGCAAGGCGCCCGACGGCCGTTCCAGCCAGGCGGCGCTGAGCCGCGGCTATGACCTGTCGAGCCTGCGCGCACGCCAGGTGCAGCGCGAGGATTTCCAGCGCTTCGACCTGATCCTGGCCATGGACCACGACAATCTGGCCCGCCTGCAGGGGCTGCGGCCCGGCAGCGGCGGTGCCGATCTGGATCTGTTCCTGCGTCGCTACCAGCTGGCGCTGGACGAGGTGCCCGATCCCTATTACGGCGGCGCCGATGGCTTCGAGCAGGTGCTGGACCTGATCGAGCAGGCCAGTGATGCGCTGCTCGCCGAGATCCGGGGGCGCCTGTGAGCCTGCACCTGCACGAGTCGGTTTCCCTGAAACCCTTCAACACCTTCGGCGTGGAAGTGAAGGCCCGGCTGTTCGCCGAGGCGCGTAGCGACGACGAGGTACGCGAGGCGCTGGCCGAGGCCGAGCGCCTTGGCCTGCCGCTGCTTCCGGTCGGTGGCGGCAGCAACCTGCTGCTGACCGGCGACGTGGAGGCTCTGGTGCTGCGCATGGCCAGTCGCGGGCTGCGCATCTTCGAAGACGATGGCGAGCGAGTGCTGGTGGAGGCGGAGGCCGGCGAGCCCTGGCATCCGTTCGTGCTCTGGAGCCTGGAGCAGGGTCTTTCCGGCCTGGAGAACCTCAGCCTGATTCCGGGTACCGTCGGCGCCGCGCCGATGCAGAACATCGGTGCCTACGGCGTCGAGATCAGCGATGTATTCGCCGGGCTTACTGCGCTGGATCGCCAGAGCGGCGAGCTGCGCGAGTTCGGCCTGGAGGAATGCGCATTCGCGTACCGCGACAGTCTGTTCAAGCAGCAGCCGGGGCGCTGGCTGATCCTGCGGGTACGTTTCGCCCTGAGCCGCAAGGCGACGCTGCGCCTGGACTACGGTCCGGTGCGCCAGCGCTTGCAGCAGGAGGGCATCGAGACGCCGACCGCCCGCGACGTGAGCCGCGCCATCTGCGCCATCCGCAGCGAGAAGTTGCCCGACCCGGCCGAGCTGGGCAATGCCGGCAGCTTCTTCAAGAATCCGGTGGTGCCGATCGAGCTGGCCGAGCGTATCCGTGCCGAGCACGCCGATCTGGTCAGCTATCCGGCCGGCGAGGGATTGGCCAAGCTGGCCGCCGGCTGGCTGATCGAGCGGGCAGGGTGGAAGGACTTTCGCGAGGGTGACGCCGGCGTGCATCGTCTGCAGGCACTGGTGCTGGTCAACCATGGCGCGGCAACCGGCAGCGAACTGCTGGCCCTGGCGCGGCGCATCCAGGCGGATATCGAGCGGCGCTTCGGTGTGGCGCTGGAGATAGAGCCCAACGTGATCTGAGGGCTGTTCGTGCCGGTCTCGTTACCGTACGGGCCGAAACGAAAAAGGGGATGCCGAAGCATCCCCTTTTTTATGCGCCGCTGAATCAGTGCTGCGGCTTGGTCTCGTCCTCGGTCGCCGGGGCGGCCTCGGTGCCGGCTTCGGCCTGCTGCTCCGCGACGGTCTCGTCACTCGGCTCGCTCTGGGTTACCTGGGGAATCTCCAGGATGGCCTCGGGGGCCTCCGCTACCGGCTCTTCGACGGTCTCGACGACGCTCTCCATCGGGGCGGCAGCCGGCTCGGCCACGGGCTCAACGGCCTCGACCTTCGGTGCAGCCTCGGCTGCAGCGGCGAGGCGGGCGGCCTCCTGCTGGCGACGACGCACTTCACGCGGATCGTTCGGTGCGCGACCGCCACTGGCCTGGGCCGGCGCGGTTGCCGGAGCCTCTTCCACCACCGGCGCGGCCGGAGCTTCGACGGCAGGCTCCGCAACGGCCGGTTCGGCCGGCGCGGTGACGACCGCCGCGGTGTCGACCGGCGCGGTTTCCACGGTTACCGGCTCGTTGGCGACGACCGGCGCGGGCTCTTCGGCCATGACGCGAACTTCGGGCTGCTGCGCCCGTTCTTCGGCCGCGACGCTGGCTTCAGCCTGCTGCGGTTGCTCGGCGACCGGAGACTGCTCGGTTTCGGCCAGGGCCTGCTCGGCGACGAAGGTCACGGCAGCGGCGGCGGCCACGGCAGCGCCTTCGGCAGACGTTGTGGTAGCGCCTTCGGTGCCTTCGGCTGCGGCCTCTTCGCCTTCCTCGACGATGGGGTTGCCATCGGCATCGCGCAGACGCTCGCGGCGGTTGCTGCGGCGACGCTGGCCACGGGAGCGGCGGCGCGGACGATCACCGCCCTCGTCGGCGTCCTGACCGTCTTCCAGCTGCTCGGCGTTCTCCAGCACTTCCTCTTCGGCGGCCTCGGCGCTCAGTTGCTCGGGACGCGGCTGGCGCTCTTCACGCGGCGGGCGCGGCTGACGCTCCTCGCGCGGCTTGCGCTCTGCACGTTGCTCCTGGGCTTCGGCATTGCCGGCATCCAGCGGTTCGCGCAGTTCGCGGCGGCGCTCTTCGCGACCTTCGCGCGGCTGGCGCTCACTGCGCTCACGACGGTTTTCCTGGCCTTCACCGCGCGGCTCGCGGGGCTCGCGTGGTTGACGCTCCTGGCGCTCCTCGCGGGGCTGGCGTTCTTCGCGAGCTTCGCGCGGCTGACGCTCTTCACGCGGCTTGCGCTCCTCGCGCTCGCCACGGTCACTGCGCTCGTTGCGTTCACCACGCTCGCTACGATCACGGCCACGGCCGTCGCGACGATTCTGCTGGCGACCGTTGCGGCGCTCGTCGCCACGCGGCTTGCGCTCGGCGGGCTTGGCTTCGGCAGTCGGCTGCGGTTCTTCTTCCTTGCCGGCGAACAGGCTGACCAGTCCCTTGACCAGGCCCTTGAACAGGCTCGGCTGCGGGGTCGGCGCGACCGGCGCCAGCGGGGCGGCCGGGGTCGGTGCGGCCGGGCGCGGCGGGGTGGTCTTCAGCGCGGCTTCCTGGCGAACCAGGGTGCGGGTGGCGCTGACCGGCTGGGCGTCTTCGACTTCCGCAGCGGCCATTTCGTAGCTGGACTGGCCGCTCATCACTTCCGGGCTGTCGTCGCGCAGGCGCTGGACTTCGAAGTGCGGGGTTTCCAGGTGGTCGTTCGGCAGGATCACGATGCGCGCACGGGTGCGCAGCTCGATCTTGGTGATGCTGTTGCGCTTCTCGTTGAGCAGGAAGGCGGCAACCGGGATCGGCACCTGGGCGCGAACCTCGGCGGTGCGGTCCTTCAGGGCCTCTTCCTCGATCAGGCGCAGGATGGCCAGCGACAGGGACTCGACGTCGCGGATGATGCCCTGGCCGTTGCAGCGCGGGCAGACGATGCCGCTGGTCTCGCCGAGCGACGGACGCAGGCGCTGACGGGACATTTCCAGCAGGCCGAAGCGCGAGATGCGGCCGACCTGGACGCGGGCGCGGTCGGCTTCCAGGGCTTCGCGGACTTTTTCTTCCACGGCGCGCTGGTTCTTGGCCGGGGTCATGTCGATGAAGTCGATGACGATCAGGCCGCCGATGTCGCGCAGGCGCAGCTGGCGGGCGATCTCTTCGGCCGCTTCCAGGTTGGTCTGCAGGGCGGTTTCTTCGATGTCGCCGCCTTTGGTCGCACGCGCCGAGTTGATGTCGATGGACACCAAGGCTTCGGTCGGGTCGATCACGATGGAGCCGCCGGACGGTAGCTTCACTTCGCGCTGAAAGGCGGTCTCGATCTGGCTCTCGATCTGGAAGCGGTTGAACAGCGGCACGCTGTCTTCGTACAGCTTGATCTTGCTGGCGTACTGCGGCATGACCTGCTGGATGAAGGCCAAGGCTTCTTCCTGGGCCTCGACGCTGTCCACCAGTACTTCGCCGATGTCCTGGCGCAGGTAGTCGCGGATGGCGCGGATGATGACGTTGGATTCCTGGTAGATCAGGAACGGTGCGGCACGACCCTGGGAGGCTTCCTTGATGGCGGTCCACAGCTGGATCAGGTAGTCCAGGTCGAGCTGCAGCTCTTCGCTGGAGCGACCGAGGCCGGCGGTGCGCACGATCAGGCCCATGTCGCCCGGGGCGTTGAGGCCGTTCAGCGCTTCACGCAGTTCGTTGCGCTCTTCGCCTTCGATGCGGCGGGAAATGCCACCGGCGCGTGGGTTGTTCGGCATCAGGACCAGGTAACGGCCGGCGAGGCTGATGAAGGTGGTCAGGGCGGCGCCCTTGTTGCCACGCTCTTCCTTCTCGACCTGGACGATGACTTCCTGGCCTTCCTTCAATACTTCCTTGATGTTGACGCGGCCGCCTTCGGGGGCCTTGGAGAAGTATTCGCGGGAGATTTCCTTCAGCGGCAGGAAGCCATGGCGCTCGGCACCGAAATCGACGAACGCCGCTTCGAGGCTGGGCTCGACGCGGGTGATGCGGCCCTTGTAGATGTTGGCCTTCTTCTGCTCGCGGGCGCCGGACTCGATGTCCAGGTCGTAGAGCTTCTGGCCGTCTACCAGGGCGACACGCAACTCTTCGGGCTGAGTTGCGTTGATCAGCATTCTTTTCATGTTGTACCAATGGTTTCCGGGCTGCCGGAAACGGCGTTTGGCACACACGACTCTCACGGTCGGTGTCAGGGTGCGCTCGGGAGTGGTCGTAAATCACTCCAGTGTCCAGCGGCTCTGGCCAACGGGGCCTGGGCCGCGACTACGCTCCTGTTTGCTGTGGTGACAGAAGCACTCAGTCAGGGGAGGAATCAACCGGTCGGTGCGGACGATGGTGAAGCGTCTGTAATGCTTGAAGCTACGCTGTCCGACGGTTGTGCATCTCCACCCTACACGTATCGCTGAAATCGGGTGCCGCTCGCTGAATCCGCAGCGGGTTTGCATTAATCGCAGATCTCTTCGGGAGGTCTGCGCGTCTGTCGAGCCTGCTCGCGACTTCTGCGCGTGGCGCATCGATGACAGGCTCGTGGCTCAAGGCTTTGTTTCCGGGATTCGTCGCGCTCTGTGCGGCGAGATTCCCGTCGGACGGCCTTACGTCCTGAAAGGGTTGCGCTCGGCAGGGATGGCAGGATTGTCGATCATCCGCTGACCGGGCCGCTTTTGGCGGCGTTCGCGACTATAGCAGCAATGATTAAGTGCTTCAATTGCATGAAAAATTGTTATGATCCGCCGATGACTACTCCTGCCTCCCCGACCTCCGGCGTTCAGCTGCTCGAGGTCGCGCCTGAGCTCGCCGGCCAGCGCATCGACAATTTCCTCCGTACCCAGCTCAAGGGCGTGCCGAAGACGCTCATCTACCGCATTCTGCGCAAGGGCGAGGTGCGGGTGAACAAGGGACGGATCAAGCCCGAATACAAGCTGCAGGCCGGTGATGTCGTGCGGGTGCCGCCGCTGCGCCTGGCCGAGCGTGACGAGCCGGCGCCGCTGGCGCAGAGCTTACTGGAGCGGCTGGAGGCGGCCATCGTCTACGAGGACAAGGCGTTGATCGTGCTGAACAAGCCGGCCGGCATCGCCGTGCATGGTGGTAGTGGTCTGAATTACGGGGTGATCGAAGCTTTCCGTCAGCTGCGCCCGGATGCCAAGGATATCGAGCTGGTACATCGCCTCGATCGCGACACCTCGGGCCTGCTGATGATCGCCAAGAAGCGCAGCATGCTGCGCCACCTGCACGAGGCGCTGCGCGGCGACGGCGTGGACAAGCGCTACATGGCGCTGGTGCGCGGCAGTTGGCCGACCTCGAAGAAGAAGGTCGCGGCGCCTCTGTTGAAGAACAACCTGCGCTCGGGCGAACGCATGGTCGAGGTCAATCCCGAAGGCAAGGAGGCGCTCACCGAATTCCGTGTGCTGCGCCGCTTCGGTGAGTTCGCCACTCTGGTCGAGGCCAGTCCGATCACCGGGCGTACCCATCAGATCCGCGTGCATGCCAAGCACGCCGGGCACTCCATCGCCGGCGATCCCAAATACGGCGACGAGGACTTTACCCGCGAGATTCGTGAGCTGGGCGGCAAGCGTCTGTTCTTGCACGCCTATCAGCTGAAGATCCAGCTGCCGGATGGTCAGTCTCTTGAGTTGGAAGCGGAGGTAGACAGCATGTGGGAGCAGACCCTGGAGCGTCTCGGTGCCTGACTATCAACTGCTGATCTTCGACTGGGACGGCACGCTGGTCGACTCGATCGGCCGCATCGTCGAGTCCATGCACCGTGCCGCCGAGGCCTGCGGCCTGCCGCAGCTGAGCGACGAGGCGATCAAGGGCATCATCGGTCTCGGCCTGCCCGAGGCAATCCAGACGCTCTATCCGGAACTGCGGGAAACGCCGCTTATCGAACGTTTCCGCATTGGCTACGGCGAGCACTACATGACTCTGGAGAGCGAGCCTTCGGCCTTTTTTCCTGGCGTTGAGGAATCACTGGCGGCGTTTCGCGAGCAGGGTTATCGCCTGGCTGTGGCGACCGGCAAGAGTCGCCGCGGCCTGCATCGGGTTCTGGAAGGGCATGGCTGGCTGGATTATTTCGACGTCACCCGTTGCGCGGACGAGACGGCCAGCAAGCCCGATCCGCTCATGCTGCGCGAGATCATGGGGCAGTGCGCCGTGGCGCCGGAGCGGGCACTGATGGTTGGCGACTCTGTCTTCGACCTGATGATGGCCAAAAATGCCGACGTGGACTCGGTGGCCGTGGGCTTCGGCGCGCAGCCGCTGGACGGCCTCCGTCTGCACGGACCGCGTCTGGCAATCAACGAATTCTCCGAGCTGCGCGCCTGGCTGGAAGGGCGCGTGTCCGCAAACACTGTCGAGGTTGGCGAATATGTCTGATGAAGTGAGGGACGATAAGGCCTGGAAGCTGCTGGAAAGAACGCTGCAGGCCAGTGTAATCGAGCAGCGCCGGGCTCGCCGCTGGGGCATCTTCTTCAAACTGTTGGCGTTCATCTACCTGTTCGGCGCCCTGGCGCTGTTCTCTCCGTCGCTGAAGCTGGGCAAGACCGCCTCGACGGCGGAGCACCACACGGCGCTGATCGAGGTGCGCGGCATGATCATGGCCGACGAGCAGGCCAGCGCCGACAATATCGTCAGCAGCCTACGCGCGGCCTTCGAAGACGAGAAGACCAAGGGCGTCGTCCTGCGAATCAACAGTCCGGGCGGCAGCCCGGTACAGTCCGGTTACGTGTATGACGAGATCAAGCGCCTGCGCGGCGAGCATCCGGACGTCAAGGTCTACGCGGTGATCAGCGACCTGGGAGCGTCGGGCGCCTACTACATCGCCAGCGCCGCCGACCAGATATACGCCGACAAGGCCAGCCTGGTGGGCTCCATCGGCGTCACCGCGGCCACCTTCGGCTTCGTCGGAGCGATGGAGAAGGTCGGCGTAGACCGTCGCGTCTATACCTCCGGCGAGCACAAGGCCTTCCTCGATCCCTTCCAGCCGCCGAAAGAAGAGGAGACCCGCTTCTGGCAGGGCGTGCTGGAGACCACTCACAAGCAATTCATCGACAGCGTGAAGAAGGGGCGCGGCGAGCGCCTGAAGGTCGATCAGCATCCGGAGCTATTCTCCGGCCTGATCTGGTCCGGCGAACAGGCGCTTGAACTGGGGCTGGTGGATGCGCTGGGTAGCAGCAGCTACGTGGCGCGCGAAGTGATCGGTGCCAGGGATATCGTCGACTTCACCCGTGAAGAGAGCCCGTTCGACCGCTTCACCAAGAAGCTCGGCGCTAGCGTGGCGGAGCGGCTGGCGCTGTGGATGGGCTTCCAGGGGCCGAGCCTGCGCTGATAGCGGGACGCTTCCTTATATAGGGGTCAGGGAATGGCGATGCCTTCCCTGTCCAGCATCTGCACCAGCCTGATCAATGGCAGGCCGACTAGGCTGGTGCCGTCCTCGCCTTCGGTGGCGCGGAACAGGCTCACGCCCAGTCCCTCGGCCTTGAAGCTGCCGGCGCAGTCGTACGGTTGTTCGGCCTGCAGGTAGCGACTCACCTGCGCCTCGTCCAGTTCGCGAAAATGCACGGTGAAGGGCACTACGTCCACCTGGCATTCGCCGCTGGCGCTGTTGAGCAGGGCCAGGCCGGTGAGAAAGGTCACGCGGGTACCGCTGGCGGCCAGCAACTGGCTGCGGGCACGGTTGAAATCATGGGGTTTGCCGAGGATCTGCTCGCCGAGCACGGCAACCTGGTCCGAGCCGATGATCAAATGCGCCGGGTGCGTCTCGCTCAACGCGCGCGCCTTGGCTTCGGCTAGGCGGCGCACCAGCTCCTCGGCGTTTTCTTCGGGGCGAGGCGTTTCGTCGATGGCCGGTGATGCCCAGGTGAAGGGCTGGCGTAGGCGGGTCAGCAGTTCGCGGCGGTAGGGCGAGCTAGAGGCGAGTACCAGCGGCAGCATGAGCGATCTCCTGACCGGAATTGCGAGAAGCGCGCGATTCTAGCGGTCGTGGCGTCCGACGGACAGGGCGGAAATTCCTTTGACACTGGCAGGGTGCATCCCTAGAATACCGCGCCTATGTCGAATGGGCCGATTCCACCTCACGTTGATCCGCGCAAACTCGCCGATCGCGGTGCCACCCTTGAAGGGGAGCTTCCGCTGGCCAGTTTCGGGCGACTGTGCGACTCGCTGGAAGATAATTCTGGCCAGGTGCGCGCGAAGCTGGTCTTCGAACGTGGCGAGCGTCGTGCTGTGAGTATTCACAGCGAGCTCGAGGTTGAGGTCAAGATGGTTTGCCAGCGTTGTCTGGAACTGGTCGCCCTGCCGATCCGCAGCGAGTGTCATTACGCGGTGGTGAAGGAAGGTGCGGATACCCAGTCGCTGCCGAAGGGCTATGACGTGCTGGAAATGGGCGAAGATCCACTGGATCTGCTGACGCTGGTCGAAGATGAGCTGTTGCTCGCTCTGCCCATCGTTCCGACCCATGCCCCTGAGGAATGCCAGCAGCCGGCCGGTGCAAAAGAGCCCGAGCCGAGCCAGGACGAGGTATCGCGGTCCAACCCGTTCAGTGTTTTGGCGCAGTTAAAGCGTGACCCAAACGTTTAGGAGTTATTGAGTTATGGCTGTTCAGCAGAACAAAAAATCCCGCTCTGCCCGCGACATGCGCCGTTCGCACGACGCTCTCGAGGCCAACGCTCTGTCCGTCGAGAAGAGCACCGGTGAAGTTCACCTGCGTCACCACGTGTCCCCGGAAGGTGTGTACCGCGGCCGTAAAGTGATCGACAAGGGCGCCGACGAGTAATCCTTGTCCGCTCCGATCGCGATCGATGCAATGGGTGGGGACTTCGGTCCCCACTGCATTGTTCCAGCCTGCATCGCCAGTCTGGCTGAATTCCCCTCGCTCCACCTGGTCCTCGTCGGCCAAGCTCCCGTCCTCGAAGAATTGATCGCCCGCCACCCGGGTGTCGATCGCGCGCGCCTGCAAGTCGAGCATGCCAGTGAGGTGATCGGCATGGACGAGCGCCCCACCCATGCTCTGCGCGGCAAGCCCGACGCCTCCATGCGCGTCATGCTCGAACTGGTCCGCAGCGGGCGGGCCAAGGCCTGTATCAGTGCCGGTAACACCGGTGCGCTGATGGCTCTCTCTCTCTATGTGCTCAAGCCGCTGCCGGGTATCGACCGGCCAGCGATGGTCACCGTCGTGCCCACTGCCAAGGGTGACTGTCATCTGCTCGACCTGGGTGCCAATGTCGATTGCAGCGCCGAGCAGCTCTATCAGTTCGCCGTCATGGGCGCCGTGGCCGCCGAGGCCCAGGGCGTGGAGCGGCCGCGGGTGGCGTTGCTCAACGTCGGCACCGAGAACATCAAGGGCAACCAGCAGGTCAAGCTGGCCGCCAGTCTGCTGCAGCAGGCGCCGGGGTTGAATTACGTCGGCTTCGTCGAGGGCGACGGCCTGTACCGCGGCGAGGCCGACGTGGTGGTGTGCGACGGTTTCGTCGGCAACATCCTGCTTAAATCCAGCGAGGGCCTGGTCTCGATGATTTCCGAGCGCATCGAGGCGCTGTTCAACGAAGGATTCGTCTCCAGGTTGGCCGGCGCTGTGGCGCTGCCGCTGCTAAAGCGCTTGCGCGGCGAGCTGGCCCCGGCGCGGCACAATGGCGCCAGCTTCCTCGGCCTGCAGGGCATCGTGGTGAAGAGTCACGGCGCTGCGAGCAGCGAGGGCTTCCAGAGCGCCATCCGTCGGGCTGTCATCGAGGTGCGCGAGAATCTGCCGCAGCGCCTGCACGGACGCCTCGAGGACCTGCTGCTCTGACCGGCAGCCGCTGCGATGTGTCTCGCTACCGTGCAGCCCCGTCTCCTGAACTCCTGGCGCTTGGTCATCTCCAAGCCTGATCGTCGTGACATTGGGCTGTGACCGCAGCCGCGGCCGCTCCATCCAATCTGCAGTTTCGGCTCGGCCTGGCCGCGCCACTTCCTCCGACTAGATAAGGGAAAGTTTCGATGTCCGCCTCCCTCGCATTTGTCTTCCCCGGCCAAGGTTCGCAGTCGCTCGGCATGCTCGCCGAGCTCGGCGCCCAGCAGGCGCTGATCCGCGATACCTTCGGCGAGGCCTCCGAGGTGCTCGGCTACGATCTCTGGGCGCTGACCCAGCAGGGCCCGGAAGAGCGCCTGAATGAAACCGACAAGACTCAGCCGGCCATCCTCACCGCTTCCGTCGCACTGTGGCGACTGTGGCAGGCCGAGGGCGGCGCGCGTCCGGTCTTCGTCGCCGGTCATAGCCTGGGTGAATACTCCGCACTGGTCGCTGCCGGCGCCATCGGCTTCCGCGACGCGGTCAAGCTGGTCGAGCTGCGCGGCCAATTGATGCAGCAGGCCGTACCGGCCGGGCAGGGCGGCATGGCGGCCATCCTCGGTCTTGAAGATGCCGACGTGCTGGCGGCCTGTGCCGAGGCCGAGCAGGGTGAGGTGGTCAGTGCGGTCAATTTCAATGCACCTGGCCAGGTGGTAATCGCCGGTAGTGCCGCGGCCGTCGAGCGCGCCATCGAGGCCTCCAAGGCGCGTGGCGCCAAACGCGCCATGCCGTTGCCGGTCAGCGTGCCGTCGCACTGTGCACTGATGCGCCCGGCCGCCGAGAAGTTCGCCGAGGCGATCAACGGTCTGGCCTGGCAGGCGCCGCAGATCGCCCTGGTGCAGAACGTCAGTGCGGCTGTACCTGCCGATCTCGACACCCTCAAGCGCGATCTGCTGGCCCAGCTGTACAGCCCGGTGCGCTGGGTGGAGAGCGTGACCTATCTGGCCGACCAGGGCGTTGGCGAACTGGTCGAATGCGGCCCCGGCAAAGTGCTGGCTGGCCTCAATAAGCGGTGCGTCAAAGGCATCAATACCCACAGTCTGGAAACCCCGGACGCCTTCGCCGCCACGCGTGCGGCGCTGGTTTGAGTCACAAGGAGAGAGTCATGAGTCTGCAAGGCAAGGTCGCGCTGGTCACCGGCGCCAGCCGTGGTATCGGTCAGGCCATCGCGTTCGAACTGGGCCGCCAGGGCGCCGTAGTGATCGGCACCGCCACCAGCGAAACCGGCGCCGCGCGCATCGGCGAGGCGCTCAAGGAGCAGGGCATCCAGGGCGCAGGCCTGATGCTGAACGTGGCTGACAGCGAGTCGGTGGATGCCGTTCTGGAACAGATCCAGAAGGACTTCGGCGCAGTGGCCATCCTGGTCAACAACGCCGGCATCACCCGCGACAATCTGATGCTGCGGATGAAGGACGAGGAGTGGTTCGACGTCATCAACACCAACCTCAACAGTCTGTTCCGCCTGTCCAAGGCTGTGCTGCGGGGCATGACCAAGGCCCGCTGGGGTCGCATCGTCAACATCGGTTCGGTAGTCGGTGCCATGGGCAATGCCGGGCAGGCCAACTACGCGGCGGCCAAGGCCGGCCTGGAAGGCTTCAGCCGGGCGCTGGCCCGCGAAGTGGGTTCGCGCGCCATCACCGTCAACTCGGTGGCGCCGGGCTTCATCGATACCGACATGACCCGCGAACTGCCGGAAGCCCAGCGTGAAGCGCTGCTGACCCAGATTCCGCTGGGGCGTCTGGGCCAGGCCGAAGAGATCGCCAAGGTGGTCGGTTTCCTGGCCTCCGACGGCGCGGCTTACGTCACCGGTGCAACCGTTCCGGTGAATGGCGGTATGTACATGAGCTGAATGTGACTCGGTTCTTCAGGAAACTGTCATAGAACCAGTCTAAAGTCCGTTACAAAAGTGCGACTGGCGGTAGACGGCAGTTCGAGAGGGTGGCCGGTAATCGGCTTGAAACTTAGAAAACCCTTTCTATACACTGCAGCCCAGCTGCACGGAATTTTCCATCAGGAGTGAAACCAAGACATGAGCACCATCGAAGAACGCGTCAAGAAAATCGTCGCCGAGCAACTGGGCGTCAAAGAAGATGAAGTGACCAACAGCGCTTCCTTCGTCGAAGACCTGGGCGCCGACTCCCTTGACACCGTCGAGCTGGTGATGGCTCTGGAAGAGGAATTCGAGACCGAGATCCCGGACGAGCAGGCTGAGAAGATCACCACCGTTCAGGAAGCCATCGATTACATCACCGCGCACTCCTAAGCGCTTGTAATCGCCGGTTTTCGGCCCCGAAAAGCCGCACTGCCCCTCAAAAGGCGTGCGGTTTTTCTTTATCGGGCCGACCCGTTTCAACGAATAAGAGGATTGTGCAGTGTCGCGTAGACGCGTCGTGGTTACCGGAATGGGCATGCTGTCGCCGCTGGGCACCGATGTGGCCAGCAGTTGGCAGGGCATTCTGGCCGGCCGCAGTGGTATCGGCCTGATCGAGCATATGGATCTGTCGGCCTTCTCCACTCGCTTCGGCGGTTCGGTGAAGGGCTTCAACGTCGAGGACTATCTCTCGGCCAAGGAGGCACGCAAGCTCGACCTGTTCATCCAGTACGGCCTGGCCGCCAGTTTCCAGGCAATGCGCGATTCCGGTCTGGAAGTCACCGACGCCAACCGTGAGCGCATCGGCGTGGCCATGGGCTCCGGCATCGGCGGCCTGACCAACATCGAGAACAACTGCCAGTCGCTGCTCGAGCAGGGCCCGCGGCGCATCTCGCCGTTCTTCGTGCCCGGCTCGATCATCAACATGATTTCCGGTTTCCTGTCGATCCACCTGGGGTTGCAGGGACCGAACTACGCCATCGCTACCGCCTGCACAACCGGCACCCATTGCATCGGCATGGCCGCGCGCAATATCGCCTACGGCGAGGCCGACGTGATGGTGGCGGGCGGCGCCGAGATGGCCACCTGCGGCCTTGGCATGGGCGGCTTCGGCGCGGCCCGTGCGCTGTCTACCCGCAATGATGATCCGGCCAAGGCCAGCCGTCCTTGGGACAAAAATCGCGACGGCTTCGTGCTGTCCGACGGTGCCGGCGCCCTGGTGCTGGAAGAGCTGGAGCACGCCAAGGCCCGTGGCGCGACCATCTATGCCGAGCTGATCGGTTTCGGCATGAGTGGCGATGCCTTCCACATGACCGCACCGCCCGAAGACGGCGCCGGCGCAGCCCGCTGCATGACCAACGCCCTGCGCGATGCCGGCCTGAACCCGAATCAGGTGCAATACATCAATGCCCACGGCACCTCCACCTCGGCGGGCGACAAGGCCGAGGCCAGCGCGGTGAAGGCGGTGTTCGGCGAGCATGCCCACAAGCTGTCGGTCAGCTCGACCAAATCCATGACCGGGCACCTGCTGGGCGCCGCCGGTGCGGTGGAGGCGATCTTCAGCGTGCTGGCCCTGCGTGATCAGGTGGCGCCGCCGACCATCAACCTGGACGAGCCGGACGAGGGCTGCGACCTCGACTTCGTCGCCCACCAAGCCAAGCCGCTGGCGATCGACGCGGTGCTGTCCAACTCCTTCGGCTTCGGCGGCACCAACGGTTCGCTGGTGTTCCGCCGCTTCAACGGCTGATGCTGAGCTGGGTCGACGGCCGCCCGGCCGCGGACCTGCCGCTGGCTGACCGCGGCCTGGCCTATGGCGATGGCCTGTTCGAGACCATCGCCGTGCAGCGCGGCCGCGCGGTGCTGCTACCGCGCCATCTCACTCGCCTCGGCGAGGGGTTGCGGCGGCTATCCATCGACCTCGACCTAGTGGCTCTGGAGTCCGAGCTGCAGGCGTTTTTCGCCGAACTGGGCGAGGGCGTAGCCAAGCTGATGGTGACCCGCGGCGAGGGCCTGCGCGGCTACGCGGCGCCGCAGCCTGCCAGCCCCCGGCGCATTCTGCTGGGCAACCCCTTGCCCAGCTATCCCGCTAGTCACGCCGAGCAGGGCGTGCGCCTGTTCCCCTGCGCCACGCGCCTGGCCGAGCAGCCTCTGCTTGCCGGCCTCAAACACCTCAACCGTCTGGAGCAGGTGCTGGCCCGCAGCGAATGGCAGGACGCGCGCTACGCGGAGGGATTGATGCGGGATGTGTCCGGCCGGGTGATCGAGGGCGTGTTCAGTAACCTGTTTCTGGTCAAGGATGGCGTGCTGCTGACGCCGGCGCTGTCGCGCAGCGGGGTGGCCGGAGTGATGCGCGCGGAGATACTGGAGCAGGCGGTGCGCCTGGGCGTTTCGTGCGAGGTGCGCGACATCGCCCATGACGAACTGCTCGCCGCCGACGAGGTGTTTCTTTGCAACAGCCTCTACGGTATCTGGCCGGTGCGCGAACTGGCCGCGAGCGTCTGGCCGGCCGGCCCGCTCACCCGTAAACTGCAGGCCATCATTCGCAGTCTCCTGGATTCCTGATTCGTGATTCGCAAGATTTTGCTGCTGCTGGCCACCGGCACGGTGCTGCTCGTGCTGGCCCTGGCGCTGGCCGGCTGGCGTCTGCATGCCGCACTGAACCAACCGCTCCAGTTGGAAGCCGAGCGCCTGATCGAAGTGGTGCCGGGCGATACCCCCGGTGGTCTGCTCAATCGCCTGGAGCACGACGGCATCATCGACGGCGCGTTCTGGCTGCGACTGTACTGGCGCTTCAACCTCGAAGGGCAGCCCCTGCACAAGGGCGAGTATCGCCTGACCCCGGGACAGAGCGTCCGTGACCTGATCGGCCTGTGGCAGCGCGGCGAAGTGGTGCAATACAGCCTCACCCTGGTGGAAGGCTGGAGCTTCCGCCAGGTCCGTGCCGCGCTGGTGCGCCAGGAAAAACTGGAGCAACAGCTCGCCAGCCTGGACGACAAGGCGCTGATGGAGCGTCTCGGCCTGCCCGGCGTCAGCCCCGAGGGGCGTTTCTTCCCGGACACCTACCGCTACGTGCGCGGCATGAGCGATCTCGACCTGCTCGAGCAGGCGCGTGATCGTCTGGATCAGGTGCTGGACGAGGAATGGAAGGGCCGAGCGGAAGGCTTGCCGTATCGCAAGCCCTACGATGCCCTGATCATGGCCTCGATGGTGGAAAAGGAAACCGGCGTGCCCGAGGAGCGCGGCCAGATCGCCGGCGTGTTCGTCCGCCGCCTGCGCAGCGGCATGCGCCTGCAGACCGACCCGACGGTGATCTTCGGCCTCGGCGAGCGTTACAACGGCAAGCTGAGGCGCGCTCATCTGCTTGAACCGACTCCCTACAACACCTACGTCATCGACGGTATGCCGCCGACGCCGATCGCCCTGTCCGGGCGCGAGGCCATCCATGCCGCGCTTCACCCCGTAGCGGGCAAGTCCTTGTATTTCGTCGCCCGAGGCGACGGCAGCCACGTGTTCTCGGAAACCCTGGAGCAGCACAACCGTGCCGTACGCCAGTATCAGCTCAAGCGCCGCGCCGATTACCGGTCCAGCCCGGCCCCCAGATAAGGAAACTCCGTGAGCGGTCTGTTCATTACCCTGGAAGGCCCGGAAGGGGCCGGCAAGAGCACTAATCGCGAGTACCTCGCAGAGCGCCTGCGCGAGCGGGGCGTCGAGGTGGTGCTGAGTCGTGAGCCCGGCGGTACGCCGCTGGCCGAGCGCATCCGCGAACTGCTGCTGGCGCCCAGCGACGAGTCCATGGACAGCGATGCCGAGCTGCTGCTGGTCTTCGCTGCCCGCGCCCAACATCTCGCGCGGGTCATCCGCCCGGCGCTGGAGCGTGGCGCGGTGGTCCTGTGCGACCGTTTCACCGACGCCACCTACGCCTACCAGGGTGGCGGCCGGGGCCTGGGCGGTGAGCGCATCGCCGAGCTGGAGCGTTTCGTCCAGGGCGAACTGCGCCCGCACCTGACTCTGGTGTTCGACCTGCCGGTGGAGATCGGCCTGTCCCGCGCCGCGGCGCGTGGCCGTCTGGACCGCTTCGAGCAGGAAGGACAGGCCTTCTTCGAGGCCGTACGTCAGACCTACCTGCAGCGCGCCGCGGCCATGCCCGCGCGCTACCGCGTGCTCGATGCCGCGCAGTCGCTGGAGGCGGTGCAGCGCGCCATCGACGGCCTGCTGCCGGAAATCCTGGAGCGCTGCCATGGCTGAGGCTTACCCCTGGCAGGCGCAGCTCTGGCAGCAGCTGGCCAGCCGCTTGCGGCATGCCCACGCCTACCTGCTGCACGGCCCTGCCGGCATCGGCAAGCGCGATCTGGCCGAACGCCTGATGGCGCGCCTGCTGTGCCAGCAGCCGGCCGGTCTGGACGCCTGCGGCCAGTGCAAGTCCTGTCACCTGCTGGCGGCCGGCACTCATCCGGACGTGTTCGTGCTGGAGCCGGAGGAGGCGGACAAGGCGATCAAGGTCGACCAGGTCCGCGAGCTGGTGAGTTTCGTGGTGCAGACGGCCCAGCTCGGCGGGCGCAAGGTGGTGCTGCTGGAGCCGGTAGAGGCGATGAACCTCAACTCGGCCAACGCGCTGCTCAAGAGCCTCGAGGAGCCTTCCGGAGATACCGTGCTGTTGCTGGTCAGCCACCAGCCCAGTCGCCTGCTGCCGACCGTGAAGAGCCGCTGCGTGCAGCAGGCCTGCCCGCTGCCAAACCCGCAGCAGAGCCTGACCTGGCTGGCCCAGGCGCTACCCCAGTGCAGTGAAGAGCAGCGTCAGGAGCTGCTGGCGCTAGCCGGCGGCTCGCCGCTGATGGCGCGCCGCCTGCAGGGGCAGGGCGTGCTGGAGCAGCGCGCGCTGGTGGTTGAGGGCGTGAAGAAGTTGCTCAAGCAGCAGGCCAGCGCCAGCCAGTTGGCCGAGGCCTGGAAGACCCTGCCGATGGCGATGCTGTTCGACTGGTTCTGCGACTGGGCCCAGCTGATGCTGCGCTACCAGCTGAGCCGCGACGAGGAGGGCCTCGGCGCGGCCGACATGCGCAAGGTGGTGCAGTACCTGGCCGACAAGACGCCCCAGCACAAACTGTTGAGCATGCAGGACTGGCTGCTGCAGCAGCGCCAGAAGGTGCTGGGCAAGGCCAACCTGAACGGTGCTCTACTTCTCGAAGCCCTGCTGGTGCAGTGGGCAAGCCTGCCTGGACCGGGCTAGAATCGGGCATCGGATCAGCCGCCAGGAAGAGTGCATGAGCTTGCCACCGAATCTAGGACCGCGTAACGGGATCCTGTCCCTCACTATCAAGGACAAGTCCGTGTTGTACGCAGCCTACATGCCGTTCATCCGCAACGGCGGCCTGTTCATTCCCACGGCCAAGAGCTACAAGCTGGGCGACGAAGTGTTCATGCTGCTGAACCTGATGGACGAGCCGGAGAAGATTCCGGTGGCCGGCAAGGTGGTATGGATCACCCCCAAGGGCGCCCAGGGCAACCGCGCAGCCGGCGTCGGCGTGCAGTTCAACGACGGCGACAACACGGCGCGCAACAAGATCGAGACCTACCTGGCCGGTGCGCTGAAGTCGGATCGCCCGACCCACACCATGTAAGTCACGACGTCGAGCTTCAAAGCAGAGGCGCCCGAATCGGGCGCTTCGTCATTTCGGAGAGCCTGTTTACGATCTTGCGAGCTAGAGCCAGGCTAGGCAAAAGCAGGCGAGGAAGCGGAGTTTACGAATGGTAAATGAGCATTCCGAGTCTGCTTTTAACGACGCATGGCCGACGCGCAGCAGATCGTAGGCAGGCTCAGAGACAGAGAAATCCCATGCTGGTTGACTCCCATTGCCACCTCGACCGCCTCGACCTGGCGGCCCACGACGGCTCCCTCGACGCGGCGCTGGACGCCGCCCGCGCCCGCGGCGTGCAGCACTTCCTGTGCATCGGCGTCAGCGCCGCCAACGCCGGTGCGGTCAAGACCCTGGCCGAGCGCTATGCCGACGTCGACTGCTCGGTGGGCGTGCATCCGCTGGACCTGGAGAAGGGTGAGGCGCCGGCGCTGGACTGGCTGCTCGGCGAGCTGAACCATCCCAATGTGGTGGCCATCGGCGAGACCGGCCTCGATTACCACTACGAGCCCGAAGCGGCCGAGCTGCAGCAGCAGTCGTTCCGCCTGCACCTGGACGCGGCGAAAATCACCGGCAAACCGGTCATCGTCCATACGCGCGAGGCGCGCGCCGATACCCTGGCGCTGCTGCGCGAAGCGGCTTTGCCTCAGGCCGGTGTGCTGCACTGCTTCACCGAAGACTGGGACATGGCCAAGGCCGCCCTGGACATCGGCTTCTATATCTCGCTATCGGGCATCGTCACCTTCCGCAACGCCGATGCGCTGCGCGAGGTGGCGCGCAAGGTGCCGGCCGACCGGTTGCTGGTGGAGACCGATTCGCCCTATCTCGCGCCGATTCCCCATCGCGGCAAACCCAACCTGCCGCAGTACGTGCGTGAGGTGGCGGAGTTCCTGGCGATGGTGCGTGGCGAATCGTTCGAGGCGCTGGCCGCACAGACGACGGCGAGCTTCAAGCGGCTGTTCCCGCTGGCGCGCCTGGCCTGAGTGGCCGCCTCATAGAAATCGCGGACAAAAAAAACCCGGGTTCTGGGGGATGAATCCGGGTCAAGACCATTAGGAGTAAAACAAAGGTACGCGATCCACGGTACCTCGACTGGCGGGGCACTTGGGGGGAGATGCCGCACGCCAGTAGTTCCAGTATTGGCCAGGATCGCTCACCGTCCAGAGGGGTCGCGGCGGTTTCTTAAACGTATTTGGAATACCGCTTCCGCTGCTGAGCACTCAGCCTTGTCGCAGCTGGCTCAGTGCCGCCAGGCTTCGCTCGATCACCGCCGGCTCGGTGTAAAAGTGCGGCGACAGACGGATACCCTTGCCCCGCTGCGCACAGATCACCTGCTGCTCCCGGAGCTTGGCGAACAGCGCCTGGTTGTCCCAGCCATCCCAGCTGAAGGTCAGGATGCCGGCGCGCCGAGCCGGATTCAGCGGGCTGTGCAGCTGAGCGCCGGCGATGCGCTGCAGGCCTTCCTGCAGCTGCAGTACCCGCTCCTCGATCAGCGCCGCGACCCGCTCCATGCCGACTTCTTCGAGCAGCGACAGGCTGGCTTCGAGCGCCATGGCGCCGAGCATGTTCGGACTGCCGCACTCGAAGCGGCGGGCGCTGCGGGCCGGCTGCCATTCCGTACGGTCGTAGTCGCCGGCGTGCTCAAGCATGTGCCAGCCGAACTCGTGCAGCGCCAGCTGCTCGCGCAGATCGCTACGGCAATAGAACACGCCGAGGCCCTCGGGGCCGAGCATCCACTTGTGGCCGTCGGCCATGGCAAAGGCGCAGTCACAGGCCTGCACGTCCAGCGGCTGGGCGCCGAGTTGCTGGATGGCGTCGACGCACAGCAACACGCCCTTGTCGCGGCAACCGGCGCCCAGGCGCGGCAGGTCCAGGCGCAGGCCGCTGGCGAACTGCACCGAGCTGATCGACATCAGCCGCGTACGAGGGCCGCAGGCGGCTAGCAGGGCGCCTTCCGGGTCGCTGCCGCTCAGGTTGACCTGCACCACCTCGACGCCGCGCGGCTTCAGCGCCTCCCAGACGATGCGGTTGGACGGGAATTCCTCGTCGCTGATCACCACCTGGTCGCCGGCGCGCCAGTCCAGGCCGAAGGCGACGAAGGACAGCGCCTCCGAGGTGTTCTTCACCAGCGCGATGTCGGCGGTGCCGGAGGCGTTGAGCAGGCGCGCCAGACGCTCGCGCAGTCGCTTTTCCACCTTCAGCCACTCGGGGTAGTCACGGGCGCCGGTGGCGATGTTCTCTTCGGCGAAGCGTCGCACGGCCTCGCTGGCACGCCTGGGCCAGGGCGCCACGGCAGCGTGGTTGAGGTAGGACAGGCCGGGAATAAGAGAAAATTCGTCGTTTAAATTGGGCATGGGGCCGATGATCCGTGCATTTTCGTGCTGAACAGGCATAATAACGCGCCTCGATTTTCATCCTGCAGTCACTTTATGAACAAAGAACCTCGCAAAGTCCGTGAATTCCGTCGTCGCGAACAGGAAATTCTCGATACCGCGCTCAAGCTCTTCCTTGAACAGGGTGAAGACAGCGTGACTGTCGAGATGATCGCGGATGCGGTCGGCATCGGCAAAGGCACCATCTACAAGCACTTCAAGTCCAAGGCCGAGGTTTACCTGCGGCTGATGCTGGACTACGAGCGCGACCTCAACGCCCTGTTCCATTCCGAAGACGTGGCCCGCGACAAGGAAGCCCTGTCCCGTGCCTACTTCGAGTTCCGCATGCGCGATCCGCAGCGCTATCGGCTGTTCGACCGCCTGGAAGAGAAGGTGGTCAAGGGCAACCAGGTGCCGGAGATGGTCGAGCAGTTGCACAAGATCCGCGCCTCCAACTTCGAGCGCCTGACGCACCTGATCAAGGGCCGCATCGAGGAAGGCAAGCTGGAAGACGTGCCGCCGTACTTCCACTACTGCGCCGCCTGGGCGCTGGTACACGGCGCCGTGGCCCTGTACCACTCGCCGTTCTGGAGCAGCGTACTGGAGGATCAGGACGGCTTCTTCCAGTTCCTCATGGACATCGGCGTGCGCATGGGCAACAAGCGCAAGCGCGACGGCGACGCGCCGGCGGCCTGATCATTCAGCCCGCCAATGATGCGTTTGATGCAGTCGGCGGCGGGCATATACTCCGGAGCGAACACAGCCGGAGTTCACCATGATCGTTGACCGCCAGGGGCGGCGCTTCCGCAACCTGCGCATCAGCCTGACCGCTGCCTGCAACTACGCCTGCACCTATTGCGTGCCGGACGGCAAGCGTCTGGTCGCGGCCCAGGACGAGCTGTCCGCCGAGGCCATGGTGCGCAGCGTGGCCTATCTGATCGAAGCGGCCGGCATCGAACGGCTGCGCATCACCGGCGGCGAACCGCTGGTCAGCCCCAAGCTCGAACATTTCCTCCGTGAGACTAGCCAGCTCGGCCTGCAGGACATCAGCCTGACCACCAATGGCCAATTGCTCGCGCGCAAGCTGCCGCTGCTGCTGGAGTGCGGGCTCAAACGCATCAACGTCTCGCTGGACACGCTCGATCCCGAGGACTTCAAGCGCATCGCCCGCGGCGGCGACCTGGCGACCGTGCTGCAGGGCCTGGAAGAGGCGCGGGCGGCCGGGCTGAAGATCAAGGTCAACATGGTGCCGCTGCGCGGGCAGAACCATGAGCAGGTGCTGCCGATGCTCGACTACTGCCTGGAACGTGGCTTCGAGCTGCGCTTCATCGAGCTGATGCGCATGGGCCATCTGGCCCGTGAGGGGGCGAGCTTCCAGCAGCAGTTTTACAGCATGCCTGAGCTGCTGGCGGCGGTCGCCGAGCACTATGAATTCGCCCAGGCGCCAGCACCGCTGGACGCCACCGCGCTGCGCTACGAGATTCCCGGCCACGGTTTCTTCGGCGTGATCGCCAACGAGAGCGTGCCGTTTTGCCGCACCTGTTCGCGCCTGCGCCTGTCCTCGACCGGCTGGCTGCATGGCTGCCTGTCCTCGAGCAACCGCCACTATGTCGGCGATCTGCTCGACAAGCCGCGCCACCAGGCCCTGCCGGCGCTGCAGCGGCTGCTGGTGCGGGCCCTGGCCGACAAACAGGACGTCGCCTTTGCCGGCGGCGCCACCGTCATGAAAATCATCGGCGGCTGATGATCTGCTGCGCGTCGGCCATGCGTTGTTGAAAGCAGGCTCGGCATGCTCATTTACCGCCTGTAAACTCCGCTGCCTCGCCTGCTTTCGCCTAGCCTGGCTCTAGCTCGCAAGATCATCGTTAACCGAAAGTCTTAAGCCATGTCCGCCGAATTCCCCATCGCCTATATCGAGCCGGTGTTCCGTCCGCCGAGCGAAGCCCATTCCCTGATCCTGCCGGTCACCAATGGCTGTTCCTGGAACGCCTGTACCTTTTGCGAGATGTACACGGCGCCACAGAAGAAATTCCGCGCCCGCGACGAAGACCAGGTGCTGGAGGAAATCCGCCGCGCCAGCGAGCGGCTGATCGTGCAGCGGGTGTTCCTCGCCGACGGCGATGCCCTGGTGCTGCCGACGCGGCGTCTGCTGAACATCCTGCGCGCCATCCGCGAGCACCTGCCCGAGGTCGAGCGGGTTTCCAGCTACTGCCTGCCGCGCAACCTGCGCAAGAAGTCGGTAGACGAGCTCAAGGAGCTGGCCGACGCCGGCCTGAAGATGGCCTATGTCGGCTGCGAGTCCGGCGACGACGAGGTGCTGGCGCGGGTCAACAAGGGCGAAACCTACGAATCCAGCCTCAGCGCCCTGGACAAGCTGGGCCAGGCCGGCATCACCCGCTCGGTGATGATCCTCAATGGCCTCGGCGGCATCGCCCTCAGCGCGCAGCATGCCGACAACTCGGCGCGCCTGATGAACGCCGCGCAGCCGGAATTCCTCTCCACGCTGGTGGTCAGCTTTCCCATGGGCGAGGAGCGTTTCCGCCAGGGCTTCGCGGATTTCCAACCGTTGGGCCAGCACGAGCTGTTTCTGGAGGTGGAGCGCCTGCTGCAGGGCCTGGAGCTGCGCGACACGGTGTTCCGCAGCGATCACGCGTCCAACTATCTGGTGCTCAAGGGCAATCTGGGCGTCGACAAGGCCAGGCTGCTGGCGCAGGTGCGCCAGGCCATCGAGCGGCCGGATCAGGCGCGGTTGCGCCAGGAATGGCAGAGGGGATTGTGAGGGTTGGCGCGGAAGGTGCTATGTCTCTCCATCCGCCGGTTTTCCGTCACCGGCAGGGAGAAAATCCAATGCGTAGCTTGATTCTGCTGCTGGCGCTGGCCGCGCTCGGCGGCTGCATGAAGGTCAGTGACATGGCCGCCGGCACCGAATACCACCTGCGTGACGCCGGCGTGCTGGACCGCAGCGACACCCGCCGTTCCGCCTCCTGGCGACTGCAGGCCGATTCTCTGGTGTTCATCGCCCAGGGCCACTACGTGCCGCCGGGCGATGCCCATCCGCGGCCCAACGTGGTGGCGGAAGAGGCCTTCAAGGCCTTCGTCGAATACTTCCCGCTGGTGCGCCGTGCCCCCAAGCCAGCGGGCCTGGACGAGGCGATGAACGAGGCGCGCATCGCCGGCGCCCACTACCTGCTGTACACCCGCTTCGCCGACGCCGACGACCGCATCGGCACGCTGCAGGAATGGGAGGACCAGGAGGCCGTCGACCGCCTCGGCGTGGACTCCGGCGTCATCCAGCTGATGCTGATCGAGACCAGCACCCGCTACCTGGTGGACACTGCCCGCATCCGCAACCACGGCGGTTTCCTGACGTTCTACGACAACCAGCCCGTCGATCAGCTGCGCGCGCCCTTCGAGCAGTACGCTCGGTCCCTGCTGGGCGTGAGCGCGCGCTGAGCCATGACGGCGGGCGAAGGAGGCGACACATGACCGATTCGGGCAAGGCCGGCGACCTGCTGGCACAGATTCCCAAGGGCGAGGGCAAAGGCCTGCCGCCGGTGCACCTGTGGAACCCGGACTTCTGCGGCGACATCGATATGCGCATCGCCCGCGACGGCACCTGGTACTACCTGGGCACGCCGATCGGGCGCAAGCCGATGGTCAAGCTGTTCTCCACCATCATCCGCCGCGACGACGACAAGTATTTCCTGATCACCCCGGTGGAGAAGGTCGGCATCATCGTCGACGACGCGCCCTTCGTGGCCGTGACCCTGCAGGTGATCGGGGATGGCGAGGCGCAGGTGCTGCGCTTCACCACCAATGTCGACGAGGAGGTCGAGGCCGGGAGCGAGCATCCGCTACGCGTCGAGATCGATCCCGAGACCCAGGAGCCCGCGCCCTACCTGCATGTGCGGCGCAACCTCGAGGCGCTGGTGCACCGCAACGTGTTTTACCAGTTGGTGGACCTGGCGGTGGAGCGGCAGATCGATGGCCGGACCTGGCTCGGGGTCTGGAGCGGGGGAGAGTTCTTCCCGATCGGGCCGCAGCCGGAGTAGGCCGCTCGACCTGGGATTGCCGCCTGAGCCGCCGCTAGTCCTCACGATGTGGGATAAGGAGATATCGGGTGACACAGAAAGAAGATTTGTCCAAGGAAGTACGAGTCCACCTTCCTCTCGGCCATCTCCTAGTGATGTGGGACATCCTCTCCAGCAAGCTTTCCTGCGTGCCGATCAATGAGTCCTTCACTGAAGAAGAGAAACGCGCCGTTTGGTCTCTGGAGGATTTGTTCGAACGAGCCCTAAAGGAAAACGGCGTTTCCTCAAGGCCTCAACCCGAATGGGATGAACTCATTGGGAGGGCAAGAGAATTTGCTAAGACCCTCCCGGCAGATTTTCTGGATTAATCGGCGCGCATGGGTGCACCGCTGCTAGCAGCGACCCTTAAATATTCTGCGCGATATGCCAGAGCACGCCGCTGGGGTCGAACAGCACGAATTCGCGCATGCCCCACGGCTGGTCCACCAACTCGCCCATCCGCACTTCAAAGCGCTCGACCAGGCCCGAGTCGCTCAGGTGCCGGTGCCAGGCGTCCACGTCTTCCACCAGCAGGTGCATGACGAAGTTCTCCGCCTGCTCGCGCACGTAGAAGTTCTGCAGCAGGAAACTGCAATTGCCATGGCGCAGGTAGGCCAGCTGATCGTCGCTCCAGGGCATCTGGAAACCCAGCGCCTGGTAGAAGTCCTTCGAGCGGGCGAAGTCCCGGGCCGGTACCAGCGTCTTGAGTTCAACGGTGTTGAGGTTGCTCATCGAGCGTTCCCTCTCAATAGAGGTCGGTGCGCTTCACCGGCTTGACCGCCTGGATGAAGCTGTAGCCCAGGCCGATGTCGGTTACCACGCGGGTGCACATGGCGGGGATGGCGATCAGCGCGTGGATCAGCATGGCAACCGCCGCGTAGCTGCCGAACTCGAGCGCGCGCAGGAGCCGCGGCAGAGGGTCGCGGCGGCTCTCCAGCAGATCGTGGCGCAGGGCCGGCAGGTCGGCCCAGTGCTCGCCGTCGATCTTCTCGCGCATCGCCCGCGGATACAGGTTGCGGCTGCGACAGCCGCGGCGGAAGGCGCGCCACATGCGCCTGGGCTCCAGCACCAGGCCGGTGGAGAGGGCGATCAGGTTCATGGTGCCGAGCAGCGGCGAGTTGAGCATCGAGCCGGTGCCCAGCTCCCAGGCGCTGACCTCGCCCTCGCCGATGCGCCCGGTGCTGTAGCTGGTCGCGACGTGGTGCAGGTCGTGGTACTTCAGGTAGACGTGGCGGGTCTCGATGTTCGGCAGTGGCACCAGCAGGCAACCGGTATACACCGGCACGGTGCAGGCCTGGCGGTCGGCGGTGTCGCTGAAGCCGCAGCGGCGGTAGAAGGCGGCGAGTTCTTCCCTGAGCGTCATGCGTGTCTCTCCTGATCAGCGCGGGTACAGCGGCGGCAGCGCGCTGCCTTCCTGCGGGTTGGCCACCGCCTCCAGCGGCGGCAGGCTGCGGATCGCCTTCCACAGGCTCTCGCCCTGCCACTGGTGGCCGGTCTCGCTGTAGAGCGCGCCGTTGAGGCCGTCGAGCGCGTCGGAGAGCGGCGCGAAGCGGGCGGCCATGTCGGCCAGGGTCTCCGGCTGCTGGCGCGCCCAGGCATCCAGGGCCTGGCGGGTGGCGTGCGGGTCGTTGGCCTGGCAGGCGCGCTTGAGGTCGTCGAGCAGGGTGCGCGGGCTGGGGCCGGTCTGGGCGGTCGGCAGGATCGCCGGCTGGCGCCTGGCGTGCCACCACAGGCCGAAGCCCAGGGTGGTGGTCAGGGCGAGCAGGGCACAGGCCAGTTGCCAGGCCCAGAGCAGCGGATTGTGCTGTGCCAGCGGCGTCGGCACGCTCACCGGCGATTCGACTTCCAGCGCGGGGTTGCGCGCCACGTCCAGGGTGCGCGCCGGCAGGCTGGCGGTTTCCAGGCGATCCTCGTCGGTGTTCCACCACAGCACGCGGACTTCCGGCAGGTCGACGCGGCCGCTCTGGCTCGGCACCAGCGCCGTGCTTTCTTCGCGGCTGCCGATCAGGCCCTTGTCGTTGATCTCGTTGCGCTGCTGCGGCTGGTCCGGGTAGCGGCGCAGGCCCGGACCGTCCTGGGTCGGCAATGGTGGCAGCTGGGCGCTGGACAGGCCCTCGGCGCGCAGCATGATGCTGCGGGTCAGCGAGTCGCCGACGCTGGGGTTGATCGGCTCGGGATTCCACGCCTCGCTCAGGCTCAGCGCGCGGGCCGGCAGCCAGGGCGCGTCGGCCGGCCAGGCGGCGGGACGCGGTTTGACCGTGAGCGGGATTTCCGGCGACTTGACCCGGGTCAGGCGTCCGGGGCGCGGGCCGAAGAGGTTGTAGTTGTGGTCGCGCAGCACCGGCGTGGCGCTGAATTCCTGCGCGGGAATCGTCAGCGTGCCGCTCTGCTGCGGGAAGATGGCGTAGCGCAGCTCGATCACGCCGTGGCGCACGCCGTTGACGTCGGTCTCGAAGGTGCGCGGTTCGCCCAGCTGTTCGACGCGTGCGCCGGGGATGCTCAGCGGGGTCAGGCTGCTGTCGTCGTACAGCGAGACCGAGTGGTAGATGCGCAGGGTCAGCATCGTCTGGGCCTGCACGTAGACGCTTTCCTGGTCCAGGCTGGCGTCGATGAAGATGGGCGCCAGCTTGCCGTTGCCGGCGCTTTCGCTCTCGTCCACCTGCAGGGTGATCGGCTGGCTGCGGGCATCGCCCAGCGTCAGCGGCGGCACCACCACGAAGCCCGTCTCCTTGGGCAGCAGGGTGACGATCCAGCGCGTGCTGGAGCCCTGGTTCGACATGTTGTTTTCCTGGCGCGTGCTGATGCGCTCGAACAGCGGATCGAGCGGGGCCAGGTCGGGCATGCCGAACTGCGTAGCGTCGTCCGATTCGAGGATCAGGTCGAAGGTCTCGCCTTCCTTCAGGCGGGCGCGGTCGACGGTGGCGGAAAAGGTGGCGGCCCACAGCTGCGTGCCGAGCAGGCAGAGGAGGAGGGCACAGAGCAGGCGTTTCATCGGGACTGTTCCTGGCGCTGCTGTTGTTCGTAGAGGAATTTGCGTCGCAGCAGCTCGCCCGGATTGTCGGGGATCTGCCGCAGCCACTGTTCGAGCGCGTCGCGCTGCTCGCCGTCCAGCGGTGCGACGCCGCCGTTCGAGGGATTCTCCGGTTGGCCCTGGCCGGGCTCCTGCGGGGCCGACTGGCCCTGGCCGTTCTGCGGGCCCGGCTGCTGGGCTTGCTGCGCTTCGCCTTGTTGGGCGTCCTGGGAAGGCTGCGGTTGCGCCGGGGCCTCGCTGGAATCCTGTTCGGGGCTCGATTGGCCCGCGCCGGGTTGCGGCTGGCCGTTCTGTGGATTCGGCTGCGCATCCTCCTTTGGCGAGTCCTGGCCCTGTTGCTGCGACTGTTGCTGCTGTTGCTGGCGCAGCAACTGCTCGACCAGGGCCTTGTTCTGCTGCGCCTGCTGCAGCTCCGGTTGGCGCTCCAGGGCCTGCTCGTAGGCGTCGATGGCGGCCTCCAGCTCGTTGCTCCTGGCCAGCGCATTGCCGCGGTTGTAATGGGCCGCGGCACTGTCGGAGCGGGCGAAGCGCTCGGCGGCGCCGGCATAGTCGCCGGCGCGGTACAGCGCCTCGCCCTGCCACTGCGGGTCCTCGAAGCGCTCGGCGGCGCGCTTGGGTTCGTCCGCCTGGAGCAGTCGCTGGCCCTGCTGGTCGGGGCGCAGCCAGAGGTCGTCCCAGCCCAGCGCATAGCTCGGTTGCGGCGCCAGGCACAGCAGCGGCAGGCAGAACAGCCAGCCGCGGCGGCCGGCACAGGCGGCGATCAGCAATAGCGGCAGCAACAGCCAGTGGCCCTGGTCGGCCCAGGCGGCCAGGTGGGTCGGTTCCGCGCCTTCGCGCAGCTGTTGCGGACCGTCGAGCAGGTCGAGGCCCTGCAGGTCGCTGTCGTCCAGGCGTGCCTTGCGATAGTGCCCGCCCAGTTCGCCGGCGAAGCGGCGCAGACCGGCGCCGTCCAGGCGCGGGACCAGGATCGCGCCGTCGGCGCCCTTGACCAGGCTGCCATCCTCGCCGCGGATCGGCGCGCCCTGAGCGGTGCCGACGCCGAGGATGGCCAGGCGTTCGCCACGGTCGCCGAGGGCGGCGCGGATGCCTTGGCGTTCCTCATCGCTCAGCGCGCTGCCGATCAGCAGCAGCCGTCCGCGTCCCTGGGCGCCCTGTTCCAGCAGCGCCAGGGCCTTGGCCACGGCCAGATCGGCGCGGCGACCCGGCTCCGGCATGATCGAGGGGCGGATCGCCTCCAGCAGGTTGCGCGCCGTGGCCAGGTCGTCGGACAGCGGTACCAGGGTGTGGGCGCTGCCGGCATAGACGACGATGGCCGTCTGCGCGTCGTTGCGCGCCTGCAGCAGGTCCAGCAGCTTGCGCCGGGCCTGTTCCAGGCGATTCGGCGTGGCGTCGGTGGCGAGCATCGCGGGGGTGAGTTCGAGCAGCACTACCAGCGGGTCGGCGCGCTTCTGGCTGGCCTGTTCCAGGCGCTGCCAACTGGGTCCGAGCAGCGCCAGCAGGGCGAGCAACCAGGCCAGGCCGAGGGCGACCCACGGCAGCTTGTTGCTGCGTGCGCGCCCACCGCTCAACAAGACTGCCTGGAAGGCGGCCGGCAACAGCTGCTGCCAGCGCCCGCTGCGTCGTTCGCGGTGCCACAGTAGCCACAGCAGCCAGCCGAGCAGCGGCAACAAAATCAGCCAGAACGGGCGCAGCCAGTGCGGCCAGAGCATCTCCATCAGGCCGACCTCCCGAGGCGAGAGGTCAGCGCCTGCCAGCGCTGCGGCCACAGCTCCCGCGCTACTAGCAACAGGCTGACCAGCAGCGCCGCGCCCAGCGGCCAGGGGTACAGCGCCTCGGCGGGCCGCGCTCGGGTCGGCAGCTGGGCGGCCGGCTCCAGGCGGTCAAGGGTTTCCTCGATCTGCCGCAGCTCTTCGGTGGTGCGGGCGCGGAAATAGCTGCCGCCGGTCTGCTCGGCGATGTCGATCAGCGTCGCTTCGTCCAGGTCCACGCCCGGGTTCAGCCCGAGCATGCCGAGGATGCCGCTCTGCTGCGGGTCGGAGCCGATGCCGATGGTGTAGATCTTCACCCGCTGCTCGGCGGCCAGGCGTGCGGCGACCTTGGGTTCGATCTCGCCGCCGTTGTTGGCGCCGTCGGTGATCAGCACCAGCACGCGGCTGTCGGCCGGTCGCTGGCGCAGGCGCTTGACCGCCAGGCCGATGGCGTCGCCGATGGCGGTCTGCGGCCCGGCGATGTTGATCAGCGCTTCGTCCAGCCAGGTGCGCACGGTGCGTCGGTCGAAGGTCAGCGGCGACTGCAGGTAGGCGCGGCTGCCGAACAGGATCAGGCCGATGCGGTCGCCGCGGCGGTCCTCGACGAAGTCGCCGAACAGGCGCTTGACCAGCTCCAGGCGCTGGATGCTTTCGCCTTCCCATTCCATGTCGTCGTGGTCCATGGAGCCGGACACGTCCACCGCCAGCAACAGGTCGCGGCCGCTGGTGGGCAGCGGCAGCGGTTCGCCGACCCATTCGGGCCGGGCCGCGGCGATGACCAGCAACATCCACAGCAGGACGAAGGGCGCCTGCTGGCGCCAGGCCGGCAGATGGGCACGGGCGCGGCGGCCGCTGAGACCTTCGAGTTCGGCAAGGAAGCTGACCCGCAGCGCCGCCTCGCCGCTGTCCGCCGCCGGCAACAGGGCGCGCAGCAGCCAGGGCAGTGGGGCGAACAGGAAGACCCAGGGCCAGGCGAATTCAAACATGCTTGCGGATCCAGGTGTCGACGGCCTGATTGAGGCCGTTGATGGCCTTGTCGTCGAGGCTGCAGTGGCCGCGGTAGCCGCCTTCCACCAGCACCATCCAGCGGGTCAGGCCGGCGGCCGGGCAGCGGTTGTCGAGGAAGGCCAGCCAGGCGCGCCCGCTGAGCACATGGCTGTTGTCGTGCGGATAGTGGGCACGGGCCAAGCGCTTGAGCAGGGCATTGAGTTGCTGCAGCCAGGGGCCGGCGTGCTGCCCATCGTAGGGACGCACCAGGCTCGCCAGCTCGGCCAGGGCGGCCTGGCGCGCCGGGTCGAGCGGCTGCTCCTGCGCTTCCAGCGCCCGCGTGCGTTTCGGCAGGTGGCGACGCAGCAGCCACAGGCCCCAGAGCAGCAACGGCACCAGCACCAGCAGCGCCCACCAGCCGGGCGCCGGCGGCCACCAGGGCACCGGCGGCGGGGCGATGGTCGGTTGCAGCTGATCGAGCGGATTCATGGACGCTTGCCCGCCTGCGGCCCGCTGAGGTGTTCGCGCAGCTGTTCGACCAGATCCTCGGCGGTGGACAGCGCCAGCAGCGGCACGCCGAGCTTCTGCGCCATGCGCTGCCAGCGCGCACGGCGCTGTTCGGCGAGGCCGCCATAGGCCACGCGCAGGTCGCCGCCGCGGGTGTCCAGTTCCAGCCGCGCGCCGCGTTCGACGAAGCGCAGCAGGCCGGCGTTGGGCAGGTCATGGTCGAGCGGATCGGACACCGGCAACAGCAACAGGTCGGTGTGGCGCCCCAGCAGGCTCAGCTGCTGTTCGGCGGCGTCGTTCAGGGTGCGCTCGTCGCACAGGATCACCACCAGGCTGCCGGGGCGCAGCACCTCGCGGGCGCGGCGCAGGGCCAGGCCGAAGCTGTCGCGCTCGCCGACGGCGTCCGGGTGCAGCGCCTGGTTGGCGCGGGCCAGGCGGTTGAGCAGCTGCAGCAGGCTCTGCTTGCTGCGACGCGGCTTGATCTCGTGGTGCTCGGCATCGCCGAACACCAGGCCGCCGATGCGGTCGTTGTGCGCCAGCGCGGCCCAGCCGAACAGGCTGGCGGCCTGGGCGGCGAGCACCGACTTGAACTGCAGGGCCGAGCCGAAGAACAGCCGGCGGCTCTGCTCGACCATGATGAAGATCGGCCGCTCGCGCTCCTCATGGAACAGCTTGGTGTGCGGCTCCTGGGTGCGCGCGGTGACGCGCCAGTCGATGGTGCGCACGTCGTCGCCGGCCTGGTACACGCGCACCTGGTCGAAGTCGACGCCGCGGCCGCGCAGCTTGGAGTGGTGCAGACCGATCAGCGGGCTGCGCCGGGCCGGGGTGGAGAACAGCTGCACCTCGCGCACGCGATGGCGGATCTCGATCAACTCGGCGAGGCTGACGCGGATGCCCGGTGGAGTGGGTTGCACGTGCATGGCGTCAGCCCGTGGCCCGGATGCAAAGCGGGAGGGCGGCATGCGTATTCCCGGATTGCATCCGGGCTACGGGCACCCACGGATTGGAGAGGGTCGGGGAGAGGGCGGCGTGGCCATGTACCCTCTCCCCCGACCTTTCTCTCGCGGGCGGGAGAGGGGAGCAGCCGGTAGCCCGGATGCAATCCGGGGGCGAAGTGCGGGCCACCCCGGATTGCATCCGGGCTACGACTGGCGGCTTCACTCAGGCCACCGCCACCACGTCGAGGATGCGCTGCACCACGCGGTCCTGGTCGATGCCGGCGGCTTCCGCCTCGAACGACAGGATGATGCGGTGGCGCAGCACGTCGAACAGCACCGCCTGGATGTCCTCGGGGCTGACGAAGTCGCGGCCGGCCAGCCAGGCGTGAGCGCGGGCGCAGCGGTCCAGGGCGATGGTGCCGCGCGGGCTGGCGCCATAGGCGATCCATTCGGCCAGCTCGGCGTCGTGCTTGGCCGGGGTGCGGGTGGCCATCACCAGTTGCACCAGGTATTCCTCCACGGCGTCGGCCATATAAAGGCCGAGGATCTCTTGGCGCGCGGCGAAGATCGCCTGCTGGCTGACCCGGTGCTCGGGCTTGGCCTCGCCGTGCAGCGCCTCGCCACGGGCCTGGGCGAGGATCTTGCGTTCCACGCTGGCGTCCGGGAAGCCGATCTTCACGTGCATCAGGAAGCGGTCGAGCTGGGCCTCGGGCAGGGGATAGGTGCCCTCCTGCTCAATGGGGTTCTGCGTGGCCATCACCAGGAACAGCGGCGACAGGTCGTAGGTCGAGCGGCCGACGCTGACCTGGCGCTCGGCCATCGCCTCGAGCAGCGCCGACTGCACCTTGGCCGGGGCGCGGTTGATCTCGTCGGCCAGCACCAGGTTGTGGAAGATCGGCCCCTGCTGGAACACGAAGCTGCCGGTTTCCGGCCGGTAGATCTCGGTGCCGGTGATGTCGGCGGGCAGCAGGTCGGGGGTGAACTGGATGCGGTGGAACTCGGCCTCGAGGCCCTCGGAAAGCTCCTTGATGGCCTTGGTCTTGGCCAGGCCCGGCGCGCCTTCCACCAGCATGTGGCCGTCGGCGAGCAGGGCGATCAGCAGGCGCTCGACGAGCTTGTCCTGGCCGAGAATCTGGGTGGCGAGAAATTGCCGCAGCGCGACGAGCGCCTCACGATGTTCCATCGGGAATTTTCCTGGAAAGGGACTGACGAATCGTCGAATTCACCCCAAAGGGGCTGCTAACTCTACTGCATCGGAGCCGTGGCTGGCATGTCTTCGGCCGGGCTCTGCCGACCAGTTCCGCTTCGCGCCGGCGCCGCCGAGCCATCGCCCGGCAGCTCGCCGACGCAGCGCAACAGGCTGTTGCCCGGCCGCGGGCCGCGCACCTCCGGCGCGCCGAGCAGGCGCACGGCCAGGTAGTAGGCGAATGCCAGCGGCCAGGCCATGCCGGCTTCGCGCAGCATGCGAAAAAACAGCAGGTCGGCCTCGTGCTTGGCCACCGGCGCGGCGTTCAGGTACTGGTACAGGGCGTCGTGCACCAGGCTCGCCGGGTGCGCCAGCGGCCAGAACACCTCCGCCTCGCAGAGCGCGCCGCCGCGCAGCTGCAGCACCGGGTGCGGCTTTTCCCACCAGTCGGGAATGCCGATGATCGCCAGCCAGTAGAACGGCACCTTGGGCGTGCAGCCGTCCCAGGCGTAGGTGGTGGGGCGGGCGAAGTCGTAGCGAACCTCCTGGCGCGCGAGGTCCACGGTCGAGTGGCCCGGATTGACGATCAGCAGGCCGTCGTGGATCACCAGCCATTCGCCATAGAAGTAGCGCCCGGCGAACTCGGGGCAGCGGCGCAGATACGGCTGGTCGATGTAGTTGAGCCAGGGCCCCCAGTGATTGCGGCTGGCGAAGCCCCACTTTTCCTGGTCGGCGGCCAGCGTGGCGGCGGCCCGGCGCAGGCGTTCGCGGCGCCCGAACCAGCGTGGCAGCAGCACGCCGAAATAGACCGGCACGCCGGCCCACAGCAGCGGCTGTACCAGGCCCGGGCGCAGCCAGGCGGCCAGGCCGAGCAGGGCCAGGCCGATCGCGGTGATCAGCAGGTTGCCGAAATGGAGGACCAGACGGCGGCGGAGTGGAGACAGCATGCATTCCCTTCCGGAGGTCGTGGAGGCGCAACATAGCATGCCGGCGCCGAGCCCGTGGCAGACGCGCCGGCGCGCCATCGTCGGTCGATGAACGAATATGTCGCGCCGCCGCAATCCAGCCGCCATGGGCTGTCGCTAAGCTTGCCGTGACCTGATGGTCGACGCGCGCACCGTCGGGTTCCGGGGATCGCCTAGACTGCCTTGAACCCCGCGCAAAGCGCGTCACCTCACGAACAACAAGTCCAGTGGAGCATTACCATGGCGTTCTTCACCGCGGCCAGCAAAGCCGACTTCCAGCAGCAACTGCGAGCGGCCCTGGCCCAGCACGTCGGCGACGAGGCGCTGCCACAAGTGGCGCTCTTCGCCGAACAGTTCTTCGGCATCGTTTCCCTCGATGAGCTCACCCAGCGCCGCCTCGGCGACCTGGCCGGCAGCACCCTGTCTTCCTGGCGCCTGCTGGAGCGTTTCGACGCCGCCAAGCCGGTGGTGCGGGTGTACAACCCCGATTACGAGAAGCACGGCTGGCAGTCGACCCACACCGCCGTGGAAGTCCTGCACGAAGACCTGCCGTTCCTGGTCGACTCGGTGCGCATGGAGCTGAACCGTCGCGGCTACAGCATCCACACCCTGCAGAACAGCGTGTTCAGCGTGAAGCGCGGCAAGGCTGGCGAGCTGCAGCAGATCCTGGCCAAGGGCAGTAATGGCGAGGACGTGCGCCACGAGGCGCTGATGTACCTGGAGATCGACCGCTGCGCCAATGTCAGCGAGCTGCGTGCGCTGGAGAAGGGCATCCAGGACGTGCTGGAGGAAGTGCGCCTGGCGGTGGCCGACTTCGCGCCGATGAAGGCCAAGGCCGAGCAACTGCTGGCCTGGCTGGACAAGGCCAAGCTCAAGGTCGATGGCGCCGAGCTGGCGGAGGTCAAGACTTACCTGGCCTGGCTGCTGGACAACCACTTCACCTTCCTCGGTTACGAGGAGTTCACCGTCGTTGACGAGAAGGACGGTGGCTATCTGGTGTACGACGAGTCGTCGCTGCTGGGCCTGTCCAAGCGCCTGCGCCCAGGGCTGACCAGGGACGACGTGCACATCGAGAAAGAGGCCGTCGAGTACCTGCGCAAGCCGGTGCTGCTGTCCTTCGCCAAGGCCGCCACGCCGAGCCGCGTGCACCGCCCGGCCTACCCGGACTTCGTCTCCATCCGTGAGCTGGACGCCAAGGGCAACGTCATCAAGGAATGCCGCTTCATGGGCCTGTACACCTCCGCGGTGTACGCCCAGAGCGTCAGCCGCATCCCCTACATCCGCCGCAAGGTCGATGTGATCGCCGAGCGTTCCGGCTTCGACCGCAAGGCGCACCTGGGCAAGGAACTCGAGCAGGTGCTGGAAGTGCTGCCGCGCGATGATCTGTTCCAGACCCCGGTGGACGACCTGTTCAACACCGCGATCTCCATCGTGCAGATCCAGGAGCGCAACAAGCTGCGCCTGTTCCTGCGCCGCGACCCCTACGGCCGCTTCGCCTACTGCCTGGCCTATGTGCCGCGCGACGTGTACTCCACCGAGACGCGCCTGAAGATCCAGCAGATCCTCATGGACCGCCTGCAGGCCAGCGACTGCGAGTTCTGGACCTACTTCTCCGAATCCGTGCTGGCGCGCGTGCAGTTCATCCTCAAGGTTGACCCGAAGAACCGCGTGCAGATCGACCCGGTGCGCCTGGAGAAGGAAGTCATCCAGGCCTGCCGCTCGTGGAAGGACGACTACGCCAGCCTGACCGTCGACAGCTTCGGCGAGGCCCAGGGCACCCAGGTGCTGGCCGATTTCCCGAAGGGCTTCCCGGCCGGCTACACCGAGCGCTTCGCCCCGCATTCGGCGGTGGTGGACATGCAGCACTTGCTGAGCCTGTCCGACAGCCGCCCGCTGGTGATGAGCTTCTACCAGCCGCTGACCCAGGGCGCCCAGGAATTGCACTGTAAGCTGTACCACGCCGACACGCCGCTGCCGCTGTCCGACGTGCTGCCGATCCTGGAGAACCTCGGCCTGCGCGTGCTCGGCGAGTTCCCGTACAAGCTGCGCCGCGCCGACGGCCGCGAGTACTGGATTCATGACTTCGCCTTCACCACCGCCGAGGGCGTCAGCGTCGATATCCAGGAGCTCAACGAGACCCTGCAGGACGCCTTCGTGCGCATCGTCGAGGGCGCGGCCGAGAACGATGGCTTCAACCGCCTGGTGCTGAGCGCCGCCATGCCCTGGCGCGACGTGGCGCTGCTGCGTGCCTACGCCCGCTACCTCAAGCAGATCCGCCTGGGCTTCGACCTCGGCTATATCGCGTCGACTTTGGTGAATCATGCCGACATCGCCAAGGAGCTGGTGCGCCTGTTCCGCACTCGCTTCTACCTGGCGCGCAAGCTGTCCGCCGAGGATCTGGAGGACAAGCAGCAGAAGCTCGAGCAGGCCATCCTCGCCGCGCTGGACAACGTCGCGGTGCTCAACGAGGACCGCATCCTGCGGCGCTACCTGGACCTGATCAAGGCCACCCTGCGCACCAACTTCTTCCAGAACGGTGCCGACGGCCAGGCCAAGCACTACTTCAGCTTCAAGCTCAGCCCGCGGCTGATCCCGGAGATCCCGCGGCCGGTGCCGAAGTACGAGATCTTCGTCTACTGCCCGCGCGTCGAGGGCGTGCACCTGCGCTTCGGCGACGTGGCCCGCGGCGGCCTGCGCTGGTCCGACCGCGAGGAGGACTTCCGCACCGAGGTGCTGGGCCTGGTCAAGGCGCAGCAGGTGAAGAACGCGGTGATCGTGCCCATGGGCGCCAAGGGCGGCTTCATCCCGCGTCGCTTGCCGGTGGGCGGCTCGCGCGACGATATCCAGGCCGAGGCCATCGCCTGCTACCGCATCTTCATCAGCGGCCTGCTCGACGTCACCGACAACCTCAAGGAAGGCAAGGTGGTGCCGCCCGAAGGCGTGGTGCGCCACGACCCGGACGACCCCTACCTGGTGGTGGCAGCCGACAAGGGCACCGCGACCTTCTCCGACATCGCCAACGGCATCGCCCAGGACTACGGCTTCTGGCTGGGCGACGCCTTCGCCTCCGGCGGCTCGGCCGGCTACGACCACAAAGGCATGGGCATCACCGCCAAGGGCGGCTGGGTCTCGGTGCAGCGCCACTTCCGTGAGCGCGGCATCGACGTGCAGAAGGACCCGGTCACCGTGATCGGCATCGGCGACATGGCCGGCGACGTGTTCGGCAACGGCCTGTTGCTGTCGGACCAGCTGCAGATGGTCGCGGCCTTCAACCACCTGCACATCTTCATCGACCCGAATCCGGACCCGGCCAGAAGCTTCGCCGAGCGCCAGCGCATGTTCGCCCTGCCGCGCTCGTCCTGGGCCGACTACGACGCCAAGCTGATATCCGAGGGCGGCGGCATCTTCCTGCGCAGTGCCAAGAGCATCGCCATCAGCCCGCAGATGAAGGCGCGCTTCGACATCGCCGCCGACAAGCTGGCGCCCAACGAGCTGATCAACGCGCTGCTCAAGGCGCCGGTCGACCTGCTGTGGAACGGCGGCATCGGCACCTACGTCAAGTCGAGCAAGGAGAGCCATGCCGACGTCGGCGACAAGGCCAACGACGGCCTGCGCGTCAACGGCAACGAACTGCGCGCCAAGGTGGTGGGCGAGGGCGGCAACCTCGGCATGACCCAGCTCGGCCGCGTCGAGTACGGCCTCAACGGCGGTGCCAGCAACACCGACTTCATCGACAACGCCGGCGGCGTGGACTGCTCCGACCACGAGGTGAACATCAAGATCCTGCTCGGCGAGATCGTCGCGGCCGGCGACATGACCGGCAAGCAGCGCAACACGCTGCTGGCCGAGATGACCGACGACGTCGGCAACCTGGTGCTGGGCAACAACTACAAGCAGACCCAGGCCCTGTCCCTGGCCGAGCGCCGCGCCCGCGAACGCCTGGCCGAGTACAAGCGCCTGATGGCGGCGCTGGAGGCGGCCGGCAAGCTGGACCGCGCGCTGGAATTCCTGCCCACCGACGACGAGCTCAACGAGCGCGCCGCCAGCGGCCGCGGCCTGACCCGACCGGAGCTGTCGGTGCTGATCTCCTACAGCAAGATCGACCTCAAGGAAGCGCTGCTGAAATCCTTGGTGCCGGACGACGACTACCTCGCCCGCGAGATGGAGACCGCCTTCCCGGCGCGCCTGACCCAGAAGTTCGGCGAGGCCATGCGCCGCCATCGCCTGAAGCGCGAGATCGTCAGCACGCAGATCGCCAACGACCTGGTCAACCACATGGGCATCACCTTCGTGCAGCGCCTGAAGGAGTCCACCGGCATGAGCGCGGCCAACGTCGCCGGCGCCTATGTCATCGTGCGCGACGTGTTCCGTCTGCCGCACTGGTGGAGGCAGATCGAGGCGCTGGACTATAAGGTGCCGGCCGAGCTGCAGCTGCAGCTGATGGACGAGCTGATGCGCCTGGGCCGCCGCGCCACCCGCTGGTTCCTGCGCAGCCGCCGCGAGAACCTGGATGCCGCCCGCGACGTTGGCCATTTCGCCCCGCGCGTGGCCGAGCTGGCCGGGCGTCTGGACGAGCTGCTCGAAGGCCCGGCCCGCGAGCAGTGGCTGGCGCGCTACCAGGCGTTCGTCGAGGCCGGCGCGCCGGAGGACCTGGCCCGCGTGGTCGCTGGCACCAGCCACCTGTACACCCTGCTGCCGATCATCGAGGCCGCCGACGTTGCCGGCAAGGATGCCAGCGAAGTGGCCACCGCCTACTTCGCCGTGGGCGGCGCGCTGGAGCTGACCTGGTACCTGCAGCAGATCACCGGCCTGCCGGTGGAAAACAACTGGCAGGCCCTGGCCCGCGAAGCCTTCCGCGACGACCTGGACGGTCAGCAGCGGGCGATCACCATCGCCGTGCTGCAGATGGCCGAAGGTCCGAAGGACATCGAGGAGCGCGTTGCCTACTGGCTGGAGCAGCACAAGACCCTGGTGCAACGCTGGCTGGCCATGCTCGCCGAGCTGCGCGCGGCCACCGGCACCGACTACGCCATGTACACCGTGGCCAGTCGCGAGTTGATGGACCTGGCGCAGAGCGACAACCAGAGCGTGCGCGTTTCCTGATGCGTGCGGCCCCTTTCCCGCCCGGGGAAGGGGAACACTCTCTCGCCGGTGCGTGTCTGCGCCGGCGGAGGTGGCTCCGCCTGTACGGCTTCGGTTAGCCCGCTCGACACAATCGGTTCGTCGCGCCGAGGCGAGGTTCGTGTTCCGGCACGGGCCTTGCCTCGGCAAGCGGACAACGGAGAGTAGTCATGACCGACATCCTGATTCTGACCCACGTCGATTATTGTGCTCCGGGCCATCTCGCGACCATGCTGGACGCGCAGGGTCTCGACTTCACGGTGCTGCGCACCGACCTCGGCGAGCTGGACGGCTACGACCTGGAGCGCCCCCGCGCGGTGGCGGTGATGGGCGGGCCGATGAGCGTCAACGACGACCTGCCGTGGATCGCGGTGGAGATCGCCGCGCTACAGCGTTTCATCCAGCGCGACATTCCCCTGATTGGCCACTGCCTCGGCGGCCAACTGATTGCCCGCGCCCTGGGCGCCGCGGTGCATCGCATGCCCTATACCGAGGCGGGCTGGCAGCCGCTCGAGCGGCGCGACGCCGACAATCCCTGGCTGGCGCACCTGCCGCGCGAGTTCCCCGTGTACCAGTGGCACAGCGACACCTTCGACTTGCCGCCCGGCGCCGAGTGGTTGCTCTCCAGCCCCTGGTGCCCGAACCAGGCCTTCGCCTGGGGTAACAAGGTGCTGGCCCTGCAGGGCCACCCGGAAGTGACCGAAGACCTGGTGCGCAACTGGCTGCGCGACTGGTCGCACCTGCTCGACGAGACCCAGCCGAGCCAGCAGAGCCCACGGCAGATGCTCACCGACCTGCCGGCCCGGATCGCGGCGCTGAACAGCGTGGCCGAGGGATTCTATCGGCACTGGCTGCGCCTGGCGTTCGGCGAGCGGGGATTGGCTCAGGTGCGTTGAACCTTAAGGCGCGCCGTTCGGATAGGCCGCGGGGCGCAGGTCGGACCTCTTGCTCCTCGCTACTTGGGGCTGCCTTTCCGCCCGACCATATGCCCTAGATACCCAATCAACTGTTCCAGCTCCTTATCGCTTAAAACCTCCCGACTAAACCCCGGCATCCGCCCCTGCGGCCATTTCCGTAGGCTCTGCGGATCACGAATGTACCGCCGCAGAAAATCCCCCGCGAAATACTCCGTCGGGTTATGCGGAATATTCAGGTCCGGCCCGAACTGCGAATCTCCCGCGCCGTTCAGGCGGTGGCAGGCCAGGCAGTTCTTCTGGAACACCGCGAACCCCGCCCGCACCTCGGCGTTGGCATCGGCCGCCGGCAGCAGCGCGGGAAAACGCTTCGCCACCGGGGCGAGCAGGCGGAAGGTGGAAACCTGAAACGGCCACTGCTCCGGACCGATCTGCGCGGCTTCCGGGTTCTGCCACACCAGATAGAAAGGTCCTGCGCTGGGCTTGCCGGTGGCCAGGGCGGGCCATGGCTGGGCCGGGTCTTCCACCGCCAGCCAGGCGCGGGCGCCCTGGGTGCCGAGTAGCGGGGCGGCGGGGAGTTCGGCGGCGAAACCGTCCAGGGCCACGGCTTGCAGGTGGTCGCCGGGTTGTACACCGTCGAGCAGGGCGGCCAGCGGTACGGCGCGGTAGGTCATGTCGCGCTTGTAGGCCACGTCTGCGGGAATTTCGATCTGCCGGGCCCGGGGATGGGCGAGCAACTGTTCGGTGCTCCAGCTGCGGCTGCCGCTGGCGAGTTCCAGCTTGAGTTCGGCGGCCCAGGCGGCAGGCGCCAGCAGGGCGGCGAGCAGAGGCAGGTGGGCAATATATTTGAGCGGGTTGTGCATATCAGTCCTTGAGTGCGGGTTGCAGGTGGTCGTAGCTGCCGGCGTTGATCACGTTGTTGTAGCCCAGCTCCAGCAAGCGGTCCTGGGCGATGCCGGAGCGTCGGCCGCTGCGGCAGTAGAGGACGATGGGGGCGTCCTTGTCTGGCGCCACTTCGGCGATGCGCCGGGCGATCTGTTCGTGGGGAATCAGCGATGCGCCGGGCAGGGCGCCGTCGGCGAACTCCTCCGTGGTGCGCACGTCGATCAGCACGGCATTCGGTTGCTCCAGGGCGGCGAGGGCGGCGGGCTGGTCGATTTCGCCGGCGTGGGCGAGGGGCAGGCAGAGGCTCAGGCTGAGCAACAGGGTACGCATGGCGATGGCCTCGGGCGTGGAGGGGATTCCACGCTAGCACAGCGGCGCCTGCGGCAGAGATGTGGGAGGGGTTGTTCCGCGGCCCGAGCAGCGACGGCATCGGGCCACGGCGAGTATAAGGACGATCAGCTGACCAGACGGGGGACGTTGGGCAGGATCAGGATGACGGTGGTGGCGAGAACGATCAGGCTTGCCTGCCGGTACTTGTCTCGTTTGAACATGATGCGACTGCCTTTGTTCTTGTAGGCGTTCCGGCCTGTGCCCGTAGCACGCTGCGGACGGGGCGAACACCGTGGCGCGGATAAAAAAGCCGTCCCGGCAAAACCCGGCGACGGCACCTTGCACGTTTAAGGCTAGGGGGCCGGTCACAGCCGCCTTAGACGACTTGGTTTCTAGCGGCGAATAGCTTGAACGCTGTGGTTATTGGCTCCGGTCAGGTCACCAGGCGGCATGCCGCAAGCCAGAGGGGCCGCGGCCCAGCGAAGCGTGGCACTGGCGGCGACGACCGCTCGTCTGAGCCCAATGGTCAACGGGGCTGAGCGCATCGGTCATTGAGTCCGCGGGACGGGGAATTAAGGTAAGGCGACCCGGCATCCGCCGCTGCCATGTACCGAGGACGTCATGACCGAAGCATATATTTTCGACGCCGTGCGCACGCCGCGCGGCAAGGGCAAGAAGGACGGCGCGCTGCACAGCGTCAAGCCGGTCAATCTGGTAGCCGGCCTGCTGCGTGCGCTGCAGGAGCGCAACAGCCTGGATACCCGCCAGGTCGACGATATCGTGCTCGGCTGCGTGACTCCGGTGGGCGACCAGGGCGCCGATATCGCCAAAACCGCGCCGATGGTGGCGGACTGGGACGTCAGCGTCTCCGGCGTGCAGCTCAACCGTTTCTGCGCCTCGGGCCTGGAGGCGGTGAACATGGGCGCGATGAAGGTGCGCTCCGGCTTCGAGGATCTGGTGGTGGTCGGCGGCGTGGAGTCCATGTCGCGCGTGCCGATGGGCTCCGACGGCGGTGCCTGGGTGATGGACCCGGAAACCAATATCCATACCAGCTTCGTGCCGCAGGGTATCGGCGCCGATCTGATCGCCACCCTGGAAGGCTTCAGCCGCAGCGATGTAGACGCCTTCGCCCTGCGCTCGCAGCAGAAGGCCGCGCGTGCCAGCGCCGATGGCTCGTTCGCCAAGTCGCTGATTCCCGTGACCGACCAGAACGGCATCGTCATCCTCGATCACGACGAATTCATTCGCGGTGACAGCACGCTCGAGGGCCTGGGCAAGCTCAAGCCGAGCTTCGAGATGATGGGCCAGATGGGCTTCGACTCCACCGCGCTGCGCGTGTACAGCCATGTCGAGCGCATCGAGCACGTGCACACTCCGGGCAATAGCTCAGGGATAGTCGACGGCGCGGCGCTGATGCTGATCGGCACCCCGGCCAAGGGCAAGGAGCTGGGCCTCAAACCGCGTGCGCGCATCGTCGCCACCGCGGTGACCAGTACCGACCCGACCATCATGCTCACCGGCCCGGCGCCGGCCACCCGCAAGGCGCTGGCCAAGGCCGGGCTCTCGGTGGAAGACATCGACCTGTTCGAGGTCAACGAGGCCTTCGCCTCGGTGGTGATGAAGTTCATGAAGGACATGGGCGTAAGCGAGGACAAGGTCAACGTCAACGGCGGCTCCATCGCCATGGGGCACCCGCTGGGCGCCACCGGTTGCGCCATCCTCGGCACCCTGCTGGATGAGCTGGAGAAGCGCGAGCTGCGCTACGGCCTGGCCACCCTTTGCGTGGGCGGCGGCATGGGCATCGCGACCATCATCGAACGCATCTGACCGATTTGTAGGGTGGATGACGCGAAGCTCATCCACCAGAAGTCGCCCCGGTGGAAAACCGCTTTGCGGGTTTTCCACCCTACGCGGCCCTCCGGATTCGAGGAATGAAAAATGACTGACGCCATCCGTTACGAAAAGGGCCAGGACAATATCGTCGTCCTGACCATCGACATGCCCGGCCAGAGCGCCAACACCATGAACGCGGTATACCGCGAGGCCATGGGCGCCACCGTGGCGCGCCTGGAGGCCGAGAAGGACTCCATCGCTGGCGTGATCGTCACCTCGGCGAAGAAGACCTTCTTCGCCGGCGGCGACCTCAACGAGCTGATCAAGGTCACTAAGGCCGACGCCAAGCCGTTCTACGACATGATCCTCAACATCAAGGGCCAGCTGCGCCGCCTGGAGACCCTGGGCAAGCCGGTAGTGGCCGCGATCAACGGCGCCGCGCTGGGCGGCGGCTGGGAAATCTGCCTGGCCTGCCACCACCGCATTGCCCTGGACAGCTCCAGCGTGCAGCTGGGCCTGCCGGAAGTGACCCTCGGACTGCTGCCGGGCGGTGGCGGCGTGGTGCGCATGGTGCGCATCCTCGGCCTGGAAAAGGCCCTGCCGTACCTGGCCGAAGGCAAGAAGGTGCGCCCGGACGCCGCGCTCAAGGCCGGCCTGATCCACGATATCGCCGCGACCCAAGAAGAGATGCTGGCCAAGGCTCGTGCCTGGATCGTCGCCAACCCGACTGCTGCGCAGCCGTGGGACGTGAAGGGCTACAAGATCCCCGGCGGCACGCCGAGCACCCCGGCCGTGGCGCAGATGCTGGCCATCGCCCCGAGCGTGCTGCGTGACAAGACCAAGGGCTGCTTCCCGGCGCCGGAGAAGATCATGTGCGCCGCCGTCGAGGGTGCGCAGGTCGACTTCGACACCGCACAGCTGATCGAGGCGCGCTACTTCACCGAACTGACCACCGGCCAGGTGGCGAAGAACATGATCGGCACCTTCTGGTTCCAGTTGAACGAGATCAATGCCGGCAGCTCGCGCCCGCAGGGCATCCCCCAGTACGTGACCAAGAAGGTCGGCGTGCTCGGCGCCGGCATGATGGGGGCCGGTATTGCCTATGTGTCGGCGGCCGCCGGCATCGAAGTGGTGCTCAAGGACGTGTCCATCGAGGCGGCGGAGAAGGGCAAGGCCTATTCGGCCAAGCTGCTCGACAAGAAGGTCAGCAAAGGCCACATGACCGCCGACAAGCGTGACGCCTTCCTCGCCCGCATCAAGCCGACCGCCAGCGATGCCGACCTCGAAGGCTGCGACCTGATCATCGAGGCGGTGTTCGAGGACCGCAACCTCAAGGCCAAGGTCAATGCCGCCGCCGAGGCCGCCGCGCTGCCGGATGCCGTGGTCGCCTCCAACACCTCGACCCTGCCGATCACCGGCCTGGCCACCGCGGTGCAGAAGCAGGACAAGTTCATCGGCCTGCACTTCTTCAGCCCGGTCGACAAGATGCCGCTGGTGGAGATCATCCGTGGCGCCAAGACCAGCGACGAGACCCTGGCCCGTGGTTTCGACTACGTGCTGCAGATCAAGAAGACCCCGATCGTGGTGGAGGACAGCCGCGGCTTCTTCACCTCGCGGGTGTTCGGCACTTTCACCAACGAAGGCATCTCCATGCTCGGCGAGGGCGTGAGCGCGGCGATGATCGAGAACGAGGCGCGCAAGGCCGGCATGCCGGTGGGCCCGCTGGCGATCAGCGACGAAGTGTCGATGAGCCTGATGGAGCACATCCGCCAGCAGACCGTTGCCGACCTCGCCGCCGAGGGCAAGCAGATCCCGCAGCATCCGGCGTTCGACGTCATCGAGCTGATGCTCAAGGAGTACAAGCGCCCGGGCAAGGCGGCTGGCGGTGGCTTCTACGAGTATCCGGAAGGTGGCAAGAAGCGCCTGTGGCCGGAGCTCAAGGCCCGTTTCGAGAAGGCCGATGCGCAGATCTCCCAGGAAGACGTGCGTGATCGCATCCTGTTTATCCAGGCCATCGAAACGGTGAGATGCCTGGAGGAGGGCGTGCTGAAGTCGGTGGCCGACGCCAACATCGGCTCGATCTTCGGCATCGGCTTCGCCGCCTGGACCGGCGGTGCGCTGCAGTTCATCAATCAGTACGGGGTGAAGGACTTCGTCGCCCGCGCCCAGTACCTGGCCGAGCAGTACGGCGAGCGCTTCCTGCCGCCGGCCCTGCTGCTGGAGAAGGCGGCCAAGGGCGAGGGCTTCTGATCTCGACCCGCTGCAAACAGAACCGGCCCGCGTGGCCGGTTTTGCTTTTTCGGGCTTTCTGTCATCGTGCTCGCAGGCGCGGTCCAGGAGTGCAGAGGGCGTGTGAACAGCAGATCGGAAATCGGGGCGCTGCTACTGGCGGGGTTGCTGTTGAGCGGCGGCCTGGCCGCGGCCGAACCGCCGCTGAATGTCTACGTCGGTCAGGGGCAGATGCCCTTCGCCGACGACGATCCGCGCAACCGCGGACTGTTCGGCGACCTGATGGCCGAACTCTGCCGCCGCCTGCAACGCGAATGCCTCTATCACAGCGTGCCGTGGAAGCGGGTGCAGGTGACGGTGGCCCACGACCCCTACGGCATCGTGCTCAACCTGGGGCGCACTGCCGGGCGTGAGCGTGGCTTCGTCTGGCTGCTCGATGTGGTGTCCACCTCCTACGTGCTGGCCAGCCCGCGGCAGGGCTTCGACACGCTCGACGAGGCGCTCGCCGCCGGCCCGGTGGTGGTGATGGGCGGCACGCCGCGGGCGCAGGAGGCGCTGGCGCTGAAGAAGGCGGGGCAGGCGGTGGTGGAGGTGACGGACCCGGAGCAGGCGGCGCGCATGCTGCACGGCGGCCGGGTGCTGAGCTGGTACGAGATCGACCTGCGGGTGCACTACCTCTGGCACAGTCTCGGCTACGCCGAAAGCGAGATCAGGACCGGCAAGCCACTGGGCTCGATCGACAGTTTCATCGCCGGCAGCCCGGTGCTGCAGCAGGCCGAACGGCTGTGTACGCAGATGCGACAGGCCTTCGCGGCCATGCGTGCGGACGGCAGCTGGCAGCGCATCCTCGCCCGGCACCTGGGCGACGAGCTGGCGCGGCGCCTGAGCGTTCGCTGAGCGGCGTCGCTCAGGCGGCCTGGCACCAGCCGTTCTGCATGCACACCACGGAGTGGATGGACATCTTCTCGTTCTGCCGGGTCGGCATGCGCAGGGTCAGCAGGCTGCCGTCGTCCATGTGCACCGCGGCTTCGGATTCGAAGTGCAGGCCGGAGTCGGTCAGGCTGACGTAGGTGATGCCATAGGTGTTGCTGCTGGAGAAGGCTTCGGTGATGGTCATGGTCGATCCTCCGAATGAAGCGCCGCCAGGGTTACTGGCGGGCGCGAGCCTGTTGCGGTTGCGGGTTGGTGGCCGGAACGCTGTGGAAGGCGGAGGCGGCGATCAGGCTGGCGAGGGCGGCGAAGCTGCTCATGGTTTTTTCTCCTTGGGAAAGTGGCTGGGTACGGCTGCATGGTTGCCGAGCCGCTGCATCGACAGAAGTGAATGGTGGGCATGGTAGGTATCGAGGCCGCTGATAATTGCCGGATGTCGCCGCAGGCCCCGTGGCTGTTGCGTTCCGACACCGCTTCGATGCACGCTAGCCACCTCTCCCCATCACCTCGGCTGTCTCAGGTAGTCCGCTCCATGTCCCTGCGTATCTGCATTCTGGAAACCGATGTACTCCGCCCCGAACTCATCGACCAATATCAGGGCTACGGCCGCATGTTCGAGCGCCTGTTCGCTCAGCAGCCGGTCGAGGCGGCCTTCGAGGTCTTCAACGTGGTGCAGGGCCACTACCCGGCCGCGCAAGAGCGCTACGACGCCTACCTGGTGACCGGCAGCAAGGCCGACTCGTTCGGCAGCGATCCGTGGATCCAGACGCTGAAGACCTACCTGCTGGAGCGCTACGAGGCCGGCGACAAGCTGCTCGGCATCTGCTTCGGGCACCAGTTGCTGGCGCTGCTGCTCGGCGGCCGCGCCGAGCGCGCCACCCAGGGCTGGGGCGTGGGCATCCACAACTACGAGATGAAGCAGCAGGCGCAGTGGATGAGCCCGGCGCTGGAACAGCTGACCCTGCTGATCAGCCACCAGGACCAGGTCACCGCGCTGCCGGAAAAGGCCACCCTGCTGGCCTCCAGCCCGTTCTGCCCGGTGGCGGCCTACTGCATCGAGGACCAGGTCCTGTGCTTCCAGGGCCACCCGGAGTTCGTTCACGACTACTCCCGCGCCCTGCTCGACATTCGCCAGCGGTGCATCGGCGAGCCGGTCTACAGCAAGGCGGTGGAGAGCCTCGCGAGTCAGCACCAGGGTGTCACCGTGGCCGAATGGATGATGCGCTTCGTGGCCCAGGGCAAGCAGGCCCAGTCGGCCTGATGCAACGCGGGCGGCAGTGCTGCCGCCCGGCGACTTCCCGTAGCCCACGGGCTACCCGATTTCCCAATGCTGCGTGCGGCCCGGTTCTTCCGCGGTGGGCGCGACACGGCGGACAGACGATGCACAGCGAGCCACTCGGCAGTACCCCCTGGAGCAGCGAGCGCTACCAGCAGGGCATGTTCCATCTGCTGCAGGTGGTGCAGGAGCTGTCCCTGGCGCGTGATCTGGAGAACGTGCAGGACATCATCCGCCGCGCCGCCCGGCGGCTGACCGGCTGCGATGGCGCGACCTTCGTGCTGCGCGAAGGCGATCTGTGCTACTACGCCGACGAGGACGCCGTGAGCCCGCTGTGGAAGGGCAAGCGCTTCCCCATGGAATCCTGCATCAGCGGCTGGGTGATGCTCCACGGCGAGCAGGCGGTGATCCCGGATATCTATGCCGACTCACGCATTCCCCACGATGCCTACCGGCCGACCTTCGTGCAGAGCCTGGTGATGGTGCCGATCCGCAGCCGCGAGCCGATCGGCGCCATCGGCAACTACTGGGCCGCGCCGCACCAGCCCTGCGCGGAAGAGGTGCAACTGCTGCAGGCCTTGGCCGACTCCACCTCCATCGCCCTGGAGAACGTGCGGCTCTCCCAGCACCTCGACCACCGCGTGCAGGAGCGCACCCGCGAGCTGCAGCAGGCCTACGACCGTATCCACCGGCTGTCGATGACCGACGAGCTGACCGGCCTGCACAACCGCCGCGGCTTTTACCTGCTGGCCGACCAGGCGCTGCGCCATGCGGCGCGCTACGGCGGCGGCTACACCCTGATGCTGATGGACCTGGACGGCCTCAAGCAGGTCAACGACCAGGCCGGCCACGAGGCCGGCGACGCACTGCTGCGCTGCGCCGCCGAGGTGTTGCGCTCGGTGCTGCGCGAGGCCGACGTGGCGGCGCGCATGGGTGGCGACGAGTTCTGCGTGCTGGCCCCGGGCCTGGCCGGCGACAACCTGTGCCGGCGCCTGCAGCAGGCCATCGCCGCCTGCAACGAGGAAGGTCAGCTGTTTCCGCTGGCCGCCAGCATCGGCCTGGTCGAGGTTGAGGATTGCACCGGAGTGACCCTGGACGACGTGCTGGCCCGCGCCGACGAGCGCATGTACGCGGACAAGCGCAGCCGCCGCGCGAGCGCTACAGCCAGCCCATCCGCTTGAAGTTGGCGAACAGCCCGACGCAACCGAGGCCGACCACGCCGAGCACGCCGAAATAGCCGTAGTGCCAGGTCAGCTCCGGCATGTAGTCGAAGTTCATCCCGTAGATGCCCGCCACCGCCGTGGGAAACGCCAGGATCGCCGCCCAGGCGGCGAACTTGCGCTGGGTCAGACTCTGCCGCGAGGACTCCAGCAGCAGGCCGATCTCGATGGCGTGGTCGGCCATCTCGCGCAGGCCGGTGAGGTCTTCCAGCAGGCGGTTGACGTGGATGGCGATGTCGCGGAAGTACGGCCGCATGTGCTTGTCGATGAAGGGGAAGTCGAGCTGCTGCAGCTCCTGGCAGATCTCCGACAGTGGCGCCACCTGGCGGCGCAGGCGCAGCAGGTCGCGGCGCAGGGCGTGGATGCGCTCCACGTCCGCCTGGGTCAAGGGGCGGCTGAGCACCGTCTGCTCGATGTCTTCCAGCTCGACGTGGATGCAGTCCAGCAGCGGCCGGTAATTCTCGATGACGAAGGCGAGCAGGGCATAGAGCACGAAGTCTTCGCCGTGCTCGAGCAGCAGCGGCCGCGCCTCGCAGCGCTGGCGCACGGTGGAGTAGGGCGCGGAGTCGCCGTAGCGGGCGCTGATCACGTAGCCCTTGCCGGCGAACAGCTGGGTCTCGACGAACTCCAGGCGGCCGTTCGGGCGGCGGATCGGCGAGTACAGCACCATGAACAGGGCGTCGCCGAAGATCTCCAGCTTGGGGCGGGTGTGCTGGGCGATGGCGTCTTCCATCGCCAGTTCGTGCAGGTCGAACTGCTGCTGCAGCACGCTCAGTTCCGGGCTGCCGGGGTCGCGCAGGCCGATCCAGACGAAATGATCGGGCCGTGAGGCCCAGCTGCGCCCCTCGTCGAGCGTGATGTCGGCGACCTTCTTGCCCTTGTGGTACGCGGCGGCGGCAACGACCTGACCCATGGAGTGTCCTCTGCGTGGCGATGCCGCAGCTTAACCCAGGACGTGGCTCAGGTAGCAAAAGGCCCGGCGGGAGTCGGGCCTCGTTCAGCGCGAGGCGTCAGGCCGCGGCCTTGGCCGCGACGGCGCCGTCGAGCTGCTCGATGCACTCGCGCATCATCTGCTGGCAGCGCTCCATCAGTTGCGGCAGGTCGTCCAGGGTCAGCCCCAGGGTGGGGATGGCCGGCAGCGAGCGAATCATCACCTTGCCGCTGCTCCAGCGGTTGAGCCGGAAGCGCCCGGCATAGGTGCTGACGCACACCGGGATGATCGGCACGCCGGCGGCGATGGCCATCTGGAAGGCGCCCTTCTTGAACGGCAGCAGGCCCTTGCCCAGGTTGCGCGTGCCTTCCGGGAACACCCAGATCGAGGTGTCGCGCTGTTGCAGGGTCTCGGTGGTCTGCAGCATGGCCTGCTTGGCCTTGCGGCCGTTGCCGCGGTCGATCAGCACATTGCCGGCCAGCCAGTACAGCTGGCCGAAGAAGGGCACCCACTTCAGGCTCTTCTTGCCGATGCTCACGGTGCGCGGCGGCACCACGCGGCCGAGCACGTAGAGGTCGTAGTTGGACTGGTGATTGGCGACGATCACGCAGGGCCGGTCCTGGCCGAACAGGCTCTTCACGTCAGCCTTGAGCTTCAGGCGCAGCATGCACAGGGCGGGCAGCGAATACAGGCGCGCGCAGAGGCGGCTGTTGTCCGGGTTGAAGGGCCGGCACAGGCCCAGGAGCAGGCCGAGCGTGCCGGCAATGATGAAGTGCACACCCATCAACAACATGCGCGCGAGGAAAAGCATCGGTAAGGCCCGCTGACAGACAAAAAGGCGCGCAGTGTACGGGCGTGCACTGCATTCAGCAATTGACCCCGATCAGCAATTATTACCGCGCATTTCCAGCGCGTTGGCCGGCGTTAGACGCGGAAGCGGCCCAGCAGGCGATCCTGCTCGCCGACCTGCTCGACCATCATCGCGCACTGGCGCACCTGCTGCTCGGCACCGCCGGCCACCTCGTGGCTGATGTCGCGGATGTTGGTGGTGTTGCGGTTGATCTCCTCGGTGGTGGCGCTCTGCTGTTCGGCGGCGGTGGCGATCTGCAGGTTCATGTCGTTGATGCGTGTGATCGCCTCGCGGATGCGCCCGAGCATGTCGTTGGCGGCGCTGGCGTCGTCGGCGGTCCGGCTGGCGGTATCGCGGCTCTGCTGCATGCGTGCCTCGGCCTGGCGCACGCCGGTCTGCAGCTGGTCGATCATCTGGCGGATTTCCTGGGTCGACTGCTGCGTGCGCGAGGCCAGCGAGCGCACCTCGTCGGCGACCACCGCGAAGCCGCGGCCGGACTCGCCAGCGCGTGCCGCCTCGATGGCGGCGTTGAGCGCCAGCAGGTTGGTCTGGTCGGCGATGCTGGTGATCACCGAGAGAATCGACTCGATGTTGTGGCTGAGCTTGGCCAGCTCGTTGATGGCGTGGCCGGTGTCGTCCATCTCGTCGGCCAGG
>NZ_JAMXBF010000010.1 GCF_023823685.1 Pseudomonas subflava
GACCGCTCGCCGCGTTGTCTATCCGTATCGATAGCGGGCGCTCGCCTTGCCTGGGCAAGGAAACCTGCAGACTGCCAGAGGAATGGAGCCTTCCTGCATGACGGAGCTGAATACCGCGAAGACCCATCGCACCACCAGCTGGTCCGCAATCTGGGTACTTCCCTTGATAGCCCTGTTGATTGGTGGCTGGTTGGCCTATCGCGCCTACAACCAAGCCGGCATCGAGGTTGAGATCTTCTTTCCCTCGGGCGACGGCATTCAGGTCAACAAGACCGAAGTCATCTACAAGGGCATGTCCATCGGTAAGGTTGTGGGCATGGAGCTGGATGACGAAGGCGATAATCGTGGCGTGCGCGTTACGGTGGAGATGGACAAGCGCGTCGAGCCGCACCTGCGTACAAATACCCGTTTCTGGCTGGTGAAGCCCTCGGTTTCTCTCGCCGGCATCACTGGCCTAGAGACTCTGGTCTCGGGCAATTACATCTCGGTCAGCCCTGGCAAGGGCGAGAAGACGCGCAAGTTCGTCGCGCTGACGTCCCAACCGCCGATGTCGGACACCGTGCCTGGCCTGCATCTCACCCTGAAGGCCGACCGGCTGGCCTCCATCAAACGTGATAGCCCGATCTTCTACAGGCAGATCCAGGTTGGTCGGGTCAAGGACTACCGATTGGCTGACGACCAGACCACCATCGAGATTCAGATCTTCATCCAGCCCGAGTTTGCCGGCTTGGTGCGCAAGCACACGCGCTTCTGGAACGCGAGCGGGGTCACCATCGATGCGGGGCTCTCGGGCGTCAAGGTTCGCACCGAATCCCTGGCGAGTATCGTTGCAGGCGGTATCGCCTTCTCAACGCCGGAGCATCGCAAGGACAGTCCGCCCACCGATCCCGCGTTCCCCTTCCGCCTTTATGAGGATTTCGATGCCGCCCAGGCCGGAATCAAGGTCACCCTGAAGCTGCAGGACTTCGAGGGCGTCGAAGCGGGCCGCACTCCGGTGATGTACAAGGGCATCCAACTGGGTACGGTGAAGGCGATCAAGATCGACGCTGACCTCGCCTCGGCATCCGTCGACATGACGCTCGATCCCCGTACCGAGGATTACCTGACCGAAGGTGCCGAGTTCTGGATGGTCAAGCCATCCATTTCGCTGGCCGGCATCACTGGTCTCGAGGCACTGGTGAAGGGCAACTACCTTGCGCTACGCCCCGGCGAAAAGGGCAAGGCACCAGTGCGGGATTTCGTCGCCCGCGCCAAGGCGCCGCCGCTGGACATCAACGCTCCCGGCCTGCATCTGGTGTTGTTCTCCGAGAATCTAGGTTCGCTGGAGGTTGGCAGCCCGATCCTCTATCGCCAGGTCAAGGTCGGCACCATTCAGAGCTTCCAGCTTTCCCGTGATCGCAAGCGCGTGGTGCTGGGTGCCCATATCGAGCCGATATACGCCAGCCTGGTGAACAGCTCCACGCGCTTCTGGAACTCTAGCGGCGTCACCCTGCGGGGTGGACTGTCGACCGGTATCGAGGTGAAGAGCGAGTCGCTGCAGAGCCTGCTGGCCGGCGGCGTGACGTTCGAGACACCGGACATGAAGGCGCCGGTCAACCGCAAGATCCAGCGCTTCACCCTGCACACCGATCGGGAGGAGGCGCTCAAGGAAGGCGTGGCCATCAAGATCAAGGTGCCGACCGGCGACGGAATCAACCCGGGCACGCCGATTCGCTACAAGGGCATCGAGGTAGGCAAGGTCGAGACCGTCGAGCTCACCGATGATCTGCAGGCGGTGCTGCTCAATGCGCGTATCACCGAGGCCGCCGGCCGTATCGCCAGCGCGGGCAGCTCTTTCTGGGTGGTAAAACCGGAGCTCGGCCTGGTGCGCACCGCTAATCTGGAAACCCTGGTCAGCGGTCAGTACCTGGAGGTGTCGCCCGCGGCCAAGACTGGCAAGCCGCAACATTACTTCGAAGTGCTGGAGCAGGCACCCACCGTGGCCGCGCGGGAAAACGGGTTGCGCCTGGTGCTGAGTGCGGCGCGGCGCGGTTCGATCAAGCCCGGAGTGGTCGTCAGCTACCGGGAAATACCGGTGGGCAAGGTGACCGACTTCGAGCTTGGACCGACCTCCGACCGTGTGCTGATCCACGTGCTGATCGAGCCGCGCTACGCGCCCCTGGTACGCAGCGGCTCGCGCTTCTGGAACGCCAGCGGCATCGGCGTCGACGCCGGCCTGTTCAAGGGCGTGAAGGTGCGCACCGAGTCGCTGGAGGCGCTGCTGGAAGGTGGCATCGCCTTCGCCACCCCGGACAATCCGGTCATGGGCGGTCCGGCCCAGCCCGGACAGACGTTCGCCCTCTATGACGAGATCAATGAGGAGTGGCTGAACTGGGCGCCGAAGATCCGTCTGGAGAAGTAGGCGGATTCAGCTTGGTTTAAGTCGGCCTGGCTATCGTGGTCTCCGTCGAAACCCATTACTCCCGACGGAGAACACAGATGAACAAGCTGACTGCCCTTTTCGCCATCACCACTCTCGCCGCCACCGCCGGTATCGCCCAGGCCCGTGACCTCGGTCCCGACGAGGCCCTCAAGCTGCGCGACGCCGGAACCGTGCAGAGCTTCGAGAAGCTCAACGCCGCCGCCCTGGCCAAGCATCAGGGCGGCCAGGTCACCGAGACCGAGCTGGAGGAAGAATACGGCCGCTACATCTACCAGGTAGAGGTGCGTGACGCCCAGGGCGTGAAGTGGGACATGGAGCTGGACGCTACCAATGGCCAGATCCTCAAGGACCACCAGGACGACTAAGATCGGCAGCGCCGCTCACCTACCCTAAGCTGCGCATTCTCGGCAGGCTCCGCCTGCAAGACCTTCGCCAGAACGTTTCTTCCTGCTAAGAAAAAGGGCCGCATCAGCGGCGCTTTTCGTTTGCGCGGAAGAATCAGGCCGGCTCGGCCTGCTCCTCGGTCGCCTTGGCGGTTTCGCGACGCCTGATGAACTTCCAGTCGGCTTCGTCGATGTAGATGCCGTTCGGCCCGCTGCCGCCTTCCAGGTCGATGGCCACGTGGGCCGAGACCTGTGGCTTAACCGACGCCAGGATCGGCACGAAGCCCAGCTGCAGGCTGGTCTCGATCAGCGCCTGCTGGTTGCGCTCGTCGATGTCCGCCGCCTCGTCGAGGTAGTAGGGCAGGCGTACCTTGCCGGCCTGCTCGCGATCCATCAGGTGCAGCAGCAGGTACATGTTGGTCAGCGCCTTGATGGTCATGGTGGTGCCGTTGGAAGCGGCGCCATCGATGTCGGTGTGCATCACCGGCTGACCGCCCACCTTGGTGATCTCGAAGGCCAGCTCGAACAGATCCTTGAGGCCCAGCTGGTTGCCATTGGCCGCCACCAGGCGCGACAGGTAGTCCTTGGCCTCCTCGTTCTTCGCGTCCTGCTCGGCGCTCTGCGAGAGATCGAACACCGACAGGGTCTCGCCTTCCTCGTACTGGCCGGCGCTGTGGATGATCTGGTCGATGTGCTTGAGCGCGTCGCGGTTGGGCGCCAGGACGATGCGGAAGCTCTCCAGGTTGGACACCTGGCGCTTGTTGATCTCGCGGTTGAACAGCGCCAGCTGGTGTTCCAGGTTGTCGTAGTCGCTGCGGATATTGCGCAGGGTACGGGCGATGTCGGTGACGGCCGCACGGCGCGCCTTGGCCAGGGTCAGTGCTTCGTCCTGGCGGTGTGCATAGGCGTTGACCAGCAGCTGCAGGCGGCGCTCCGGGTCGTCCTCGCTGTCGAACTTGGCCACGCCCTTGAGGCGCACCTGCGCATACAGTGCGTCGATCTGGCCATCGATACGCTGCAGTGCCTGCCAGCTGTCCTGGTAGTCGTTGAGCAGCGGCAGCAGGTTCTCCAGGCTGTCGTCGACAGGCTCCATGAACGGCGTGCCGAAGGGCAGATCGGCCGGCAGCAGCTGGCGACGACGCAGGGCGTCTTCCAGGGTGCGCTCCTTGGCTTCCAGGTCGGCCAGTTGGCGACCGACCAGCTGCAGCTTGGCGGACAGCTGCTGCACGCGCTCGGTGAAGGCATCCGATGCGCGCTTCAGTTCGTCCTGGGCGGCTTCGGCCTCGGCCAGCTGCTCCAGTTTGCTCGGCTCCTCGGCGGCCAGGGTCTGGCTCTTGCGGAAGTCTTCCAGGGCCTTCTGCGCATCCAGCACGGCCTGGTACAGCTGTTCGGCCTGGGCCTTGCTCGCCGCGCGGTCGTTGGCCACCGCCTGCTGGGTCTTGAGTTGCTTGAGCTCGCGCTCCAGGCGGTCCTTCTGGTCGCGCAGGGCGGCGCGGTCGGCCAGGGCCTGCAGGGCCGGCGGTTCGATATGCGAGAGGTCGATGGACAGGCCGGGCACGGCGAAGGTGTCGCCCTTGAAGCGATCCAGCACCGCCTCGACGGCCTTGACCCAGTCGTCGCCCTCGGCCTGGATGCCTTTCTCACCCAGCGGCAGGCTGAACAGCTGGCCGTTGAATAGGCGCATCAGGCGGTCCACGTCGGCCTGGCTGAACTCCTCGCGCAGGCGCGAGTAGCTGTTGTTGTCGGCGTGGTCGAGCTGCTGCTTGACCGACTTCAGGCGTTTCTCCAGGTCGCGCAGGCGCTCGTCCAGGTCCTCGGCGGAGAATTGGCGAGATTGCGCCAAGGCGCCGGCCAGTTCGTCGTGGGCGTCCTTCGCAGCGAGCAGTTGCTCTTCCAGCACCTTGGCGTCGGTGACCAGGGCGAAGCGGTTCTTCAGCACCGACAGCTCGCCGAGCCAGCGCTGGATTTCGCTGATCTCGCGCTCCAGGCGCATCAGCTCGGCGGTGCCGCCGCGCTGCTCGTTCTGCAGGCCGTCCTGCTCACGGCGGTAATGCTCGGCCTGGATCACCAACTCCTCCTTGCGCGCGCCGGAGTAGTCCTGCCAGGCGCCGAGCAGGTTATCCAGCAGCGGCGACAGGCGATGCAGCTTGCCGCGCAGCAGCTCGCGCTGGGCCACGCCGCCGGACAGGGCCTCGACCAAGGGGCCGGCGGCGACCAGTGCCTGGTAGTCCTGCTCCATGCGGCGCACGTCGCGGAAGGCTTCCTCGGTGGCGGCGATATAGTCGACGCTGCCCGAACGCAGGCTGTGTTCGAAGGCATCGAGGAACAGCTGCTTCAACTTGGCCGCGGTGATCTCGCGCATGTGCAGCAGGTTGATGAACAGCGCGCGGAAGGTCTTCAGGCTCTGCTCGCTGGTGGAGCGCAGCGGGATCAGGGTCAGGTCCAGCGGGATGCTGGTGTGGCCGCCGACCAGCAGGCGGCGCAGTTCCTCGGGCTTCAGCTCATAGGCGACGATGCCGGCCTGGCCGAGGTTCTTGAATAGCTCGCGCTGGCGCAGGCAGGTGCCGTCCTGCTGGTAGTGGGCCAGGTCCAGCTCGCCCTGGTAGGCGAAGAACTGGTGACCGAAGCCGCCACCCGGGCCGCGACCGGCCACGCCGATCACGTGTGGGCCGTGAGGCAGGGCGACCTCGACCAGGATGTAGCTGGTGTCGCTGGCGAAGTAGAACTTGCGCGACTGCTCCAGGCTGTACTTGCCGAAGCTCATATCCGACATGCGCGCGAGGATCGGGAACTGCAGCGCGTTGATCGACGCCGACTTGCCCAGGTTGTTGGCGCCGTACACCGACAGCGGGTTCTCCAGCGGGAAGATGCCGAGGCTGTAGCCGGCGGTATTCAGCAGGGCGAAGCGGCGAATGCCGTAGCGTTCCTGGCTCATGCGTCGATCTCCTGGGCGTCACGTTCCTCGGCCATGGCGCGGGCCAGGGCCTCTTCCTCGGATTCCTCCGATTCCTCGGTAACGGCGGGCAGCGGCTCGATACGCACGATGTCTTCTTCGGCCTCGTCGACCACCAGCTCCGGCGTCGGCAGCGGCAGGTTGCTGTGCAGGCTGGCCGCCAGGTCGCGGTCCTGCTGCACCGACAGGCACACGTCGAGGAAGCGATGCATCGGCGCGAGGAAGCGGTACACGCCGTTCTCCTCGCTGGCGAAGCCGAGCTGGGTCATACGGCGCATGATCTTCTCTTCCAGCTCGTCCTGGCTGGTGACCTCGGCCTGCAGGAACAGGTCCTTGTACTTCTCCAGCAGCGGCGGCAACTCGTCGCGGCCGAGGCTGCCACCGTCGAGCACGGCCAGCGGGTCGCGGCCCTGGTCGGCCAGGTGCTCGACCAGGATGAAGGTGAACAGCGCCAGGCGCTGGGCGGTCTTGTTGACCTGGGCGCCCATCTGCTCGGGGACGAAGTAGTAGAAGCCGCGGCTGTCGCAGACCAGCTCGTATCCCAGCGAGCGGAACAGCGCGCGGTACTGGTCCTGCAGGTTGGACAGCTGGGTGTACAGCTCGGGGGCGGCGCGGCTGATGTGGTAGCCCTTGAACAGCTCGCGGAAGATCGGCGCGAGCTGGGTCAGTTCTTTCAGATCGATATTCATGCGGAGATCCCGGCCGGCTTGATCAGGGCATAGGAGCTCAGGCTGACCTGATGCTCGCGGGTGAGGTAGTCGCGGCGCTCGAGGCGCTCGCGCTGGAAGCGGCCGTCGCGCGACAGCCGCGAGAACCAGTAGAGAAGCTCGTCGGTGGCGCCTTCCGGCTCCTGTTCCAGCAGCCAGACCATCAGGTCCGGCAGCGGCAGGGCCTGCTCGCAGCGCTCGATCATCTCGCGCGCGGTGCGTGGCGCCTTGGGCGGTGCGCCCTTGCGCGCGCCACTGGCCCGCGGGAACTGGTTGGGCTTGGGCTGGAAGCGGGCGAGGGCGTAGACGTAGCTCTCGACCTGGCTGGCGGTGCCGAGGAAGGTGCTCTGCGGCCGGGTGAACAGCGGCATCGAGGCCTGCGGCAGGGCGTCCAAGCCCTTCTTGCGGATCACCGACAGGGCCAGCGCGGCGCCACGGGTCACGGCGTTGTGCCGGCGCGCTTCCTCGCGCAGTGGCAGCAGCAACTCGCGGGCCTTGCGCAGGGTCAGCTGGGCGACGGTCTGCATCTCCAGGATGCGCGCGTGGGTGCGCAGCAGCAGGTCGTCGTCGACCAGTTGGCCGAGGCGTTGCTGCTCGCCGAGCAGGCGCAGCAGCACCTGCTCGACGCGGCGTACGCCCTGCTCGAAGGCGCCGTCGGCGGAGACCAGCTGGATCATCGGCTCGACGTATTCGTCCCAGGTCGCCAGCACTTCGGCGTAGCGCTGGCGCAGCGGAATCTGGCGGTCGCTGGTCTTGGCCCGCTCGGCCACGCCGACCAGGGCCTGCTCGTCGTTGGCCAGCTTCTTCAGCACGTCGCGCACACGCATGTCGAGCAGGCGCAGCTGGCGCGCCAGGTCGTTGCCGTCGCGCACTTCGAAGGCGTCCTGGATATAGCCGGCCAGGCGCTCCAGGTGGCGCAGGTAGGCCTCGATCTCCAGGCACAGGCCGAGGCGGTGTTCACGGCGCAGGTAGGCGAGGAAATCGTGGATCTGCGCGTTCAGCTCGAAGCGGTTGGGGCTCTTGGCCACCGGCACCAGGATGTCCAGGCGGATCCACTGGTCGAGCAGGGCGGTGATGTCGGCGGGGCTGCCTTCGGGCAGTTGCGTGCCGAGCTGGTTGCGCAGCTCGACCAGGCTCAGGGTGCCGGTGTCGAAGCGCTCGCACAGCGGTTCGAGCAGCGTCCAGTGCTCGGCGAGGGCGCGCAACACGCGCTTGGGGTCGATCATGGGCGGGGTCGGTCCGTCGCAAAAGGCCGGATTGTACTGGAAAGGGCTGGAGATGGCCGCCACGTCCATCGGCCTTTTCCCGCCGGCCGATTCGGGCCACAATTCGCCCTCGATTCCCGCCTCCGGAATGCCCCTCTTGATCGAAGAAGTCCGTCGCCGCGCCTATCTGACCGCCATGCAGGTGGCCAGCTGGTTGCCGCGCGTGGAGCTGCCGTTCGCCGCGCCCTCGCGCGCCGAGCTGCTGCAGCCTCTGCCCGAGCCGGAGGTGGACACCGCGCCCAGCGCGCCGACGCCGATCGCGGAGCCGCGCCCCGTGGCCGAGCCGCAGCGCCCGGCCATCGAGGTGCCGCGTCCCACTGCGGCGGCCAAGGTCTTCGCCAAGCCGGACGCCAAGCCCGAGCCGGAACCGGCGCCGGTCGTCGAGGCCAAGCCGGTAGCGCCGCCACCGCGCTTCGCCCTGCAGCTGCTGCGTGCCGGCGACTGCGCGTTGCTGGTCGAGCTGGCCACTGGCGAGCCGTTCCAGAGCCGCGACCCTTCCTACCTGCTGCTCAAGGACCTGCTGCGCGCCGCCGGCCTGCCGGACGCCCCGCAGCAGGTCGGCGACGGTTCGCCCATCCGCTGGCCGCTGCTCACCCGCGGCAACCTGGACCAGGGCCCGGACGCCGCCCGCGACTACGTGCAGGGCGTGCTGGCCGGCCAGCTGGAGGCCGAGCCCTGCCGCTGCCTGTGGCTGATCGGCCTGCCCGCCGTGCGCTTCGCCGGCGAGGCGGATGCCGAGGCCTACAACCGCGAGCTGCAGGTCGAGGGCCTGGGCGCCGCCTGGGCGCTGCCGAGCCTGGAGCTGCTGATGGACGAGCCCGAGCGCAAGGCCGAGCTGTGGCGCGCCATGCGCCGGGTGATGCCGCGCTGGAAGCCAGGCGCATGAGCGGCGCCATCAGCTTCCGCCCGATGACCGAGGCGGACCTCGACCGCGTGGTGCAGATCGAGAACGCCGCCTTCAGCCATCCCTGGAGCCGCAACCTGTTCGCCGACGGCCTCAAGTCCTACGACTGCTGGCTGATGTTCGAGGGCGAGGAGCAGGTTGGCCACGGCATCATCCAGGTGATCCTCGACGAGGCGCACCTGCTCAACATCACCGTGCGCCCGCAGAGCCAGGGCAAGGGCCTGGGGCTGTTGCTGCTCGAGCACCTGATGCGCCGCGCCATGGCACTCAAGGCCGGCGAATGCTTCCTCGAGGTGCGCGCCAGCAACCAGGGCGCCTACCGCCTGTACGAGCGCTACGGCTTCAACGAGATCGGCCGGCGCCGCGACTACTATCCCGCCGCCGGTGGGCGCGAGGACGCGCTGGTGATGGCCTGCACGCTGATCGACTGATCGCCGCGGCCCGTTCCTCACTACCCATCGCATCGGCCGCCGCGCTTGTCATTCCGGGCATCGCTCCGTAAGGTGCCGCGACCCGGAGGATGAGCATGAGCGACCCGCAGCAGCCGATCACGACGCCCGCCCGAGAAGGCCGCGGCCTCAGCCGCGCCGCGCTTCTGGCCTGGCTGGGCCTGGCCCTTGCGAGCCTGTTCTGGGCCGGCAACGCGCTAGTGGCGCGCGCCTTCACCGGCGAGATCCCTCCGCTCTCCCTAGCCTTCTGGCGCTGGGCCATGGCCTTGGCGATTCTCCTGCCGCTGGTTGGCCCCTCGCTCTGGCAGCATCGCCACACCCTGCGCAACGCCGGCTGGCGCCTGTGGCTGCTCGCCCTGCTCGCCATCACCTTCTATAACGCGCTGCTCTACACGGCGGCCGGCAGCACGGCGGCGATCAACATCAGCCTGGTCAGCACCTGCCTGCCGCTGGCCGCCTTCATCGGTGCCGGCCTGCTGCTCGGCGAATGGCCAGCGCGGCGCGCCTGGGTCGGACTAGTGCTGGCCCTGTTCGGCCTGCTCTGGCTGATCGCCCAGGGCGACTGGCAGGTGCTGGCCAGCCTGTCCTTCGCCCGCGGCGACCTGGTGATGGTGCTGGCGACGCTCGACTGGGCCCTGTATTCCCTGCTGCTGCGCCGCTGGAGCGCGCACCTGCAGGTGCCGCCGTTCACCCTGCTCGGCGCCCTGGTGCTGCTCGGCCTGTTGATGCTCACGCCGCTCTATGCCTGGGAACTCTGGCAGGGCGCACGCTTCGAGCCCAGCCTGCCCAACCTCGCCGCCATCGGCTACACCGCGCTGTTCGCCTCGGTCCTCGCATACCAGCTATGGAACATCGGCCTGCGCGAACTGGGCCCCTCGCGCACCGCCATGAGCAACTACCTGATGCCGGTCTTCACCGCCATCCTCGGTTGGGTATTGCTGGGGGAAAGCCTGCAGACCTATCACTGGGTAGGCGGCGCGCTGATCGTCAGCGGCCTGCTGCTGGCGGGGCGCGGCCAGGGGAGCTAGACGCTCAAGGCGTGGTGATCTGCAGCCCGCTCAGGGCCAGCTTGACGAACAACCACCAGCCAGCGGCGCTCAACACGCCCAGTACCGAATAGCCGACCACGATGCCCAGTGCGATCTGCTTCCACAGCCCGGCATAGTTCTGGCTGGGCGTACTGGCGCGTTGCAGCGGCACGTCGCGCTCGGCGCGGATGTTCTCGAAGTTGTCTCGCATGGCCGGCTCCTGTGGAGTGACGCTTCGAATTGTTTTAGATGCCCAGTAAGACAAAGGGCTAGCTTTCGCTAACCCTTATTTTTGTATGGTGGCTGCACCGGGAATTGAACCTAGGGCGTCAGCATTATGAATCACCTGCTTAGCGCCCGGCTAGACCAGAAGGGCCCATAGCTCGGGCCTTTCCGCCACCTTCCGACCCCGCTGCACCAGAGCTTTCCACGGAAAAGTGTGGATGTAGTCACATTGTCGTTTACGGCGCCTTCTTCAAACGTTAGTTTTATGCAGCCTGCCGCACGCCTGTGTGCACAGATTAAAGGATTAATGGAGGGGAAGTAGTGAGCTATCTGTTTGAGCAGTTAGGGGATGAGCGCTTTCAGAAGTTATGTCAGGCTTTAATTGTTTCACTTTATCCTGATGCTCAGTGCTTTCCAGTGGGACAGCCGGATGGCGGGCGAGATGGTCAAGTGCGTACTAAGGGTGCACAAACATCTGATGCGATAATTTTTCAGGTTAAATATTCTAAGGATCCGTTCTCAAAGACATCTCGTGAAGTAATTGAAGGTCTTATCAGTACTGAAAGGGAAAAGGTTAATAAGCTGGTTGCAAAAGGTGCTAGCGCCTACCATTTGATGACTAACGTGGCTGGCACCTCTCACCTTGAGTGTGGGTCTATAGATGTCGTAAATAAAGAGCTTTCTGAAGCGTTCGGTATAGATGTTTATTGCTGGTGGAGGGATGACCTAGACCGAAGAATAGATAATTTCTCTGAAATTAAGTGGAGTTATCCAGAAATTCTTAAAGCTACCGATCTTTTAGGGGCGCTTGTTGAGTCTAAAGAAGATCCTGATTCCGTGCGCAGAATGGATTCTCTTAGGTCGTATATGGCGCATCAGGCTAGATATGATTCGCAGTTGAAGTTTAAGCAAGTCGAGCTTGAAAGGGATATTGTTGATCTGTTTGTTGATGTTCCTGGATGCTTTTATCCGCCGGTTAATACTGAGCAAAAACATCTTCAGGAGTATGTCTCTCATGTTGTTGATGCATTTCCTGATGATGAAAATGAGGACAATTCTGGTTTTGAGAATGATCCGGAGGGTGTTGACGGGACTTTAGTATTCCCTTTGCATAGGCTAATGGTCTCTGCGGATGTATCTCAAAGGCTTAAGTGTGTAGTGGTTGAGGGTGCACCTGGGCAGGGGAAATCAACCGTCACACAGTATTTATGCCAGGTTAATAGGCTTTTGCTGTTGAATAAGGCTGCGGATATCAGGCGTGTGAGTCCGTTGCACATTCCATCTGATGTGAGAATCCCTTTTAGGGTTGACTTGAGAGATTATGCGAATTGGGTTTCAGGTAAGAATCCTTTTGCAGTTTCTGATGCGTCTCAGTCTGAGTGGCTGCCTGATGCTCCTGTTCTAGAGGGTTTTATCTCTTCGCAGATTAAGTACTGCACAGGGTCTAATTTTACTGTAGATGACTTTCTGGCTGTGGTTAAAGCTTCTCAGGTCCTTATTGTTTTAGATGGATTTGATGAGGTTGCAGATGTTGTCGTTAGAAATAGAATAGTTGATGAGATATCCTATGCCGCGGACAGAATATCTCAAAGTGCAATCTCTGCCCAGATCATTGTTACTAGCCGCCCCACTGCATTTGCTAACTCTCCCGGATTCTCTAAGGCGGAGTGGCAGCATTTAAAAATATTGCCGCTCTTTAAGAATGATATAAAGAAGTACGCCGTTAGATGGCTTGAAGGGCGCGGCGCTGATGCTAAGGAGTGTCAGGAGGTTCTTGGTCTTTTGGCTGAAAAATTAGGTCACTCTCATGTTAGGGATCTTGCGCGTAATCCCATGCAGTTGGCAATTTTGTTGGCTCTTATTTCAGTTCAGGGCGCTTCGTTGCCAGATAAGCGAACATCTCTTTATGATGACTATATAAAGATATTTCTGAATCGGGAAACAGAGAAGAGCTTGGTGGTGCGCGAGCATAGAGAATTGCTGGTGCAAATTCATCGGTACTTGGCGTGGGTTCTACAGTCTGAAGCTGAGGAGAAGTCTGAATCTGGCAATATTACTGAAACCAGATTGCGTGCTCTTCTGAGAGAGTTCTTGGATAGGGCGGGGCATCCAGCAGACCTTGTTGATTCGTTATTTTCCGGCATGGTTGAGCGGGTCGTTGTTTTGGTGTCTAGGGTTCAGGGAACTTTTGAGTTCGAGGTCCAGCCGCTTCGAGAGTACTTTGCTGCTCGCTATTTGTATGACACTGCACCTTATGCTCCAGCTGGGTCCTCAAAGAGAGGGGCGCTTCCGGAGCGTTTTGACGCCATTTCTCGTAATTTCTATTGGCTTAACGTATCTAGGTTTTACGCAGGCTGCTATAGCTCTGGGGAGCTTTCTTCGATTTTGGACGGTTTGGATGAGGTGGCGAACTCAAAGGATTTCAAAGATGTGGCTCATGCTGCACGGTTTGGAATCTTCCTTTTGAAAGATTATGTGTTTAGCCAAAGTCCACGTCTGGCGCAGAGGTTGCTGGATAAAATTATAGATAGCCACAGATTTCGTTTGTTGTTGGCGGATGGTTGGACCGAGCGTTCGGCGAATGAGCCAATACTTCTGCCAAATGAGTTGTTAAGAAATTCTTTGGTGCGTAAGTGTGTTGAAACTCTAGTGGCGGGAGTGGCCTTTGATGCTAGGTACGCCCTCGCGAGGATTATCAGTTTAAATTCTAGTAGTGAGCATGTTGATAAAATTTGGGTTGAGTTGTCAGAGTCCGGAATTTCTGATGATTCATTGTGTTCTATAGGTATTGGTCTTGGGGTTTTTGAACGTAGTGCAGATGAGGAGATTTTTGCTTTTGTAAGAAGGTTTGGGGCGTTTCTTCTAGTTCGAATGCTAACTTTTCAGCGTTATTCTCTGTTTGGTAATAAGGAGATGCTTAAGCTCTATGAGGAGCGTGCGCTCTCTCAAGGGGCTGGCTATTTTTATATCGGCAGAAGTAGAGTGGCAAAGGTTCCGTTTGTGGCAATTTTCTTCCATGTTTTAGATCATGTAGGAAGTGATTATTTTTGGGATGAATTTTCTGCAGATGAAGGCTTGTATCAGTTCAGTCAATATGGAGAGCTGGATTTTTATAATGTATATAAAGAATGCGTTGCTTCGGGAGGGGTTGTTGTTCCTGAGGATTTCGCGCAGCTGTGGGCGGTTTTAGAAAGCTTTATGGAGAGTCATGCGGGATCACAAGGTGCCGTTTTGGCTTTTTCTGCTCTTATGGATGAGGCTATTAAATGTTGGGGGCAGCGCTGGCTTCTGCTTAGCTCCTCTATTTGCTTTGCTCAGTCTACTGAGCTTGGCATGCCGCCGGCGGTTGATATAAATGATGTTTCAGTAAATCCCCTCGAGAGAGCCCGATATGCACGTGGCGCTTGGGAGGATTTAGAGTGGTGGCGCAGGCAGTTTTCGATTGTCTCTACATCTGATCTGGAGTGTAAAAGATTTCTTTGGGCCTGCGCTCAGAGATGGATGTCTACTTCTGTATTGGTGACGCTTTCCTCTGAGATTTCTGAGTTCTTGAAAGATATTCCAGTGTTTGAAGTGGTGGAGCCTCACTCCGTAATGCGACACTCCAAGGTTGCAGATGAGCTGGCTTTTGATTTTGGTGATTTTGATGTTAATGGGCTCTCTGAAACTATTATATGTGTTTTGCTTGTAAGGGCGAGGCCTGACTCTAGATATCGCCTTTGGGAAACGAAATTTGAAAGCTGTGACGGCTTAACACCCGACGTGCTTGAGCTTTCGGCAAATATTCTCTTAGAGCGGGCCGCGCTTGATGACGTTGACTGTTGGGAAAAAGCTTTGCTATTCACCAGGAGCGCATACGCTTTAGGTCGTGCCCCATCAATGCCGGAAGCATTAGGTGATAGACTCAAAGTGCCTATTTGCTACTCTCGTGAGGTATGTAGCTCGCCTTCCAGCTATCCCTTGGGGTTGGTTGCCTTGGCAGAGCGAGTTCTCAGTGCTGAGGCAGGAGCTAGTGTTAAACCGGTTGCTTCTATTGCTAGACAGGATGATTGGAGCTTTTTGGATGATTGAGATTTATATCTGAAAGCTATTTTACTTTTGCAAGGAGAGACTAGTGTCTCTCCTTTTCCCCTCGGGCGTACCAGCGCTTAGCTACCTTCTCTGTAATCGCTATCCCGCGTTCGGACTGCTCAAGTTTCGGTTTGCCTCGTCGAAGGCAAGGCTTGTCTGGTCCATCTCAGGAGCTACTTCCCCCCTGATCATCCACCAGCGATAGTGTGGGAGAGCCTGCTGAGTTCCTTTATCTCTATGGTGCTAATCCCGACTTCTTTGTTGTAGAGCACGGTTCTCCATCGGTTCGGCCCGTCGAGATCTGTATCCTCTGGCACACTTTGCCAGTCATTACCACGTGATGGCGGGTGGTGACATCCTAGGGCTGCAGCGATCCTAGGGCATTCCTCGATAGCAATGACCGTGCGCTATGCACACCTGTCTTCGGATCATCTGAGACGGCCTCTGTGATTGTCCCCACTTGTTCAATGTCGCCATACTGTGATCTCTCAGAACGCAGTGGGGCATCACATGGAAGGCAAGATCCCAGTACCGACAGATAACATCTTCAAGTTCTACGCCCTCTTTTCTCTGCTCATTTTTGTCTTCTGTTGGGGCACGCTCATATTCGTAAATCAGTCAACTAATAGGACTGTTTTTGCGTCTGTGATTGAGCTGCAAGAGTTGGAGTCGCTACAAGATCCGTCCCCGGTCGATGAGGCGAAAAGCGCGATATTGAAGCGTCAACTAGAGATTGCTAAGGCCGATAAACGCTTTTATGTGGCCCTGCTGGGTGCTCTTAGTGGCCTCTCAGTATTGGGTGGGTTCTACGGCTTTCGGCGATGGCATAGCGAGCTTCAGCCGCTCGTTGATGAAACGGCTCGGGTTCAGTTGGAAATAGCCAAGCTACAGTTGGCAAAGCTTCGTGCAGAGGTCGAGCGTAAGCAGTCGTAGGTCTACCGTAGGTAGGCACCACTGCTTTCGCATTCGAGGTAGAGGAGCGGGCTCGTAGACGGGATTTAGTCTGGGGCCAGAAACGACAAAGGGCTAGCTTTCGCTAACCCTTCGTTTTGTATGGTGGCTACACCGGGACTTGAACCTGGGACATCAGCATTATGAATGCTGCGCTCTAACCGACTGAGCTATGTAGCCGAGTGGCGCGCATTATTCTCTTGTCGGCTTGGGCTGTCAACCCCGTTTGGCGGACAAATTGATTCGTTATCAAGCGCTTAGGTGTGGCGGGGCGGGGGAGGAGTGGCGGGCGGGAGTGGAGGGGTTTGGGGCCCCC
>NZ_JAMXBF010000011.1 GCF_023823685.1 Pseudomonas subflava
GGGGTTTGGGCCCCTCTCCCTGGCCCTCTCCCCGGAGGGGAGAGGGGACTACGGCGGGCTTAGACGTTGAAGCGGAAGTGCATCACGTCGCCGTCCTTGACGATGTAGTCCTTGCCTTCCAGGCGCCATTTGCCGGCTTCCTTGGCGCCGCTCTCACCCTTGAACTGGATGAAGTCGTCGTAGGCCACCACTTCGGCGCGGATGAAGCCTTTCTCGAAGTCGGTGTGGATCACGGCGGCGGCCTGGGGGGCGGTGGCGCCGATGCGCACGGTCCAGGCGCGGACTTCCTTCACGCCAGCGGTGAAGTAGGTCTGCAGGTTGAGCAGGTCGTAGCCGGCGCGGATCACGCGGTTCAGGCCCGGCTCTTCCATGCCCATGGACTCGAGGAACATCTGCTTCTCCTCGTCTTCGTCCAGTTCGGCGATTTCGGCCTCGATCTTGTTGCACACCGGCACCACGACGGCGCCTTCTTCCTCGGCGATGGCGCGAACCACCTCGAGGTGCGGGTTGTTGTCGAAGCCGTCTTCGGCGACGTTGGCGATGTACATCACCGGCTTGCTGGTGAGCAGGTGGAAGCCGCGGATGACCGCCTTCTCGTCGGCGCTCATGTTCTTCATCAGGCTGCGTGCGGGCTTGCCTTCGCTGAAGTGGGGGATGAGCTTCTCGAGGATGGCCTTCTGCGCCAGGGCTTCCTTGTCGCCGCCCTTGGCGTTGCGGGTGACCTTCTGCAGTTGCTTCTCGCAGCTGTCGAGGTCGGCGAAGATCAGTTCGAGGTCGATGATCTCGATGTCGCGCTTGGGGTCGACGCTGTTGGCGACGTGGATGACGTTCTCGTCCTCGAAGCAGCGCACCACGTGCGCGATGGCATCGGTCTCGCGGATGTTGGCGAGGAACTTGTTGCCCAGGCCTTCACCCTTGGAGGCGCCCGCTACCAGGCCGGCGATGTCGACGAACTCCATGGTGGTGGGGATCACGCGCTCGGGCTTGACGATGGCGGCCAGGGCGTCCAGGCGGCTGTCAGGCATGGGCACGATGCCGCTGTTCGGCTCGATGGTGCAGAAGGGGAAGTTCTCCGCGGCAATACCGGATTTGGTGAGGGCGTTGAACAGGGTGGACTTGCCGACGTTGGGCAGGCCGACGATGCCGCAGTTGAATCCCATGATGTATCCCTCGCGGAGATGAAGTCGTGAAAAGAGGTCAGGCTTTCTGGCTGTGCAGTTTCTGCATGGCGCGGGTCCAGTCGCCGGCGAGCATCTCGGGCAGCACGCCCAGGGCGTTGTCGATGCTCTTGTCCAGCAGCTCCTGTTCGCTGCGCGGGGCGCGGCCGAGGACGAAGCCGGAGACGAGGCTGGCGTGGCCGGGATGGCCGATGCCGAGGCGCAGGCGGTGGAAGCCGTTCTGATTGCCGCACTGGGCGATGATGTCGCGCAGGCCGTTGTGCCCGCCGTGGCCGCCGCCGAGTTTGAGCTTGGCGACGCCGGGGGGCATGTCGAGTTCGTCGTGCGCCACCAGCATGGCGTCCACCGGGATGCGGAAGAAATTCGCCAGCGCCGCCACGGACTGACCGCTGCGGTTCATGAAGGTGGAGGGGATGAGCAGACGGACGTCGCGGCCCTGATGGCTGAATTTGCCCACCAGGCCGAAATACTTCTTGTCGAGGCTCAGGCTGACGCGTTGGTTGTCGGCCAGGCGCTCAACGAAAAGGGCCCCTGCGTTATGCCGGGTCTGGTCGTATTCGGGGCCTGGATTACCCAGGCCGACGATCAGTTGCACGGCAGTCACGGAGGGGCCCTTCCTTAAAGGCGCGCTGAGTGGATTACTCGGCGGCGCCTTCCTCGCCTTCTTCTTTCGCTACACGGGCAGCGTGGATGTTGGCGACTGCCAGGTCGTTGCCGTGGGCCAGGGCCACCAGCTCGACGCCTTTCGGCAGCTTCAGATCGGACAGGTGAACGATCTGACCGACTTCTACCTTGGCCAGGTCGACTTCGATGAATTCCGGCAGGTCTTTCGGCAGGCAGGAAACTTCGACTTCGTTGATGGTGTGGGACACTTCGCCGCCCTGCTGCTTCACGCCAACGGAGGTAGCTTCGTTGATGAAGTGCAGCGGAACGTGGGCGCTCAGCTTCTGGCCGGCAACGACGCGAACGAAGTCGGCGTGCATGACGTAACCCTTGGACGGGTGACGCTGCAGGGCCTTGATCACGACGTTTTCGGCAGCGCCGTCAACGGTCAGGGCCAGCACGTGGCTGAAGGCGGCTTCGTTTTCCAGCAGCTTGGCCAGTTCTTTGGCGAGGATGCTGATGGATTGAGCTGGCTTGTCGCCACCGTAGATCACGGCAGGAACCAGGCTTTCGTTACGACGCAGGCGGCGGCTCGCACCTTTCCCCAGGTCGGAACGCACGTTGGCATTCAGGGCAAATTCAGTCATTGCAGTTCTCCAAATAAACCAAACCGTCCTCAGCGCTTGCGACCAGCGTTTGGACGGTTGGGCAAAAAGCCCCGCACGGGGCGGGGCACTTGTCGTTCAGGCCTGTTCCGCTTAGCGGAACATCGCGCTGATCGATTCTTCGTTGCTGATGCGGCGAACCGCTTCGGCGATAACCGGGGCCATGTCCAGCTGACGGATGCGGGAGCAGGCCTGAGCCGCGGCGGACAACGGGATGGTGTTGGTCACCACCAGCGCGTCCAGCACGGAGTTTTCCAGATTCTCGATGGCGCGGCCCGACAGCACCGGGTGGGTGGCGTAGGCGTAGACCTTCGAGGCGCCGTGCTCTTTCAGCGCCTTGGCGGCGTGGCAGAGGGTGCCGGCGGTGTCGACCATGTCGTCGACCAGCACGCAGGTGCGGCCGTCGACATCGCCGATGATGTGCATGACTTCGGAGTGGTTGGCCTTCTCACGACGCTTGTCGATGATGGCCAGGTCGACGCCCAGGCTCTTGGCCACGGCGCGGGCGCGAACCACGCCGCCGATGTCCGGGGAGACGATCATCAGGTTCTCGAAGCGCTGATCCTGGATGTCGTCGGTCAGCACCGGCGAGCCGTAGATGTTGTCCACGGGGATGTCGAAGAAGCCCTGGATCTGGTCAGCGTGCAGGTCGACGGTCAGAACGCGGTCGATGCCGACCACGGTCAGCATGTCGGCCACTACCTTGGCGCTGATGGCCACGCGGGCGGAGCGCGGACGGCGATCCTGGCGGGCATAGCCGAAGTAGGGGATGACGGCGGTGATGCGCGTCGCCGAGGAGCGGCGGAAGGCGTCGGCCATCACCACCAGTTCCATCAGGTTGTCGTTGGTCGGTGCGCAGGTCGGCTGGATGATGAAGACATCCTTGCCACGGACGTTCTCGTTGATCTCGGCGCTGACTTCGCCGTCGGAGAACTTGCCCACGGACGCATCGCCCAGAGGAATGTGCAGTTGACGCACGATGCGCCGGGCCAGGTCGGGGTTGGAGTTCCCCGTGAAGACCATCATCTTGGACACGCGCAGTACCTGCCTGGGAGTGGTTCCGATGAATTAAAAAGCTGTTCAGAAAGCGGGCTTCCTGAACAGCTCTCGAGTGTATGGCAGGGGCGGCTGGATTCGAACCAACGCATGGCAGGATCAAAACCTGCTGCCTTACCGCTTGGCGACGCCCCTATGGAGTCAGTCGAATGCTAGGAGGAGGTTATGGCAGGGGCGGCTGGATTCGAACCAACGCATGGCAGGATCAAAACCTGCTGCCTTACCGCTTGGCGACGCCCCTATGGAGTCAGTCGAATGCTAGGAGGAGGTTATGGCAGGGGCGGCTGGATTCGAACCAACGCATGGCAGGATCAAAACCTGCTGCCTTACCGCTTGGCGACGCCCCTGTATCGTATAACCGAATGCCAGGCATTCACTTCCGAGTTGCCATTTCGAGCCTGCGGTGCAGCGGAGACCGATTGCAGCCGCGAGCGACGAAGCTTGGCAGGGTGGCCGGAAGTTGGCGCGAGACTTTATCAGCATCGGCCTGGTTTGGGAAGCTCCCAAACACGCAAGCTCCGGTTCCAGTCATCTTCGCGGCAACAAATTTGTTGAGCGTTTTCAGGGCGTTACGTACTTCGGGGTAACGCTTCTCGACAACCGGCTGACAGTCATTACGACCGCCCCCCTCGGGAAGGCTGCGAACTGTAATGGCGGGGGTATCACGTGTCAACTCGGGGTCGGCAAAAACTTCCGCGGTGCTGATGCTGACCTGCGGAATGGCGACCAGGAACCACGGCTCGTCAAGCTGCACCGGCTGCAGGTGCTCGCCCACGCCCTCGGCGAAGGCCGCGCGGCCCCGCACGAACACCGGCACGTCGGCGCCCAGTGCCAGGCCCAGTTCGGCCAGGCGGTCCTCGCTCATTTCCAGGCGCCACAGGTGGTTGAGGCCGACCAGGGTGGTGGCCGCATCCGAGCTGCCGCCGCCGATGCCGCCGCCCATGGGCAGGCGCTTGTCCAGCCAGATATCGGCGCCGAGGCGGCAACCGCTCTCGGCCTGCAGCTTGCGGGCGGCGCGCACGATCAGATTGGCATCATGCGGCACGCCGGCGATCTCGGTGTGCAGGACGATCTCGCCGTCCTCGCGCAGCGCGAAGCCCAGCTCGTCGCCGTGGTCGAGGAACTGGAACAGGGTCTGTAGCTCGTGGTAACCGTCGGCGCGGCGGCCGAGGATATGCAGCATCAGGTTGAGCTTGGCCGGGGCGGGAAGGATCAGTTCGGCGTGGTCGGGGATAGCTGGATTCGTCATGTGCGGAGCTGAAATGCCGAGTGGGAGTGTCCCCTCTCCCGTTTACGGGAGAGGGTAGGGGAGAGGGTTATTGGTAGCCCCCTCTCCCTGGCCCTCTCCCCGAGGGGAGAGGGAATAATCGGTGCGAGCCTGGCGCTTATTGGCCAGTCGTAGCCCGGATGTAATCCGGGGCGCTTTCGGTGGCGTCGTTCCCGGATTGCATCCGGGCTACAGGTTGTCCGTGGGGCGGTGTTACTGACCGAGCTGGCGCGGCTGCCAGTCCTTGATCACCAAGGTGACGTCGAGGTCCGCGCCGTGCAGCTTGATGCGCTCGGGCAGGCGGTAGCCGTCCTGTTCGGCGTAGCTCAGGTACTGCACCTGCCAGCCGTCCTGTTCCAGGCGGGCCAGGTGGCTGTCGGCGTCGAGGGTCACGCGGCTCTTGCTGTCCGGCGCGGGCAGGCCGCGCACCCACCAGAACAGGTGCGACACCGGCAGACGCCAGCCGAGTTGCTGTTCCAGCAGCGCCTCGGGCGATTCGGCCTGGTAGCGGCCCTGGCTGGCCACTTCCAGCAGCACGTTGCCCTCGCGCCCGGTCAGGCGCGCGGCGCCGCGACCGAGCGGGCCGGACAGGCGGATGTCGAAGTAATCCTGGCGCTGCAGCCAGAACAGCGTGCCGCTGCCGGAATCCTTCGGCGCGCGGATGCCGACCTTGCCGTTGATCTGCCAGCCATCCAGCGCGGCGACCCTGGCCTTGTGGGCCTGCCACTGCTGCGGGTCGCCCTGGCCTTCGACGGCTTCACGGCTGGTGAGGCCGGCGCAGCCGGCGAGGAGGGCGATCAGGCTGAAGACGATGGCGTGACGAAACATGGATCAGAGCTTCTCGGAACCGGTCAGGCGCTGGATGGTGGCGCGCAGGATGGGGCTGTCGGGCTGGGCCTCGAGGGCGGTGGACCAGACCTCGCGGGCCTCGCCCTGCTTGCCACGGGCCCAGAGCACTTCGCCCAGGTGGGCGGCGACCTCGTGGTCGGGATACTTGGCCAGGGCCGCGCGCAGGTAGCGCTCGGCCTCCTCGAGATTGCCCAGGCGATAGTTGACCCAGCCCATGCTGTCGAGGGTGGCGGGGTCTTCGGGGTTGAGCTGGTGGGCGCGCTCGATCAGCGCCTTGGCCTCGTCGTAGCGGGTGGTGCGGTCGGCCAGGGTGTAGCCGAGGGCGTTCAGCGCCGTGGCGTTGTCCGGCTCGCGCTCGATGATGTTGCGCAGGTCGCGCTCCAGGCCGGCCAGGTCACCGCGCTTTTCGGCGAGCATGGCGCGGGTGTAGAGCAGGTTGGTGTCGCCGGGGAACTGCTCCAGCGCCTTGACGATGACCTGCCAGGCCTCCTCGTGGCGCTGGCGGTTGGCCAGGGCCTCGGACTCGATCAGGTACAGCTGGATGGCGTAGTCGGGCTGGCTGTCGCGGGCGCGGGCCAGGCGTGCGCCGGCCTCGGCCATGCGACCCTGCTCGAAGAGGATCTCGGTCTGGCGCACCTGGGCGGGCAGGTAGTCCTCGCCGGGGCCGACCAGGGCGTATTCGATCAGCGCGCTTTCCGGCTCGCCGCGCTGCTCGTAGATGCGCCCCAGATTGAAATGCGCGGCGTCGACGTGGGCGTCGCGCGCCACCAGTTCTTCCAGGTAGACGATGGCCTCGTCCCAGGCCTCCGCCTCCAGGCACACCAGGGCCAGGGAGTAGCGCAGGTCGTCATCGTCCGGGAAGCGCTGGACCAAGCCGGCGAACTCGCTCTTGGCCTCGTCCAGGCGCTTGAGTTCGACCAGCTGGCGGGCGTAGGCCAGGCGCAGGCGCTTGTCCTCGGGGTGTTTCTCGATGCCCTTCTCCAGCAGCGGCAGCGCCTCCTCGCCGCGGCCCAGGCTCTGCAGCAGGCGGGCGCGTAGCAGCAGTGGCGGAATTTCCTCCTGGCTGGCGTCGTGCGCCTCGAGTAGCTCCAGGGCGTCCTCGGCGCGGCCGTCCTGGTGCAGCAGCAGGGCCTTGCCGAACAGCAGCTGGCCGTTCTCCGGGTGCTTCTGCAGGAGGCGGTCGAAGCTCTGCTGCAGACCGTCGCGGGTATCCGGGTCGGTCTCGGCGGCGGACAGCGCGAGGAAGTCGAAATGGGTGTCGCCCTGGCCCAGCAGGACGCGCTCCATATATTCCATGGACTCGTCGTAGCGGCCGGCGCGGGCCAGCTGCACGGCGGCGGCGCGCTGGGCGTCGAGGCTGTCCGGCGCGTTGTTCGACCAGATCAGTGCGGTGTCCAGCGCGGCCTGCTCGGCGCCCAGGTATTCGGCGATGCGGAAGGCGCGCTCGGCCACGGCCGGGTCCTGGGTCGCATTGGCCTGCTGTACGTAGTTGCCGAGGGCGATGTCGAAGCGATTGCGCTGGCCGGCCAGTTCGGCGGCCAGCAGGGCATACAAGGTGTCCTCGCTGAACGAGGCGTACTGCTTGGGCGTCGGGGCCTTGCTGGCCGCGGTGTCCTCCACCGGCGGGGTGCCGTCGGGCGCGGGGGCCAGGGTCTGGCAGCCGGCGAGCAGGAGGGAGGCGGTCAGCAACGCGAGGGATTTATTCATAAGAAAAGCTGCGGTCCGTGGCGTGGCTGCATCATGACACAAGCGGCGGGCGCAAGCCCACCGCGCCTCAGGGACTCGGCTATCGGGTCAATTTGTCGCAACAGTTGTTCTCCCTGGGGTGACGTAGGACAATCGCCCGCTATCTCGAATTCCCTTAGCGACCCTGCATGGCCTTCCTCGCCCTCGGCATCAACCACAAGACCGCCTCGGTGGACGTCCGCGAACGCGTGGCCTTCACCCCCGAGCAACTGGTCGAGGCCCTGCAGCAGCTCTGTCGCGTCACCCCCAGCCGCGAGGCGGCGATCCTCTCCACCTGCAACCGCAGCGAGCTGTACCTGGAGCAGGACCAGCTGTCCGCCGACGACGTGCTGCGCTGGCTGGCCGACTACCATCGCCTCGACCTCGACGACCTGCGCGCCTGTGCCTACGTGCACCAGGACAACGAGGCCGTGCGGCACATGATGCGCGTGGCCTCGGGGCTCGATTCGATGGTCCTCGGCGAGCCGCAGATCCTCGGCCAGATGAAGTCCGCCTACGCCGTGGCGCGCGAGGCCGGCACCGTCGGCCCGCTGCTCGGCCGCCTGTTCCAGGCCACCTTCAGCACCGCCAAGACGGTGCGCACCGACACCGCCATCGGCGAGAACCCGGTGTCGGTGGCCTTCGCCGCGGTCAGCCTGGCCAAGCAGATCTTCGCCGACCTGCACCGCAGCCAGGCCCTGCTGATCGGCGCCGGCGAGACCATCAGCCTGGTCGCCCGCCACCTGCACGACCAGGGCGTGAAGCGCATCGTCGTGGCCAACCGAACCCTCGAGCGCGCCAGCCAGTTGGCCGAGCAGTTCGGCGCGCATGCCGTGCTGCTGGCCGACATCCCGCAGGAACTGGCGCACAGCGACATCGTCATCAGCTCCACCGCCAGCCAGCTGCCGATCCTCGGCAAGGGCGCGGTGGAGCGCGCGCTCAAGCAGCGTAAGCACAAGCCCATGTTCATGGTCGACATCGCCGTGCCGCGCGACATCGAGCCGGAAGTGGGCGAGCTGGACGACGTCTACCTCTATACGGTGGACGACCTGCACGAGGTCATCGAGGAGAACCTCAAGAGCCGCCAGGGCGCTGCCCAGGCCGCCGAGGAGCTGGTCAGCGTCGGCGCCGACGACTTCATGCAGCGCCTGCGCGAACTGGCCGCGGTCGACGTGCTGCGTGCCTATCGCCAGCAGGCCGAACGCCTGCGCGACGAGGAGCTGGCCAAGGCCCAGCGCATGCTCGCCAACGGCAGCAACGCCGACGACGTACTGGCCCAGCTGGCTCGCGGCCTGACCAACAAGCTGCTGCACGCGCCCAGCGTGCAGCTGAAGAAAATCTCCGCCGACGGCCGCTTCGAAGCGCTGGCCGTGGCCCAGGAACTCTTTGCCCTCGACGAGGGCCCGAGCAAGACATGAAAGCCTCCCTGCTGAAGAAACTCGACATCCTCCACGACCGCTTCGAGGAGCTCACCGCGCTGCTCGGCGATGCCGAGGTGATCAGCGACCAGACCCGCTTCCGCGCCTATTCCAAGGAATATGCCGAGGTCGAGCCGGTCATCGCCGCCTACCGCGAGTTCCGCAAGACCCAGGACGACCTCGAGGGCGCCCAGGCGCTGCTCAAGGACGGCGACGCGGAAATGCGCGAGATGGCCGAAGAGGAGGTGGCCCAGGCCAAGGAGGCGCTGGTCGGGCTGGAGGATCGCCTGCAGCGTATGCTGCTGCCCAAGGACCCCAACGACGGTCGCAACGTGTTCCTGGAGATCCGCGCCGGCACCGGCGGCGACGAGGCGGCGATCTTCTCCGGCGACCTGTTCCGCATGTATTCGCGCTATGCCGAGCGCCAGGGCTGGAGGGTCGAGATCCTCTCCGAGAGCGAGGGCGAGCACGGCGGCTACAAGGAAGTCATCAGCCGCGTCGAGGGCGACAACGTCTACGCCAAGCTCAAGTTCGAGTCCGGCGCCCATCGCGTACAGCGCGTGCCGGAAACCGAGTCCCAGGGCCGCATCCATACCTCCGCCTGCACCGTCGCCGTGCTGCCGGAGCCGGACGAGCAGCAGGCCATCGAGATCAACCCGGCCGAGCTGCGCGTGGACACCTACCGCGCTTCGGGCGCCGGCGGCCAGCACGTGAACAAGACCGACTCGGCGATCCGCATCACCCACCTGCCCACCGGCATCGTCGTCGAGTGCCAGGAGGAGCGTTCGCAGCACAAGAACCGCGCCAAGGCCATGGCCTGGCTGGCGGCCAAGCTGCAGGACCAGCAGGACGCCGCGGCGCACAAGGAAATCTCCGACACGCGCAAGCTGCTGGTGGGCTCCGGCGACCGCTCCGAGCGCATCCGCACCTATAACTTCCCGCAAGGCCGGGTCACCGATCACCGCATCAACCTGACCCTCTATTCGCTGAACGAAGTGATCGGCGGCGCGGTGGAGCAGGTGATCGAGCCGCTGCTGCAGGAATACCAGGCCGACCAGCTGGCCGCCCTGGGCGATTGAGCGGCCGGTTGTAGTGCGTACGGCGCACCCGACCCACACCACGTAGGGTGCGCCATGCGCACCGGTAGCCCGGATGAAATCCGGGAAATGCCATTTCCGTCTTGCCGAACGAAGTGATCGGCGGCGCGGCGCAGCAGGTGATCGAGCCGCTGCAGGGAATACCAGGGACCGCCCTGGGAGATTGAGTGGCCGGTTGTAGTGCGCACGGCGCACTCGACCCGCACCACGTAGAGTGCGCCATGCGCACCGGTAGCCCGGATGAAATCCGGGAATGCACGAACCATTATCCCCCCCCTCGGGGGAGAGGGTTAGGGAGAGGGGGCTGTCGTTAGCGCCCTCTTCCAGCCCTTCTTCCGTCAGTGGGAGAGGGGGAGAGGAGATCCCCGCATGGCCAGCATCCAATCCCTGCTCGACAGCACCGCACTACCCGCCTCGCCGAGCGCGCGGCTGGATGTCGAGCTGCTGCTGGCTGCCGCCCTCGGCAAGCCGCGCAGCTACCTGCGCACCTGGCCGGAGCACGAGCCGAGCGCCGAGCAACTGGCCGTCTTCGCCGCCATGCTCGAGCGCCGTCGCGGCGGCGAGCCGGTGGCCTATATCCTCGGCCATCAGGGCTTCTGGAGCCTCGACCTGGAGGTCGCGCCGCACACCCTGATTCCCCGTCCCGACACCGAATTGCTGGTCGAAACAGCCCTGCAACTGGCCCCGGCCACGCCACGGCGAGTGCTCGACCTGGGCACCGGCACCGGCGCCATCGCCCTTGCCCTGGCCAGCGAGCGCGGTGGCTGGCGGGTGACCGGAGTGGATCGCATCGTCGATGCCGTGGCCCTGGCCGAGCGCAATCGCCAGCGCCTCGGCCTGAGCAATGCCGAATTCCGCCAGAGCAGCTGGTTCGAGGCCCTGGCCGGCGAGCGCTTCGACCTGATCGTCAGCAACCCGCCTTATATCGCTGCCGACGACCGTCACCTGGGCGAGGGCGACGTGCGCTTCGAACCGATGAGCGCACTGGTGGCCGGCGCCGATGGGCTGGACGATATCCGCCAGATCGTCGCTCAGGCGCCGCGGCATCTCGATACCGATGGCTGGCTGCTGCTGGAGCACGGCTATGATCAGGCCGAGGCCGTGCGCGAACTGCTGAGAGCCGCCGGCTTCAGCGCCGTGCGGAGCCGCCGCGACCTGGGCGGCCACGAACGTATTTCCCTGGGGCAGCGGACCGCATGACCGTAGAACTGAGCGACGACGAACTCCTGCGCTACAGCCGGCAGATCCTGTTGCCGCAGATCGATGTCGCCGGGCAGCTGAAACTCAAGCAGAGCCGCGTGCTGATCATCGGTCTCGGCGGCCTCGGCTCGCCGGTGGCGTTGTACTTGGCCGCCGCCGGTGTCGGCGAGCTGCATCTGGCCGACTTCGATACGGTCGACCTGACCAACCTGCAGCGGCAGATCATCCACGACGGCACCCAGGTCGGCGTGGCCAAGGTCGATTCCGCCATGGCTCGGCTTGCCGCTCTCAATCCGCAGATCCGCCTGGTGCCGCATCGCACCGCGCTGGACCAGGACTCCCTGGCCGCCGCTGTCGCCGCGGTGGACCTGGTGCTGGACTGCAGCGACAACTTCACCACCCGCGAGGCGGTCAACGCCGCCAGCGTGGCCGCCAGCAGGCCGCTGGTGTCCGGCGCGGCGATTCGCCTGGAGGGGCAGCTCGCGGTGTTCGACCCGCGCGACGCGGCCAGCCCCTGTTACCACTGCCTGTACGGCCATGGCAGCGAGACGGAGCTGACCTGCAGCGAGGCCGGCGTGGTCGGCCCGCTGGTGGGCCTGGTCGGCAGCCTGCAGGCGCTGGAGGCGCTCAAGCTGCTGGCTGGATTCGGCGAGCCGCTGGTGGGCCGGCTGCTGCTGGTCGACGCCCTGGGTTCGCGCTTTCGCGAGCTGCGGGTCAGGCGCGACCCGGCGTGCAGCGTGTGCGGAGGGCGGCCATGAGCCAGGCGCCGGTCGGCGTGTTCGACTCCGGCGTCGGCGGCCTCTCGGTGCTGCGCGAGATTCAGGCACGGCTGCCGGACGAGTCGCTGCTGTATGTGGCCGACAGCGGCCACGTGCCCTATGGCGAGAAGAGCCCCGAGTTCATCCGCGAGCGCAGCCAGAAGATCGCCGAATTCCTCCTGGGGCAGGGCGCCAAGGCGCTGGTGCTGGCGTGCAACACGGCCACCGCGGCGGCCGTGGCCGACCTGCGCGAGCGCTATCCCGAGCTGCCCATCGTCGGCATGGAGCCGGCGGTGAAGCCGGCGGCCGCCGCCACCCGCAGCGGCGTGGTCGGCGTGCTGGCCACCACCGGCACCCTGAAGAGCGCCAAGTTCGCCGCCCTGCTGGATCGCTTCGCCAGCGACGTGCGGGTGATCACCCAGCCCTGCCCGGGACTGGTGGAGCAGGTGGAAGCGGGGGAGCTGGACGGCCCGCACACGCGCGAGCTGCTGCGCGGCTGGGTCGAGCCGCTGCTGGCCGAGGGCTGCGACACGCTGATTCTCGGCTGCACCCACTATCCCTTCATCAAGCCGCTGCTGCGCGAGCTGGTGCCGGAATCGGTGCGCCTGGTGGACACCGGCGCGGCCGTGGCGCGCCATCTGCAATCGCTGCTGGAGCAGCGCCGGCTGCTCGCCTCGGGCCCCGCCGCGCCGGTGCGCTTCTGGAGCAGTGGCGATGCCGCCGCCATGCAGGCGGTGCTGCCGAAATTATTGTCTGAACTTGCCCAGGTCCGCCCGCTCTGTGTTTGAGGCGAGATGAAGGTTTCATTTCGGCGACCGCTTTCTCTTATACAAAATTTTTCTATACTGCAGCGCGATAAGCGTTCGCATCTCCACTCGGTAACAGGAAGGTTACATGAAGAAGATAATTGCTCAGGCGACCGTACTAGCCCTCGGCCTGGCCAGCCTCTCCGCCCAAGCCGTCGATTTCACCGCCGCCGTCGGGCAGAGCGGTGACTCCACCATGGTCTACCGCCTCGGCGCCCAATGGGATTGGGACAAGAGCTGGTGGCAGACCAGCGTGGGCCGCCTGACCGGCTACTGGGATGCCGGCTACACCTTCTGGGATGGCGATGAAACCGCCAGCAACCACAGCCTGTCCTTCGCCCCCGTGTTCGTCTACGAATTCGCCGGCGATAGCGTGCAGCCCTACATCGAGGCCGGTATCGGCGTGGCGGCGTTCTCCAGCACCGAGCTGGAAGAGAACGACCTGGGCTCCTCCTTCCAGTTCGAGGACCGCATCGGCGCCGGCCTGCGCTTCTCCGGTCACGAGATCGGCATCCGCGCGCTGCACTACTCCAACGCCGGCATCAAGCAGCCGAACGACGGCGTAGAGGCCTACACCCTGCATTACCGCACCAGCTTCTAAGGCGGGACGCATGTAAAAAAAGCCGGGCTTCGTGCCCGGCTTTTTCATGCTCGTCGTTCAGCGATAGATGTCGGCCATGCCGCGGCGCTCGTCGCGGCATTCGGCCGAGCCCATCTCGAATTCGCGGCAGATCAGCGGGCGCACCTCGTAGATGGTGCAGCGCATGCTGTCGCGGTCCAGCGCCGCGCACCAACCGTCGTCCAGGCGGCGCATCACCTCGCCACCCCAGTCGTCGGTCTCGATGAAACGCGCGGGCACGCCGGTGTCGCCGATCAGCATCACTTCGAGCTGGCAGCAACAGGCGGCGCAGTTGCTGCAGCTGATGGCGGCGGTGGGCAGTTGCAGGTGGGGAATGGTGCTCATGGGCGCGCAGTGTACGGCAGGCGGCGCGGGCTGGCGCGACCGGCCGACCGGCGTCGCCGCTGCCTGCGCTCGGACCATGCGGGTTCTAGCCGGCGAAGCGAGTGAACAGGCGGTGGCAGATCGGCAGAACGAACGCCCAGACCACGGCGAGCACCAGCAGGGTCGGCAGCGTGCCCAGCGGCAGCGCGACCCCGGCCAGCGTGGCACCGCCGAGATAGGCGGGCGGCGCGCCGAGAGCGCCGAGCACTGCGGCTCGCCACCAGGGGCGCGCGCTCCACGCCAGGCTGTGGCCGAGGGTGCAGGCGAGCAGCGCCCAGAGCAGGATCAGCCAGGCCGGTGGCAGACCGAAGGCGAACAGCCCCAGCGCGCCGAGCGCCCCATCCAGGAGGGTGCCGAACAGGGTCACCGCCAGCACCGCGCGCCACTCGCCGCGACGGCCCGGCCAACGCAGATGCACGGCCAGGCAGAGCAGGACGATCGCCAGCAGCCAGGGCTGGCGCGGGCTCAGCACACAGGCCCACCAGCCGATCTGGAACAGCCCGGCGTTGAACAGCAGCGCGCCCATCAGGCGGTGAGGCGTCCCAGCAGCGGCGCCGGCCGGGCGCCGGCCTTGGCCAGCAGCAGCTGGGCGGTGCCGATGCTGCGTTCGAGGAAGCCGCCCTCGCAGTAGCACAGGTAGAACTCCCACAGCCGGTAGAAGTAGGCGTCGTAGCCCAGCTGCTCCAGCTCGTGGCGGGCGTGCTGCAGGTTGGCGTGCCACAGGCGCAGGGTGCGCGCGTAGTGCAGGCCGAAGTCCTCCATGTGGTGCAGGTTGAAGTCGGTCTCGGCGGTGACCACCTGCAGCATCTTCTGCACCGAGGGCAGGGCGCCGCCGGGGAAGATGTAGCGCTGGATGAAGTCCACCGAGCGGCAGGCCTGCTCATAGCGCTGGTCGCGGATGGTGATGGCCTGCAGCAGCATCAGCCCGTCATCCTTCAGCAGCGCGGCGCACTGGCGGAAGTACTGCGGCAGGAAGCGATGACCGACAGCCTCGACCATCTCGATGGACACCAGCTTGTCGTAGCGCCCGGTCAGGTCGCGGTAGTCCTGCAGCAGCAGGGTGACGCGGTCCTGCAGGCCCTGCTCGTCGATGCGTCGGCGGGTGTAGTCGTACTGCTGTTGCGACAGGGTCGTGGTGGTCACCCGGCAGCCATAATGGCTGGCGGCGTACAGGGCCATGCCGCCCCAGCCGGTGCCGATCTCCAGCAGGTGGTCGTCGGGCTTCAGCTCGAGCTTCTGGCAGATGCGCTCGAGCTTGTTCAGCTGGGCCCGCTCCAGGTCGTCGTCGGTGCCGGCGAACATGGCCGCCGAGTACATCATGGTCGGGTCGAGCAGGCGCTCGAACAGGTCGTTGCCCAGGTCGTAATGGGCGGCGATGTTGCGCCGCGAGCCGCTGCGGGTGTTGCGATTGAGCCAGTGCAGACCCTGCATCAGCGGGCGGCCGACGAGCAGCGCCAGGCCGCGCTCCATGGCATCGAGCACCTCGAGATTGGCGACGAACACGCGGACCACGGCGGTCAGGTCCGGGCTGCGCCAGTAGCCGTGGACATAGGCCTCGCCGGCGCCGATCGAGCCATTGCCGGCCACCAGCGCCCACAGCGCCGGGTCGAGCACCTCGATCTCGCCGTGCAGGCCGGCGTCCGCCGCGCCGAACTCCAGGCGTTCGCCGTTCTCCAGCACGGTCAGCCGGCCGTGGCGCAGGCCGCTCAGCTGACGCAACACCAGGCTGCGCAGCATCCCGGCCCCCAGGCCGTTGCCGGCGCGTACGCTGCTCTTGGCGGAAATCAGGTCAGGGCTCTTCATGGCGGGGCTCCAGTTGGCCAGTACGGAAGGCGCCGTCCGCGGCGCCGTGGTCGAAGATAGGAATGCGCTTGAGCAGCAGGCGCAGGGCCTGCCAGTAGATGCCGAGCAGGGTCGTGGCGGTCATCCAGGGGAAGGCCAGCAGGTGACGGTGCAGGCTGGCGCGGCTCAGCTCGAGGCGGTGCAGGCCGAGGCTGGCGTCGAACAGCTTGGTCGCGCCCTGCCAGTCCTCCATGTGGATGTGCAGGCGCTCACCCGGCGGCGCGTAGCGCATGCGGTATTCCAGCTCGCGCGGCAGAAAGGGCGAGACGTGGAAGCTCTTCTCGACCCGCTGGCGCGACTCGCCCTCGGCATGGGTCGGCAGCACGTAGTGATAGCGCTGGCGCCATGGCGTGTTGCTGACCTCGCAGAGAATCGCCGCCAGGCCGCCGTCGGCGTCGAAGCAGTAGAAGAAGCTCGCCGGGTTGAACGCCAGGCCCCAGCTACGCGGCTGGGTCAGCAGGCAGATGCGCCCGCCCGGCGCGCGGCCCAGGGCCCGCTCGACGCACTGGCGCACGGCCCGGTCCAGCGGCATGCCGGTGCCGGTGAGGTGCGGCAGATAGTCGGATTCGCGGAAGGAAAACGGCGCCCAGCGCCCGCGGCCGGTCAGCGGCGAGAGGCCGAGCACGGCGTCCTGCTCGGCCAGGTCCAGATAGAGCAGGCCGATGCGGTAGCGGAAGGCGTGGCCGCGCGGCAGAAAGCGCCGATGCTGCACCCAGCCCTGGTACAGCGCGCTGTTCACAGGCGCTCCCCGAAGGCTTCGGCCACGCGCAGCGCGCTGACCACGCCGTCTTCATGGAAGCCGTTGGCCCAGTAGGCGCCGCAGTAATAGGTGTGCAACTGGCCGTGCAGTTCTTCCCAACGTTCCTGGGCGCGCAGGCCGGCCAGGCTGTACTGCGGATGGGCGTAGCGGTAGCGGCCGAGGATCTTCGCCGGGTCGATGGCCTCGGTCTGGTTGAGGCTGACGCAAAAGGTGGTGGCGCTGCGCAGGCCCTGCAGGATGTTCATGTTGTAGGTCACCGCCGCGGGCCGCTCGGCCGCGCCGCCGAGGCGGTAGTTCCAGCTGGCCCAGGCCAGGCGGCGCGAGGGCAGCAGGCGGCTGTCGTGGTGCAGCACCACCTCGTTCTCGGCATAGCGCAGGTCGCCGAGAATGCTCTGCTCGGCCAGGCTGGGCGAGGCCAGCAGGGCCAGGGCCTGGTCGCTGTGGCAGGCGAAGATGATGCGGTCGAAATACTCCACGCCGGCCGGGCTGTGCACGATCACGCCACTGGCGTCGCGCTGCACCCGCTGCACCGGGCAATTGAGGCGGATGCGCTCGGCGAAGCCGGCGGTCAGTGGCGCGATATAGCTGCGCGAGCCGCCCTCGACCACCCGCCACTGCGGCCGGTCGTTGACCGACAGCAGGCCGTGGTTGCGGAAGAAGCGCACGAAGAACTGCAGCGGAAAGCCCAGCATGTCGGCCAGCGACATGGACCAGATGGCCGCGCCCATGGGCACGATGTAGTGGTCGATGAAGCGCCGGCCATAGCGGCGCTGCTCCAGGTAGGCACCGAGGGTGATGTCGGTGTCGATGCGCTGCTGCGCCAGGTCGGCCTGGGCCTCGCGGTTGAAGCGCAGGATGTCGCGCAGCATGCCCCAGAAGGCCGGCGAGACCAGGTTGCGCCGACGTGCGAACAGGCTGTTGAGGTTGTTGCCGTTGTACTGCTCGTCGTTGCGCGGGTCATGCACCGAGAAGCTCATCTCGGTGGGGCGCGAGGCGACGCCGAGGCGCTCCAGGAGGCGGATGAAGTTGGGGTAGGTCCAGTCGTTGAAGACGATGAAACCGGTGTCGATGGCGTGGCGCTCGCCGTCGAGCTCGACGTCCACGGTGTGGGTATGGCCGCCGACCCAGTCACCGGCCTCGAACAGGGTGATGTCGTGACGGCGATGCAGCAGGTAGGCGCAGGTCAGGCCGGAAATACCACTGCCGACGATGGCAACTTTCATGGGCGCTGCTCCGAGCGAGATAGACGTTTGCCGAGCGCCAGCTGCAGCCCGGCGGGCAGCAGGCCGAGCAGACGCAGGGTGGTGATGAACGGCGTGGGGAAGGCGATTTCGTAGGGCTGGCCGTCGAGTCGCGCGGCGATATGGCGGGCGGCTTTTTCCGCCGGCCAGCGCATCGGCATGGGGAAGTCGTTCTGCCGCGTCAGCGGTGTGTCGACGAAGCCGGGGCTGACCAGGGTGACGGCGATGCCCTCGGCCGCCAGGTCGATGCGCAGCGACTCGAACAGGTAGCGCACGGCCGCCTTGGACGCACCATAGGCCTCGGCGCGGGGCAGCGGCAGGTAGGTGACCGAGCTGCCCATCGCCACCAGGTGCGGCCGTTCGCTGGCGCGCAGCAACGGCAGCGCGGCCTCCACGCAGTGGGCGGCGGACATCAGGTTGCTGCGCATGACCCGCTCGACTGCGGTGGCGCGGAAGTCGTCGACCTCGATGTATTCGCAGGTGCCGGCGTTGAGGATGGCCTGGTCCAGCGCGCCCCAGTGCCCGGCGATGCGCTCGCCGATGGCGCGCACCTGTTCGGCGTCGGTGAGGTCGCCGGGCGCCAGCAGCACCTGGTCCGGGAAACGTTCGGCCAGCCGCTGCAGGGCGGCGGCGTCGCGCGCGCTCACGGCCAGGCGGTGACCGTCGCGCAGCAGCACCTCGGCCAGGGCCGCGCCGATGCCGCTGCTGGCGCCGGTGAGCCAGATGCGCCGGCTCATGCCAGCCTCCGCTTCAGCCAGGCGATGGCTCCGCCCATCAGCGGCAGATGCTCGTAGAGCATGGCGCCGGCGTCGAAGTAGTCGCGGTGCTGGTAGACCTTGTCCCACCACAGCAGGTGCGAGCAGCCGTCGACGGTGATCGGCGCGCCGCCACGCAGGCGCGGGTGGCGGAAGGTCATGGTCCAGCGCAGGTAGCCCTCGCCGTCGCCCGCCTGGTCGTGGCCGTGGAAGTCGAAGTGCAGCTCGCGCACGTTGGCGTACAGCTCGGCGAAATAGTCCCGCAGGTCCGGCAGGCCGTGCACTTCGTGCAGCGGGTCGCGGAAGCGGATGTCCTCGCTGTACAGCGAACCGAGGCGATGCAGGTTGTCGGCATCGAGGGCGGCGAAGTCGGCGGCGAAGCGGCGCAGGAAATCAGACATGGGCGACGTTCCTCGCGGGCAGGTTCTTGAACGCCTGCAGCGCGCGCTCGCGCGAGCTGCCCAGGTCGACGATGGGTGCCGGGTAATCGGCCGCGGCGAACAGCCCACCGAGCGCCGCCGGGTTATGGATGTCGCGGTCGTTTAGCTGCGCCAGTTCCGGCAGCCAGGCGCGGATGAAGCGGCCCTGCGGGTCGAACTTCTGCGACTGGCTGACCGGGTTGAAGATGCGGAAGTAGGGCGCGGCGTCGGTGCCGGTGGAGGCGCTCCATTGCCAGCCGCCGTTGTTGGCGGCCAGGTCGCCGTCGATCAGGTGGCGCATGAACCAGCGCTCGCCCTTGCGCCAGTCGATCAGCAGGTTCTTGGTCAGGAACATCGCTACCACCATGCGCAGGCGGTTGTGCATCCAGCCGGTGGCCAGCAGCTGGCGCATGGCGGCGTCGACGATGGGGATGCCGGTGCGGCCCTGTTGCCAGGCCTGCAGCTCGTCCGGCGCGTGGCGCCAGGCCAGGGCCTCGGTCTCCAGGCGGAAGGGGCGGTGGCGGGAGACGCGCGGGTAGCCGACCAGGATGTGCTTGTAGAACTCGCGCCAGAGCAGCTCGTTGATCCAGGTGACGGCGCCCGGATTGCCGGTCTCGAACTCGCCCTGGTTGCTGCGCAGCGCGGCGTGCAGGCACTGGCGTGGCGAGACCACGCCGGCGGCCAGGTAGGGCGAGAGGCGGCTGGTGCCGTCCACGCCGGGAATGTCGCGGCGCTGCTGGTACCAGCCCATGAGTTCGTCGACGAACAGCGCCAGGCGTTTCTGGGCGGCGTCCTCGCCGGCCGGCCATGCTTCGCGCAGTCCCGCTTCGGGAATGGCGAAGCCCTCGACGGCGGAGGGAATCGGGTCGCTGGCGATGGCCAGCGGCGCCTGCCGCGACGGCATCGGCACCCGCGCCGGCAGGGCGGTGTGCAGGCGCTGGTAGCAGACCTTGCGGAACTGGCTGAACACCTGGAAGTAGCTGCCGGACTGGGTCAGCACGCTGCCGGGAGCGAAGAACAGCTGGTCCAGCCGCTGCTGGAAGGCGACGCCCTGGCGCCGCAGCTCCTGTTCCACCGCGTGGTCGCGGGCCTGCTCGTTGACGCCGTACTCCTCGTTGGCCCAGACCGCGGCGATCTCGTGCTCGCGGCACAGCTCGGCCAGCACCCGGGGCGCCTCGCGCCAGTGGTCGGCGAAGCGGATCAGCAGCGGCACGTTGAGGTCGGCCAGGCGCGGCTGCAGCGCGGCCAGGTTGCGCAGCCAGAAGTCGACCTTGCACGGCGCATCGTCGTGCTCGCGCCACTGCCCGGGGCTGATCAGGTATACGGCAAGCGTCGGGCCGGCCGCCATGGCGGCGGCCAGCGCGCCGTTGTCGGCCACGCGCAGGTCGCTGCGCAGCCAGATCAGCTGGCGCACGGCTCGTTCTCCAGCAGGCCCAGCTCGCGCAGGCACTGCTCGGCGAGCAGCGGGTCGGCGGCCAGGTGCAGGCCGGCGAGGCTCTGCAGCTCGTCGTGGTGGATGGTGGCCGCCGGGCCGGCCAGCAGCAGCGGCACCGAGCAGGCCTCGACCAGGCGCGGCAGCTGGTGACGCAGCGGTGCGCCCAGGGCCTGGCTGGAATACAGCACCAGTGCGCGCGGGCCGATGTGGTCCACCGCCTGCACCAGCTCGCTGGTCGGCACCGACCAGTCCAGCACCTGCGCCGCGCAACCGGCGCCGTTGATCAGCCAGGCGCTCAGCCACAGGCCCGGCTCCAGGTACAGGCCGGACTGGCTGACCAGCAGCAGCGGTGCGCCGTTGTGCTGGCGGTTGTCGTGATGCAGGCGCGCGCCCAGCTTGCTGCGCAACCAGGAGTGGAAGAACACCTGTTCCAGCTGAGCGCCGAACGGCAGGTCGCGCCAGCGCAGGTCCAGCTCCGCCAGCAGCGGAAGAAGCAGCTGCGCGCAGAGCACCCGCGGCGGGTAGAGCGACTGGGCGCGGTTGAAGGCCTCGTCCAGGCTGCGCTCGGCCTGGCGCGCCACGGCCTGGAGCATGGCCTGGCGCAGTTCGTCCCAGATGCCGCTGGGCGCCGCTTCGACGGGCGCGGCCTGCTCCAGCAGATCGCGCACCTGGCCGACCGCCACGCCGCGGTTGAGCCAGGTCAGCACCTGCTGGATGCGCTGCACCTGCTCCGGCGCATACAGGCGGTGGCCCTTGGCGGTGCGGTAGGGCACCACCAGACCGTAGCGCCGCTCCCAGGCGCGCAGGGTCACCGGGTTGACCCCGGTGCTGCGCGCCACTTCGCGGATGGGCAGGTAGCCGAGCGCCAGGGCGCTCGGGTAGTCGACGGGGGTCTCGCTCAAATCGCGTTCCTCAAACTGAGATCGTCCGGGTACGGACGCAGGTAGTCCTGGCTCGCCACGTAGGCATGCGGGTGACGGTTGAAGTGGTGGCGCAGCAGCGTCAGGGGGACCACCAGCGGCACGACCCCGGTGCGGTACTGCTCGATCAGCTGTTGCAGTTCCGCGCGCTCGGCGTCGTCGAGGTGCTGCTTGAGGTAGCCGCTCAGGTGCTGCAGCACGTTGCTGTGGGTGCCGCGGGTGGCGCGTCGGCTCAGTGCCGCCATCAGCTGGCTGAAGTAGCGCGGGCCGAGCTCCTCGGGGTCGTGCCGGCCGAGGTCGCCGAGCAGGCGACCCAGGGCCTTCTGCTGCTGCGGATGGGTGGCCATCAGCAGGTACTTGTGGCGCGCGTGGAAGTCGATCAGGCCCTGGCGGGTCAGGCCCGCGGCCAGCAGGCGCTGCCAGCGGCCATAGACGAACACCCGGTTGAGGAAGTTTTCGCGCAGCACCGGGTCGTGCAGGCGGCCTTCCTCCTCCATCGGCAATTCGGGGCGCAGGGCCTGCAGCGCGGCGGCGAACACGCCGCGGCCGCCGGCCTCGGCGAGGTGGCCGTTGTCACGGTACAGCTTGACCCGGTGCAGTCCGCAGGAGGGCGACTTCTGCATCAGCACATAGCCGCTGATGTCGGCCAGCTCGTCGGCGGTGCGCGCGGCCTGGGCCTGCAGCACGTCGGTCAGGTCGCGGCCGTGCTCGGGCATCACCGCCCGCGGTGCGCTGGCGTCGCCGACCAGGCGGATGACCGGCCGCGGTGCGCCCAGGCCCACGGCCATCTCCGGGCACACCGGCACCAGCTCGAAATGTTCGGCAAGCACCTCGGTGCACAGCGACGAGTGCTTGTGTCCGCCGTTGAAACGCACCCGCTCGCCGAGCAGGCAGGCGCTGATTCCCAGCTTGAGGCGGTCCATGCGCACCTCCAAACTTGTACAAATTGAAATTCTTGTACAAGTAAACATGCGGGCGCTTACTTGTACAAGTGATTTGTTTTGTACAAGTTTTTACGGGGCGAACGCGGGGGCGTGGCCGAGAGAAGGCGGCTTCACGAAGGGAAGGGTGTTGTCAGGAGGGAGCGGCGCGGCCCGGGCGGGCGACTCAGGGATAACCGAGCAGCGTCTTGATCTGCGCCAGGTGCGCTGCGACCCAGGCGCGGTCGATGGGGCCCCAGTCGCGGATCGCGTAGTGCCCGGCGTTGTTGCGCGCGCCGTCCTGCTGGACGAAGTCGCAGACGATGTCCAGTTCGCCGAGGGCGGCCAGGGTGTCCTGGGCGGTACGGCGCGGCATGCCGGTGGCCTCCATCAGCGCCGGCACGCTGGCGGCCGCGCCGCTGTCGATCAGCCAGGCCACGTAGAGGCGACGGTAGAAGCTGGTGCGGGTCTTGCTGACTTCCATGGGCGCTCCTGGCCGGGATGCGAAGAGGCCCGCGAACGCGGGCCTCTCGGGGGTTACAGGCTGGCGATCTTCTCGCGCTGCTCGGCCAGCTTGGCCAGCGCCTGTTCGGCTTCGGCCAGCTTGGCGCGCTCCTTGTCGAGCACCTCTGCCGGGGCCTTGGCGACGAAGCCTTCGTTGGCCAGCTTGCCGCCGACCCGCTTGACCTCGCCGTCCAGGCGGGCGATCTCCTTGTCCAGGCGCGCCAGTTCGGCGTCCTTGTCGATCAGCCCGGCCATGGGCACCAGTACCTGCAGCTCGCCGACCAGGGTGGTGGCGGACATCGGCGCTTCTTCGCCGGCGGCCAGCACGCGGATCGACTCGAACTTGGCCAGCTTGTTCAGCAGCGGCTCGAACTCGGCCAGGCGACGCAGGTCCTCGGCATTGGCGTTGGCCAGGACCACGTCGATGCGCTTGGTCATGGAGATCTTCATCTCGCCGCGGATCTGCCGCACGCCGAGCATGAAGGTCTTGACCCAGGCGATGTCGGCCTCGGCGCCGGCATCCACCCGCGCCTCGTTGGCCACCGGCCAGGGCTGCAGCATCAGGGTGGCGCCGTCCTTGCCGGCCAGGGCCTTGATGCGCTGCCAGATCTCTTCGGTGATGAAGGGCATGAACGGGTGCGCCAGCCGCAGAATCACCTCCAGCACGCGCACCAGGGTGCGGCGGGTGCCGCGCTGGCGCTCGGCCGAGGCAGTCTCGTCCCACAGCACCGGCTTGACCAGCTCCAGATACCAGGCGCAGTACTCGTCCCAGACGAACTCGTAGAGGGCCTGGGTCGCCAGGTCGAAGCGGAAGGCGTCGAGGTGGCGGGTCACGTCCTGCTCGCAGCGTTGCAGGGCGGAGATGATCCAGCGATCGACGGCGGACAGCTCCACCGGCTCGTCGTTGACCCCGCAGTCCTTGCCGTCGGTGTTCTCCAGCACGAAGTTGGTGGCGTTCCACAGCTTGTTGCAGAAGTTGCGGTAGCCCTCGACGCGGCCCATGTCGAACTTCACGTCGCGGCCGGTGGTGGCCAGCGAGCAGAAGGTGAAGCGCAGGGCGTCGGTGCCGTAGCTGGCGATGCCTTCGGGGAATTCCGCCCTGGTCTGCTTGGCGATCTTCTCGGCCAGCTTGGGCTGCATCATGCCGCTGGTGCGCTTCTCCAGCAGCTCGTCCAGGGTGATGCCGTCGACGATGTCCAGCGGGTCGAGCACGTTGCCCTTGGACTTGGACATCTTCTGGCCCTGGCCGTCGCGCACCAGGCCGTGCACGTACACGGTCTTGAACGGGATCTGCCCGGTCAGGTGGGTGGACAACATGATCATCCGGGCGACCCAGAAGAAGATGATGTCGAAGCCGGTGACCAGCACGTCGGTGGGATGGAAGGTCTTGAGGAAGTCGGTCTGCTGCGGCCAGCCGAGGGTGGAGAAGGTCCACAGGCCGGAGCTGAACCAGGTGTCCAGCACGTCCTCGTCCTGCACCAGCTCGACCTCATTGCCCAGGCCGTGCTTGCTGCGCACTTCCATCTCGTCGCGGCCGACGTAGACGTTGCCCAGCTCGTCGTACCAGGCGGGGATGCGGTGGCCCCACCACAGCTGGCGGCTGATGCACCAGTCCTGGATGTCGCGCATCCAGCTGAAGTACATGTTCTCGTACTGCTTGGGCACGAACTGGATCTCGCCGCTCTCGACCACGGCGATGGCCTTCTCGGCCAGCGGTTTGGTGGAGACGTACCACTGGTCGGTCAGCCACGGCTCGATGACGGTGCCGGAGCGGTCGCCCTTCGGCACTTTCAGGGCGTGGTCTTCGATCTTCTCCAGCAGGCCGGCGGCCTCGAAGGCGGCGACGATCTGCTTGCGGGCGACGAAGCGGTCGAGGCCGGCGTACTCGGCCGGTAGGGTGGCGTCCAGCTCGGCGTTGACGCTGCCGTCCAGGTTGAACACCTGGGCCTGGGCCAGCACTGCGGCGTTCTTGTCGAAGATGTTGATCAGCGGCAGGTTGTGGCGCTTGCCGACTTCGTAGTCGTTGAAGTCGTGGGCCGGGGTGATCTTCACGCAGCCGGTGCCGAACTCGGGGTCGCAGTAGTCGTCGGCGACGATGGGGATGCGGCGGCCGACCAGGGGCAGGTCGACGTAGTGGCCGATCAGCGCCTTGTAGCGCTCGTCTTCCGGGTGCACGGCGACGGCGGAGTCACCCAGCATGGTTTCCGGGCGGGTGGTGGCGACGATCAAGTAGTCCAGGCCGTCGGCGGTCTTCTTGCCGTCGGCCAGCGGATAACGCAGGTTCCACAGGTGGCCCTTTTCGTCGTGGCTCTCCACTTCGAGGTCGGAAATGGCGGTGTGGAACTTGGTGTCCCAGTTGACCAGGCGCTTGCCGCGGTAGATCAGGCCGTCCTCGTGCAGGCGCACGAAGGCTTCCTTGACCGCTTCGGACAGACCCTCGTCCATGGTGAAGCGCTCGCGCGACCAGTCCACTGAGCTGCCCAGGCGGCGGATCTGCCGGGTGATGGTGCCGCCGGACTGCTCCTTCCACTCCCAGACCTTATCCAGGAACTTCTCGCGGCCCAGGTCGTGGCGGGCGATGCCGTCGGCGGCCAGCTGGCGCTCCACCACCATCTGGGTGGCGATGCCGGCATGGTCGGTGCCCGGCTGCCACAGGGTGTTGCGGCCCTGCATGCGGCGGAAGCGGATCAGCGCGTCCATGATGGCGTTGTTGAAGCCATGACCCATGTGCAGGCTGCCGGTGACGTTCGGCGGCGGAATCATGATGGTGTAGGAATCGCCGGAACCCTGCGGGGCGAAGTAGTTGTTCTGCTCCCAGGTCTGGTACCAGGAAGTTTCGATGGCGTGCGGCTGGTAGGTCTTGTCCATGCGCGGCGGGACCCTTTGACGGCTGAGCGGAAAAGCCGTCGAGTATACCGGCTGCCACCCGCTGCGGGCCACTGGCGGCCGGCAGGCGGGTTCAGGACTTGGGCTTGAGCAGGCGGTCCAGGCGGGCGTCGAGGCGGCGCTTGAGCTCGGCCTCGATCTGCGGGACGAAGTCGTCGATCACGTCCTGCAGGATCAGCTGGGCGGCGGCGCGCAGTTCGGCGTCCAGCTTGCCCTGGAGGGCCTGGCTGGTCGGCATCGCGCCGGGCGGCGGTGGAGGGGTTCTGATCGGCGGCGCCGGGGCGAGGGCCGGTTGCGCCGGGTAGGACAGCGGCACGCTGGGCACCGGCTGGGGCGGCGGCGCCGGCACGCTGGCGGACGCCTCGGCCGGGCTCGGCTCGATGATGTCCGAGAGCAGCGGGATCTGCAGATCGTCGTCCAGCGTCTCGGTCAGCAGCGGCGGCTCCAGTTGCTCCTTCTCCAGCAACTGGCGAATGGCCTCGAGGTCATCCAGCAGGGGATTGGGCTTCGATGGTGGAGAGCTGTCCATGGGCGTCGCGGAGTAGGAGGGATCGGGGGCGTGGATTCTACGTCGGGCGCAGGCCTATTTCGACCTCGGCTTCCGTCAGAGTTCCACCCGCTGCGGGTCGTGCCCGAGCTGGCGGTACTGGCGGAAGCTCTCGCGGCACTGGGCGAGCAGGGCCGGCTCCTGATTGACGATCTCGATGACGCGGCTGAATCGGGCCAGGTGCGGCGACAGCTGCGGGTGCAGGTTGAGCAGCACGCCGCCGGCCTGAGCCGGCTCCTGGTCCAGGCCGATCACCACCGGGGCCTGCGGGTCTTCCTCGTGCAATCCGTGGGGCACGAAGGACTCGGGGCGAAAGCTCCACAGCAGGCGATCCAGCTCGGCGCACTGGGCGGCGTCGGCGCCGCGCAGGAACACCGGCAGGCCGGCCTTCCAGGCCTTTGTGGCCAACTGGCAGACAGCCCGCAGGCGGCCTTCCGGCGTGGCGGAGGAGAGGACGTAGAACTCGACGCGCATACGGGGCTCGGGGTGATGAATCGGTAGCCGGTGCGGCTCGGACTGGAGCGGATCGGCCCGGCGGAACTTCCACCGGGCCGTCGCGGCTTACGCCTTGGCGCGATCCAGCAGGTATTGGGTCAGCAGCGGCACCGGGCGGCCGCTGGCGCCCTTGTCCTTGCCGCCGCTCACCCAGGCGGTGCCGGCGATGTCCAGGTGCGCCCAGCTGTAGGCCTTGGCGAAGCGCGACAGGAAGCAGCCGGCGGTGATGGTGCCGGCCTTCGGCCCGCCGATGTTGGCAATGTCGGCGAACGGGCTGTCCAGCTGCTCCTGATACTCGTCGTACAGCGGCAGCTGCCAGGCGCGGTCGTCGGCGCTCTCGCCGGCCTTGAGAATCTGCCGGACCAGCGCGTCGTTGTTGCCCATCAGGCCGGACACGTTGCTGCCCAGGGCGACGATGCAGGCGCCGGTGAGGGTGGCGATGTCGATCACCGCCTGCGGCTTGAAGCGCTCGGCGTAGGTGAGGGTGTCGCACAGCACCAGGCGGCCTTCGGCGTCGGTGTTGAGGATCTCGACGGTCTGCCCGCTCATGGTGGTGACGATGTCGCCGGGGCGAGTGGCGCGGCCGCTGGGCATGTTCTCGGCGCAGGCCAGCAGGCACACCAGGTTGATCGGCAGCTGCAGCTCCAGCACGGCGCGCAGGGTGCCGAACACGCTGGCGGCGCCGCACATGTCGTACTTCATCTCGTCCATGCCGGCGGCCGGCTTGATGCTGATGCCGCCGGTGTCGAAGGTGATGCCCTTGCCGACCAGGGCGAACGGCTGCTCGTCCTTCCGGCCGCCGTTGTACTGCAGCACGATCATCCGCGGTGGCTGCTCGCTGCCCTGGGCCACGGCGAGGAAGGCGCCGGCGCCGAGCTCCTTGAGCTTCTTCTCGTCGAGGATGTCGACCTTGAGATTCTTGTGCGCCTTGGCCAGGGCCTTGGCCTCTTCGGCCAGGTAGCTGGGGTGGCAGAGGTTCGGCGGCAGGTTGCCGAGGTCCTTGGTGAAGGCCATGCCGGTGGCGATGGCGTGGGCATGCAGGCTGCCGCGCTCGACCTCGGCCTGATCGGTCTTGTCGGCGATCAGGGTGATCTTCTTCAGCGCGCGCGGCTCGGCCTTCTTGCTCTTGAAACGGTCGAACACGTAGCCGCCGTCGGCCAGGGTCTCCACCAGCAGGCGGGCCTTGCCGTAGGCGTCGCGGCCCCTGACCTTGAGCTCGCCGAGGGCCAGCACGGCATCGCCGCCGCCGAGGTTCTTCAGCACGCCGTGGGCGCCGGCGACCAGCTTGCGGAACTGGCGGTCGGAGAGTTCGCCCTTGCCGCTGCCGACCAGCAACACGCGCTCGGCCTTGAGGCCCGGCAGGGCATGCAGGAGCAGGGTCTGGCCCTGCTTGCCGGCGATATCGCCGCGCTTGAGCAGGCTGGAAATGGCACCGCCGCTGGCGTCGTCCACGGCCTTGGCCGCGACGCCGAGCTTGCGGCCTTCGCCGAGCGCGACCACCAGGGTCGCGGTCTTCAGGGTTTCCGGGCGGGTGCTTTTGACGAGGAATTCCATGTGCTGTCCCCAAGACAAAGAAGCGGGTTTGACTGATAATGCGGGCTATTTTTTCGAGGCCCGCCGAGGCGGGTCGGCCACCGAGTGCGGCTAGTGTGAGCGTGCCTGCCTGCGCCTGACAACCCTGGAGCGTCCGGTTTGATTGTCTTCCGTTATCTGTCCCGCGAAGTGCTGGTGACCCTCAGCGCGGTGAGCGCCGTGCTGCTGGTGATCATCATGAGCGGCCGTTTCATCAAGTATCTGGCCCAGGCCGCCCAGGGCATTCTCGACCCCGGCGTGCTGTTCCTGATCATGGGCTACCGCATGCCCGGCTTCCTCCAGCTGATCCTGCCGCTGGGCCTGTTTCTCGGCTTCCTGCTGGCCTACGGTCGCCTGTACCTGGACAGCGAGATGACCGTGCTGTCCGCCACCGGCATGAGCAACCGCCGCCTGCTCGGCTACAGCATGGCGCCGGCGGCCATCGTCGCCGCCATCGTCGCCTGGCTGAGCCTGGGCCTGGCGCCCCAGGGCGTCGCCGAGGTGGCGAAGATCTTCAACCAGCAGGACGCCCTGACCGAGTTCGACACCCTGGTGCCGGGGCGCTTCCAGGCGATGCGCGATGGCTCACGGGTCACCTACACCGAGGGCCTTTCCGAGGACCGTGGCCAGCTGGCCGGAGTGTTCATCACCGAGAAGCGCGAGGCGCCGCGGGTCAAGGGTGAGAAGCCGAAGGAAGGCGGCATCACCCTCCTGGTGGCGGAGAAGGGCCGCCAGGTGATCCAGGAAGACGGCAGCCGCTACCTGATCTTGGAAAACGGCTACCGCTATGACGGCAACCCGGGCCGTGCCGACTACCGCGCCACAAAGTACGAGACCCACGGCGTGCTGCTGCCCAAGCCCAGCGTCAGCGCCGAGATCGGCGAGCGCGAGGCCATCCCCACCCGCGAGCTGATCGGCAGCGACGAACCGCGCCACCAGGCCGAGCTGCAATGGCGCCTGTCCATTCCGCTGCTGGTGTTCATCGTCACCCTGCTGGCGGTGCCGCTGGCCCGGGTCAACCCGCGCCAGGGCCGCTTCCTCAAGCTGCTGCCGGCGATCCTCCTGTACATGGCCTACCTGGCGCTGCTGATCGGCGCCCGCGGCCAGCTGGACAAGGGCAAGATTCCGGTCGAGCTGGGCCTGTGGTGGGTGCACGCGCTGTTCCTGCTGATCGGTGCCGGCCTGTTCTTCTGGCAACCGATGAAACTCCGGCTGGCCAGTCGTCGTGCCGCGAAGGAGATGGCCCATGCATAAGCTCGACCGGTACATCGGTACCAGCGTATTCCTCGCCATCCTCTCGGTGCTCGGCATCATCGTCGGCCTGGCATTGCTGTTCGCCTTCATCGACGAGCTGGGCGACCTCAGCGACAGCTACGGCACACTCGAAGCGCTGATCTACGTGCTGCTGACCCTGCCGCGGCGGACCTACGAGATGCTGCCCATGGCGGCGCTGATCGGTTGCCTGATCGGCCTCGGCAGCCTGGCCAGCAACAGCGAGCTGACCATCATGCGCGCCGCCGGCGTGTCGGTCGGGCGCATCGTCTGGGCGGTGATGAAACCCATGCTGGTGCTGATGCTGGCCGGCGTGCTGGTCGGCGAATACCTGGCGCCCTGGAGCGAGAACATGGCCCAGGCCCATCGCTCGCTGGCCCAGGGTGGCGGCGAGGCGCAAAGCTCCAAGCACGGCCTGTGGCACCGCCAGGGGCAGGAGTACGTGCACATCAACGCCGTGCAGCCGGACGGCAGGCTGGTGGGCGTGACCCGCTACCAATTCGACGAGCAGCGCAAGCTGGAGTCCGCCAGCTTCGCCAAGCGCGCCCAGTACCAGGACGACCACTGGCAGCTGGAGCAGGTGCAGACCACCCTGTTCCACGACAAGCGCACCGAGGTGGTGAAGAGCGCCACCGAGCGCTGGGACATCGAGCTCAATCCGCAGCTGCTCGGCACCGTGGTGCTGGAGCCGGATGCGCTGTCGGTCAGCGGCCTGTGGCGCTACATCCACTACCTGGCCGAGCAGGGGCTGAACAACGGCAGCTACTGGCTGGCGTTCTGGACCAAGCTGCTGCAGCCGCTGGTGACCGCCGCGCTGGTGCTGATGGCGATTTCCTTCATCTTCGGCCCGCTGCGTTCGGTCACCCTCGGCCAGCGCATCTTCACCGGCGTGCTGGTGGGCTTCGTGTTCCGCATCGCCCAGGACCTGCTGGGGCCGTCCAGCCTGGTGTTCGGCTTCTCGCCGCTGCTGGCGGTGGCCGTGCCGGCGGGCATCTGCGCTTTGGCCGGCGTCTTCCTGCTACGCCGCGCCGCCTGATTTCGCGGCACCCATGAAAAAGGCCGGGCATCTGCCCGGCCTTTTTCGTTTCCGCTGTCGCGACGGCGTTTACTGCTGGCCCTGTTCCAGCTGCTGCAGGCGCTGCTGGTTCTGCGCATTGGCCTGATCGATCTGCTGCTTGAGCTGCTCCATTTGCTGCTGGGCCTGCTGCGCCTTGTCCGCCTGCAGCTTGGCGGTGGTGGCGGTGGCCGCGCCGCCATCGCAGGCGGCGAGGGCGAACAGGCTGGCGAGAAGCAGGATGTGGCGCATGGCGATCTCCGGGGATAGGGGTGAGCAAACATAGCCTGCGCGGCGCGATGAATCAGCCGTCGCCATCACAGCTTTCCGCTGCCGGGCCGGCTCAGCCGTAGCGCCGCGCGGCCTCGATGGCCAGGCCGCTGCCGATGCTGCCGAAGTTGTTGCCCTCGGCCAGACGGGCGTTGGGCAGCAGGCCGGCGACACTGTTACGCAGGGCCGGCACGCCGCTGGAGCCGCCGGTGAAGAACAGGGTGTCGACCTGCTCGTGGCGAATGCCGGCGCGGCTGAGCAGCTCGTCCACGCCGCCGCGGATGCGCTGCAGCAGGCCGTCGATGGCGCCCTCGAACAGCGGGCGGTCGAGGTCCGCCACCAGCCCCGCCTCGATCCGTTCCAGGTCGATGCGCTGCAGCGGCTGTTCGGTCAGGGCGATCTTCGCCTCTTCCACCTGCATCGCCAGCCAGTGGCCGGCGCGTTGCTCGGTGAGGCGCAGCAGGCGGTCGATGCCGGTCGGGTCGACGATGTCGTAGCGCATGTTCTTCAGTGCCAGCTGGGCCTTCTGCGCGTACGCCGCGTTGATGGTGTGCCAGGTCGCCAGGTTGAGGTGGTGGCTGGTGGGCATCAGCGCGTCGCTCTTCATCCGGCTGCCGTAGCCGAACAGCGGCATCACGCCGTCGAGGCTGAGCTGCTTGTCGAAGTCGGTACCGCCGATGTGCACGCCGCCGGTGGCGAGAATGTCGTCCTGGCGCTGGTCCAGCTCGCGGCGCTCCGGGGCCAGGCGCACCAGGGAAAAGTCCGAGGTACCGCCGCCGATGTCGACGATCAGCACCAGTTCCTCGCGGGTCACCGTGCGTTCGTAGTCGAAGGCCGCGGCGATGGGCTCGAACTGGAAGGACACCTCCTTGAAGCCGAGCTTGTGCGCCACCGCCAGCAGGGTATTGGCGGCCTCGGCATCGGCGGTCGGGTCGTCGTCGACGAAATACACCGGGCGGCCCAGCACTACCTGCTCGAACTCGCGGCCGGCCAGCGCCTCGGCGCGGCGCTTGAGTTCGCTGATGAAGAAGCCGAGCAGGTCGCGGAAGGGCAGGGCGCTGCCCAGCACCGTGGTCTCGCTCTTCAGCAGCTTGGAGCCGAGCAGGCTCTTGAGCGCGCGCATCAGGCGCCCCTCGTAGCCGTCCAGGTATTCGGCCAGCGCCTGGCGACCGTAGACCGGGCGGCGTTCCTCGGTGTTGAAGAAGATTACCGAGGGCAGCGTGACGTTGTCATCCTCCAGGGCCAGCAGCGGTTCCGCGCCGGGGCGCCACCAGCCGACGGTGGAGTTCGAGGTGCCGAAGTCGATGCCCAGGGCATTGGCGGGACGGGAGGAATTCATGCTGCGCTCCGGAAAAACGGCCGCGCATTCTAGGCGAGTGCGGCAATCCGTGCATGCCGCAGGTCGGCCTGCTGCGCTAGGATGAGACCAAAGGTCGATGGAGAACCCGATGCGCGCCCGGTCGATCGCCTGGCTGATGCTGGCCCTGCTGCCCGGCGTGGCGGCGGGCGAGTTGCGCCTGCTCACCGAACAGGCGCCGCCCACCAGCTTCCTGCGTGACGGTGAGCCGGACGGTTACGCGGTGGAGGTGGTGCGCGAGCTGGTGCGGCGCACCGACAGCGAGGCAGACGTGGAGCTGGTGCCCTGGACGCGCGGCTACTACCTGGCGCGCCACGAACCGAATGTCGCCCTGTTCATGGTGGTGCGCACGCCCGAGCGCGAGCCGATGTTCCGTTGGGTCGGGCCGATTCTGCGCGGCACCACTCGCTTCTACTCGCTGAAGGACAGCGGCCTGCGCGTCGACAGCCTGGACGCCGCGGCGCGCGCCGGCACCCTGGCGCTGCCCAAGCAGTGGTACACCTACGAGACCCTGGAACGCCTCGGCTTCACCAACCTGCACGGCGTGCCGAGCCCGAAGCACATGGTGGACATGCTCAAGCACGGCCGGGTCAAGCTGATCGCCACCGAGGACCTGACCCTGCGCGAAGAGCTGGCGCTGGGCGGCCTGCGGGTGGACGACGTGCAGGGGCATTTCGCGTTCATGCAGTCCGACTACTACATCGCCTTCTCGCCGCTGACGCCGCCGGAGCAGGTCGACGCCTGGCAGCGGCAGCTCGAGGCGATGCGCGCCGACGGCAGCCTGCAACGCCTGCGTCAGCGCTGGCTGCCGCAGGCCGAACGCCGCTGACCGTTACTCGTGATGCTCGCTGCCGACGAAGGTGAGCGAGCTGAAGAAGCCGAGCTCGTCTATCTCCTTGTCACCCTTCACCGGCACGTACAGCGACGCGGCGATGATGTTCAGGCCGTCGTTGCGCACCTTTACCTCGGCGTAACCCTCGGCGTCGGTGGTGGCGCTGACGTCGTGGGGCATGCTGCGGTAGTCACCGATCAGCTCGACGCCCTTGGCCGGCTTGCCGTCCACCAGCACGCGCACGCGCAGCGGCTTGCCCGGGCCGACGGCGAGCGGGTCGCTCTGCGGCACGATGGCCAGGCGCAGCTTGTCCAGAGCCGGTAGCTTGGCGCCTTTGTGGAAGATCGCCAGGCTGTACTTGTAGGTGTGCAGGGAACGGGTCGAGTTCGGCACCTGGCTGCGCCCGGCATTGACCCACTGCTCGTCCGGCGTCTGCGACCAGGCGCCGTTGTCCAGCGCCACCGCCAGCGCGGCGGGCGCGCGCAGCGGCTGCAGGCGGGCGTGATCGTCCAGGCGCTGGACGCTGACCGGGATCATCTTGCCGGCGTCGTCGTAGGCCCAGGCGCCGCTGATCTTCTCGGCCTTGAAGGCGTCGTCTTCGGCGCCGTGGCCGTAGACCACCTCGTGGTTGCCGCGGCGTTGTTCGGTCCACAGACCGTGGGCAGAGGCCTGGCCGCAGAGCAGCAGGGAGAGGAGCAGGGGAACGGACTTGTGCATCGTGGTTTTCCTTGTGTCAGAGCTGGAGGGAGAGGCTGAAACTGAGGTTGCGCGGCTCGCCGGGCAGGACCCAGACGCTGTTGTAGCCACGCTCGTAGTACTTGCGGTCGAAGACGTTGTTGAGGTTCACGCCCAGCGTGAGGTCCTCGCTGGCCTTGTAGTGGGCGAGCAGGTCCAGGGTCTCGTACGCGGGCAGGCGGAAGTCGCTGCCGGCCTGGCCGGAGCGTTCGCCGACATGGGTGACGGCCGCGCCGATATCCGAGCCCTGCAGCGCGCCGCCCTGGAACTCGTAGACGGCCATCAGGCTGCCGCTGTGGCGGGCGATGCCGAGCAGGTCGCTGCCTTCGGGAATGGCGGCGTCGCCCTTGGTCACTTCCGCATCGATGTAGGCGTAGGCGCCGATCACCCGGACCGCGTCGCTCAACTGGCCGCTGAACTGCAGGTCGAGGCCCTGGCTGCGCGCCTCGCCGGCCGCCACGCTTTCGCCGGTGGCATCGGTGGTGACCACGTTCTCCTTGTCGATGTGGAACAGCGCGACGGTGGCGCCCAGGCGGCCGTCGAGCAGGTCGAGCTTCAGCCCGGTCTCGTAGCCCAGGCCTTTCTCCGGCTGGTAGACCTGGCCCTGGGTGCCGAGGGCGTTGGGCTTGAAGGACGAGGCGGCGTTGGCGAACACGCCGACCTCGGGGGTGAGCTGGTAGAGCACGCCGATGCGCGGGGTGGCGACGTCCTTGTCCTGGCCGGTCCTGGCGCCGGTGGTGCGGTTGAGCGAGTCCTGCTCGACCCGCTCCAGGCGCACGCCGAGCAGGCCGCGCAGGCGCTCGTTGAAGACGATCTGGTCCTGCAGGTTGAGGGCGTAGCTCTCGGTCTGTTCGAAGAAGTCGTTGGGCTTGGTGATCGGCGGCTTGGGCCGGCCGTACACCGGCCTGTAGATGTCCTGGCCGTACTCCAGCAGGGTGTCGCTCTGCGGGTACTTCTGGCTGTTGCGGTAGTTCTCGTACTCCAGGCCGATCAGGCTCTGGTGCTCCCATCCGCCCAGCTCGAAACGGCCGTGCAGCTCGACCTGGGTGATGCTGTCGTTCCATTCGAAATCGCGTTCGCGATAGAAGCGGGTGATGGTGTCGCCGACCAGCTTCTGCGGCTCCGAGCTATTGCCGTGCAGGTGGCCCTGGGTGTAGTGGTTGGCCAGGCGCAGCTTCCAGTCGTCGTTGAGCCAGCGCTCCAGCGCCAGGTCCAGGGTCTGGTTGTCATTATGGATCTCGCCGTCGTTCGGCTCGCCGAGGAAGGTCGAGCGCTGCACCGAACCCAGCTCGCCGTTCACCGCCGGAATGCCGCGGTCGAACACCGATTCTGTGTGGGAGAACTCGGCGTCCAGCATCAGCACAGTGTCGGGATCGAGCTGCCAGCTCAGCGAGGGTGTGACCACCTGGCGGCTGTTGCCGACGTGGTCGCGGAAGCTGCCGTTGTCCTCCACCGCCAGGTTGATCCGCGACAACAGGCTGCCGTCTTCGTTGAGCGGGGTGTTGACGTCCAGGCTGGTGCGGTAGCGATCCCAACTGCCGGCGCTGAGATTGAGGGTGCTGAACGCCTCTTCCTGCGGGCGCTTGCTGACGATGTTGACCAGGCCGCCGGGGTCGCCACGTCCGTACAGGCTGGCCGAGGGGCCCTTGAGTACCTCAATGCGCTCGATGGCCGAGGTGTCCGGCGCGCTGTAGCTGCCGCGGTTGACGGCGAAGCCGTTACGGTACAGCTCGCCGGTGGTGAAGCCGCGCACGCTGTAGTTGAGGAAGGTCAGGCCGCCGAAGTTGTTCTGCCGCGAGACGCCACCGGCAAAATCCAGGGCGCGGTCGATGCGCGTGCTGTTGAGATCCTCGATCACTTGGGTGGGCACGACCTGGATGCTCTGCGGCGTGTCGCGGATATCGGTGTCGGTGCGCGTGGCGGTCGAGGAGCGGGTGGCGCGGTAGCCATCCACCGGGCCGGTGGCGCTTTCCACGCGGCTGCCGGAGATGGAAAGACTGTCCAGCTGCACGCTCTCTTCGGCGATGGCGGCGCCCGGGATCAGCAGTGAGGATATTCCCAAGAAGCGGGCGAAAGCGGTAAATTTCATGCTATCTCCTTATATAGATGAAATAACATAACAAAATTATGTCCGGCGAATCCACTTTGTCATCGAGCGGACGTAGCAAGCAGGCGACCATGTGGCGGTTGGGCGCTCGCTATGGAGAAGCTCTTCTAGACTCGTTCCAAGGCCCGAGCCAGGGGGCGAGTCGATCGCACCCTGGCTGGTTTTGTAGTTTTACTACATAATGGGCCGCACTCAGAGACTAGAAACCAGCCCGTAGTGCACCCCAATGCAAAGAGCCTCGCATCAAGATCTCCGCGCGCAGTTCCGCGCGCTCCTCGCGTCCAACGCCTGCTACCACACGGCTTCGGTGTTCGATCCGATGTCCGCCCGCATCGCCGCCGACTTGGGTTTCGAAGTCGGCATTCTGGGCGGGTCTGTAGCTTCACTACAAGTTCTGGCGGCGCCGGACTTCGCCCTGATCACCCTGAGCGAGTTCGTCGAGCAGGCCACTCGCATCGGCCGGGTGGCACGCCTGCCGGTGATCGCCGACGCCGACCACGGCTACGGCAACGCGCTCAACGCCATGCGCACCGTGGTCGAGCTGGAGCGCGCCGGCGTGGCCGCGCTGACCCTCGAGGACACCCTGCTGCCGGCCCAGTTCGGGCGCAAGTCCACCGACCTGATCGGCGTCGACGAAGGCGTCGGCAAGATCCGCGCGGCGCTTGAGGCGCGCGTCGACCCGGGGCTGGCGATCATCGCCCGCACCCATGCCGGGGTCATCGAGGTCGACGAGGTGATCCGCCGCACCAAGGCTTATCAGGACGCCGGTGCCGATGGCATCTGCATGGTCGGCATCCGCGACTTCGAGCACCTCGAGGCCATCGCCGCGCACCTCAGCGTGCCGCTGATGCTGGTCAGCTACGGCAACCCCAACCTGCGCGACGACGCGCGCCTGGCCAGCCTCGGCGTGCGCATCGTGATCGACGGCCACGCCGCCTACTTCGCCGCGATCAAGGCCACCTACGACTGCCTGCGCGAGCAGCGCGGCGTCGCCGCCAGCGACCTCAACGCCACCGAACTGACGCACAAGTACACGCAGCCCGAGGACTACATCGTCTGGGCGCGCGAGTACATGAACGTCAAGGAGTAGCGGTCGCCCGCTCGACCAGGCGCTGCAGCGAGCCGTCCCGGCGCATCGCCTCCAGCGCCGCGTCGAAGCGCTGCAGCAGCTCACGCTTGCCCGCCTGCCGGGCGAAGACCAGGTGAGTGGCATTGGTGCTCAACGGCCGTGGCAGCGCCTGCAGGTTCTCCAGCCCCGGTTCGGCCAACAGGCGCTGGCCGGCCAGTTCGATGGCCACCACCGCGTCCAGTCGACCCGACGCCAGCTTGCGCAGGTTGGCCTCGTCGGAGCCGCCTTCCTCGGCGTCGATCCGCCCGGCCCGCGCGGCCTGGTCGAACGCCTCAGTATAGCTCCAGCCGCGGATCACCCCGATGCGCTTGCCGTGCAGGTCCTCGGTGCGCGCGAAGGCGAACGCCCGGCCGCGCTGCACATAGAGCAGCAGGCGTTCCTCGAAGATTGGCGCGGAATAGTCGAACACCTCCAGCCGCGCGGCGTTCTTGTAGATGCCGCCGATGCCCATCTGCCCGGCGGCCCCCCTGCGCAGGGCGCGCTTCCAGGGCATCGGGCGCAGGCTCAGCGGCTCGCCGATACGCGCGAAGACCGCCTCCAGCAGCCGCGGGTAAAGCCCCATGGCGCGGCCGTCCTGCCGGTACATGAAGGGCGGGTTGGCGTTGTCGAGCGCGACCCGCGTCTCCGCCTGCGCCAGCAGGGCGGTGCACCCGAACAACAGAATCAGCAGCACGCGCAGGCCAGGCATGGACAGATCCTCCCCATCCGTATGGCAAGCATAGTCCGGCGCTGCGCTTGCATTCGCCGGCGAGCGGGCTCATATCTGCAAGGGAACGATGATCCCGGAGGTTGCCATGGCCGGAGGATGGACCAACGACGGCGCGGTGCAGGACCAGATCGACAGCAGCATCGAGGACGCGGTCGCCCGCGCCCGCAGCCAGCTGCCGCGCGGCGAGAGCCTGCATCACTGCGAGGAATGCGACGCACCGATTCCCGAGGCGCGCCGCCAGGCCGTGCCCGGCGTGCGGCTGTGCGTGAACTGCCAGGCGGCGCACGACCGCGAGCAGGCGTTCAGCGGCTACAACCGGCGCGGCAGCAAGGACAGCCAGCTGCGCTGAGGCGCTATTCCAGCAGCAGCTGCATGAAGGTGAGGTCGAGCCAGCGCCCGAACTTGCAGCCCACCTGCGGCATCTGCCCGGTGATCTCGAACCCGAGGCGTCGGTGCAGGCCGATGGAGGCGGCATTCTCCGTCTCGATGGCGGCCACCATCACATGCAGGCCGGCGGCGCGGGCGCGCTCGATCAGCGCCTGCATCAGGGCGATGCCCAGCCCGCGGCCGCGCTGATCGCCACTCACATAGACCGAATGCTCCACGGTATGGCGAAAGCCCTCGATGCTGCGCCAGGTGCCGTAGCTGGCGTAGCCGAGCACGCCGCCGTCTGCGTCCTCCGTCACCAGCACCGGAAAGCCGGCGGCGCGGCGCTGGCTCAGCCAGGCCTGGCGATCGGCCAGGTCGACCAGGGTTTCGTTCCAGATCGCCGTGGTGTTCGCCACGGCGTCGTTGTAGATGGCGAGGATGGCGGGCAGGTCGGCCTCGCCGGCGTCGCGTATGTTCATGTCAGCTCCAGGGGCGCTCGGTCGGGCGAGCATACGCGCTCGCGGGGCCGGCGAGCAGTGCGTGCATGGGTCCTGTCCTCAGGCCGAGCAGGTCTGCAGCCATTGCCGCGGGCTGGTATCGAACCAGCGGCGGAAGGCGCGGGAGAAGGCGCTGGTCTCGGAGTAGCCGAGCAGCGGCGCCAGTTCGCTGACCGGCAGGCGCCGGCGCAGGTAGTGCAGGGCCAGTTCGCGGCGCACCTGGTCGATGAGCGCTGAAAAGCACAGGTTCTGTTCGCGCAGGCGGCGCTGCAGCGCCGCCGGGGTCATGCCGAGGTGCGCGGCGATGTGCTCCAGCGCCGGCTCGCCCAGGGGCAGGGCGTCGCGCACCAGGCCGCGGGCCTGGTCGACCAGGCATTGCTGGTGCTGCTGGCCGCCGAGGCGGGCGATGGCGTCCTGCACCAGCATCAGCAGCACCGGGTCGCGCTCGGGCATCGGTTGGTCGGCCAGGTCGCGCTTGGGGATCAGCAGGGCGTTGCACGGCTGATCGAACAGTATCGGCGCATCGAACACCGCCTGGTGCTCGCGCCAGCCTTCCGGTTTGCCGTGCTCCAACAGCACGGCGCGCGGCGCCCAGCTCGGGCCCAGCACGTGGCGCACCAGATTCAGCGCCATGCCCATGGTCAGCTCGGCGTCCTGGCGCTTGTCGAGGATCGCCGGATGGCGCACCTGATAGTCGAAGCGGTAGCACTCGCCGATATCCACCAGGCGGATCAGCGTGTCGTGCTGGTGATAGGGGAAGGCGCGGGCGAAGTTCTGCAGCGCCTGCTCCAGGCTGTCCGAGCACAGCCCGACATAGCCGAGCAGGCCGAGGGCGCGCGGCTGGAACTGCTGGCCGTAGCGCAGCCCGAAGTTGTCGCAGCCGGACTGGCTGGCCGCTTCCTCCAGCACCTTGCAGTAGTTGCTCAGGCTCAGGCTCAGCGTCGGATGCAGCAACAGGTCGGGATCGATGCCGGCCACGCCGAACACCCGTTCGGCATCGCCACCCTGCAGGCCGATGAAACGATCCAGTCCGCTGGCGGCGGCCGACAGCACGCCGAGATTGCTCGGGGCATCGGTCATGGCCAGCGGATGTGGAATGTTCAGGGACATGGACGGGGCGCGCCAGGGTGATGGGCAGGCAAAAGCAATAGTCGTGCCCCGTCCTGAGAGGGCGCTACGTCAGCCAACGGACTTACCGCGCGGCGTGCTCCTGCATCGCCGTGGGGCGCGCTCGTGGCGCAATGCACGCATGTGGCGCAAAAGCCCGCCACAGAGCCCTCTACAGGCCTTGCAGCGACTTGACTCTGGAGCCGTGCGCGGACTTTGCAAGGTCAAGTCTCGGCCGGGGTTGGCTGGATATCCTCGCCGAGCGATCGACGTCTGACGTGGCTCTCACATCGAGGAATGGGCAATGACAACAACGACACTGAAACCGACCCTCGGCACCCTGCACCTGTGGGGCATCGCCGTGGGTCTGGTGATTTCCGGGGAATATTTTGGCTGGAGCTATGGCTGGGGCGTGGCGGGTACGCTGGGCTTCCTGGTCACCACGCTGATGGTGGCGGCGATGTACAGCTGCTTCATCTTCAGTTTCACCGAGCTGACCACTGCAATACCGCACGCCGGTGGGCCCTTCGCCTACAGCCGCCGTGCCTTCGGCCCCACCGGCGGGATGATCGCCGGCATGGCCACCCTGATCGAATTCGTCTTCGCTCCGCCGGCCATCGCGATGGCCATCGGCGCCTACCTCAACGTGCAGTTCCCCGGGCTCGACCCGAAGCTGGCGGCGGTCGGTGCCTACCTCATCTTCATGACCCTCAATATCCTCGGCGTCAGCATCGCTGCCACCTTCGAACTGGTGGTCACCGTGCTGGCGGTCGCCGAGCTGCTGGTATTCATGGGCGTGGTCGCGCCGGGCTTCAGCTTCAGCAACTTCGTGCTGGGTGGCTGGGCCGGTAGCGACGTATTCGGCATGCCGGCCATCGCCGGTATCTTCGCCGCGATTCCGTTCGCCATCTGGTTCTTCCTCGCCATCGAGGGTGCAGCCATGGCCGCCGAGGAAGCCAAGGACCCGAAACGCACCATTCCGCGCGCCTATATCGCCGGCATCCTGACCCTGGTGTTCCTGGCCATGGGCGTGATGGTGATGGCCGGAGGTGTGGGTGACTGGAAGGCCCTGTCCGGCATCAACGACCCGCTGCCGCAGGCGATGAAGACCGTGGTCGGCGAGAACTCCGGCTGGCTGCACATGCTGGTGTGGATCGGCCTGTTCGGCCTGGTCGCCAGCTTCCACGGCATCATCCTCGGCTACTCGCGACAGTTCTTCGCCCTGGCTCGCGCAGGCTACCTGCCGCCTGCCCTGGCCAAGCTGTCGCGCTTCCACACTCCGCACCGCGCCATCATCGCCGGTGGCCTGGTCGGCATCGCGGCGATCTACAGCGACGGCCTGATCGCCCTGCAGGGCATGAGCCTGACTGCGGCGATGATCACCATGAGCGTGTTCGGCGCCATCGTCATGTACATCATGAGCATGCTCAGCCTGTTCAAGCTGCGCAGGAGCGAGCCGCACCTGGAGCGTACCTTCAAGGCACCGGGGTACCCGGTGGTGCCGGGCATCGCCCTGGTCCTGGCGCTGGTTTGCCTGGCCGCGATGATCTGGTTTAACGGCACCATTGCCCTGCTGTTCCTCGGCCTGATGAGCATCGGCATGGTGTATTTCCTGCTGACCGGCGCCCAACGCGACGCCGTGCCGGCCGACGCTCTGCTGCAACCGTAATAGATCCACGCCCGCCGGTGACGGCGGGCGCTTGTTTCAGGAGATACCCATGGCCAGTTTCAGTCATGCCGTCGGCCATCACACCTGGCGCTTCGACAGCCTGCGCGAGGTCATGGCCAAGGCCAGCCCGGCGCGCTCCGGCGACTACCTGGCCGGCGTGGCCGCCAGCAGCGATGCCGAGCGCGTCGCCGCACAGATGGCCCTGGCCAACATCCCGCTCAAGCACTTCCTGAGCGAGGCACTGATTCCCTACGAAGACGACGAGATCACCCGGCTGATCATCGACACTCATGACGCGGCGGCCTTCGCCCCGGTCGCCCACCTGACCGTCGGCGGCTTCCGCGACTGGCTGCTCGGCGAGCGCGCCGACGAGGCCAGCCTGCGCGCCCTGGCGCCGGGGCTGACGCCGGAGATGGTGGCGGCGGTGTCGAAGATCATGCGCGTGCAGGACCTGATCCTGGTGGCGCAGAAGATTCGCGTGGTCACCCGTTTTCGCAACACCATGGGCCTGCGTGGGCGCATGTCGACGCGCCTACAGCCCAACCACCCGACCGACGATCCGTCCGGCATCGCCGCCAGCATTCTCGACGGCCTGCTGTACGGCAACGGCGATGCCATGTTCGGCATCAACCCGGCCACCGACAGCCTGGGCGCGCTGACCGATCTGCTGAAGATGCTCGACGCGATCATCCAGCGTTACGAGATTCCTACCCAGGCCTGCGTGCTGACCCACGTCACCAGCTCCATCGCCGCCATCGAGCGCGGCGCGCCGGTGGACCTGGTGTTCCAGTCCATTGCCGGCACCGAGGCGGCCAACGCCGGCTTCGGCATCACCCTGCAGGTGCTGCAGGAAGGCTACGAGGCCGGGCTGTCGCAGAAGCGTGGGACACTGGGCGACAACCTGATGTACTTCGAGACCGGCCAGGGCAGTGCGCTGTCGGCCAACGCCCACCATGGCGTCGACCAGCAGACCTGCGAGGTGCGCGCCTACGCGGTGGCGCGCCATTACAAACCGTTCCTGGTGAATACCGTGGTCGGTTTCATCGGCCCCGAGTACCTGTACAACGGCAAGCAGATCATCCGCGCCGGCCTGGAAGACCACTTCTGCGGCAAGCTGCTCGGCGTGCCGATGGGCTGCGACATCTGCTACACCAACCATGCCGAGGCCGACCAAGACGACATGGATACCCTGTTGACCCTGCTCGGTGCGGCCGGCATCAACTTCATCATGGGCATCCCCGGTTCCGACGACGTGATGCTCAACTACCAGACCACCTCGTTCCACGATGCGCTGTACGCCCGCCAGCTGCTCGGCCTGCGCCCGGCGCCGGAGTTCGAACAGTGGCTGGAGCGCATGAACATCCTGCACCAGCAGGGCGGCCGCCTGCGCCTCGGCGACCCGGTGCCGCCGGCCTTCCGCAATGCCCTGGCGCAGCTGGGGTAGGGGCATGTCCACCTGTGTGCTCCAGGTAGGGTGCGCCATGCGCACCGGTGGCGAGGCGGTGCGCACGGCGCACCCTACGGAGTGGCCGTGCAGGGGCGGGTGTCACCCGAGCAGGCGCGGCACAAGGAGTTGCTGATGAACGATGACCAGTCGCCGAGCGGCGCCATCGACAACCCCTGGCAGGCGCTGCGCCGCCTGACCCCGGCGCGCATCGCCCTCGGCCGTGCCGGCACCAGCCTGCCCACTGGCGCGCAGCTGGACTTCCAGTTCGCCCACGCCCAGGCGCGCGACGCCGTGCACCTGCCGCTGGACGCCGACGAGCTGGCCGCAGGTTTGACCGAACGCGGCCACCAGGTACTGCAGTTGCACAGCGCGGCGGCGGACCGCCATACCTACCTGCAGCGCCCCGACCTGGGTCGGCGCCTGGACGCCGCCTCGGTGCAGACCCTGCGTGATTATCCGCATGCCCATCCCGGTGGTTACGACCTGGCCGTGGTGATCGCCGACGGCCTCTCGGCCCTGGCCGTGCAGCGCCACAGCCTGGCCTTCCTCGACCGCTGGCAGCAGCAGGCCAGCGAGGATGGCTGGACCCTGGCGCCGATCTGCCTGGTGCGCCAGGGCAGGGTGGCGGTGGCTGACGAAGTGGCCGAACTGCTCGGCGCGAAGATGGTGGTGATCCTGATCGGCGAGCGTCCGGGGCTGAGCTCGCCGGACAGCCTCGGCCTGTACTTCACCTATGCGCCGAAGGTCGGCCTGACCGACGCCTTTCGCAACTGCATCTCCAACGTGCGCCTGGAGGGTCTGAGCTACGGCCTGGCCGCGCACAAGCTGCTGTACCTGATGCGCGAGGCCGGGCGCCGCAAGCTGTCGGGCGTGAGCCTCAAGGACGAGGCGGAAGTGCTCAGCCTGGAAGGCGAGGCGCCTGCCGCCATCGGCAATTTCCTGGTCGGCGACTAAACAGGTCGAGGCCGTCGACTGTCAGTTGTCGCGGTCGACGGCGAACGAAGACCAGGCCTGACGCGACGGCATGATTTCCAGGCGATTGATATTGATGTGTGCCGGCAGGGTGGCGACGTAGAAGATCTGCTCGGCGATGTCCTCGGCGCTCAGCGGCGTGGTGGTCGAGTACATCGCGTCGGAGGCGGCCTGGTTGCCCTTGGTACGCACCAGGGTGAACTCGGTTTCGGCCATGCCCGGAGCGATGTCGGTGACGCGCACGCCGGTGGACACCAGGTCGCAACGCAGGTTGAAGCTGAACTGTTTGACGAAGGCCTTGCTCGCGCCATACACGTGGCCGCCCGGGTAGGGCCACTCGCCGGCCACCGAACCGATGTTGATGATGCTGGTGCCTTTACCGATCTCCACCAGGGTTGGCAGCAGCGCATGGGTGACGTTGACCAGGCCGGTGATGTTGGTGTCGATCATGGTGTGCCAGTCCTCCAGCGCCACCTTCTGCGCCGGCTCGGGCGCCAGCGCCAGGCCGGCGTTGTTGACCAGCACGGTGACGCGGCGGAAGGCCGGCGGCAACTCGGCGACGACCTGCTGCACGGCGGCGGCATCACGCACGTCGAGGGTGGCGATGTGCACCGGCACCTTGGCGCCCAGTTCGGCCTGCAGCTCCTGCAAACGCTCCAGGCGGCGGCCGGACAGCACCAGCGACCAGCCGGCCTCGGCAAAACGGCGGGCGGTAGCGCGGCCGAAGCCGGAGGTGGCGCCGGTGATGAAAACCACATTGCTCATGAGTCGATCCCCTGATGGTCATGGCACTGCGCGCATGGCGCAGGAAGCGGGCGTCATAGGCGACGAACCCGTCTGGAATAGGGCGCACGGCCATGCCGGCGCTAGGCCGTGCATGGTAAGGGCGTGATCCGCTCGTGCCTACCCGCGAGTAGGGCGACCTTGGTCTAGATCGCCACCAGCCCGCGTACCCCATCGGCCTCCATGGTCTCGCCACGGCCCTGCTGGACGATCTCGCCGCGGCTCATCACCAGGTACTGGTCGGCCAGCTCGGCGGCGAAGTCGTAGAACTGCTCGACCAGCAGGATGGCCATGTCGCCGCGCTCGGCGAGTTTGCGGATGACCACGCCGATCTCCTTGATCACCGAAGGCTGGATGCCTTCGGTGGGCTCGTCGAGGATCAGCAGGCGCGGCTTGCTGGCCAGCGCGCGGCCGATGGCCAGCTGTTGCTGCTGGCCGCCGGAGAGGTCGCCGCCACGGCGCTGCTTCATCTCGCGCAGCACCGGGAACAGCTCGTAGATGAACTCGGGTACGGTCTTGGCCTCGCTGGCGCCAAAACGCGACAGGCCCATCAGCAGGTTCTCTTCCACGGTCAGGCGCGGAAATATCTCGCGGCCCTGCGGCACATAGGCGATGCCGGCGTGCACGCGCTGGTGCGGCTTGTGGCCGTTGATGGTCTGGCCCTCCCAGGCGATGCTGCCTTCCTTGGCCGGGATCAGGCCCATCAGGCATTTCAGCAGGGTGGTCTTGCCCACGCCGTTGCGGCCGAGCAGGCAGGTGACTTCGCCGATCTTCGCCTCGAAGCTCAGGCCGCGCAGGATGTGGCTGCCGCCGTAGTACTGGTGAAGCTGTTGGACTTGCAGCATGGATTTGGTCCTTGTCTGATCGTGCCCACGCTTTGTATGGGCATGCATCTGGCGACGCTCTGCGTCGCTGGGACGCGGAGCGTCCCGGGAAGGGTTCCCACGCCGGAGCGTGGGAACCATCGGAATCCTGTGTATGGGTGCGCACGGCGCACCCTACGGGGCCATGCCGGTAGGGTGCGCCGTGCGCACCGCTGATCAGCGACCCAGATAAACCTCGATCACCCGCTCGTTGGCCTGTACCTCTTCCAGCGAGCCCTCGGCCAGCACGCTGCCCTGGTGCAGCACGGTGACGTGGTCGGCGATGCTGCCGACGAAGCCCATGTCGTGCTCCACCACCATCAGCGAGTGCTTGCGTGCCAGCGACTTGAACAGCTCGGCGGTGAACTCGGTTTCGGCGTCGGTCATGCCCGCCACCGGCTCGTCGAGCAGCAGCAGTTGCGGGTCCTGGACCAGCAGCATGCCGATCTCGAGGAACTGCTTCTGGCCGTGCGACAGCAGCCCGGCCGGACGATGACGCGAGCTCTCCAGGCGGATGGTGGTGAGCACTTCCTCGATACGGTCCTTCTGCGCGCCGGAAAGTCTGGCGCGCAGGCTGGCCCACACCGACTTGTCGGTTTTCAGCGCCAGTTCCAGGTTCTCGAACACGCTGAGCGCCTCGAACACCGTGGGTTTCTGGAACTTGCGACCGATGCCGGCCTGGGCGATCTCGACCTCGCTCATCTGCGTCAGGTCGAGGGTGTCGCCGAAGTAGGCGACGCCGTTGTCCGGGCGGGTCTTGCCGGTGATCACGTCCATCATGGTGGTCTTGCCGGCGCCGTTGGGGCCGATGATGCAGCGCAGTTCGCCGACGCCGATGTACAGGTTGAGGTCGGTGATGGCGCGGAAGCCGTCGAAGCTGACGTTGATGCCTTCCAGGGTGAGGATGGTGCCGTGGCGCACATCCAGGCCCTTGGCCGCGGCGCTGCCGAGGCCGAGCGCATCGCGGCCGCTGCCGGCCGGGTCGAAGGCGGGTTCGAGCATGAATTCGGGTACTGGAGTGGCTCTCATTGGTCCTTCTCCTTGCGCAGCAGTCCTATGACCCCTTTGGGCAGGAACAGGGTGATGACGATGAACAGTGCGCCCAGGGCGAACAGCCAGTACTCGGGGAAGGCCACGGTGAACCAGCTCTTCATGCCGTTGACCAGACCAGCGCCGAGCAGCGGGCCGATCAGGGTGCCGCGGCCGCCGAGGGCGACCCAGATGGCGGCCTCGATGGAGTTGGTCGGCGACATTTCGCTGGGGTTGATGATGCCCACCTGCGGCACGTACAGCGCGCCAGCCAGGCCGCACAGCACCGCGCTCAACACCCAGATAAACAGCTTGTAGCCGCGCGGATCGTAGCCGCAGAACATCAGGCGGTTCTCCGCATCGCGCAGCGCCGTCAGCACCCGGCCGAACTTGCTGCGTGCCAGGGCGAAGCCCAGCGCCAGGCTACCGACCAGCAGCAGTACGGTGCAGAAGAACAGGAAGGCGCGAGTGCCCGGCGCGGTGATGTCGAAGCCGAGAATCGTGCGGAAGTTGGTGAAGCCGTTGTTGCCGCCGAAGCCGGTCTCGTTGCGGAAGAACAGCAGCATGCCGGCAAAGGTCAGCGCCTGAGTCATGATCGAGAAATACACGCCCTTGATCCGCGAGCGGAAGGCGAAGAAGCCGAACACCAGGGCCAGCAGGCCGGGTGCCAGCACCACGAGGCACATGGCCCAGAGGAAGTTGCTGGTGCCGTACCAGTACCAGGGCAGCTCGCTCCAGGCGAGGAAGCTCATGAAGGCCGGCAGACCATCCCCCGCGCTTTGACGCATGAGATACATGCCCATGGCGTAGCCGCCGAGGGCGAAGAACAGGCCGTGGCCGAGCGAGAGCATGCCGGCGTAGCCCCAGACCAGATCGAGTGCCAGAGCGACTATGGCGTAGCAGAGGATTTTGCCGACCAGGGTCAGGCCATAGGCGGAGACGTGCAGGGCGTTGTCCGCCGGCAGCAGGTGCAGCAGCGGCATGGCCAGCAGGGCGATCAGTACCAGGCCGAGCACGGCCAGCGACGCCTTTGGCCCCAGCTTCGCCGTGGCGCGGGCAAGCAACGTTTGATTGAGTGCTTGAGTCATCAGTCGATCACCCGTCCTTTCAGTGCGAAGAGGCCTTGCGGACGTTTCTGGATGAACAGAATGATCAACGCGAGGATCAGGATCTTGCCGAGCACGGCGCCGATCTGCGGCTCCAGCAGTTTGTTGGCGATGCCCAGGCCGAAGGCGGCCAGCACGCTACCGGCGAGTTGGCCGACGCCGCCGAGCACCACCACCAGGAAGGAGTCGATGATGTAGCTCTGGCCCAGGTCCGGGCCGACGTTGCCGATCTGCGACAGGGCCACACCACCGAGGCCGGCGATGCCGGAGCCGAGGCCGAAGGCGAGCATGTCCACCCGCCCGGTCGGCACGCCGCAGCAGGCCGCCATGTTGCGGTTCTGCGTCACGGCGCGGACGTTGAGGCCGAGGCGGGTCTTGTTCAGCAGCAGCCAGGTCAATGCCACCACGAACAGGGCGAAGCCGATGATCACCATGCGGCTGTAGGGCAGTACCAGGTTGGGCAGCACCTGCACGCCGCCGGACAGCCAGCCCGGGTTGGCGACTTCGACGTTTTGCGCGCCGAAGATCACCCGCACCGCCTGGATCAGGATCAGGCTGATGCCCCAGGTCGCCAGCAGGGTTTCCAGCGGCCGGCCGTAGAGGTGGCGGATCACCGTGCGCTCCAGCGCCATGCCGATGGCGGCAGTGACGAAGAAGGCCACCGGCAGGGCGGCAAGCGGGTAGAGGGCGAGGTAGCCGGGGGCGAAATTCTGGAAGGCGATCTGCACCATGTAGGTGGTGTAGGCGCCGAGCATCAGCATCTCGCCGTGGGCCATGTTGATCACCCCGAGCAGGCCGAAGGTGATGGCGAGACCCAGGGCGGCCAGCAGCAGGATCGAGCCGAGGCTAAGGCCGCTGAAGGCCTGGCCGAGCAGCTCGCCGACCAGCAGGCGGCGCTTGACCTGGGCCAGGCTGGTCTCGGCGGCGGTACGGACCGCGGCGTCGCTTTCCACGCCTTCGGCCAGAAGGCCTTCCAGGCGCGTGCGGGCCAGCGGGTCGCCGCTTTCGCCGAGCAGGCGCACGGCGCTCAGGCGTACGGCCGGGTCGGGGTCGACCAACTGCAGGTTGGCCAGCGCCAGCGCCAAGGCGGCGCGCACGGCCTTGTCCTGTTCGGCGGCCACCTGGGCGTTAAGCAGGGATAGCTGGCTGGGCTTGGCCTTCTTCTGCAGCTCCTGAGCCGCCGCCAGACGCTGGGCCGGTTCGGCGGAAAGCAGCTGCTGCGCGGCTTGGGCGTTGGCCAGCAGGCCGCGCAGGCGGTTGTTCAGGCGCAGCGTCTTCGGCGTGCCGTCGGCGACGACCTGGCCTTCGGCGGCTTGCCAGCTGCCGTCGACTTTCAGGAACGCCGTTTTGCCGGCACCGACGCCGACGCGACCCTGCTGCAGGGCATCGAGCAGCGCCTGGCGGGCGGGATCGGGTTGTGCGGCCCAGCTCTCGAGGAGCTTGGCCTGCTTGGCCGGGCTGGCGGCGACGAAGTCGGCGGCCTCTCCGGCGTGGGCGGTCAGCGGCAGCAGCAGCGCCAGTGACAGCAGGATTCGGTAAAGGGCAGTGGGCATACGAAAGGTCCTTGGGTACGCCGGGACAAGCCCTCTCCCATTCATGGGGGAGGACCGGGAGAGGGCCTGATCTGGCGAACCCTCTTCCCGGCCCTCGCCCGCGAGGCGGGAGAGGGGGAAACCGTAGCCCGGATGCAATCCGGGGCGGCGATTCCCGGATGGCATCCGGGCTACGAACAGCCTCTCCCCCGGCCCCTCTCCCGTGAACGGGAGAGGGGAGGGAAACGCCCCGGCATTGCTGAGGTGTAGCAAGCAACACCAGGCCGTTCCCTCTCCCACTGGTGGGAGAGGGCTAGGGAGAGGGGCTTCGCTTAGTTGCTCTTCACCGCGTAGTCCGGCTTCTTGTCGTTGCCGGGGATGAAGGGGCTCCACGGCTGGGCGCGCAGCGGGCCTTCGGTCTGCCAGACGATGGAGAACTGACCGTCTTCCTGGACTTCGCCGATCATCACCGGCTTGTGCAGGTGGTGGTTGGTCTTGTCCATGGTCAGGGTGTAGCCGCTTGGCGCGACGAAGGTCTGGCCGGCCAGGGCTTCGCGCACCTTGTCGACTTCGGTGGTGCCGGCTTTCTCGACGGCCTGGGCCCACATGTTGATGCCGACGTAGGTGGCTTCCATCGGGTCGTTGGTCACCGCGGTCTGGTAGTTCGGCAGGTTCTTGGCCTTGGCGTAGGCCTTCCACTTGTCGACGAAGGCGCTGTTGACCGAGTTGTCCACCGACTGGAAGTAGTTCCAGGCGGCCAGCTGGCCCACCAGCGGCTTGGTGTCGATGCCACGCAGTTCTTCCTCGCCGACCGAGAAGGCCACTACCGGGATGTCGGTAGCTTCGATGCCCTGGTTGGCCAGTTCCTTGTAGAACGGCACGTTGGAGTCGCCGTTGACGGTGGAGATCACCGCGGTCTTGCCGCCGGCGGAGAACTTCTTGATGTTGGCGACGATGGTTTGATAGTCGCTATGACCGAAGGGGGTGTAGACCTCTTCGATGTCCTTGTCCTGTACGCCTTTGGAATGCAGGAAGGCGCGCAGAATCTTGTTGGTGGTGCGCGGGTAGACGTAGTCGGTGCCCAGCAGGAAGAAGCGCTTGGCCTCGCCGCCGTCTTCGCTCATCAGGTATTCCACCGCCGGGATCGCCTGCTGGTTCGGTGCGGCGCCGGTGTAGAACACGTTCGGCGACATCTCTTCGCCTTCGTACTGCACCGGGTAGAACAGCAGGCCGTTGAGCTCCTCGAACACCGGCAGCACGGACTTGCGCGACACCGAGGTCCAGCAGCCGAAGACCACGTCGACCTTGTCCTGCGTCAGCAGCTGGCGCGCCTTCTCGGCGAACAGCGGCCAGTTGGAGGCCGGGTCGACCACCACCGGCTCGAGCTGCTTGCCGTTGACGCCGCCCTTGGCGTTGATCTCGTCTATGGTCATCAGCGCCATGTCTTTCAGCGAGGTCTCGGAGATGGCCATGGTGCCGGACAGCGAGTGCAGGATGCCGACCTTGATGGTCTCTGCGGCTTGTACGGTCCAGGTCATGCCCATGGCGGCGATGGATGCGGAAAGGGTGAAGGCCTTGATCAGGCTGCGACGTTGCATGGTGCGATCTCCATTCGAGCTAATGTGAGTACTGCTGGTTTCTGGTTGTTGGTTGGCAGTCGTCCAAAAGGTCATCGCGTCACCCTTGCCCGGCCATCGCCCGCTGCCGGGCGCTGTGCAGCATGTGCAGGGTGATCTTGCGCACTTCCGCCTTGCTCACCTCGATGTGGGCTCTGAGCATCAGCTGTGCTTCTTCCTGGCGGCGCGACAGGATCGCGCCGAGGATCTGTGCGTGTTCGGCGTAGGTCGCCTCCACGCGTGGCCCCTGGGTGAAGTCCAGGCGCCGGATGATGCGGATCTTCTCGCTGACTTCCGCGTGCATGCGGGCCATCTCGCGGTTGCCGGTGGCCTCCACCAACTGGCAGTGGAAGCGCTCGTCGAGCAGCGACACGGCCCGTCCGTCCTGCAGGCGCTCCTCCGGCGTCACCATCCAGGTGCGCCGCAGGTCTTCCAGCGGCGCCGGCAGCTCGCCGGCCGGGCGATCGCACAGGCGCTTGACCGCCTCCAGTTCGAGGACGATGCGCACCTCGTACAGCTCTTCGAAGTAGTGGAAGTCGAACGGCCGCACCTGCCAGCCGCTGCGGAAATACACCTCCAGGTAGCCCTCGCGCTCCAGCCGGTACAGGGCCTGGCGCACCGGGGTGCGGCTGACGGCCATGCGCTCGGCGACTTCGCCTTCGGAGAAGCGGTCGCCGGGCAGCAGGCGGAACTCGAAGATGTCGTCCTTGAGCTGGGCGTAGATGCGCTCGGCCAGGTTCTCCGGGCGCTCGCGGCCGCGCTTGTCGGGACTGACCAGTTGCATGTCAGGCGGCCTCGCTCGGGACCAGCAGGAGCAGGGCGTCGCCCGGCGTCACCGCCTTGCCCGGCTGGCAGCGCACCGACTTGACGATGCCGGACACCGGCGCGGTGACCGCCAGCTCCATCTTCATCGCCTCGACCACCAGCAGCGGCGTGCCGGCCTCGACGTGCTGGCCGGGCTCGACCAGCACCTTCCACACGCTGCCGCACATGTCGGCGCTCACCAGGTGACCGTCGAGATCGCCGTCGTCGTCCTGGGCGGCGGCCGGCGGGGCGACGGCAGCGGCCTCGTCCTCGCGCCACAGCGGCACCTCGGCGTCGAACGCGGCCTTCTGCCGGGCCTGGAAGGCGGCGATGCCGTCCTGGTTGTCGGCGAGGAAGCGCCGATACTCGGCGAAGTCGAACTGGCTGTGCTCGATGCGGATCTGCGCGCGGCCCTCGCGGAAGGCCTCGCGGAAGTCATCCAGCTCGGCCTCGCTGACCGGGTAGAAGCGCACCTGGTCGAAGAAGCGCAGCAGCCACGGCTCGCCGTTCTCGAACTGGGCGTTCTTCACGTACTTGTTCCAGATCGGCAAGGTGCGGCCGACCAGCTGGTAGCCGCCGGGCGAGTCCATGCCGTAGATGCACATGTACATGCCGCCGATGCCCACGGTGCCCTCGGCGGTGTAGGTGCGCGCCGGGTTGTACTTGGAGCTGAGCAGGCGGTGGCGCGGGTCCAGCGGCACGGCGCAGGGCGCGTCGAGGTAGACATCGCCGAGGCCGAGGATCAGGTAGCTGGCGTCGAACAGGATGTCCTTCACCGCGTCGCGACTGGTCAGGCCGTTGATGCGCTGCAGGAAGTCGACGTTGTTCGGCAGCCAGGGCGCCTCGGCGCGCACCGTCTCGCGGTAGCGGGTGACGGCGCCGAGGGTGGCGCTGTCTTCGAAGGCCATCGGCAGGTGGACGATGCGGGTCGGCACCTTGAGGTCGGCGACGTCGCCGAGGCGCAGTTCCAGCGCCAGCAGGTGGTCGATCAGCGCCTGCTGGTGCAGCACGCGGCTGTCGTAGCGCAGCTGCAGCGAGCGCACGCCCGGCGCCAGCTCTTCCAGGCCGCGCAGCGGCTCGGCCTTCAGCGCTTCCATCAGCAGGTGCACGCGCAGACGCAGGGCCAGGTCGAGCACGTTGTCGCCGTATTCCATGAGGATGTAGGCGTCGCCGGCCTGGCGATACACCACCCGCGGGCGGCCGGCTGCGGCCGGCAGTTCGGCCAGCACGGTGGCGGACAGGGTTGCGCCCGGCTGCAGCGAGGGCGCCGGCAGGGTCACGGCGCTGATCGCGGCCAGGGCCTCGAGGCTGCCCAGCTGGGCCTGCTCCAGGCTCTGCGCCTGCTGGAAGCCGATGGGGTGGAAGCGCAGCTTGTCGCCGGGTTTGACCTGGCCGACTTTCCACAGCTCGGCCTTGGCGATGGTCACCGGGCAGACGAAGCCGCCCAGGCTCGGGCCGTCCTTGGTCAGGATCACCGGGAAGTCGCCGGTGAAGTTGATCGCGCCGATGGCGTATTCGCAGTCGTGCACGTTGGACGGGTGCAGGCCGGCCTCGCCGCCGTCAGCGCGGGTCCAGCTCGGCTTCGGGCCACTGAGACGCACGCCGAGCCGGTTGGAGTTGTAGTGCACCTCCCATTCGGCGGCGAAGAACTCCTCGATCGCCTCGGGCGTGAAGAAGTCCGGCGCGCCGTGCGGGCCGTAGAGTACGCCGATGTTCCAGGTGGTGCCGTAGCTCGGGATAAGGCTCGGGTGCACGGCCTGGGGGGCGCTGACCGGTGCCGGCGTGGTGCAGGCCGGCAGGGCGGGTTGCGAGATGGCCAGCATGTCGGCCGGGCGCAGGGTGCGGCCGGCGTGGCCGCCGAACTGGCCGAGGGCGAAGGTCGAGCGGCTGCCCAGGTACTGCGGCACATCGAAGCCGTTGCGCACCGCCAGATAGGTACGGCAGCCACTGCTGGCGCGGCCGAGCTTGAGCACCTGGCCGGCCTTGATCGGAATCGGCTGCCAGTAGGCCACGGCCTCACCGTCCAGGGTCGCCGGGCAATCGGCGCCGGTCAGGGCGATCAGCGCAGCGCAGTGGAAGCGCAGGGTCGGGCCCTGCAGGGTGAATTCCAGGCCGGCGGCATCGGCGTGGTTGCCGACGATGCGGTTGGCCAGGCGAAAGGCGAAGTCGTCCATCGGCCCGGACGGCGGCACGCCGATGTCCCAGTAGCCGAGTCGGCCCGGGAAGTCCTGCACGCTGGAATAGGTGCCGGGTTCCAGCACCTCGATGACGCTGGCGTTGAACTCGAAGCTGTCGAGCAGGCGGGTCCACACCTGGCCGGCGGCGAAGCGCGAGTCGGCCACCACCTGGCGCAGGTAGTCGATATTGCTGGCGATACCGTGCAGGCGGGTTTCGCCCAGTGCGCTGCGCATCCTGGCGACGGCCTCGTCACGGTTGGCGCCGTGGACGATCAGCTTGGCGATCATCGGGTCATAGAACGCCGAGACTTCGCTGCCGGTGCTGACCCAGCCGTCGACGCGCACGCCCTCAGGGAAGTGCACTTCGGTGAGCACGCCTGGGCTGGGCTGGAAGTTCTTCAGCGGGTCCTCGGCGTAGATGCGTACCTCGATGGCGGCGCCCTGCGGCGCGCGGCTCAGGGCGGCCCAGTCCAGCGCATCGCCGGCGGCCACGCGCAGCATGCATTCGATCAGGTCGAGACCGGTGACCATCTCGGTGACCGGGTGCTCGACCTGCAGGCGGGTGTTCACTTCGAGGAAGTAGAAGTCGTCGCGGGCGGCGTCGTAGATGAACTCGACGGTACCGGCGCTGCGGTAGCTCACCGACTCGCCGAGCTGCACGGCCGCGGCGTGCAGGCGTTCGCGGGTGGCCTGGGGCAGGTTCGGTGCCGGGGTTTCCTCGACCACCTTCTGATTGCGCCGTTGTAGCGAGCAATCGCGTTCGCCGAGGGCGGCCACGCGGCCCTGGCCGTCGCCGAATATCTGCACCTCGACATGCCGCGCCTGGTCGACGAAGCGCTCGAGGAATACCCCGGCGTCACTGAAGAACTGCTCGCCCATGCGCTTGACGCTGTCGTAGGCGCTGGCCAGGGATTCGGCGTCGGCGCAGCGGGTCAGGCCGATGCCGCCACCGCCGGCGGTGGTCTTGAGCATCACCGGGTAGCCGATGCCTTCGGCGGCGGCGAGGGCTTCTTCCAGGCTCTGCAGCAGGCCAGTGCCTGGCGCCATCGGCACCCGGGCTTCGCCGGCCAGTTCGCGGGCGCGGTGCTTGAGGCCGAACTCGCGGATCTGTTCGCCGCTGGGGCCGACGAAGGCGATGCCGGCGGCCTCGCAGGCATCGGCGAATTCGGCGCTTTCGGAGAGGAAACCGTAGCCGGGGTAGATCGCCTGGGCGCCGGTTTCCCGCGCGGCGGCGAGGATCTTGTCGATGCGCAGGTAGCTGTCGGCGGGCTTGTCGCCGCCCAGTGCGATGGCGACATCGGCGTCGCGCACATGCTGAGCGTTGCGGTCGGCGTCGGAGTAGACGGCGACGCTCTTCACGCCCAGGCGCTTGAGCGTGCGGATGGCGCGGACGGCGATCTCGCCACGGTTGGCGATGAGAACGGTCTTAAACATGGGTGGCCTCCGTGGCGAGATCGCCGTGCTGGGCTACGCCCAGCCGGCACTTTGACTTCGTCGCTGCGCCGCGTTGCGGCTGGTCACCACGGTTGGCGATCAGTACGGTATGAAACACGTTCGGTCCCTCGTCGTGGGGTGAGCACTCACCGTGCTCATTTCCGGCAATCGAATGGGTGAGCGGTCCGGCCGCTCACCCAGCGGCGTCAGTTCTTGTTGGCCTGCAGGCTGGCGATAAAGGCGCGCCAGCCGCCGAAGCCGGTGATGTCACGCGCCCCTTCCAGGGCGTAGGGCTCGCAGATGAAGCCCTTGACCCAGCGGCCGTCGGCCAGCTCCAGGTTGCCGATGCCCAGCGGCGGCGGAATCTCGGCGACGAACTCGCCGAAGCGCGCCTGCGGCACGTCCCACAGCTCGACGATGATTTCGGCGCCACCTTCGGCGACTCGTGCCAGCCCCGGCTTGGGCGGCACGGTGCCGGGCAGGGCGTAGAGGCGGTAGTGGGCCGAGCTGGTGGTCTGCTCGACCAGCACGGCGTCGCGGGTGAGCAGCTGGAAGTTCAGCGGCATGCCGGTGAGGTGCGCGCCGACCACGGCTACGCGCACACAACTAGCTGCCTGGGCTGGCGCGGCCTGGGCTGGCAGCGCGCGACCGGTGGCGCCCAGCGGCAGGGCCAGGGCCTGCTGCCAGCGCTGGCCGAAAGCCGCAAGGGCGTGGTCGTGCCAGGCCGGGGCGATCAGGGTGATGCCGGCCGGCAGGCCGTCGTCGCGGAACCCGGCCGGCAGCGCCAGGGCGGCGAGGTCGGCCAGGTTGGTGAAGTTGGTGTAGGTGCCGAACTGGCTGTTGAACAGCACCGGTTCGACGGCCATCTCGGCCAGGGTGCGGATGGTCGGCGAGGTCGGCACCACCAGGGCGTCGAAGCCGGCCAGGGCATCGTTGATCCGGCGGCTCAGTTCGGCGCGGATGTACTCGGCCTTGTAGGCGTCGCAGGCGCTGTACCTGTGCCCGCTCTCGACGATGCCGCGCACCACCGGGTTGATGTGTTCGGGGTCGACACCTTCGACCGCGACGGTGCGTTCGGCGACCCAGGAGCCGTAGTAGAGCTGCTCGGCCAGTTCGCGGAACGGCGTGAAGTCGATCTCCACCAGCTCGGCGCCGAGTTCGAGCAACTTGCCCAGCGCCTGCTCGAACACGGCCTGGTTCTGCGCGTCGCCAAAGAATTCGGGGGCGGCCGGCACGGCCAGGCGCGGGGTGGCCGGCATGCCGACCTTGGCGCTGTGGGGATTCTTGCGGCTGTAGGCGTCGGCGCCGTCGTAGCCGCCGGCGACGCCGGCCACGGCCAGGGCGTCGGCCGCGGTGTGGGCGAACACCGAGATGCAGTCCAGGGTGCGGCAGGCCGGCACCAGGCCGGTGTTGGGCAGCCAGCCCTTGGTCGGCTTGAGTCCGACGATGTTGTTGAAGCCGGCCGGCACGCGGCCGGAGCCGGCGGTGTCGGTGCCCAGCGAGAAGGCCACCAGGCCGCGCGCCACGACGCTGGCCGAACCGGAGCTGGAGCCGCCGCTGACGTAGTCCGCATCGAAACTGTTGGGTACCGCGCCGTAGGGCGAGCGGGTACCGACCAGGCCGGTGGCGAACTGGTCGAGGTTGGTCTTGCCGATCAGGATGGCGCCGGCGGCGCGCAGACGGGCGACGACGGTGGCGTCGCCCTCGGCGGTATAGGCGAATTCGGGGCAGGCGGCGGTGGTCTGCCAGCCGGCGGCGTCGATGTTGTCCTTGATGGCGAAGGGCACGCCGTACAGCGGCAGCTTGCTCAGGTCGCCGGAGGCTTCGGCCAGGCGCTCGGCCAGAGTATCGAGCTGGGCCTGCAACTGCGCGGGCGTGGCCAGGCCGATCCAGGCCGGATCGTCACCGTCCAGTTCGGCCAGCAGCTCGGCGAGCACGCTCGGCTGCAGTTGCTCGGTGCGATAGGCCTGCTGCCATTCGCTCAGGGTCCAGCCGAATCCGCGATGGGACATCTTCCGAGATTCCTTCTTGTATCCAAGTTGGTGTTCCCAGAGCAGATGTCATGCCAGGTTTATAACTGATTGATTAGTTTGGATATTTTCTGTCTTGTAGACGCGCGAACAGACGCCGCCGCCCCGTTTGGGGGCCGGCGGGCGAGGGCGGTGCGCCAGGAGGGAGCGTCAGGGGGCGAGGTAGCCGCGTACGCCGGTGAAGATGATCTGCGCGGCCAGGGCGCAGACGAACAGGCCCATCAGGCGGCTGAGGATCTGCAGGCCCTGCTGGCCGAGCAGGCGCTCGACCCGGTCCGACAGATAGAGGACCGCGCCGACCGTGGCGCTGGCGATGCCGATGGCGAGAATGGCCAGCAGCTTGTCGTCCCATTCCGGCTGGCTGATGCCCATCACCAGCAGTGCGCCGATGGTGCCGGGGCCGACCGTGAGGGGGATTGTCAGCGGCACGATGGTGACGTCCTGCTGGACGTTGTCCGCCTGCACCGCGGACTTGCCCTGGGCCATGCCGAGGGCCGAGATGAACAGCACGCTGCCGGCGCCGATGCGGAAGGCGTCAGCGGTGATGCCGAAGATCTCGAAGATGGCCTTGCCGAAGAGGTAGAGCAGCACGCTGGCGATCAGCGTGCCCAGCGCCACTTTCCAGGCCAGTTTCTTGCGTTCCTTGACGCTGTAGCCGGGGGTCAGGCCGATGAAACAGGACAGCACGAAGAACGGGCTATAGAGGACCAGCATCTTCAGGTAAAGGCTGAACAGCACGGAAAGCATTGGACGGGCTCGTCAGAGGGCGATGGGGGCAAGCATAGAGGGGCGGGGGGCGGCGTTGCCACCCCGGGGTCAGGACGGCAGGGCGTCGCGCTGGCGGCGTTCGCGCTCGGACACCCAGTGGGCGATCAGCTCGCGCAGTTGCGACATCTCCACCGGCTTGGACATGTGCCCGTCCATGCCGGCCTGGCGTGCGCGCTCCTTGTGCTCGGCCAGGATGTGCGCGGTCAGCGCCACCACCGGGGTGCGTTCGCGCTGCTCGAGACGTTCCCATTCGCGCAACCGCTCGGTGGCGGAGAAACCGTCGAGTACCGGCATCTCGCAGTCCATCAGCACCAGGTCGTACTGCCGCTCCTGCATGGCGCGCAGGGCTTCCTCGCCGTTGCTGGCGGTGTCCGGCTGCAGGTTGAGCTTGCTCAGCATGCCGCGGATCACCTTGGTGGAGATACTGTTGTCCTCGGCTACCAGGATGCGGAAGTCGCCGGGCACCTGCAGCGTGCCGGCGTCGACCTGGGGCAGTGGCGGCGCGCCGGCCTGGCGCTGGGCGAGTTCGTCGGCGAGCACCGTCTTCAGCGTGTAGCCGGCCACCGGCTTGGCCAGGATGCGCTTGATGCCGGCGTTGCGCGCGATGATCTTGCTCGGCGCGTTGCTGATGCCGGTGAGCATGATCAGCAGGATGTCGTGGTTGAGGTTGGGGTCTTCCTTGATCTTGGCGGCCAGCTGCATGCCGGTCATGCCGGGCATTTCCTGGTCCAGCAGCACCGCGTCGAAGAACTCGCGCAGGTGCGCCTTGGTGCGCAGTAGGGCCAGGGCCTCCTTGCCGGACGGCACCGCGCTGACCTGCAGGCCCCAGGCGGCGCATTGCTGCTGCAGCACCTTGCGGCAGGTCTCGTTGTCGTCCACCACCAGCAGGCGCGCGCCCTGCAGCGGGCCGTCGAGATCGGCGGTGGGGTGTTCCAGGCGTTGCGGATCGAGCGGCAGGGTCAGCCACAGGGTGCTGCCGGCGCTGCCGCCGCTCTGCACGCCGAACTCGCCGTCCATCAGGCGCACCAGCTGGCGGGCGATGATCGGGCCGAGACGGCCGCCGAGCTTGCTGGCGCTGAGGAAGTCGCTGCTGTGCAGCTGGGTGTTGAGCAGGGCATCGCGCTCGCCCGGCTCCAGCGGACGACCGCTGTCCTGCACGGCGATGCGCAGGCGCGGCGCGTGCCCCTCGGTCTCCAGCGCCACCACCAGCAGGATCTCGCCCTCGTCGGTCTGGCGGAAGGCATTGTCCAGCAGGCTCATGAGGACCTGCCGCAGACGCGTCGGGTCGCCGCTGATCACCCGCGGGACCTGTGGCTGGGTGAAGCTGATCAGCTCGACCTTCTGCTGCTCGGCCTTGGCACGGAAGATGTCCAGGCAGTCGTCGATCAGGGCATTGAGGTCGAACTGCACGTCGTCCAGCTCGATCTGCCCGGATTCCAGCTTGGAGATGTCGAGGATCTCGTTGATCAGGGTGAGCAGCTCGTTGCCGGAGCTGTGGATGGTCTGCACGTAGTCGCGCTGCTTGGCCGACAGCGGCGTGCCGAGCAGCAGCTCGGTCATGCCCAGCACGCCGTTCATGGGCGTGCGGATCTCGTGACTGATCTTGGCCAGGAACTCGGCCTTGGCCTTCAGCTCGGCGCTGGTGGCGGCCTCGCTGGTGCGGCGGAACAGGTTCTCGCGCTGGATCTGCCGCTGCCGCTCGGACAGCGCGATGCTGAGGATCAGGCCGGCGACCATGGCCACGCTGAACAGGCTGAGCACCAGCCAGCCGGGGTTTAGCTGGTCGAAGCCGAACAGCACCGGGCCGAGCACGGCGAAGCCGAGGCCGAAGATCACCAGGGCGGCGACGATCAGACGGGCCGGGCGGTAGCCGGCGCGCCAGTGCACGAAGGCGATGACCGGCACGGTGAGCACCACCATCACCACGAGGCCGTAGACCAGCCAGCTGTGCCAGAACAGCCCGGTGAAGGCGATCATGCCCGCCGCCAGGGCGACCACGGCGAATTCCAGGTGCAGCACGTGGCGCAGCGGGCTGCGCTCGGCGGCGCAGCCGCTGAAGAAGAAGCGGGTGTAGCCGAGGATGCACAGGGCGGCGGCCAGGGCCGACAGGTCGGCGATCAGCGACTGGTTGTAGCTCTGCTCCGGCAGCAGCACGGCGAGCAGGCCGATGTTGGCGGTGGCGCACAGGGCCAACGCGGCGTGCATGCCGGCCAGCCACAGGTTGCTGGCGGTGGGCGAATAGCCCATGCGCATCAGGTTGAACAGGGCCAGCAGCAGCAGGCCGCCGAGCAGCGCACCGAATAGGTAGGCCGGCTTCTCCTGGGCCACCAGCTCGGCCTCGTCGATGACCTTGAACCACATCATCAGCGCGTGGTTGGAGGTCATGCGCAGGTAGGCGGTGCGCGGCACGTCGTCGTTCGGCAGGCTGAACAGGTAGGCCCGCGACGGCAGCGGGCGCGAGCTCAGGGTCAGCGCCTCGCCGGTGCGCAGCTGCTGCTCCAGCTGGCCGTCGCGCACCAGATAGAAATCCAGGTTCTGCACACGCGGGGCGAACAGCCACAGCCAGTGCGGTGCGGAGAAGGAACGGGTGTCGACCTTGAGCCAGATGGCCTGGGGCGAGGCGGGGAGGGTGAAGGAGAGGCGGTCGAGAGGCTGGAAGCGCGAGGTCTGCGCCTGCACCTCGGCGAAGGTCATGGCGGCCGATTTGTCGAGCAGGATCGACCAGCTCTCGGCGGGTGTCTGCTTCGGCGCAGCCGAGACCGACAGCCCCAGAAGCAGGCTGACGATGAGTCCTGTGGCGATCCAGAGCCGGCGCACGGCGGAGTCCCTTCTTTAATAGATTCCCGGATTATAGCTACGGGCAATGGGCAAAAGTCAGCCATGCCGATTGGCGACTGGGAGTTTTACCGCATCTTTACCCTGCGCTGCGTCGCGAACTTGGCCAAAGCCTGTCGCCCGCCCGCTTATCCAGATAGTGCCCGGTTTTTCAAGTCATCTGCGACTAAAGTCTAATAACGCTTCGGGTGGGCGGGTCTAGCCTTGGCGTCAGAACAACCACAATAAAAGACGTCCGGACGAGGGCGATTCCGCTCTTTTCGACGGGGCGTCGGGAGACTGCCTTATGAGCGTGACAACTGCAGATACCGGCCATTCCCCGGCCGGCCCGATGACCAGGGAGGAGCGAAAGGTCATTTTCGCCTCGTCTCTGGGGACCGTTTTCGAGTGGTATGACTTCTACCTGTACGGGTCGCTCTCGGCGATCATCGCGGCGCAGTTCTTCTCGGGGGTCAACCCGACCGCGGCCTTCATCTTCGCCCTGATGGCCTTCGCCGCCGGCTTCGCCGTGCGGCCGTTCGGCGCCCTGGTGTTCGGCCGTCTCGGCGACCTGGTCGGGCGCAAGTACACCTTCCTCATCACCATCATGATCATGGGCCTGTCGACCTTCATCGTCGGCATCCTGCCCTCGTACGCCAGCTGGGGCATCGCGGCGCCGATCATCCTCATCGTGCTGCGTCTGTTCCAGGGCCTGGCGCTGGGCGGCGAATACGGCGGCGCGGCGACCTACGTGGCCGAGCATGCGCCCCATGGTCGGCGCGGTTTCTACACCTCGTGGATCCAGACCACCGCGACCCTGGGCCTGTTCCTCTCGTTGCTGGTGATCCTCGGCACCCGCACCTGGCTCGGCGAAGAGGAGTTCGCCGCCTGGGGCTGGCGCATCCCGTTCCTGCTGTCCATCGTGCTGCTGGGCATCTCGGTGTGGATCCGCCTGACCCTCAGCGAGAGCCCGGCGTTCAAGAAGATGAAGGAGGAGGGCAAGACCTCCAAGGCGCCGCTGACCGAGGCCTTCGGCCGCTGGGAGAACGCCAAGGTAGCGCTGGTGGCGCTGTTCGGCGGCACTGCCGGGCAGGCGGTGGTGTGGTACACCGGCCAGTTCTACGCGCTGTTCTTCCTGACCCAGACGCTCAAGGTGGAGGCCGCCACGGCGAACATCCTGATCGCCCTGTCGCTGTTGATCGGCACGCCGTTCTTCATCTTCTTCGGCTGGCTGTCGGACAAGATCGGGCGCAAGCCGATCATCCTCGGCGGCTGCCTGGTCGCGGCGCTGACCTACTTCCCGCTGTTCGGCCTGATCACCCATTACGCCAACCCGGCGCTGGAGCAGGCGCAGACCTCGGCACCGGTCACCGTGGTGGCGGACCCCAGCGAGTGCTCGTTCCAGTTCAACCCGGTGGGCACCTCGAAGTTCGTCACTTCCTGCGACATCGCCAAGGGCTTCCTCGCGCGCAACTCGGTGAACTACGCCAACGAGGAGGCGCCGGCCGGAACGGTAGCGAGCATCCGCATCGGCGACCAGACGCTGTCTTCGTTCTCCGGCGCCGGCATGCCGGCCGAGCAGTTCAAGGCTGAGTCCGACGCCTTCAACACCCGCATGACCGAAGCCATCCGCAGCAACGGCTACCCGGCCAAGGCCGACCCGGCGCAGATCAACATGCCGATGCTGGTGCTGCTGCTGACCGTGCTGGTGCTGTTCGTGACCATGGTCTACGGGCCCATCGCGGCGCTGCTGGTGGAGCTGTTCCCGACCCGCATCCGCTATACCGCGATGTCGCTGCCGTACCACATCGGCAACGGCTGGTTCGGCGGCTTCCTGCCGACCACCGCCTTCGCCATGGTGGCCGCCACCGGCAATATCTACTACGGACTCTGGTACCCCATCGTGGTAGCGGTGATGACCTTCATCATCGGCCTGTTCCTGATGCCGGAAACCAAGGACCGCGACCTGCGCGACTGGCACTGACCCCGTCGCGCAGTGCGCGACGTAGGGCGGCCTCGCCGCAAAGCGGCAGCCCGCCTAGCCGGGGCGCGGATGGCGCACTGCCCTGACGGGCGAGGGCGCCCTGCGTTGCACCGCAGGGCTAGGAGGCGGGATCGATCGTAGGGCGGCCTCGCCGCGCAGCGGCAGCCCGCCGAGCTAGGCCCGGATGGCGCACTGCCCTATCGGGCGAGGGCGCCCTACGTTGCACCGCAAGGCTTGGAAGCGGGAGCGATCGTAGGGCGGCCTCGCCGCGAAGCGGCAGCCCGCCGAGCCGGGGCGCGGATGGCGCACTGCCCTGGCGGGCGAGGGCGCCCTACGTTGCACCGCAAGGCTTGGAAGCGGGATCGATCGTAGGGCGGCCTCGCCGCGAAGCGGCAGCCCGCCGAGCCGGGGCGCGGATGGCGCACTGCCCTGGCGGGCGAGGGCGCCATACGTTGCACCGCAAGGCTAGGAGACGGGATTGATCGTAGGGCGGCCTCGCCGCAAAGCGGCAGCCCGCCGAGCGGAGCCGAGTGGCGCACTGCCCTGGCGGGCGAGGGCGCCCTACGTTGCACCGCAAGGCTTGGAAGCGGGATCGATCGTAGGGCGGCCTCGCCGCGAAGCGGCAGCCCGCCGAGCCGGGGCGCGGATGGCGCACTGCCCTGGCGGGCGAGGGCGCCATACGTTGCACCGCAAGGCTAGGAGACGGGATTGATCGTAGGGCGGCCTCGCCGCAAAGCGGCAGCCCGCCGAGCGGAGCCGAGTGGCGCACTGCCCTGGCGGGCGAGGGCGCCCTACGTTGCACCGCAAGGCTTGGAAGCGGGATCGATCGTAGGGCGGCCTCGCCGCGAAGCGGCAGCCCGCCGAGCCGGGGCGCGGATGGCGCACTGCCCTGGCGGGCGAGGGCGCCATACGTTGCACCGCAAGGCTAGGAGACGGGATTGATCGTAGGGCGGCCTCGCCGCAAAGCGGCAGCCCGCCGAGCGGAGCCGAGTGGCGCACTGCCCTGGCGGGCGAGGGCGCCCTACGTTGCACCGCAAGGCTTGGAAGCGGGATCGATGGTAGGGCGGCCTCGCCGCGAAGCGGCAGCCCGCCGAGCGAGGCCCGGATGGCGCACTGCCCTGGCGGGCGAGGGCGCCCTACGTTGCACCGCGCGGCAGGGAGGCGGGATTGATCGTAGGGCGGCCTCGCCGCGACGCGGCAGCCCGCCGTGCGTGGCCCGGATGGCGCACTGCCCTGGCGGGCGAGGGCGCCCTACGTTGCACCGCGAGGCTTGGAGGCGGGATTGATCGTAGGGCGGCCTCGCCGCGAAGCGGCAGCCCGCCGAGCGGAGCCGAGTGGCGCACCGCCGCGGCTTTCGACGCCGCGTCCCCAAAACGAACAGGCCCCGCATTGCGGGGCCTGTTCATGTGCGGCTGTCGATCAGCTCTCGCCCTTCTCGCGAGCGATGGCGCGGTAGCCGATGTCGGTGCGGTGGAACATGCCGTCCCAGCCGATCTGCTTGGTCAGGCGGTAGGCCTGCTGCTGGGCGGCCGATACATTCGGGCCGATGGCGGTGGCGCACAGCACGCGGCCGCCGGCGGTGACGACCTGGCCGTCCTTCAGCGCGGTACCGGCGTGGAACACCTTGCCATCGATCTTGGCGGCCTCTTCCAGGCCGAAGATCACGGCGCCCTTAGCGTAGTCGCCCGGGTAGCCGCCGGCGGCCAGCACCACGCCCACGGTCGGACGCGGGTCCCAGGTCGCTTCGACCTTGTCCAGCGCCTTGGCCAGGGCGGCCTCGACCAGCAGCACCAGGGAGCTTTCCAAGCGCACCATGATCGGCTGGGTTTCCGGGTCGCCGAAGCGGCAGTTGAACTCGATGACTTTGGGTTTGCCGGCCTTGTCGATCATCAGACCGGCATACAGGAAGCCGGTGTAGACATTGCCTTCGCTGGCCATGCCACGCACGGTCGGGTAGATCACTTCGTCCATCACGCGCTTGTGCACGTCGGCGGTGACCACCGGAGCCGGCGAGTAGGCGCCCATGCCGCCGGTGTTCGGACCGGTGTCGCCGTCGCCGACGCGCTTGTGATCCTGGCTGGTGGCCATTGGCAGCACGTTCTCGCCGTCGACCATGACGATGAAGCTGGCTTCTTCGCCGTCGAGGAATTCCTCGATCACCACGCGTGCGCCGGCGTCGCCGAAGGCGTTGCCCGACAGCATGTCGCGCACGGCCTCTTCGGCCTCTTCCAGGGTCATGGCGACGATCACGCCCTTGCCGGCGGCCAGGCCGTCGGCCTTGACCACGATCGGTGCACCCTTTTCACGCAGGTAGGCCAGCGCCGGCTCGACTTCGGTGAAGTTCTGATAGTCGGCGGTGGGGATGTTGTGGCGCGCCAGAAAGTCCTTGGTGAAGGCCTTGGAGCCTTCCAGCTGGGCGGCAGCGGCGGTGGGGCCGAAGATGTCCAGCTTGCGGGTGCGGAACAGGTCGACCACGCCCTTCACCAGCGGCGCTTCCGGGCCGACGATGGTCAGCTGCACGTTCTTCTCGGCGAAGTCGGCTAGCTGCTCGATGGCCAGCACGTCGATGGCGACGTTCTCGCACTTGGCTTCGGTGGCGGTGCCGGCGTTGCCCGGGGCGACGAAGACCTTCTCGACGCGCTTGTCCTGCGCCACTTTCCAGGCCAGGGCGTGTTCACGACCGCCGCTGCCGATGATCAATACGTTCATGGGATGTCTCCTGACCGTAGCCCGGATGCAATCCGGGGCTTTTGAGTGGGGTGTCCCCGGATTTCATCCGGGCTACGACGCTGCTTCTAGCAATCTATCGGGCCGTGATGGAGCGTCTGGCTGCTAGGCGGAGGTCGGTTCGACGAGCGCAGTTGCCGTCTGGCAATGAGCATCGGCGAATCGGCCTCCAACAACGCAGACGGGCGCTTCAGCGCGGCCGTGCCACGGTCAGTGGCGGAAGTGACGCATACCGGTGAACACCATGGCGATGCCGGCCTCGTCGGCCGCAGCGATGACTTCCGCATCGCGCATCGAACCGCCCGGCTGGATCACCGCGGTGATGCCGGCCTTGGCCGCGTTGTCGATGCCGTCGCGGAACGGGAAGAAGGCGTCCGAGGCCATCACCGCGCCCTTCACTTCCAGGCCGGCGTGCTCGGCCTTGATCGCGGCGATGCGTGCGGAGTTGACGCGGCTCATCTGGCCGGCGCCGACGCCGACGGTCTGGCGGTGCTTGGCATAGACGATGGCGTTGGATTTGACGAACTTGGCCACTTTCCAGGCGAAGATCAGGTCATGCACTTCCTGCTCGCTCGGCGCGCGCTGGGTGACGATCTTCAGGTCGTCCGCGGTGATCATGCCGATGTCGCGGCTCTGCACCAGCAGGCCGCCGTTGACACGCTTGAAGTCCCAGCCGGCGGCACGTTCGGCCGGCCATTCGCCGCACTCCAGCAGACGCACGTTGGCCTTGGCGGCCACCACGGCGCGGGCTTCGGCAGAGACTTTCGGGGCGATGATCACTTCGACGAACTGGCGCTCGACGATGGCCTGGGCGGTCTCGGCGTCCAGCTCGCGGTTGAAGGCGATGATGCCGCCGAAGGCCGACTCGGTGTCGGTGGCGTAGGCCAGGTCGTAGGCCTTGCGGATGCCGCCTTCGTTCTCCGGCACCACGGCCACGCCGCACGGGTTGGCGTGCTTGACGATCACGCAGGCCGGCTTGACGAAGCTCTTCACGCATTCCAGCGCGGCGTCGGTATCGGCCACGTTGTTGAACGACAGTTCCTTGCCCTGCAGCTGCACGGCAGTGGAGACGCTGGCCTCGCCCTTCTGCGCTTCCACGTAGAACGCCGCGCTCTGGTGCGGGTTCTCGCCGTAGCGCATTTCCTGGGCCTTGATGAACTGGCTGTTGAAGGTGCGCGGGAACTGGCCGCGGTCGTCGGTGCTCAGGGTGTCGCGAGTTTGCTCGATGGTGCCCAGGTAGTTGGCGATCATGCCGTCGTAGGCCGCGGTGTGCTCGAAGGCCTTGAGGGCCAGGTCGAAGCGCTGGGCGTAGCTCAGGCCGCCGGCCTTCAGCGACTCGACGATGCCGGCGTAGTCGCCGGCATTCACCACGATGGCCACGTCTTTGTGGTTCTTCGCGGCGCTGCGGACCATGGTAGGGCCGCCGATGTCGATGTTCTCGATGGCGTCGGCCAGGTCACAGCCCGGCTTGGCCACGGTGGCGGCGAAGGGGTAGAGGTTGACCGCCACCAGGTCGATCGGCTTGATGCCGTGCTCTTCCATCACCGCGCCGTCCAGCGCGCGGCGACCGAGGATGCCGCCATGGATCTTCGGGTGCAGGGTCTTGACGCGACCGTCCATCATTTCCGGGAAGCCGGTGTAATCGGCCACTTCCACCGCGGCGACGCCGTTGTCCTTGAGCAGCTTGTAGGTGCCGCCGGTGGAGAGGATCTCGACACCGAGGGCGACGAGCTCGCGGGCGAACTCAAGGATGCCGGTCTTGTCGGAGACGCTGATCAGGGCGCGGCGAACGGGAAGGCGGGTGGTCTGGTCGGTCATTGCAAAGTCCATCGGAGCTGGAGATTCAGTGAAAAGGGCGACCGCTGGGGTCGCCCTTTTTCAGATATTCGAGGCTTAGAGCAGGTCGTACTGCTTGAGCTTCTTGCGCAGAGTGCCGCGGTTCAGGCCGAGCAGTTCGGAGGCCTTGGTCTGGTTGCCCTTGACGTAGTTCATCACGGTTTCCAGCAGCGGCGCCTCGACCTCGGTCAGTACCAGGTTGTAGACATCGGTCGCATCGGCACCCTCGAGGTGCGCGAAGTAGTTGTGCAACGCCTTTTCCACGCTGTCGCGCAGGGACTGGCCCTGCTCGAACGGGGTGGCGAGGTGCTGCTTCAGGTTGGCGTTGTCGCTCACGGGTACTGCCCCATCAAAAACGGATTGCTCAAAAAACGGCTCGGTCATCCTCGTCATGCGGCCACCCCTTCTCGTTTGTTGTTCTGCTCGGCGAAGAACTGCCGAACGGTGGTGCCTTGCGCGTCCGTACTTTCCAGACGATTGAATTCGGCGCGGAATTCCTTCGCACCGGGCAGAGTCGCCAGATACCAGCCGACGTGCTTGCGGGCGATGCGTACGCCCATGTGCTCGCCGTAGAAGGCGTGCAGCGCGGCCAGGTGCTCCAGCAGAATGCGTTCTACTTCGTACAGCGTCGGCGCCGGCAGCTCCTTGCCGGTGGCCAGGAAATGGGCGATCTCGCGGAAGACCCACGGCCGCCCCTGCGCCGCACGGCCGATCAGCAGGGCATCGGCGCCAGTGGCGTCGAGCACGGCGCGGGCCTTGTGCGGCGAATCGATGTCGCCGTTGGCGAACACCGGAATGGAAACCGCCTGCTTGATGGCGGCGATGGTGTCGTACTCGGCCTCGCCGGTGTACAGGTCGGCGCGGGTGCGGCCGTGCACGGCGAGGGCGGCGATGCCGGCCTGCTCGGCGATCTTCGCCACGGTGATGCCGTTCTTGTTGGCGCGATCCCAGCCGGTGCGGATCTTCAGGGTCACCGGCACGTCGACGGCGCCGACCACGGCCTCGAGGATCGCCGTCACCAGCGCCTCGTCCTTCATCAGCGCCGAGCCGGCGGCCTTGTTGCAGACCTTCTTGGCCGGGCAACCCATGTTGATGTCGATGATCTGCGCGCCCAGTTCGACATTGCGACGGGCGGCCTCGGCCAGCATTTCGGGATCGCCGCCGGCGATCTGCACCGAGCGCGGCTCGGGATCGCCCTGGTGGACCAGGCGCAGGCGCGACTTGCGGCTGTTCCACAGGCGCACGTCGCTGGTGACCATCTCGGACACCACCATCCCGGCGCCGAGGCGGCGGCACAGCTGCCGGAACGGCTGATCGGTGACGCCCGCCATGGGGGCGAGGATCAGCGGGTTGGGCAGTGTGTATGGGCCGATGCGTACCACCGACATGGTCATCCCTGTTGTCTCGAGGGCCGTTTCGGGCAATGGCGTAGCCCGCCACTTGGTGAAACGGCGATCGGGGGAGTGCGAAAAAGGGAGGGCATGATACCCGCTCTCGATGACCGGATAAAGGCTGTTTTGAACAAATTATGAGCAGCCGTCGGGTTATCGCCTTTGGCTAGGTCGAACGGCGCAAAGGCCGGAAATACGGCGCTTGCAGCCTACTCGGGGGAGTGGAAACTGAGGCTGTAGTTGACGGCCTTGGCGCCCGGGTCCTTGATCTCCAGCGAGATGTGGATGGGCGTCTGCGGCGGCATCTCGTCCTGACCGGCCAGTTCCCCGCCGAGGTATTCGCTGGGGCGGAAGCGGCTGCTGGCGATCAGCTGGCCGTTGAGGTCGGCGAAGCGCAGTTCCAGCAGTGGGAAGGGCTGGGCGAACTGGGCGCGGTTGTAGAGGATGGCGTCGACCATCAGCGCGTCCATGTATTGCGGATGGCTGCGCACCACCAGGTTGGTGCTGCGGATCTGGGCGATGTCGACCTTGGATGGCAGGGTGCAGCCGATCTCCGGGCAGAGGGTCTCGAACCAGGGGCGGTACTGGTCCTGACGGGCCAGCTCCTCGAAGTGGTAGACCACGTACTGGGTGACCAGGGCGCCAGCGGCGATCAGGTTCAGCAGGCCCCAGCCTATCCAGCGGCCCCAGGGCTTCTTCGGCTGCTGCCAGTCCAGGTGCAGCGGATCGTCGTTGAGATCGAGCAGGCTGTCGTGGCGCACGGCCGGCTCGCTGCGGGCGGGCTTCGCCGCGGGCTCGGCGGCGATGCCGTAGTCGCCGTCGCCGATTTCCTCGGCTGCGTCGTCGTCAGGTTCGCCCAGCACGGGCTCCGCGCGCTCGCGCGGCGGCTCCTGTTTAGGTGCGGGGCTCGGCTCGATCCTGACAGGCGCCTGCTCGGTCTTTTCCGGCAGCGGCTCGGGGCGCGGGCGCGGCGGCGCCGGCGCGGGGGGCGGCTCGTCCTTGATCAGCGATTCGGCCCAGCTCTCGTCATGCGGGTCGTGGTCCTGCTCGGCAGCCAGCAGGTGCTCGGCAGGCTTGGGCGCGCTGTCCATCGCCAGAAACTCGCGGGACAGCTGCAGCTCCTGCTCCTCGAGCTTGGCCAGCTCCTCGTCCAGGTCGAGGCTGTCCAGATCGAGGTCGTCGTGAATCCACAGGGTATCGACGGATTTCTTGTCCGTCGGCGCCGCTGGCGATGGCGGCGGCTCGACCGCCACACTGGGTGCAGGTGCAGGTGCAGGTGCAGGTGCAGGTGCAGGTGCAGGTGCTGGTGCAGGTGCAGGTGCAGGTGCAGGTGCTGGTGCAGGTGCAGGTGCAGGTGCAGGTGCAGGTGCAGGTGCAGCGGGGCGCGCGGGTTGCGGCTCCGGCTTGGCGGCAGCGGGTTTGTTCGCCCGGTTCTGGTCCACCAGCAGTTGCTGGGCGGCATTGAACACGCGCATGCATGCCCCGCAGCGCACGGCGCCATGGGCGGCGCCCAGCTGTGCGCGACTGATGCGGAAGCTGGTGCGGCAGTGGGGGCATTGAGTGACGAAGCTGTCGGTCATGCGGCGGTCCGTGCGAAACAGGGCGCTAGTTTACCCAAGCAGGTGCAGGGATAGACAAGCTCTAGGCGCGTTTGACGCCGCTGATGCGAACCCAGCCGTCCTTGATCGCGGTGGGATCGAGGTCGAAGGCGTCGGCATAGGCCGCCCGCACTTCGTCGGCCTGCTCGGCGAGGATGCCGGACAGCGCCAGGCGGCCGCCGGCTTTTACCAGAGCGGTGATCTGCGGCGCCAGCGATACCAGCGGGCCGGCCAGGATATTGGCTACCACCACCTCGGCCGGCTGCTGCGGCAGGTCGGCCGGCAGGTAGACCGGGAAGCGCGCCGGGTCGATGCCGTTGCGCGAGGCGTTGTCGCGCGAGGCCTCCAGGGCCTGCGGGTCGATATCGGTGCCGAGGGCCTGCGGTGCGCCGAGCAGCAGGGCGGCGATGGCCAGGATGCCGGAGCCGCAGCCGAAGTCGAGCACGGTGCAATTGGCCAGCTCCTGGCCGTCCAGCCATTCCAGGCACAGCGCGGTGGTCGGGTGGGTGCCGGTGCCGAAGGCCAGGCCCGGATCGAGCAGCAGGTTGACCGCCTCCGGCTCCGGCGCGGCGTGCCAGCTCGGCACGATCCACAGGCGGCGGCCGAAACGCATGGGCTGGAAGTTGTCCATCCAGCTGCGTTCCCAGTCCTGATCGGCGATGTGCTCGATCTCGTGGGCCGGCAGCTCTCCGCCGGTGAGCAGCTGCAGGTGCGCGACCAGGTTGGCCGGATCGGTATCGGCCTCGAACAGGGCGAGCAGATGGGTGTTGGACCACAGCGGGGTGGTGCCCAGGTCCGGCTCGAAGATCGGCTGGTCCTCGGCATCCATGAAGGTCACCGACACGGCGCCGACGCCGAGCAGGGCGTCTTCGTAGGTCTCGGCCTGTTCGGGAGTGATGGCTAGACGGACTTGTAGCCAGGGCATGGCGGACCTCGTGTGCGGTAGGGCGTGGGCGCGCAGCTTACTCGAGAGCCCGCTTAAAATCTGCTGCGCGTCGGCAAGCGGCGTTGGAAACGCCTCGGGATACGGCGGCTCGGCTGCCTATTTACCCATTCTTGAACGGCGCGACCTTAGCTTTTTACGCTGGCGCTTCTGGTCATCGCGCCACCGTTTTGTTCGGCTCGCGAAATTTCAGGCGGACTCGGAGGCGTTAAACGACCAGGGCCGCCCGAAGGCGGCCCTGGTGAGCATCTGACTCACGGTCCGCCGACGATCGGCGGGCTGTGAGGCTCAGTGCTTGTCCATGCCCAGCTTCTTCTCCAGATAGTGGATGTTGATTCCACCCTTGAGGAAGCCCTTGTCGCGGGTCAGGTCGCGGTGCAGCGGGATGTTGGTCTTGATGCCGTCGACCACGATCTCGTCCAGGGCATTGCGCATGCGTGCCATGGCTTCGTCGCGGGTACGACCGTAGCTGATCAGCTTGCCGATCAGCGAGTCGTAGTTCGGCGGCACCGAGTAGCCGCTGTACAGGTGCGAGTCGACACGGATGCCGTTGCCGCCCGGCGCGTGGAAGTGCTTCACCTTGCCGGGGCAGGGCATGAAGTTGTCCGGGTCTTCGGCGTTGATCCGGCACTCCAGTGCGTGACCGAGGATCTTCACGTCTTCCTGCTTGATCGACAGCTTGTTGCCGGCGGCAATGCTGAGCATTTCCTTGACGATGTCGATGCCGGTGACCATCTCGGTGACCGGGTGCTCGACCTGTACGCGGGTGTTCATCTCGATGAAGTAGAAGCGGCCGTCTTCATAGAGGAACTCGAAGGTGCCGGCGCCGCGGTAGCCGATCTCGATGCAGGCGTCGACGCAGCGCTTGAGCACTTCGGCGCGGGCCTTCTCGTCGATCAGCGGGGCAGGGGCTTCTTCCAGGACCTTCTGGTGACGGCGCTGCAGCGAGCAGTCGCGATCGTACAGGTGGATGGCGTTGCCCTGGCCGTCGGACAGCACCTGGACTTCCACGTGGCGCGGGTTGCCGAGGAACTTCTCCAGGTAGACCATCGAGTTGCCGAAGGCGGCGCCGGCCTCGGTGCGGGTCAGCTTGGCCGACTTGATCAGGTCTTCTTCCTTGTGCACCACGCGCATGCCGCGACCACCGCCGCCACCGGCGGCCTTGATGATCACCGGGTAGCCGACCTCGCGGGCGATACGCAGCGCTTCTTCTTCGTCTTCCGGCAGCGGGCCGTCGGAGCCGGGCACCACGGGCACGCCGGACTTGATCATGGCGTCCTTGGCCGAGACCTTGTCGCCCATCAGGCGGATCACGTCGGCGGTCGGGCCGATGAAGGCGAAGCCGGAGTTCTCCACCTGTTCGGCGAAGTCGGCGTTCTCGGCGAGGAAACCGTAGCCCGGGTGGATCGCGGTGGCGCCGGTGACTTCGGCGGCACTGACGATGGCCGGGATGCTCAGGTAGGACTGGGCACCCGGCGCCGGGCCGATGCACACGGTCTCGTCGGCCAGGCCCAGGTGCATGAGTTCACGGTCGGCGGTGGAGTAGACCGCCACGGTCTTGATATCCAGTTCCTTGCACGCGCGCAGGATGCGCAGGGCGATTTCGCCACGGTTGGCGATCAGCACTTTTTCCAGCTTCTGCATTACCGGCTCCCCGTCATCAGACGATGGTGAACAGGGGCTGGTCGTACTCAACCGGCTGGCCGTTCTCGACGAGGATCGATTCGATCACGCCGCTGGTCTCGGCCTCGATGTGGTTCATCATCTTCATGGCTTCGACGATGCAGAGGATGTCGCCCTTCTTCACGGTCTGACCGACTTCGGCGAAGTTGGCGGAGGTCGGCGAGGCGGCACGGTAGAAGGTGCCGACCATCGGCGAGCGCACCACGTGACCGTTCAGCTTGGCGGCGGCCGGAGCGCCGGCTTCGGCTGGGGCGGCGGCAGCGACAGGCGCGGCGGCCGGAGCCGGAGCGGCTGCGTATACCGGTTGCGGGGCGTAGGCCGGTTGCTTGCTGTGGCGGCTGATGCGTACGGACTCTTCGCCCTCGCGGATTTCCAGTTCGTCGATACCGGACTCTTCCAGCAGCTCGATCAGTTTTTTGACTTTACGGATATCCATAGTTTTTCAACTCCCAAGGGTGAGGTCAGGGGCGTTCTAATTGTTCCAGGGCGGCCTCCAGGGCCAGGCGGTAACCGCTGGCGCCAAGGCCGCAGATCACTCCCACCGCTACGTCGGAGAAGTAGGAGTGATGGCGGAAGGGTTCGCGCTTGTGCACGTTTGACAGGTGCACTTCGATGAATGGGATGCTCACCGCCAGCAACGCGTCACGTAATGCGACGCTGGTGTGGGTGAAAGCGGCTGGATTGATGAGGATGAAGTCGACTCCCTCGCCTTTCGCCGCATGAATGCGCTCGATCAGTTCGTACTCGGCATTGCTCTGCAGGTACAGCAGGTGATGGCCGGCGGTACGCGCGCGCTGTTCCAGATCCTGGTTGATCTCGGACAGCGTGGTGGCGCCGTATTTGTCGGGTTCGCGGGTGCCCAGCAGGTTGAGGTTGGGGCCGTGCAGCACCAGGAGGGTGGCCATGGGCGCTTCCTTGTTGTTCTGACCTTGGAATGGCCGGGACTATGCCGAAAGCGCCGGAGGCTGTCCAGTTGCCGGGAGTAGTCGGCACGATGGACGAAATTTACGGCAGAAATATGACGTCGTCAGTTCTGGCGGGAGGCGGCGCGGGTCAGGCGGTCGGCGAAGTCGGCGGCGCTGATTTCACCTACGACACGCAAATCCGACCATTCGTCACCCTTCGGCGCGAAGAACAGGATCGCCGGCGGCCCGAACAGCTGGTAGCGGTCGAGCAGGGCGCGCTGGTCCTCGCGGCTCTCGGTGATGTCGAAGCGGATCAGCCGGTAGTCGCCCAGCTGCGCGGTCACGGCCGGCGCGGTCAGCACCTCGCGCTCGATCACCTTGCAGCTGATGCACCAGTCGGCGTACCAGTCCAGCAGCAGCGGCTGGCCGGCGCCCTTCGCCTCGGCCAGGGCGGCGTCCAGTTCGGCGGGGGTGGTGACGGTCTGCCACTGGCTGTGCTCGGCACGCGCCGTCGAGGCTTCGGCAGCTGCCTGGGCATGGCCCAGCGGGCGCAGCGGATCGTTCTGGCCCTGCAGCGCACCGACCCAGGCGATGACGGCATAGACCAGCAGCGGCAGGCCGATCAGCTGCGCCAGCTTCTGGTGATGGGTCTTGGGCGTCAGCTCCAGCACGCCGAGCCACAGGGCCACGCCGGCGGCCAGCAGGCCCCACAGCGCCAGGGCGACCGGGCCGGGTACCACGCGCTCCAGCAGCCACACGGCGACCGCCATCAGCAGCGCGCCAAAGGCATTGCGCACGGTCACCATCCACGGGCCGGATTTCGGTAGCAGCGTGCCGCCGCCCACTGCGAACAGCACCAGCGGCGCGCCCATGCCCAGGCCCAGTGCCAGCAGCTTGAGGCCGCCGCCGAGGGCGTCGCCGCTGGCGCTGATATAGAGCAGGGCACCGGCCAGCGGCGCGGACACGCAGGGCGATACCAGCAGGCTGGAGAGCACGCCGAGCGCCGCCGCGCTGAAGACGGTGCCGCCCTTCAGGCGCTGGCTCAGGCCCTGCAACGGGCCGTCGAGGGCGGCGGGCAGGCGCAGTTCGAAGAAGCCCAGGCTGGCGGCGCCGAACAGGGCGAAGAAGGCGGCGAAGGGCACCAGCACCCAGGGCGATTGCAGGCGCGCCTGCAGGTTGAGCTCGGCGCCGAACAGGCCCATCAGCGCGCCGAGGATGGCAAAGCTGATCGCCATCGGCAGCACGTAGGCCAGCGACAGCACCAGGCTGCGCGCGCCGCCCGGCTGGCCGCGCAGAACCACGCCAGTGAGGATCGGCAGCATCGGCAGCACGCAGGGCGTGAAGGTCAGGGCCAGGCCGCCGAGGAAGAACAGTGCCAGCTCCTTCCAGGTCCAGCCCGTCTGCGCCGGTGCGGGCGCTTCGGCCGGGCGGCTGGTCTGCGCCTTGCCCTGGCCGTCGACCTCGATGCGCTCGGTTTCCGGCGGGTAGCACAGGCCCTTGTCGGCGCAGCCCTGGTAGCTGACGTGCACGGTGAAGGGCAGATCGATGGGATTGTCGATCGGCAGGGGCACGTCGGTAATGCCGTAATACACCTCGACGTCGCCGAAGTATTCGTCGTGCTTGGGCGCGCCGGCCGGCAGCACGGCCTCGCCCTTGGCCAGGTCGCTGGGCTCGATGCGGAACTCGAAGCGATGGCGGTAGAGGTAGTAGCCCTCGGCGTTGACGAAGCGCAGCTTCACCGACTGGGCGTCGGCGCTCACCAGGCTGAGGCGGAAGGCCTCGCGCACGGGCAGGAAGTCGGCGCTGTTGTTCAGCGGGGCGTCGTCGATGACGCCGCGCGGCGCCGGATCGTCGAACAGGCCAGCCAGGGCGGGCAGGGTGAACAGCAGCAGGAACAGGGGCAGCAGACGGCGCATGACGGGCTCGCACGACGGACTTGGCCGGCATCATACCCAAGTCGGGCGGTGAGCCCCAGGCGACGCGCTGGCGCAGGGCGTTAACGGATATTGCCGGCCGATGTGCGGCGAGGTCAGACGCGGAAGGCCTGCACCGCCGTATTCAGGCGTCCACCCAGCTGCAGCAGTTGCTCGCCCTGGGCGCGACCGTCGCCGATGCGTTCCAGGTTGTCGCCGCCCAGGTTGTGGATGCGTTCGCTATGGTCGCGGATCTCGCTGGCGGCGCCGCCCTGCTGGGCGGTGGCCTCGGCGATGCGCTGGGCCATGCTGGCGATGGTGCGGATGGCCACGACCACCTCGTCCAGTGCGCCGTCCGCCTGTTCGGCCTGGCCGGCGGTGGCCTCGGCGTGCTCGACCTGGGCGCGCATGGCGGTGACCGATTGCTGGGCGGCGTTCTGCAGGCGCGCGATCAGTTGCTGGATTTCTTCGGTGGCGCCGCTGGTGCGCTGGGCCAGCGAGCGCACCTCGTCGGCGACCACGGCGAAACCACGCCCGGCCTCGCCGGCGCGCGCCGCCTCGATGGCGGCGTTCAGCGCCAGCAGGTTGGTCTGGTCGGCCACGCCGCGGATCACCGTCAGCACCGAGCCGATGGTGGCCGTCTCGGCGGCCAGCTGTTCGATGGACTGGGCGTTGCCCTGCACCTCGCCGACCAGCGCGTGCAGCCCGGCCAGGCTCTGTTCGATCACCCGCTGGCCGTGCTCGACGGCGCGGCTGGCGTCGTGGCTGGCGTTGGCGGCCTGGCTGGCATCCTCGGCGACCTGGGCGATGGTCGCCTCCAGTTCGCCGAGCGAATCGCGGATCAGCGCCGTGTCGGCCAACTGGCGCTCGGCGCCGCCGTGCAGGCTCTGGCTCATCTCGGCCAGCACGCGGCTGCTGCCGGCGACCTCGCCGGCGTGCTGGTGGATGGTGCCCACCAGCTCCACCAGGTAGCGACGCAGGCGATTGAGCGAGTCTTCGATGTCGCGTATCTCGCGGGTACGCGAGTCCAGTTTCACCTCGCCGGAGAAGTCGCCGGCGGCCCAGGCGCCGAGTTCCGGCGCCAGGCGCCCGAGCAGGTTGCTGAGGCGACGCTGGATGCGGTCCAGGCCCAGGGCGATGAGCAGGATCAGGCCGATCACCAGGCCCTGGACCAGGCGTACCTCGAACTGGATGCGGCCATGCTCGGCACGCACCTCCGGCTCCAGCGCGGCCAGGGCCTGCTGCAGGCCGTCGACGCGGGCGGCGCTGGCCGCGGCCAGGTCGGCGCGCTGGCGGATCAGCTCGCGGGTGCGGGCGAGTTCCGAGGGGTAGCGCTTGATCAGGCTGGCCAGCTCGCGCTTGAGCGCGATGCCCTTGTCCTCGGCCTGCTCCTGCTCGCCGCCGGCGTCGAGGCCGAGCAGGGCGGCGAAGTTGTTGCCGGCGTCGGCGCTCTCGGTCACGCCGAGCAGCGGCAAGGCTTCCAGCTCGTTGGCCAGCTGCGCCAGCGCGGCGACTTCGCGCTCGACGTCGGCGGCCAGCTCTTCGCGGCCGCTGCTGACCAGCTTGCCGCGCACGTGGGCCAGGCGCGCCAGATGCTGGGCGGCCTGGAACAACGGCTTGTGGTAGGCCATGGCCTGGGCGTTGCCGCTCTCTTCGGCGTAGCGCTGCAGCTGGTCGAGATTGCCGCCGATCTCCCGTTCGGCCTGCAGCAGCAGGCCCTGGGGGTCGCCGGCCAGCTTGCCGGCGGCGAGCAGGTCGCGGGCGACGAACTGGCTCAGGCCCGCCAGGCTCGGGCGCAGGTCCTCGGCCAGGTGCTGCGGCAGTTCGCCGAGGTGGCCCTCCAGCTCGGCGATGGCCTCCTGCGCCTCCTTGTGGCGCAGGGCGTCGCCGCGGCTCAGGTAGGCCTGCACGTTGTTGGCGATGCGTTGCTGGAATTGCTGGGACAGGGCGAGGTAGCGCTCCATCAGCAGATAAGGCCGCTCCAGCGCACCCTCCGACCACCAGAGGGTGCCTCCCAGTGCCAGGCAGGCGGTGACGAGGAGGGCGGTAGAGAGGTTGGTGATCTGCTTGAGACGCATGTTCGGCACCATAAAAACTGCTGAGGTGGTGCCTGGAAGGTTATTGCGGTTTGGTTGCAGCCTGATGACAGCGTGATCTGGTTCACGCTTCGCCGACGAACACCTCGACCCGGTCGCGACCGCCGCGTTTGGCGACATAGAGCGCTTCGTCGGCCTGTTTGGAGAGGATGTTGATGTCCATGTCGTCCTTCAGCTCGGCGATGCCGCAGCTGAAGGTACAGGTCAGGTCATGGGGCTGGGCCGGGTAGTGGATCTCGGCGAAACGCCGGCGGATCTCGTCGAGCACCTTGGCCGCGGTGGCGGCGTCGGTGTCCGGCAGGACCACGGCGAATTCCTCGCCGCCGTAGCGGCCGATGTGGTCGGTCTTGCGCAGGCGCTGCTTGAGGAACAGCGCCAGGCTCTTGATCACCCGGTCGCCCATGGGGTGGCCGTAGGTGTCGTTGACCTTCTTGAAGTGGTCGATATCGATCATCGCGAAGGTCAGCGGCTGGCTGTCGCGGCGCGCGCGGAAGCGTGCGTCCTCGAGCAGCTGCAGGGTGTGGGTGTGGTTGAACAGCCCGGTGAGGCTGTCGCGCACCATGCGCGCCTTGAGGTTGCGTGCCCGCGCGGCGCGGTTGCGCACGGTGGCGATCAGATGGCGCGGCTTGATCGGCTTGGTGAGGAAGTCGTCGCCGCCCTCGCTCATGGCGTCGAGCTGCTTGTCCAGGTCGTCCTCGGCGGACAGGTAGATGATCGGCACGCTGACGTAGCGGTCGTTGTGGCGGATCACCTTGGCCAGCTCGGTGCCGTTGCACTCGGGCATGTACATGTCGAGGATGATCAGGTCGGGCTGGAACTCGGCCAGCTCGGCCATGGCCTGGATCGGCTCGGTGAGGGTACGGGTGACGATGCCCGCGCTGTTCAGCACGCGCTCGGTGTGGGTGGCCTGGGCTCGGGAGTCGTCGACGATCAGCACCTTGTAGGGGTCGTAGTGGACCACGTTGGTGAGGATCTCGATGCGCTCGATCAGGCCGGAGGCGTCCAGGGTGCCGGTGAAGAATTCCTGGCCGCCGGCGCGCACGGCGGCCAGGCGGGTCGGGGTGTCGACGTCGTCGTGGCTGAAGAACAGCAGCGGCAGCTTCTGCTCCAGGCCCTGCTGGGCCTCGTCGGCCAGGGTCAGGCCCATGCCGGGGCCGGCGAAATCCACTTCCATCAGAATCGCCGCCGGGTGGCGCTCGGCCATGGCCGCGCGAAAGGCGTCGGCGCTGTCGAGGGGCTGGGCGCTGAGGCCGAAGAATTCCAGCTGGCGGGTCAGGCGCTCGGCGCGGGCGAGATCCTGCAGGGCCACGTAGACCGGCTTGCGCAGCGGCGGCAGGAAGGTCTGCTCGTACTGGTCGCCATGCCGCAGCCCGGTGCGCGACAGGCGCTGCATGAGCTGGTTGAGCTCGGTGATCAGCTGGCTGGTGAGGCGACCGCGGTTGGCCTCCACGGCCTCCAGGCACTGGCCGACGGAGCGCGCCAGCTGGATGTGCAGGTCCTGCTCGAAGCGTTCGGCGTAGCGCAGCAGGCCCAGGTTGGTCTCGACCAGCTCGGCCATCACGCTGGCGCTCCACTCCTCCTGCTGCAGGCGCTGCCACACTTCCAGAACCTGCCGCGCCTGGTAGATCACGCGCTTGGCGAAGTGTTGCTTGAGCCGGTCGCGGCTGGGGTCTTCGTGCTCGGTCATGATGGACATCTGAACGTTGCTCAGCCTGGAAGGCTGGATGATGGCGTGATGCTACCACCAGTGATTGCCCTGAAAACAACCTTCGGTCATTTGACGCCAAATTTCCAGCTTTTGGCCGAATCGACGCCCTGTATCGCATTCGGCACCTGCGTTGCCCTGGGGGTTCACTTATAGTGCAGGTCAACGATCTGCCGCGGATGAGGTCGGATCAGGCGAACACGCAAGCAAGGACCAAGATCATGCTGGACTGGAAAAATCGCGCGGACGCGCCGCGTGGCGGCAACACCAACGACTCGGCGGACGGCGTTCGCAGCTATTTCGCTGGCGGCTGGGTGGGCAAGACACTGGGCACGCTGCTGGGGCTGTACCTGCTGGCCGCGCTGCTGGTGGGCTGGTACTGGAGCGGCGAGCCGGCACTGTTCCCGGTGCAGCAGCATGCCCAGGCCTCGGCGGAGCAGGCGCAGCGCAAGCTGGTCAACGGCTACACCACGGTGGAAACGCTGAAGCGGGTGTCCGAGACACTGCTGACCAAGCCCGGCGGCTATCTCTCCAACGACATCGCCCCGCCCGGCCTGTGGCTGGACAACATGCCGTCCTGGGAGTACGGCGTGCTGGTGCAGGTGCGCGACCTGTCGCGGGCGCTGCGCAAGGACTTCGCCCGCTCCCAGTCGCAGTCCACCGAGGACCCGGACCTGGCCAGGGCCGAGCCGCGCTTCAACTTCGACAACAAGAGCTGGGCGCTGCCGGCCTCCGAGGCCGAATACCGCGCGGGCATTCACTCGCTGGACCGCTACCTGGCCCAACTCACCAGCGGCGACCAGTCGCGCACCCAGTTTTACGCCCGTGCCGACAACCTGAACAACTGGCTGGGCGACGTGGCCACGCGACTCGGTTCGCTGTCCCAGCGGTTGTCGGCCAGCGTCGGCCGTGTGCGCCTGAACACCGACCTCGAACCCAACCAGCCGGTGCCCGAGGGCCAGGTGGTGCCGGTGCGCGAGGAAGAGGTGAAGACTCCCTGGCTGCAGATCGACAACGTGTTCTACGAGGCCCGCGGCCAGGCCTGGGCGCTGTCGCACTTCCTGCGCGCCGTTGAAGTCGACTTCGCCGACGTGCTGGCGAAAAAGAACGCCACCGTCAGCGTGCGGCAGATCATTCGTGAGCTGGAGGCGGCCCAGGAGACCCTGTGGAGCCCCATGGTGCTCAATGGCAGCGGCTATGGCGTGCTGGCCAACCACTCGCTGGTGATGGCCAACTACATCTCCCGCGCCAACGCCGCGATCATCGACCTGCGTACCCTGCTGAGCCAGGGCTGATGTCCATCAGCGAGAGCGAGGCGGCGCACCGTGCCGCCTCCGACGCCGAGCGGGTGGCCTGGGTCGACGAGCAGGATCGCCTGCTCGGCGGCGTGCCGCGTGCGGAGCTGCGCGAGCGTGGGCTGATCGGTCGCGCCAGCTTCATCCTGCTGTTCAACACCCGCGGCGAGCTGTGCGTGCACCGCCGCAGTTTGAGCAAGGCGCTCTATCCCGGCTACTGGGACGTGGCTGCCGGCGGCATGGTCGACGAGGGCGAGAGCTACGCCGACTGCGCCGCCCGCGAGCTGGCCGAGGAACTGGGCATCGCCGGGGTGCCGCTGCGCGAGCATGGCCGCTTCTTCTTCGACGAGCCGGGCAATCGCCTGTGGGGCGCGGTGTTTTCCGCGGTGTCCGACGCGCCGCTGGTGCTGCAGCCGGAGGAAGTGCTCGAGGCGCGCTTCCTGCCGGCGGACCACGCCCTGGCCGAGGCGACACCCTGCTGCCCGGACTCGCTGCAAGCGCTCAGGCTCTACCTTGCCGACGGTTGAACCTTTTGGATGGCCTGATGCGCTGGCGAGCGATCAGGTCTGGGACGGAGGAGGCGATGGGGGCGTGTAGACGGTGGGCTGCCGCTGCGCGGCGAGGCCACCCTACGTCGCGCTGGGGCTCGTTGTGAGCGACGCAGAGTCGCGTCGCGCCTGGCCCAGCTGACCTCTTTATACGCGCCTAACCTCCGCTCGCTCTCTGGGTGCCGCCTACGCGAGAAAACCTGCTCGAGGTTGGCACGGACATCCTAGGGTGGCCTCGCCGTAGGGTGGCCTCGCCCCGCAGCGGCAGCCCACTATGCAAGGCCGTGGCCACTACTGGGGTAAGGCTGCACCTATTACCCCTATCGATGGAGAGGCGAGGGAATACGGAATTGGTTACCTGATCTCCGCCGCCAATGCCGCACCGCCTTTAACGAGCACGCCGGGAGTCCGGCGCGACACCGTAGGGCGGCCTCGCCGCGCAGCGGCAGCCCGCCATAACCCCCTACAACCCCCGCCGCCTGCGGTTTTGTGCAGTATTTCCGGGCGCGCTGTGCGCTTTGCCGCACGAGGTCGCCAATCCGTCGAACGATGGCGCAATTTTGCACTTAGCAGCCCGGCTTTTTGCCCGTACACTGCGCCACCTTTCAAGCCAGGCGCCCGCCTGGTTGCGCTGCCCCTGCCTGAGTGGGGCTTCGCGGTCGGTACCTTGCCGGCCAGTCGCTATCCTGACCCCTACGAGGAAAAGCCGGTGGTCAAGAAAGCTTCGTCGTTCTCCGCCCTGGGCGGTCTCGTCTATTCCACCGACAGCGGTCGGCATTGCCCCGACTGCGGCCAGCCCGTGGACGCCTGCATCTGCAAACAGAGCCGGATTCCCGATGGCGACGGTATCGCCCGCGTGCGCCGCGAGACCAAGGGCCGTGGCGGCAAGACCGTCACCACCATCACCGGCGTGCCGCTGGCCGAGGCCGAGCTGAAGGAGCTGGCCAGCGCGCTGAAGAAGCGTTGCGGCTGCGGCGGCGGGCTAAAGGACGGGGTGATCGAGATCCAGGGCGACATGGTCGAGCTGCTGCTCGAAGAGTTGAGCAAGCGCGGCTTCAAGGCCAAGAAGTCCGGCGGCTGACGCGGCACTTCCTAAACTTCTCTGCAGGAAGGGCAGTCCACACTCCTGCAATCTTCTTTTGATGCATTACCAGCGCTGCCGGGGCGGCAGCCTTTTTTCGCCCACAGGAGACCTCGATGGCCGCAAGACGCACCCGCAAAGACGATGGCAGCCAATGGACAGTCGCGGACAGCCGCAGCGTATATGGCATTCGCCACTGGGGCGCCGGCTTCTTTTCGATCAATGATGCCGGCCGGGTGGAAGTGCGCCCGAACGGCGCCGACAGTGCCCCCATCGACCTCTACGCCCAGCTCGACGGCCTGCGTGGCAGCGGCCTGTCGCTGCCGCTCTTGGTGCGCTTCCCCGATATCCTGCAGTACCGCGTGCGCCAGCTGACCGGCGCCTTCGACGCCGCCATCGAGCGTCTCGAATACGGCAGCCGCTACACCGCGCTGTACCCGATCAAGGTCAACCAGCAGGAGGCGGTGGTGGAGAACATCATCGCCACCCAGGACGTCTCCATCGGCCTGGAGGCCGGCTCCAAGCCCGAGCTGATGGCCGTGCTGGCGCTGGCGCCGAAGGGCGGCACCATCGTCTGCAACGGCTACAAGGACCGCGAGTTCATCCGCCTGGCGCTGATGGGGCAGAAGCTCGGTCACAATGTGTTCATCGTGATCGAGAAGGAGTCCGAGGTGCAGTTCGTCATCGATGAGGCGGCCAAGCTCAAGGTCACCCCGCAGGTGGGCCTGCGCGTGCGCCTATCTTCGCTGGCGTCGTCGAAGTGGGCCGACACCGGTGGCGAAAAGTCCAAGTTCGGCCTGTCCGCCGCGCAGATCCTCTCGGTGGTCGAGCGCTTCAAGGCGGCCAAGCTCGACCAGGGCATCCGCCTGCTGCACTTCCACATGGGTTCGCAGATCGCCAACATCGCCGACTACCGCAAGGGCTTCCGCGAGGCCATCCGCTACTACGGCGAACTGCGCGGCCTGGGCCTGCCGGTCGATCACATCGACGTCGGCGGCGGCCTCGGCGTGGACTACGACGGCACCCACTCGCGCAACGCCAGCTCGATCAATTACGACATGGAGGACTACGCCTCCACCGTGGTCGACATGCTCAAGGAGTTCTGCGACCGCCAGGACATCCCGCATCCGCATATCTTCTCCGAGAGCGGCCGGGCCATGACCGCGCACCATGCGGTGCTGGTGGTGCAGGTGACCGACGTGGAGCGGCACAACGACGACGTGCCGGAGATCGACCCGGCCGTCGAGCAGCCGGAAGTGCTGCAGAACCTGATCGACCTGCTTGGCGACAGCGACCCGGAGATGGTCGCCGAATCCTACTGGCGCGCCACCCACAACATCGAGGAAGTGGCCGCGCAGTACTCCGCCGGCAAGCTCAACCTGACCGAAAAGGCCCTGGCCGAGCAGTGCTACTTCGCCATCTGCCGGCGCCTGCACAACCAGCTCAAGGCGCGCCAGCGCTCGCACCGCGCGGTGCTCGACGAGCTCAACGACAAGCTGGCGGACAAGTACATCTGCAACTTCTCGGTGTTCCAGAGCCTGCCGGACACCTGGGCCATCGGCCAGATTCTGCCGATCCTGCCGCTGACCCGCCTGGAAGAAGAGCCGCTGCGCCGCGCCGTGCTGCAGGACCTGACCTGCGACTCCGACGGCAAGATCCGCCAGTACGTCGACGAGCAGTCGATCGAGACCAGCCTGCCGGTGCACGAAGTGCGCGACGGTGAGGACTACGTGCTCGGCGTGTTCCTGGTCGGCGCGTATCAGGAGATCCTCGGCGACATGCACAACCTGTTCGGCGACACCGACTCGGTGAACATCTACCAGCGCCCGGACGGCAGCGTGTACCACACCGGCATCGAGACCCACGACACCATCGAGGACATGCTGCGCTACGTGCACCTGTCGCCCGAGGAGCTGATGACCTACTACCGCGACAAGGTGGCCGGCGCCAAGCTCTCGGCCAACGAGCGCGCCCAGTACCTGGACGCCCTGCGCCTGGGCCTGACCCGTTCCTCGTACCTGTCGACCTGAGTCGGGGCCGCCCGGTGCGCACGGCGCACCCTGCGGTAGGCCCTGCTCTGTTGGGGGCGTTGGCTGCCGCGCGCGCACCCAAAGGCAGTAGGTGCTTCGGTGCGCATGGCGCACCCTACAAAAGCGAAAAAGCCCGGCACTGGCCGGGCTTTTTCATGGCCGCTCGATCAGTTGAATACGCCTACGCCGCGCGCCATTAGGCTGGCCAGGAATGGCAGGCAGACCAGCAACAACAGCTCCAGGCGGATCACCATGAGTGTGCGCCTGGCCTGGGCGGGCGTGATGGTCGGGGCCTTGCCGGCCAGCAGGTCGTTGCGCCAGTTGAAGAAGGTCATGGTCGGCACGATCGACAGCAGGCCGACCAGGATGAACAGGCTGACCTTGGCGTGGAACACCCAGTTGTGCAGGTAGTACGCCCAGCCCTTGCCGAACCAGATCATCCGCGCCGCGCCGGTGAACAGCACCAGGCCGGCGGCGGCGCCGTAGGCCATGTCGATGCGCATCAGGCGGCGTGCCGTGGCGTGGTCCAGATCGGCGCGGAACAGGATGTGCTCGCAGGTGAGCAGGGCGAACAGCACGAATATCGACAGGTAGTGCAGGCTGGCGGCGATGGCGTCGGCCATGGCGGTCTCCTCAGAAGGCGTCGTCGTTGTGGGCCGTTCCGTCCGTGCCCTGCTTGGCACGGTACAGGGCGCGGGCGGCGCGTTCCAGCACCTGGGTCTGGGTCTCGCCCGGCTGCACCAGGGCGCTGCCGATGCTCAGGCCCAGCGACAGGCGCTGGCCGGCGGCCGTGACCGGCTCGTCGGCGATGGCCTTGCGCATGCGCTCGGCGATCTGCCGCACCTCGCCCGAATCGTGCACCGCCACCAGGGCGACGAATTCCTCGCCGCCCAGGCGCACCAGCAGGTCGTCCGGGCGCAGCGCCGCGCTCAGGCGCCGCGAGCATTCCCACAGGGCCTGGTCGGCGCCGGCCGGGCTGCCGTTTTCCTTGACCGTGCGAAAGCGCTCCAGCTCGCCATACAGCACGCCCAGGCTCAGCCCGGCATCGCTGGCGGCGGCCAGTTCGCGGGGGAAGAAGCGCAGCAGCGCGGTGCGATTCCACAGCTGGGTCAGCGGGTCGATCAGCGCCTTGCGCTGTTCGCGGTCCACCGTCTGGCGCAGCTTGCGGGTCTCGCCGGTCATGCGGCGCAGCTGCAGGTAGCCCTCGACCAGGGTGGCGAGGTCACGCAGGCGAAAGCGTTCCTGCTGGCTCAGGCCGCGCGGCTCGGGATGCAGCATGCACAGGGTGCCGATCGCCTGGTCGTCGCTGAACAGCGGCTGGCCGGCGTAGAAGCGGATGAAGGGCGGGCCGGTGACCACCGGGTTGTCGGCGAAGCGCGGGTCCTGCAGGGCGTCCTCCACCACCAGCGGGCTGCGCGCCGCCACGGCGTGGCCGCAGAAGGAAATGTCGCGCGGCGTCTCCGCCACCTCCAGGCCGATGCGCGCCTTGAACCACTGGCGGTCGCGGTCGACCAGGCTGATCAGCACCGTCTCCACCTCGAACAGCTCACGGGTCAGCCGCACCAGGGTGTCCAGGTACAGCTCGGCGGGGGTGTCGAGCAGGTCGAGGTCGTCCAGCGCCTGCTGGCGCTTCGGTTCGTCGAGGGGGCAGGGGGCAGGCAGCATGATGGTCTCCGCTCAGTGATTCGGGGCGAGCCAGGCGTTGCGTTGGCGCAGCAGCTGGGCCTGGATCGCCAGGCAGATGCCACGCATCGACATGAAGCATAGGAAAGCCAGCCACAGGCCGTGGTTGCCCAGGTCCTGCAGCAGCCAGCCGGCGAGCAGGCCCAGGGCGAGGCTGACCAGCATGGCGTTGCGCATCTCGCGGGCGCGGGTGGCGCCGATGAACAGGCCGTCGAGCAGGTAGCTCCACACGGCGATCAACGGCAGCAGCGCCAGGTATGGCAGATAAGGGTAGGCGGCCGCGCGCACTTCGACGATGTCGCTCTGCAGCTCGACGAACAGCCGGCCGCCGAGCAGGAACAGCAAGGCGAACGCCAAGCTGCCGAGCAGCGACCAGCCGCCGGCCACCACCAGCGAGCGACGCAGGGTGACGCGGTCGCCGGCGCCGATGGCGTGGCCGCACAGCGCCTCCACCGCGTGAGCGAGGCCATCCAGGGCGAAGGCGACGACCAGCAGGCCGTTGAGCAGCAGGGCGTTGCCCGCCACCGTGGCGTCGCCCAGGCGCGTGCCCTGCACGGTGATGAGGAAGAACACCAGGTGCAGTGCCAGGCTGCGGATCAGGATGTCGCGGTTCACCGCCAGCAACGCGCGCCAGCTGCGCCACTGGCTCAGCGTTCGCACGGGCAGGACGCCGGGATGGCGGCGCAGCGTGCGCCAGGCCAGCACCAGGCCGAGCAGGGCGCCGCACCATTCGGCGATCACCGAGGCGCGCGCCGAGCCGAGCACGCCCCAGTCCAGGCCGAGGACGAACCACAGGTTGAGCGCGACGTTGAGCAGGTTGGTGGTGAGCATCACCGCCAGGGCGCCGCGGGCGTTCTGGGTGCCGAGCAGCCAGCCGACCAGCGCGGCGCTGGCCAGGGTCGCCGGCAGGCCGAGCAGACGGGCGTGGAAGAAGTCGCGGGTCAGGGCGTCCAGCTGCGCCGAAGGCCGCATCAGCCGCAGCGCCAGGTCGCTCAGCGGGATCGCCAGCAGCCCCACCAGCAGGGCGATCAGGCCGGCCAGCGCCAGGCTCTGCAGCAGCACCCGGCGCAGCGCGCTGCCATCGCCGCGCCCGGCCGCCTGGGCGGCGAAGCCGGTGGCGCTCATGCGCAAAATGCCGAAGACGCCGACCAGCATGGCGTACAGGCTGCCGCCGACCACCACGGCGCCGAGCTGCTGGGTGTGCGGCAGATGGCCGATCACCGTGGCGTCCACCAGGGCCACCAGCGGCACCGAGAGGTTGGACAGGATCATCGGCGCGGCCAGCGCCCAGACCCGGCGGTGGGTCGGTGCGTGGCGCCAGGCGTCGAGCAGTGAGGGCATGGGGTCTCCGGAGCGAGGCCGCAGTATACGCGCCGGCTAGTCGGCGGCGTGGCGGTAGCGGCCGGGCGCTTCGCCGTGGCACTGGCGGAAGGCGCGGCTGAACGCCGCCGGCGACTCGTAGCCCACTTCCAGCGCCACGGCGTTGAGGCTCATCGTCGAGGAGCGCAGCAGGGTGCGGGCCTTGTCCATGCGCAGCCGGGTGAGCATGGCGCCGGGCGTGGTGCCGGCGAGGGCGGCGAAGCTGCGGGCGAAAGTGGCGCGCGACTGGTTGGCCAGCGCGGCCAGCTCGCTCACGCTCCACGGCCGCGCGAGGTCTTCCAGCATGGCCTGCCAGGCCCTGGCCAGGCGCTTGTCGGTCAGCAGCGCCAGTGCGCCCTGTAGCCCCGAATGCCGATCCAGATGGGCGCGCAGGATCAGCGTGAAGAGCACGCCGGAGAGGCTGTCGATCACCGTGCGCGAGCCCTGGCGGTCGGCATCGGCCTCCTGGCGCAGCAGGACCACCAGGGCGCCCAGGCTGGAGTCGGGCTGCAGGTCCAGCAGCAGCATCTCGGGCAGGGCGGCGAACAGCGGCGAGGCCGGGGCGTAATGGAAGTGGCCGCAGAGCATGTCCAGTCCGTCCGCGCCGCGACCGATGCGCACCCGGGGCAGCGCACCGTGGCGATCCTGGCGGGGCTTGCCCGGTCTGCCCTCGCCCTGGCTCAGCAGGTGGGGCGAGCCGTGCGGCAACAGCAGCAGCTGGCCGGCGCGCAGCGCGGTGCTGCGGCCATCGGGCAACTGCAGGCGGCATTCGCCGGCCGAGACGATGTGATAGGCGGCCTCGCCCTCCGGCAACTGCGGATGGTCCAGGCGCCAGCTGCCGTGCAACTGGCAGCGCAGGTCCAGGGTGCCCTGCACGTCAGCCAGGGCGATGAGTCTGTCGAGCGGGGTCATTGAGCGTCCGGGGCAAAGAAACGAGCGTAACGGACACGAGCGGCGGGCGGAAAGCCGGGAGACTGCAGACGTCGGCCCCCGAGGCCCCATAACCCGAGGAGAAACGCCATGCTGTTCAACTGGTCCGAATACGTCCCCGCCGTGAAGAAAGCCTTCGGCGCCCTGGGCAAGTCCCATCCGAAGATGCTCGCCGCCTACCAGGCGCTGAACGATGCCGCCAGCGCCGATGACGCCCTGGATGCCAAGACCCGCGAGCTCATTTCGCTGGCCGTGGCCATCACCACCCGCTGCGACGGCTGCATCGGCGTGCATGCCGAGGCCGCCCGCAAGGCAGGCGCCAGCGAGAAGGAAGTGGCCCAGGCGCTGGCCACGGCGATCGCCCTCAACAGCGGCGCCGCCTACGTCTACTCGCTGCGCGCGCTGGAGGCCTTCGAGCAGACCGCGTGACGGACGCGATTCACCTCGCAGTTCGCCGCGCAGACGCTCGAAGCGGCGGGTCGGCTCGACTATAGTGCTGGGCCTTCCCCCGCCACTCTTCCGAGAGTCTGCCATGACGTACAAAGGACTGTTTTTGGCCGCGGCGCTCGCTCTGCTGAGCGCCTGCGATTCTTCCACGCCCGATACCCCCGCCCCGCGCCCCGCCGAGCCGGCCGCCCAGCAACAGGCCGACGCGCCCAAGCCGGCGCTGGACAAGGCCGCGCTGAGCAAGCGCTACGCCGGCCGCGAGCTGACCGTGGCCGACGCCTCGGAAACCCAGCTGGACGGCGCCAGCACCCTGTCGGTGAGCTTCAGCGTACCGCTGGACCCGGAGCAGGACTTCGCCGCCAAGCTGCACCTGGTGGACAAGAAGACGGGCAAGGTCGACGGCGCCTGGGAGCTGTCCGACAACCTGATGGAGCTGCGCCTGCGCCACCTGGAGCCGCAGCGCAGCCTGGTGCTCTCGGTGGACCGCGGTCTGCGTGCGATCAACGGCAGCGAACTGGCCGCCGAGTACAGCGCCACCCTCGATACCCGCGACCTGCAACCCACCGTCGGCTTCGCCAGCCGTGGCTCGCTGCTGCCGACCCGCCTGGCCGAGGGCCTGCCGGTGATCGCGCTGAACGTCGACAAGGTCAACGTCGAGTTCTTCCGCATCAAGCAAGAGTCGCTGCCGAATTTCCTCGCCCAGTGGGGCCGCAGCTCCAACCTCGACACCTGGCAATCCCGCGAGCTCTTGCCGATGGCCGAGCTGGTCTACACCGGCCGCTTCGACCTCAACCCGGCGCGCAATACCCGCGAGACCCTGCTGCTGCCGATCGCCGGCCTCGAGCCGTTCAAGCAGCCCGGCGTTTACCTGGCGGTGATGCGCCAGGCCGGCACCTACAACTACTCGCAACCGGCGACCCTGTTCACCCTGAGCGACATCGGTCTCTCGGTACACCGCTACCGCGGCCGCCTCGACCTGTTCACCCAGGCGCTGGAGGGCGGCAAGGCGCTGTCCGGCGTGACCGTCGAACTGCTCGGCGACAAGGGCCAGGTGCTGGCCGAGGCCAAGACCGACGCCGAGGGCCATGCCGAGCTGCCGCTGGTGGACCGCGCCGCGCTGGTGATCGCCCGCCAGGACGAACAGACCAGCCTGCTCGACCTGTCCCGCCCCGCCCTGGACCTGGCCGAGTTCGACATCGCCGGCGCGGTGGCCAACCCGCTGCAGTTCTTCGTGTTCGGCCCGCGCGATCTGTATCGCCCGGGCGAGCTGGTGCTGCTCAACGCGTTGCTGCGTGATGCCGACGGCCGTGCGGTGAAGCCGCAGCCGGTCAACGTGGAGGTGCGTCGCCCGGACGAGCAGGTCAGCCGCAAGTTCGTCTGGGAGCCGGGCGACAACGGCCTGTACCAGTACAAGCTGCAGCTGGCCGGCGAGGCGCCGACCGGCCGCTGGCAGTTGCTGTTCGACTTCGGCGGCGGTCGCCAGCAGATCTATGAATTTCTCGTCGAGGACTTCCTCCCCGAGCGCCTGGCGCTGGAGCTGAAGGGCAGCGACACGCCCCTGGCGCCGAGCGACGAGGCGCGTTTCCGCGTCGAGGGCCGTTACCTCTACGGCGCGCCGGCCGCCGGCAATCGCCTGACCGGCCAGGTCTACGTGCGCCCGCTGCGCGAGGCCGTCGAGGCGCTGCCCGGCTACCAGTTCGGTTCGGTGACCGAGGAGGAGCTGAGCCAGGACATGGAGCTGGAGGAAACCAGCCTGGACGCCGATGGCAAAGCCACGGTCGGCGTGGAAAACCGCTGGGCCGAGGCCAAGTCGCCGCTGCAGCTGATCCTCCAGGCCAGCCTGCAGGAATCCGGCGGCCGTCCGATCACCCGTCGTCTGGTCCAGCCGGTATGGCCGGCCGAGCGCCTGCCGGGCCTGCGCGGCCTGTTCGACGGCGAGGAAGTGGACGCCGACAGCATGGCCGAATTCGAGGTGCTGCTGGCCGACCCGGCCGGCAACAAGCTGGCCAGCGACGAGCTGCGGGTGCGCCTGATCCGCGAGCGCCGCGACTACTACTGGAGCTTCTCGGAGAGCGAGGGCTGGAACTATCACTACAACGAGAAATTCCTCAACCTGGGTGAGGAAAGCATCAAGGTCGCCGCCGGCGGCACCGCCAAGATCGGCTTCCCGGTGGAGTGGGGCCCGTACCGCGTCGAAGTCACCGACCCCGGCACCGGCCTGACCAGCAGCCTGCGCTTCTGGGCCGGCTATTCCTGGCAGGACAATACCGAAGGCGGCGCGGTGCGCCCGGACCAGGTCAAGCTGGCGCTGGACAAGCCGGCCTATGCCGCCGGCGACACGGCCAAGGTCACCGTCACGCCGCCGGCCGGTGGCAGCGGCTACCTGATGGTCGAATCCAGCGACGGCCCACTGTGGTGGGAAGAGATCGAAGTGCCGGCCGAGGGCGCCAGCTTCGACGTTCCCCTGGCCGACGACTGGGCGCGGCATGACCTGTACGTGAGTGCGCTGGTCATTCGCCCCGGCGAGCGCAAGGCCGGGGCCACGCCCAAGCGCGCCGTGGGCCTGCTGCACCTGCCGTTCGACCGCGCGCCGCGCAAGCTGCAGGTCAACCTGACGGCGCCGGAGAAGATGCGCCCGCAGCAGCCGCTGAAGGTCAAGGTGCAGGCGAAGAACGCCGACGGCAGCGTGCCGCAGAAGGTCAATGTGCTGGTGGCGGCGGTGGACGTCGGCATCCTCAACATCACCGAATACAAGACGCCCGATCCGTTCGCCGAACTGTTCGGCCGCAAGGCCTACGGCGCCGACCAGCTCGACGTCTACGGCCAGCTGATCGAGGCGGGCCAGGGCCGGGTGGCCACGCTGGCCTTCGGTGGCGACGCGGCGCTGGCCAAGGGCGGCAAGCGTCCGGACACCAGTGTCACCATCGTCGCGCTGCAGAGCGTGCCGATCGAGCTGAACGCGCAGGGCGAGGGCGACGTCAGCCTCGACATTCCCGACTTCAACGGCGAGCTGCGCCTGATGGCCCAGGCCTGGACCGACGAGCAATACGGCATGGGCGAGGGCAAGACGGTGGTTGCCGCGCCGCTGGTGGCCGAGCTGTCGGCGCCGCGCTTCCTCGCCGGTGGCGACGAGACCAGCGTGGCCCTGGACCTGACCAACCTGTCCGGCGCCGCGCAGAAGCTCGACGTGCAGATCGAGGCCGAGGGCCAGCTGAGCCTGGCCGAGACGCCGTCCGGCTACACCGCGCCGCTGCAGCTCGACCAGGCCCAGCGCACCACCCTGCGCATTCCGGTGCGCGCCGCCGGCGGCTACGGGGCCGGGGTGATCCGCGTCAGGGTCAACGGCCTGAGCCTGCCGAACGAGAACCTGCCGGCGTTCAGCCGCGAGTGGCGCATCGGCGTGCGCTCGGCCTGGCCGGCGCAGCAGACCCGCCTGCGCAGCGTGCTGCAGGGCGACAGCTGGCCACTGCCGGCCGGCACCCTGGCGGCGTTCGAGCCGGCCGGGCGCGAGGCGCTGCTCAGCGTCTCCAGCCGTCCGCCACTGAACCTGGCCGAGCAGATCCAGGCGCTGAAGGCCTATCCCTACGGCTGCCTAGAGCAGACCACCAGCGGCCTGTACCCGTCGCTCTATGCCGACTCGGCCACGCTCGAGAAGCTGGGCCTGGAAGGCGAGCCGGAGGAGCAGCGTCGCCGCTCCATGGAGATCGGCATCGAACGCCTGCTCGGCATGCAGCGCTACAACGGCAGCTTCGGCCTGTGGGGTTCGGACGGCGAGGAGGAGTTCTGGCTGACCGCCTATGTCACCGACTTCCTCCTGCGCGCCCGCGAACAGGGCTTCGCCGTGCCGCCGGAGGCGCTGGAGAAGGCCAACGAGCGCCTGCTGCGCTACCTGCAGGATCGCCACCTGATCGACGTCGGCTACAGCGACAACCTCGACCACACCCGCTTCGCCGTGCAGGCCTATGCCGGCCTGGTGCTGTCGCGCAGCCAGCAGGCGCCGCTCGGCAGCCTGCGCGCGCTGTACGACCGCCGCGGCGACGCCAAGTCCGGCCTGCCGCTGGTGCAGCTGGCCGTGGCGCTGCAGAAGATGGGCGACAAGCCGCGCGCCGACGAGGCCCTGGCCCTGGGCCTGGGGCTCGGCCGTCAGCGGCGCGAGTGGCTGGCCGACTACGGCAGCCCGCTGCGCGACCAGGCGCTGATCTACGCCCTGCTGGAGGAGAACGGCCTGGCCGCCGCCCGCCGCGATGAGCTGCTGTTCAGCCTGGCCGAGGAGCGCTCCGTGCAGGAATACCTGTCGACCCAGGAGCGCAACGCCCTGTTCCTCGCCGGTCGCGGCCTGATCAAGACCCCGGAGAAGAACTGGAGCGCCACCCTCAGCAGCGGCGGCCAAACCCGCGAGCTGAGCAACGGCCAGCCGGCGATCAAGCTGGACGGTGCCCTGCTGAGCGAACCGCTGAGCCTGAGCAGCGGTTTCGAGGACAAGCTCTACCAGCAGCTGACCATCTCCGGCTACCCGACCCAGGCGCCGCAGCCGCGCAGCAACAACCTCAGCATCGAGCGCGGCTTCTATGGCCTGGACGGTCGCCCGCTGGACCTGAACGGCCTGGCCAGCGGCCAACTGGTGCTGGTGCACCTGGCGGTGCGCGCCGAGGAGCGGGTGCCGGACGCCCTGGTGGTGGACCTGCTGCCGGCCGGCCTGGAGCTGGAGAACCAGAACCTGGCGCAGAGCGCCGCCAGCCTGGACGACGCCAGCAGCGCGGTGAGGGAGTGGCAGAAGTCGATGCAGAACGCCGCCATCAAGCACCAGGAGTTCCGCGACGACCGCTTCGTCGCCGCCGTCGACATCAACGGCTACGACGCCACCCACCTGCTGTACCTGGCCCGCGCCGTCACCCCCGGTAGCTACCGCGTGCCGCCGCCGCAGGTCGAGTCGATGTATCGCCCGGCCTGGAATGCGGTGGGTGCGACACCGGCGAGGTTGGTGGTCAACGAGCGCTGATTGGCGTTTTCCCGGATTTCATCCGGGCTACAAGCCGTGGCCCGGGTGAAGTTGGGCGGGTTCGCGCATGAACCTCTAGGGAGCAACGGGCTGCCGTAGCCCGGATGAAATCCGGGGGCGTCCGCGCGCGAACCACCTCATAGCATCAGACATGGAGGTCTGGTCGTGGTGAGTTATCGACGCGCCAGAGTTGAAGGCGCCTGTTACTTCCTGACTCTCGCTTTGCGGAACCGATCACGGGATTGGCTGGTGCGTTACGCGGAGGAACTACGGAGATCGTTGCGGCGGACAATGCAGGAGCGACCATTCGACATGCCCGCAGCGGTTGTACTGCCCGAACACCTGCATCTGCTAATGATTCTGCCGGGTGGTGATGCCGATTATTCGTCGAGGGTTCGCCGCATGAAGTCGTTGTTTGTTGGCGAGCTGAAGGCTAACGGGGCTCCGCTCAGATTCAACGCCAGGCGAGAGGCAGATGTCTGGCAGCGGCGCTTCTGGGAGCACTTGATTCGCGATGAGGCGGATTTTGCTGCCCATGTGGACTACATCCATGCCAATCCGCTCAAGCACGGGTTGGTCGAGCGGGTAAGCGACTGGCCGTTGTCCAGCTTTCATCGTTATGTGCAGCGGGGGCTGTTGCCAGTCGATTGGGCTGGTGAGGGTGCAGCTTCCGTCAACAGGGCCGGAGAGTGAGGGCAGACCCGGATTTCATCCGGGCTACAGTCTGCGCGGATGGAGAGTGATGCAGTCGCAAACAAGTCGGCCATTTCTACAGAGCCGTCGATTGAAGTCACCCCTCGCCCACGTGTGGGAGAGGGGCGGGGGAGAGGGAAGGAGGTGAGAAGGCGCAATGGGTCGAGAAAACTACCCAAGCCCTCACCCAATCAACAAACTCAACGTCCACAATGCCAGCAGCAGTACGATCAGCCCCCAGATGATCGAGCCGCGGAGGAAGGCACGAACGGCGCCGACCAGTAACAGCAGACCGATGATCAGCACCAGGATGCTGACCCAGTTCGGGTCCATCCCCAGCGAACGGGACAGGCCGTCGATGAAGTTGGCGCCGGCCTGGCCGATCATGCGAAAGAAGCCGGTCAGGGCCTCGACCAGGACACGAATGAAGTTGCCCAGTATTTCGCCGAGCCGCTCGAAGAAGCTCTCAGTATCCATAGATCCTTCCTTATGCGCTGATCCTCCAGCTTGGGCTGCGCTTGGGCGAGCCGAGTTCCATCGGCGTGGTCCGCGTTCATGAAGGCGCCGTCGACGCTACGCGCGTTGCGCAGGCCCTGGTTGTGGGTGCCGTTGCTCCTGCTGGCGCTGCTCTGGGGCGCCGACCGGCTGTTCCCGCTGCCGCTGCCCGAGGACGGCCTGGCCCGGGTGGTGCTCGCCGAGGACGGCACGCCGCTGTGGCGCTTCGCCGATGCCGAGGGCGTGTGGCGCTATCCGGTGACGCCGGAAGAGGTGTCGCCCTATTACCTCGAGGCGCTGCTGACCTACGAGGACCGCTGGTTCCGTGCGCACCCCGGGGTCAATCCGCTGGCGCTGGTGCGCGCCGCCTGGCAGAACCTGGCCGGCGGGCGCGTGGTGTCCGGCGGCAGCACCCTGTCGATGCAAGTGGCACGCCTGCTCGATCCGCATCAGCGCAGCCTCGGCGGCAAGTTCAAGCAGCTGTGGCGCACCCTGCAGCTGGAGTGGCACCTGTCCAAGGACGAGATCCTCACGCTGTATCTCAATCGTGCGCCCTTCGGCGGCACCCTGCAGGGCGTGGCGGCGGCCAGCTGGGCCTACCTCGGCAAACCGCCCAGCCAGCTGACCCGCGCCGAGGCGGCGCTGCTCGCCGTGCTGCCCCAGGCGCCCAGCCGGCTGCGCCCGGATCGTCACCCGGAACGCGCCCAGGCCGCGCGGGACAAGGTGCTACAGCGCCTGGCCCGGTTCGAAGTGTGGACGCCCACCACCGTGGACGAGGCGCTGCAGGAGCCGGTGCTGCTGGCGCCGCGCCAGGAGCCGAGTCTGGCACCGCTGCTGGCGCGACGGCTGAACGTGGCGGGCAGCCCGCCGCTGATCCGCACCACCCTCGACGCCAGCCTGCAGCGGCGCCTGGAAGACCTGCTGCTGGGCTGGCGCGCGCGCCTGCCCGAGCGCACCTCGGCGGCCATCCTGGTGGTGGACGGCGAGAGCATGGCGGTGCGCGCCTACCTGGGTTCGCTGGACGTGGGCGACGAGCGCCGCTTCGGCCACGTCGACATGATCCGTGCCCAGCGCTCGCCCGGCTCGACCCTCAAACCCTTCCTCTACGGCCTGGCCATGGACGCCGGACTGATCCATTCCGAGTCGCTGCTGCAGGACGTGCCGCGGCGCTACGGCGACTACCGCCCGGGCAACTTCGCCGCCGGCTTCACCGGCCCGGTGTCGGCCAGCGAGGCCCTGGCCACCTCGCTCAACCTGCCCGCGGTGCAGCTGCTCGAGGCCTACGGGCCGAAGCGCTTCGCCGGCGAGCTGCGGGGTGCCGGCGTGCCGCTGGCACTGCCGGCCGGCGCCGAGCCGAACCTGGCGCTGATCCTCGGCGGCGCCGGCAGTCGCCTGGAGGAGCTGGTGGCCGGCTACAGCGCGTTCGCCCGCGGCGGCATGGCCGCGCGACCGCGCCTGCAGCCGCAGGACGCGCTGTACGAACGGCGCCTGCTCTCGCCGGGGGCGGCCTGGGTGGTGCGGCGCATTCTTTCCGGCCAGGCTCGGCCGGACCGCGATCCGCGGGCCGAGCTGGTGCAGCGCCCGGTGCTGGCCTGGAAGACCGGCACCAGCTACGGCTTTCGCGATGCCTGGGCCGTCGGCGTCGGCCCGCGGCACCTGATCGGGGTGTGGATCGGCCGGCCGGACGGCACCCCGGTGCCCGGCCAGTTCGGCCTGGCCTCGGCCGCGCCGCTGCTGCTGCAGGTGCACGATCTGCTGGTCAACCGCGACCTCCAGCGTGGCCTGGCGCCACCGGTGCAGGACGTGCCGGCGAGTGTCGGCGTGGCCGCCATCTGCTGGCCGCTGGGCCAGGAACTGGCGCGCGACGATCCCAATTGCCGGCGCCAGCGCTTCGCCTGGACCCTCGACGGCACCGTGCCGCCGACCCTGCAGGCCGCCGATCAGCCGCTCGGCCTCGGTCTGATCCAGCGCCTCTCGCTGGATGCCGACAACCTCCAGGTGGCGGCCCATTGCGCCGGCGCGCACGAGGTGCAGGTGGCGCTGTGGCCGGCGCCGCTGGAGCCCTGGCTGCCGCGACGCGAGCGGCGCAGCGCGCGACTGCCGGCGGCTTCCACCGAATGCCCGCCGACGCTGCCGCCGCCGGCCGCGCCGCTGTCGATCGTCGGCGTACGCGACGGCGACAGTCTGCGCCGCCCGGCCAACAGCGCCAGGCCCTTGCGCCTGGAGCTGTCGGCCCTGGGCGGCGGTGGCACGCGCTGGTGGTTCCTCGACGGCGAACCGATTGCCGAGAGCCAGCCGGGGGAGAGCATCGAGCAGAACTTGTCGGCGGCCGGCGTGCACCAGCTGAGCCTGCTGGATCAGTCCGGGGCGACGGCGCGGGTGGAGTTCCGCATCACCGAGTGAGGCGTCCGCGTCAGGCCGGGGCGGCCAGGGCCAGGCGGTCGCGGCCCTCGCTCTTGGCCCGGTAGAGCGCGTCGTCGACGCGCTTGAAGAACGCTTCGGGGCTGTCGTCGCGGGCCGGGTCGAAGCTGCCGACGCCCAGGCTGGCGGTGATCGGCAGGCGCCGGCCGTGCAGCTCGCAGCCGTCGCTGGCCAATTCCGCGCGGAAGCGTTCGGCCAGCGCGCTGGCTTCGTCCAGTGTGGCGCCGGGCATCAGCACGCCGAATTCCTCGCCGCCGAGACGCAGCAGGGCGTCGCTCTCGCGGCGGAACACCCGACGCATGCGCTCGGCGAAATCGCTCAGGCAGGCGTCGCCGCTGCTGTGGCCGTGCTCGTCGTTGATGCGCTTGAAAAAGTCGATGTCCAGCAGCACCAGCGACAGCGGCGTGCCCTGGCGCCGGGCGCTGGCGACCATGGACGGGAACAGGCCGTTGAACTGCAGACGGTTGCCCAGCTGGGTCAGGCTGTCGGTGCGGCTGAGCTGGTCGAAGCGCTCGCGCTGGTCGACCAGTTGCTGTTCCATGGCCAGGGTGGCGTGGTATTCGCGGTGGCTGCGGGTGAGCGCCAGCAGCAGGTAGCTCAGGTAGAAACCGAGGGTCACCGCCAGCGCCTCCTGGCTCGCCCACTGGCTGGCCAGGGCGACCAGCCCCGGGGCGTACAGTAGCAGGATGGCCGTCACGCAGCGGGCCTTGCGCATGGGGAAGTTGAACGCCATGGCGGTGCTGAAGGCCACGGTGCTGAGGGTGGCGATCATCCGCGACGGGGCGAATTCGGGGTGCAGCAACACCCAGGCGTGGGTCAGGCCCCAGCCCAGGCTGGTGGTGAGGATCAGTGCCCAGTGGCGGTCGATCCACTGGCGCAGGCAACCGTCGCTCTGCTGCGGTGGCAGGCGGTGCAGCCAGCGCAGGGCCAGCATGGCGGCGAAGAACAGGCTGCCCAGCGTGCCGAGCAGCGGCATGGCGGCGGGCGCGGCGGAGAAGCCCCAGGTCAGCAGCCAGGCCAGCAGGTAGTAGATGCCGCCGAGCCGGGTGCGGACGCGGGTGTCCTGGCTTTCCCGGAGAAGTGCGAAGGAGGCGTTGCGGGGGAATGACGAATCGGGGGCCATGTGCGGTGATCACAAATGCGGCATGTTGCCAGCATAGCGCCGCCCTCCGGCCGAGAAAAGCAAAGTGCCATCACCCGCGACGAATGAGCCAGACGCCCCCGATGATCAGCGCCAGGCCGGCGGCCTTGCCCGCGGTGAGGGGCGCCTCGCGAAAACCGGCCCAGCCGTTGTGGTCCAGCAGCAGCGCCATGCCCAGCTGCCCGGCCAATACCAGCACCATGAACAGCAGCGCGCCGATGCGCGGGCCGGCGAAGGCCGCGGTGGCGATGAAGAAGGCGCCGAGCAGGCCACCGCTCCAGTGCCACCAGGACAAGCCCTTGAGAGCGGCGAAGCCGCTGACCTCGCGCTGGGCCAGGACGATGATCAGCAGGGCCAGTGTGCCGACCAGGAACGACACCAGGGCGGCGGCCATGACGCTGGAGAGGTGTTTAGCCAGTTGGCCGTTGATGCCGGCCTGCAGCGGCATCACGGCGCCGGCGAGCAGGGGCAGGGCGAGTAGCCACCAGTTGGGCATGGCGGTCTCCTGAGGAAAAACGGGGCGGACATTATGCGCTTTGCTGTCCTGATGGTCAGGTTCGCAGGCGCTTGGTGAGCTGCAGCAACGCGACTCGCCGCTCGCCGCGACGGCGTTCCACCAGGCCGCACGGCTGGTAGCCGAGGCGGGCGTACAGCAGCAGGCCGGCGGTGTTGTCACAGAAGCAGGCGACGCGCAGTTCGCGGGCGTCGAAGTCGTCCAACGCCTGCCGCTCCATGGCCTCCACCAGATAGCTGGCCACGCCGCGGCCACGGGCCCAGGGCGCGATCATCAGGTTGCCGAGGGCGCAGTAGTCGCCGGGCTCGCTCTGGTAGAAGTTGGCGAAGCCGGCGGAGCGACCTTCGAGCAGCGCCAGGGTGTTGCCGCGTCGCTCGGCGTGGGCCGCCGCCAGCTGCTCGCGGGTCAGCGGCCAGTCGGCGCGGGGAAAGGCATAGAAGAGTTCGTCGGCGCTGCTCGCGAAGCGCAGCACCTCGTCGAGGTCATCGGCCAGTGCCGGCCGGTGGTCGAGCCCGGGTGCGCTCATTGCGGCGGGTACTGGCCCAGCACCTGGGCCACCGTCTCGCGGATCGCCGTTTCGCGTTCGCTCGGGCTCGGCGGCGACTGGCGCATGATCTGCTCGGCGCTGCCGCGCCAGACCAGCTTGCCGTCCTTGCCGTCGAACAGGTCGATCTGGATGGTGGCCACCTTGTAGTCCACCGTGCGGGTCTCGGTGTACATCGGCCCGCCCCAATAGCCCCCCCAGTAACCGCCCCAATAGCCGCCGTAGTTGGTGCTGACCTGATCCTGGCGCTGGTCGACGATCAACCAGGCCTGCACCTTGAGGTCGGCGCTGCCACCGGCCTGGGCCGGACGCAGGCCGCGCTGGTCGAGCTGCTGGCCGACGGCGTCGCGGATGCGCTGCTCGGTGAGGTCGCTCTTGATCCGCGGATCGTCCGGGCGGTACTGCAGGGCCGGCGCCTGCCAGCTCCAGCTGCGGTAGGCGGCGAAGTCGCGGCTGGCGTCGAAATCGCGCTCGACGCGCGACGTCTGGCAGGCGGCGAGGATCAGCAGGAACGGGATCAGCAACAGGCGCGGGGACATGGTGAAACCTCCGTGATAGAGCCTCTATCCAACTCCAGTTCGGCCGGATCGGCAAGCCATGGCTCAGCCCGGCGGGTAGGCCGCCAGGGCATCTTCCACGGCGCGGCGCAGGGCCTCGCTGCGCTCGCTCTGGCTGCCTTCGCTGCGCGCCTCGGCGCTACCGCTCCACACCGGCTGGCCGCTGGCGCCGTCGAACAGGTCAATGTGCACCACGGCCACCTCCACCTCATAGGTGCGCACCAGCGGCACGCTGCCGTACATGCCGTAATGGTCGCCGTAGGGGCCGTTGCCGTAGTAGCTGCCGTAGTCGTCGCGGACCTGGTACTGGCGCCGCTCCAGGCGCAGCGAGGCGCTCACGCGCAGGTCGGCGGCCTTGCCGTCGCGTGCCGGGCGCAGGCCGCGCTGGTCCAGGCTGCCGCCCACCACCTCCGCCACCAGGGCGCCGTCGGCCCAGGCACTGCCGGCCGGCTGCTGGCGCCAGCTCCAGTCGCGGTAACGGGCGAAGTCGCGCGGGGCGGCCGGGTAGGCGCTGCGGTCGAAATGGTCGGCCGCGCCGGGCGGCGCCGGCGGCAGCGGCTGGCCGCCGGCGACGTAGGGGTTGTCGCTCTGGCAGGCGGCGAGCAGCAGGAGCAGTGGCAGGGCAACTAAGGCTTTCATCATGGCTCCCGGAACATGCGGGGGTGGCTGAGCGTAGCCCGGATGTTATCCGGGAGGCGGGCGAATTCGTTCCCGGATTGCATCCGGGGTCGGCAGATCCCGCGGCGTAGCCCGGATGGCAATCCGGGGCGGGGCTCCCGCACTCCCGGATCGCATCCGTGCTAGCGAGTCATCCCGGGGTGCAAGGGCCGGCAGATCCAGTGCAGGTAGCGGCCGAGGCCGGCGAAGCTCGGATGGCGCCGGTGCGCCAGTTCCATCTCCAGCAGGTCGGTCAGTTCGGCCTTGGCCTGGAACTCGCTCGGCATGTAGTCGTGGAACACGCGCACGCCGCTCTGGCTTTCGACCCGCCAGTGGCCGTCGAGTTGCGCCGCCAGTTCGCGTGGGTCCAGCGGCTTCTGCGGGGTCAGGCTCTGGCCTTCGCCGGCGAAGCGCTCTTTGCGCAGCTTGCGGAAGTGGCCCTTGAGCAGGTTGCGGTAGACCAGCGCGTCCTTGTTGTAGAAGGCCAGCGACAGCCAGCCGCCCGGCGCGGTGAGCTGGTGCAGCACCGGCAGAATGGCGTGGGGCTCGGCCAGCCATTCCAGCACCGCGTGGCAGATCACCAGGTCGTATGGTTCGGTGAGCTGGCCGAGCAGGTCCTGCCACGGGGCCTGGATGAACCGTGCTTCCACGCCCGCCTCGGCGAAGCGCTGGCGCGCGCCTTCGAGCATCGGTTCGGCCGGTTCGGTCAGGGTCACCGCGTGGCCGCGCTGGGCCAGCCACAGGCTCATGTGGCCGAGGCCGGCGCCGACGTCCAGCACCCGCAGCGGGCGCTCCGGCAGGGCGTCCTTCAGATCGGCCTGGAGCACCGCCAGGCGGATGGCGCCCTTGGCGCCGCCGTAGATCTTCTCGGCGAAGCGGGTGGCCAGTTCGTCGAAGTGTCGGTCAGTCAAGAAGGCCTCCAATAGCTGCTGCGCGGCACGATAGCGTCGTCGGCCGCTTGCTCCAAGCTCGCCGTGCTCGGCCGTACAGCCTCGCTTGTCACTGCGCGGCCTCCAGGCTCTCGAGCCGCTCGCGACACGCTTGCAGGCATTCTCACGACGCGAAGCGCCTCTCGCTGTCGGCCAGCTTGGCGCGCACCGCCTGCTCCATGTCGATGCTCAGCTCGGCGCACAGCAATAGGAGGTAGAGGACGATGTCGCCAACCTCCTGGCCGGCGTGTTCCAGCTGCTCGGCGGAGAGGCGCCGGGACTCGTCTTCGCTCAGCCATTGGAAGATTTCTACCAGCTCGGCCATCTCCACGCTGGCGGCCATGGCCAGGTTCTTCGGGCTGTGGAAACGGCGCCAGTCGTTGTGGTCGCGGATCGCGTGCAGGCGGCGGGTGAGTTCGGCGATGTCCATGGGGCTCTCCTTCGGGCCGCATAGCTTGGGTCGGACGAAGGGGGAGGGCAAGCCTGGCGTCGGGGCTCGGTGGCGAGGTTGCGGGTGGATGGCGTTTGGCGGGCTGCCGCTGCGCGGCGAGGCCGCCCTACGTGCGAGGGCGCGTGGGGGGCGATGGTGTCACTGGGATTCCTTGTCCAGCAGCGCCTGCTTGCGGGATACACCCCAGCGGTAGCCGGTGAGGGCGCCGCTGGCGCCGATCACCCGGTGGCAGGGCACCAGCAGGCCCAGCGGGTTGCTGGCGCAGGCGCGGGCCACTGCGCGGGGGTGGCTGCCGAGCTGTTCGGCCAGTTCGCCATAACGGCGCGTCTGCCCCGGCGGAATCGCGCGCAACGCCTGCCACACCTGTTGCTGGAAAGCAGTGCCGCGCATGTCCAGCGGCAGGTTGGCGGCGCGGCTCGGTTCCTGCACCTGGGCCAGCGCCTCGCGCAGCCAGTCGCGCAGGCCGCGCTGGTCGCGGCGCAGCTCGGCGGCGGCGAAGCGCTGGCGCAGTTCGATCTCCAGCTCAGCCTCGTCGTCGCCGAACAGCAGGGCGCAGACGCCCTTGTCGCTGGCCGCGAGCAACAGCAGACCCAGCGAACAATCGCTGATGGCGTAGCGCAGCACCTCGCCGGCGCCCTGCTGGCGGCGCCGCGCCGGGCTCATCGCCGCGGGCACCTGATACAAGGCGCGGGTGCCGGAGTAGCCGGCGTCCAGCGCCGCCTGCAGCACCGAGCCGGCGCCGGGCAGCGCGGCCTCCAGGCGCTCGCGGCGCCGGGCGTCGAACCAGGCGCGCGGGGTCATGCCGGTGCGCGCCTTGAAGGCCCGGGCCAAGTGCGAGGCGGACAGGCCGATGCGCGCCGCCAACTGGTCCAGCGTCGGGGGCTTCTCGCTGTCTTCCAGCAGGCGACAGGCGGCCACCACCAGTTCGTCGAGCTGCTCGGCCGGGCTCTTGCCCTGCGGCGCACAGCGCTTGCAGGGGCGAAAGCCGGCGGCCTCGGCGCTGGCCGGGTCGGTGTGAAAGCTGACGTTTTCGCGCCGCGGGCGCCGCGCCGGGCAGCTGGGCCGGCAGTAGATGCCGGTGCTGCCGACGGCGAAGACGAAGCGGCCGTCGAAGCGCGCGTCGCGCTCGCACAGGGCCTGCCAGCAGTGGTCTTGATCGAGCATGGCGATCTCCCGAAAGGTGCCAGCCAAGGGTTGCGTATGGGCCGATTGTCGATCCGCCCAGCGGCGCTGCCAATCCGCATCTGACTTTCAAAGCCTTTGCGGGTCAGACGAAATGCCGGGCCGAACGCTGCGGCGCAGCCTTTACTGGAAAGACGGTGCGGAACGCCGGCGCCGCCGAATGGAGAAGCACGATGGTGGACATGCTCGACCGGCCCGACCAGCCTCTGGTGCTGCTGGTGGACGATACGCCGGCCAACCTCATGCTGATGAGCGAACTGCTGGCCGACCACTACCAGGTCGAGGGCGCGGACAGCGGCGCCGAGGCCCTGCGCATCGCGGCCGGCACGCCGCCGCCCGACCTGATCCTGCTCGACGTGATGATGCCGCGCATGGACGGCTACGAGGTCTGCCGACGGCTCAAGGCCGATCCCGCGACCGCGGCGATCCCGGTGATCTTCCTCACCGCGAAGAGCGAGCCCGCCGACGAGCAGCACGGTTTCGACCTCGGCGCGGTGGACTACATCACCAAGCCGATCAGCGCGCCCATCGTCCTGGCGCGGGTCGAGGCGCAGCTGCGGCTCAAGGCGGCCGCCGACTTCCTGCGCGACAAGAGCGAGTATCTGGAACTGGAGGTGCGCCGCCGCACGCGGGATATCCAGCGCCTGCAGGAGGTGACCATCGAGGCCATGGCCAGCCTCGCGGCCATGCGCGAGAACCCGCGGGGCCGGCACCTGGCGCGCATCGAGCGTTACACGGTGGAGCTGGCGCGGACCCTGGCGCGTCAGCAGCCGCTGCTGGCCGGGCAGCTGGGGGCCGCCCGCATCGCGCAGCTGGGCAAGTCGGCGATGCTGCACGGCATCGGCCGGCTGGTGCTGCCGGATCGCATCCTGCTCAGCCCGACGCTGCTGCAGGACGAGGACCTGCAACTGCTGCACGGCCATGCCGTGGCCGGGCGCGACGCCTTGCTGGCGGCGGAAGCCAAGCTGGGCAACGTGCCCGACTTCCTGCGCGACGCCCGCGACATCGTCTACAGCCAGCACGAGCACTGGGACGGCAGCGGCTATCCGCAGGGGCTGCGCGGCGAGCAGATTCCCCTGGCCGCGCGGCTGATGGCGGTGGCCGGCTGCTACGAGGAGCTGACCAGCCATCACCCCTACCGGGCCTCGCTCACGCACGCCGAGGCGGCGGCGCAGATCGGCGCCGCCAGCGGCACCCGCTTCGACCCCTCGGTGGTGCTGGCCTTCATCGAGGCCGCCGAGCGCTTCGCGCTGATCGCCCAGCGCCACGCCGATGGCGCGGCGGCCATCCACTACGAGTTGCAGCGCCTGGAAGACTCGCTCGGCGAGAACATCGAGCTGACCCTGCCGTCGCGCTAGCGTTGCCCCGTCAGCTCGGTTGCCAGTCGAGGCTCAGGGCCTCCTGCCAGGCGAAGCGCTCGAAGTGGCTGGCGACCACCTGCTCGAGCTTCTGCCGGTCTTCGTCGGTGGCGGCCTGCACGCTCAGCGTCAGGCCGGTTTCCAGGGCCTGCAGCAGGGCCAGGCCGAAGGCGAATTCGATGCGGCCCTGATGTTCGTCGAAGCTGACCGGGATCTTGTGCGCGAAGTGCTTGCACAGGCGGCCGATGTAGCGCCCCGGTGTGGCCGTGGCGACGAAGGCGTGGGATTGCAGATGGCTCATGAGCACTCCTCAATAGGCGAGGGTGAAGCGCTGACGGACGTGGCGCGGCTGTTCGGTCTCGTCGAGCAGGGCCACCGCCAGGTCGGCCACCGAGATGTGGCCCGGCGCGCCGTTGTTCATCAGCAGCTGCTCGCCACCGAGGCGGAACTGGCCGGTGCGTGGACCCGGCTCCAGGTGCGCGGCGGGGGAAAGGAAGGTCCATTCCAGCTCGGCCTCGTCGCGCAGTTCATCGAGCGCCTGGCGCGCGCCCTCGGCGCCTTCCTTGTACTCGGCGGGGAAGCCTGCGCTGTCGATCAGCTGCTGGCCGGGCGCGAGGTACAGACTACCGGCGCCGCCGACCACCAGCAGGCGCTTCAGCCCGGCGGCCTTGGTGGCGGCGACGATGGCGCGGCTGCCGGCAATGAACTGCTCGCGGATGTCGGCCACGCCCCAGCCGGGGTTGAAGGCGCTGAGCACGGCGTCGTGGCCGCGCAACTGTTCGGTGAGGGCGGCGACGTCGTGAACGTCAGCGCGCTGGGCGGCGAGGCCGCCGTGCTGCGGCAGTTTCTCCGGGTGGCGGACCAGGGCCGTCACCTGGTGACCGCGGTTCAGGGCTTCTTCCAGCAGGGCGGCGCCGACATAGCCGGTGGCGCCGATCAGGGCGAGTTTCATGCGGGTGTCCTCAGGGTGCGTTTTCGTGAGGTGAATAATCGCAGCTGGATAAATGCCGGAAAAAGACGCCTAATCCGCTTGAACAATTAAGCAGAACTTAATAATGGAACAGCTCAAGCGCATCGCCCTGTTCGCCACCGTGGTGGAGAAGGGCTCCATGGTGGCCGCCGCCGAGGCGCTGGGCATGACCGCCTCGGCCGTCAGCCAGCAAATCCGCAAGCTGGAGGAGAGCACCCAGGTCAGCCTGCTGCACCGCACCACCCGCCGCCTGACCCTGACCGAGGCCGGCGAGCAGCTGTACCAGAGTGGCCGGCAGATCGTGCAGCTGGCCGAGCAGGCCGAGCAGCGCCTGGCCGAGCTGCGCGACGCGCCGGTGGGCGAGTTGCGCATCGCCGCGCCGGTGGGCTTCTCCGGGCACCTGGTGACCGACGCCCTGGCGCCGTTGCTGCGCGCCCACCCGCAGCTGAGCCTGCGGCTGTTCTTCCAGGATGAGCAGATCGACCTGATCGAGCAGCGCATCGACCTGGCCATCCGCGTCGGCGCGCTCGAGGACTCCAGCCTGGTGGCGCGGTATATCGGCGACTGGCCGATGCTGCTGTGCGCGGCGCCGGCTTACCTCGCGCGCTGCGGCGCCATCGACAGCCCCGAGCAGCTCAGCGGCCTGGACTGGCTGAGGCTGGCCCACGAGCGCGGCGGCCAACTGACCCTGCACGGGCCCGGCGGCGTGGTGCAGCGTCTGCGCGTGGAAGGCCGGGTGGTGTGCAACAACATCCTCTCGGTACGCCAGTTCACCCTGGCCGGCATGGGCCTATCGCTGCAGCCGGAGCCGGAGATCCGCGAGCTGCTGGTCCGTGGCGAACTGCTCGCGGTGCTGCCGCAGTGGCGGCCGGCGGCCATCGGCCTGCACCTGGTCACGCCGCGGCGCGATGCCCAGCCGGCCAAGGTGCGCTACGCCATCGAGGCGCTGCGCCGGGCGCTGGTGGCCGACCCGGGAGGATTGCCGTATAAGGACGGCATCGCCCGCCAGCAAGGTACCCCTGCCCGATGAAGACCCCGAAACGCCTGGAACCCCTGCTCGAAGACGGCCTGATCGACGAGGTGGTGCGGCCGCTGATGAGTGGCAAGGAGGCCTCGGTCTACGTCGTGCGCTGTGCCGGGGAGCTGCGTTGCGCCAAGGTGTACAAGGAGGCCAACAAGCGCGGCTTCCGCCAGGCCGCCGAGTACCAGGAAGGACGCAAGACGCGCAACAGCCGCGATGCCCGCGCCATGGCCAAGGGTAGCAAGTACGGGCGCAAGGAGCAGGAAGACGCCTGGCAGAACGCCGAGGTCGCCGCGCTGTTTCGCCTGGCCGTCGCCGGGGTGCGGGTACCCAAGCCCTACGACTTCCTCGACGGCGTGCTGCTGATGGAGATGGTCAATGACGGCTACGGCGATGCCGCGCCGCGCCTCAACGACGTCGACCTGCTGCCCGAGGATGCCCGGGAGTTCCACGCCTTCATGATCGGCGAGATCGTCAAGATGCTCTGCGCCGGCCTGGTGCATGGCGACCTCTCGGAATTCAACGTGCTGCTCGACCCCTACGGCCCGGTGATCATCGACCTGCCGCAGGCGGTGGACGCCGCTGCCAACAACCACGCCTTCAGCATGCTCGAGCGCGACGTACGCAACATGGCCGAGTACTTCGGCCAGTTCGCCCCGGAGCTGCTGGAGACGCGCTACGCCAAGGAAATGTGGGCCCTCTACGAAGAAGGCAAGCTGACCCCGGAGACCCAGCTGACCGGCCGCTTCGCCGAGCCGGAGGAGGAGGCCGACGTCGGCGCGGTGATGCGCGAGATCAAGGCCGCCCTGGCCGAACAGGCCCGCCGCGAGGCCGCGCGCAACGCCGATGACGCGCCGAGCGACGAGCCGCCTCCGCCGCCCTGGGAGCGCTGAGGCCCCGCCTGTCCGGCCGGGAAAGCGGGCAACTGTATCGGGTCACCGCACGGCCGCGCTGGTAGGGTGACGGCAGACATTCCGGAGCCCGCCCATGCCGCTGCCGCACATTCTCCTGGCCCTGCTGGTCACCCTGATCTGGGGCGTCAATTTCGTGGTGATCAAGGTCGGCCTGCAGGACTTCCCGCCGCTGCTGTTCTGCGCCCTGCGCTTCGCCCTGGCGGCGCTGCCACTGCTGTTCCTGCGCGGGCCGCTGCCGGCGCCCTGGTGGCGCATTGTGCAGATCGGCGTGCTGCTCGGGGTGATCAAGTTCGGCCTGCTGTTCGTCGGCATGCACCTGGGCATGCCGGCCGGGCTGTCGTCGCTGGTGCTGCAGAGCCAGGTGTTCTTCACCGTGCTGATCGCCGCGGTGCTGCTCGGCGAGCGGCCCAGCGCGCGGGCCGTGGCCGGGTTGCTGCTGGCGGCCGGCGGGCTGGTGCTGATCGGCCTGCAGCGGCCGCTGGGCGACAGCCTGCTGGCCTTCGCCCTGGTGGTCGCCGCAGCGCTGGCCTGGGCCTTCTCCAACATCGCCACCAAGCGCTCCGGGGCCAGCGACATGCTGCGCCTGATCTGCTGGGTGAGCCTGGTGCCGGTGCTGCCGCTGCTGGGGCTGTCCTGGATGTTCGAGGGGCCGCAGGCGATGGGTGCGGCGCTCGAGCACCTGAGCTGGCGTGGCGTCGGCGCGCTGCTGTACATCGCCTTCCTCGCCACCACGGTCGGCTTCGCCATCTGGAGCTTCCTGCTGCGCCGTTACCCGGCCAGCCTGGTCACGCCCTTCGCCCTGGCGGTGCCGGTGTCCGGCCTGCTGGCCGGCTGGCTGCTGCTGGGCGAGGCGCTGACCGTGCAGGGCTGGCTGGCCTGCGCGCTGGTGTTCGGCGGCCTGGCGATCACCGTGCTGCCGGCTTCTGTTCTGCGACGTAGGGGCTCACCAGCCCGGCCAGCCAGTCCATGAACACCTGCACCCGCTTCGACAGATTGCGTCGGTGCGGGTAGAGCAGGAACACCGGCATGGGCGCGGCGCGGTACTCGGGCAGCACCTCCACCAGGCGACCGTCGGCCAGGTAGGGCAGCACGCCCACGCGCGGCACCTGGATCAGACCGAGCCCGGCCAGGCAGGCCTGGCTGTAAGCGTCGGTGCTGTTCACCGTCAGCGCGCCGGGCATGTCCAGGCTGATGGTTTCGCCGTCGCGTCGGTATTCCCAGCCATCCGCCTTGGCGCCCAGGTTCGGCACATAGTGCACCAGGCGATGCTCGGCCAGGTCCTCCAGGCCGCGAGGGATGCCGAAGCGCTGGAGGTACGCGGGGCTGGCGCAGTTGATCTGCTCCATCTGCCCCAGCGGGCGGGCGATCAGACCGGGGTCGACCTGGCCGCCGACCCGCACCACGCAGTCGAACCCCTCGCGGATCAGGTCGACGCGGTGGTCGGTACAGCTCAGCTCGAGTTTCAGCTGCGGGTGTGCGGCGAGGAATTCGGCCAGCTGCGGCAATACCAGGTCGCGCGCCACGGCCTGGTTCATGTCGACCCGCAGACGACCGCGCAGCTGGCTGGCCTCCAGCTGGAACATCGCCTCGATCTCCTCGGCGTCGGCCAGCAGGTCCTTGCAGCGTTCGTAGCAGGCCTGGCCGTCCTGGGTCAGGCTCACCCGCCGCGTGGTGCGGTGCAGCAGTCGGGCGCCGAGCTGGTTCTCCAGTTGCTGCACCAGCAGCGAGACGCTGGCCTTGGGCTGGCCCAGGCTGTCGGCGGCGCGGGTGAAGCTCGCCAGTTCGGCGACCCGGACGAAGGCGAGCATGGCATGCAGTCTGTCCATGGTGAGTCCATTGTTGGTGATTCTTGGACAGTCTAAACAGGATCGTCTGATTTATCCGATCAGGTTCGATCAATAGTCTGAGGCTCGTCAGTCACCCACCCGACGAGGTAAACCAGATGAACAACACCATCACCCTGATCACCGGTGCCAGCCGCGGCTTGGGCAAAAACGCCGCCCTGCACCTGGCGCGCCATGGCCACGACCTGATCCTCACCTACAACAGCGGCCGCGCGGAGGCCGAGGCGCTGGTCGCCGAAATCCGTGCCCTGGGCCGCCAGGCCGTGGCGCTGCAGCTGGACGTGGGTCGCAGCGCCGGCTTCGCCGATTTCGCCGAGCGGGTGCGCCAGGCGCTGGCCGACACCTGGCAGCGCGAGCGCTTCGACGCGCTGGTGAACAATGCCGGCATCGGCATCCATGTGCCCTTCGCCGAGACCAGCGAAGAGCAGTTCGACCAGTTGCTGAACATCCATCTGAAAGGCACCTTCTTCCTCACCCAGAAATTGTTGCCGCTGCTGGCCGATGGTGGCCGCATCCTCAACGTCTCCAGCGGCCTGGCGCGTTTCTCCCTGCCGGGCTACGCGGCTTATGCAGCGATGAAGGGCGGCATCGAGGTGCTCACCCGCTACATGGCCAAGGAGCTGGGCGCCCGCGGCATCCGCGCCAACACCATCGCCCCCGGCGCCATCGAGACCGACTTCGGCGGCGGCGCGGTGCGCGACAACCGCGAGCTCAACGCGGCCATCGCCGGGCAGACGGCGCTGGGTCGGGTCGGCCTGCCGGACGACATCGGCAGCGCCATCGCCATGCTGCTGTCGAGCGATGCCGGTTGGGTCAATGCGCAGCGCGTGGAGGTCTCCGGCGGCATGTTGGTCTGACCCCGGCGGGTGTGAATCGCCTCGATCCGTGATGATCGGGGCGACGCATGCCGACAGTGATTTGCGTTATTGCCTGAATTCCACGCAGCCCAGCAACCACGCGGCTTTGCGCCAATGAGAATCGCTCAGGCAGGCGCGGCGTTTTGTGGCTTGACCAATGCGCTTCGAGGGTCGAAGCTGCCGCCTTGAACGCTGTTTTTACCAGGGAAACGAGTCATGAAAGGCGCGACCGAAGTCGTCGATTATCTGAAGGATCTGCTGCGCGGTGAGCTGGCCGCCCGCGATCAATACTTCCTGCATTCGCGGATGTACCAGGACTGGGGCTTCGCCAAGCTCTACGAGCGCATCAACCACGAGATGGAGGAGGAGACCCAGCACGCCGACGCTCTGCTGCAGCGCATCCTGTTCCTCGAGGCCACCCCGGACATGACGCCCAAGGCGATCTACCCGGGCGCCACCGTGCCGGACATGCTGAAGAGCGATCTGAAGCTGGAGTACGAAGTACGTGCCGCGCTGGCCAAGGGCATCGAGCTGTGCGAGCAGCACGGCGACTACATGAGCCGCGACATCCTGGTGCTGCAACTCAACGACACCGAGGAAGACCACGCCTACTGGCTGGAGCAGCAGCTCGGCCTGATCGACCGCATCGGCGTGCAGAACTACCTGCAGTCTCAAGCCTGAGGGCGGGCTGCTCTGGAGCGCATGGCGCACCCAGGGGATTCGAGTTGGAATGAAAAAGGGAGCCAGTGGCTCCCTTTTTTTGCGCCCGCAGTTTCTGACGTCGCGCCGACATGAGCGACGCCTCGCAGTGATGTCACTATGCCGTTAGCAAACCTGAATTCCAATTGCAATTCTTTCGCAACAAAGCATATCGGTTTATCATGAGAATTATTATCACCAACACTATTATAAACCGCTCGGAAGTATCCTCATGTCCCTCAGTTCCCTGCGTCGTCAAGACGCTGCTGTAGTGCGTTCGTCTTTGGCTCTGCGTCCGCTGGCCCTGGCCGTTCACATGCTGGCCGTAGGCGCCGCCGTCACTGCCCTGCCGGTATATGCCGCAGAGCCGACCGAGGAAGCCGTCACGCTGGACGCCGTCTCCATTACCGGCGAAGCGGAAGGCGGACTCAGCGACGTGACCGAGGGCACTCAGTCCTACACCACCCGCGCGGCCAAGACTGCCACCCCGTTGAAGATGTCGCTGCGCGAAACCCCCCAGTCGGTGACCGTGGTCACTCAGCAGCGCATCCAGGATCAGGATCTGCAGACCATTGCCGATGTGGTCAACAACACCGTCGGTGTCTCGCTGAACCGTTATGAAACCAGCCGTGGCCAGATCAACGCACGCGGTTTCGAACTCAACTCGCTGATGATTGATGGCGTACCGACCATCTACGAACAGCCGTGGAGCTCGGGCGAGATCTTCGGCAGCCTGGCCATGTACGACCGCGTCGAAGTGGTGCGGGGCGCCAACGGCTTGATGACCGGCGCGGGCGACCCCTCCGCTTCGCTGAACATGGTGCGCAAGCGCGCCAACAGCAAGGAGTTGACCGGTTCGGTAGAGGTCAGCGCTGGCACTTGGGACACCTACGGCACCCTGGGTGACCTGTCCATGGCGCTGAACGAGGAAGGCACCATCCGTGCCCGTCTGGTGGGTGAATACAACGATGGCGACAGCTGGATCGATCACCACACCAACAAGCGTGAAACCTTCTACGGCACCATGGATATCGACCTGAGCGAAGACACCACACTGTGGTTCGGTGCCAGCCGCCAGGAGAACAACTCCGACTCGCCGGCCTGGGGCGGCCTGCCGGTATGGTATTCGGACGGTAGCGAGACCAACTGGAGCCGCTCCACGTCTATGTCGACCGACTGGAGCAAGTGGGACACCACGTACGAAAGCTATTTCGTCAACCTGGAACACACCTTTGCCAACGACTGGCACGCCAAGCTCGGCTACACCCGTGGCGAGCGTGATGGTGACTCCTACCTGATCTACCCCTTCGGCTCCCCTGACCCTGTAACCGGTCTGATGGGTGGCTATGGCGCCGGCTCCTACAAGACCAATACCACGCAGGACGACTACTACCTGCAGGTCGACGGCCCGGTCGAGCTGTTCGGCCGTAGCCACGACGTCGCGTTCGGCTATACCCACAGCGACCAGGACTTCGATGCCGATACCCGCGGCTATATCCCGACGGCTAATTACGACTTCAATGATTTCTACGATATGCCAGAGCCGGATTGGCAGCCGCTGACCGATTCGGATGCCAGCGAGACCACGCAGAAGGCGTTGTATGCTGCCACTCGTATCAATCTGGCGGACGACCTGAAGGTCATCCTCGGCGTGCGCAGCACCGACTACGAGAAAGAGCAGGGCAATTCGAAGATCAAGGAGGATGACGAGATCACCCCTTACGCTGGCATTGTGTATGACCTGACGGAGAACCTGTCGGCCTACGCCAGCTACACCGACATCTTCCTGCCGCAGTCGCAGCACGACATCAACGACAACCAGCTGAATCCGATTGTTGGCGAGAGTTACGAAACCGGCCTCAAGGCTGAGTTCTTCGATGGTCGCCTGAATGCTTCTGCGGCGGTTTTCCGTATCAAGCAGGACAACCTTGCCGAGAGCACCGGTCTCTTTATCCCTGGCAAAACTCCGCCCACCTTCGCTTATGAAGAGGGTGATGGTGCTACCAGCGATGGCTTCGAGCTGGAAATCAACGGCGAGCTGGCTCCGGGCTGGAACCTGATGGCGGGTTACACCCAGTTCGATGTCGAAGATGCCGATGGCGAGGACGTGAATACCCAGTACCCGACCAAGATGATTCGTACCTTCACCACCTACCGTGTGCCGGGTTTCCTGGGTGACAAGCTGACCATCGGTGGCGGCGTGAACTGGCAAGACTCCATCTATGTCTACGCTGCCAACCCCTCGGGTGTGGCCGAGAAGGTCGAGCAGGACGCCTATGCCCTGGTCAACCTGATGGCACGCTACGAGATCACCGAGAACCTCTCCGCTCAGCTGAACGCCAACAACGTGACCGACGAGAAGTACATGGACTTCTTCGAGGCCTACGGTGCGTTTACCTACGGTGCTCCGCGCAGCCTCACCGCTTCCGCGAAGTACAGCTTCTAAGCGGCACAGTCACGCGGGGCGCAACGCCTCGCGCACGAAACGCCGGCCTTTGGGCCGGCGTTTTGCTTTCTGCCTTATCGACATCTAGCGCTCGCCCCGTCGCAGCTGTTCGTACTGCCGGCTGCTCCCGATTCCAGATCCCGCAAAATCGGACAATCGGGCCGATCATTGCCCTGGCAGTGCTGCACCAGCTCGCTCAGGGTGTCGCGCAGGGTGGTCAGCTCGGCGATCTTGCGGTCGAGGTCTTCGACGTGGGCCAGGGCGAGGGCCTTGACGTCGGCGCTGGCGCGTTCGCGGTCTTGCCACAGGGCGAGCAGCTTGCCGACTTCCTCCAGCGAGAAGCCCAGGTCGCGGGAGCGTTTGATGAAGGCCAGCACGTGCAGGTCGCTGGACGAATAGGTGCGATAGCCGCTGTCGCTGCGGCCGGCCGGCTGCAGCAGGCCGATGGATTCGTAATAGCGGATCATCTTGGCGCTGAGGCCGCTCTGCTTTGCCGCTTGGCCGATGTTCATGGGCGCTTCTCCGTGTCCGGTTTCCAGGTGTTGAGCAGCAGCGCGTTGCTCAGCACGCTGACGCTGGACAGCGCCATGGCGGCGCCGGCGAGCATGGGGTTGAGCAGGCCGAAAGCGGCCAGTGGGATGCCGATCAGGTTGTAGACGAAGGCCCAGAACAGGTTCTGGCGGATCTTGTTCCAGGTGCGCCGGCTGATCGCCAGGGCCGCCGGCACCAGGCGCGGGTCGCCGCGCATCAGGGTGATGCCGGCGGCGTGCATGGCCACATCGGTGCCGCCGCCCATGGCGATGCCGACGTCCGCCGCCGCCAGGGCCGGGGCGTCGTTGATGCCGTCGCCGACCATGGCCACGGTGGCGCCACCGCGCTTCAGCTCGGCGACATGGGCGGCCTTGTCCGCCGGCAGCACCTGGGCGTGGACCCGGTCGATGCCGAGGGCACGCCCCACCGCGCCGGCACTGCCGGCGTTGTCGCCGCTGATCAGGTGGCTCTCGATGCCTCGTTCGCGCAGCCCAGCGATGGCTTGGGCAGCGCCTTCCTTGAGGCTGTCACCGAAGGCCAGCAGGCCCAGCACGCGGCCCGGCTCACCGTTCTCGATCAGCCAGGACAAGGTGCGGCCCTCGGCCTCCCAGGCGGTGGCCCGTTCGCGCAGCTCGCTGCTCAGCCCCAGTTCGTCGAACAGCCGCTGGTTACCCAGCAGCAAAGCGCGGCCCTCGACCTCGCCGCGAATGCCGCGGCCGGACAGCGCCTGGCTGGCGCCCAGGGCCGGCAGGGCGATATCGCGTTCGCGTGCCGCGTCGAGCACGGCCCGCGCCAGCGGGTGCTCGCTGCCCTGCTGCAGGGCGCCGGCCAGGCGAAGCAATTCGCTCTCATCGATGCCGGTGGCGGCCAGGTGGACGACGCACGGCTGGCCGGAGGTGAGGGTGCCGGTCTTGTCGAAGGCCACCACCGAAACCCGGTGCGCCAGTTCCAGGGCCTCGGCGTCCTTGATCAGGATGCCGTGCCGCGCCGCCACGCCGGTGCCGGCCATGATCGCCGCGGGCGTGGCCAGGCCGAGGGCGCAGGGGCAGGCGATCACCAGTACCGCCACCGCATTGATCAGCGCCTGTTCCACCCCTGCGCCGGCCAGCAGCCAGCCGCCGAGGGTGAGCAGGGCGATCAGCAGCACGGCCGGGACGAACACCGCGCTGACCCTGTCCACTGCCTTCTGGATCGGCGCCTTGGCCGCCTGGGCGTCTTCCACCAGACGGATGATTCGCGCCAGCACCGTCTCGCCGCCCAGGGCCGTGGTGCGCACGATCAGCCGGCCCTCGCCGTTGATGGCGCCGCCGGTGACCGTATCGCCCGGGGCCTTGGCTACCGGCAGGCTCTCGCCGCTGATCAGCGCCTCGTCGGCCTGGCTGTGGCCTTCCAGCACTTCGCCATCCACCGGGAAGCGTTCGCCGGGGCGCACCACGATGTGGTCGTTCAGGCGCAGCTGGGCGATGGCGACCTCTTCCTCGCGACCGTCTTTCATACGCGTGGCGCGCTCGGGGCGCAGGGCCTCCAGCGCGCGGATGGCGGCGCTTGTCTGGCGCTTGGCGCGGCTTTCCAGGTACTTGCCGAGCAGCACCAGGGCGATGACTACGGCTGAAGCCTCGAAGTACAGGTGCGGCGCGTGGTGCCCGGCGGTGGCCCAGAGGTACAGGCTGAGGCCGTAACCGGCGCTGGTGCCCAGCGCCACCAGCAGATCCATGCTGCCGCTGCCGGCACGCACGGCCTTCCAGGCGGCGACATAGAAACGCGCGCCGAGCACGAACTGCACGGGTGTGGCCAGCAGGAACTGCGCCCAGGCCGGCAGCATCCAGTGCCCGGCGAACATCGGCAGCACCAGCGGCGCGGCCAGCAACAGGGCGGCGATCACCGCCAGGCGCTCGCGGCGCAGGGCGGCCTGCGGATCGACCCGCGGCGCCTCCTGCAGCAGGCGGGCGCGATAGCCGGCGCGTTCCACTGCGGCGATCAGTGCATCCGCCTCGGTGCCCTCCAGCAGCTGCACATGGGCGCGTTCGCTGGCCAGGTTGATGCTGACGCCGCGCACCCCCGGCGCCTTGCTCAGCGCCCGCTCGATGCGGCCAACGCAGCTGGCGCAGGTCATGCCCTCGACCGCCAGCTTCAGCTCGCCGATGGGCACTTGGTAGCCGGCCTGTTGCACGGCCTCGACCAGCATCGCCAGCGGGGCGTCGGCCTCGACATGGGCGCGTTCGCTGGCCAGGTTGACGCTGGCGCCGCTTACGCCGGGCACCTTGTTCAGTGCGCGCTCGACCCGGCCGGCGCAGTTGGCGCAGGTCATGCCGCGGATGGGAAGGTCGAAGGTGTGGATGCTGCTCATCGGGGCGTCTCCATCGGATTCGCCCTTAGGATCAACCTTGACACCTGGTCAAGGTCAAGCGGCGGTTCGCCGCGCCCCCTCCGAGCGACTCAGTAGTTGAGCGGCGCCGGAATCAGCTGCAGGCCGGACGGGTCCATGGCGATGCGGTACTTGGCGATCTGCCCGGCGGTGATCTGCAGGGTCTGGCTGCGCAGCTGCTCGAAGCGCGGCTGGCAGTGACTGCCGCCGAGCTGGCCGAGACGCACCAGCACCTGGCCCGGCGGCAGATTTAGAGTTACCGACTGGCCCTGGTAGAGACGGGCGGTGAGGTTGCCTTCCAGGTAAAGGCCGATCTCGCAGGGCGTGGACACTTCCAGGCGCTCGCGGGACACGGTCAGGACGCCGTAGTCGATGGGCGTCGCCAGCGTCATCGGCGAGAGCGTGACCGGGGCCGGCGTGGGCTGTGCCGGCAAAACCGGCGCGGGCGAGGGCGGGTCGTCGGCCAGGGCCGGCAGGCAGAGCAGGGCGAGCAGGGCGACTGGCAGACGCATGACGAACCCTCCAGTTTCGGATTGATGATCGGGCCTGGCCGTGGCCGCTCAGCCATTGCCAAGCAGCTTGGTCCAGCCCGGCCGCCAGGACAAGCCTTGACCTTGCCACGGTGGCAGGCTCGAGACTGGCGCTACAGTCATTGGAGAGGAGCGATCCCATGCAGGTTTTGAAAGTTTCCGGCATGAGCTGTGGGCACTGCGTACGGGCCATCACCCAGGCGGTGCAGGCCGGCGATCCGGCCGCGGAGGTGCAGGTCGACCTCGGCGCCGGTGAGGTGCGGGTGGCCAGCCTCCTGGATCTGGACCAGCTGTTGGCGGCGATCCGCGAAGAGGGCTACGCCGCCGAGCCCGCCTAGGCTGGCGGATTCCACTCGCGCAGCAGGCCGCGCAGCTGGGCGTCGATCAGCGCCGGGGTATCGGTGAGCGGGTCGAACAGCTGCGGGTCGCGGGTCCAGTCGGTGAACAGGCCGATGATCAGCGCATGCAGCGCCCGCGCCGCCAGGCGCGGAGTCACGCCCGGCAACAGGCGGCGCTTGCAGGCCGGGCGGGCGAAGAGGTTCTCCACCAGGTCGATGAACTGACTGATGAAGGCGTTGTGCCGCTGCTCGGCGTCGCGCAGCTCGTCGGTGAATTCGCAGCGGTGCAGCAGGATGGTGAAGATGCGCCGGCGTTGCTCGTCGCGGGCCAGATTCTCGATGGCCTCGATGCACAGGTCGCGCAGTGACAGCAACGAGTCCACTCCATCGCAACCCGACAGGCGCTCGGTCAGTTGTTCCGGCGGCAGGCGCACCTGGCTGAGCATCTCGTGAAACAGGTGCGCCTTGTTCTCGAAGTGCCAGTACACGGCGCCGCGTGTCACGCCCGCCGCCCGGGCGATCTGGTCCAGGGTGCTGTGGGCCACGCCCTTCTCCAGAAACAACCGTTCTGCGGCGGCCAGGATGTCAGTGCGGGTCTGTTCCGCTTGTTCTTTGGTTCGGCGCATGGCGGGCTGGAGTAATCGGGCTAGGCTCTGTTCTGGGGAAATCAGTGTAACGACATCCGTGCCGAAGTCGCCATTTACAAACACGTTTGTATGTAATGGATATGGCACACCTTCGGGGCTTTGCCCACTTCAAGACGTCATGGAGATGACCATGTTTTCTCGCCCGCTCCCATTCGCGCTGTGTGTTGGCATGCTGTTCAGCCCGCTGCTGCAGGCGGCCGATCCCGGCCAGCAGCAGAAGATGCCGCCGCCGGAGGTCGTGGTCGAGCAGGTCAAGGCCGGGTCGCTGCCGCTGCAGTTCGAATACCCGGCGCGCACCGCGGGCTTCCGCGAGGTGCAGGTGCGGGCCCAGGTCAGCGGCATTCTCCAGGAACGCACTTATCAGGAGGGCAGCCAGGTCAAGCAGGGCCAGGTGCTGTTCCGCATCGACCCGCGGCCGTACCAGGCCGCCCTGGCCCGCGCCAAGGGCGCGCTGGCCCAGGAGCAGGCGCGCTACCGGCAGACCGAACGCGACCTCAAGCGCATCCGCGAACTGCAGAAGAAAGGCTTCGCCAGCGAGAGCGAGCTGGACAACGCCATCTCCAACTTCGAACAGAGCAAGGCCAACATCGAGGCGGCCAAGGCCGAAGTACAGTCCAAGCAGATCGACCTCGACTACACCACGGTGGAGGCGCCGATCTCCGGTATTACCAGCAAGGAGACGGTCTCCGAGGGCAGCCTGATGGTGGCCGGCGACCCGAATGCCAGCCTGCTGACCCAGATCACCCAGCTCGACCCCATCTACGTCAACTTCGCCGCGCCCGACCGCGAGGTGTCCAACGTGCGCAGCGGCCTGCAGAGCGGCAGCCTGGTGCGCGAGGGCGGCCAGCGCATGAGCGTGGAGATCAAGTTCGGCGACGGCACCAGTTATCCGGTGGAAGGCGAGGTGGATTTCACCGACAGCACCATCGACCGCAGCACCGGCACCGTCAGCGCCCGCGCCGTGGTGCCCAACCCGGACCAGGCGCTGATGCCGGGGCAGTTCGTGCGCGTGGTGGTCAAGGGCATCAACAAGCCCAACGCGATCACCGTGCCGGAGCGCGCGCTATCCCAGGGGCCGAACGGCACCTTCGTCTATGTGGTGGACGAGCAGGGCATGGCGCGCATTCGCCCGGTCGGCACCGGGCAGACCGCCGGTGGCCGCTGGGTGGTGGAGAGCGGCATCGCCGCCGGCGACAGGGTCATCGTCGAGGGCCTGCCCAAGGTCCACCCCAACGCGCCGGTCAAGGTGGTCGACGCCGCCCCTGCCAAGCAGTAAGGAGCCAGGCCCGTGATCTCCAAGTTCTTCATCGACCGGCCGATCTTCGCGGCCGTCATCTCCATCGTCATCATCCTCGCCGGCCTCGCGGCCATGCGATCGCTGCCCATCGCGCAGTACCCGGAGATCCTGCCGCCGCAGGTCTCGGTGACGGCGGCCTACCCGGGCGCCAGCTCGCAGGTCATCGCCGAAACCGTGGCCGCGCCGCTGGAGCAGGAGATCAACGGCGTCGAGGGCATGATCTACCAGCTGTCCAACTCCGACAGCAACGGCGCCATGAGCCTGACCGTGTACTTCGAGGTCGGCACCGACCCGGACCAGGCCACCATCGACGTCAACAACCGGGTCCAGGCCGCGCTGGCCAAGCTGCCCGAGGAGGTGCGCCGGCAGGGCGTGAAGGTGGAGAAGAAATCCTCCGACATCCTCCAGGTGGTCACCCTGTTCTCGCCGGACGACTCGCGCGATCCGATCTTCATCAGCAACTACGCGCTGATCAACGTGATCGACGAGCTCAAGCGCATCCACGGCGTGGGCGATGCCAGCCAGTTCGGCTCCAAGGACTACTCCATGCGCATCTGGCTGCGCCCGGACCAGCTGGCGCAGTACAACCTGACGCCGAGCGACGTGGTCCGCGCCATCCAGGAACAGAACTCGCAGTTCGCCGCCGGCAATTTCGGCAAGGAGCCGCTGTCTTCGCCGCAGGACTTCACCTACACGGTGAGCACCAAGGGCCGCTTCACCACGCCGGAGGAGTTCGAGCAGGTGATCCTGCGCACCGATGCGACCGGTGCCAGCCTGTTCCTCAAGGATGTGGCGCGCATCGAGCTGGGCGCCCAGGACTACTCGCTGGTCACCAGCCTCAACGGCAAGAAGAACGCCGCCTTCGGCATCTACCTGCAGCCCGGCGCCAACGCCCTGGATACGGCCGAGGCGGTGCGCCAGACCATGGAGCGCCTGTCCAAGCGCTTCCCCGACGGCATCGCCTACAAGATCCCCTACGACACCACCAAGTTCGTCGAAGTCTCCATCGAGGAAGTGATCCACACCTTCATCGAGGCGCTGATCCTGGTGATGCTGGTGGTCTACATCTTCCTGCAGAACTGGCGTGCCACGCTGATCCCGGTGCTGGCCATTCCGGTGTCGCTGATCGGCACCTTCGCCGGCATGTACCTGCTGGGCTTCTCCATCAACCTGCTGACCCTGTTCGGCATGGTGCTGGCCATCGGCATCGTAGTGGACGATGCCATCGTGGTGCTGGAGAACGTCGAGCGGGTGATGCGCACCGAGAAGCTCAGCCCGCGTGAGGCGGCGATCAAGGCCATGGACGAGGTTACCGGGCCCATCGTCGCCATCGTTCTGGTGCTCTGCGCCGTGTTCATCCCGGTGGGCTTCCTCGGCGGCCTGGCGGGGCAGATGTACAAGCAGTTCGCGATCACCATCGCGGTGTCGGTGGTGATCTCCGGCATCGTCGCGCTGACGCTGTCGCCGGCGCTCTGCGCGCTCATTCTGAAGAACGAGCACAAGGAGCCGGCGGCACCGTTCCGCTGGTTCAACCGCGGTTTCGAGCGCTTCACCGCCGGCTACACCAGCGGCGTGCGCTTCTTCCTCAAGCGTTCGCTGATCGGCTTGGCGCTGTTCGGCGGCATGATCGCCATCATGGTCGTGCTGTTCGGCCGGGTGCCGGGCTCGCTGGTGCCGGACGAGGATCAGGGCTACGTGATCAACGCCTACTTCCTGCCGCCGGCGGCCTCGCTGAGCCGTACCGACCAGGTGACCAGCGCCGTCACCGAAGAGCTGATGCAGCATCCGGCCGTGGAGGACGTGGTCACCTTCGCCGGCTTCGACGTACTGACCTTCGGCACCCGCAGCAATGCCGGGGTGTCGTTCATCCCGCTGAAGGACTGGAAGGAGCGCACCACCGAGGAGCTGGACGCGCGCAACCTGCCGGGGCAATTCATGGGCATGGGCGCCAAGCAGAAGGACGCCCTGGTGATGACCTTCAACCCGCCGCCGATCAGCGGCATGAGCACCACCGGCGGCTTCGAGGCCTACATCCAGGATCGCAGCGGCGGCTCCATCGACGAACTCGGCGCGGTGGTGCAGAAGTTCGTCGCCGCGGCCTCCAAGCGGCCCGAGCTGGCGGGCGTCAACAGCACCTTCCACGCCGACGTGCCGCAGTACTTCATCGACCTGGACCGCACCAAGGCGCGGGCCCTGGGCGTGGCCATCAATGACGTGTTCACCGCCATGCAGGCGACCTTCGGCAGCTACTACGTCAACGACTTCAACCTCTACGGCCGCACCTGGCAGGTCAGCCTGCAGTCGGAGGCCAACTTCCGCCGCAGCCCCGAAGATCTCGACCAGGTCTACGTGCGCTCCAGCGGCGGCGACCTGATCCCGCTGGCGTCGCTGGTGCGGGTCGAGCGGATCCTCGGGCCGGACTCCTACGCGCGCTTCAACGTCTACCCGGCGGCCAAGCTGCTCGGCGGGCCGGCGCCAGGCTACAGCTCCGGTCAGGCGCTGCAGGCCATGCAGGAAGTGGCCGACGAGGTGCTCGGCGAGCAGTACAACCTGGCCTGGATCGGCTCGGCCTTCCAGGAACTGGCGACCCAGGGTTCGGGCAGCACCGCGTTCATCTTCGGCCTGATCCTGGTGTTCCTGATCCTCGCCGCCCAGTACGAACGCTGGACGCTGCCCGTGGCCGTGGTCACCGCCGTGCCCTTCGCCGTGTTCGGCGCGATCCTGGCGATCTGGCTGCGCGACCTGGCCAACGACGTCTACTTCCAGGTCGGCCTGGTGACGCTGATCGGCCTGGCGGCGAAGAACGCCATCCTGATCATCGAGTTCGCCGTGCTGTGCCGCGAGGAGCAGAAGATGGGCATCTTCGAGGCGGCGATGGAGGCCGCCAAGCTGCGCTTCCGCCCCATCGTGATGACCTCGCTGGCCTTCATCCTCGGCTGCGTGCCGCTGGCGATCAGCAGCGGTGCCGGTTCGGCCAGTCGTCATTCCATCGGTACCGGGGTGATTGGCGGTATGCTAGCGGCCACGTTGCTGGCGACCTTCATGATCCCGATGTTCTACCTGCTGGTGGAGTCATTGAGCGAGAAACTGAGTCGCAAGAAGAAGGACGCTGCCGTCGAGCAGCACTGACCCGCACCCTCGGGTCGACGCATCGCCGGGCGCCCACGAGGCGCCCTTGGTTTTCCGGGGGCGACCCCGCAGTGGATAACTCATGACCCTTCGCATCCTGCTCATCCTCGGCACCCTGAGTGCCTTCGGCCCCATGGCCATCGACTTCTACCTGCCCAGCTTCCCGACCCTGGCCCTGGCGTTCGCCACCGATGTCGAGCACGTGCAGCTGTCGCTGGCGTCCTACTTCGCCGGCACCGCCCTCGGCCAGCTGATCTACGGCCCGCTGGCGGACCGCTTCGGTCGGCGCAAGCCGCTGCTGGCCGGCCTGGTGCTGTTCACCCTGGCGTCGCTGGCCTGCGCCCTGGCGCAGAGCCTGGAGTGGCTGATCATCGCGCGCTTCGTCCAGGCCCTCGGCGGTTGCGCCGGCATGGTCATCTCCCGCGCCGTGGTACGCGACCTGTGCGACCCGCTGACCTCGGCCAAGGTGTTTTCCAAGCTGATGCTGGTGATGGGCGTGGCGCCGATCCTCGCGCCGCTGGGAGGCGGCCTGCTGCTGCAGCTGTTCGGCTGGCAGTCGATCTTCCTCGGCCTGGTGCTGTTCAGCGCCCTGTGCCTGGGCGCAGTGCTGCTGTGGCTGCCGGAGACCCGCTCGGACGAATTTCCGCTGCAGCCACTGGGCGGTGCGCTGGGGCGCTACGGCATGCTGCTGCGCGACCGCCTGCTGATCGGCCACGGCCTCACCGGTGGCGTGGCCATGGCCGGCATGTTCGCCTACATCTCAGGCTCGCCGTTCGTCTTCATCGACCTCTATGGCGTGCCGGCCGAACACTACGGCTGGCTGTTCGGCGCCAACGCCGCCGGCTTCATCCTCAGCGCGCAGATCAACGGCTGGCTGCTGCGCCATCACGGGCCGGGCTACTGGCTCAAGCGCACGGTCTGGGTGTTTTGTGGCGCGACCCTGGCGCTGCTGGCGGTGGCCATGGCCCAGCCAGCCCAGCTGTGGCCGCTGCTGATCCCGCTGTTCATCAGCACCGCCAGCCTGTCCTGCGTGCTGCCCAACGCCACCGCTTGCGCCATGGCCGGGCAGGGCGCCCATGCCGGCAGCGCCTCGGCGCTGATCGGCTCGCTGCAGTTCTGCGTGGCGGCCGTGGCCTCGACCCTGGTCGGTTCGCTGCACGACGGCACCGCCCGGCCCATGGCGCTGATCATCGCCGTGTGTGGCGTGGTCACGGTGATCCTGGCGCTGCTCACCGCGCGCCACGAGCGGCGTCGGGCGCTGGAGTTCTGAGGCGCCTCAGCTGGCGTGGGATTGCGGCGCGGCGCGCCAGGGCAGGGGATGGGGCGCCTTCAGGCGTCCCTCGAGCACTCTGACGAAGTCGCGGGCCTCGGCCTCGCTGCGGAAACTGACCCCGTGCTGGTCCAGCTGCACCTGCCAGCACGGGTGACCGGCACTGTTCACCTGACGGATACGAATGTTCATCGCGGGCCTCCCCGGAGAGCGTGAAGCTGCAGTCTAGACCTGCCTCGTGAAGGGAAGATGATCTGAGTCAACCGACCGACTGCCGCTCGCTGCGCAGCCAGCGGGCCAGCTGCACGGCGCTCAGCGGGCGGCTGAACTGGTAGCCCTGGCACTGCTCGCAACCCTGGCGCAAGGCCTTTCAGTTGCTGACGCTGATCTTCCAGGTCCCGGTGCAGGGCGCTGGTGCACGCGCTGTTGGTGCCCGGCCGAGAGCCAGGAACAGCAGGCTGCCGGGGACGATTTAGATCAGCCCCTTGAAGGTCTGCGCCGCAAGCGGCAGGCCCAGGGCCTGCAGCAGCAGGTCGCTGAACAGGATCCAGGCGATGCCGAAGAGGAGGTAGAGGCCGGGCAGGCGTAGCGGTCGGAAAAGCGTGGAATCCATGCCAGACCCTCGACTAGGGAAGCGTGCCCGGCGGTGCGCGCCGCCGGGCCACTTCAGTCTAGCCGCTCGGGTCCGGCCTGCCGGACGCCGGTCAGAAGCCCTCGAGGACGATCTTGCCGCGCGCCTTGCCGCTCTCCAGCAGGGCATGGGCGCGCTTCAGGTTGGCGGCGTCGATGCGGCCGAAGTGCTCGCCCAGGGTGGTCTTCAGCACGCCATCGTCGATCAGCTGGCTCACGCGGTTGAGCAGGCGGTGCTGCTCGATCATGTCGTCGGTCTGGAACAGCGAGCGGGTGTACATGAACTCCCAGTGCAGCGACAGGCTCTTGCGCTTGAGCTTGGCCACGTCGAGCTGCGCCGGATCGTCGATCAGCGCCAGCTTGCCCTGGGGCGCCAGCGCCTCGACCAGCTGGTCCAGGTGCTGATCGGTGTGGGTCAGGCTGGCGACCATGCTCACCTGCGCGATGCCCAGCGCCTCGAGCTGCGGCAGCAGCGGCTGGCCGTGGTCGATGACGTGATGGGCGCCCAGTTCGCGCACCCAGTCCTGGGTCTCGGCGCGCGAGGCGGTGCCGATCACCGTCAGGCCGGTGAGCTGGCGTGCCAGCTGCACCAGGATCGAGCCAACGCCGCCGGCGGCGCCGATCACCAGCAGGCTCTGGCCGCTGTCGCCCTGGCCCTCACGCACGCCGAGGCGTTCGAACAGCAGCTCCCAGGCGGTGATCGCGGTCAGCGGCAGGGCCGCGGCGCGGGCGAAGTCCAGCGAGCCGGGCATGCGCCCGACGATGCGCTCGTCCACCACATGCAGCTCGCTGTTGGCACCGGCGCGGTCGATGGCACCGGCGTAGAACACCTTGTCACCGGGGCGGAACTGGCGCACCTCGTCGCCCACCGCGACCACCTCGCCGGCCACGTCCCAGCCCAGCACCTTGGCCTGGCCGGCCTCGGGCGCCACCCGCTGGCGGATCTTGGTGTCCACCGGGTTGACCGAGATGGCCCTGACCTGCACCAGCAGGTCGCGCGGGCCGGGCTGCGGCGCGGGCAGCTCGACGTCGAGCAGCGACTCGGCGTGGTCGATGGGCAGGGACTGGTAATAGGCGATGGCTTTCATGCGGCAGGTCCTCGAGGGGTGCGATGGCAAAGGCGGATGCTCCAGCTTAGTCGGCGGGCCGGGCTGGCGTTGGGCGCATGTTCGGTTAATCGGCTGGCGAGAAAAACCGGGCTGCCATAGAGTCTCTTTCAATCTGATTTTGAAAATGGAGCCGAGATGCTGCGCCTCGATGACATCGCCCTGTTCGTCCGCACCGCCGAACTGGGCAGCCTGTCCGCCGCCGCCCGCGAGCTGGACTGTTCGCCGGCGGTGGCCAGCGCCGCGCTCAAGCGCCTGGAGGCGCAGCTGCAGGTGCGGCTGTTGCTGCGCTCCACCCGCAGCCTGCGCCTGACTGCCGAGGGCGAGCAATACCTGATCCACGCCCGCGCCGCGCTGGTCAGCCTGGAGAGCGGTCGCCAGCAGCTGGCCGGCACCCGCGACGAGATCAGCGGCGTGCTGCAGATCGCCGCGCCGTCGGACTTCGGCCGCAATGCGCTGCTGCCGTGGCTCGACCAGTTCCAGGCCGAACGCCCGCAGCTGTCGCTGCGCCTGCTCCTCAGCGACCGGGTCGCCGACCTGTTCCGCCAGCCGGTGGACATCGCCCTGCGCTACGGCGAGCCGGAGGACTCCAGCCTGGTGGCGCTGCCGGTGGCGGCCGGCAACCGCCGCGTGCTGTGCGGTGCGCCGGCCTATTTCGCCCGCCACGGCCGGCCGGGCGCGCCTGCGGAACTGCGCCGCCACAACTGCCTGCTGTACATGCTCGGCGGCCGCGCGCACGAGCGCTGGAGCTTCGCCGACGGCAAGCGCAGCGAGGCGCTGACGGTGAGCGGCAACCGCGTCAGCGACGACGCCGACGTGGTGCGGCGCTGGGCGGTGGCGGGGCAGGGGCTGGTGTACAAGTCCTGGCTGGACGTGGCGGACGACGTGCGCGACGGTCGCCTGGAAGTGGCGCTGCCCGGCTGGCACGGCGAGCCGACGCCGCTCAACCTGATCTGCGCCCACCGCGACCAGCTCAGCGGCCCGGTACGCCTGCTGCGCGAATTCCTCCAGCAGCGCTGCGCCGAGCTGCTGGCCCGGGCGCCCTGGGCCTGAGAGGAAGGGTCACCTCGCGCCGCAGCCAGAATGCGTACGGGGCGATTGGGCATCCGTCCCGGTTCGGGTGGCTTGGGCGGACCAAGCCACCTGCGGCATCGCTCGATCTAGCGGATGAACGCTGCGGAGCAGGCGGGAACGGCGCGTCTGCCCAGGCGAGCTAAGCGGCGCGGTCAGGCGCGTGCAGGAGGCGTCAGGCCGCAGCCCTTGAGCACCATGTGCACCAAGTTGTCGGCGGCGGCCTCAAAGTCGGGCTTTTTCAAGCTGCTCTTGCCGGTGAACAGGCAGATCTGGCTGGCGAAGTCGGCATAGTGCTGGGTGGCGCCCCACAGCTGGAAGATCAGGTGGGCGGGGTCGATCGGGTCCATCCTGCCGGCGTCGATCCAGGCCTGGAACACCGCGGTGCGCTGGCGGAACCAGTCGCGCTGGTCGTGGTTGTAGTGGGCGCTCAATTGCTGGCCGCCGCTGATCACCTCCATGGCGAAGATGCGCGAGGCCAGTGGCTGGCTGCGGGAAAACTCGATTTTGGCGCGGATGTAGCGGGCCAGCGCCTCGGCCGGGTCATCGTCGACCGTCATGCTGTCGAGGGCGCTTTCCCACTGGCCCAGGATGTTCTTCAGTACCGCGAGATAGAGCCCCTGTTTGCTGCTGAAGTAGTAGTGCAGGTTGGCCTTGGGCAGCCCCACCGCCTGGGCGATGCTGTTCATGCTGGTGCCTTTGTAGCCGTGGCGGGCGAACTCGATTTCCGCGGCGGCGATGATGGCTTTTTCGTTCTTCTGGCGGATGCGGCCGGCGGGTTTGCCGGTGCTGGGAGCAGGGGCGGGGGCAGGCATCGAAGGGTCCGTACTGATGATCGGGATTTTGTTGCGCACAGATACCCCAGCGCGGGTCACGAAACAACCCTCAGGCGTCAAAAACGTGTGCCTCTCGGACGAAGGCACCGTCTGGCGCGATAAAAGCGGTCTGAAGCGTCAGAAAAACGTCTGAGACGCCGCGGTCACGCTCGCTGGAAAAATGGCGCAAGCCTTAGTGGTACACGCGTTCCAGCTACTCGGCGTGATCGGTCGAGGCGTAGATGCGCAGCCCTTCGCCGCCGCGCTTGAGGTTGTACGATTCGCGCCAGGAGGCCAGCGTGCGCCCTTCGCCATCGAGCAGTTCCCAGGTGACGCTCGCCAGCACGCTGGCGCTCCCCAACGACACGGTTTCCAGCGAGTGATAGCGACAGCTGCGACACCCCTGAGCGGCGTAGTGGTCGAGCACGCTCTGGAAATAGCCGGCGATGGCCTCGGCCGTGGCGAACGCCCGTGCCTGCCCCGCCGCATCCAGCGCCAAGTAGGGCGTCGCATAGCGCCGGGCGATGAGCGCGCCGTCGAAACGGGCGAAGGCGCGGACAAAGTCGTCGAAAAAGGTCTCGAGTTCCGTGCTCATGGGCGTCAGCTGGTCTTGGCCAGCGCCTCCAGAAAGGTTTCCAGCACCAGTTGCGGGCGACGGCCCTTGCGGGTCACCGAGGCCAGGGTCAGGTCGTAGAAGCGGCTGGCCGGCTTCAGCACCCGCAGGCGGCCCTGCTGCACCCACTGCTGGGCGTAGTGGTCGGCCAGGTAGCCGATGTAGCGCCCGGTGAGAATGAGGAAGGCCATGCCCTCGCGGTCCGAGGCGCTGGCCGTGCAGTTGAGCACCTGGTACTGGCTCTGCACCTCCGGCGGCAGGCGGAAGGTCGGGGCGATGGCGTCCTGGGCGTTGAGGCGGCTGTCTGCCAGCTGGGTGTCGTCCACATAGAAGAGGGGATGGCCCACCGCGCAATACAGCTGCGAGCGCTCGCCGTACAGCGGCTGATATTCCAGGCCGGACAGCGCATGGCTCTGCGGCACCACGCCGACGTGCAGGCTGCCGTCGAGCACGCCCTGTTCCACTTCGGAGGGCGGCGTCATGCGGATCTGGATGCGCACCTCCGGGCCCAGCTCCTTGAGCCGCGCCAGCGCATGGGTGATGCGCATGTGCGGCACGGTCACCAGGTTGTCGGTGAGGCCGATGTGCAGCTCGCCGCGCAGCTCGCGGTGCAGGCCGTTGACGTTGTTGCGAAAGCTCTCCAGCGCGCCGAACAGCTGCAGCGAGGACTGGTACACCTCGCGGCCTTCCTCGGTCAGGGCGAAGCCGGCGCGACCGCGCTGGCACAGGCGTAGACCCAGACGCTGCTCCAGATCGCTCATCTGCTGGCTGATGGCCGAGCGGCCGATGCCCAGCACGCTCTCGGCGGCGGAGAAGCCGCCGCATTCGACCACGCTGCGGAACAGGCGCAGCAGGCGGATCTCGAAGTCGCTGACCTGGGCCAGCGGGTCGGAACGGCGGTTGCTCATTGTTTAGTGATCACTTAACTGAAATTGCGAAGATTTGGATTTTCGTGACTTTAGGCCCGTGGCACCTTGCCTGGCAACAAGACCACAGTGCCGCTCTGGAGAGCCACGATGAACATGCCGCAGACTGCCACCCCGTCCCTGGCCAGCCAGCTCAAGCTGGATGCCCACTGGATGCCCTTCTCCGCCAACCGCCAGTTCAAGCGCGACCCGCGGATCATCGTCGGCGCCGAAGGCAACATCCTCATCGACGACCAGGGCCGGCGCGTGTTCGACAGCCTCTCGGGCCTGTGGACCTGCGGCGCCGGCCACGGCCGTAAGGAAATCCAGGAAGCCGTGTCGCGCCAGCTCGGCACCCTCGACTACTCCCCGGGCTTCCAGTACGGCCACGCGCTGTCGTTCCAGCTCGCCGAGAAGATCGCCGACCTGCTGCCGGGCGAGCTCAACCACGTGTTCTTCACCGGCTCCGGCTCCGAGTGCGCCGACACCGCGGTGAAGATGGCCAAGGCCTACTGGCGCCTCAAGGGCCAGTCGACCAAGACCCGCTTCATCGGCCGCGCCCGCGGCTACCACGGCGTGAACATCGCCGGCACCGCCCTGGGCGGCATCGGCGGCAACCGCAAGATGTACGGCCAACTGATGGACGCCGACCACCTGCCGCACACCCTGCAGCCGGGCATGGCGTTCACCAAGGGCATGGCCGAAACCGGCGGCGTGGAGCTGGCCAACGAGCTGCTCAAGCTGATCGAACTGCACGACGCCTCCAACATCGCCGCGGTGATCGTCGAGCCGCTGTCCGGCTCGGCCGGCGCGCTGATCCCGCCGAAGGGCTACCTGCAGCGCCTGCGCGAAATCTGCACCCAGCACAACATCCTGCTGATCTTCGACGAAGTCATCACCGGCTTCGGCCGCATGGGCACCTGGAGCGGCGCGGAGTACTTCGGCGTCACCCCGGACATCCTCAATGCCGCCAAGCAGATCACCAACGGCGCCATCCCGCTGGGCGCGGTCGTGGCTTCGAAGGAAATCTACGACACCTTCATGAACCAGCCGGCGGCAGAACACATGATCGAGTTCACCCACGGCTACACCTATTCCGCGCACCCGGTCGCCTGCGCCGCGGGCCTGGCCACCCTCGACCTGCTGCACAAGGACGGCCTGATCCAGCAGTCCGCCGAACTGGCGCCGAAGTTCGAGACGCTGTTACACGGCCTGAAGGGCAGCAAGCACGTGATCGATATCCGCAACTGCGGCCTGGTCGGCGCGCTGCAGATCGCCCCGCGCGACGGCGACGCCGTGATCCGCCCGTTCGAGGCCGGCCTGGCGCTGTGGAAGGCCGGCTTCTACGTGCGCTTCGGCGGCGACACCCTGCAGTTCGGCCCGACCTTCAACACCCAGCCGGAAGAACTGGAGCGCCTGTTCTACGCCGTCGGCGACGTGCTGAACAAGCTCGACTGAACACGGCTTTTCACCCTTCTCCCTCCGGGAGCGGGAACTTGATCGAGCAGAGGTGGACGCCCGCACGGCGACTTCCACCACCCAGCCGTAGGGTGGATGTCGCTGTTCACATCCACCAGGCCGGCAACACCCATTCGCGGTGGATGAGCAGAGCGTCATCCACCCTACGTGACACCAACGAGGAGTTTCCATGAGCACCGTCGCCCACTTCATCAATGGCGAAATCTTGCTGCGCAATGGCCGCACTGCCCAGGTCTTCAACCCGTCCATCGGCGAGCCCGTGCGCCAGGTCGAGCTGGCCGACCGCGCCACCATCCAGGCCGCCATCGACGCCGCCAAGTCCGCCTTCCCGGCCTGGCGCAACACCCCGCCGGCCAAGCGCGCCCAGGTGATGTTCCGCTTCAAGCAGCTGCTGGAGCAGAACAAGGACAAGATCGCCGCGCTGATCAGCGAAGAGCATGGCAAGACTCTGGAAGACGCCGTCGGCGAACTGCAGCGCGGCATCGAGAACGTCGAGTACGCCTGCGGCGCCCCGGAGCTGCTCAAGGGCGAGTTCAACCGCAACGCCGGCCCGAACATCGACAGCTGGAGCGACTTCCAGCCGCTGGGCGTGGTCGCCGGCATCACCCCGTTCAACTTCCCGGCCATGGTGCCGCTGTGGATGTACCCGCTGGCCATCGCCTGCGGCAACTGCTTCATCCTCAAGCCGTCCGAGCGCGACCCCAGCTCCACCCTGCTGATCGCCCAGCTGCTGCACGAGGCCGGCCTGCCGCGCGGCGTGCTCAACGTGATCAACGGCGACAAGGAAGCGGTGGACGCGCTGATCGAGGCGCCGGAAGTCAAGGCCATCAGCTTCGTCGGCTCCACGCCGATCGCCGAATACATCTACACCGAGGCCAACAAGCGCGGTAAGCGCGTGCAGGCCCTCGGCGGCGCCAAGAACCACGCCGTGGTGCTGCCGGACGCCGACATCGACAACACCGTCAACGCCCTGATGGGCGCCGCCTACGGCTCCTGCGGCGAGCGCTGCATGGCCATCTCCGTGGTGGTGGCGGTGGGCGATCAGGTCGCCGACACCCTGGTGGCCAAGCTGACGCCGAAGATCCAGGCACTGAAGATCGGCGCCGGCACCTCCTGCGGCCTGGACATGGGCCCGCTGGTCACCGGCGCGGCGCGCGACAAGGTCAAGGGCTACATCGACGCCGGCGTGGCCCAGGGCGCGACCCTGGTGGTGGACGGCCGCGGCCTGTCCGTGCCGGGCAACGAGGCTGGCTTCTTCGTCGGCGGCACGCTGTTCGACAACGTCACCCGCGAGATGAGCATCTACCAGGAAGAGATCTTCGGCCCGGTGCTGTGCATCGTCCGCGTCGGCAGCCTGGAAGACGCCATGCAGCTGATCAACGACCACGAGTACGGCAACGGCACCTGCATCTTCACCCGCGACGGTGAAGCGGCGCGCCTGTTCTGTGACGAGATCGAAGTGGGCATGGTCGGCGTCAACGTGCCGCTGCCGGTGCCGGTGGCCTACCACAGCTTCGGCGGCTGGAAGCGCTCGTTGTTCGGCGACCTGCACGCTTACGGCCCGGACGGCGTGCGCTTCTACACCAAGCGCAAGACCATCACCCAGCGCTGGCCGCAGCGCGCCAGCCACGAGGCGGCGCAGTTCGCCTTCCCGAGCAACGGTTAAGCGCTAACCAGGGCTGGTCTTCGGACCGGCCCTTTTTTTGCCGCCCGGCTGGCAACAGTGGCCGGGCAGCGCGCTGTGCTCCCTCTGCTGTTCACGGGAGAGGGTTGGGGAGAGGGGCAATCGAACAACGCCCTCTCCCCTCAGCCCCTCTCCCACCCGTGGGAGAGGGGATTTAACCCTGCCGCGCGGGCGCGGCATTGGTGCAGTGACCCGGCGCAGATCGGGAACGGCACCCCTTGGGCGAGCGGACCGCACTCCGCAAGCCCGCTCTCCCAAGGGCAGCCCACTTCAACCACAAAGAGCCGGTTCAGGAGTGGGCGAGCGAGAGAAAAACCAGGCGCAACGACCAACGGGTGTAACAGCCAAAGGCTGGCCAGAAGGGCGAGCGCAAGCGAGTACAAGCGGGCGAGGGCGCGGCGTTTACGCGCTGTAAATGAGCAGCCGAGCCCGCTTTCAACGCAGTTTTTCCGACGTGCCGCCGTTCCCGGGCCGGTTCTCAGAAGAGGACACCCTGGTATGAGCAAACCCCTGATCGGTCTTCCCCTGTGCCGCTGGCAGCTGACCGACCGCGACATCGGCTGGTTTCACCTGGTGGGCGAGAAGTACATCCAGGCCGTGACCGGCTTCGGCGCCTTCCCGCTGATGATCCCGGCCTTCGGCGACGACCTGGACATCGACACCGTGCTCGATAACGTCTCTGGCATCCTGTTCGGCGGCTCCCTGTCCAACGTGCACCCCAGCTTCTACGGCGACGACCATCCCGGCCTGGGCCTGGCCGACAAACCCCGCGACGCCACCGTGCTGCGCCTGATGCGCGCCTGCATCGACCGCGGCATTCCCTTCCTCGGCATCTGCCGTGGCGTACAGGAACTCAACGTGCTGTACGGCGGCACCCTGCACCGCGAAGTGCATGAGGTGGAAGGCCGTCTCGACCACCGCGAACGCAAGGGCGTGCCGGACGATGTGGCCTACGGTCCGATCCACAGCGTGAAACTCACTGAAGGCGGCGTGCTGCACCGCCTGATCGGCGAACGCGAGGTGCAGGTCAACTCGCTGCACGGCCAGGGCATCGACCAGCTCGGCGAGGGGCTGCAGGTGGAGGCGATTTCAGAGGACGGGCAGATCGAGGCGGTCAGTGTGATCGGTGCCAAGGCCTTTGCTGTCGGCGTGCAGTGGCACCCGGAGTATCGCTATTGGGAGAAGGCGGATTACAACGCGCTGATTGGGGCGTTTCATGAGGCGGCGAGGGAGTATTTAAAAGCCGAGACCACCTGAGTGGTCTCTACTTAAAATGAGCGAACTTTTCCAAGCGATCAATGATGTGCTTATTCTATTCGATGGGCTAGGCTAACTAGGGCAGGATATATCGAGAGATTATGGAAGTTGGTCGAAAAATCTATGATTATTTCTGAGTCGCATGCGCTGGTAGGATATCTGTTCAGTTCTCTGGCTCTTTGTGTTGCTGCTTTTTGGTCTCCTCTAAATAAGGATAGATACGTGTTGAATATTCTATGCGTGCTCAAGTTGTCATCACCAAAATAAAGTTCTGGGGCTGGATATTTTTCTTCTAATCGTTTAGATGCTTCTGCATGGTCTCCAGTTATGGCCATGTCATACAGTGCGGAGCTTTCTGATTTAAGGAAGCAAAGATATGCTGCCCAAAATAGATGGAACTTGCCTTCGATATTGTTGCTGATTGCATCAATATGTTTGAGTGTTTTCTCTAGTTCGCGAAGCTTGGAGTTAAAAGTCTTGGCGATTGAGAGCAATATTATTTGTTGGGCGTTAAGTTTTAGATTGCCTGCTAATATAGATCTTGCCGATGGGTTAGTGGGTTCGCCTCGAAAATGGAAAATTCCTCCTTGGAATGGTTCTGTATAAATTCCAAGAGTGGAGGTGTTGGTTTCGGAGAATTCGGGGCAGTGAGTTCTGATCCATAACGAAATATCGGTGTTGTCGAGAGTAAATTCTGCATCGAAGAATCGTTTTATATAACGCTCGGCGGAAAAACCCTCCCCGTATATCGCTTTTACGGAATGTGTTAGTTGTTCGGTATCTGTTGCGATAATAAATAAGCAGTTTTCGACATCAAAGAAATGCTTTACTCGCTCTAGTAGTTCAATTGCGAAGGTGGGGCGGCATCTGTCTAGTTCGTCTATAAATATATAGGCTGGCTTTTCTTTGATATCGTTGCCTATTTCTTGGGATGCTCATATAAGAAGCTCGGAAAGGTTTGTCTTGAAGTTCTTGATGGACTCTAGTGTTTCTCTATTGTTTGATATTAGACTTTCGACTGCCTTCTCGGCTGCGTCTGATAAAGAATCTGGGTCAGAATTTTCAGATATTATCCCAAGATCAATGCCGGTGAATTTCTTTAAGACTCCTTTGGCAAGGGCTGGTGTTGCGGCTACGATTGCTTTTGATGCAGATTCAGTAAAATTTCTTATATTTTCATTTGTTTTGGCTGTGCGTCCGGATAAATCCGAGAGCTGCTCTCTAATTGATGCTGCTAAAGATATAAAGGCGTCTCCGGAATAGTCGCATTCCCAAGCATTGAATTTTACGCACACTCTTTCGGTTTTTAGTTGATTTAGCCAGTTATCTAGGAAGAAAGTTTTGCCCGAACCCCATGGGGCGTTTATGTTTAATACTTTTACGTGGTTGTTTCCATCTAGGTAGTTGGTTAGGAAAGCGGCTACCCCTTTTCTGTTCATCTGGTCTTCAGACCAAGGAGGTGTTTTTTCTGGGTTTTTCATGGATATAGTCAGTTGGTTAATAATAATGAGTTTTGTGGCTTAATTGGCTCTAAGGTATAAGTTCGTCTTGTGGCGATTTAGTTTGTCTTCATGTGTGCAAAGACATCTAATCAAGAAGAAGACACACACCGAATTTAATGGCCGACGGCGCCATCAAACTTCCTTTGCTCCATCGTCTGCGCCCGCGGCATCTGCCGTTCATCCCTGCCGGGCGGCCCGATCTTTGGTCTTGGGTCAAGTCATTTGTTAGCTCCGGGAGCGGGGCGAACAGCTAACTCTTTAAGCGTATTTGCAACGCGCACTTGCAGCGATGGCTCCATGAGATAGGCGCGTTTCCGAAATAGGTAATGACCCTTCGGGTTGATGACATGGACTTGGCCGCTCGCAATGCGCTGAGGGCTGGTTACGAACCAGCCGGGGAGCGCTACCACTGGCACCACCTGAACCGGTTCACCGATCTTGCCGTGTAGCCATTGGCTGAGTTCCTTGGCCACCGCCTGTGCCTGCTGAATCGGCAAGTGCTCGGTGGCGCCGCCGGCAAAGCGGATGGATTTGCCGTCGTACTCGGCTCGAACACCTTCCTGGCCTTTTAACGATTGGCGCTTGGATCGGTATTTGGTTTCGATGGCGTAAACGCCGGTAGGGCCCACCAGTACATGATCGACATTGCCGCGCCTCATCGGAAGGTCATGGAACAGCTGCCAGCCTTCGGCCAGCAGCGGGGTGAGCAGCTGCGCGGTGGCGAGTTCTCCTTCGAGGCCACGGTTGGTTGAAGTGATCTTTTGCAGGATGCGAAAGGTTTTCCAGACGGCCCATCCCATCCCTCCTACAACGCACAGCGCCGCCAGAATTGCGGAGAAGTTGAAGCGAATTCGCTCCGGATCTATCCAGCTATGCAGCAGGAGGATCATGCCGATGGCGGGAAAAAGTACCGAGGCGGCAAATGCCCCGCACAGATCGAAGATGCTGTCGCGAAAGCCTTGATTAAGTGTCTCGCCTGGCGGCCTGAGCAGATCGTCAACCAATGGGCTTTTGCGGTCTTGTGCCTGTTGGCGTTTTAGATAAATGAGGATGCACGCGCATGGGATCAGCATGCAGATGATCGGTACGTACATGAAAAGCCAGCCTGGCATCTAAATATCCTTATTCGTGTAAAGGGCGGTAGGCATACCGACAGCTCGGTCCGGCGTGGGAAGCGCAACCTTCATGCGCGCAAACTCCCCGTCTGAAGGCCGAGTGGAGGTGTTGCGTAGGGGAGTGAGCCGCATGGATGCGGCGAAAGGCTTAAAGGGCCAGGGATGGCCCTTGTAAGCCGGCCCCCGGAGCGGCACCGGAGGGAGGGAAGTCGAGCGTAGCGAGACCCGGATGTCGGGGTGTGTTTCTTTGCTTACTTTCTTTGCACAAGCAAAGAAAGTGAGGCGCCCTAGAGGGCGAAACTGGGGTTCAGCGCGCCACATTGCCTGGGCTCGGCTTCACGGCTGCTTTGCGATTTCGAGCGTAAACCGACTTCCCGCCACCGCCGCTGCCGCCGCGTTCCTCCATTTCGAAGCGGTGGTGGTGTGCTTTGATCAGCCCGCTTAGTTTGGCGTGGCCATACAGGCGAGAGTCGAAATCGGGCCTCAGCTTGCTCAGGTTCTGACCGAGTGCTCCAAGATGCGTCCAGCCGTCCTCATCGGAGTTGTCTTCGATCACCTTGGCAATAAAGTCGACAGGCGCTTTGGGTTTGACCGGAGCAGCTGGCGTGGCAGGTGTGGACACCTTTTGAGGGCTGTCGTTGGACTCAGGCGTCGCATTCGCAACGGCTGGCACATCAATTGGAGTAGCGACTTCAGCCCGCAGCAACTCGGTATAAATGAACTTGTCGCACGCCGACACGAACGGCTTGGGCGTCTTCTGCTCACCAAACCCGATCACCTCCAGCCCTTCCTCGCGCAATCGGGCGGCCAGGCGGGTGAAGTCGCTGTCGCTGGAGACCAAACAGAACCCGTCGAAGCGTCGGGTGTACAGCAGATCCATCGCGTCGATGATCAGCGAACTGTCGGTGGCGTTCTTGCCGGTGGTGTAGGCGAACTGCTGAATGGGCTGGATGGAATAGTCGAGCAGCGTCTTCTTCCATCCGCCGAGCTGCGGACCGGTCCAGTCGCCGTAGATGCGCTTGACGCTGGCGAGTCCGTACTTGGCGATTTCCTCGAACAGCCCTTCGACGATGGCGGCCGAGGCGTTGTCCGCATCGATCAGTACGGCGAGGTGCTTCTGCTGACGGGGTGCCGCAGGTTTGCTGGCCATGAATGCATCCTTGCAGGTCGATGGCCGACATTACTGCGAAATACTGGCCCAGCGCCACAGTTGCGAACTGGGTCACATCAGCGCATCCCTTGATCCCTCGATCCAGAAAGAAAAAAAGCCCCGCATCGAGCGGGGCTTTCCGGTTACCAGCGATGATCGTGATGGTGATGATGGCGGCGCTGGTGCTTGCGCCAATGCTTGTGGCGATGACGCGGCTCCGGCACGTAGTACACCGGGCCCGGCCGGTAATAGACGGGGCGCGGTTCGTAATAGACCGGGCGGGGCTCGTAGTAGACGACCCGCGGGGGCGGGGCATGGTAGACCGGCGCCGGTTCGTAGACCCGCACCGGCCGCTGGCTGGCCAGCACGCCGCCGATGATGGCACCGACCGCGACGCCCGCGGCCACGTCGCCGCCGTCCGCCGCGTGCGCCTGTTGCCCGCCGGCGAAGGCGAGGCTGGCGATCAGGCCCGTGATGAGGGGAATACGCGAAAGCATGGTCGAGACTCCTCTGAAACCGGATCGTCCGGTTACAGGCTTCGACTGCGCGGCGTTTCGCTCATCGCGCGCGGCAGTGTAAATCCTGTGTAAAACAGCGCCGCTAGCCTCGAGGCGCGCAAGCGAAGCGCACGCAGATCGTTGCAGTGGAACCGGGGTCGAACGGGCGGAGGGCCGGGCGAGTGGCCTGGCTCACGGTGCAGCGGCGGCTTTTGCGCTTTACTGCAAGCCGAGGGACGCGGGAGAGCGGGGGCAATCCGATGAAGTCAGCCAATGCCGCACGGGGCTGGGCTGTGGTGATCTTGGGCATGGTGCTGGGCTTGGGCGGCTGCTCGGGGCGGCTGGCGCACGAGAGCATCGTCAGCAAGAACAGCGAGCCCAAGGCCGGCGAGTTCCTGCAGAGCGACGTGGACCGCATGGCGACCCTGGCCATGCGCAACAATCTCAACAGCCTGTATCAGCTGATGAGCAAGCTGTACCAGCGCAACCCGCAGGAATGGCACAAGACCGGCCTGCCGTCCCGCGCGGCGGCGGAGCAGGCGATCCACGAGGCCATCGAACAGAACCAGCCGTTGCCGCAGCTCGGCGGTCGCCGCGACGTGGCGGCGCTGAGCTACGCGCTGAGCCCCGACTTCGAGGGCGACCGGGTCGGCGCTTTCATCTATGCCCTGGGCAGCATGCTGGTGACCGCCCACGGCGGGCGCACCGAGTTCTACCTCACCGACTCCTTCGACGCGCAGTTCATCTACAACGCCGCGCGCAATATCGAGAAGGCCGCCTGGATGCTGAGCCAGCGCCGCGACGCCAGGGGCCGACCGCTGCTGCTGTCCAACGAGGGCGGCAACCTCAGCTACGCGGTGGAGTTCGGCAAGATGACCGCGCGCCTGGACCTGCTCACTCACGTGCTGGAGGAGCGCTACCGCCGCCTCGGGGTGAACTACGCGCAGAGCCTGCTGTTCCTCAACTTCCTGCCGGTGCAGTAGCCTCGCGATACTCGGCGCACTGTCCATTCTGGAGACCGCGCGTGAAGCTCGACTGGCTACGCGATCACCCCGAGCACTGCGACACCGTCGCCGCCTGGCTGCATCGGCAATTTCCCTATGAGTTCGCCGAACAGCCACTGGCCGACTGGCAGGCGGAGTTCCGCGCCGGCCAGGACAATGGCGACTGGCAGATGCTGATCGCGCTGGAGCAGGGGCGGGTGCTCGGCTGCGCCGGCCTGGCGCGCGATGACCTGCCGCAGCGCCCGGAACTGGGCCCTGGCTGGCCTGCGTATACGTGTTGCCCGAGGCGCGCGGGCGAGGACTGGCCGAGCGCCTGATCGCGGCCATCTGCGCCACTGCGCGCGAGCGCGGCCATCGGCGTCTCTACCTGCACACCCAGGATCGTGCCGACTACTACGCCAGGCGCGGCTGGCGGTTGCTGGAGCGTTTCCACGCCTGGGGCGCGGAGCACAGCCTCATGGTGCGCGAGCCGTAGGGACGGCCTTCTCCGGGCATCGGCGTGAGCCCGCCTGCCAGATGCTGCCTCACACCTTGCGCACGAACTCCGACTTGAGCTTCATCGCGCCGATGCCGTCGATTTTGCAATCGATGTCGTGGTCGCCGTCCACCAGGCGGATGTTCTTCACCTTGGTGCCGACCTTCACCACCAGCGACGAGCCCTTGACCTTGAGGTCCTTGATCACGGTGACGCTGTCGCCGTCCTGCAGCTGATTGCCGACCGAGTCCTTGATCACCCGCTCTTCCTCGCCGGCCTGCGACGCGTCGGCCGACCACTCGTGGGCGCACTCGGGGCAGACCAGTTGGGTGCCGTCCTCGTAGGTGTATTCGGAGCTGCACTTGGGGCAGGGCGGCAGGGTGCTCATGACGTGACCTCGGTTCGGGCAAAAATGGCCGCGCATTGTATAGGGCTTTTATCGATCCGGGGGCGATTGGTCGAACCGATCCGCCCGCTGCGCCGTCCCAATTGGCAGAGCAAGAGCAGCGGAGTTGTCATGGCTTTCATCGATCTGCGCGGGGTGTCCTTCTGGACCATCGTGCGCCACACCGTCACCGATTTCGTCGACGACGAACTGTCCACCTACGCCTCGGCGCTGGCCTTCCAGCTGTTCTTCTCGCTGTTTCCCTTTCTGCTGTTCCTCATCGCGCTGATCGGCGTGCTGGACGCCCAGCAGTTCTTCGACTGGCTGCACGACCAGGCCGAGCTGGTGCTGCCGCAGGAGGCTCTCGGCCTGGTCGATCCGGTGATCGCCCAATTGCAGACGCAGCAGGCCGGGCTGTTCTCCTTCGGTATCCTGCTGGCGCTGTGGACCGCCTCGGCGGCGGTGCGCTCGACCATGGCGGCGATGAACCGCGCCTACGGCGTGGAGGACGGTCGCCCTGCCTGGAAGCTGATTCCGCTGTCAGTGCTCTACACCATCGCCATCGCCATCGCCCTGCTGCTGGCCGCCGCGCTGATGGTCACCGGGCCGCAGGCGATGAGCTGGCTGGCCGAATGGGTCGGCCTGGAGAGCGTGATGGTGACGATCTGGGCCTGGGTGCGCTGGCCGCTGGCGGTGCTGATGCTGACCGCCGTGGTGGCGGCGGTGTACTACCTGGCGCCGGATGTGAAGCAGGAATTCCGCTTTATCACCCCCGGCTCGGTGCTGGCGGTGGTAGTGTGGATCGCCGCGTCCCTGGCCTTCGGCTTCTACGCGCAGAACTTCGCCGACTACAACGCCACGTACGGCGGTATCGGCGCGATCATCGTGTTCCTGCTCTACCTGTACATCTCTTCGGCGGTGCTGCTGTTCGGCGCAGAGCTCAATGCGGTGATCGAGCACCATGCCCACGAGGGCAAGGAACTCGGCGAGAAGAGCGCCTCCTGATCGATCAGGGCGTCGTCGCCGGCTGCGGCCAGTCGAGGGTGCCGCTGTCGCTGAAGCGCGCCGTGCCGAACAGCCCGCCACCCAGCTTGCCGCGCAGCTCGTAGGGCAGCCCGCGATTCTCGCGATAGCCGGCCGCGGCCCAGGCCTGGCGCATCATCGACAACGCCGAGATGCTCAGCGGCACTCGCAGCAGCGCCTCGCCATAACGCGGCACCTGGCCGCGCTGGTCGCTCACGCCGCTGGCCAGCGGCTGGTCGTTGATCTCCAGCTCCACGCTCAGGCCGTCGTAGTCGATGGGATTGTCGTTGGGATTCTGCACCCGCAGTACCACGGCGAAACGCATCTCCATGCCTTGCGCCGGCAACGGCTCCAGCCCGAGCAGATCGATGCGCAGCGGGTCTCGCGGGGCGAGGGAGGCGCAGCCGGCGAGCAGGAAAACAAGCAAAACAAGTAAAGGGCGCATGGCGCGACGGTCTCGATCAGGGGCGGGTCCGCTGTAGACGGATGGCCGCGTCGAAGCGTTCCACCACTTGCACCGGCACGCCCAGGGAGAACATCAGGTGCATGGGCTCGCGTGGGTGCTCGCCGACCGTGAACAGGCGCATCGGCGCGGCATCTGCAGCTGCCTGCTGGGCACGTGCCACGCTCAGTTCGACCAGGTAGCCGTCGATACGACCGAGCGCGAGCATCTGCTGGAGTTGCTCGTCCCAGCGCACCTCCAGGCGCGTCCCCTTGTCGCTGTCGAGAACGGACTTCAGCGCTTCGCCGTAGTGGAAGCCGCGGATCAGGCCGAGCCGGCGTGGCCGGCCGTCACTGCGCGGCTCGTCCAGCCAGGCCGCCAGCGACACCTCTTCGAGGTCGGTCGTTGCACTGCTCTGCGCGCGAACCACCAGCACCATCCGCTCCTGCCGATAGGCCTGGCTGAAGCGGGCATAGGTTTCGCGCTCGGCGCTGCGGCTGGCGCCGTAGAGCATATCCAGTTGCCCGTTCCTGAGCAGTTGCAGGGCCCGGGCCCACGGCACTTCGACGAACTCCAGGCGGCAACCGGCGCCATCGGCGAGTTGCCGAACGCGCTGGTATTCACTGCCGGTGAGCCGGCCGTCCTGTTGGTGGATCAGGGGATACCATTCCTCCCAGCCGACCCTGAGCTGACAGGGCTCCGATGCGACGGTGGCGCCGCCGCATAGCGACGAGAGGGCGAGGAAGAGGGCTGGCTTCATGACGGATATCGCGATGACCTGGCTGGCAGTCTAGAAGCGCCAGGGGCCGCCGCCGCGTCGAGCGACGGAGGGTCAGAGGGTCGCGGGGTTGCCGGCGTTGCTCAGACGGCGGGCCTGCTTGAGGTAGAGGGTCAGCTCGCGGGCCGGCAGCGGCTTGCTGTACAGGTAGCCCTGACCCTCGTTGCAGCCCTGGGCGATGATGTAGGCCTCCTGCTCGGCGGTCTCCACGCCCTCGGCGATCACCTGCATGCCCAGGCTCTTGCCGAGCTGGATGATGGCGCGAACGATGGTGGCGTCGTCCTCGTCGTCGAGCAGGTCCTGCACGAAGCTCTTGTCGATCTTCATCTTGTCCAGCGGCAGGCTTTTCAGGTAGCTGAGCGAGGAATAGCCGGTGCCGAAGTCGTCGATGGCGATCATCGCGCCGGCGCGGCGCAGGCTGAGCAGGTGCTGGGCGGCGGTGCTGATGTCTTCCATCAGGCCGGTCTCGGTGACTTCCAGCTCGAGGCTGCGCGGCGGCAGGCGATAGACCTGCAGCAGGTTGCTGACCATGCGCGGCAGCTCGGCGTGGTGCAGTTGCACCGTGGACAGGTTGACCGCCATGCGCAGTTCGCTGAAGCCCTGATCGTGCCATTCGCGCAGCTGGCGGCAGGCCTGGTCCAGCACCCATTCGCCGATGGCGATGATGGTGCCGTTCTGCTCGGCCAGCGGAATGAACAGGTCCGGGGCGACGAAGCCGTGTTGCGGATGCTGCCAGCGCAGCAGGGCCTCGACGCCCACCACGCGGTGGTCGCGGTAGTCGACCTGCGGCTGGAACACCAGGTGCATTTCGTTGCGGTTGAGCGCCTCGCGCAGTTCCTTCTCCAGCTCGCGCCGGCGACGCATCTCGCTGTCGACGCTGGCGATGTAGAACTGGTAGCGGTTGCGCGAACGGCTCTTGGCCAGGGTCATGGTCTGTTCGGCTTTCTGCAGCAGCTTCTCGGTGCTGTCGCCGTCTTCCGGGAACAGGGTGATGCCGATGGTGGCGCGCAGGCGGACTTCCTGCTGCTCGAGGGCGAAGGGGGTATCCAGGTTGTCGAGGATGCTCTGCGCCAGCTCGGCGGCCTCGTAGGGCTGCTCGATGTCGGCCTGGACCAGGGCGAACTGGTCACCGCCGAGGCGGGCCAGGGCGCCGAGGCGGCCGCTGTGGCTGCGCAGGCGGTCGGAGAGGGCCAGCAGCAACTGGTCGCCGGTCTGGTAGCTGAACTGTTCGTTGATGCCCTTGAAGTCGTCGAGGCCGACGCACAGCACGGCTACGCGGCGCTGCAGGCGGCCGGCATCGTCGAGGATCTGGTCGAGCTGCTGCTGCAGCTGCTGGCGGTTGGGCAGGCCGGTGAGGAAGTCGTACTGCGACATGCGCAACAGGCTGTTCTCCGCCTCGCGGCGCAGGTGGGTGTTGCGCTCGATGGAGGCGAGCAGCTGGTTGGCCGTGTTGATCCACAGCCCCAGTTCGTTCTTCTCGTTGCCGCGCAGCATCGGCAGCTTGTGCTCGCTGGGGCGGTCCGGGTTGATGTGGCTGAGGTGCTCGATGATCTTCGACAGCGGCTTGGTCAGCAGCCAGTGGTAGACCATGTACAGCACCAGGGCCATGGCCAGCGCGCGCAGCACGCCGGACACGAAGATGATCACCGAGGTGGTGATGAAGTTCTCGCCGTAGCTGGCGGTGTCCAGGGTGATGGTCAGGTCACCGTAGTACTCGCTGTACGGCCCCTTGCCGACCAGCTGGGTGGTGAAGGTCTGTTCCTTGCCGAGGATGGGGTCGGTGATCCAGCGGCTGGAGGAAGGCGTCAGCTCGCGGGAGCGCTCGGCGAGCATGGGCTCGTTGGGATGGCCGATGGCGGCGTAGCGCACCGCTTCGTGCTGGAACAGGCCCTCGATGACCTGCATGCCCATCTCGCGGTCGAGGCTGTAGACGGCCTGGGTGGAGGGGTCGCGGAACATGCCGAGAATGCGCTGGGCATCGCTGGCCACTGCCTGGCGGGTCTTGTAGATGTCGAAGACGATCTGCCCGCAGCTCAGCACCACGCCGACCACAAGCGCCGACATCAGGACAACACGCAGCAGTTTCAGCGACAGGCTGTTTTTCAGTTCCAGCTTCAAATGCGTATTCCTTGTTCGCCGCCGGAGGCTCGGGACCGATGTGAGTATTGGCAAATGCACGTGAGCCGTCAAAGGGCCATTACGTCCATATCCCATCTTTTTCGGATCGTCGCTCGGGTTCCTTTAGCCCGTCGGTCCGGTCGGCCCATCCGGCCATGAAAAAGCCCGGCGCTGGGCCGGGCTTTTTCATGCGGGTCGGGCGATTCAGGCGGCGAAGTTCTTCGCCACGAAGTCCCAGTTGACCAGGTTCCAGAACGCCTCGACGTACTTCGGACGCAGGTTGCGGTAGTCGATGTAGTAAGCGTGTTCCCAGACGTCGCAGGTCAGCAGCGGGGTGTCGCCGCTGGTCATCGGGTTGCCGGCGCCGATGGTGCTGGCCAGGGCCAGGGAACCGTCGGCCTTCTTCACCAGCCAGCCCCAGCCGGAACCGAAGGTGCCGATGGAGACCTTGCTGAACTCTTCCTTGAACTTGTCGAAGGAACCGAAGGTGGCGTTGATGGCATCGGCCAAGGCGCCGGTCGGCTGGCCACCGCCATTCGGCGACAGGCAGTTCCAGTAGAAGGTGTGGTTCCAGATCTGCGCGGCGTTGTTGAACACGCCACCGGAGGACGACAGGATGATCTCTTCCAGGCTCTTGCCTTCGAACTCGGTGCCCGGGATCAGGTTGTTCAGGTTAACGACGTAGGCGTTGTGGTGCTTGCCGTGATGGTATTCCAGGGTCTCGGCGGACAGGTGCGGCTCGAGGGCGTTCTTCTCGTACGGCAGCGGCGGCAATTCGAAAGCCATGGTCTATCTCCTTCATCGGGTCGGGATAAGTGCGATTCGCACGTGGCCGTTCACGGGGCGGCCGGAAAATCGGGCGGCGACGAGTTTTACTCTATTAATGTGCCGCGAGGCCGGGATCATAGCACTCGACCCAGGCCATATCCACGCAGCAACTGTGTGGAAAAGCCGATGCCAGGCGGCTTTGCTCATGTTGGCTCGGACAGGCAGCGGGCCTGGAAGTGCGACCCGCGTGCGCTGTTTCCAGCACCGTGACGACAGCGCTAGACCCACCTCATCGCCACCACTCCGGCCACGATCACGGCGCAGGCGAGCAGGCGTGGCAGCGGCATGGGCTCCTTGAGGAATAGCCAGCCGATCAGCAGGGCGAACAGCACGCTGGTCTCGCGCAGCGCCGATACCAAGGCGACTGGCGCCTGGGTGGCGGCCCAGATCACCAGGCTGTACGCCAGCATCGACATGGCGCCGCCGCCCAGGCCGCCGCGCCAGTGCGGCCCGAGTTGCAGGAAGATGCGCGGACCGCGGCGCAGGGCGATGACCACGCTCGCCACCAAGCCGTTGACCACGAACAGCCACAGCGCATAGCCGACGGCATCGCCGTTGCTGCGCGCGCCGAGGGCGTCGGCCAGGGTGTAGCCGGCGATGCACACCGCCGTCGCTAGGGCATTGAACAGCAACGGGCCGTTGAGCCGGGTGCCGGGGTGGCCGCCACGCCAAGCCATCAGCAAGATGCCGGCGACCAGCACCAGCAGCCCCGCCCATTGCCCGGGCGGCAGCAGGTCGCCGGCAGGCACGGCCAGCAACGCGACCAGCAGCGGCGAGCTGCCGCGGGCGATGGGATAGACCTGGGACAAGTCGCCGTGCTGGTAGGCGCGGGAGAGGAAGATGTTGTAGCCGATGTGCAGCAGCGCGGAGAGGCCGATGAAGGGCCAGGCGGCGGCCAGCGGCACGGCGAAGAAGGGCAGGGCCAGCAGGGCGAGGCTGCCGGCGCCGATCTGGATCAGCGAGGCGGTGAGGTAGCGGTCCAGGCCGATCTTCAGCAGGGCGTTCCAGCCCGCGTGCAGTGCGGCGGCGGCCATCACCACGGTGAACACCGTCGTATCCAAGACGCCCTCCGCGATCCGATTAGAGCGCCGCAGCATACGCCGCGGCGCGTTCGCGGTCATGCGCCGGGTGCGCGCAGCACCAGTTGCGCGGCCACCCCGAACATCATCGCCGCCACCGCCAGATCGAGCACGCGCCAGGTGGCCGGGCGCGCCAGCCAGGGTGCGAGCCACGCGGCGCCCAGGGCCAGGGTGAAGAACCAGATCAGCGACGCGCTGGCCGCGCCCAGCGCGTAGGCGCCGGGAACCGGCTGCTGGGCGCCGAGGGAGCCGATCAGCAGCACGGTGTCCAGGTACACGTGCGGGTTGAGCAGGGTCACCGCCAGTGCCGCCAGCAGCACCGCACGGCGCGAACGCGGGCCGCAGTCGCGCTGCTGCAACGCCTGCGGATGGAAGGCCCGGCGCAGCGCCTGCACGCCCAGCCAGAGCAGGAACGCGGCGCCGCCCCAGCGCGCCACGGCGAGCAGCATCGGGCTCTGCGCCAGCAGCGTGGCCAGGCCGAACACGCCGGCGGCGACCAGGATGGCGTCGCAGAGCACACACAGCGCGGCCACCGGCAGGTGGTGCTCGCGGCGCAGGCTCTGGGCCAGGACGAAGGCGTTCTGTGCGCCGATGGCGACGATCAGCCCTGCCGCCACCAGCATGCCGTTGAGGTAGCTCTGCCACATCTCAGCGATTCTCCGCGCCCAGCCGCTGCAGGGCCGCCAGCGCACGTTCGGCATCGGCCTCGGCGACGAACAGGTGGTCGTGGTGGTAGCCGGCGATCACGTTGCAACTGATGCCCTCGTCTGCCAACGCGCGGGCGAACGTGGCGGTGAGGCCGACGGCGGCCAGCGAGGAATGCACCTCCAGGGTGATCCAGGCGGCCAGGTAGTCGTAGGCCAGGCCCAGGCGTTCGGCCTCCTCGCGGGCGAGGATCAGGGTGGTGCCCTCGGTTTCGCGGAAGCTGCCGAGAGCGGCGGCCATCTGCACCACGCTGGGCTGGGCCACGCTGCAGAACACGAAGCGGCCCGGGCTGAGGCGCGGAGAGAGGCTGGCGAGCAGGGTGCTCAGGTCGGTTTCGCCGGTCATGGCGGAGTCCTTGGGCGGTTGCGATGCTGGTCAGTCTGGGCGCTTCGCCTGTATAAGAAAAACCAATCATGCTGATCGCTCATTAGGGATTCTTATGTTCGACTACAAGCTGCTGGCGGCCCTGGCCGCGGTGGTGGAGCAGGGCGGCTTCGAGCGCGCCGCGCAACTGCTGGGGTTGTCGCAGTCGGCGGTATCGCAGCGCATCAAGCTGCTCGAGGCGCGGGTCGGCCAGCCGGTGCTGCTGCGCGCGGCGCCGCCGGCCCCAACCGAGATCGGCCGCCGCCTGCTCAACCATGTGCAGCAGGTGCGCCTGCTGGAGCGTGACCTGCAGGGCCAGGTGCCCGCGCTGGCCGAGGACCAGCCGGCCGAGCGCCTGCGCATCGCCCTCAACGCCGACAGCCTGGCGACCTGGTGGGCGCCGCTGGTGGGTGACTTCGTCGCCGAGCACCGCCTGCTGCTCGATCATGTGGTGGATGACCAGGACGTCGGCCTCAAGCGCATGCGCGCCGGCGAGGTGGCCGGCTGCGTGTGCGCCGCGGAGCGCCCGGTGGCGGGCGCCCGTGCATTGCCGCTGGGGGCAATGCGCTACCGGGCGCTGGCCAGCCCGGCATTCGTCACCCGCCACTTCGCCGATGGCGTGGACGGCGCGACTCTGGCGCGGGTGCCGTCGATCGTGTTCGGCGCCGACGACCAGCTGCAGCACCGCTTCCTCGCCGGGCTCGGCGTCGGTGGCGGCTTCGCCCATCACCTGTGCCCGTCGTCCGAAGGGTTCGTGCGACTGACCTGCGCAGGCCTCGGCTGGGGCATGGTGCCGGAGCTGCAGGTGCGTGAGCAGCTGGCCCGCGGCGAGCTGGTCGAGCTGCTGCCGGATCGTCCGCTGGACGTGCCGTTGTACTGGCATCACTGGCGCAACGGCGGCGAGCTGCTGGCCAGCCTCACTCGCCATCTGGAGCGCCGGGTCGGCGATTGGCTGGTGACCTGATCCCGGGCTGCAAGGTCGTTGTTCTGGCCGCACGGGCAACACCCGGGCGTGGGGTCCGGCTGCTAGAGTCGGGGCATAACAAGAAGCGGGGGGCGTGCAATGAAGATTCTGGTAACCGGGGCGAGCGGTTTCATCGGTGGGCGCTTCGCCCGTTTCGCCCTCGAGCAGGGGCTTGGCGTGCGGGTCAACGGCCGGCGGCCGGAAGCGGTGGCGCACCTGACCAAGCGTGGCGCGGAGTTCGTCCAGGGCGACCTGAGCGACCCGGACCTGGCGCACCGGCTGTGCCGCGACGTGGAGATGGTGGTGCACTGCGCCGGCGCGGTCGGCACCTGGGGCACCCGCGAGCACTTCCACCGCGGCAACGTGCTGCTGACCCAGAACATCATCGAAGGCTGCCTGGGCCAGAAGGTCCGGCGCCTGGTGCACCTGTCCTCGCCGTCCGTGTATTTCGACGGCAAGGCCCACGTCGGGCTGAAGGAAGAACAGGTGCCGCGCAGCTTCGTCGACCACTACGGCGCCACCAAGTACCTGGCCGAGCAGAAGGTGTTCGAGGCCCAGGAGTTCGGCCTGGAGGTGATCGCCCTGCGTCCGCGTTTCGTCACCGGGGCCGGCGACACCAGCATCTTCCCGCGGCTGATCGAGATGCACCGCAAGGGTCGCCTGATGGTGATCGGCGACGGCCTCAACAAGGTCGACTTCACCAGCATGCAGAACCTCAACGACGCGCTGTTCAGCAGCCTGCTGGCCGCGGGCCCTGCGCTGGGCAAGGTGTACAACATCAGCAATGGCGCGCCGGTGCCGCTGTGGGACGTGGTCAACTTCGTGCTGCGCCAGTTCGATTTGCCGCCGGTGACCAGGCACATGCCGTTCGGCCTGGCCTACGCGGCGGCCACGGTCAATGAGACGCTGTGCAACCTGCTGCCGGGGCGGCCTGAGCCCGCGCTGTTCCGCCTCGGCGTGGCGGTGATGGGGCGCGACTTCTCGCTGGATATCAGCCGCGCCCGCCAGTATCTCGACTACGAGCCCCAGGTGCCGATCTGGACCGCCCTGGAGGAATTCTGCACCTGGTGGAAGGTGCAGGGGCGCCACGCCCGCTAGCGCCGCGCGCAGGCGAGCGGACGACCCCTGATCCGCCCGTCCGGCCCGGGCACGGCGGCCGGCCTATACTGGCCGGTAAAGCCAGCGAGGACATCCGCCATGTTCACCATGATGGAAAGCGCCAGGCTCGAAGCGCTGCATCTTGCCCACGACCCTGCCACCGGCCTGAAGGCCGTCATCGCCATCCACGACAGCCGGTTCGGTCCGGCCCTGGGCGGCTGCCGCTACCTGCCCTATCCCGACGACGACAGCGCCATTCGCGACGCCATCCGCCTGGCCCGGGGCATGAGCTACAAGGCCGCGCTGGCGGGGCTCGAGCAGGGCGGCGGCAAGGCGGTGATCATCCGTCCGCCGCACGTCGACAATCGCGGCGCGCTGTTCGAAGCCTTCGGCCGCATGATCGAGTCGCTGGACGGCCGCTACATCACCGCTGTGGACAGCGGCACCTCCAGCGCCGACATGGATTGCGTGGCCCAGCACACCCGCCACGTCACCAGTACCACTGCCGCCGGCGATCCCTCGCCGCACACCGCCATGGGCGTCTTCGCCGGCATTCGCGCCACGGCGCGGGCGCACCTCGGCGGCGATGATCTGGAGGGTCTGCGCGTCGCCGTGCAGGGGCTGGGCCACGTCGGTTTCGCCCTGGCCGAGCAACTGGCGGCGGCCGGCGCGGTGTTGTTCGTCAGCGACCTCGATCCCGGCCGCGTGCAACTGGCGGTGGAGCAGCTCGGCGCCCACCCGGTCGGCGGCGACGCGCTGTTTTCCACGCCCTGCGACATCTTCGCCCCCTGCGGCCTCGGCGGCGTGCTGAATGCCGACACGGTGGGCAGGCTGCATTGCGCGGCCGTCGCCGGCGCGGCCAACAATCCGCTGACCAGCCTCGAAGTCGCCGATGAGCTGGAGCGGCGCGGCATCCTCTATGCGCCGGACTACGTGATCAACTCCGGCGGGCTGATCTACGTCGCGCTCAAGCATCGTGGCGAGGAGCTGCCGGCGATCACCGCCCACCTGGCGAATATCGGCCGGCGGCTGACCGAGATCTACGGCCATGCCCAGGCCGAGAAATGCTCCCCGGCCCGGGTCGCCGATGCGCTGGCCGAGCGTCTGCTGTACGGCCCGGCCTCGCGCTAGGTCCTACGCGACTCGCGAGGGCTGGCGGCGGAACACCAGCACCAGCCCCAGCAGGATCGCCACCATCCCGGCCAGGCTCAGGCCGCTCATGGCATTGCCAAGGAACAGGTAGTCCATCGCCGCCGTCACCCCGGGCACCAGATAGAACAGGCTGGTGACGTTGACCAGGTTGCCGGCGCGGATCAGCCGATACAGCAGCAACTGCGCCACCACCGAGATGACGATGCCCAGCCACAGCAGCGGCACGAGGAAGTCCAGCGACCAGTCCACCTCGACGCGCTGGAACGGCAGGAACAACCCGCACAGCACCAGGCTGACGCCGTACTGCAACGGCAACGCCTGCAGCGGCGACTGGCTCAGGCCCTTCTGCGCAATAGCGCCAAGAGTCATGCACAGCAGCGCGCCGAGCGCGCAGCCCATGCCGGCCACGGAGAAACGCGCCAGGCCGATGCTCTGCCACACCACCAACACCAGGCCGAGCAGGGCCAGCACCAGGCCCATCACGCGCAGGGCGGCGAAGCGCCGCTCCAGCAGCATCAGGGTGAGGATCGGCTGCACGCCGAGCAGGGTCGCCAGCACCCCGGGGGTGATGCCCTCATCCAGCGCCAGGAGGTAACAGATCGAATAGCCGCCGATCATCAGCAGACCGGTGCCGGCGGTGCGCAGGCGCTGGCCGCGTTCCGGCAGCCAGCTGCGGGCGAGGGCGCCGATCAGCAGCAGAACGCCGAGGGCGAGGATGAAGCGCAGGGTGAGGAAGGCGAACGCCGAGGCGTGGTCGAGGCCCAGGCGGGCGAAGATCGCGCCGCTGCCCCAGAGCAGGACGAACAGCGTGGTGGAGGCGCAGGCGCCCCAGAAGGGTTTATCGAAACGCATGAAGAATCACCTGTCGAGAAGAGCAACAGGCTCCGTCGCCGGCGCGGGCGCAAAGAAGACGGAACCGTGAAGTCGAGTGATCGGCCGTGGGCGGCGAGCCGCGTGGCGAGCGATCAGGCGCGGGCGGGTGGCGGCGGAGGAGTGCCGGCCCGACGGGCGCAGGGCGGTGCGACAGATGGCGGCGCGCACGGGCGCTCGTCGTGGAGAACGACGAGGCAGAACTGAGCGTGCGCGACTGCTTTCATGGAATACATCCAGCGGTGGATAGCGGTGACACTAAACCGGGCCTGGCCGGTCGGTCAACGATTTGCGCGGGCGGCGCCGAAGCGGCGATGGTGCGCACGCCGCACCCTACATGGCGCAGGGTACGCCGTGCGCATCACATCGTCTGGTTCATTGCGCTCACTCGGTTTCGAGTTCCTGCAGCGCCTCGGGCTGATTCTTGAACGCCTTGGCAAAGGCGTCGCGGTTCTTGGCCATGAAGATGCCGAGTTCTTCCACCTGCTCCTCGTTGAGCGAAGGCACCGCCTTGTGCAGGGCCTCGGACACCGCCTCGGCCAGTTCCAGCATCTTGTCGTAACGATCGGCTTCGGCCTTATCCATGAACAGACGCTCCGGATCTCGACTGCTGCGGTACACCACTTCGACGGCCATTCATCACCTCGTTCCCGTGTCATGTGATTGATGTGTATGGATATACAGTATTCCATCGACCCCCATTTGGGCAAGCGAACCGCCGCCAAGGAAGCATTGTCCCTGAAGTCGGCTGGCCTCCATCCTGCATAGCCGTTGTCATGCACGTGGTCCAGCATGGGCTGTCCCCGAATCCAAGGAGCGTGATGTGAATTACAAGCGAGTCGATGCCCTGCGTGGCGGCATGCATGCCATGGCCCAGTCGTTCGGCAACCTGCTGGTGGAGGGCTTCCACTACCTGGCGCTGTTCGGCATCGGCGGCATCACCGCCTGGGCCTCGGTGACGGCCTTCCTCGGGATGCTGGATAAGGGGCACATCACGGTCGACGACATCCTGCTGCTGTTCATCTACCTGGAGCTGGGTGCCATGGTCGGCATCTACTTCAAGACCAACCACATGCCGGTGCGCTTCCTCATCTATGTGGCCATCACCGCGCTGACCCGCCTGCTGATCTCTGATGTGTCGCACCACAACGGTCCCGGCATGGGCGTGGTGTATGTCTCGGGCGCCATTCTGCTGCTGGCCCTGGCGATTCTGGTGGTGCGTTTCGCCTCGTCGCGCTTCCCTTCGGTGCAGGTGTCGCCGGCGACCGGGCGGGACGTGGAAGAAAGCTGAAGCGTGGCGCCGATCAGCGCGCCGCGCGGAGCATTCCCGGCGGTGCGCCGAAGGCCTGGCGGAAGCGGTTGCTGAAGTGGCTGGCGCTGGCGAAACCGCAGGCCAGGGCGATCTCGCCCAGCGGCAGATCGCCCTTCAGCAGCAGCTCCCTCGCCCGTAATAGGCGGCGCTGCAGCACGTAGCGGTGTGGCGGCAGGCCGAAGCTGGTGCCGAACATGCGCGCGAAGTGGTACTCGGAGAGCGCCGCGAGGCATGCCAGTTCACCCAGCGTCAGCGGCTGTTCCAGGTGCTGCTCGATGTAGTCCACCAGACGCCGGCGCAAGTGCGGCGCCAATCCTCCCCTAAGCCTCGGCCCGCTGCGCAGGCCGACCTGGGTCAGCAGCACGTGGCCGATCATCTCGTGGGCGAGGCTGCTGGCCAGCAGGCGCTCGCCGGGCTCGTGCCAGTCCAGCGCCACCAGACGGTGGAACTGCTCGACCAGACGCGGATCGTCGAGGAAGGTGCCCTCGCGCAGCTGCAGCTCGCGCGGCTCGCGGTCGAGCAGGGCGACGGCGCTGGCGGCGAAGCGCTCGGGGCTGACGTAGAGGTGGGCCAGCTGGATGTCGCCGTTGATCACCCAGGACGACTCATGGCCTGCCGGCAGCACGCACAGCGTGTTCGGCGAGCCCTTGGCGCCGGGGCGCTCGCGGCGGAAGGTGCCGGTGCCACCGGCCAGGTAGCACGACAGCGTGTGGTGGCTCGGCCCCTGGTAGTCGCGGGCATCGTCGCGGTTGCTCCACTGCGCCGCGGCCAGTTCGTCGCCCAGCTCGGCGCCGCGCAGCAGGCGCGCATGGGGCGAGCCGGCGAGCGACTGGAAGACCAGGTTCTGTTCGAGTGCGGACATGGGGCGGATGCCGGGTGGGAATGCCTGCCATCCTACTCCCACGGCACGTCGGTGCCAGCGGTGGGCGTTAGATAAGCGCAAGTTTGTGCAAGCGCGGCAGCGGCGAGGCCCGCAGACTGGCGTGATCAAGGAGCCTGCCATGAACCTGTCGCTGTACCTGCTCACCGTACTGATCTGGGGCACCACCTGGATCGCCCTCAAGCTGCAACTGGGCGAGGTGGCCATCCCGCTGTCCATCGCCTACCGCTTCACCCTGGCCGCTGTCGTGCTGTTCGCCGTGCTGCTGCTCAGCCGCCGCCTGCAGCGCCTGGACCGGCGCGGCCAACTGCTGTGCCTGGCTCAGGGCTTGTGCCTGTTCTGCCTCAACTTCATGTGCTTCTACACGGCCAGCCAGTGGATCCCCAGCGGCCTGGTGGCGGTGATCTTCTCCACCGCCACCCTGTGGAATGCGCTCAATGCGCGAATCTTCATGGGCCGGCGGATCGCCGCCAATGTGCTGGCCGGCGGCGGCCTGGGACTGCTCGGCCTGGGCCTGCTGTTCTGGCCCGAGCTGGCCCACCACGAGGCCAGCCGCGAAACGCTGCTGGGAATCGGCCTGGCCGTGCTCGGCACTCTGTGCTTCTCGGCTGGCAACCTGCTCTCCAGCCTGCAGCAGCAGGCCGGGCTCAAACCGCTGACCACCAATGCCTGGGGCATGCTGTACGGCGCGCTGCTGCTGTTCGGCTACTGCCTGGTCAGCGGTGTGCCGTTCGACTTCGAGATGAACACCCGCTACATCGGCTCGCTGCTGTACCTGGCGATTCCCGGCTCGGTGATCGGCTTCACCGCCTACCTGACCCTGGTCGGGCGCATGGGGCCGGAGCGTGCAGCCTACTGCACCGTGCTGTTCCCGGTGGTGGCGCTGAACATCTCGGTGTTCGTCGAGGGCTATCAGTGGACGATGCCGGCGCTGCTCGGCCTGGGCCTGGTGATGCTCGGCAACGTGCTGGTGTTCCGCAAGACCGGACCGACCGCCACCCCAGCCCCGGCGCGTAACGCGTAGGGTGCCCCGCGCACAGGGTTTCGGTGCGCATGGCGCACCTTGTCAGTGATGTAGGGTGCGCCGTGCGCACCGGGATGCGCTTGCGCCGCGGCGACCCGGCGTGCCGCTAATCCGGCCAGTGCCAGGCCGGCTCGTCGAGCATGCCCTGGCCCTGGATGGCGGTCTGTCCCAGGCTCTTGTCGAGGACGATGGAGTTGCACTCCGGGTGCTGCTCCAGCGCGGCGATCAGCCGGCTGGCGTGGGACACCACCCACACCTGGGTGTGCCTGGAGGCCTCGACGATCAGCCGCGCTAGCGCCGGCAGCAGGTCCGGGTGCAGGCTAGTCTCCGGCTCGTTGAGCACCATCAGCGACGGCGGCCTTGGAGTGAGCAGGGCGGCCACCAGCAGCAGGTAGCGCAGGGTGCCGTCGGACAGCTCCGCGGCCGACAGCGGACGCAGCAGGCCCTCCTGGTGAAAGGCCAGGGTGAAGTGACCGCCGCTTTGGAAGTCGATGCGCAGGCGCGAGCCGGGAAAGGCGTCTTCGATGGCGTGGTCGAGCGCCTCACGGTCGCCGATCTCGCGGATGGTTTGTAGCGCAGCAGCCAGGTCGCGGCCGTCGTGGTGCAGCACCGGCGTGCGGGTGCCCAGCTGCGGCTGGCGTGCCGGCGCATCGGCGTCGGTGCGGAAATGATCGTAGAAGCGCCAGCTGCGGATCTGTTCTCGCAGGTGGAAGACTTCCGGGCAGTCGGGGGTGTGGCCGATCTGGTCGAACAGGCTATCGAAGGTCGGCACATGCTGGGCCACCACCTGCCAGCTGCGACCTTCGCGCTGGCGCACCATGGGGCCCTGGCGATCCACCAGCAGCGAGGCGGGACGGTAGCAGGGGCCGGCCCAGATGCTCTCGCGCTTGATCTCAGGGTCCAGAGCGAAGGCGCTGGGCGTGTGCCGGTCTTCGCCGGAATTGGATTCCGGCAGGCCGAAGGCCACGGCGTAGCCGAAGTCTTCGCCGGCAAAACCCAGGCGCAAGCGCACCGCGGTGCTGCGCGGGCCGCCCTGGATTGGCACCTCGCCACTGAGCATACGCCGGCTGGCTTTCTCCGGGCCGGCCCACAGAGTGGAGTCCAGCCCGCCCTCGCGGGCCAGGGCGTTGACCACCCCACCGCGGGCGGTTTCCGCCAGCAGACGCAGGGCCTTGTACAGGTTGGACTTGCCGCTGCCGTTGGCCCCGGTGATCAGGTTCAGGCGGCCGAGCGGCATCACCAGGTTGTTGATGGAGCGGTAGTTGCCGACGGCGAGGGTGTGCAGCATGGGAGTCATCCTGACGAGTGCGCCGCCTATGCTAGCGCGACCCGCGCCTCGACGCGCAACGCTCCCTGCGGCTCGGCGGCGGCGTAGCTGAGCAGCTGCAGTTCGCGCACCGGCAGCGCCAGCGGCGGGCAGTGGCGTAGGGGTTCGGCGCGGCGGCGCCAGTCCTCGGCGCTGGCGGCATGACGATACAGGCCGAGGGTCAGGTGCGGCACATAGGGCGCCTGGCGTATCTCACTGGAAAGCTGGCCGAGCGGCCGGCGCAGGTGGGCTAGCTGGCCCTGGTCCGTCACGCGGAGGAAGGCCGCGCTGGCGAAGCTGTCCAGCCCGCCGATGTGCAGCTCGAAAGGCGCAAGGTGCAGCGCGTCGAGCGCCTGGCGCTGAGCCTCCAGCACGGCCGGCGCGATGTCGTCATCGTGATGCGGTCGCGCCGCGGGAAAGCCGCAGACGAACAGGGTGATGTGCGCCTGCCGCGCGCCCGGCGGGCGCAGCCAGTCGCCCAGCAATTCGCGCGCCGTGCGCAGGCGCTCGAGCGCCTGCGGGCATTCCACCGGGATCGACCAGAGCGCATAGCGCGGCCGTCCGCGATGCCATTCGGGATGGTCGCGCCACTCGGCGGGCAACAGCCGCGCGGGGCCGTGCAGCGGGTCGGAGAGAAGCATCGGAGGAACTGCGTTGCGCTTGGCAGGGTCAAGACATCAACAATACCAAGAGGAGACACCGCCATGCGTTCCCATCCCTTCATGCGTTTCCTGGCCGCCACCCTGGCCGCGCTGCACCTGGCCCTGTTCGCGCACATGCCGCTGGCCAACGCGGCGATGATCGGTACACCCCAGGTGCTGCAGGAGCAGCAGCAACAGGTCGACCGCCAGCAGCTGCGCGCCATGCTCGACGATCAGCAGGTGCAGCAGAAGCTCGAGGAAATGGGCGTGGACCGCGCCCAGGTCGAGCAGCGTATCGACAGCCTCACCCCGGCCGAGCTGGCGCAGTTCAACCAGCAGCTGAGCGAAGAGCCCGCCGGTGCCGGCGTGGTTGGCATCATCGTGCTGTTCCTGGTGATCTTCATCGTCACCGACATGCTCTGCGCCACCGACATCTTCACCTTCGTCAAATGCCTGCGCTGAGGTGGGGGCCGCTGGCCCTCGCCGCGCTGATGCTGCTGACCGGCTGTGCCGGCCAGCAGCTGACATTACCGGACAGCAGTGAGCGCTTGCCGGAAAAGGTCGAGCTGACCGATACGCCGTTCTTCCCGCAGGACGAGTATCAGTGTGGTCCGGCCGCGCTGGCCACGGTGCTGATGCAGCGCGGGGTGCAGACCTCTCCCGAGGCCCTGTTGCCGAGTGTCTATCTGCCCGCCCGCAAGGGCAGCCTGAAGGTCGAGCTGGTCGCCAGTGCGCGCCAGCACGGGCAGCTGGTCTATCCGCTGCAGCCGAATCTGGATGCACTGCTCGCGCAACTGGCGGCGGGCAATCCGGTGCTGGTGATGCAGAACCTGGGGCTGGACTGGTATCCGCAGTGGCACTTCGCGGTTGCCGTCGGCTACGACCGTGGGCGGCAGGAGCTGATCCTGCGTTCTGCTCGGGCCAAGCGTTGGACCACCGATTTCACCGCCTTCGATAAGACCTGGGCGCGTGCCGGGCGCTGGGCGGTGCTGACCCTGCCGCCGGACCGGCTGCCTGCAGAGCCTGAACTGAACACCTGGATGCAGGCCGCCAGCGACCTCGAACAGACCCACCAGCGCGAAGCAGCGGCCACCGCCTATCGAGCCGCGCACCGCCAGTGGCCGGACGAGCCGTTGCCCGGTTTCGCCCTGGCCAATCTGCTGCATGCGACGGGTGATCGTGCCGGTGCGGAGCGGCAGCTGCATGAGAGCCTGAGCCGGCGCGGCGACTTTGCGGCCGGCTGGTTCAACCTGTCGGAAATGCTCAACGAACGTGGTTGCGTGTCCCAGGCCAGCGCCGCCAGGGCGTGCGCGCGGCGCCTGGCGCCGGACGACTCGCGTATGCAGGCGCCGCTGTCGGCAGCCGGTACTGCGGCAGGTGAGTGCCGGGTATTGCCGGATTGCCCACGGCGCTGAGCTAGCGCTGCGGGCGCCAGAGGTGCAGCACCAGCGCCAGGGTGGCCGGGTAGCAGAGGTAGTGCAGGACGAAGATCAGCTGGCCCATGGCGCCCGGCTCGTCCTGGAGCCACATCAGCCCCCAGAGCAGCAGGTAGAGCAGGCCGAGGAACAGCGCGTGCAGCGCTACCAGGGCCCAGCGCTCCTGCGCCTGAGGGCGACGCTTCTCGAACCAGGCGAAGGCCGCGCGCAGTATCCAGGCGCTGAGCAGCGCTGCCAGAAGGGTGGCGGGCATGCCGCCGATCTTCAGTGGCACGCGCAGCAGGACGTTGAGCAGGAAGGCTGCCGCCGTCGCACCCAGTACGTAGCCATAGAGCGGAAAGCGGCGTGGCATCCGGGTGGCTCAGAGTGGGGTGTCGAGGCCGAAGCGCTTGCTCATCAGGCGCTCCATGAGCTTGCGCGGCAGCAGGCGTGCCATCAGCGGCAACTTGCGGCTGCCGTTGCCGATGCGCAGCAGGGCCGGGCGCTCGCTCTGCCGCACGGCGGCGAGCAGGGTAGCGGCGAACTCGCTGGCCGGGGTCGGATCTTCCTGCGAGGCGTTGGCGCGGGCGCGAATGCCTTCGCGTACCGGCCACCAGGGTGATTGCTCGTTGACCAGCTCCTCGGCGCTCTGGCTGGCGTTGGCGCCGAAGCTCGACGCGATGGCGCCCGGTTGTACTTCCATGACCTGAATGCCGAACGGCGCCAGCTCCATGCGCAGTGCGCCGGAGAGTGCGTGCACGGCGGCCTTGGAGGCGCAGTAGGCGCCGGCGAAGGGCGTGATCAGCACGCTGGAGATACTGCCGATGTTGATCACCAGGCCGCGGCTGGCGCGCAGCAGCGGGAAGCAGGCGCGGGTGAGTTCGACCAGGCTGAACACGTTGGTCTCGAACTGCCGGCGCATGCCCTCGGCGCCGCCATCCAGCAGCGGCCCCATGGCGCCGTAGCCGGCGTTGTTGATCAGCACGTCCAGGCGCCCGGCCTCGGCCTGCACGCGTTCGGCGGCGCGCTGCACGGCGATGGCGTCGTTGACATCCAGCGCCACCGCGACGAAGCCGGCGGCGGCCAGCGTGGCGAGGTCCTGGGGTTTGCGGGCGCAGGCCCAGACCTGGTAGTCGGCGGCCTTGAAGGCATCGGCCAGGGCGCGGCCGATGCCGCTGGAGCAACCGGTGATCAGGACTACGGGCTGGGTCATGGACACTCCTCGTCTCGCGCTGAAGGGAGCCCGATCATAACCATTCGCGGTGGCGACGTACTGACCGCGACGGCCAGATCAGTCCTCTGAATGGTCGCGCAGGAACACCAGGCTGTCCGGCGTGGACTGCTCGGCGCTGTAGCGATAGCCCTGGTAGTCGAAGGCCTTGAGCCGCTCGGGATCGCGGATGCGCTCCTTGATCACGTAGCGCGCCATCAGCCCGCGGGCCTTCTTGGCGTAGAAGCTGATGATCTTGTACTGGCCGTTCTTCAGGTCCTTGAACTCGGTGTCGATCACCCGCGCGTTCAGGGCCTTGCGCTTGACCGCGCCGAAGTACTCGTTGGAGGCCAGGTTGAGCAGGATGTCGTCGCCCTGTGCGGCCAGCGCTTCGTTGAGCCAGCCGCTGATGCGCTCGCCCCAGAAGTCGTAGAGATTGTTGCCGCGGGCGTTGGCGAGCTTGGTGCCCATCTCCAGGCGGTACGGCTGCATCAGGTCTAGCGGGCGCAGCACGCCGTACAGGCCAGAGAGCATGCGCAGGTGTTGCTGGGCGAATTCGAAATCGGCCTCGGCGAAGTCTTCGGCGGCCAGGCCGGTGTACACGTCGCCCTTGAACGCCAGCAGCGCCTGCTTGGCGTTGGACGGGTTGAACGGCCGCTGCCAGCTGCCATAGCGCGCCACGTTGAGCGCGGCCAGCTTGTCCGACAGGTGCATCAGCTCGCCGATCTGCTGCGGGCTCATCTCGCGCAGCTGGCCGATCAGCTCCTGGGCATGGTCCAGGTGCTCGGGCTGGGTGAAGCGGCCAATAGGCGGCGGGGTGTCGTAGTCCAGGGTCTTGGCGGGGGAAATCACCAACAGCATCGAATCGTCTCCAGAAAGCGTGGCGCGATTCTAGGCCGCCGCGCCCCTCGGCTCCAGCTATCGGCGCCGAGGGGTTTGCCTATCGATGCGGCGATGGCGGCTAGTCGCGCGCCGGCAGCATCGAGCGCAGCACGTCGTCACGGCGCACATGGTGGTGCCACAGGGCCATGCCGGCGTGGCCGAGGATCAGCGCGAAGAGCAGGTACTGGGCGGTGACGTGGAAGGTCTTGGCCGCGCCACGAATCGCGTCGGACAGCGGCAGTGGTCCGATCTCCACCAGCCAGAACAGGTTCACCGGGCGCTTGCCGAACAGCAGGCCGGTCAGCGGCATGAGCAGCAGCAACAGATACAGCAGGGCGTGACCGCCCTTGGCGGCGAAGCGCTGCAGCGGCGGTTCGCTGGCGAGCAGCTCGGGCGCGCCGGAGCGGGCGCGCACCGCCAAGCGCAGCAGGGTGAGCAGCATCACCAGCAAACCGAGCGACTTGTGCAGGGTGAAGACGCCTGCGCCGCCGCCGAGCAGCGGCTCGAACAGGTCGCTGCCATAGGGCAGGGCGATGATCAGCAGGACCAGCAGAGCGCTGAGCCAGTGCAGGGTGATTTGCGCGGGGGTGTAGCGTTTCGGGGTCATGAACGAATCTCTTCAGGTTACGGCTAAAGTGCGGAGTAGAGCGATTCTTGTGGTTATTCCGTTACTTTACCGGCTCGCTGTTACGGATCGCCAAGCCTGTCGTTGCGAGATGTGTGGGGCTCGATGGAGAGCTCGCCGAGGTGCGGCGGGGTGGATTTGCCAGGGGAGGCGGAGCGGCGAAGCGGAGCGCATCGCCTGAGGCAGGACTTCCGAATGTAACGGCGCATCCGGGTACCGCCAAGCGTTATTCGTCGAGCCGATAAAAAAGCGTTCTGCCGCAGAAAAAGTTCTTTTTTCTGTCATCCAGATTGGGGTATTAAAAAAGCAGACCGCCGAACCCTGCAGCACAGGTGGCGGCCCTCGGCCATCACCTTTGCTCGCGTATCCCGCCCCGTTCGGGAGGTGGGCGGTCCTCCGCGACGGAGCTGTAGAGGCTCTGTCGTCCAGGCCCCTCGATAAGGTGACCGAGTATGGATGATCACGGACGCACCCGCTTCACCCAGCCCACCCTCTACGTCCTCGACACCAACGTCCTGATCCACGACCCCAACGCGCTGCTGAATTTCCAGGAACACCACGTCGCCATCCCGATGACCGTGCTGGAGGAGCTGGACAAGCTCAAGACCGGCAAGCACACCGTCGCCGCCGAATGCCGCCAGGCCATCCGTCTGATCGACCAGGTGCTCGGCGACGCGATCCCCGAAGACGTCGAGAAAGGCGTCCCCATCCAGCGCGGCAAGAGCGGGCCCAAGGGCACCTTGTCGATCCTCATGAGCAAGCGCGCGGAGCCGATCACCTGGCTGCCGGAGAATCTCAACGACAACAAGATCATCAACCAGCTGGTCGACCTGCGCAGCAGCAACCCCGGCATGCGCGTAGTGCTGGTGACCAAGGACATCAACATGCGCCTGAAGGCGCGTGCCTGCGGCATCTCCGCCGAGGACTACCACACTGACCAATTGGTGGATGACGTCAACCTGCTGTCGCGCGGTTATCACAACCTCGCCGGCTCCTTCTGGGACCGCGTAAGCAAGGTCGAGACCCGCCAGGGCCACGGCCGCACCTGGCACCAGGTGCAGCTCACCGACAACCTGCCGGCGGTGCACATCAACGAATTCATCGTCGACGAGCAGGGCTTCGTCGGCTGGGTCAAGGGCATCGAGGGCAGCAGTCTGACCATCCTCGACCTGCATCAGGAACCGTTGCTGCACCAGGAGGCCTGGGGCCTGCGCCCGCGGGACATCTACCAGGCGCTGGCGCTGTACGCGCTGCTCGATCCGGATATCCACCTGGTCAACCTGTCCGGCGCCGCCGGCTCGGGCAAGACCATCCTGGCGCTGGCCGCGGCCATCGAGCAGACCATGGTCAGCAAGCGCTACCGGCGCATCATCGCCACCCGCAGCGTACAGGGGCTGGACGAGGACATCGGCTTCCTGCCCGGTACCGAGGCGGAAAAGATGGAGCCCTGGCTCGGCGCTATCACCGACAACCTGGAGGCGCTGCATTCGGATGACGAGAGCACCCACGGCAGCGTCGACTACATCCTGCAGAAGGTTCCGCTGCAGTTTAAGTCGCTCAACTACATCCGCGGGCGCAGCTTCCAGCAGAGCCTGATCCTGATCGACGAGTGCCAGAACCTCACCCCGCACCAGATGAAGACCATCATCACTCGTGCCGGCAACGGTTCGAAGGTGATCTGCCTGGGCAACCTGGCGCAGATCGACACCCCCTACCTGTCCGCCACCAGTTCGGGCCTGACCTACCTCACCGAGCGCTTCAAGGACTTCCCCCATGGCGTGCACGTGACCCTGCAGGGCGTGCCGCGCTCGGTACTGGCCGAGTACGCCGAAGCCCACATGTAACCGCTACGCCCGCACGCTCCTCCGACCGGAGGGGCGTCGCGGACGCGCGCTCCCGTCTGCGGCGGCGTTACAATGCCCCATCGACCCCGGAGCAAGACCGTGCTGACCCATCTCGATTCCCAAGGCCGCGCCAACATGGTGGACGTCACCGAGAAGGCGGTGACCTCGCGCGAGGCGCTGGCCGAAGCCCGCGTGCGCATGCTGCCCGCCACCCTGGCGATGATCGCCGACGGCAGCCACCCCAAGGGCGACGTGTTCGCCGTGGCGCGCATCGCCGGCATCCAGGCGGCGAAGAAGACCCACGAACTGATCCCGCTGTGCCATCCGCTGCTGCTCACCAGCGTCAAGGTCGAGCTGCAGGCCGAGGGCATCGACTGCGTGCGCATCCAGGCGCGCTGCAAGCTGGCCGGGCAAACCGGCGTGGAGATGGAGGCGCTGACCGCCGCCAGCGTCGCCGCGCTGACCCTCTACGACATGTGCAAGGCCGTGGACCGCGGCATCGTTATCGAGGCCGTGCGCCTGCTGGAGAAGTCCGGCGGCAAGAGCGGCGACTACAGACTGGACTATCACGAGGCAGGGAGCCTGACATGATCCGCGTACAGTATTTCGCCCGCTACCGAGAGGTACTGGGCATCGACGGCGAGCAGCTGCAGCGCGCCGCCCTGGGCAACCTGGAGCAGCTGCGCGAGCACCTGCTCAGCCGCGGCGGCGTGTGGCAGGTGCTGGCCGAGCAGAACCTGATGTGCGCGCGCAATCAGGAGCTCTGCGGCCTGGAGACTGAAATCGCCGATGGTGACGAGATCGCGTTTTTCCCTACGGTCACAGGCGGCTGAGATGAGCGTCCGGATACAGGTCGAAGCCTTCGATCCGGGCGTCGAGCTCAATGCGCTGCACGCCGCCAACCTGGGCATCGGTGCGGTGGCCACCTTCGTCGGCTATGTGCGCGACTATAACGATGGCCGGGACGTGCACGGCATGTTCCTCGAGCACTACCCGGGCATGACCGAGAAGGCCCTGGCCGGCATCGTCGGCGAGGCCGAGCAGCGCTGGCCGTTGCTGCGGGTGGAAGTGTTGCACCGGGTCGGCCGGCTGCAGCCAGGCGAGCCCATCGTCTTCGTCGGCACCGCCAGCGCCCATCGCCAGGCGGCGTTCGACGCCTGCAACTTCATCATGGATTACCTGAAGACCCGCGCGCCGTTCTGGAAGAAGGAAGACACCCCGGAGGGAGCGCGCTGGGTGGAAGGGCGCTGCAGAGATCAGCAGGCGGCGCAGCGCTGGTCCAAGCCCTAAGTAACGCCTGGGCGTCTGCTGCTGCTCGGCACGACGAGCTCATGTGGCTTAAACCAATGCGGGGCTGACACCGCTCAACCCTGCAGCAGACCATCCAGCTCGCGCTCGCCACGGGCGCTGAACGTGACCACCCGCGAGGCCGGGTCGCGCTTGGCCCAGCCCAGCTGCAGCAGGCGTTGCAGCAATTCTGCGCCCAGGGCGCCACCGAGGTGGTGGCGACGCTCGCTCCAGTCCAGGCAGGGGCGGCACAGGTGGCGCCGGCGTCCGGCGGCAGCTTCTACATCTATCTGCAGCTCGGCGAACCAGCGCTGGCCGGCCTCGGTCAGGCGCAGTTCCTCGCCCTGTTCCTCGATGCAGCCGCGTTGCAGCAAGGTCTCGTAAGCCTTCACGCCCAGTTCCCCGGCCAGGTGGTCGTAGCACACCCTTGCCTTGCGCAGCGCCGGTTCGCGCGGGCTGGAGCGCACGCGCACGGCACCGGCGCGGAAGGCCACGCCCATCAGCGCTTCGAGCAGGCGGGCGACATCGGCGTCGGCCAGGCGGAAGTAGCGGTGGCGACCCCGGGCCACGGCGGAGACCAGGCCGGCGTCAAGCAGTTTGGCCAGGTGCGCGCTCATGGTTTGTTTGCTCACCCCGGCGATCTCCGCCAGCTCGGTGGCGGTCAGCGCGCGGTCGGTCATGAGCGCGGTGAGCACCTCGGCGCGGGCGTAGTCGCCGATCAGCGCGGCGATGCGGGCGATGTTGGGTCCGTCTTTCATGGTTCGATCATAGTCGAACCATTGAGTGGCGACAAAGCGTTAGCGTGGCCACATCATCCAGGAGGACGCGCCATGCCCATCACCTGTTTCATCCGCTACCAGATCGACCCGTTCCAGCGCGAGGCCTTCCACGAGTACGCGGAGAACTGGGGGCGCATCATTCCCCGCTGTGGCGGTCACCTGCTCGGCTATTTCCTGCCGCACGAAGGCAGCAACGATATCGCCTGGGGGCTGATCGCCTTTCCCAGCCTGGCCGCCTACGAGGCCTATCGCACACGGCTGAAGAGCGATGCCGAGGGCCACGCCAATTTCGCCATGGCGCAGGACAAGCGCTTCATCCTGCGCGAGGAGCGCAGCTTTCTCGAAGTGGTGGAGGGCACTCTGGGCGTGGAGCCGCAGTCGTGATCGCGGTGATCTTCGAGGTGCAGCCGGCCGCGGGCCGGCGCGACACCTACCTGGGGCTGGCTGCCGACCTGCGCGAGCAACTGCAGGCCATCGACGGCTTCCTTTCCATCGAGCGCTTCGAGAGTCTCAGCCAGCCGGGCAAATTGCTGTCGCTGTCGTTCTGGCGCGACGAGGCGGCCGTGCGCCAGTGGCGCAATACCGAGGAGCATCGTCAGGCGCAGATGGCCGGTCGTGGCGGCGTGTTCGCCGACTATCGCCTGCGCGTGGCCGAGGTACTGCGCGACTATGGCCTGCATCAGCGCGAGCAGGCGCCGGTCGATTCGCGAGCCGTCCATGGCCACTGAATTTTGCCTGCCGCGCGCAGGCGCCGCCGCTGCGCTCCACCTAGTATGAGGAGGGGCTGAAAGAGGGAAGGGGCGGCTATGGCGGCGACAGGCAAAAGATGGGGCTCACCGGGCTGACCACCCAGTGTGATGCCGGTTTCCGGCTTTGCCGAAGGAGTGGCCGTGGTGGCCGAAGGCAAGGCCGACGCCTTCTTCGTCGATCACGTGGTGCTGCAGAACCAGGTCGCGCTCAGTCACGCCGCCAGCGATCTGCAGGTGCTGGATCGACTGTTCGACCTGGAGCCGTTCGCGCTGGCCATGGCCCGTGGCGACGACGACTTCCGCCTGCTGGTGGATCGCGAGTTGAGTCGAGTGTACCGCTCTGGCGAGATCGAGCCGCTGTACCGCAGGTACTTTGGCGAGCCCAGCACGCAGGTGCGACTGCTGTTCCAGGCCTACTCGCGGCCTTAGCGGCTCGGCGCGTGCTGATGCCCGAGCACGCTGATCATTAGCGTGCCGGGCAGCAGCGCCAGGGCAACCAGGTGCCAGTGTGCAATCACCAGTTCGAGGATGATCTCGCGGGTGCTCCAGGTGTTGCCAAAGGCCTGGGCGAAGAGGGCTGCCGCGAAAGTGCAGGCCAGCAGCGCGCTGCAGATAAAGGCGATGACCAGCATGGTTTTGCGGCGCAGAAAGGTACCCGCCAGCAGGAAAGCCAGCATGCCGGGCACTGTGGCGATCAGCAGTGCGCTCACGGAGTAGTCATTGCTGTCGATCAGCTGCGGCCATTCCAGGGTCAGGCGCTGCTGGCGCAGGCTGCCGGTGAGCAGGCTGATGAACAGCGCGGCGCTGGGAGCGATCACCAGGCTTGCCAGTAGCAGAGTGATGGAGCGATGCATCTCAGATCGCGCCGCCATCCTTCAGCGCGGCGATCTGCTCGGCGCTGTAGCCGAGGCGGCTCAGCACCGCCTGGTTATGCTCGCCCAGCTGCGGCCCGGTCCACTCCACGCCGCCGGGGGTTTCCGACAGCTTGGGCACGATGCCGGGCATCTTGAATGGTTTGCCATCCGGCAGCTTGGCCGAGAGGAACATCTCGCGGGCGAGGAATTGCGGGTCCTTGAACATGTCCTCGGCGGAGTAGATGCGGCTGGCCGGCACTTCGGCGCGCACCAGCACGGCCTCCACTTCGCTCAGCGGCAGGCTGGCCGCCCAGCGGTCGATCACGCCGTAGAGTTCGTCACGGCGGGCATCGCGGCCTGCGTTGTCGGCCAGCGCCGGATCGCTCGCCAAGTCCTCTCTATGTATGGCGCGCATAAAGCGCTGGAAGATCGCATCGCCATTGGCGCCGATCTGGATATGTTTGCCGTCGCCGCAGGTGTGGATGGAGGAGGGCGTGATGCCGGGCATGATGTTGCCGGTGCGCTCGCGGATAAAACCGAACACGTCGAACTCAGGCACCATGCTTTCCATCATGGCGAAGGTCGCCTCGTACAGCGCTACGTCCACCACCTGGCCCTGGCCGCCGTTGACCTCGCGGTGCCGCAGCGCCATCAGTGCGCCAACCACGCCCCATAGCGCGGCGATGGAGTCGCCGATGCTGATGCCGGTGCGTACCGGCGGGCGATCCTCGAAGCCGGTGATGTAGCGCAGCCCACCCATGGACTCGCCGACTGCGCCGAAGCCCGGTTGGTCCTGCATCGGCCCGCTCTGGCCGAAGCCGGACAGACGCACCATCACCAGCCTGGGGTTGAGCGCGTGGAGCACGTGCCAGCCCAGGCCGAGCTTCTCCAGCACGCCGGGGCGGAAGTTCTCGATCAGGATGTCGGCCTCGCTCAGCAGTTTCTTCAGCACCTCACGCCCGTCCTCATGCTTGAGGTTGAGGGTGATCGACTGCTTGTTGCGCGCCTGCACGAACCACCACAGCGAGGTGCCCTCGTACAGCTTGCGCCACTTGCGCAGCGGATCGCCGCCATCCGGCGACTCGACCTTGATCACCTCGGCGCCGAACTCCGCGCAGATGCGCGAGGCGAAGGGGCCGGCGATCAGAGTGCCGAGTTCGACCACTTTCAGACCGGCGAGGGGTTTGCTGGGGATCATCGTGGCTCCAGGAAAGGGATGCTGATGGGTAACCTAAGCGCTCACATGATGTCCGCGCGGTGGGAGCTGCCGCAAGCCATCTGATGACCTGCTCTGGCGTCGCCTCGGAGCTGAACGTACAGTGCGTGGTTTGTTGACTGCTCGTTTAGTATTTCCCTCATGTTTGCCCTACTAGAGCATCGCCTTCGGCTGGGAGGCGACGCGTCATGCAGCTGAATCTCGCCACGCTGGTGCTGCTGGATATCTACATTCTGCTGCTCGTCGGCGTGCTGATGCTGCATGCCTGGAGCCGCGGGCGCGACAGCACCCTGGGCTACCTGGCGGCGGCACTGCTGATCGGTGCGGCCGGCACGGTGGTGGGCAGCTTGCGGGGTATGGGCGTCGACTGGGTGCCCATCCTGCTCGGCAACGTACTGGTCCTGGCGAGCGCGGCGCTGGCCTGGACGGCGTTGCGGGTGTTCGCCGGTCGTCGGCCGAGCCGCGCCGGGATGCTGGCCGGCGCGCTGGTCTGGCTTGCGCTGTGCCTGGTGCCGGCCTTCTACCAGTCGCTGCCGATACGCATCACCACCGGCTCGTTGCTGCTGGCGGGCTATGCCGCGCTCGGCGCCTGGGAGTTGTGGCGCAGCCGGAGGCGGCTGGAGGTGGACATCCGTCCGGCGCTGGTGCTGACGCTGATCCACACCGGCTTCTACACGGTGCGCGCGTTTTTCGACGACAACCTGCCGTTCGACCCGAGCGGGGCGAGCACGCACTTCTTCGCGCTGGTGGTGCTGGAGACGCTGCTGTATGTCATCGGCCTGGCGTTCGTCACCCTGGCGATGGTCAAGGAGCGCGCCGAGCTGCGTTACAAGAGCGCGGCCCTGCGCGATCCGCTGACCGGCATCGGCAACCGCCGCGCCTTCGTCGAGGCGGCGGAGTGCCAGCTGGGTGTCTGCGCCCGCCTGCGCCGCCCGGCGGTGCTGCTGCTCTGCGATCTGGATCATTTCAAGCGGCTCAACGACAACTTCGGCCACGCCACCGGCGACCAGGCGCTGGCCGAGTTCGGCCGCATTCTCGCCAGCCGTTCGCGGCAGCAGGACCTATGCGCGCGCATAGGCGGTGAGGAGTTCGTCTGCTTGCTGGCGGAGGCCGATGCCACGGCGGCGCTGGCGCTGGCCGAGCGCATTCGCAGCGAATTCGCCGAGATGCCGTTCGTCGCCGAGGGGCAGCTGAGCGTGAGCATCGGCATTGCCGAGGCGCAGCTGGCCGACTACGAGCTGACACGCCTGCTGTCGCTGGCCGACCAGGCGCTCTACGCAGCCAAGGCCGCCGGGCGCAACCGCGTGGAGCTGTACCGGGCGGAGCCGCGCTGAGACGAATCGGGTAGACTTGCCGCCTTCCCGATCAGCCAAGAAGCCCGCCCATGGCCCTGCAAGCCACGCCCTACAAAGTCGAACTGAATCTCACCGACCTCGACCGCAACGTCTACGAGAACCTGCGTTTTACCGTGGCCAAGCACCCCTCGGAGACCGAAGAGCGCCTGGCCGTGCGCCTGATCGCCTACGCCCTGTGGTACCACGAGCAGCTGGCCTTTGGTCGTGGCCTGTCCGACGTCGACGAGCCGGCGCTGTGGGAGAAGAGCCTGGATGACCGCGTGCTGCACTGGATCGAGGTCGGCCAGCCGGATGCCGAGCGCATCACCTGGTGTTCGCGTCGCACCGAGCGCTTCAGCCTGGTGGCCTACGGCAACCTGCGGGTGTGGCAGAACAAGGTGCTCGACGGCGTGCGCAGCCTGAAGAACATCAACGTAGTCGGCGTCGACCAGGAAGCCCTGGAGAACCTGGCCCGCGATCTGCCGCGCGCGATCAGCTGGAGCGTGATGATCAGTGACGGCCTGCTCTACGTCACCGACGAGCGCGGCCAGCACGAGATTCCGTTGGAATGGCTGCACGGCGAGCGCTGATCGTTTCCCCTCTCCGATGGGAGAGGGGCCAGGGATGAGGGGCTGATCTCCTGCACGGAGCTTCCCTCTCCCCAACCCTCTCCCAAAGGGAGAGGGAGCCTTCCGCGACGCTATCGGCCCGCCTAGCAGAACAATCGGAACACCCCATGCGCATCGACCTTCGCCCATTGCCCGCCATGCTGCCCGACCTGGGCGAGCTGCCGCCGCTGCTGACCCGCCTGTACGCCGCCCGCGGCGTGCAGTCCGCCGCCGAGCTGGACAAGGGCCTGGCGCGGCTGATTCCGTACCAGCGCCTGAAGGGCATCGATGCTGCGGTGGAACTGCTGGTGCAGGCCCTGGAGCGGCGTCAGCGCATTCTCTACGTCGGCGACTTCGACGCCGACGGCGCCACCGCCAGCTCGGTCGGCGTGCTCGGCCTGCGCATGCTCGGCGCGGCGCATGTCGACTACCTGGTGCCCAATCGCTTCGAATACGGCTACGGCCTGACCCCGGAAATCGTCGCTGTGGCCCTGGAGCGCCGGCCGGATCTGCTGGTGACGGTGGACAACGGCATCTCCAGCGTCGAGGGCGTGGCCGCGGCCAAGGCCGCCGGGCTCAAGGTGCTGGTCACCGACCACCACCTGCCGGGCCCAGAGCTGCCGGCGGCCGACGCCATCGTCAATCCCAACCAGCCGGGCTGCGACTTCCCGAGCAAGGCGCTGGCCGGGGTCGGGGTGATCTTCTACGTGCTGCTGGCCCTGCGCGCCCGGCTGCGCGAGGTCGACTGGTTCGCCCGCGCCGGGATTGCCGAGCCGAACCTGGGCGAGCTGCTCGACCTGGTGGCGCTGGGCAGCGTGGCCGACGTGGTGCCGCTCGACGCCAACAACCGCATCCTAGTGCACCAGGGCCTGGCGCGTATCCGTGCGGGCCGGGCGCGGCCGGGGCTCAAGGCGATCCTCGAGGTGGCCGGACGCCAGGCGGCGCGCATCAGCTCCACCGACCTCGGCTTCATCCTCGGCCCGCGCCTGAACGCCGCCGGGCGGATGGACGACATGAGCCTGGGCATCGAATGCCTGCTGTGCGACGACGAGGCGCTGGTGCGCGACATGGCCCAGCAGCTCGACGATCTGAACAAGGACCGCAAGGCCGTGGAGCAGGGCATGCAGCGCGAGGCGCTGGCCCAGCTCAAGGACCTCAGCCTGGAGGACATGCCGTTCGGCCTGTGCCTGTTCGAGGCGGACTGGCACCAGGGCGTGATCGGCATCCTCGCCTCGCGCCTCAAGGAGCGTTACCACCGCCCGGCCATCGCCTTCGCCGATGCCGGCGACGGGCTGCTCAAGGGCTCGGCGCGTTCGGTGCCGGGCCTGCATATCCGCGATGCGCTGGACGCGGTTGCCGCGCGCCATCCCGGGCTGATCAGCAAATTCGGCGGCCACGCCATGGCCGCCGGCCTGTCGTTGCCGCAGGAACACTACGGCGCCTTCGCCGCAGCCTTCGACGCCGAGGTGCGCCGCCAGCTGAGCGAGGACGACCTCACCGGGCGCCTGCTGTCCGACGGCCAGCTCGGTGTCGAGGAGTTCCACCTGGAGCTGGCCAAGTCCCTGCGCCATGCCGGGCCGTGGGGGCAGCACTTCCCCGAGCCGCTGTTCCATGGCGTGTTCCAGATCGTCACCCAGCGCGTGGTGGGCGAGAAGCACCTCAAGCTGGTGCTGAAGACCGAGTGCGGGGGCCAGACCCTGGACGGCATCGCCTTCAACGTCGACCGCGACACCTGGCCCAACGCGAGCGTGCGCTGGGTGGAGCTGGCCTACAAGCTGGACGTCAACGAGTACCAGGGCCGCGAGAGCGTGCAACTGCTGGTCTCGCACCTGGCGGCGCGCTGAGCGGATGAGCGGGCTTGACGGGGTGGAGGTGGGCTCCTAAAGGTTAATCCGCCGCCGTCCGCGGCATGCATGCGGAAGCTGGGCGTTGTCCGCGCCACCACGTCCGACTTCGAGGATTCCGCCATGCGCTTCCCGCCGCTTGTCTTCGTCATCAGCTTGTCCTGCTGCACCTTGCTGCAGGCTCAGGATTTGCGAGTCAACCGCTTCGACGACCAGCTCGATGGCATTTGCGATGCCCATTGTTCATTGCGCGACGCGGTGAGCATGCACAACCAGCTCGGCGGCACCAACCGCATTCTGCTGCCGTCCGGTATCTACAACCTGTCGCTGCCTCCCGAGTACGGCGAGGAAGGTGAGGTGTACGACGAGGATCAGAACCTCAACGGTGATCTCGATGTGCTCGTCGGCTCGCTCGTCCTGGTCGGCGCGGGGCGTCAGGTCAGCATCGTCGACGGCGGCGTCCTGGACCGTCTGCTGGAGGTCGAGGCCGGCGCCACGCTGACCGTGCAGGACCTGACCCTGCGCAACGGCTTCTCCTCGGAAGACGGCGGCGCCATCGAGAACCGTGGTCACGCCGTGGTCCGCCGCAGCCGGCTGGCGGATAACCTACTGCGCTATTCCTGGGGCGGCCGTCACCGCGGCGGGGCGATCTTCAACGCCGGCACCCTGGAGGTGTACGACAGCCAGTTCGAGGGTAATCGGGTCGACATCGGCGACAGCGGCGGAGCCTTCGGCGGCGCGTTGTTCAACGCCGGCACCCTGACCGTACGCGACACCCTGTTCCGTGCCAACCGGGTGAATACCGACGACGTGGTAGGCATCGGCGCGGCGCTGTTCAACATCGGCACCGCCAGCATGGCGCGGGTGTCCGTGCTGGAGAGCCAGGGCGACGGCGAGGGCGTGGCCGTCCGCAACGATGGCGATGGCATGCTGAGCCTGGCCAACATCACGGTGGCGAAGAGCCAGGGCCAGGAGTACGAGACCGACGCGGCGGTGGCCAACGGCTCCTACTATCCGATGTACCCGGGTACCCCGAGCATGACGCTGGTCCATGCCAGCATCGCCGACAACCAGGCGGTGGGGCTGTCCAACCGTGGCGACCTGACGGTGCGCAACAGCCTGATCATCGACAACCGCTTGCAGAATTGCCTGGATGACGGCAGCCGCTACCGCGCCCGCGGCTTGCTGCTTGGCCTGGATTCCAGCAACTGCGCGGCGGATGCCTACGTGGCCAACGAGCAGGCCTATTCGCTGGTGCTCTACGCCCTGTCCGCGAACAGCTCGGGGCTGCCGGCATTCAATCTGCGTCCGGCCAGCCCGGCGCTTGATGCCGCCGTCGGCAACTGTCCGACCTTCGACCAGCGGGGTTTCCCGCGGCCGCGGGATGGCGACGGTGACGGCCTGGCCGTGTGCGATCTGGGGGCGTACGAGCGTGGTGCGAAGAATCGCTGAGCCGATCAACTACGCGGGGGAAGGCGCCCGCCGGAGCCTTCGACCAAGGCCCGCGCGCTGACGTCCTGCCAGCGCGACAGCAGTTGCGGCGGCTGCTTGGACTGCCGCTGCGGCGCGCTGCCGAGGAAGATGCCGTGATTGTTGAAGGCGTACACCGGCAGTAAATCGCGGCGCTGGCTGGCCGGCAGTATCCGCGCCTGCAGGTTGTCGAGGATCAGCGGTTCGGCGTCGGCGCCGGCGTAGTAAGCGAGCACCATGTGCGGCCTGCGGCTGCCGAGATCCTTGACGAAGGTCAGACGCAGCTTCTCGCTGGGAAGGCCCAGCTGCAGCAGGCCGAAGTACTTGGCGATGGCGATGTCCTCGCAGTCGCCGCGGCCCAGACTCAGGGTCTGGCCGGGGGTGGCCCAGTAATCGGCTTCGCCCCATAGCTGCATGTCTTCGCCGTGCAGCACGCTGCGGTTGACGAAGCGGTTGACCCGCTCCAGTCGCGCCCGCTCGTCGCCGTCGCGGTTCTCCAGCAGTTGCTGCCAGGCCTGCAGGCGGCTCTCGGCCATCGCCTCGGCCAGGGCCGAGGGTGGGGCGTCGTTGGCGCTGGTGGCGCCGCCGACCAGCAACGCCAGCGCACCCAGAAGGGCGCGGCGCGGTAACAGGCGGATCGGCAACGAAAAGGGCATGGTGAGCACTTCGGTCCGCCCCATCGGCGGCTCGGCGATTCTGTGAGATCGCCCGCTCGCCGAATGTGACGGCTAGCTCCGTTTCGCTGACGATCTCTGCCGTTTCGTTGCGTTTTCTCGAACTGCGTCACGCTGCCCGGCGATTCGCGCGCTCGCCTTCGCGAGCCGGGGAGGCCGCGAGGCGGGCCCGGCTGCTGCAAAGGCCTGCCGCCTCGCAATATCCGGAAGCACAGCCCGGCTTCGCCGGGCCGTGGTCGAGGCTAGAATCGGGACACTTTCCACCCCGAAGGAGGGTTCAGATGAATACTCGCGGACTGCTCGATCAACTGCTCAAATCCGGCCAGGACCTGCTGCAGCAGAAATCCGGTGCTTCGTCCTCCGGCGGCCTGGGCGGTTTGCTCGGCGGCATGGCCGGCGGAAAAGGTGGCAAGGGTGGCGACCTCGGCACCCTCCTCAAGGGCGCAGGTGGCGGGGCCCTGGCGGCCGGTGCGCTGGGCGCGCTGCTGGGCAACAAGAGCGCGCGTAAGGTCGGCAGCAAGGTCATCACCTACGGTGGCCTCGCCGCGCTCGGCGTGATCGCCTACAAGGCCTATGGCAACTGGCAGGAGCAACAGCGTGCGAGCAACGCGCGCCCGGTCAGCGAGCCGCAGACGGTGGACCGCCTGCCCGCGCCCCAGGCCGAGCTGCACAGCCAGGCCATCCTTCGGGCGCTGGTGGCGGCGGCCAAAGCCGACGGCCATGTGGACGCCAAGGAGCGTCAGCTGATCGAGGAGCAGATCGGCGCGCTGGCAGACGATCCCGAGCTGCTGCGCTGGCTCGATACCGAGTTGAACAAGCCGCTCGACCCCGCCGAAGTGGCGCGCGCCGCCACCACACCGGAGATGGCTGCGGAGATGTATATCGCCAGCGTGCTGATGGTGGACGAGGAGCACTTCATGGAGCGCGCCTACCTCGACGAGCTGTCCCGCCAGCTCAAGCTGGAGCCCTCGCTGAAGGCCGAGCTCGAGGCGCAGGTGCGTCGCGAACTGGTCGGCTGATGCTTCAGGCGGAGTTCCCGGTCCCGTCCTGGAACTCCGCCCGGTTCGCCCGGCGTGCTCGGCGCGATACAGCGCTTGGTTGGCCAGCTCCAGGGGTCGTCCAGCTCCGCGTGATCCAGCGGCCATAGCGAGCCGCCCAGGCTGCAGCCGACCCGTACCTCGTGATTCTCGATCCGCACCGGCTGCTGCAGGCCATGCAGCACTCGGTCGGCCACCTGGCGGATGTGGTCCCGCGCCTTGGCCTCCGTCACCTGCACCATCACGAATTCGTCTCCGCCCAGGCGCGCCATCAGATCGCCGCCGCGCAGGCGCACGGCCACGTGCTTGAACAGTTAATGAGCAGGGCGAAGTGGCTGCGATCGCTGAACGAGGGCTGCTCGCCAGGCTGGGGTGCAGCGGAAACGAGGCCGTTCCGGTTGCAGGTCCGGCTAAGGCGCCCCGGCATGCCGCACAAAGGCCCACCCAGTCTTCAAGTTTCCGGTGAGCACCGCGCCGAATCTCTCACTTGGCCGAGGGTTAGGGCCTGTGGTCGCCGGCGTGCGGCGGCCGAGCTCTGGCTCGCAGTGGCCAGCGCTCATCCGCTGCCCTGCTAGACTGGCCGCCAGTCGAGGAGGGCGACATGGGACTGAGGGTTTGCGCCGGTTGGATGCTGATGGTGGCGGCGCATTGCGCATGCGCCGATGGCCAACTGCTGCTCGATCAGCGCGCGCTGCTGCTGGATGACGGCCGCCTGCCGCGCGAGGCGGCGCTGGATCGCCTGCAGCAGGTGCGTTTCGCCTTCCGCGAGCCGCTGGCCGAGCCGGGCCGGTGGCCGTTGTGGATACGCACCCAGGGCAACCGCGGGCGCTGGGACGACGGCCTGGAGCGGCATGCCGAGGCGGTGACTCTCGGCCTGGACAAACCGCTCGGCGGCCAGTGGATCGGCGGTGGCCTGATCGCGCTGTCACGCGCCCGCGTGGACAGCGGCGGCGCGGCGGACAGCGAAAGCACTCACCTCGGCCTCTACGCCGCCACCCGCGTGTACAACCAGCTGGGCTTCAAGCTCGGCGTCATGCATGGCCAGCACCGTCTGGACGGCGGCGGCGACCACGCCGGCGCACGCAGCTGGCAGCTGTTCGGCGAGAGCAGCTTCGCCCTGGATTTCCGCGACTTCACCCTGGAGCCGTTTGCCGGCCTGGCCCTGATTCGCCTGGACAGCGCCGCCCTCGCACAGGGCTGCGTGCGTCTGGCCGGGGCGGACGAGGAGGGCGGCTACCTCAGCCTCGGCTGGCGCCTGGCCGCGCCCTGGTACTGGCAGCAGCGCAAGTGGGTCGGTCGCGCCAGCCTGGCACTGCGCCAGGATCTCGGCGGCGACCGCCTGAACGGCGAGGTGCTCGCCGCAGACGGCGAGACCCTGCGCCTGCAGGGCCGCGAATTCGAGCGCAGCACCCTGCGGCTGGACCTGAGCCTGGACCACGCGCTGCGCGACGATCTCTACCTCGGCCTGAGTTACGCCGGCGACTACGCCGAGGACGCCCGTGACCACGCCCTGGCCGCGCGGCTGAGCCTGAGGTTCTAGCGGCCGCGTGCTCGCGTGGCCGATCGAGCGGAGCGGCCCGCCGGTCAGCCTGCGGGCTGCCAGCGGGCGTGCAGTCGGGTATACTCGCCGGCTTTTCCGAACCCTTGCGGTCGCGGCCCATGTCGCGCCACGTCCGGCCCGGCCAAGCGCCGGCGGGCGGGCGCGGGCCGGGTCGCGATCCTGCCCGAGAGTGCTGCCCACCATGGAAATCAATCCGATCCTCAACAGCATCAAGGACCTGTCCGAGCGCACCCAGACCATTCGGGGGTATCTTTGACTACGATCAGAAGCATGATCGTCTCGTCGAAGTAAACCGCGAACTCGAAGACCCGAACGTCTGGAACAAGCCGGAGTACGCCCAGAACCTGGGCCGTGAGCGCGCCACCCTGGCGCAGATCGTCGACACCATCGACGACCTCACCGGCAGCCTGGCCGACTCCCACGACCTCCTGGAAATGGCCGCCGAAGAAAACGACGAAGGCGCCGTCAACGACGTCGCCGCCGAAGTCGAGCGCCTGCGCGAGATCCTCGAGAAGCTGGAATTCCGCCGCATGTTCAGCGGCGAGATGGACCCCAACAACTGCTATCTGGACATCCAGGCCGGTTCCGGCGGTACCGAGGCCCAGGACTGGGCCAACATCCTGCTGCGCATGTACCTGCGCTGGGCCGACAAGCGCGGCTTCAGCGCCGAGATCGTCGAGCTTTCCGAGGGCGAAGTCGCCGGCATCAAGGGCGCCACCGTGCATATCAAGGGCGAGTACGCCTTCGGCTGGCTGCGCACCGAGATCGGCGTGCACCGCCTGGTGCGCAAGAGCCCGTTCGACTCCGGCGCCCGTCGCCATACCTCGTTCTCGGCGGTGTTCGTGTCGCCGGAGATCGACGACCGGGTCGAGATCGAGATCAACCCGTCCGACCTGCGCATCGACACCTACCGCTCCTCCGGCGCCGGTGGTCAGCACGTCAACACCACCGACTCGGCGGTGCGTATCACCCACGTGCCGACCAACACCGTGGTGGCCTGCCAGAACGAGCGCTCGCAGCACGCCAACAAGGACACCGCCATGAAGATGCTGCGGGCCAAGTTGTACGAGCTGGAGATGCAGAAGCGCACCGCGGCCTCCCAGGCGCTGGAAGACAGCAAGTCGGACATCGGCTGGGGCCACCAGATCCGTTCCTACGTGCTCGATGATTCGCGCATCAAGGACCTGCGGACCGGCGTCGAGCGCAGCGACTGCCAGAAGGTGCTCGACGGCGACCTCGACCAGTACCTCGAAGCCAGCCTCAAACAGGGCCTTTGATCCCGTACCGCTGTGGGGCACGGCTGCTCGCCAGTCGCGTGCCCCTCGGTTTCCCCATTGATTATTGATTAGACGCCAGGCAGACAGACGACCATGAGCGACCAACAGCCCGACCAGCACGACCTGCAACAGGAAGAAAACAAGCTGATTGCCCAGCGCAAGGAAAAGCTTGCCGCCGTCCGCGAGCAGGGCAATGCCTTCCCCAACGACTTCCGCCGCGACAGCCTGTGCGCCGACCTGCAGAAGCAGTACGCGGAGAAGACCAAGGAAGAGCTGGAAGCCGCTGCCATCCCGGTCAAGGTCGCCGGTCGCATCATGCTCAACCGTGGTGCCTTCATGGTGCTGCAGGACACCTCCGGCCGCCTGCAGGTCTACGTCAACCGCAAGACCCTGCCGGCCGAGCAGCTGGAAGCGGTCAAGCACTTCGACCTGGGCGACATCATCGCCGCCGAGGGCACCCTGGCCCGCTCCGGCAAGGGCGACCTGTACGTCGACATGCTCAACGTGCGCCTGCTGACCAAGTCGCTGCGTCCGCTGCCGGACAAGCACCACGGCCTCACCGACACCGAGCAGCGCTACCGCCAGCGTTACGTCGACCTGATCGTCAACGAGGAGGTGCGCGACACCTTCCGCGTGCGCTCCCAGGTCATCGCGCACATCCGTCGTTTCCTCAACGAGCGCGGCTTCCTCGAAGTGGAAACCCCGATGCTGCAGACCATCCCCGGTGGCGCCGCGGCCAAGCCCTTCGAGACCCACCACAACGCTCTGGACATGGCCATGTTCCTGCGTATCGCGCCGGAGCTGTACCTCAAGCGCCTGGTGGTCGGTGGCTTCGAGAAGGTCTTCGAGATCAACCGCAACTTCCGTAACGAAGGCGTCTCGACCCGGCACAACCCCGAGTTCACCATGCTCGAGTTCTACCAGGCCTACGCCGACTACGAAGACAACATGGACCTGACCGAGGAGCTGTTCCGCGAGCTGGCGCAGACCATTCTCGGCACCACCGACGTGCCCTACGGCGACAAGGTGTTCCACTTTGGCGAGCCGTTCGTGCGCCTGTCGGTGTTCGACTCGATCCTCAAGTACAACCCGGACATCACCGCGGCCGACCTCAACGACGTGGAGAAGGCCCGCGCCATCGCCAAGAAGGCCGGCGCCAAGGTGCTCGGCCACGAGGGCCTGGGCAAGCTGCAGGTGATGATTTTCGAGGAGCTGGTCGAGCACAAGCTGGAGCAGCCGCACTTCATCACCCGTTACCCGTTCGAGGTCTCGCCGCTGGCCCGTCGCAGCGACGACGATCCGAGCGTCACCGATCGCTTCGAGCTGTTCATCGGCGGCCGCGAGATCGCCAACGCCTACTCCGAGCTGAACGATGCCGAAGACCAGGCCGCGCGCTTCCTGCAGCAGGTGGCCGAGAAGGACGCCGGAGACGACGAGGCCATGCACTACGACGCCGACTTCGTCCGCGCCCTGGAGTACGGCATGCCGCCGACCGCCGGCGAAGGCATCGGCATCGACCGTCTGGTCATGCTGCTGACCAACTCGCCGTCCATCCGCGATGTGATCCTGTTCCCGCATATGCGTCCGCAGGCTTGATCGCACGGGCCGGAGCGAGCAACGTCGGCTTTCGGGTGGCACTTGGCCAGCCTGCTGTTCGATAACCAGGGGTCTGCCGTCGTGGCAGGCCCCTGTTTTTTGTCTTCAGTATGAGGAAGCTCCAGCCGTGAACCTCAGCTCCGCCGCGCAGTGCCCGGTCCGATTGGCCGGTGAGTTGGCCGAATCCGTGCAATACCGTGGCCGCAAGGCCAGTCGCCAGGGCAGCGAGCAGCGCCGCCTGAGCATTCTCGACGCCGCGCTGCGCATCACCGTTCGCGAGGGACTGCGCGGCGTGCGCCACCGCGCAGTGGCGGCGGAGGCCGGCGTGCCGCTGTCGGCCACCACCTATTACTTCGACGACATCCAGGACCTGATCGCCGACAGCTTCGCGCTGTTCGTCAAACGCAGCTCCGCCAGCCTGGCCACGCTCTGGGCTGGCGTCGACGAGGATTTCCGCCGCATCGCCGCGGCCATCGAGCAGGACCCGGGCGCGCGCCGCGAGCTGGCCACGCACTTCATCGACCTGGCCGTGGCCCATGTGCAGAGCAAGATGCGCGAGCACGACGACGAGTTGCTGGTGGAGCTGGCGTTCCGCCAGGAGGCGCTGACCAACGCCGAGCTGCGCCCGCTGTTCCTTGCCCACCAGAGCCTGCGCCTGAGCTTCGCCGAGCGTGCCGTGCGGGCGATGGGCTCCAGCGCACCTTTCGAGGATGCGCAGGTGTTGACTACGCTGGTTCTGCGGATGGAATATCACGCCATCGTCGATGGGGTGGACGACCTCGACCTGGAGGCCCAGCGCGCCGTGCTGCAGCGCTTCCTGGACCTGATCGTCGGCGCTTGATCCCAGCCCCGCCTCGGCGGGGCTTTTCGTTTGCGGCAGTCGTACAAGGAGTGCGTGATGAAAGTCTGGCGCATGGCAATGCTCGTTCTCGGCAGCCTGTTGCTGAGCGGATGCCTGGTGACCTTCAAGGACCCCATCCCGGCCAACGAGGCGGCGCCGATGCCGCTGCTCGGCGACTGGGAACGAAAGGACGAATGGGGTGATCAGCAATACCTGTCCATCGCCCGGGCCGGTTCCAACGTGTACCGCGCCAAGGCCTGGGGCGAGAGCACCGAGGACGGCGCGGCCGAGGAATACGGCTTCACCGTGGCTCACCACGGCCGTCGCTGGTACGTCTCCGCCGGCCTGCCCAAGCGCCTGGGAGCGAACTTCGCCATCGCCGGTTTCGAGCTGACCGGCGACAACGAGCTGGTGATCTACAACCTGGACGTCGAACGCATCCTTCAGGAAATGCAGGGCGGCGCCCTCCAGGGGCAGTCGCTGGAAACCCCCGAAGGCGACGCGGTGTTGATCACCAGCCCGCTGGACAAAGTGTTCGGCTATCTCGACGACCAGGCCAACGCCGACGTGTTCGTCGAAGTGGCGCGCTACCAGCGCAGCGCCGAATAAGGAGCCCCATGAGCCGCCGCAACTCGCAGGTCGACTACCACGAAACGATCCGCGCCCTCTCCGGGCGCATCGTCGAGGCGCAGACGCCGATCCGCGTGCTCGACGCCATCAAGTGGGACGATGGCATCCGCCAGGGCTTCCTCAAGGCCAAGGGCCGCGAGATGCCGGCGGTGGACCGCGCCTTCTACGAAGGCCGCCCGCTGGCGTTCGACCCGGTGGCGAAGAAGCTGGAGTTCCAGAACATCGAGCGCGACATCACCCGCAGCCTCGGCCAGTTCAACCCGGTCGGGCAGATCATGCGGCGCATGTGCAAGGAATACCGCATGGTGATCCGCATGCTCGAGGCGCGCGGCACCGCCGACTTCGGCCTGATCTCCCAGGAGCTCTACGGCGCGGCCTCCGATGCCTTCCACGCCGGCGACCCGACCCTGGCCGACCTCGGCCTGATGCTTTCCGGATACCTGAACAACATCGCCGCCCGTGGCGACCTGGAGGACGAGGCCAAGACCCTCACCGCCAAGGACGCTGTGGCCATCCTCCAGGAGCGCCTGGCCAAGGTGTTCGGCGACGACACGATCCGCGTGTTCGAGTCCGACGGCATCGTCGCCGACGCCGCGGCCGGCGCCGACTACATCAAGGTGCGCGCCGACGCCCTGTTCAACGAGCGCGACGTGCGCGCGCTGGAGGTGCACGAAGGCCTGGTGCATGTCGGCACCACGCTCAACGGCCTCAGCCAGCCGGTGTGCACCTTCCTGGCCAAGGGGCCGCCCTCGTCGACGGTGACCCAGGAAGGCCTGGCCATCCTCATGGAAGTGATCGCCTTCGCCTCCTACCCCACGCGCCTGCGCAAGCTGACCAACCGCACCCGCGCCATCCACATGGCCGAGGAGGGCGCCGACTTCCTGCAGGTGTTCGAGTTCTATCGGGAACAGGGCTACGGCATGGAGGAGAGCTACGGCAACGCCAGCCGGGTGTTCCGCGGCTCCACCCCGGACGGCCTGCCGTTCACCAAGGACCTGTCCTACCTCAAGGGCTTCATCCTGATCTACAACTACATCCAGCTCGCCGTGCGCAAGGGCAAGCTGGAGCAGATCCCGCTGCTGTTCTGCGGCAAGACCACCCTGGAAGACATGCGCACCCTGCGCCAGCTGGTGGACGAGGGGCTGGTGGCGCCGCCCAAGTACCTGCCGCCGCAGTTCCGCGACCTCAACGCACTGGCGACCTGGATGTGCTTCTCCAACTTCCTCAACCACCTCAGCCTGGACAGGATCGAAGCCGACTACGCCAACATCCTCTAAGTGCGAGCGGTAGCCCGGATGCAATCCGGGTCGGCCGCCGTCCCGGATTGCATCCGGGCTACCGATCAAGGACCTCGCCATGCCCAGCCACAAACTCGACTACGAAATCCTAGGCGCCTCGGCGCAGAGCGTCGAAATCATCCTCGACCCGGGCGAGACGGTGATCGCCGAGGCCGGGGTGATGAACTACATGACCGAAGGCATCCGCTTCGAGACGCGCATGGGCGACGGCTCGGCCAGCGGCATGCTGGGCAAGCTGTGGGGCGCCGGCAAGCGCCTGCTCACCGGCGAGTCATTGTTCATGACCCACTTCAGCAACCAGGGCAACGGCCGGCACCGGGTCGGTTTCGCCGCGCCCTATCCGGGCACCGTAGTGCCCGTCGATCTGGCCCAGGTCGGCGGCAAGCTGATCTGCCAGAAGGACGCCTTCCTCTGTGCGGCCTACGGCACGGAAATCGGCATCAGCTTCAACAAGCGCATCGGCGCGGGTTTCTTCGGTGGCGAGGGGTTCATTCTGCAGAGGCTCGAGGGCGACGGCCTGGCCTTCGTGCACGCCGGCGGCACGGTGATCCGCAAGGAGCTGAACAACGAGACCCTGCGTCTGGATACCGGTTGCCTGGTGGCCTTCACCTCCGGCATCGACTATGACATCGGTCTGGCCGGCGGCCTGCGCAGCATGCTGTTCGGCGGCGAGGGCATCCTGCTGGCCACGCTCAAGGGCACCGGCACCGTCTGGGTGCAGAGCCTGCCGTTCTCGCGCCTGGCCGAGCGCGTCTACGACGCGACCTTCCGTGCCCGCGAGGAAGTGCGTGCCGGCGGCAAGTAGCACGCCTGCGCGTGAGCGTTGCGCCGGCCCCGTGATGAGTTCCGGCGTGAACACCTTCCGCAACACCCATGCGACATCCCGGTCGCGCGAGGCGGCCGGGCAGCGGGTAAACTCTGCGCCTTCCGCCTAACGAGCCTTTCCCATGAGCGAAGAACGCAACGCCATTCCCCTCATCCTCACCGGCATCGCCAGCGTCATCGGCACGGTGGTCGTGCTCTGGTACTACGGCTACTTGCATTTCGCCAAGGAAGAAGACGCGCTGCTGCTGGCCGACTTCACCATGCTCAAGACCGTGCCCGGCGAGGACTATCGCCTCTCGCTGAAGCCGGCCAACCAGACCGCCCAGTGCATCGACGGCGTGCTGGTGCTGTTCGACACCCAGCAGAAGGGCCTGACCGGCGTGCTGGTGGATAGCAAGAAGCAGGCCGTGCGCTGCATGGGGCAGGAGACTCCGCAAGAGCTGCAATAAAGGACCGACGCACCGCCGCGATGGCGGCTGGATTGCGCTGTCCCATCTGCAACGCGCGCCGCATCGAGCGGCGCGAACCGTTGCAGGAGTAACAGATGCGGATCGAAGTGGTTCAGGGCGACATCACCGGCCTGGCAGTGGACGCCATCGTCAACGCCGCCAACGCGTCGCTGCTCGGCGGTGGCGGAGTGGACGGGGCGATTCACCGCGCCGCCGGTCCCGAGCTGCTGGTGCATTGTCGCGGTCTCGGTGGCTGCCCGACCGGCGAGGCGCGCCTCACTCCCGGCTTCCGCCTGCCGGCCCGGTACGTCATACACACCGTCGGCCCGGTATGGCGGGGCGGAGATCAGGGCGAGCCGGAATTGCTCGCCGCGTGCTACCGCAACAGCCTGGCGCTGGCCGAGTCGGCCGAATGCGCCAGCATCGCCTTTCCCGCCATCAGCTGTGGCGTCTACGGATACCCCCTCGATACCGCCGCGCAGATCGCGGTCTCCGAGCTGTCGCGCCCACGGGCGGGTGGCAGCCTGCGCCGCGCGCTGCTGGTGGCGTTCTCCGCGGACATGGCCGAGCGCTATCGGCACTGGTTGCAGGCATGAAAAAGCCCCGCTTAGCGGGGCTTTTTCGGTGCCGCCGATTTACATCGCCGGTGCCAGCACCCGCGGGGCCACGGGGGCCGAGCTATGGGAGATGGTCACTTCGACGCGACGGTTGAGCGTGCGCGAACTGGCCGTGTCGTTGCTCGCCACCGGGTAGTCCTGGCCGAAACCATGGGCGGTGATGCGGCGCGGGTCGACGCCACGGGCCACCAGGGCGCTGCGCACCGAGTCGGCGCGGGCCTGGGACAGGCGCAGGTTGTAGTCGCGGCTGCCGGTGCTGTCGGTGAATCCTTCCACCACGACCTGGCGATCCTTGTTCTGCAGCAGGTAGTCGGCCAGCTGCTGGACGTTCTGCATGCCCGAGGCGGTCAGCTCGGAACGGTCCACCTCGAACAGCACGTCACCCAGGGTCACCACCGAGCCACGCTCGGTCTCCTGGGCCTGCAGGTGCTGCAGCAGAGTGTCCAGCTGCTGATTGCGTGCGGCCAGCTGAGCCTGGGTGCGCTGAGCCGGGGCCGCTTCGAGCGCCTCTTCGGCGTTCTTCTGCAGGATGGTTTCCTTGGCCACGTCGATGCGGCGGTTGGCCAGGTAGGCCAGATGGTCGACCTCGACACTGCCATGTCCTGCGTCATAGGCATGGTTGGCACGGTTGAGCATGTCGCCCGCTTCCTTGGTTTCCACACCGGCCAGGGTCTGGGCCTGTGGATTGGCCTGCAACTCGGCGTAGCCGGCGCGGGCCTGTTCTAGGTTCGGGTTTGGGTCATGGGCGCAACCGGCCAGTACCAGCGCCAGGGCGGAGAGGGAGAATAAGTGGGTCATGCGATTCATGCGTCGCTCCTCCATGTCACTGCACGATGATCGGGGTGCGCGAGCCTTCCTCGCGGATCTGCTGCACGCCCTGCTGGGCGTCATCTAGGCTGCGCTGAGCCTTGCCGGCCAAGGCGCGGCGCTCGGCTACCCGGGCGTCGGCTTCTGCCTGCTCGATCAGGCGGCGGGCCTGTTCGTATTGATGGTCCTGCATCAGCACCTGGGCCTGGCTCATCTTGTCCTTCGCCGTCTTCATGTCGGCCGGCGCGAACTCGGGGCCGCCGGCCGCCTCGGCGCTCTTGATGACCGCGCTGGCGGAGGCCAACTGCTCGGTGGGCGGGTTGCCGGCGCAGCCGGCGAGCGCCAGGCTGCCGCCGAGTGTGAGGGTCAGTAGCAGTGTTCTCGTCTTCATGGGGATTGGGCTCCATGCAAATCCATCGGAACAAGTTGTCCGCCGAATGTCCGTCGGTAGGCGAAAATCGCCACAGGTCATGCCGGCCTAGAGGTGGGACTGCCGCTTCGAAAAGAATGTTCAGGATTTTTCCCGGGCATGAAAAAGGCCCCTGCGGGGCCTTGGCTGCGGCGGGCGTGATCAGTGCTGGGTCTTGTCCAGCGGCTCGCTCATCTGCTGCAGATACTTGCGTGACAGGGCGAGGAAGCGCGGCGTGGGGCCGATGTCCTCGTACAGCGGGTCGCCCTGTTCGTCGGTGGCCACGACCTTGTTGCCCTTGATGTAGGGCAGGCTGGCCTCCAGCTCTTCCAGCGCGGCGCCGATCAGTTCTCCGAGCATTTCCTCGGTACCGCGCCTGGGGTACATCTCGCACAGCGCCGCCAGGCGCGCCGCGGACTCCAGGTCCAGGTGGATGTGGTACTGGCTCGGGGTCAGTCGGCCTCTGGAGTTCTGTTCCCAGTGGCGGACGAGTTCGCGAATCTTCATAGACACCTCGGTTACCCATCGTGGCGGGCGGCGCGGTCCGGTTGGGCCGGCCAGCACCCGCAGAGTTGAGACTAGCTTGCCGGTTCGGCGACTGCGGCCGTTCGTCGCCTGCTTGTAAGAACGGGTCGCGCTGTGCAATCTGAGGCTTCCCTGACGGCGGAGAGACGGACATGGCGGAGATCGATGCGCGCCTGCGCGAAGAGGTTCACCTGCTCGGCGAGCTACTCGGCGAGACCATCCGCAACCAGCTCGGCGACGAGTTCCTCGACAAGGTCGAGCTCATCCGCCAGGGCTCCAAGGCCGGGCGCCAAGGCTCGCAGGCCGGCGGCCAGCAACTGCGCGAAACCCTTGACGGTCTCAGCGACGACGAGCTGCTGCCGGTGGCGCGCGCCTTCAACCAGTTCCTCAATCTGGCCAACATCGCCGAGCAGTACCACCGCATTCGCCGACGCCGCCCGGATGAGGCGCAACCTTTCGATGACCGGGTGCTGGCCGAGCTGTTGCAGCGCCTGGTGCAGGGCGGCCATAAGCGTGAGCAACTGGCCCGCCAGATCGGTCGGCTGGATATCGAGCTGGTGCTCACTGCGCACCCCACCGAGGTGGCGCGGCGCACGCTGATCCAGAAATACGACGCCATCGCCGGGCACCTCGCGGCGCTCGATCACACCGACCTGTCGGCGGCAGAGCGCGCCGGGGTGCAACTCGGGTTGCGCCGGCTGATCGCCGAGGCCTGGCATACCGACGAGATCAGGCGCAACCGGCCGAGCCCGGTAGACGAGGCCAAGTGGGGCTTCGCGGTGATCGAGCATTCGCTGTGGGAGGCCGTGCCGAGTTTCCTGCGCAAGGCCGACCAAGCCCTGCATCAGGCGTGCGGCTTGCACCTGCCGCTGGGCGCCGCGCCGGTGCGCTTCGCTTCCTGGATGGGCGGCGACCGCGACGGCAACCCCAACGTCACCGCGGAGGTCAGCCGCAAGGTGCTGCTGCTGGCCCGCTGGATGGCCGCGGACCTCTATCTGCGTGACGTCGACCGCCTCGCGGCCGAGCTGTCCATGCAGCAGGCCAGCGACGAGCTGCGCGTGCATGTCGGCGTGCATCCCGAACCCTATCGGGCGGTGCTCAAGCGGCTGCGCGAGCGCCTGCGCGCCACCCGTGCCTGGGCCGAGGCGGCGCTGGACGACGACGTGGCGCCGGGCCCGGAGGTGCTGCACGACAACCGCGAGCTGATCGAGCCGCTGGAGCTCTGTTACCAGTCGCTGCATGCCTGCGGCATGGGCGTGATCGCCGAAGGGCAGCTGCTCGACTGCCTGCGCCGTGCGGCCTGCTTCGGCCTGTTTCTGGTGCGCCTCGACATCCGCCAGGACGCCGCCCGGCATGCCGCCGCGCTGGCCGAGATCACCGACTACCTCGGCCTCGGCAACTACAGCGAGTGGGACGAGGAGCAGCGCCTGGAATTCCTCCAGCGCGAACTGGACAACCGTCGCCCGCTACTGCCCCCGCAACACCGGCCCTCGGCCGAGACCGCCGAAGTGCTGGAGACCTGCCGGGTGATCGCCGCCGCGCCGGCTGCGTCGCTCGGCACCTATGTCATTTCCATGGCCGGTGCGCCCTCCGACGTGCTGGCGGTGCAACTGCTCTTGAAGGAAGCCGGGCTGCAGCGACCGATGCGGGTTGCACCCCTGTTCGAGACCCTGGCCGACCTGGATAACGCCGGCCCCGCCATCGACCGCCTGCTCGGCCTGCACGGCTACCGCGCACGCCTGCACGGTCCGCAGGAGGTGATGATCGGCTACTCCGACTCTGCCAAGGACGCCGGCACCACGGCCGCCGCCTGGGCCCAATACCGCGCTCAGGAGGCGCTGGTGAATATCTGTCGTCGTCATGAGGTGGAATTGCTGCTGTTCCACGGCCGTGGCGGCACCGTGGGGCGCGGCGGCGGCCCGGCCCATGCGGCGATTCTTTCGCAGCCGCCAGGCTCGGTGAACGGACGCTTCCGCATCACCGAACAGGGCGAGATGATCCGCTTCAAGTTCGGCCTGCCGGCCCTGGCCGAGCAGAACCTCAACCTGTACCTGGCCGCCGTGCTGGAGGCTACCTTGCTACCGCCTCCCGCACCCGAGCCGGCCTGGCGCGGGGCCATGGATCGCCTGGCCGCCGACGGTGTGGCCGCCTACCGCGCCGTGGTGCGCGAGCACGAGCAGTTCGTCGAGTATTTCCGCCAGGCCACGCCCGAGCAGGAGCTCGGTCGCCTGCCGCTGGGCAGTCGCCCGGCCAAGCGCCGCGCCGGTGGCGTGGAGAGTCTGCGGGCGATTCCCTGGATCTTCGCCTGGACCCAGACACGCCTGATGCTGCCCGCCTGGCTGGGCTGGGAGCGCGCGCTGGCCAAGGCCATCGACGGTGGCGGGCGTGGCCTGCTGGAAGACATGCGCGAGCACTGGCCGTTCTTCCGCACGCGCATCGATATGCTGGAGATGGTGCTGGCTAAGGCCGACCTGAGCATCGCCACGCTGTACGACGAGAGGCTGGTGGCGGACGAACTGCGACCGCTGGGTGCGCACTTGCGCGACCTATTGTCGCAGTGCCGCAGTCTGGTGCTCGGTCTGACCCATCAGTCCGAGCTGCTCACCCACAGTCCGGAGACCCGCGAGGCCATTACCGTGCGCAACATCTACCTGGACCCGCTGCACCTGCTTCAGGCCGAGCTGCTGGCCCGTTCCAGGCTGCGCGAGAATCCGGTGGACAGCCCTCTGGAGCAGGCTTTGCTGGTCAGCGTGGCGGGCATCGCGGCGGGGCTGCGCAACACCGGCTGAGGCCTCTCCGACTCCGACTTTCGGTGGCTTGTGCCGCACCGATGCGCTGTGTATCGTGGCCATCCTTTCGCCGCTCAGCGACGCGGAAACCCATTAACGAGATTGGCCCCACGAGGCGAGTCCGACGACTTTTCTGTCTATTTGAGGAGCACTTCGATGCGCGTGATTCTGCTGGGGGCGCCCGGTGCCGGCAAAGGTACCCAAGCTGGTTTCATCACCAAGAAGTTCGGCATTCCGCAGATCTCCACCGGCGACATGCTGCGTGCGGCGGTCAAGGCCGGCACCGAGCTGGGCCTGCAGGCCAAGAGCGTGATGGATGCCGGCGGCCTGGTTTCCGATGATCTGATCATCAACCTGGTCAAGGAGCGCATCGCCCAGCCGGATTGCGCCAACGGCTTCCTGTTCGACGGTTTCCCGCGCACCATTCCCCAGGCCGAGGCCATGAAGGAAGCCGGCGTGACCATCGACAACGTGGTCGAGATCGCCGTCGACGACGAAGAGATCGTCCAGCGCATCGCCGGCCGCCGCGTGCACGAGGCCAGCGGCCGCGTCTACCACGTGGTCTACAACCCGCCGAAGGTCGAGGGCAAGGACGACGAGACCGGCGACGAGCTGGTTCAGCGCAAGGACGACACCGAGGAAACCGTGCGTCATCGTCTGTCCGTCTACCATTCGCAGACCAAGCCGCTGGTGGACTTCTACCAGAAGCTCTCCGCCGCCCAAGGTACCCCCAAGTACAGCGCCATCGCCGGCGTCGGCTCGGTGGAAGAGATCACCGCCAAGGTGCTCGAGGCGCTCAGCTAAATAGCTGCGTGGCCCAGGTGTAGCTGGAGGTAGCTCTAGCTCGCCGATCACATCGCTCGCTCGACGGCCCGCAATCGCGGGCCGTTGGCGTTTATAATGCCGCCCTTTTTCTGCCCGACCGGATGCCCCGATGACCACTCTGCTGGCCCTGGATACCGCCACCGAAGCCTGCTCCGTCGCCCTGCTGCACGAGGGCCGGGTGCTCAGCCATTACGAGGTGATCCCGCGCCTGCACGCCCAGCGCCTGCTGCCGATGGTCCGGCAGATCCTCGACGAGGCCGGCGTGGCGCTGTCGGCGCTGGATGCCATCGCCTTCGGCCGCGGCCCGGGGGCCTTCACCGGCGTGCGCATCGCCATCGGCGTGGTCCAGGGCCTGGCCTTCGCCCTCGACCGGCCGGTGCTGCCGGTCTCCAACCTGGCGGTGCTGGCCCAGCGCGCGATGCGCGAGCACGGCGCGCAGCGGGTGGCCGCGGCCATCGACGCCCGCATGGACGAGGTCTACTGGGGCTGCTACCTCGCCGAGCAGGGTGAAATGCGTCTGCAGGGCGTCGAAGCGGTGCTCGCACCCGAGCGGGCCGAACTGCCGCGCGGCGCGGCGGGCGACTGGTTCGCCGCCGGCACCGGCTGGGGCACCTATGGCGAACGCATTGCCCTCACTCCGAGCGACAGCGAGCCGGCGATGTTGCCGCATGCCCAGGACCTGCTCAGCTTGGCGACATTCGCCTGGGCGCGCGGCGAGGCATTGCCGGCCGACGAGGCGCAGCCGGTCTACCTACGCGACAACGTGGCCACGCCCAAGGCGCCGCAGTCCTAGGCTGCCGCTGCGTTGACGCGCCTTTCGTCCGTCACCGGGCTCGGCAAATTGCCATTTTTTTCTGACGCCGCTAAATTGCCACCCACGTATTCCGAGCAGTAACCGATGCGTATCGACGGCTTCTCCTCCTATCCGCTGGACCGCACCCCCCGCCCGGGCAGCGCGGTCACGCCCTATCGCGAAGCGCAGCGCGAGGTCGAGCAGCGCCGCGAGCAACCCACGCCGCCGTCCGCCACCCAGGGTTACGAGCAGATCGCCCAGCCGCGTCGAGTGCAGGCCAGCAACGCCAGCAGCGACAACCTGCCGGCGCGCATGCAGGACAACCTCGCCCAGCAACGCGGCCTCAGCTCGCGCGCCAACCAGGCGCTGGCCGCCTACGGCAACACCGCCGCCTACACCGAAGACCGCGACGCCAGCGAAGTACTGGGCCTCGACCTCTACGCCTGATGCTGCCTTATTTTCTCGGCTGCCCGTCGTGGAACGAGCCGGCCTGGCGCGGTTCCTTCTATCCCTCCGATCTGCGTCCCTCCGAGACCCTGGCGCGCTACGCCGCCACTTTCAACGCGGTCGAAGGCAATACCACCTTCTATGCCCGACCGTCGCCGCAGACGGTGCAGCGCTGGGCCGAGCAGATGCCGGCGCACTTCCGCTTCTGCGCCAAGCTGTCGGGTGACATCAGCCATGCCGGCGACCTGCGTGAACACTTCGCCGCCACCGCCGACTTCCTCGCCCTGCTGGCGCCGCTCGGCCAGCGCGTCGCGCCGCTCTGGCTGCAGCTGCCGGCGGCTTTCGGGCCGTCGCGCCTGGGCGAGTTGTTGAGCTGGCTGGACGAGTTCACCGAGCGCGCCATCGCGGTGGAGCTGCGTCACCCCGCGTTCTTCGCCCGCGGCGAGGACGAGCGCCTGCTCAACCGCGCGCTGCAGGCGCGCGGCGTGGAGCGTATCTGCCTGGATTCCCGCGCGCTGTTTGCCTGCACCTCGCGGGACCCCGCCGTGCTGCATGCCCAGTCGAAGAAACCGCGCCTGCCGGTGCGCCCGACCGCGTTCAGTGCTCATCCGCAGCTGCGCTTCATCGGCGGCCCGGACCTGGAGGCGAACCAGGCGTTCCTCGAACCCTGGCTGGACAAGGTTGCCGCCTGGATCGAGCAGGGGCTGGCACCGCATGTGTTTCTGCACACGCCGGACAATCATCTGGCCGCCGCTCAGGCCCTGCGTTTCCACGCCAGCCTGAGCGAGCGCCTGCCCGGAATGCCGGCGCTGAACCTGACGGCGGCGGAACCGGCGGCGGAGCAGCTGGGTCTGCTCTGACAGGGGCGCTTTCGGCTGCGCTGCGAAGCGGCTAGGGTTGCTCCATCCGTCAGCGCAAGGAGCAACGAGATGAGTACGCAGCGAGAGCGTGGCGAGGCCTTCCAGGCCCTGCACCAGGGCGATAACCTGCTGGTTCTGCCCAACCCGTGGGATGCAGGCTCGGCAAAGATGCTCGCGCACCTGGGCTTTCGCGCCCTGGCCACCACCAGCGCCGGCCTGGCCTTCACCCTGGGGCGCCGCGACGCCGAAGGCGCGGTTGGGCGCGACGAGGCGCTGGCCAACGCCCGGGCCATCGTCGAGGCCACCTCGCTGCCAGTGGCGGCCGATCTGGAGAACGGCTACGGCGATGCCCCCGAGGATTGCGCTGAAACCATCCGCCTGGCCGCGGCGGCGGGCCTGGTCGGCGGCTCCATCGAGGATGCCAGCGGCCGCGCCGATGATCCGATCTACCCGCTGGACCTGGCGGTCGAGCGGGTGCGCGCCGCGGTGCAGGCCGCGCGCGGCCTGGATTTCCCTTTCGCCTTCGTGGCCCGGGCGGAGAACTTCCTGCACGGTCGCGCCGATCTGGACGACACCATTCGCCGCCTGGTGGCCTATGCCGAGGCCGGCGCCGATGTGCTCTATGCGCCGGGCCTGCGCAGCCGCGACGAGATCAAGGCGGTGGTCGAGGCGGTCGCGCCCAAGCCGGTCAACGTGCTGGTCGGCTCGCCGAGCCTGCGCCTGTCGCTGGCGGAACTGGCGGAGCTGGGCGTGAAGCGGGTCAGTGTCGGCTCCAATTTGGCGCGGGTGGCATACGGCGAGTTCTTCTTCGCCGCCGGTGAGCTGGCCAAGGGCAGTCTGGTCGCCATGGGCGAGGCGATGCCGTTCGACGAGCTCAACGATCTGTTCCGCTGAGGATGGCTCGCGCGTTCTGGCTGATGGTGTTGGCGCTGCTGATCGGCGCCCCGCTGGCGGTGTACCAGGGCTGGTTGCAGGTGCCGCCGCGCTGGAATCCCTGGGCGCCGCTGGACGTGCGCCAGCAACCGGGCCTGCTCACCGGCTACAAGCTCATGCGCTTGCAACAGGACCCCGAGCTCTGTCGCCTGGCGCTGGACAGCAGCGTGTTGCGCTACAGCGCCGTGGCCGACAGCGAGCCGGCCAAGGGCTGCGCGGTGGAGAATGGCGTGCGGGTGCAGCGCGCCGGCGTGCAGTTCAGCTCGAGCTTTCTCGCCACCTGCAAGCTCGCCGTGGCCTATGCGCTGTTCGAAGAACACGGCCTGCAGCCCGCGGCCCGGCGCGCCTTCGGTCAGCCGGTGGCGCGGGTCGATCACCTCGGCAGCTTCGCCTGTCGCAATATCGGTGGCAGTCAGCGCCGCAGCCAGCACGCCAGCGCCAACGCGCTGGACATCGCCGGCTTTCGCCTGAAGGACGGCCGGCGCATCAGCGTCGCCCGGCACTGGGGCGGGGAGGGCGCCGAGGCGCAGTTTCTGCGTGAGGTGCGCGACGCGGCCTGCGACAGCTTCAAGGTAACGCTCGGGCCGGACTACAACGCCGCCCACCGCGACCACTTCCATCTGGACATGGGGCTGTTCAGCCTGTGTCGCTAGCGGAGTGGTAGCGGCTCGTCGAGGTCCGCCAGCGTGGCGGCGAGCAGGGTGACGCCGCCGTAGGCGGTGAGCGCCTGGTGGGTAGGCGGGGGCGGGCTCTGCAGATTGCGTCGGCGGCTGCCGGCGGTTTCCAGTCGCGACAGGCGCCATTGCTGGATCAGGTCATCTTCTTCGACCGCCGCCGCGGGTTGCTGCAACGCGCCGGAGGCCAGGCCCAGCGCCAGCGGATCGAACGAACGCCCGCGGCGCAGTTCCTCGGCGCCAAGCGACCAACTGCGCTGTTGCAGCACTCCGCGAAAATCCTCCAGCCAGGCCTCGGTCGCCGCGTGGTCCGGCTCGGCCTGTGCGGCGTCGGCCGTTTCCGCGTTTTCCTGGGCGTCCTCGGCCGGCTTCGGCAGCAGCGACTGCAGCAGGCGCTGGTAGTCGAATGCCTCGCGCACGCCCGCTTCCCACCGGCGAGCCAGCAGGAAATCGGTTTGGCTGGAGAGAGCGTTGGACCGCAGTGACATGGCAGCAGGGACGACGTGGCAGAATAGGGCGCTTACCCTTGTTATCGGCCGCGTGCCGAGTCCTTGAGCGATTTCTCCCATGACCGATGGACAACCCGCCCCGCGCATCAGAGTCGAGGCGCTGCACCCGATGTTCGACGAGGCGGCCAGCCGCTGGGCCGAGCTGCTCGGCCTGCCCAGCACGGGCGATGCCGAGTTCGCCCTGCAACTGGGCGAGGACGGGCTGCAGCTGGCGGAACTGGGGCCGCAGGCGCCGGGGCCGGTGCGGGTGGACTTCGTCGAGGGCGCCGTGGCCCATCGCCGCGTGTACGGCGGTGGCAGCGGGCAGATGATCGCCAAGGCGGTCGGCATCCAGCCCGGCGTGCGACCGAGCGTGCTGGACGCCACGGCCGGGCTGGGACGCGACGCCTTCGTGCTGGCCAGCCTGGGCTGCGACATGACGCTCAGCGAGCGCCAGCCGATCATTGCCGCCCTGCTCGAAGATGGCCTTGCGCGCGCCGCGCGCGATGCCGAGGTGGCGGTCATCGCCGCGCAGATGCGCCTGTTGCGCGGCAACGCCATCGAGCTGATGCGCGACTGGCAGGGCGAGCCGCCGCAGGTGATCTACCTCGATCCGATGTTCCCGCACCGCGACAAGAGCGCGCTGGTGAAGAAGGAGATGCGCCTGTTCCGCCCGCTGGTGGGCGACGACCTGGACGCCCCGGCGCTGCTCGAGGCGGCGCTGGCGTTGGCCAGCCACCGGGTGGTGGTCAAGCGCCCGCGCAAGGCGCCGATCGTCGAGGGTGCCAAGCCGAGCTACGCGCTGGAGGGCAAGTCCAGCCGCTACGACATCTATCCGAAGAAGGCCTTGAAGCCCTAGGGGCGATAGGCGCGCACGAACAGCCGCACCACTTCCTGAACGTGTTCCTCGGCCTCCTGCCTGCCGAGCGGCTGGGCCACGCCCATCAGCAGGCGGAAATGGCAGCCGCCCTTGACCAGGCAGAAGAAATGCTCGGCGGCGTGCTGAGGATTGTCGATCTGCAACTGCGCGCGGGCATTGGCCTGCTCCAGCAGACGCTGCATGGCGTCGATCACGCGCTGCGGGCCGACATTGAAGAACAGCTGCGACAGCTGCGGATTCTGCGCGCCCTGGGCGACCATCAGGCGGTGCATGGCCAGGGACTCCTCGCTGTTGATCAGCGCGTTGAAGCCGCGACCGATGGCCAGCAGGGTCTGCTCGATGCTGTCCTCCGGGCCCAGCTCGAAGAACAGCGGCGGCAGCTGCTCCGCGCACTTGGACTCCACCGCGCAGGCGAACAGCGTCTCCTTGTCGGTGAAGTGGCTGTACACCGTGAGCTTCGACACGCCGGCTTCCGCGGCGATGGCATCCATGCTGCTGCCGTCGTAGCCGTTCTGGATGAACAGGCGCTTGGCCGCCTCGAGAATGGCGAGGCGCTTGGCCGGGTCCTTGGGCCGTCCGGGGCCGCCGCTGGGCTGTAAAGATTTGTCGGACATTTTCGGCTTTTTAATACTGGACTGGTGAGTTCGCTATTTTTACTATACCGGGCAGTATAAGTATTCCAAGCTCCTTTTGCGCAAGGTCGTCCATCATGCTCCGTCATGCTCTGTCCCTCGCTGTGCCGCTGTCGCTGATCTCCCTCCTGGTTGCCTGTGGCAACGATGAAACCGTCGAGGCGCCGATACGGCCGGCGATGGTGGTGCATCCGCTGCCGGCGGCGGACGCCGTGGCCACCTACCCAGGCGAGGTGAGGGCGCGCTACGAGCCGGAGCTGGCCTTCCGCATCGGCGGCAAGATCGCCAAGCGCCTGGTGGACGCCGGCGACCGGGTCAGCAAGGACCAGCCGCTGGCCGAGCTGGACCCGCAGGACGTCAAGCTGCAGCTGGAGGCCGCCCGCGCCCAGCTCAATGCCGCCGAGGCCAACCTCAAGCTGGTGCGCTCCGAGCGTGATCGCTACAAGACGCTGCTGGCCCGTCAGCTGATCAGTCAGTCGCAGTACGACACGGTCGAGAACCAGTACCGCGCCGGCGAGGCGCGGGTGAAGCAGATCCGCGCCGAATTCAACGTGGCCAGTAACCAGGCCGGCTACTCGGTGCTGCGCGCCTCGCAGGACGGCGTGGTGGCGCGGCGCCTGGCCGAAGTGGGGCAGGTGGTCGCCGCCGGCCAGACGGTGTTCACCCTGGCCGCCGACGGCGAACGCGAGGTGCTGATCAGCGTGCCGGAGCATGCCCTGGATCGCCTGCGCATCGGCCAGGACGTCGGCATCGAGCTGTGGTCGCAACCGGACAAGCGCTACGCCGGGCGCATCCGTGAGCTGTCCCCGGCCGCCGATGTGCAATCGCGCACCTTCGCCGCACGGGTCACCTTCAGTGATCCCAAGGTCAAGGCCGAAGTGGGGCAGAGCGCGCGGGTGGCGATCAAGGCCGATGGCGAGGTGCCGCTCTCGGTGCCCCTGTCGGCCCTCAGCGCGGAGAAGGACCAGCCCTATGTCTGGGTGGTCGAGCCCGAGGAATCCAAGGTGGTGCGCACGCCCGTGCGGGTGGGCGCCTACGGCCAGGAGCGCGTGTCGGTCCTGGAAGGCTTGAAGGAGAGCGACTGGGTGGTCGCCGCCGGGGTGCACGTGCTGCTCGATGGGCAGAAGGTGCAGCCGGTGGGGCGCGACAACCGCGTGGTTGCACTGGCCGGCAAGGAGTAAGCCATGTCCTTCAACCTGTCCGAATGGGCGCTGCGCAACCGCAGCGTGGTGCGCTACTTCATGCTGGTGCTGGCGGTCATCGGCGCGCTGTCCTACACCAAGCTGGGCCAGAGCGAGGACCCGCCCTTCACCTTCAAGGCCATGGTCGTGCGCGTCGACTGGCCGGGCGCCACCGCCGAGGAAGTTTCCCGGCAGATCACCGAGCGCATCGAGAAGAAGGTGATGGAGACCGGCGAGTACATGTACGTGATGTCCTACTCGCGTCCCGGCGAGTCGGTAGTCACCTTCATGGCGCGGGACTCCATGCACTCCAAGGACATCCCCGAGCTCTGGTACCAGCTGCGCAAGAAGGTCGGCGACATCCGCCACACGCTGCCGCCGGGCATTCGCGGGCCGTTCTTCAACGATGAATTCGGCACCACCTTCGGCAACATCTACGCGCTCACCGGCGAGGGCTTCGACTACGCGGTGATGAAGGACTACGCCGACCGCCTGCAACTGCAGCTGCAACGGGTCAAGGACGTGGGCAAGGTCGAGCTGATCGGCCTGCAGGACGAGAAGATTTGGATCGAACTGTCCAACGTCAAGCTGGCCACCCTCGGTCTGCCGCTGGCGGCGGTGCAGCAGGCGCTGGACGAGCAGAACGCGGTGGCCTATTCCGGCTTCTTCGAGACGCCGACCGACCGCGTGCAGCTGCGCGTGTCGGGGCGCTTCGAGACGGTGGACGAGATCCGCGACTTCCCCATTCGCGTCGGCGATCGCACCTTCCGCATCGGCGATGTGGCCAAGGTGTATCGCGGCTTCAATGACCCGCCCGCGCCGCGCATGCGCTTCATGGGCCAGGACGCCATCGGCATCGCCGTGGCGATGAAGCAGGGCGGCGACATCCTCGACCTGGGCGAGACCCTGGGCCACGAGTTCGCCCGCCTGCAGCAGACCCTGCCGCTGGGCATGCAGCTGCACAAGGTGTCGGACCAGCCCGCGGCGGTGAAGACCGGCGTCGGCGAGTTCGTCCGCGTGCTGGTCGAGGCGCTGGTCATCGTGCTGCTGGTCAGCTTCTTCTCCCTCGGCCTGCGCACCGGCCTGGTGGTGGCGCTGTCCATCCCGCTGGTGCTGGCGATGACCTTCGCCGCCATGTACTACCTCGGCATCGGCCTGCACAAGATTTCCCTCGGCGCGCTGGTGCTGGCGCTGGGTCTGCTGGTGGACGACGCGATCATCGCGGTGGAGATGATGGCCATCAAGATGGAGCAGGGCTACGACCGGCTCAGGGCGGCCAGCTTCGCCTGGACCAGCACGGCCTTCCCGATGCTCACCGGCACGCTGATCACCGCGGCCGGCTTCCTGCCGATCGCCACCGCCCAGTCCGGCACCGGCGAATACACCCGCTCGATCTTCCAGGTGGTGTGCATCGCGCTACTGGTGTCGTGGATCGCCGCCGTGGTGTTCGTGCCCTACCTGGGCGACCGCCTGCTGCCGGACCTGGCCAAGCTGCACGCGAAGAAGCACGGCGGCAGCGCCGAGGGCCACGATCCCTACTCGACCACCTTCTACCAGACGGTGCGCGAGGTGGTGGAGTGGTGCGTGCGCCGGCGCAAGACGGTGATCCTGGTGACCGTTGGCCTGTTCATCGCCTCCATCGTGCTGTTCCGCTTCGTGCCCCAGCAGTTCTTCCCCGCCTCGGGGCGCCTGGAACTGATGGTCGACATCAAGCTCACCGAGGGCTCGTCGCTCAAGGCCACCGAGGAGCAGGTCAAACGCCTGGAGGCCAAGCTCAAGGACCATCCCGGCATCGATAACTACGTGGCCTATGTCGGCACCGGCTCGCCGCGTTTCTATCTGCCGCTGGACCAGCAACTGCCGGCGACCCGCTTCGCCCAGTTCGTCATCCTCGCCAAGAGCATCGAGGAGCGCGAGCGGCTGCGCAGCTGGCTGATCGAGGTGATGAACCAAGACTTCCCCTTCGCCCGCACCCGCGTGTCGCGCCTGGAGAACGGCCCGCCCGTGGGCTTCCCGATCCAGTTCCGGGTCAGCGGCGAGCACGTCGACGAGGTCCGCGACATCGCCCGCCAGGTGGCGGCCAAGGTGCGCGAGAACCCGCACGTGGCCAACGTCCACCTGAACTGGGAAGAGCCGAGCAAGGTGGTTTACCTGAATATCGACCAGGAGCGTGCCCGCGCCCTGGGTGTGACCAGCGCCGACCTGTCGAATTTCCTGCAGAGCTCGCTGACCGGTTCGAGCGTCAGCCTGTTCCGCGAGGACAACGAACTGATCGAGATCCTCCTGCGCGGCACCGTGCGCGAGCGCCAGGCGCTGGAGTTGCTGCCGAGCCTGGCGGTGCCGACCAGCAGCGGCAAGAGCGTGGCGCTGTCGCAGGTCGCCACCCTGGAGTACGGCTTCGAGGAAGGCGTGATCTGGCACCGCGACCGTCTGCCGACCGTGACCGTCTATGGCGACATCTACGGCCCCGAGCAACCGGCCAGCCTGACCAAGCAGATCCTGCCGACCCTGGAACCGATCCGCGCCGAACTGCCCAGCGGCTACCTGCTGGAGGTAGGCGGCACGGTCGAGGATTCGGCGCGCGGGCAGAAGTCGGTCAATGCCGGCATCCCGCTGTTCATCCTGGTGGTGTTGACGCTGCTGATCCTGCAGCTGCGCAGCATGTCGCGGGCGGCCATGGTGTTCCTCACCGCGCCGCTGGGGCTGATCGGCGTGACCCTGTTTCTGCTGGTGTTCCAGCAGCCGTTCGGCTTCGTCGCCATGCTCGGCACCATCGCCCTGGCCGGCATGATCATGCGCAACTCGGTGATTCTGGTGGACCAGATCGAGCAGGACATCGCCGCCGGCCTGGACCGCTGGCACGCGATCATCGAGGCCACCGTGCGGCGCTTCCGGCCCATCGTGCTGACCGCCCTGGCGGCGGTGCTGGCGATGATTCCGCTGTCGCGCAGCGTGTTCTTCGGGCCGATGGCGGTGGCCATCATGGGCGGCCTGATTGTCGCCACGGCGCTGACCCTGCTGTTCCTGCCGGCGCTGTACGCGGCCTGGTTCCGGGTCAAGGAAGTGGAGCGCTAGCGCGAGATGCCTCACCGAAAAGCCCGGCCCGTGCCGGGCTTTTTCGTTTCAGCTCATCGGTTGGCGCGGCAGCGCGTTGCGACGGGGCTAAGGTTGTTGTTATCGCACGCGGGCTTGCTGTCGCTCGGGTGAGGTTGCACTGCGCTGACCTCCCGTCGAGCGTAAGGTTGCACTTAGTTGCACCTGATCCTGTGAGAGGTTTAATCTTCCGCCACGCGCCGCAGCGCACTCAATCGGAACAGGATAAGAAATGGCCACCACCACCCTTGGCGTGAAACTCGACGATGCCACCCGTGAACGCCTGAAGCAGGCTGCCCAGTCCCTCGACCGCACCCCGCACTGGCTGATCAAGCAGGCGATCTTCAACTACCTGGAGCAGGTCGAGGGTGGACTGACCCCCGCGGAGCATTCCGGCCTGGCCGCGGCGGCCGGCGAGGAGTCGGTGGAGCAGCTGAGCGAGCAGGCCCTGCAGGTATTCCTCGATTTCGCCGAGAGCATCCTGCCGCAGTCCGTGCTGCGTGCCGCCATCACCGGCGCCTACCGCCGTCCGGAAACCGACGCGCTTCCGGTCCTGCTGGAGCAGGCGCGCCTGCCGAAGGAACAGGCCGAGGCCACTCAGAAGATGGCCCTGGGCATCGCCGAGAAGCTGCGCAACCAGAAGAGCGCCGGCGGCCGCCAGGGCCTGGTGCAGGGCCTGCTACAGGAGTTCTCCCTGTCGTCCCAGGAAGGCGTGGCGCTGATGTGCCTGGCCGAGGCGCTGCTGCGCATCCCGGACAAGGCCACGCGCGATGCGCTGATCCGCGACAAGATCGCCAGCGGCAACTGGAGCCAGCACCTGGGCCAGAGCCCGTCGATGTTCGTCAACGCCGCGTCCTGGGGACTGCTGATCACCGGCAAGCTGGTGTCCACCCACAACGAGGCCGGCATGACCTCGGCGCTCAACCGCATCATCTCCAAGAGCGGCGAGCCGGTGATCCGCAAGGGCGTGGACATGGCCATGCGCCTGATGGGCGAGCAGTTCGTCACCGGCGAGACCATCGGCGAGGCGCTGGCCAACGCCACCAGCATGGAGAGCAAGGGCTTCCGCTATTCCTACGACATGCTCGGCGAGGCCGCGCTGACCGAGGAAGACGCCAAGCGCTACCTGGCTTCCTACGAGCAAGCGATCCACGCCATCGGCAAGGCCTCCCATGGCCGCGGCATCTACGAGGGGCCGGGCATCTCGATCAAGCTGTCCGCCCTGCACCCGCGCTACAGCCGCGCCCAGTACGACCGCGTGATGGACGAGCTGTACCCGATCCTGCTGGGCCTGACCAAGCTGGCCAAGCAGTACGACATCGGCCTCAACATCGACGCCGAGGAAGCCGACCGCCTGGAAATCTCCCTCGACCTGCTCGAGCGCCTGTGCTTCGCCCCGGAACTGGCCGGCTGGAACGGCATCGGCTTCGTCATCCAGGCCTACCAGAAGCGCTGCCCGTACGTGATCGACTACGTCATCGACCTGGCCAAGCGCAGCCGCCACCGCCTGATGATCCGCCTGGTGAAGGGCGCCTACTGGGACAGCGAGATCAAGCGCGCCCAGGTCGACGGCCTGGAAGGCTACCCGGTGTACACCCGCAAGCCGTACACCGACGTTTCCTACATCGCCTGCGCGCGCAAGCTGCTGGCCGTGCCGGAGGCCATCTACCCGCAGTTCGCCACCCACAACGCCCACTCGCTGTCGGCCATCTACCAGATCGCCGGGCAGAACTACTATCCGGGCCAGTACGAGTTCCAGTGCCTGCACGGCATGGGCGAGCCGCTGTACGAGCAGGTGGTGGGTTCGATCAAGGACGGCAAGTACAACCGTCCGTGCCGCATCTACGCACCCGTCGGCAGCCACGAGACGCTGCTGGCCTACCTGGTTCGTCGCCTGCTGGAAAACGGCGCCAACACCAGCTTCGTCAACCGCATCGCCGACCACAGCATCTCGCTCAAGGAGCTGGTGCTGGACCCGGTCGAGCAGGTCGAGCGCATGGCCTCGCAGGAAGGCACCCTGGGCCTGCCGCACCCGCGCATTCCCCTGCCGCGTGACCTGTACGGCGAGGCACGCCTGAACTCCGAGGGCATCGACCTCGCCAACGAGCACCGTCTGGGCTCGCTGTCCTCGGCGCTGCTGTCGTCCACCAACACCGCCTACGTGGCCGCGCCGATCCTCGGCTGCGACGCGCCGAACCCCGGCCCGGCCGAGCCGGTGCGCAACCCGGCCGACCACCGCGACCTGGTCGGCCATGTGCACGAGGCCAGCGAGGCCGACGTCAAGAGCGCCATCCTCTGCGCCCAGTCCAGCGGGCAGATCTGGCAGTCGACTCTGCCGGCCGAGCGTGCCGCCGTGCTGGAGCGCGCCGCCGACCAGATGGAGGCCGAGACCCAGCAACTGATGGGCCTGCTGGTGCGCGAATCCGGCAAGACCTTCGCCAACGCCATCGCCGAAGTGCGCGAGGCGGTGGACTTCCTGCGCTACTACGCGGCGCAGGCCCGTACCTTCAGCAACGACAGCTACCGTCCGCTGGGTCCGGTGGTGTGCATCAGCCCGTGGAACTTCCCGCTGGCGATCTTCACCGGCCAGGTCTGCGCCGCGCTGGCCGCGGGCAACACCGTGCTGGCCAAGCCGGCCGAGCAGACTCCGCTGATCGCCGCCCAGGCCGTGCGCATCCTGCTGGAGGCCGGCGTGCCCGGCGGTGCCGTGCAGCTGCTGCCGGGCCGCGGCGAGACCGTCGGTGCCCGCCTGGTGGGCGACGAGCGCGTGCGCGGCGTGATGTTCACCGGCTCCACCGAAGTCGCCGGCATCCTCGCGCGCAACATCGCCGGACGCCTGGACGCCCAGGGCCGTACCATCCCGCTGATCGCCGAGACCGGCGGCCTCAACGCCATGATCGTCGACTCCTCGGCCCTGGCCGAGCAGGTGGTGGTCGACGTGGTCAGCTCCGCCTTCGACAGCGCCGGCCAGCGCTGCTCGGCCCTGCGCGTACTCTGCGTACAGGACGACGTGGCCGACCGCGTGATCGAGATGCTCAAGGGCGCCATGGCCGAGTACCGCATCGGATCGCCGGAGCGCCTGTGCACCGACATCGGCCCGGTGATCGACGCCGAGGCCAAGGCCGGCATCGAGGCGCACATCGCCGCCATGCGCGAAAAGGGCCGCAAGGTGTTCCAGGCCGCCCGTGCCGATGCCGAGGAATTCAAGCGCGGCACCTTCGTGCTGCCGACCCTGATCGAGCTGGAAAGCTTCGACGAGATGAAGCGCGAGATCTTCGGCCCCGTGCTGCACCTGGTGCGCTACCCGCGCGCCGAGCTGGGCGGCCTGCTGCAGCAGATCAACGACAGCGGCTACGGCCTGACCCTGGGCGTGCACACCCGCATCGACGAGACCATCGCCCTGGTGGTCGACTCGGCCCGCGTCGGCAACCTCTACGTCAACCGCAACATCGTCGGTGCCGTGGTCGGCGTGCAGCCGTTCGGCGGCGAGGGCCTGTCCGGCACCGGTCCCAAGGCCGGCGGCCCGCTGTACCTGTATCGCCTGCTGTCGACCCGCCCGCAGGACGCCGTGGCCCAGCAGCTCAAGGGCGACAACGTGCACGCCCTGGGCGCGCCGGCCGAGCTGGACAAGGCGCGCAACGCCTTCGCCGACTGGGCCGCCAAGCAGGAGCCGGCGCAGGCCGAGCTGTTCACCCGCTACCGCGAGTTGTCGCAGAGCTTCACCAGCCATGTGCTGGCGGGGCCGACCGGCGAACGCAACACCTACAGCCTGCTGCCGCGCGAGCGCGTGTTGTGCCTGGCCGAGGAACGTGGCGACCTGCTGGCGCAGTTGGCCGCCTGCCTGGCCATCGGCAGCCACGCGCTGCTGCCGGAGAGCCAGCGCGAGCTGCTCGCCGCGCTGCCCAAGGAGGTGCAGAAGCGCATTGCCACGGTGGCCGACTGGACCAGCCTGGAGGCCGAGTTCGACGCCATCCTGCACCACGGCGACTCCGACCAGCTGCGCGAAGTGAGCCAGCAGGCCGCCCAGCGCAAGGGCGCCATCGTCAGCGTGCACGGCCTGAACAGGGGCGAGACCGACATCCCGCTGGAGCGCCTGCTGATCGAGCACGCGCTGAGCGTGAACACCGCGGCCGCCGGCGGCAACGCCAGCCTGATGACCATCGGCTGATTCACCCGCATACCCTCGCCAGGCCGTCACGGTTGGCGAGGGGCCTGCGAAAGCTGGCCGAAAGTTTCGCCTGGCATCCTGCACGGTAGTCAGGTGACTCCTGCAACCCCGAGCGCCGCCAGGCGCTCACCGGTGCCGCGACGTCTCGTCCGGCACCACGCGCCGTACACCCTCGTGGGGGCTATCCGCCCGGTACGACGCGTTACTACCCGAAGCCGGCTCGTTCCGGCACCCGGCAGGGCCACAAGCCCAGCCACAAAAAAGCCCGGCGTTCGCCGGGCTTTTGCTTTTTCAGGGGTTTGCTCGTTCCACCCAGCACGGTAGCCCGGATGCAATCCGGGGGGCGGACTTGCCTGCTTCCCGGATTGCATCCGGGCTACGGTCTTTTCAGCTGCTGCGGTTACAGCGCGCCAAACACCTTCTTCGCCAGGCTGGTGGCCGCGCCGGCCGGGTTCTGGCGCAGGCTCGCCTCCTGCTCGGCGATCATCTTGAACAGGCCGTCCAGCGCCTGCTCGGTCACGTAGTTCTCGACGTTGGCGCTCTTCGCGTCGACCACGCCGAAGGCCGCGGCCTGGCCGGCGAAGCCGTTGTACTGCTGGACCAGGCCGACCTTGTCGGTGGCCTGCTTGACGATGGGCAGGAACTTGGCGCGGATCTGCTCGCGGCTGCTCTTGTTCAGGTACTGGGTGGCGGAGTCCTCGCCGCCGGCGAGGATGGCCTTGGCATCGCTCACGGTCATCTTCTTCACCGCGTCCACCAGGATCGCCTGGGCCTGCGGCACGGCGGCTTCGGCGGCCTTGTTCATGCTGTCTTCGAGCTCTTCCACCTGTTCGCCCATGCCCATCATCTTCATGGTCTTGGCGGCCTTGCCCAGCTTGCCGGGCAGCTCGATGCGCACTTCCTCGTTGTTGCTGAAGCCGCCCGGCTTGCCGAGCTGCTTCACGGCGATCTGCGCGCCCTGGGTCAGGGCGTCCTTGAGGCCGCCGCTGGCGTCGCTCTGGGACAGGTCGGACAGGGTGAGCGCGTGGGCGCCGGCGGACAGCAGCAAACTGGCGGCCAGGGTGGTGACGCGGAGCATGGGGCTTCCTCAATGCACGGGAGATCGGCTGAGAGTAACGGAGAGCGGCGGGGGAGCCAAACGCCGCGAGCGCGTGGCAGCCCGTCTCTTTCCCCGGCCATGAGTGAACTTGGTCGAACCTCGGCAGTCTGTCTGCTGTCGGCTCGCCAGGGCGGTTCGCATGGCCCTTCGTCTCAGGCGTTGGCGCCGGCGTTCGCGTGTGCGGGGCCGATTCTCCGTTCGTTCGCACCGCCGTTCGCCGCGCGATGCCACCGCCAAGTGAAGATTGCCTATGCCCCCGTTTCGCCCCTCCCGTTTCCCCTTTTTTCCTCGCTTCCGCACCCTCGGCGCTTGCCTGATCGGCGGGCTGCTGGCGGCCGGCCCGGCCAAGGCCGAGGAGGCCGGCAACGCGCGCTGGGTCAGCGACAGCCTGAACACCTACGTGCGCAGCGGGCCCACCGATGGCTACCGCATCGTCGGCACGCTCACCTCCGGCGAGAAGGTCGAACTGCTGCGCACCCAGGGCGATTACAGCCAGGTGCGTGGCGAGGACGGCAGCAGCGTGTGGATTCCCAGCCGCGACCTGCAGACCGTGCCGGGTCAGGCCGAACGCCTGCCGCAGCTGGAGCAGCAGGTGGCCGAGCTGAGCGCCGAGCTCAAGGGCATCGACGACACCTGGAAGACCCGCGTGCAGGGCATGCAGGAAACCCTGGACTCGCGCAAGGCGCTGATCGACGAGCTGCAGGTGGCGCGCTCCTCGCTGGACAGCGAGCTGACTCAGGTCCGCTCCGAGCTGCGCGAGGCCCAGGCGCAGCTGGGCGACGAGAACAAGCAGGTGCTAATGCGCTACATGGTCTACGGCAGCAGCATCGCCGGCGGCGGGCTGCTGGCGGGGCTGATTTTGCCGACGCTGCTGCGGGTGCGGCGCAAGCGCAACGACCAGTGGGTCTGAGTTCGCGTTGAGGCAAGTGCCTCCGACATGCGCGATGCCGGAGGTCGCTCGCCGATAAGCCCCTTAGGTCGGGGCCTCGGCTTCCTCGCCACGCTCCAGCGCCACCTGGCGGATCGACAGGCGAATCTCTGCCGGCAACACGCGCTTGGCGGCACCCTCCACCAGCTCCGCCAGTTGCGGGTGGTGGCTGAGCTTGCCGTCGGCGTTCTGGCGCAGCACGCCCTGATCCAGCAGGGTCTGGATGAAGTGGCGGAACAGGCTCTTGTCGAAGAACTCCGGCGCGTTGAGGCCATGCAGAATCGACAGGCGCTGAGCCATCACCACGCAGAGGTTCTCCAGTTCTTCCGCGCTCAGGGCGTACTGCCCAGCATTGAGCAGCAGGGCGGTGGCCATGTAGAAGCGCTGCAGGGTCTGCACGATGGCGCGGGCCAGCAGGGTGAGCAGGACGAACTGGCGCGAGCTGGGCGCCGGGCGAATGAACATGTCGTCCTCGCGGCGCAGCAGATCCTGTTCGACGAACGCCTCCAGCCACTGGTCGACCACACCTTCCAGCTCGTCCAGGGACCAGCGGATGAACAGCTCCGACTGCAGGTACGGATACAGCGCGGCCACGTAGCGCAGGATCTGCTCGCGGCTCATGCGCGAGCTGCTGAGGAAGAAGCTAGCCAGCAGGGCGGGCAGGGCGAACACGTGCAGCACGTTGTTGCGGTAGTAGGTCATCAGGACGGCGTTCTGCTCGTCCAGGTAGAGGATCTTGCCCAGGGCGTCCTTCTGCTCGGCCAGCAGGTCCATGCTCTGCACGTAGCGAATCAGGTCCTGGCCATCGCCTTCCGGCAGGGTGGCATGTGGCGAGTAAGGCACCTTGCGCAGCAGCGCCAGGTACAGGTCGAGCACGCGGGCCAGGGCCTTTTCGTCCAGCGCCAGCTTGGCGGTGGAGAGCAGCGCCAGGCCGACCAAGTTGACCGGGTTGATCGCCGCGGCCTCGTTGAGGTGCTGGGCCACGCGCTCGCCGAGGCGATTGGTGGTCTGGTTCAGCCACTCGGGGCGGTACTGGTCGCCGTAGTCCTGGCCGCGCCAGCCCGGTTGCTCGGCGTCGAGGAACTCGGCCAGCTTGATCGGCTCGCCGAAATTGACCCAGACGCTGCCGAAGCGTTGCTTACGGATGGCGCCGATGACCTTGAAAATGTCGAAGATCGACTCCTTCTTCTTCGCCGCGCCGCGCAGCTCGCCCAGGTAGGTGCGGCCTTCGAGCACGCGCTCGTAGCCGATGTAGACCGGCACGAAGGCGATTGGCAGGCGCGACGAACGCAGGAAGCTGCGCAGCGTGATGGCCAGCATGCCGGTCTTCGGCTGCAGGGTGCGGCCTGTGCGCGAGCGGCCGCCCTCGACGAAGTACTCGACCGGGAAGCCCTTGCTGAACAGCGTGTGCAGGTACTCGTTGAACACCGCGGTGTACAGCGGGTTGCCCTTGAAGGTGCGGCGCATGAAGAAGGCGCCGCCGCGGCGCAGCAGGCTGCCGACCACCGGCATGTTGAGGTTGATGCCGGCGGCGATGTGTGGAGGGGTCAGGCCGTTGCGGAACAGCAGGTAGGAAAGCAGCAGGTAGTCGATGTGGCTGCGGTGGCAGGGCACGTAGATGATCTCGTGACCGTGGGCGATGTCGCGCACCGCCTCCAGGTGGTTGACCTGGATGCCCTCGTACAGCTTGTTCCAGAACCAGCTCAGCACCGTCTCGAGGAAGCGGATGGCGGTGTAGGTATAATCCGAGGCGATCTCGTTGCCGTAGCGCAGAGCCTGGGCCTCGGCCTTCTCGATGCCGATCTTCTCGCGCTCGGCCTCCTCGCGGATGGCCTGGCGCACCAGCGGGCCGTGGATCAGGCCTTTCACCAGGTTGCGCCGGTGCGACACGTCGGGGCCGATCACCGTGGTCTTCAGGTTGCGGAAGTGCACGCGCAGGATGCGCTGGACCATGCGCAGGGTGCGCTCGCGGCCCTTGTTCTGGTCGAGCAGCTCGCGCAGGTGGATCGGCGCGGAGAACTGCACGCGGGTCTTGCGGCCGAGAATGAGGATGCTGACCAGCTTGCGCAGGCGCCCGGTGACCGCCCAGGTGTCGGCGAACAGCAGCTTCCACGGGCTGGTCTCGCGGTCCGGCGACTGGCCCCAGAACACGCTGACCGGGATGATCTGCGCGTCATCCAGGGCGTTGCCGTCGAGGCTGGCGAGGATGCGCTGCAGGGTGGGCGGAGCCCCGCGCTTGTCGTGGCCGCCGAACCAGCTCGGCGAGCGGGTCAGGTAGAAGAAGCCGGCCGGCTCCAGCTGGTCGCCCAGCGCCACCGGCAGCACCGGCCGCGGCAGGCCGGCCTTGCTGCATTCCCTGTCCACCACCGCCAGGTCCGCCGCCGAGGGTTGCTGCAGCACGTAGAACACCGGCTTGCTGCGATCCAGGCGCAGATTGAAGGACGACTGGTTGATGGTTTCCGAGCGTACCCAGAGAAAGAGCAGGCGGCGCAGGGCGCCGAAGGCGAGGCGGCGGAGCGGGGAGCGGGTCATAGAGTGCGGCTGTGGAAACGAGCGGTTGCTCGGGGCGGCTAGTGTGCCGCATTCGCCCCTTCGCGGCAAAAAGCGTGCGGCTACAAGTGTTCACTGCAACCCGCGTGGCGCCTGGCCTGTGGCGCCGCACGGGCAGGCGAGGCGGGCGCATGCGCGGGGCGTGGCGGCCAACATCCCGCCGGATCTGCAACTTTTCCTAAAACCGCTTGTCTTGCCTTGCCGTCGGTCGACTTTTATAGTCCGCCAGCGTTTGCAAGACCCCCGTGGTCAGCATGGCCAGGGGTTCTCCCGTCGGGACGAGAGCCATGATCGAAATAAAAAATCTAACCAAGCGTTTTGCCCATCACACGGCCGTCGATGGCCTCAGCTTCACGGTCCAGCAGGGGGAAGTGCTGGGCTTCCTCGGTCCCAACGGGGCCGGTAAATCCACCACCATGAAGATGCTCACCGGGTTCCTGGCGCCGACTTCCGGCACCGCCAGCGTCCTCGGCTTCGACATCCAGCGCGACACCCTCAAGGCCCAGCAGCAGATCGGCTACCTGCCCGAAGGCGCGCCCTGCTATGGCGACATGACGGTGCGCGGCTTCCTGGAGTTCATCGCCGAAGTCCGCGGCTATCGCGGCGCCGAGAAGAAGCAGCGGGTGCTGCGCGCGGTCGAGCAGGTCGAGCTGGAGAAGGTGCTGGAGCAGAGCATCGAGACCCTGTCCAAGGGCTTCAAGCGCCGCGTCGGCCTGGCCCAGGCGATCCTCCACGATCCCAAGGTGCTGATCCTCGACGAGCCCACCGACGGCCTCGACCCGAATCAGAAGCACCAGGTGCGCCAGCTGATCCAGAGCCTGGCCAGGGACAAGATCGTGATCATCTCCACCCACATCCTCGAAGAGGTGTCGGCCGTGTGCACCCGCGCCGTGGTGATCGCCGCCGGCAAGCTGGTGGCCGACGGCACGCCGTTCGAACTGGAGAGCCGTTCGCGCTACCACCAGGCGGTGACCCTTGTGGCTGACGGCGAGCTGGATCGCGCCGCCCTGGCCGCGGTGCCGGGCGTGATCGGCGTGGAAGACAACGCCGACGGCAGCCTGACGCTGCTGGCCCAGCCGGGCCAGGTGATCTTTCCGCAGGTCAACGAGTTGATTCGCCAGCGCGGCTGGCAGGTCAAGGAGCTGGACGTGGAACGCGGCCGGCTCGATGAAGTGTTCCGCAGCCTGACCCGGGGAGAGGCGGCATGAAGCAGTTGCCCGTAGTCTTCAAACGCGAGCTGGCCAGCTATTTCGCCACGCCGCTCGCCTATGTGTTCATCCTGATCTTCCTGGTGCTGTCCGGGGTCTTCACCTTCTACCTCGGCGGCTTCTACGAAAGCGGCCAGGCGGACCTGGCGCCGTTCTTCAACTTCCACCCATGGCTCTACCTGTTCCTGGTGCCGGCCATCGCCATGCGCCTGTGGGCCGAGGAGCGCAAGTCCGGCTCCATCGAGCTGCTGATGACCCTGCCGATCACCCGCGCCGAGGCGGTGCTGGGCAAGTTCCTCGCCGCCTGGGTATTCGCCGGCATCGCCCTGCTGCTGACCTTCCCGATGATCATCACGGTCAACTACCTGGGCCAGCCGGACAACGGCGCGATCTTCACCGGCTACATCGGCAGCTGGCTGCTGGCCGGCTCCTACCTCGCCATCGGCTCGTGCATGTCGGCCCTGGCGAAGAACCAGGTGATCGCCTTCATCCTCGCCGTCAGCGCCTGCTTCCTGTTCATCGTCAGCGGTTTTCCGATGGTGCTCGACGCACTGGCCTGGGCGCCGCAGTGGCTGCTCGATGCGGTTGCCTCGCTGTCCTTCCTGACCCGCTTCGACGCGATCAGCAAGGGCGTGATCGACCTGCGCGACCTGCTCTATTTCATTTCCCTGATGGCTGCCTGGCTCGCCGCCACCGCCATCGTGGTCGATCTGAAGAAGGCTGACTGACCCATGAAGAAACTGATGTATTCCGGCGTCGGCCTGCTGCTGATCGCCGTGGCCTTCCTGGCCTTCAACATGCTCTCCGCGCTGGGCCTGGGCGGCGTCCGCCTGGACCTGACCGAGCAGAAGCTCTACACCATCTCCGAGGGCACCGAGCGCATCCTCGGCGAGCTCGAAGAGCCGATCAACCTGTACTTCTTCTACTCCGACAAGGCCGCCCACGACCTGCCGGTGCTGCGCAACTACGCGGTGCGCGTGGAGGAAATGCTGCGTGCCTACGAGCGCGAGGCGAACGGCAAGATCAAGCTGCACGTCATCGACCCGGAGCCCTTCTCCGAGGATGAGGACAAGGCCGCGAGCTTCGGCCTGCAGGCCGTGCCGGCGAACCAGAGCGGCGAGCAGATCTACTTCGGCCTGGCCGGCACCAATGCGGTGGACGATCAGCAGGTCATCCCGTTCTTCCCGCTGGATCAGGAAGAATTCCTCGAGTACCAGCTGAGCCAGCTGGTGCAGGGCCTGGCCAAGCCGGAGCGCCCGGTGATCGGCCTGCTCTCCGGGCTGCAGCTCAACGGCGGCTTCGACATGATGGCGCGCCAGCCGACCGCACCCTGGATGGTGATGGAGGAAGTGCGCCAGCTGTTCAAGATCGACAGCCTCAAGGCCGGCGTCGACAAGATCCCGGACGAGGTCTCGGTGCTGCTGCTGGTGCACCCGAAGAGCCTGCCGCAGCCGACCCTCTACGCCATCGACCAGTTCGTGCTGCGCGGCGGCAAGCTGCTGGTGTTCGTCGACCCGCTCAGCGAGGCGGACAACGCGCAGCCGATGATGCCGGGCGACCAGCCCGAAAAAGCGTCGGACCTGGCGCCGCTGTTCAAGGCCTGGGGCCTGCGCCTGATCCCGGGCAAGGTGCTGGGCGACGGCTCCTATGCGCTGTCGGTGAGCATGGGTCAGGGCCAGCGCCCGGCACGCCATGCCGCCTGGCTGGCGCTGCCGCAGCGGGCGATGAACCAGGACGACGTGGCCACCTCCAGCCTGGAGAGCCTGAACATCGCCACCGCCGGCATCCTCGAACCGGTCGAAGGCGCCAAGACCCAGTTCGTGCCGCTGCTGCAGAGCTCGGAATACGCCATGCCGTTCGATGCCGCGCGCTTCGCCACCCTGGCCAATCCGGAGGAGCTGATCCGCGACCTGGAGCCGACCGGCGAGCGCTACGCCATCGCCGCGCGCATCAGCGGTCCGGCGCAGTCCGCCTTCCCCGAGGGTATCGAGGGGCAGAAGGACGGCCTGAAGTCGGCTGACAACATCAACGTGATCGCCGTGGCCGACACCGACCTGCTCACCGACCGCATGTGGGTGCAGGTGCAGGACTTCTTCGGCCAGCGCGTGCCGCAGCCGTTCGCCGACAACGCCGGCTTCGCCATCAACGCCCTGGACAACCTGTCCGGCAGCGATGCGCTGATCAGCGTGCGCTCGCGCGGTCGCTTCAGCCGCCCGTTCGAGGTGGTCGAGGCCCTGCAGCGCGAGGCCGAGGCGCAGTTCCGGGTCAAGGAAGAGGACCTGCAGAAGCGCCTGGCCGAGACCGACCAGAAGCTCGCCTCGCTGCAGCAGCAGGACCCGAGCAAGGCGCTGGAGCTGACCCCCGAGCAGCAGGCCACGGTGCAGCAGTTCATCGCCGAGAAGCTGCGCATCCGCAAGGAGCTGCGCGAGGTGCGCTTCCAGCTCAACGCGCAGATCGAGGACCTGGGCCGCACCCTCAAGCTGGCCAACATCCTCGCCGTGCCACTGCTGCTGACCCTCGGCGTGCTGGCACTGTGGCTGTGGCGCCGGCGCAAGGCCGCGTGATGCTTTAACCCCTCTCCCACGTGTGGGAGAGGGGTAGGGGAGAGGGTGGATGCCGATTCCCTACCCCTAACCCTCTCCACTGGGCGTGCCCCCGTTTACGGAAGAGAGGATCCCCTTTCTCGAGTTCTACTCCTGCCTAAGGAGACAAGGCTATGAATCGCAGATCCCTCTTCGTTCTGGCGGTGCTGGCGATGGCCCTGGTGGCCGGCTGGTACTTTACCAGTCAGGTCGGCAGGCCGCAGGCGCCGGTTCAGGCCGAGGCCTGGTTGCCGGGCCTGCAGCCGGAACAGGTGAACGCCATCGTGGTACAGCGCGCCGGCCAGCCGCAGGTGCGCCTGGAGCGCCGCGAGCAGGGCTGGGTGGTGCCGGCCAAGGCCGATTACCCAGCCGATCAGGCCGCGGTGAACAGGCTGCTCACGGCCCTGGCCGAGGCACGCAAGGTCGAGCCGCGTACCGCCAATCCCGAGCTGCACGGTCGTCTCGGCCTGGCCGATAAGGGCGCCGCGGAGGAGCAGGGCGTACGCCTCACGCTGGAGCGGGGCGAGCCGCCGCTGAGCCTGCTGATCGGCAACGCCGGCCAGCAGTCGGGGCAGCTGGTGCGTCGGGCCGACGAGGCGCAGAGCTGGCTGGTCAGCCAGCGCATCGAGCTGCCGGCCAGCGAACTGGCGTGGCTGGACCGTCGCGTCGTTGCCGTGCCCTTCGCCGAGGTGCGCACGCTGGACCTGCGCCACACCGGCGGCGAGCGGCTGACGCTGTTCCGCGACAAGGCCGGGGATGCCCATCTGCAGGTGCGCGATCTGCCCAAGGGCAAGCGACTGGCCTTCGAGGGCGCCGCCGATGGTATGGCGCGCTTCTTCGAAGACCTGCGCTTCGCCGATGCCGCGCCGCTCGCACAACTGACCTTCACCGGCGAGCCGACGCTGCAATTCACCCTCGACACCTTCGCCGGCAAGCGCCTGAAGGGGCGGACGTATGCCAAGGGCGATCAGCACTGGTTGCTGCTGGAGCAGGGCAGCGATCTGCCGCCCGCCGAGCTGCCCGGGCGCAGCGACTGGGCCTATCGCCTCGAGCCCCATCAGTATCAGAGCCTGGCCAGAAAGTTGACCGATGTGCTAGCCGATAAGTGAGCGAAAAGGGCTGCAGCCCATGCGCCATGGGGCTTGCAGCCGGCCGAAAAAATCCCTTGGCAAGACGAACGCTTGTTTTATACTCCCGTTGCGGTCGCATTAGGACGCCTTTCGGAATACCGCTCCACGCTCGTTTTGGCCGGGGTCGGAAAGAAGAAAAAGAACGTTTGCGCCGAACCGTCGAAGCCCGCAAGGGCCACAACAAAATCGAGAATCGAGGGAAGTGGTAATGGCTGATCGTGAGGTCGGAACCGTCAAGTGGTTCAATGATTCCAAGGGGTATGGCTTCATTCAACGCGAAAGCGGCCCGGACGTGTTCGTCCACTACCGCGCCATTCGTGGCGAGGGTCACCGCACTCTGGTTGAAGGCCAGCAGGTGGAGTTCTCCGTGATCCAGGGCCAGAAGGGCCTGCAAGCGGAAGACGTATCGAAGGTCTAAGACCCGCGCTACACGACAAAAGGCCCGTCATCGACGGGCCTTTTGTTTTTCGGCTAGGCGGTTTCGCCGCCGGCCTTGACGGCCAGGACATAGGACGCGTGATCGTCTGGAAAGGCTCTGATCGTGAAGGGGCCGAATACTTTCCGGATGTCACCAGCTGCCCATCGTGGGAAACCCCCACATGGGAATGTCCGCTGGCGATCCTTTCGCAGCTGATCTCCAGCCGCAGCACGGAGGGCAGCTTCGTCGTCAGCAGTGCGGGCGGGGAGAACAGGCCGGGATCTCCTGTAATGGGGAGGCGGCGAGCCTGATGGCCTGGCTGGCGACAAGGTTATCCGGGCTGGAATCGACCCAGACTTCGACCGAGAACATGGAGGACTCCCGCCTGTCATCGGGTGCGCACTAGGCCAGCAGCGGGGCGGTCGCCAGTGCGCCGAGAAACTCGCGTCGCTTCATGCGCGGCTCCGCTGGTTCGAGAACGTATGAGGGCGATGCTCAATCCGTACGCCAGACGATTTCCTGCTCGCCCTCGGCGTCGATCTTGATCCAGCGATCCGCCTCTTCCTCGGCCTCTTCCTCGCTCCAGCCACCGGGCGCGCAGCGCACCTGCACGCCGAGCGCGGCGTAGGCGGCGCGGGCGCAGGCCAGGTCGTCGGCCCAGGGCGTGGCGTCGCTTTCCAGGTAGAGGCTGTGCCACTTGCCCACGGCCTTCGGCAGCCAGGTCACCGGTACATCGCCGGCGTGGCACTTGAAGGTCTGGCCCTGCTGGCGCCATTCACTGACCGGGCCGATGGCCTCGCCCAGCCAGACGGTCACGGCCTGCTGGTCGGCGTCCTTCAGATAGATCTCGATATCGGGTTGGCGCATGGCGGGCTCTCTAGGTTCGGTTCGGTACGAGAAATCGTCTAGCGAAGGTCGGGCTAGGCTCGGCGCCCCCGGCAAAAGTCGGTGAGGACGCGGAGTTTACGCGTTGTAAATGAGCAGTACTCGCTTCGCTCGCCCTTCGGGTCGCGCTGAAGCGCGTTAGCCGCAAGCGGCTTTCCGAACCGGCTTTCAACGACGCATGGCCAAGCGCAGACATTTATCGTGCCGAACCTTTCTCGATCCAATCGTAGCGAATGGACACGGTCACCTCGAAGTCTTCGGCAATCACCGCGGCGCGGCGTTCGGCGCTGGCGCGCCAGCCGTGCGGGGTCATGGCCAGCAGGTCGGCGCGGGCCTGGGCATCGGCCAGCAGCAGCGGGAAGCTGATGGTTTCGCTGTGGGCCAGGCGCATGCCCGCGGGGATCAGCTCCAGGTGCTTCTGGTCGTCGTAGTCGCGCACCTCGTCGTACAGCTTCTGCCGTAGTTCCATCAGGTGCACGCGGGTCGGGCCCATGCGCAGCAGGCCGCCGCCGGGCTTGAGCAGGCGCAGGGCCTCCTGCCAGTCCAGCGGGCTGAACACGCTGGCCAGCAGGTCGCAGCTGGCATCGCCCAGCGGTACGCGTGCCATGCTCGCCACCAGCCAGGTCAGCTGGGGGGCGCGCTTGCAGGCGCGCTTCACCGCCTCGCGGGAGATGTCCAGGGCATGGCCGTCGGCCTCGGGTAGCAGTTCGGCGAGCTGCGCGGTGTAGTAGCCCTCGCCACAACCGATATCCAGCCAGGTGAGCGGCCCGCGTTCGGCCGCCAGCTCGGCCAGGCGCTTGGCCAGCGGCGCGTAGTGGCCACCGTCGAGAAAGCGTCGGCGCGCCTCGACCATGGCCTGGTTGTCACCGGGGTCGCGGCTGTTCTTGTGCTGCACCGGCAGCAGGTTGTAGTAGCCCTGGCGCGCACGGTCGAAGCGGTGGTTGGCCGGGCAGGCCAGGCCGTTGTCGACCGGGCTCAGCTGCGCCTGGCAGATCGGGCAGGTCAACATGCGAAAAATCCATGAACAGGCCGTCGCGAGCGGCCCGAGAGCAAGGCGGACGGAACGCAGCGACGAGACATATCGAATAGATAGGCGAGGAGCGAGTACCGCCTCACAGGCGCTTGCGGCTGAACCGCCGCAGGCGGGCCCGAAGGGCGAGCATCGCGAGTCACGCAGCTATCGGGTTGCGTAGCAGGCATGTTCATGGATTTTCATGCGAGGAGTTTGACCAGGGTTTGGTAGTAGACCTCGGTGAGCAGGTCCAGGTCGCTGGCCAGCACGCGCTCGTTGATCTGGTGGATGGTGGCGTTGACCGGGCCCAGCTCGACCACCTGCGTGCCCAGGGTGGCGATAAAGCGCCCGTCCGAGGTGCCGCCGGAGGTGGACGGTGTGGTCTCGCGGCCGGTGACGGACTTGATGCTGGCGGCCACGGCGTCGAGCAGCTCGCCCGGCTGGGTGAGGAACGGCAGGCCGGAGAGGGCCCAGTCGATGTGGTAGTCCAGGCCGTGCCTGTCGAGGATGGCCGTGACCCGCTGCTGCAGGCCTTCCACGGTCGACTCGGTGGAGAAGCGGAAGTTGAACACCGCCTTCAGCTCGCCCGGAATCACGTTGGTGGCGCCGGTGCCGGAGTTGAGGTTGGAGACCTGGAAGCTGGTTGGCGGGAAGTAGGCGTTGCCGTCGTCCCAGTGCTCGGCGGCCAGTTCGGCCAGGGCGCCGGCGGCGAGGTGGATGGGGTTCTTGGCCAGGTGCGGGTAGGCCACGTGGCCCTGCTTGCCGTACACGGTGAGGGTGGCGCCGAGGGAGCCGCGGCGGCCGTTCTTCACCACGTCGCCGAGCAGGGTGGTGCTGGAGGGTTCGCCGACGATGCACCAGTCCAGGCGGTCGCCGCGCTCGCGCAGGCGCTCGACCACGGCCTTGGTGCCATGGTGGGCCGGGCCTTCCTCGTCGCTGGTGATGAGGAAGGCGATGGCGCCATTGTGGTTCGGGTGGTCGGCGACGAAGCGCTCCACGGCGACGATCATCGACGCCAGGCTGCCCTTCATGTCCGCCGCGCCGCGGCCGCAGAGCATGCCCTCGTCGTCCACGCGCACGTCGAACGGCTGGTACTGCCAGGCCTCCAGCGGGCCGGTCGGCACCACGTCGGTGTGGCCGGCGAAGCACAGCACCGGGCCTTCACCGCCGCGTTTGGCCCAGAAGTTCTCCACCTCCTCGATGCGCATGCGCTCGACCGCGAAGCCGAGTGCGGCCAGGCGGCGCATCATCAGCTCCTGGCAGCCTTCGTCGACCGGGGTCACGGACGGGCGGCGGATCAGGTCGAAGGCGAGCTCCAGGGTGGGGGTGAGGGCGGTCATTGCGGCTCCGGGACGGCGGATGTCAGAAAGGCCGCCATGTTAAAGCAAAACGGCGGCGCAGGGTCCGAAGACGCTGGGCCGCCGTCTCGACGAGGGCGGGTGGGTCAGGCCGCGCCGGCCGGCTCGCCGATGTCCTTCTCCTGCGGCTTGGGCAGGGAGGAGAGCAGCGCCATCAGCAGTGCGGCGAGGTAGGGCAGCGACTGCACCAGCAGGGTGGCGACCCAGAACTTCACGTCGGCGTTGCCGATGTCCTGGGCGAAGGCGATGCCGATCGCCGCGCCCCACAACAGGAGCATGACGAACACCTCTTCGCGGGCCTCGGCCAGGGCCACCAGGATGCCGTGGTTGCTGGCCATCTTCGGCGTGCGGAAGAACGGGATGGTCTTGGTGAAGGTCCCGTACAGCACGGCCTTCGCGATGGTATGCGACAGCGCCAGGCCGGCGATGGCGGCCTGGAACGAACGCTTCAGGTCCACCCCGACCGCCTTGTGGTAGAGGAACATGATCTTGCCGAACTTGAAAAAGAACAGCGCCAGCGGCGGGATGGCGAAGATCATCAGCGGCGGGTCGACCCGGTTCGGCACGATGATCATCGCCGCCGACCAGAGCAGGGCGCCGACGGTGAAGAAGATGTTCAGGCCGTCGGCGATCCACGGCAGCCAGCCGGCGATGAAGTGGTAGCGCTGGCCGCGGGTCAGCTCTGAACCCTCGCCGCGGAACAGCGCGCGGGCGTGGCCCTTCATGATCTGGATGGCGCCGTAGGCCCAGCGGAAGCGCTGTTTCTTGTAGTCGATGAAGGTGTCCGGCATCAGGCCGCGGCCGAAGCTCTGGTGGGCGTAGGCGGCGGAGTAGCCCTTCTCGAACACGCGCAGACCCAGCTCGGCGTCCTCGCAGATGGTCCAATCGGCCCACTTCAGCTCGTCCATCACGCTACGGCGGATCATGGTCATGGTGCCGTGCTGAATGATCGCGTCGCGGTCGTTGCGGGTGACCATGCCGATATGGAAGAAGCCCTTGTACTCGGCGTAGCAGAGCTTCTTGAAGGCGCTCTCGTCGCCGTCGCGGTAGTCCTGCGGCGACTGCACCACGGCGATCTTCGGATCGGCGAAGTGCGGCACCATGTGCCGGAGCCAGTTGCGGTCGACGCAGTAGTCGGAGTCGATCACCGCCACCACTTCGGCATCCGGCGCGGTGTGCGGCAGGATGTAGTTCAGCGCGCCGCCCTTGAAGCCTTCGATGGGCGCCACGTGGAAGAAGCGGAAGCGCGGGCCCAGTTGCTGGCAGTAGGCCTCGACCGGCTCCCAGACCTTCGGGTCCTTGGTGTTGTTGTCGATGATGATGACTTCGTAGTCCGGGTAATCCAGGGCCGCCAGGGCGTCCAGGGTCTGCTTCACCATCTCCGGCGGCTCGTTGTAGCAGGGCACGTGGATCGACACCTTGGGCCGGTAGGCGCTGTCGGCCAGCACCGGCATGAATGGCCGGCGGCGATTGCGGATCCACGCCGTCTCGGCCAGTTCGTGGGCCTCGGTGAGCAGCACGATGAACACGCCCAGCGCGCCGATGCCGAGCAGGCCGCCGACCGTCAGGCTGAACCAGGTGCTGTATTGCTGGCTGTAGTCGTAGGCGATCCACACCAGGGCGGAACCGCCGACGAAGGCGACGAAGGTGAGGAAGGTGCGCCCGCGTTGGCGCAGGGCGGAGCCGTCGATCAGCATCAGCGCCAGGGCCAGTAGGCCCAGTACCACCGAGGCCACCGCGAGGATGCGCCACTGCGGAATGGCGATGACCGGACCCTCGAAGGCGAACTTGGGCTGGCGATCGAGGTTGTACACGCCCCAGTAGGCGCCCACCGAACCTTCCTCGCTGGCCTTCCACGGCTGGTCGAAGGCCTCGATCACGAAGTAGTTGTAGCCCTTGGCATTCAGCGAGTTGACCAGGGTGCGCAGGTACACGGCCTGCTCGGCCTGGTCGGCCTCGGCGCCGCCGCGGGTGCGGCCGTTGCTCGGCCAGCCGACTTCGGACAGCAGCAGCGGCTTCTTCGGGAACAGCCGCTTCATGTCCTTGGCACGCTCGAGGACGAAGTCGGTGGAGTCCTCCATCGGCACGAATTCCCAGTAGGGCAGCACGTGGGCGGCGATCAGGTCGACATGGTCGGCCAGCTCGGGGTTTTCCTGCCAGATGTGCCACTGCTCGGAGGTGCTCACCGGCACCTTGACCGCGCTACGCACGCGGTCGATGTAGGCGATGAGATCCGGGACCTTGATCTCGGTGCGGTACACCGCCTCGTTGCCCACCGTGACCCGCACCACGCTGCGCGACTCGTTGGCGAGCTGGATGGCCTTGGCGATCTCGCGCTCGTTGCGTTCCAGATCGGCGCTGATCCAGATGCCGAGGGTCACCCGCAGACCGAACTCTTCGGCGATGCGCGGAATGTCCGCCAGCTTGCCGTCGACCGAGTAGGTGCGGATGTTGTCGGTCTGCTGGCTCAGCAGCTCGAGGTCGGCGCGAATCTGTTCGTCGCTGGGATAGACCCCGGTCATCGGGCTCTGGCCGGTGCGGAAGGGCGAGAAGGAGAAGCCGGAGATCTGCTCCGGCCAGTCCGGGGCGCTGACCGGGCGGTTGTAGAGGGCCCAGAACCCGGTGAAGAGGGCGGCGATCGCCACGACGACCACCAGGTTGATTCCGAATTTGCGCGTTGGCATGGCTACTCAGGGGTTCCGCTGCAAGGAACGGGTCGGTACGCAAGAGGCGCGGCGTCGGTGGCGTTTCCGCCCTGTCTCATCCTCGCTCGGCAGCCTTGCGTACGGAACCTGGAAATGGAGACCGGCGACCGCCGGTCGGCGCGCATGCTACTCCCCGGTCATCGGCCTGTATAGCGCCGCCGGGGCACCGCTATCCACGTGCCTCCCGGTTGGTCCGACACAGGGGCCGGTGAGTTCCGCAGTCGTGTCGAATCGCGCTGCGCTTCGGCCCGGCGCAGACCGTTGCGCGGCTCAGCCCGTATAATGCCGGCCGGTTCATGAGGGTGGCGAGATGACAGACGAACAGCGCTTCGGCGGCATAGCCCGGCTCTACGGGCGCGAGGGGCTGGAGCGCCTGGCGGCGGCGCACGTGGCGGTGGTCGGTATCGGCGGCGTCGGCTCCTGGGCGGCCGAGGCCCTGGCCCGCTCCGGGGTGGGCGAGATCTCGCTGTTCGACCTGGACGACGTGTGCATCACCAATACCAACCGCCAGGTCCATGCCATCGACGGCGCCGTGGGCAAGGCCAAGGTCGACGAGATGGCCGCGCGCATCCGCGCCATCAACCCGGCCTGCACCGTGCACGCGGTGGCCGACTTCGTCACCCGCGAGACCATGGCCGAGTACATCACCGAGCAGCTCGACGCGGTGATCGACTGCATCGACAGCGTGGCGGCCAAGGCCGCGCTGATCGCCTGGTGCAAGCGGCGCAAGATCCAGATCGTCACCACCGGCGGCGCCGGCGGGCAGGTCGACCCCGCGCAGATCCAGGTCGCCGACCTCAACAAGACCTTCAACGACCCGCTCGCCGCCAAGGTGCGCAGCACCCTGCGCCGCGACTACAACTTCTCGCGCACGCCGGGGCGCAGCTACAGCGTGCCCTGCGTGTTCTCCACCGAGCAGCTGCGCTATCCCAAGCCGGACGGCACCGTGTGCCAGGCCAAGGGCTTCGTCGGCGAGGGCGTCAAGCTGGACTGCGCCGGTGGTTTCGGCGCGGTGATGATGGTCACCGCCAGCTTCGGCATGGCCGCGGCGGCGCGCATCGTCGACAAGCTGGTGGCCGGTGCACGGCGCCCGGCGGAGCGGCCGCGGGCCGATTGAGGAACCTCCCGCCGGGGCTCGGCTAAGCTCAAGGCGTGGGCAGGATGCCCGCTCGATGGAAAAACCTTCCGCGTCCGCTCAGAGAGGTGTCCGCCCGGTGCTGCATCGCCGTCGCTTCGTTATCCGCTGTGTGCTGGCGAGCCTGCTGGTCCTCGCGCCCGTGCTCCGGGCCGACCCGCTGGTGCGCATTGGTACCAGCGACTGGGCGCCCTATGTCGAGCAGGAGCGCGGCGATGGCGGCGCCCTGGTTCGGCTGGTGACGGCGGTTTTCGCCGCTGCCGGCTACCGCGCCGAGTTCTTCTTCTATCCCTGGGACCGCAACGTGCTGATGCTGCAGCAGGGCACGTTGGACGCCATCATGCCCTACAGCTGCAGCCCCATGCGCCTGGACTACGGCATCTGCAGCGACCCGCTGGTGCGCGGCGAGGTGGTGCTGTTCCATCGTCGCGGCCGCGTCTTCGACTGGACCCGCATCGAAGACTTGAGGCCCTACCGCATCGGCACCACGCACGGTTATTCCTATGGGCCGCAGTTCGACCGCGCCTTGCAGGACGGCCTGCTGGAGATCGAGCAGCACAGCAAGGAAGACACCGCGTTGCGCCTGCTCGAGCTGGGGCGCATCGACCTGCACCCGCAGGACCGGGCTGTGGGCTACGCCATGCTGCACCGGCTGTTCCCCGGCGAGCGCCGCATCACCCACCATCCGCGCTACCTGAACACCGAGCCGCTGCGCCTGCTCTTTCGCCGCGATGACCCGGCCGCGAGGCAGCTGCTCGAGCGCTTCAACACCGCGCTGGCGGATTTCGCCAGGCGCGGCGAGCTCAAAAGGCTGCAGGAGGCGCTGTACTCCGGCAACGCCGACCACTGGCAGCCGAAGCGCTAGTTCGGCAGAAGCCTGCCTATCGACCGGCCAGCGCGGCCATGCGCTTGAGCACGGCGTTGAGGCCGTTGGCGCGCGACGGGGAGAGCTGGCGGGCGAGGCCGAGCTGGTCGAACCAGGCGGGCAGGTCGAGGGCGACCAGCGCCCGGGCGTCGAGGCCGTCGACTCGCGCGAGCAGCACGGCCAGCAGGCCGCGGATCACTCGCGCCTCGCTGGCGGCGCGGAAATGCCAGGCGCCGTCGCGCTGCTCGGCCACCAGCCAGACTAGGCTGTCGCAGCCGTCGACGCGGTTGGCCTCGTTGCGCTCGTCTTCGTCCAGCGGCTCCAGGCGCTCGCCCCACTGCAGCAGCAGACGCGCGCGCTGTTCCCAGCCGGGGCAGGCGGCGAAGGCTTCGAGGGCTTCCCGGGCCGGGGCGGGCAGGCTCATCGCAGCAGCTCCAGGGCCTTGTCGAGGGCGCTGAAGAAACGCTCCAGGTCCTCGCCGTCGGTGTACAGACCGAGCGAGACGCGGATGGCGCCGGCCACGCCGAGGCGCTTGAGCAGCGGCATGGCGCAGTGATGGCCGCTGCGTACGGCGACGCCCTGTTCGGTGAGCAGATGGGCCAGATCGGCGCTGTGCAGGCCGTCGACGGTGAAGCTGGCCAGCGCCACCTGCGGCTCGCCGAGCAGGCGCACGCCGTCGCGCTCCGCCAGGCCGGCGAGCAGCTTGGCGTGCAGCGCCGCCTCGTGGCCGACCACGGCGGCGGCGTCGAGGCCGGCGAGGTAGTCCAGCGTGGCGCCGAAGGCGATGATCCCGGCGATCGGCGGGGTGCCGGCCTCGAAACCGAGCGGCGCCGGGCGGAAGCGGGCGGCGTGGTAGTCGGCGTGCAGCACCATCTCGCCGCCGTGCTGCCAGTGGCGCAGTTGTGCCAGGGCCTCCTGCCGGCCGTGGAGCAGGCCGACGCCGTCCGGGCCATAGAGCTTGTGACTGGAGCAGACGTAGAAGTCGCAGCCCAGCGCCCGCACGTCGTGGCGGCCGTGGACCACGCCCTGGGCGCCGTCGACCACGCTCAGCGCGCCGTGTGCGCGGGTCAGGGCGATCAGCTCGGGCAGCGGTTGCCAGCGGCCGAGCACGTTGGACAGCTGCGACACGGCCAGCAGGCGGGTGCGCGGGCCGATCAGCGCGGCGGCCTGGTCGAGATCGATCTGACCGTCGGCATCCAGCGGCAGCACCAGCAGTTCCAGGCCTCGGCGCTCGGCCAGCTGCTGCCAGGGCAGCAGGTTGGCGTGGTGCTCCAGGGCGCTGACGGCGATCTGCTCGCCGGGCTGGAACAGGTGCTCCAGGCCGTAGGCCAGCAGATTCAGCGACTCGGTGGTGCCGCGGGTGAAGACGATTTCCTCGGTGCTGACGGCGTTGAGCCAGCGCGCGGCCTTCTCGCGGGTCGCCTCGAAGGCGCGGGTGGCGCGCTCGCCCGGCAGGTGCTGGGCGCGGTGCACGTTGGCGGCGCCACTGGCGTAGTAGCCGAGCAGGCTGTCCAGCATCGCCTGGGGCTTCTGCGCGGTAGCGGCGCTGTCCAGGTAGGTCTGGCCTTCGGCGGCGAGAGCAGACAGTCCGGGGAAGTCGTCACGCCAGGGGGACATCAGGGACATGGCATCGGCACTGGAAGAGGAGGTGTTGAGTATAAATAGACAGGCCGGGCATAGGCCCGGCCTGTTCGCCATCACCCGGCCAAAATCGGAGCTGAAGCGTCGCGAGCGATGGCCAGGCAAGGCGCAACGACCAGCGGGAGTAACAGCCAATGGCTGGCCCGAAGGGTGAGCGCCAGCGAATCAATCAGGCGAGGGCGCGGAGTTTACGGTGTGTAACTGCGCAGCCCGACCGGGCTGGCGATCCAGCCTGATTTCAACGCCGCATGGCCTAGCGCAGCAGCTTCAGACCGATTTTCAGTTGTGGGCGTGCAGAGCCTCGTTGAGCTCGATGGCCGACTTGTTGGTCTTGCACTCCACTGCGCCGGTCTGCGAGTTGCGGCGGAACAGCAGGTCGGCCTGGCCGGCCAGATCGCGGCCCTTGACCACCTTGACCAGGTTGTTCTGGTCGTCCAGCACGGCGATCTTGGTGCCAGCGGTGACGTACAGGCCGGCTTCGACGATGTTGCGGTCGCCAAGCGGGATGCCGATGCCGGCATTGGCGCCGATCAGGCAGCCCTCGCCCACGGAGATGACAATGTTGCCGCCGCCGGACAAGGTGCCCATGGTCGAGCAGCCGCCGCCCAGGTCCGAGCCTTTGCCGACGAATACGCCGGCGGAGACGCGGCCTTCGATCATGCCCGGGCCTTCGGTGCCGGCGTTGAAGTTGACGAAGCCCTCGTGCATCACGGTGGTGCCTTCGCCGATGTAGGCGCCCAGGCGCACGCGGGCGCTGTCGGCGATGCGCACGCCGGCCGGCACCACGTAGTCGGTCATTTTCGGGAACTTGTCCACCGAGAAGACTTCCAGCAGTTCACCCTTCAGGCGGGCTTCCAGCTGGCGCTCGGCCAGCTCGCCGAGGTCGACGGCACCCTGGCTGGTCCAGGCCAGGTTCGGCAGCAGCGGGAAGATGCCGGTCAGGTTCAGGCCGTGGGGCTTGGCCAGGCGATGCGACAGCAGGTGCAGCTTGAGGTACGCCTCGGGGGTCGAGGTCAGCGCGGCGTCCTCGGCCAGCAGGGTGGCGACCAGCGGCTTGTGGCTCTCGGCCAGGCGGGTGAGCAGGGCGGCCTGGATGGCGTCCACGCCTTTCAGCAGGGTGGCCAGTTCACCGGCCTGGGTGGTGGTGAGGGTGATGGCCTGGTTGCCACCGGTGTAGCCGAGTTTCTCGACGATCGGCGCGACCAGTTCGGCGGCCGGGTTCAGCAGCGGCTGGGCGTAGAAGACTTCCAGCCAGGTGCCCTGGCGGTTCTGGGTGCCGACGCCGAAGGCCAGGCTGAACAGGGTGTGCGACATGATGGGATTCCTTGTGACAAAACGAGAACAGGAGTGGGGTCGGCGAGGCCGGCCCGGACGCTAACCGGTAGGTGGTGGCGCAGTTTACAACTGTCCGGTGACATTCCCGAGCCCCAATCGCTGCCGCGTATGTCCGCGGCGCGCTAGGCGGCGTCGAGGAAGCGCACCGAGAGATAGTCCAGCGCCTCGCGCTGGGCCGGGTTGGGCGCGCCCTCACGCTTGATCAGCCGGTTGGCCAGGCGCAGCAGGAGCTGGCGGGCGTCATGGCTCAGGCGCATGCCGAGGCGCATGACCCAGGCGCGGTAGGCCTGGGCGCCGGCGCCGCGCAAGGGTGCCAGGCGTGCGCTCAGCGCTTCGGCGCTGATGCGTTCGTCGCCGCTGAGGTGGCGGCAGGTCTCGGTGAGCGCGGCGTCGATCTGTTCCGCGGCGAGGTCGCCGCGTTCCAGCAGGTACAGCAGCACGCGCAGCACATCGTGCTGCTCGCCAACGAGGCGGTCGAGGGCGAAGGCCGGCGTGGCCGCGTAGAGCCCGTGCAGATGCCCGTAGACGTCTTCGACCGGCTCGCCCGAGGCCTCGTCGATGCAGCTGCGGATGCGGTCGATGCGAAATTCGCGCAGCGCATCGCGCAGGCGGCAGTGGGCGAGCAGCGTAGGGCCGAAGGCCAGGTCGGCGAACAGGCGGGTTTCCACCACCCGCTCCACCAGACCGCCGGCGCTGTCCTCGTAGCCGATGCGCAGCACGGCGACGGCCGGCATGCCGATCTCGCGCCAGACGTCGGGCATGTCGCCATGGCGGGTCGGGTCGTAATGAATGGCGGACATGGGGCGCTCCTTCTCGCGGATTGAACGGGAAGCAACGCTACCGGTTTGCCGCGCCGGGCCCATAGACCGAGATCAATGAAGCGCGATCACTTCAGCGCGGCGGCGTACAGCTCGGGCTTGAAGCCGACCAGCGTGCGGTTGCCGAGGTCTAGCACCGGGCGTTTGATCATCGACGGCTGGGCCAGCATCAGCTCGATGGCCTTGGCCTGGTCAAGATCGGCCTTCTGCGCGTCGTCCAGCTTGCGGAAGGTGGTGCCGGCACGGTTCAGCACGGTTTCCCATCCATGCTCGGCGCACCATTTCTCCAGGTTCGCTCGGTCGATAGCAGAGGCTTTGTAATCGTGGAAGGCATAGCTCACGCCTTGCTCGTCGAGCCAGGAGCGGGCCTTCTTCATGGTGTCGCACGCCTTGATGCCATAAAGGGTAAACGTCATCGAATTCCTCGGAAAACCTTCGTGGATGTAGAGAGGGGACGGCGATTGTGCCACGGACAGGCCGTTCACCGTTGGTCGGGAGATGGTCAAGTTAATGGCGTCAAAAACGATACATGGGCTGCGACACTGTTCGTTACCGCTTCCTCGGAGGGTTGCGTCATCGTTTCATGCGTATAGGCGGGGCCTGGCTACGCATGGTTTCAAGTAGATACCTCTCATGCTCGATCTCGACACCTGGAGCCTGACCCGGCCGGAAGCCACCCCCGTTCGTACCATCGAAGCCGCCCAAATCCAGTCCGGTTATCGCGACCAGTACTTCTACAACGATGGTGCCCGCATCACCTTCTGGGCCCCGGTCACCGGCACGCCTACTGGCAATAGCCAGTTCCCGCGCAGCGAACTGCGCGAGACCTACAAAGATGGCAAGGCGCGCAATTGGCTGTACCACGAAGGTACCCACAGCCTGCGCGCCACCCTGGCAGTAGTTCAGGTGCCGTCCAACGGCACCGTGGTGATCGGGCAGATGCACTCCAAGGACAACATTTCGCCCTACATCAAGCTGGTCTATCGCGAGCTCAACGGCGTCGGCTACATCAACGTGTCGCTGCGCCACAAACCGACCGACACTGCCAGCCCGACGGTGATGACCTACAAGGGCATGCCGTTGAATTACCCGTTCAGCTATTCGATCGATGTGTCGCGCAGTGGCGTGGTCAAGGTCAATGTCGCGGGCATGGTCTACCAGGGCCAGATTGACCCGAGTTGGAAAAACCACCACTTCTACTACAAGGCCGGCATGTACAACCTGGACAACGTCGGCACGGCGAATGAGGGCGGTCGCGTGTCCTTCGAGGCGCTGGGAGTCACCCACACCCCTTGAGGTGTGGGCTGAACGCTACTGGCCCTGAATGAAGCGGCGGATCCGCTGCGCCGCTTCGATGCATTCGGCCAGTGGCGCGACCAGGGCTAGGCGCACGCGGCCGGCGCCCGGGTTGTCGCCATTCACTTCGCGCGACAGGTAGGAGCCCGGCACCACGGTGACGTGCTCCTGGGCGAACAGCTCGCGAGTGAAGGCAGTGTCGTCGCCCGGGGTCTTGGCCCACAGGTAGAAGCTGCCGTCCGGGCGCTGCACGTCCAGCACCGGCTGCAGAATCTCCAGCACGGCGTCGTACTTGGCGCGGTACTGGTCGCGGTTGGCGCGCACGTGGGCCTCGTCCTGCCAGGCGGCGACGCTGGCCAGCTGGGTCTGCACCGGCATGGCGCAGCCGTGGTAGGTGCGATACAGCAGGAAGGCCTTGAGGATGTCGGCGTCGCCGGCAACGAAGCCGGAGCGCAGGCCCGGCAGGTTGGAACGCTTGGACAGGCTGTGGAACACCACGCAGCGCTTGAAATCGCTGCGGCCCAGCTCGGCGCAGGCGCTCAGCAGGCCGGGCGGCGGATTCTCTTCATCGAAGTACAGCTCGCTGTAGCACTCGTCGGCGGCGATTACGAAGTCGTGCTCGTCGGCCAGGGCGATCAGCTTCTTCAATTCGGCGAGAGGAATCAGCGCGCCGGTGGGGTTGCCTGGCGAACAGAGGAAGAGGATCTGGCAGCGCTGCCAGACGTCGGCCGGCACGGCGTCGAAGTCCGGGTTAAAGCCGTTGTCTTCCAGGCACGGCAGGTAATGCGGCTCGGCGCCGGCGAGCAGGGCAGCGCCTTCGTAGATCTGGTAGAACGGGTTGGGGCTTACCACCAGGCCTTTGGCCTCACGGCGAACCACGGTCTGGGTGAAGGCGAACAGCGCCTCGCGGGTGCCGTTGACAGGCAGCACGTGGCGGGCGGCGTCCAGCCAGCCGGCCGGCACGCCGAAGCGGCGTTCGCACCAGGCGGCGATGGCCTCGCGCAGCGCCGGGATGCCCAGAGTAGTCGGGTAGACCGCCAGCTGGTCGAGGTTGTCCGCCAGCGCCTTGGCGACGAAGGCCGGCGACTCGTGCTTGGGCTCGCCGATGGACAGGGCGATGGGGCGCTTGTCCGCCGGCGGGTTGGCACCGGCGAGCAGGGCGCGCAGTTTCTCGAAGGGGTAGGGCTGCAGCTGGGTCAGGGCGTGGTTCATCGGTCTCTACTTGCGTGTTCAGATGCTCAGCGAGCTGGGCGTGGCGGTTTCGCCGCCGGATGGCAATAGCTGGCGGGTGATCTCGTCCTGCAGATGGGCGCAGAGTTCGGGGTCGGACAGCGGCTGGTTGTGGGCGTCGGTGACGAAGAACACGTCCTCCACCCGTTCGCCCAGGGTGGCGATCTTGGCGTTCTGCAGCGACAGGTCGAAGTCGAGGAAGATCTTGCCGAGCCGCGCTAGCAGGCCGGGGCGGTCCGGCGCGGTGATCTCCAGCACGGTGACCGGACGCTGGGCATCGTTGTGGATGGTCACCTGCGGGGCGAAGGCGAAGTGCTTGAGCTGGCGCGGCACGCGGCGCTGGATGATCGCCGGGTACTCGTCCGGATTGCGCAGGGCCTCGACCAGGCCGTCGCGGATTTCCTTGATGCGCGCCGGGTTGTCGCCGATGCGCCCGCCGTCGGTGTCCAGGACGATGTAGGTGTCCAGGGTGAACAGGCTGGTGGAGGTAATTACCCGGGCGTCGTGGATGTTCAGGTTGAGCTGGTCCATGGCCGCCACGGTCACGGCGAAGAAGTCGTGCTGGTCCGGGGCGTAGATGAAGATCTGCGTGGCGCCCTCGAACTCGCGCTGGGCGGTTTCCTTGATCAGCACCAGCGGGTCCTTGCCGGCCGGGTGCTGGAGGATGGCCTCGGTGTGCCAGGCCACGTCGGCGGCGGTGTGGCGCAGGAAGTAGTCGTCGCCGAGCTGACTCCACAGCTGCTCGGCGTCGTCCTGGTCGGTGCCGTTGCGCACCAGGATGTCGATGGCCGAGGTCTGGGTCTGGCGGATCTGCTCTTCGCGATCCAGCGGGTTCTCCAGGCCGCGGCGCAGGGCGCGCTTGGTCTCGGTGTACAGCTGGCGCAGCAGGCTGGCGCGCCAGGAGTTCCACAGGCTGGGGTTGGTGGCGTTGATGTCCGCCACGGTCAGCACGTAGAGATAGTCGAGACGGGTCTGGTCGCCGACCAGCTGGGCGAAGTCGAAGATCACCTGCGGGTCGGAGAGGTCCTTGCGCTGAGCGGTGGTCGACATCACCAGGTGGTTCTGTACCAGCCAGACGATCAGGCGGCTGTCCCAGTTCGGCAGCTGGTGGCGGGCGCAGAAGGCCTCGGCATCCACCGCACCGAGCTCGGAGTGGTCGCCACCGCGGCCCTTGCCGATGTCGTGGTAGAGGCCGGCGAGGTAGATCAGCTCGGGCTTGGGCAGCTTGTCGATGACCTTGCTGGCCAGCGGGAATTTCTCCGCCAGCTCGGGCCATTTCAGCTTGCGCAGGTGCTTGATCAGGTTGAGCGTGTGGGCGTCGACCGTATAGATGTGGAACAGGTCGTGCTGCATCTGCCCGACGATGTGGCCGAACTCCGGCAGGTAGCGGCCGAGGATGCCGTAGCGGTTCATCCGCCGCAGGTTGCGGTGGATGCCCTGGGGCGACTTGAACAGCTCGATGAACAGGCTGGTGTTGCGGATGTCCTTGCGGAACTCGTCGTCGATCAGGTGACGGCTGTCGCGCAGCAGGCGGATGGTGTCGGCGCGCACGCCCTTGATCTCGGGGCGCTGGGCCATCAGCACGAAGACTTCGAGGATGGCGAACGGTGTGCGCTTGAAGACGTTGGGGTGGACCACCTCGATATAGCCGTCACGGACCTGGAAGCGGCTGTTCAGCGGCTGCGCCGTCCCGCTCTCGCTCTCGCGCAGGAGCACGTCCTCGAAGTGCTGATTGATCAGCTCGGACAGCTCGGCGACGCCCATCACCACCCGGTAGTACTTCTGCATGAAGCGCTCGACGGCGAGCTTGCCATCGCCGTCCTCGAAGCCGAGCAGGGCGGCGATATTGCGCTGATGGTCGAACAGCAGGCGGTCCTCGGCGCGGCCGGCCAGCATGTGCAGCGCGTAACGCACCTTCCACAGGTATTCCTGGGCCGAGGCCAGCATGCTGTACTCGCTGTCGACCAGAAAACCCTGTTGCACCAGCGAGTGCAGGTTGAGGCTGCCGAACTGGCGGCGGGCGACCCAGAGGATGGTCTGGATGTCGCGCAGGCCGCCGGGCGAGCCCTTCACATTGGGCTCCAGGTTGTACTCGGTGTCGTTGTACTTGGCGTGGCGTGCCTTGGCTTCCTTGCGCTTGGCCAGGAAGAAGTGCTTGCTCGGCCACATCTGCGCGCTCCTGGTGACCTCCTGCATGCGCTGGCGCAGGCGCTCGGGGCCGGCGATGGTGCGGCTCTCCATCAGGTTGGTGACCACCGTCAGGTCGGCGCGCGCTTCTTCGGCGCATTCATCCACGCTGCGCACGCTCTGGCCGACTTCCAGGCCGATGTCCCAGAGCAGGGTGAGGAAGCCCTCGATGGGTTCGCGGAAGGTCTCGTGGTCGGCGCTGTCGAGGAGGATCAGCAGGTCGATGTCGGAGTAGGGGTGCAGCTCGCCGCGGCCATAGCCGCCAACGGCCAGCAGGGCGATGTCGGCGTCTTCGCTCCAGGCGAAGCGCTTCCAGGCCTCCTGGAGAATCTGGTCGACGAACCAGGCGCGGTCTTCGACCAGGCGGCGGATGTCGCGGCCCTCGCGAAAGCGCGTATCCAGCACCTCGCGCGCCTGCTTGATGGCCTTCTTGAAGGCGGCGATGGGGCTGGACTTGAGTGCCAGTTCCGCCTGGAACTGGCCGCGGTCGAACAACTCCGGGTCCATCTGCGGCATCGCGCCTTCCTCATATATATGGGTGCGCGCTGCGCACCGTGCGCCAGGAAAACCGGTGCGGCAGGCGCGCCGCACGCGACAGCCGTCAGGCCGAGGTGCGCGGCAGGGTGTCGTCGCTGCGCAGGGTGAGGATCTCGTAGCCGCCTTCAGTGACCAGCACGGTGTGCTCCCACTGGGCGGAGAGCTTGCGATCCTTGGTGATGGCGGTCCAGCCATCGCCGAGCAGGCGGGTTTCCGGGCGGCCCTGGTTGATCATCGGCTCGATGGTGAAGGTCATGCCCTCCTTGAGCTCGACGCCGGTGCCGGCGCGGCCGTAGTGCAGCACCTGCGGCTCCTCGTGGAAGACCGCGCCGATGCCATGGCCGCAGTATTCGCGGACCACCGAGAAGCCGTTCTTCTCGGCGTGCTTCTGGATCACCTCGCCGATGTCGCCCAGGCGCGCGCCCGGCTTGACCAGCTGGATGCCCTTGTACATGCACTCCTGGGTGACCTGGGCCAGGCGCTGCGCCCATTCCGGCGCCTTGCCGACCATGAACATCTTGCTGGTGTCGCCGTGGTAGCCGTCCTTGATCACGGTGACGTCGATGTTGAGCACATCGCCATCCTTCAGCGGCTTGTCGTTGGGGATGCCGTGGCAGACCACGTGGTTGATCGAGGTGCAGATCGACTTGGGGAAGCCCGGGCGGCCGGGGGCGGCGCCGTAGTTGAGCGGAGCGGGGATGGCGTTCTGCACGTTGACGATGTGGTCGTGGCAGATGCGGTCCAGCTCTTCGGTGGTGACGCCGGGCCTGACGTGCTCGCCGATCATCTCCAGCACTTCGGCGGCCAGGCGGCCGGCCACGCGCATTTTTTCGATTTCGTCGGGAGTCTTGATGGTGACGGTCATGCGGTCTCTCTCGGCGCCAGCGGCGCAAGGTGAATCAGATAAAGGCGGCGATTCTAACAAAGAATGCCGACCGGCGGCGGCAAAGTCGGGTTCGGCTAGCCTGGCCCACCTTTGTGTGGTATAAAACGCGCCGCTTTACGGGCACTGAGCCTGCGAAGCACTAACCCGCACACGTATCGACACGATTTCCTGGGTGCCCGCAAGGGTTGGAGATTGGGATGCGTGGAGGCCTAACCCGACTTATCAAGGAACTATCATGTCCCAAGTCAACATGCGCGATATGCTGAAGGCCGGTGTGCACTTCGGCCACCAGACCCGTTACTGGAACCCGAAAATGGGCAAGTTCATTTTCGGCGCGCGCAACAAGATCCACATCATCAACCTCGAAAAAACCCTGCCGATGTTCAACGACGCCCTGTCGTTCGTCGAGAAGCTGGCTTCGGGTAAAAACAAGATTCTGTTCGTCGGCACCAAGCGTTCCGCTGGCAAGATCGTCGCCGAAGAAGCCGCACGTTGCGGTTCCCCGTACGTCGATCACCGCTGGCTCGGCGGCATGCTGACCAACTTCAAGACCATCCGTGCTTCGATCAAGCGCCTGCGTGACCTGGAAACCCAGTCCCAGGACGGCACCTTCGCCAAGCTGACCAAGAAAGAAGCCCTGATGCGCTCCCGTGATCTGGAAAAACTGGATCGCAGCCTGGGCGGCATCAAGGACATGGGCGGTCTGCCGGACGCTCTGTTCGTGATCGACGTCGACCACGAGCGCATCGCCATCACCGAAGCCAACAAGCTGGGCATTCCGGTCATCGGCGTTGTCGATACCAACAGCAGCCCGGAAGGCGTTGACTACATCATCCCGGGTAACGACGACGCCATCCGCGCCATCCAGCTGTACATGGGTGCCATGGCCGACGCCGTGATCCGTGGTCGTGGCAACTCCGCTGGCGGCACCGACGAGTTCGTCGAGGAAGCTGCTTCCGAGGCCAGCGAAGGCTGATACGGGATCGAGCATCCCGTTGCGCGAGAAGGGGGCTAGGCCCCCTTTTTGCCACTTGCGAATTTTGTGCCCGGCGCGGCCGGGTTGAATGGTTGAACACCACTTCAAGAGGATTGTGAACATGGCAGAAATCACTGCAGCCCTGGTTAAAGAACTGCGCGAGCGTACCGGCCAAGGCATGATGGAATGCAAGAAGGCCCTGGTTGCCGCCGGTGGCGACATCGAGAAGGCCATCGACGACATGCGCGCTTCCGGTGCCATCAAGGCCGCCAAGAAAGCCGGCAACGTCGCTGCCGAAGGCGCCATCGCCGCTCGTGTCGAAGGCGGCCGTGGCATGCTGATCGAAGTCAACTCGCAAACCGACTTCCTGGCCCTGCAGGATGACTTCAAGGCCTTCGTCAAGGAAAGCCTGGACGAAGCCTTCGCCCAGAAGCTGACCGAAGCCGCTCCGCTGATCGCTTCCCGCGAATCCGCTCGCGAGGCGCTGGTAGCCAAGTGCGGTGAGAACGTCAACATCCGTCGCCTGGCGGCCGTTGAAGGCGAAGTCGTCGGTTCCTACCTGCACGGCCACCGCATCGGTGTTCTGGTTGTCCTGAAAGGCGGCAACGAAGAACTGGCCAAGCACGTCGCCATGCACGTTGCGGCTTCCAACCCTGCCGTTCTGAGCCCGTCGGACGTATCCGAAGAGCTGATCGCCAAGGAAAAGGAGATCTTCCTGCAGCTGAACGCCGAGAAGATCGCCGGCAAGCCGGGGAACATCGTCGAGAACATGGTCAAGGGCCGTATCGCCAAGTTCCTGGCCGAAGCCAGCCTGGTCGAGCAAGCCTTCGTCATGGATCCGGAAGTCAAGGTCGGTGACCTGGTCAAGAAAGCCGGCGCCGAAATCGTTTCCTTCACCCGCTACGAAGTGGGCGAGGGTATCGAGAAGGTCGAGGCCGACTTCGCCGCCGAAGTGGCTGCTCAGGTCGCCGCTGCCAAGCAGTAAGACGGTTCTAACTGTCGCATCGAAGAGGCTGCCCGCTCGCGCGTGCAGCCTCTTTTGCAAAGAGCGGGAGCACATCTCGCAGCAAATTCGCCGGGCAGCGGTCTGACTGCCAGGTAGAATGAAATTAGCCAAACAACGCCGCAGGAGAGATACGCAATGGCTCAGCAGGTGAGTGGTCGTCAACCTCGCTACAAACGCATTCTGCTCAAGTTAAGCGGCGAAGCCCTGATGGGTTCGGAAGAGTTCGGCATCGATCCCAAGGTGCTGGATCGCATGGCGCTCGAAGTCGGCCAGCTGGTCGGCATCGGCGTACAGGTCGGTCTGGTGATCGGCGGTGGCAACCTGTTCCGTGGCGCGGCGCTGTCCGCCGCTGGCATGGATCGCGTCACCGGCGATCACATGGGCATGCTGGCCACCGTGATGAATGCCCTGGCCATGCGTGATGCCCTGGAGCGTTCCAATATCCCCGCACTGGTGATGTCGGCCATCTCGATGGTCGGTGTGACCGATCATTACGACCGCCGCAAGGCCATGCGCCACCTGTCCACCGGCGAGGTGGTGATCTTCGCCGCCGGTACCGGCAACCCCTTCTTCACCACCGACTCGGCGGCTTGCCTGCGCGCCATCGAGATCGAGGCCGACTTGGTGCTGAAAGCCACCAAGGTCGATGGCGTGTACACTGCCGACCCCTTCAAGGACCCCAATGCGGAGAAGTTCGATCACCTGACTTACGACGAGGTGCTCGACCGCAAGCTGGGTGTGATGGACCTGACGGCCATCTGCCTGGTGCGCGACCACAAGATGCCGCTGCGGGTCTTCAATATGAACAAGCCAGGCGCCCTGCTGAACATCGTGGTGGGTGGCGCCGAAGGAACCCTGATCGAGGAGGATGCACAATGATCAACGAGATCAAAAAGGACGCCCAGGAGCGTATGGTCAAATCCCTGGAGTCTCTGGGGCGCAACCTGGCCTCCATCCGCACCGGCCGTGCGCATCCGAGCATTCTGGATAGCGTCAAGGTTCCGGCCTACGGCAGCGACATGCCGCTGAACCAGGTCGCCGCGATCACCGTGGAAGACGCCCGTACCCTGAAAATCGTCGCCCACGACAAGACCCTGAGCGCGGCGATCGAAAAGGCCATCATGACTTCCGACCTCGGCCTGAACCCGAGCAGCGCCGGCACCACCATTCGCGTGCCGATGCCGGCCCTGACCGAGGAGACCCGCAAGGGCTACACCAAGCAGGCGCGTGGCGTTGCCGAAGATGCCAAGGTGGCCGTGCGCAACGTGCGTCGCGATGCCCTGGCCGAGCTGAAGAAGCTGTCCAAGGACAAGGAAATCAGCGAAGACGAAGAGCGTCGTGCCGCCGATGAGGTGCAGAAACTCACCGACAAGTTCGTCGCCGACATCGACAAGGCCCTGGAAGCCAAAGAAGCCGACCTGATGGCGGTGTGATGTGAACAAAGCCAAGCAGGACGTCGCGGCGGCGGTACCCCGGCATGTCGCCATCATCATGGATGGGAACAACCGCTGGGCGAAGAAGCGCCTGCTGCCCGGCGTGGCCGGCCACAAGGCCGGCGTCGATGCGGTGCGTGCCGTCATCGAGGTCTGCGCCGAGTCCGGCGTCGAGGTTTTGACCCTGTTCGCCTTCTCCAGTGAGAACTGGCAGCGCCCGGCCGAAGAGGTCGGCGCGCTGATGGAACTGTTCCTCAGCGCCCTGCGCCGCGAGGCGCGTCGGCTCAAGGACAACGCCATCAGCCTGCGCATCATCGGCGATCGTTCGCGCTTCCACCCGGAATTGCAGGCCGCCATGCGTGAGGCCGAACTGCAGACCGCCGGGGATAACCGCTTCGTCCTGCAGATCGCCGCCAACTATGGCGGTCAGTGGGATATCGCCCAGGCCGCCCAGCGCCTGGCGCGTGAGGTTCAGGCCGGCCATCTGCAGCCGGAGGACATCACGCCCGGCCTGCTGCAGGGCTGCCTCGCCACTGCCGACCTGCCGCCACCGGATTTGTGCATACGCACCGGCGGCGAGCATCGCATCAGCAACTTCCTGCTCTGGCAGCTGGCGTATTCCGAGCTGTATTTCTCCGACCTGTACTGGCCGGATTTCAAGCACGAGGCCATGCGTCAGGCATTGGCCGATTTCGCCACCCGCCAGCGTCGTTTCGGCAAGACCAGCGACCAGGTGGAAGCCGAGGCTCGCAGCCAATGCTGAAACAGCGAATCATCACCGCCCTGATCCTGCTGCCCATCGCCTTGGGTGGTTTCTTTCTGCTGGATGGCGGGGCTTTCGCCCTGTTCATCGCGATCGTGGTAGCGCTCGGCGCCTGGGAGTGGGCGCGGCTGGCTGGCCTCGAGGCGCAGCCATTGCGTGTGGCCTACGCGGCGCTGGTGGCGGTGCTGATCTACGGCGCCTGGCTGGCGCCGGCGCTGGCCCCCTGGCTGCTCGGCGCCGCCGTGCTCTGGTGGCTGGCGGCGACGATACTGGTGCTGAACTACCCCGAGAGCAGTCGCTACTGGGGCGGCTTGTCCGGGAAGTTGCTGATCGGCCTGCTGATCCTGTTGCCGGCCTGGCAGGGCCTGGTGTTGCTCAAGCAGTGGCCCCAGGCCAATGCCCTGATCATCGCGGTCATGGTGCTGGTGTGGGCGGCCGACGTCGGCGCCTATTTCTCCGGCAAGACCTTCGGCAAGCGCAAGCTCGCGCCGCGGGTCAGCCCCGGCAAGAGCTGGGAGGGCTTCTACGGCGGTCTGGCCACGAGTCTGTTGCTGACTCTGGCGGTCGGACTGCAGCAGGGATGGCAGGTCGTCGACCTGCTGTTGGCGCTGGTGGGTGCCGCGCTGGTGGTTGCCGTTTCGGTCATCGGCGACCTGACCGAGAGCATGTTCAAGCGCCAGTCCGGCATCAAGGACAGCAGCAACCTGCTGCCCGGTCACGGCGGCGTGCTCGATCGTATAGACAGCCTGACCGCCGCCATTCCGGTATTCGCCGTGCTGCTCTGGCTCGCGGGATGGGGCGTGCAGTGAGTCAGCCGCAACAGATCACCGTTCTGGGAGCCAGCGGCTCCATCGGCCTCAGCACCCTCGATGTGATCGCGCGGCATCCGCAGCGTTACCAGGCGTTCGCGCTGAGCGGCTTTTCTCGCCTGGGCGAGCTGGAGCGCCTCTGTCTGCAGCATCGTCCCCGGTTCGCCGTGACCGCCGACGAGTCCAGTGCGCGCGCATTGCAGGACACGCTTCGCGGCGCCGGTCTGACGACGCGCGTGCTGGCGGGCGAGGGCGGGCTCTGTGAGGTGGCTGCCCATCCTCAGGTGGACGCCGTGATGGCCGCCATCGTCGGCGCCGCCGGCCTGAAGCCGACCCTGGCGGCGGTGCGGGCGGGCAAGAAGGTGCTGCTGGCCAACAAGGAGGCGCTGGTGATGTCCGGCGACCTCTTCATGCAGGCGGTGAAGGAGCACGGCGCCACGCTGCTGCCGATCGACAGCGAGCACAACGCGATCTTCCAGTGCCTGCCAGGCGACTATGCGCGCGGCCTTGGCGCGGTGGGGGTGCGGCGCATCCTGTTGACGGCATCAGGCGGCCCGTTCCGCCAAACGCCATTGGACGAGCTGGAGCGGGTTTCCCCCGAGCAGGCCTGTGCCCATCCCAACTGGTCCATGGGGCGCAAGATCTCGGTGGACTCGGCGAGCATGATGAACAAGGGGCTGGAGCTGATCGAGGCCTGCTGGCTGTTCGATGCCCATCCGTCCCGGGTGGAGGTCGTGATCCACCCGCAGAGCGTGATCCACTCCCTCGTCGATTATGTCGATGGCTCGGTGCTGGCCCAGCTGGGCAATCCGGACATGCGCACACCCATCGCCAACGCCCTGGCCTGGCCCGAGCGCATCGATTCGGGAGTGGCGCCGCTGGATCTGTTCGCCGTGGCGCGTCTCGACTTCCAGCGCCCCGACGAGCAGCGCTTTCCCTGCCTGCGCCTGGCGCGCCAGGCCGCCGAGGCCGGTGGCTGCGCTCCCGCCCGGCTCAATGCGGCGAATGAGGTGGCCGTGGCCGCGTTTCTCGAACGGCGCATCCGCTTCCCGGAGATCGCGAGTATCATCGAGGACACCCTGAATCGCGACGCGTCGGCTGCGGTCGAGGACCTGGACGCCGTTCTGGCGGCGGATGCCCGGGCCCGCTCCCTGGCAGTCGACTGGTTGAATCGCCACGGGCGCTAGCCCGGAGGAAGATGGAATGAGTGCGTTGTACATGGTCTTCGGCACCCTGATCGCCCTGGGCGTGCTGGTCACTTTTCACGAGTTCGGCCACTTCTGGGTGGCGCGCCGCTGCGGCGTCAAGGTACTGCGCTTCTCCGTCGGCTTCGGTAGCCCGCTGGTGCGCTGGCATGACCGCCAGGGCACCGAGTTCGTGGTGGCCGCCATACCGCTGGGCGGCTATGTGAAGATGCTCGACGAGCGCGAGGGTGATGTGCCGTTCGAGCAGCTCGACCAGGCCTTCAACCGCAAGACGGTGAAGCAGCGGATCGCCATCGTTGCCGCCGGCCCGGTGGCCAATTTCCTTCTGGCGATCCTGTTCTTCTGGATGATCGCGCTGCTCGGCACCCAGCAGGTGCGTCCGGTCATCGGCCAGGTCCAGCCGGACAGCCTGGCGGCGGCGGCCGGTCTCGAGGCGGGGCAGGAGATCGTCGCCGTCGACGGTGAGGCGACGCCGGGATGGTCGGCGGTCAATCTGCAGCTCGTGCGTCGCCTGGGCGAGAGCGGCGTGGTCGAGGTGCAGGTGCGGGATGAAGGTGGCAGCCTGATTTCCACCCGTCACGTTCAGCTGCGCGACTGGCTACGCGGGGTCGACGAACCCGAGCCGCTCGCCTCGCTGGGCATACAGCCGTGGCGTCCGGCCACCGAGCCAGTGGTCAGTGAGTTGGACCCGGAGGGGCCGGCCCAGGCAGCCGGTGTTCGCCTCGGGGACCGCCTGTTGGCGCTCGGCGCGATGCCGGTGGACGACTGGCAGCAGGTGGTCGACTGGGTGCGCAAACGCCCTGGTGAGGAAGTGACGCTGCGGCTTTCGCGGGAAGGTGCGCAGATCGAGCTGCCACTCGTCCTGGCGGCGAGAGGCGAGGACGAGGCCCGTGCCGGCTATCTCGGTGTGGGGGTGAAGGGGAGCGAGTGGCCCGAGCGGATGCTGCACGAAGTCAGCTTCGGCCCGCTCGAAGGAGTGGCCGAGAGTCTGCGCCGCACCTGGGGCATGACGGTGCTAACCCTTGATTCGCTGAAGAAAATGCTGTTCGGCGAGCTCTCGGTAAAAAACTTGAGCGGGCCGATAACCATTGCTAAAGTGGCGGGCGCTTCGGCTCAGTCCGGCGTGGCGGATTTCCTCAATTTCCTCGCCTATCTGAGCATTAGCCTGGGGGTTCTCAATTTGCTGCCCATTCCCGTGTTGGATGGGGGGCATTTGCTGTTCTACATGGTCGAGTGGGTGCGTGGCCGCCCGCTGTCCGAACGAGTACAGGGTTGGGGCATTCAGATCGGTATCAGTCTGGTGCTGGGGGTGATGTTGCTGGCCCTGGTCAATGATTTGAGTCGTCTGTAATCGAAAGCTGAATTCGAAGCTGCCGCGCGTCCCGCGGCAGTTTCTTTATTATCAGTTGGAATAAGAAAGGACTTCATGAAACGTCTGCTGCTACCTGCGGTTCTTGCCGCACTGATGATCGCCGAAGTTCACGCCGAGTCCTTCACCATCACTGACATTCGCGTTAACGGCCTGCAGCGGGTTTCCGCCGGCAGCCTGTTCGGTGCGCTGCCGCTCAACGTCGGCGACCAGGTCGATGATCGTCGCCTGGTAGACGCGACCCGCTCGCTGTTCAAGACCGGTTTCTTCCAGGATATCCAGCTTGGCCGCGAAGGCGATGTGCTGGTCATCAACGTTATCGAGCGCCCGTCCATTTCGACCATCGAGATCGAAGGCAACAAGGCGATCACCACCGAAGACCTGATGAAGGGTCTGCAGCAGTCCGGCCTGGCCGAAGGCGAGATCTTCCAGCGCGCCACCCTCGAAGGCGTGCGCAACGAGCTGCTGCGCCAGTACGTGGCCCAGGGCCGTTACTCCGCAGAGATCGAAGCCGAAGTGATCCCGCAGCCGCGCAACCGCGTCGCCCTGAAGATCACCATCAACGAAGGCTCGGTCGCCGCCATCCAGCATATCAACGTGGTCGGCAACAGCGTCTTCCCCGAGGAAGACCTGACGTCGCTGTTCGAGCTGAAGACCACCAACTGGCTGTCCTTCTTCAAGAACGACGACAAGTACGCCCGCGAAAAGCTGTCCGGTGATCTGGAGCGTCTGCGTTCCTACTACCTGGACCGCGGCTACATCAACATGGATATCTCCTCCACCCAGGTATCCATCACCCCGGACAAGAAGCACGTCTACATCACCGTCAACGTCGACGAAGGCGAGAAGTACAGCGTCAGCGAAGTGAAGCTGTCCGGTGACCTGAAGGTGCCGCAGGAAGAGATCGAGAAGCTGCTGCTGGTCAAGCAGGGCCAGGTGTTCTCGCGCAAGGTGATGACCACCACTTCCGAGCTGATCACCCGCCGTCTGGGCAACGAGGGCTACACCTTCGCCAACGTCAACGGCGTGCCCCAGCCCAACGACGAAGACAAGACCGTCGCCATCACCTTCGTGGTCGACCCGGGCAAGCGTGCCTACGTCAACCGCATCAACTTCCGCGGCAACACCAAGACCGAGGACGAGGTGCTACGTCGCGAGATGCGTCAGATGGAAGGCGGCTGGGCCTCCACCTACCTGATCGATCAGTCCAAGGTGCGCCTGGAACGTCTGGGTTATTTCAAGGAAGTCAACGTCGAGACCCCACAGGTACCGGGCACCGACGACCAGGTCGACGTCAACTACACCGTGGAAGAGCAGCCCTCCGGCTCCATCACCGCCAGCGTCGGTTTCGCCCAGAACGCCGGTTTGATCCTCGGTGGTTCGATCAGCCAGAACAACTTCCTGGGTAGCGGCAACAAGGTCAGCGTCGGTCTGACCCGCTCCGAGTACCAGACCCGCTACAGCTTCGGCTTCGTCGACCCCTACTGGACCGTCGATGGTGTCAGCCTCGGTTATAACGCCTTCTACCGCACCACCGACTACGACGACCTCGACGTCGACGTGTCCAGCTATGCGGTGGACAGCTACGGTGCCGGCATGAGCATCGGCTATCCGATCAGCGAGACCTCGCGTCTGACCTACGGCCTGACCATTCAGCAGGACAGCATCAACACCGGCGACTACACCGTCGACGAGATCATCGACTTCATGGAACAGGAGGGCGACAGCTACCTGAACCTGAAGGCGTCCATCGGTTGGTCCGAGTCGACCCTCAACCGTGGCGTGCTGGCCAACCGCGGTCATTCCCAGAGCCTGGTGCTGGAAAGCACCGTGCCGGGCAGCGACCTGTCGTTCTTCAAGCTGGACTACCGTGGCCAGGTGTTCGCGCCGATCAACGACCAGTACACCCTGCGTTTCCACACCGAGCTGGGCTTCGGCGATGCCTACGGGTCCACCTCGGAGCTGCCGTTCTACGAGCACTACTTCGCCGGCGGCTTCAACTCGGTCCGCGGCTTCGAGGACAGCAGCCTGGGTCCGCGCAGTACGCCGAGTCGGGTCTACGACAATGGCACGCTGGTCTACAACAAGCAGGACCAATACGGCCGTTACACCGACCCGGATCAGGACCCGCTGCCCTTCGGTGGCAACGTGCTGATCCAGGGTGGCGCGGAACTGCTGTTCCCGCTGCCGTTCGTCAAGGATCAGCGTTCCCTGCGTACCGCGCTGTTCTGGGATGTGGGTAATGTCTACGACACGTCCTGCGCCTCCTCGTCGCCGAGCTGCAACAATATCGACTTCGGCGACCTGGCGAGCTCCGTCGGTGTCGGGGTGACCTGGGTCACCGCGCTCGGCCCGCTGAGCTTCAGCCTGGCGGCGCCGATCAAGAAGCCCGAGGATGCGGATACCCAGATATTCCAGTTCTCGCTGGGCCAAACTTTCTAATTTGCTAGACAACGTGTTTTGTTGCAGGAGTGCATCGTGCGTAAGTTGACTCAACTGGTTCTGGTCGCAGCCGCCCTGATGGCGACCCCCGCCTTCGCCGAGATGAAGATCGCGGTGATGAACTATCAGATGGCCCTGCTCGAGTCCGATGCCGCCAAGAAGTACGCCGTGGACGCCGAGAAGAAGTTCGGCCCGCAGCTGAACAAGCTCAAGCAGCTCGAGGCCGACGCCAAGCGCATCCAGGACCGTCTGGTCAAGGATGGCGAGAAGATGCAGCAGGCCGAGCGCGAGCGTATGGAGCTGGAATTCAAGCAGAAGGCCCGCGACTTCCAGTTCCAGTCCAAAGAACTGAACGAAGCCAAGGCGATTTCCGACCGTGACATGCTCAAGCAGCTGAAGCCGAAGCTGGACAAGGCCGTCGAGGAAGTGATCAAGCAGGGCAACTACGACCTGGTGCTGGAACGTGGTGCCGTTGTCGACGTCAAGCCGCAGTACGAGATCACCCGCCAGGTCATTCAACGCATGAATTCGCTGCGCTGAGAATGAGTGCGCCGGTCTACACCCTCGGCCAGCTGGCCGAGCGTCTCGGTGCCACCCTGCGCGGTGCCGCAGACAAGCCGATTCGTGGCCTGGCGACCCTGCAGGACGCCGGCCCGGATCAGCTGAGCTTTCTGTCCAATGCGCAGTACCGCAGGTACCTGGCCGAGACCCGTGCCGGCGTGGTCCTGTTGACCGAGGCCGATGCCGAGGGCTACGCCGGCGATGCCCTGTTGGTGGCCAATCCCTATCTGGCCTTCGCCCGACTTTCCCACCTGTTCGATACCAAGCCTGCGGCGCCTGCCGGCCTGCATCCGACCGCCGTGGTGGCGGCCGATGCTCAGGTCGATACCAGCGCCAGCATCGGTGCCTATGTGGTGATCGAGAGCGGCGCACGCATCGGTGCGAATGTGACCATCGGCGCCCATTGCGTGGTCGGCGCGCGTAGCGAGATCGGCGAGGGTGGCTGGCTGGCGCCGCGCGTGACCCTTTACCACGATGTGAAGATCGGCAAGCGCGCGGTGATCCAGTCTGGCGCGGTGATCGGCGGCGAGGGCTTCGGCTTCGCCAACGAGAAGGGCGTCTGGCAGAAGATCGCGCAGATCGGCGGCGTGGTGCTGGGCGACGACGTGGAAGTCGGCGCCAACACCACCATCGACCGCGGCGCGCTGGCCGACACCCTGATCGGCAACGGCGTGAAGCTGGATAACCAGATCATGATCGCGCACAACGTACAGATCGGCGATCACACCGCCATGGCCGGCTGCGTCGGTATTTCCGGCAGCACCAAGATCGGCCGGCACTGCATGATCGCCGGCGGCGTCGGCATGGTCGGACACATCGAGGTGTGCGACAACGTGTTCGTCACCGGCATGACCATGGTCACCCGCTCGATCACCGAGCCGGGCGCATACTCTTCCGGCACCGCCATGCAAACGGCGGCGGACTGGAAGAAGAGTGCCGCCCGCATACGTCAACTGGACGACATGGCGAAGCGCCTGCGCGAGCTGGAAAAGCGCCTCGCCGCCGTGACCCCGGGCGATCAAGCCTCATCAGATGCCTGATCGTGCCCGAGGCACGCCCCCATATTCAGTAAAGGCTTTCCGCAAAATGATGGACATCAACGAGATTCGCGAATATCTGCCGCACCGCTATCCCTTCCTGCTGGTGGATCGCGTCGCCGAGCTGGACGTGGAAGGCAAGACCATTCGCGCCTACAAGAATGTCAGCATCAACGAGCCTTTCTTCAATGGCCACTTCCCCGAGCATCCGATCATGCCGGGCGTGCTGATCATCGAGGCCATGGCCCAGGCGGCCGGCATCCTCGGCTTCAAGATGCTCGACGTGAAGCCGTCCGACGGCACCCTCTACTACTTCGTCGGCTCCGACAAGCTACGCTTCCGTCAACCGGTCATGCCGGGCGACCAGCTGGTGCTCGAGGCCAAGTTCCTCAGCGCCAAGCGCAGCATCTGGAAGTTCGAGTGCCGCGCCAGCGTCGATGGCAAGGAAGTCTGCTCGGCCGAAATCATCTGTGCGGAACGCAAGCTATGAGTTTGATCGACCCTCGCGCCATCATCGATCCGTCGGCCAAGCTGGCCGCGGACGTCCAGGTCGGCCCGTGGTCGATCATCGGACCCGATGTGGAGATTGGCGAGGGTAGCGTGATCGGTCCGCACGTGGTGCTCAAGGGCCCGACCGTGATCGGCAAGCACAACAAGATCTACCAGTTCTCCTCGGTGGGTGAGGACACGCCCGACCTCAAGTACAAGGGCGAGCCGACTCGCCTGGTCATCGGCGATCACAACGTGATCCGCGAGGGCGTGACCATCCATCGCGGCACCGTGCAGGACCGCGGCGAGACCACCCTCGGCGACCACAACCTGCTGATGGCCTATGTACATGTCGGCCACGACAGCGTGATCGGCAACCACTGCATCCTGGTCAACAACACCGCCTTGGCCGGCCACGTGTGGGTCGACGACTGGGCGATCCTCTCCGGCTTCACCCTTGTCCACCAGTTCTGCCGCATCGGCGCCCACAGCTTCTCCGGCATGGGCACCGCCATCGGCAAGGACGTGCCGGCCTACGTCACCGTCTTCGGCAACCCGGCCGAGGCGCGAAGCATGAACTTCGAAGGCATGCGCCGCCGCGGTTTCAGCGCCGAGGCCATCGCCGCCCTGCGCCGCGCCTACAAGGTGGTCTATCGCCAGGGTCTGACCGTCGAACAGGCGCTGGCCGAGCTGGCCGAGTCCGCCGCCCAGTTCCCGGAGGTGGCGGTGTTCCGCGACTCCGTCCAGGCCTCGACCCGCGGCATCACCCGCTGATCATGAGCCGTACCCTTCGCGTTGCGCTGGTGGCCGGCGAGGCCTCCGGCGATATCCTCGGCGCCGGCCTGATGCAGGCGCTCAAGACTCGCTATCCACAGATCGAATTCATCGGCGTCGGCGGCCCGCGCATGGAGGCCGAGGGGCTGGTCTCCGCGTTCCCCATGGAGCGCCTGGCGGTGATGGGGCTGGTCGAGGTGCTCGGGCGTCTGCGCGAGCTGCTGGGCCGGCGCAAGCGCCTGATCAGGGACCTGATTGCCGCCAAGCCGGACGTGTTCATCGGCATCGATGCGCCGGACTTCAACCTGACCCTCGAGCTCAGCCTGCGCCAGGCCGGAATCCGCACCGTGCACTACGTCAGCCCGTCGGTCTGGGCCTGGCGGCAGAAGCGCGTGCTGAAGATCCGCGAGGCCTGCGACCTGATGCTGACCCTGTTCCCCTTCGAGGCGCGCTTTTACCTGGAGCATCAGGTGCCGGTGCGCTTCGTCGGTCATCCGCTGGCCAACACCGTCCCGCTGCAGGTCAATCGCGCCGGCGCTCGCGAGGCGCTGGGCCTGGCCCAGGACGAAAGCGTCGTGGCGCTGCTGCCGGGCAGTCGCGGCGGCGAAGTGGCACGCCTGGGCGCGCTGTTCCTCGATGCTGCCGAGCGCCTGCGCGCGCTGCGCCCCGGCGTTCGCTTCGTGCTGCCCTGCGCCAACGCCGAGCGCCGCGCCCAGCTGGAAGCCATGCTCGCTGGTCGTAACCTGCCGCTTATGCTGCTCGACGGTCGCTCCCACGAGGCGCTGGCCGCCTGCGACGCGGTGTTGATCGCCTCCGGCACCGCGACTCTCGAGGCGCTGCTGCACAAGCGGCCCATGGTGGTAGCCTACAAGGTGGCGCCGCTGACCTATCGCATTCTCCGGCGTCTGGTGAAGAGCCCTTACATCTCGCTGCCCAACCTGCTGGCCGAGCGCATGCTGGTGCCGGAGCTGATCCAGGATGCCGCGACGCCAGACGCCCTGGCTCAGACCTTGGCACCGCTGCTGGACGACGGTGCGGTGCAGACCGAGGGCTTCGACGTGATCCACCGTGCTCTGCGCCAGGATGCCTCGCAGCAGGCCGCCGATGCCGTGCTCAAGCTGGTGGGAGAGGCCTGATGCAGCTCGGTCTGGATTTCGCCCTGGTCGAGGAGCTGGTCGCCGGTGTCGACGAAGTCGGCCGCGGCCCGCTCTGCGGTCCGGTGGTCACCGCCGCGGTGATTCTCGACCCGGCGCGGCCGATCGCCGGCCTCAACGATTCGAAGAAGCTCACCGAGGCACGCCGCGAGAAGCTGTTCGACGAGATCCGCGAGAAGGCCCTGGCCTGGTGCATCGCTCGCGCCGAAGTCGAGGAGATCGACCAGCTCAACATCCTGCATGCCACCATGCTGGCCATGCAGCGCGCGGTACAAGGCCTGAGCGTTACGCCGAAGCTGGCGCTGATCGACGGCAACCGCTGCCCGAAACTGGCGGTGCCCAGCGCACCGGTGGTCGGTGGTGACGCCCAGGTGCCAGCCATCGCGGCGGCGTCGATCCTGGCCAAGGTCAGTCGTGATCGCGAGATGGCCGCGCTGGATGCGCTCTATCCGGGCTATGGCATCGCCGGGCACAAGGGCTACCCCACACCCGTCCATCTGGAAGCCCTCAAACGCCTGGGCGCCACGCCCATTCACCGGCGCTCCTTCGCGCCGGTGCGCGAGGCGCTGGAGGCGGCCGGCCAGCAGTAGACGGCGGCTGCCCTTTGTCACCAGGCCCGGTACAATCCGGGCCTTCTTGTTTCTGTGTCACCAACGGGATTGCCATGACCGCCAGCTTCGTCCATCTGCGCCTGCACACCGAGTTTTCCCTGGTCGACGGCCTGGTGCGGGTCAAACCTCTGGTCAAGGCGGTGGCCGGCGCCGGCATGCCGGCCGTGGCCGTCACCGACATGAGCAACATGTGCTCGCTGGTGAAGTTCTACAAGACCGCCATGGGCGCCGGCATCAAGCCGATCTGCGGTGCCGACATCTGGCTGGCCAGCCCGGACGAGGACGGTCCGCTGTCGCGTCTGACCCTTCTGGCGATGAACGCCAAGGGCTATCGCAACCTCACCGAACTGATTTCCCGTGGCTGGACCGAGGGCCAGGACAACGGCCTGGTGATCATCCAGCGCGACTGGGTCAAGGAGGCGGCCGAGGGCGTGATCGCCCTGTCCGGCGCCCGCGAGGGCGAGGTCGGCATGGCCCTGCTGGCCGGCGAGCAGGGCCGCGCCGAAGCCTTCCTGAACGAGTGGCTGGAGGTGTTCCCGGAGCGCTTCTACCTGGAGGTGCAGCGCACCAACCGGGTCAACGACGAGGAGCATCTGCACGCGGCCGTCGACCTGGCGACCCGTACCGGCGTGCCGTTGGTGGCGACCAACGACGTGCGCTTCCTCAAGCCGGGCGACTTCGAAGCCCACGAGACCCGCGTGTGCATCGGCGAGGGCCGCACCCTCGATGACCCGCGCCGCCCGCGCAACTATTCCGAGGAGCAATATCTCAAGACGCCCGAGGAGATGGCCGAGCTGTTCTCCGATCTGCCCGAGGCGCTGGAGAACACGGTGGAGATCGCCAAGCGCTGCAACATCGACGTGCAGCTGGGCAAATACTTCCTTCCCGATTTCCCCACGCCCAACGGCATGGGCATCGACGACTATCTGCGCCACGCCTCCTTCGAGGGCCTGGAAGAGCGTCTGGCCGTGCTGTGGCCCAAGGACACCACGCCCAACTACGAGGAGAAGCGCCAGGTCTACGTCGACCGGCTCAACTTCGAGCTCGACATCATCATCCAGATGGGCTTCCCCGGTTACTTCCTCATCGTGATGGACTTCATCCAGTGGGCGAAGAACAACGGCGTGCCGGTGGGTCCCGGCCGGGGCTCGGGTGCCGGCTCGCTGGTGGCCTACGTACTGAAGATCACCGACCTCGACCCGTTGGCCTATGACCTGCTGTTCGAGCGCTTCCTCAACCCCGAACGTATTTCCATGCCCGACTTCGACGTCGACTTCTGCATGGATGGCCGCGACCGGGTGATCGACTACGTGGCCGACAAGTACGGTCGCAACGCGGTGAGCCAGATCATCACCTTCGGCTCCATGGCGGCCAAGGCGGTGGTGCGCGACGTGGCGCGGGTGCAGGGCAAGTCCTACGGCCTGGCCGACCGCCTGTCGAAGATGATTCCCTTCGAGGTCGGCATGACCCTGGAGGCGGCCTACGAACAGGAGGAAGTGCTGCGCGACTTCCTCAAGAGCGACGAGGAAGCCCAGGAAATCTGGGACATGGCCCTCAAGCTCGAGGGCATCGTGCGCGGCACCGGCAAGCACGCCGGTGGCGTGGTGATCGCGCCGACCAAGCTGACCGACTTCGCGCCGACCTCCTGCGACGAGGAGGGCGCCGGTCTGGTGACCCAGTTCGACAAGGACGACGTCGAGCAGGCCGGCCTGGTGAAGTTCGACTTCCTCGGCCTGCGCACGCTGACCATCATCAAGTGGGCGATGGAGACCATCCATCGCGAGCAGCGCAAGAAAGGCGCGACCGACGAGGAACTGGTCGACATCGACTTCATCCCGCTGGATGACAAGAAGACCTACGACATGCTGCAGAAGGCGGAGACCACCGCGGTCTTCCAGCTCGAATCACGCGGCATGAAGGAGCTGATCAAGAAGCTCAAGCCGGACTGCCTGGAAGACATGATCGCACTGGTGGCGCTGTTCCGCCCCGGTCCGCTGCAGTCGGGCATGGTGGACGACTTCATCAACCGCAAGCACGGTCGCGAACAGCTGTCCTACCCGCATCCGGACTACCAGTACGCGGGCCTGGAGCCCGTGCTCAAGCCCACCTACGGCATCATCCTGTACCAGGAACAGGTGATGCAGATCGCCCAGGTCATGGCCGGCTACACCCTCGGCGGCGCGGACATGCTGCGCCGTGCCATGGGCAAGAAGAAGCCCGAGGAGATGGCCAAGCAGCGCGGCGGTTTCATCGAGGGTTGCGCCAACAACAATATCGATGCGGACCTCGCGGGCAACATCTTCGACCTGGTGGAGAAGTTCGCCGGCTACGGCTTCAACAAGTCGCACTCTGCCGCCTACGGCCTGGTGTCCTACCAGACCGCCTGGCTGAAGGCGCATTACCCCGCGCCGTTCATGGCCGCGGTGCTGTCGGCGGATATGCACAACACCGACAAGGTGGTGATCCTCATCGAGGAATGCCGCCACATGAAGCTGCGCATCGATCCGCCGGACGTGAACGCCTCGGAATTCAAGTTCACCGTCAACGACGACGGGCGCATCGTCTACGGTCTGGGTGCGGTCAAGGGCGTGGGCGAGGGGCCGGTGGAGGCCATCGTCGAATGCCGCGCGGAAGGCGGCCCGTTCAAGGACCTGTTCGACTTCTGCAACCGCGTCGATCTCAAGCGCGTCAACAAGCGCACCCTGGAGGCGCTGATCCGCTCCGGCGCCCTGGATCGCCTCGGGCCGTACTATCAGGACGAACTCAAGGCCTATCAGGCCAGCGTAGACAAGAACCGTGCGGTGCTGCTGGCCTCGATGGAGGAGGCGGTGCAGGCGGCGGAGCAGACGGCCCGCAGCCACGACAGCGGGCACATGGACCTGTTTGGCGGCGTGTTCGCCGAGCCCGAGGCGGATGTCTACGTCAATCATCGCAAGGCTCGCGACCTGTCGATCAAGGAACGCCTGAAGGGCGAAAAGGACACCCTCGGTCTGTATCTCTCCGGCCACCCCATCGACGAATACGAGGGCGAGGTACGCCGTTTCGCCCGCCAGCGCATCGTCGAGCTGCGCGCCGCCCGCGACACCCAGACCATCGCCGGTCTGATCGTCAACCTGCGGGTGATGAAGAACAAGAAGGGCGACAAGATGGGCTTCATCACCCTCGACGATCGCTCGGGGCGCATCGAGGCCTCGCTGTTCGCCGATGCCTTCGCCAGCAACCAGGCGTTGCTGCAGAACGACGCGCTGGTGGTGGTGGAGGGCGAGGTGAGCAATGACGAGTTCTCCGGCGGCCTGCGCCTGCGTGCCAAGCGGGTGATGAGTCTGGAAGAGGCGCGCACCGGCCTGGCCGAGAGCCTGCGCATCCGCGCGCCGCGCGAGGCGCTGCAGGGCGACCGTTTGCGCTGGCTCGGCGAGCTGTTCAGCAAGCACAAGGGTGCCTGCCCGCTGACCCTGGACTACAGCGGCAGCGAGGCCAAGGCGGTGCTGCAGTTCGGCGAACAATGGCGCATCGACCCGGCGGACAACCTGATCCAGGCTCTGCGTGACCAGTTCGGCAAAGACAACGTCTTCCTCCAATACCGCTGAGCGGCAGGCCCGGTGCCTGAATCGGAAGTGCGTTCAAGAGTTGGCGAGTGGATGTTGTTGTCAGGTAAGGCGCCGCGACGAGTCATGGCAGGGCTATGGCGAGAAGAGGCAATGCTGGTCTGACGGCAAAAGACGCCGCCGGGATTGAACAGCCAAGTTCCGATTCAGGGCACCGGCCTGCCGCGCGGCCTCGACCACGGGCGCACTATCCCTTAAGGTAGGCGCCACATGGAACACCGCCCGGCCCCTGCGGCCGCCGATGCTAGACGGATGCCTATGAACCCGAACTTCCTCGACTTCGAACAGCCGATCGCCGACCTGCAAGCCAAGATCGAAGAGCTGCGCCTGGTAGGCAACGACAACGCGCTGAACATCAGCGACGAGATCGCCAGGCTGCAGGACAAGAGCAGCGCGCTGACCGAGACCATCTTCGGCAACCTCAGCAGCTGGCAGATTTCCCAGCTCTCGCGCCACCCGCGCCGCCCGTATACCCTCGACTACATCGAGCACATCTTCACCGAGTTCGACGAACTGCACGGCGACCGTCATTTCTCCGACGACGCCGCCATCGTCGGCGGTACCGCCCGCCTGGACGGCCAGCCGGTGATGATCATCGGCCACCAGAAAGGCCGCGAGGTACGCGAGAAGGTGCGCCGCAACTTCGGCATGCCGCGTCCCGAAGGCTATCGCAAGGCCTGCCGCCTGATGGAAATGGCCGAGCGCTTCAAGCTGCCGATCCTGACCTTCATCGACACCCCCGGCGCCTACCCGGGCATCGACGCCGAAGAGCGCAACCAGAGCGAGGCCATCGCCTGGAACCTGCGCGTGATGGCGCGCCTGAAGACCCCGATCATCGCCACAGTGATCGGTGAGGGCGGCTCGGGCGGTGCGCTGGCCATCGGCGTGTGCGACCAACTGAACATGCTGCAGTACTCCACCTACTCGGTGATCTCGCCGGAAGGCTGTGCCTCGATTCTGTGGAAGACCGCCGAGAAGGCGCCGGACGCCGCCGAGGCCATGGGCATCACCGCCGAGCGCCTGAAGGGCCTGGGCATCGTCGACCGGGTGATCGCCGAGCCGCTGGGCGGCGCCCACCGCGATCCGTCGTTCGCCGCCGGCTCGATCCGCGAGGAGCTGCTCGCACAACTGGCCGACCTGAAGGCGCTGGACACCGAGCAGTTGCTGAAGCGCCGCTACGACAAGCTGATGAGCTTCGGCATCGCCTGATCGGTCGGCGCATAACGCAACGGGCCTTCGGGCCCGTTGTTGTTTAAGCTGGCGGGATGATCGCACTCGAATCCCTGCTGCTCGAATCCCTCCGACCCTGGCGCGCCGCACCGGCCTGGCATGTCGCCTTGTCCGGCGGCCTGGATTCGACTGCGCTGCTGCACTTGCTGGTGCGTTTGCGCGAGCGCGAGGCGCTGCCGCCGCTCCGCGCCGTTCACGTTCATCACGGCCTGCAGGCCGCGGCCGATGCCTGGCCCGCCCACTGCCAGGCCCTGTGCGATCGGCTCGACGTACCGCTGCACATCGAGCGGGTGCAAGTGGCCCCAGGCGCCAGCCTGGAACGTGCGGCGCGGGAGGCGCGCTATGCGGCGTTCGGGCGTCGATTGGGGGGGCGCGAGCTTTTACTGACCGGCCAGCATCGCGACGATCAGGCGGAAACGCTGCTGTTCCGCCTGCTGCGCGGTGCCGGCGTGCGAGGCCTGGCGGGAATGCCGGCGAGTCGTCCTCTTGGGCGTGGCCATCTGGTACGCCCGCTGCTGGCGGTGTCCCGCGTCGAACTGGAGACCTACGTCCGCCAGCAGGGGCTGACCTGGGTGGAGGACCCCTCCAACGCCGACACAGGTCTTGCCCGCAACTTCCTGCGGCGCGAGGTGCTACCCGTGCTGACCCGGCATTGGCCGCAGGCGGGCCAGAACCTGGCGCGCATCGCTCTGCACATGCGCGAAGCCGAAGGGCTGCTCGGCGAGTTGGCGCGGCTCGATCTGGCGGCGGCTGCCGATGACGACACCTTCGCCTGGCTGGGCCTGCCGAGCCTGGGCCTGAAGCCCTTGCTAGAGCTGTCCGACGCCCGCCAACGCAATCTGCTGCGTCACTGGCTGGCCCCTCTGACGCGCATGCCCGACAGCGAGCACTGGGCCGGCTGGTGCGACCTGCGCGATGCCGCGCTCGACGCCGCGCCGCGCTGGTGCCTGGAGGGCGGCGAGTTGAGACGTGCCGACGGGCGACTGTGGTGGCTCTCCGGCGCCTGGCTGGCACAACCCGTGGCGCCTTCGAGTTGGGACGACCCGCGGCAGCCGCTGCGCCTGCCGGGTAATGGCGAGGCCAGGTTGCAGGGCGGGGCGCCGGACGGTCCCTTGAGCCTGCGCTATCGCCAGGGCGGCGAGGCGATGACGATACCGGGTCGGGGACGCCGCGATCTCAAGCGCCTGCTCAACGAGCGCGCAGTGCCGAGCTTCGTCCGCGGGCGTCTGCCTCTGCTCTATCGGGGCGACGAGCTGCTGGCCGTCGCCAATCTGCCGGGGCTCGACGGTTTGCAGAGCGGAAAATGGCGGCTGGACTGGTGCCCGCCGACCAACGCGCAAGGTTTGAGCTGATGCGGCCTTTCGAGTAGACTACGCTCCCGTCTTATCACAGCTTCTGTGGGCTCCTTCGGAACCCGCAGCGGCTTGCTTTATTCAGGTTGGCCAAGGCCGGCCTGCGCTCTTACCCCGGCGGCCCCGACCGCTTGAACACAGACTTCTAGGACTTTTCATGACGCGCTACATCTTCGTCACGGGTGGTGTTGTTTCTTCATTGGGGAAAGGCATCGCCTCGGCTTCCTTGGCGGCCATCCTGGAGGCGCGGGGCCTGAAGGTCACGATGCTCAAGCTGGACCCCTACATCAACGTCGATCCGGGCACCATGAGCCCGTTCCAGCACGGTGAGGTGTTCGTCACCCAAGATGGCGCCGAGACCGACCTCGACCTGGGCCACTACGAGCGGTTCATCCGCACCACCATGACCCAGGACAACAACTTCACCACCGGCCGTGTCTACGAGCACGTGCTGCGCAAGGAGCGCCGTGGTGACTACCTGGGCGCCACCATCCAGGTGATCCCGCACATCACCGACGAGATCAAGCGCCGTGTCATCAAGGGCGCCGGCGACGCCGACGTGGCGATGGTCGAGATTGGCGGCACCGTGGGCGATATCGAGTCCCAGCCGTTCCTCGAGGCGGCCCGTCAGCTGCGCGTCGAGCTGGGCGCCAAGCGCGCCATGTTCATGCACCTGACCCTGGTGCCGTACATCGCCACCGCCGGCGAGACCAAGACCAAGCCGACTCAGCACTCGGTCAAGGAACTGCGTTCCATCGGTGTGCAGCCGGACGTGCTGGTGTGCCGCTCCGACCATGAGATCGACCTGGCCTCGCGCCGCAAGATCGCGCTGTTCACCAACGTGGAAGAGCGCGCGGTGATCGCCCTGGAAGACGTCGACACTATCTACCGCATTCCTTCGGTGCTGCACGCACAGGGTGTGGACGACATCGTCGTCGAGCGCTTCGGCCTGCAGTGCAACCCGGCCGATCTGTCCGAGTGGGACCGCGTGGTGGACGCCAAGCTCAACCCCGAGCGCGAAGTCACCATCGCCATGGTCGGCAAGTACATGGAGCTGCTCGATGCCTACAAGTCGCTGATCGAGGCCATGGGCCACGCCGGCATCCAGCACCGCACCAAGGTCAATCTGCGCTACATCGACTCCGAAGAGATCGAGAACGAGGGCACCGCCAAGCTGGAGGGCGTCGACGCCATCCTGGTGCCCGGCGGCTTCGGCCTGCGTGGCGTGGAAGGCAAGATCAAGACCGTGCAGTACGCCCGCGAGAACAAGATCCCCTACCTGGGCATCTGTCTCGGCATGCAGGTGGCGGTGATCGAATACGCCCGCAATGTGCTGGGCTGGAGCGACGCCAACTCCACCGAATTCGACGCCAAGAGCGGCTATCCGGTGGTCGGCCTGATCACCGAGTGGCAGGACGCGACCGGCGCCACCGAGATCCGCACCGAGGCCTCCGACCTGGGCGGCACCATGCGTCTGGGCGCCCAGGACTGCCAGCTGATGGCCGGCTCCAACGTGCGCGAGTGCTACGGCCAGGACGTGATCGTCGAGCGCCATCGCCACCGCTACGAGGTGAACAACAACCTGCTGCCGCAACTGGAGGCCGGCGGCCTCAAGGTCAGCGGTCGTTCCGCCGACGGTGCCCTGGTGGAAGTGGTCGAGGCCCCGGACCACCCGTGGTTCGTCGCCTGCCAGTTCCACCCGGAATTCACCTCCACCCCGCGCGACGGCCATCCGCTGTTCAGCGGCTTCGTCAAGGCAGCTCTGAAACAGGCCGGCAAGGCATAAGAGTCAGTCCATGCTCTGCTGCGCGTCGGCCCTGCTGCGTTGAAAACAGGCTCGGAATGCTCATTTACTCTCGGTAAACTGCGCTTCCTCACCTGTTTTCGCCTTGCATGGCTCTAGCTCGCGAGAGCATGAACAGACTCTAAGGAAAGGTATATGGCTCAGAAGATCATCAAGGTCGGCGGCATCGAGATCGCCAACGACAAGCCGTTCGTCCTGTTCGGCGGCATCAACGTGCTGGAGTCGCGCGACCTGGCCATGCAGGCCTGCGAGGAGTACGTACGGGTCACCGAGAAGCTCGGCATCCCGTACGTGTTCAAGGCCAGCTTCGACAAGGCCAACCGTTCCTCCGTCACCTCCTTCCGCGGCCCGGGCCTGGAAGAGGGCATGAAGATCTTCGAGGAAGTGAAGAAGACCTTCGGCGTGCCGGTGATCACCGATGTCCACGAGCCGCACCAGGCCGCCCCGGTGGCGGAGGTGTGCGACATTATCCAGCTGCCGGCCTTCCTTTCGCGGCAGACCGACCTTGTGGTGGCCATGGCCAAGACCGGCGCGGTGATCAACATCAAGAAGGCCCAGTTCCTCGCCCCGCAGGAGATGAAGCACATCCTGCACAAATGCGAAGAGGCCGGTAATGACCAACTGATCCTCTGCGAGCGTGGCTCCTCCTTCGGTTACAACAACCTGGTGGTGGACATGCTCGGCTTCGGCATCATGAAGCAGTTCGAGTACCCGGTGTTCTTCGACGTGACCCATGCCCTGCAGATGCCGGGCGGTCGCGCCGACTCCGCCGGCGGCCGCCGCGCCCAGGTCACCGACCTGGCCAAGGCCGGCATGAGCCAGGGCCTGGCCGGTCTGTTCCTCGAGGCCCATCCGGAGCCGGAGCAGGCCAAGTGCGACGGTCCCTGCGCGCTGCGCCTGAACAAGCTGGAGGCGTTCCTGTCCCAGCTCAAGCAGCTGGATGACCTGGTCAAGAGCTTCCCGCCGATCGAGACTGCCTGATCGGCCATTTCTCCGGTAAAGTGCGCGCCCGATGGCCGTACCCTTCCGTAAACATTTGGAGTGCTATACGCGATGGCAAAAATCGTCGACATCAAGGGCCGCGAGGTTCTCGACTCCCGTGGTAACCCCACCGTAGAAGCCGATGTAATCCTCGAAGGCGGTATCGTCGGTAGCGCCTGCGCGCCGTCCGGTGCTTCCACCGGTTCCCGCGAAGCGCTGGAACTGCGCGATGGCGACAAGAGCCGTTACCTGGGCAAGGGCGTGCTCAAGGCCGTGGCCAACATCAATGGCCCGATCCGCGACCTGCTGCTGGGCAAAGACGCCCGTGAGCAGAAGACTCTCGACCTGGCCATGATCGAGCTGGACGGTACCGAGAACAAAGGCAAGCTGGGCGCCAATGCCATCCTCGCCGTGTCCCTGGCCGCCGCCAAGGCCGCCGCTCAGGCCAAGGGCGTGCCGCTGTACGCGCACATCGCCGACCTCAACGGCACCCCGGGCCAGTACTCCATGCCGGTGCCGATGATGAACATCATCAACGGCGGCGAGCACGCCGACAACAACGTCGACATCCAGGAGTTCATGGTCCAGCCGGTTGGCGCCAAGAACTTCGCCGACGCCCTGCGCATGGGCGCCGAGATCTTCCATCACCTGAAAGCCGTGCTGAAGGCCCGTGGCCTGAACACCGCGGTGGGTGACGAGGGCGGCTTCGCGCCGAACCTGGCCTCCAACGAAGATGCCCTGGCCGCCATCGCCGAGGCCGTGGCCAACGCCGGTTACAAGCTGGGCGACGACATCACCCTGGCCCTGGACTGCGCCTCCTCCGAATTCTTCAAGGACGGCCAGTACGACCTCGAAGGCGAGGGCAAGGTGTTCAGCGCCGAAGGCTTCGCCGACTACCTGGCCGGCCTGACCCAGCGTTACCCGATCATCTCCATCGAAGACGGCATGGACGAGTCCGACTGGGCCGGCTGGAAGGTGCTGACCGACAAGATCGGCGCCAAGGTTCAGCTGGTCGGCGACGACCTGTTCGTCACCAACACCAAGATCCTCAAGCGCGGCATCGACGAGAAGATCGGCAACTCGATCCTGATCAAGTTCAACCAGATCGGCTCGCTGACCGAAACCCTGGAAGCCATCCAGATGGCCAAGGCCGCCGGCTTCACCGCGGTGATCTCGCACCGCTCCGGCGAAACCGAGGACAGCACCATCGCCGACCTGGCCGTAGGTACCGCCGCCGGCCAGATCAAGACCGGTTCGCTGTGCCGTTCGGATCGCGTGTCCAAGTACAACCAGCTGCTGCGCATCGAAGAGCAGCTCGGCGGAAAGGCACCGTACCGCGGTCGCGCCGAGTTCCGCGGCTAAGCCGGGAATGGTAAAAGGGGCAGCGCAAGCTGCCCTTTTCATATGGAAATCCCCGTATCCATGTCGAAGTCGCCCTACTGGCTGTTCGTCGCGCTCGTGCTGGTCCTGGCCGGCCTGCAGTACCGTCTGTGGGTGGGCGAGGGCAGCCTCGCCCAGGTCAACGAGCTCAAGCGTGAGATCGACGATCAGAAGGGCGAGAACGAGCGCCTGCTCGAGCGCAACCGCATCCTCGAGGCCGAAGTGATCGAGCTGAAGAAGGGCATGGAAACCGTCGAGGAGCGCGCGCGCCACGAGCTGGGCATGGTCAAAGAGGGCGAAACCCTCTACCAGTTGGCCGAATGAGCGAGCTTCCCGCCTTCTGGGTGGTGATCCCCGCGGCCGGCATCGGCTCGCGCATGCGCGCCGACCGTCCCAAGCAGTACCTGCCGCTGGCCGGGCGGACCATCCTCGAACACACCCTCCACTGTTTCCTTGATCATCCGCGGCTCAAGGGCCTGGTGCTAAGCCTGGCGGCGGACGATCCCTGGTGGCCGGCGCTGCCCTGCGCCGATGATCCCCGCATCCTTCGCGCCGAAGGCGGCGCCGAACGTGCCGACTCGGTGCTGGCCGGCCTGCTGCGCCTGCTTGAGCTGGGCGCGCAGCCGGACGACTGGGTGCTGGTGCACGACGCCGCGCGGCCCAACCTGGCGCGCAGCGACCTCGACCAGCTGCTCGGCGAACTGGCCGACGATCCGGTCGGTGGCCTGCTGGCCGTGCCGGCCCGCGACACGCTCAAGCGCGTCGGCACCGATGGCCGGGTCGTCGAGACGGTCGACCGCAGCCTGATCTGGCAGGCCTACACGCCGCAGATGTTCCGTTTCGCCGCGCTTCACCGCGCCCTGGCCGACGCCCTGGTGGCCGGTGTGGCGGTGACCGACGAGGCCTCCGCGCTGGAATGGTCCGGCCAGGCGCCGAAGCTGGTAGAGGGAAGGGCGGACAACCTGAAGATCACCCGCCCGGAAGATCTGGAGTGGCTGCGCCAGCGCTGGGCGCACAAGGTCTGACGGCGATGTAGCCCGGACTTCAGTCCGGGGTCCGCCACCAGTCCCGGACTGAAGTCCGGGCTACCGTCTGATGCATTGGAAGGCGGGGTTAACATCCCGCCTTTTCCAGTCTTACACCCGGAACTGGTTGATCAACCGCCGCTGCTGCTCGGCCAGCTTGGTCAGCTCGGCGCTGGCGCCGCTGGCCTCATCGGCGCCGCCCGCCACCTCGGCGGCGACCTGGCCGATGTTGGTGACGTTGCGGTTGATGTCCTCGGCCACCGCGCTCTGTTCCTCGGCGGCGCTGGCGATCTGGGTGTTCATGTCGTTGATCACCGACACCGCCTGGGTGATGTTTTCCAGCGCCTGGGCCGCCACCTGCGCCTGCTGCACGCTGTCGTCGGTGCGCGCCTGGCTCTGCTCCATCACGCCCACGACCTCGCGCGTGCCATGCTGCAGCTGCTGGATCATGCTCTGGATCTCTTCGGTGGCCTGCTGGGTCTTCTGCGCCAGGTTGCGCACCTCGTCGGCCACCACGGCGAAGCCGCGGCCCTGCTCGCCGGCCCGCGCCGCCTCGATGGCGGCATTGAGCGCGAGCAGGTTGGTCTGCTCGGCAATACCGCGGATGGCCACTAGGATGGCGTTGATGTTCTCGCTGTCCTTGGCCAGGTTCTGCACCACGCCCACCGCGCGGCCGATCTCGCCGGCCAGGGCGGAGATGGCTTTGGCGGTGCCCTCGACGACGCGCTTGCCGTCGTTGGCCGAGCGGTCGGCGTGATGGGCCGCCTCGGCCGCCTGGGTGGCGTTGCGCGCCACGTCCTGGGCGGTGGCGCTCATTTCCTGCACGGCGGTGGCGACCTGATCGATCTCCGCCATCTGCCGCTGCACGCCCTGGTTGGTGCGGATGGCGATGTCCGCCGTGTGCTCGGAAGAGTCGCTCACTCTCTGCACCGAGGTGACCACGTCGCGGATCATGCTCTGTAGCTTGTTGAGGAAGGTGTTGAAGCCGTTGGCGATCTGTCCCAGCTCGTCGGCGCGGTCCACCTGCAGGCGCACCGTGAGGTCGCCGTCGCCCTTGGCGATGTCGTCGAGCATGCCGACCATCTGCCGCAGCGGGCGGGCGATGCCGTAGCCGACGAACCAGATCACCAGCAGCCCGAGTACGGCGATCAGCAGGCCGACCACGGCCATGCCCAGCGTGTCCTTGCGGGCCTGCTCGGCCAGCCCGGCATGCAATTGCTGCAGCTCGGCGAATACCGCGGAGGTGGGCAGGACGATGGCCAGTGTCCAGCGAGTCGCTGTGCCGGCCACCTGGAAGGGCAGCAGCAACTCGATCAGTTCGTCGTTCTTGAGCAGGATCGGCGCCTCCGCGCTGCTCTGTTCCAGGCGCTGCAGCAGCTCAGCGTCAAGCGCCTTGGCCGCCGGCTGGCCGATCAGTGAGGCGTCCTTGGTGGCGGCGATCAGCGTGCCGTTGGCGGCGATCAGCGCCAGCTCGCCGGCGCCGTCGTACAGCTCGGCATTGGCGGAACCAAGCAGGCCCTGGATAAAGTCCAGCGACAGGTCGTTGCCCACCACACCTTTGAACTCGCCGCCGACCAGGATGGGCGCGTTGAACGAGGAGACCAGCACCTGCTTGCCGCCGTAGTCGTAGGCGGCCGGGTCGATCACGCAGGGCTGCTTAGTAGCCTTGGGGCAGAGGTAATACTCGCCCTCGCGCACGCCGGTGGGCAGCTTCTTCTCGCTCTCCATCTGCTCGGCGCTCAGCGCCGCGACCTTGATCTGGCCGTTGTCGCGGTACCACCAGGGCATGAAGCGGCCGGTGGCGTCGTAGCCGGCGGCTTCCTGGCCGGCATACAGATCGTCGTCCTGATCGAAGGCGTTCGGCTCCCAGCCAATGTAGAGGTCGATCAACTCGGGGTTCTGTTCCAGATAGACCGAGACCAGCTCCGAGAGCTCTTCGCGGCTCAGGCTGACCTTCGCCGCGCCGTCGGCGCCGGGCGCCATCTGGCCGTTGAGCGTGGCGAGCGACTTGGCCAGCGTCATGGGCGCCTGGAACTGCCGCTGCAGCTTGCCGACCTGGGCTTCGGCCATCGCCACCAGACGCTGGTCGATGACCTGTTCCAGCAGCGCCTGGGTGCGCTCGTGTACCTGGGCCTGAGTGCGCGAGCCGGCGAACAGCGCGTAGACCACCAGCGCCACAACGACGGCCAGCACGCTGGCACCGGCCAGGACCACCACGGAAAACTGGATGGACTTGAATCGCATAGGGACTCCACATCTCGGGTTGTGCCAGTCCCTTGGCTTATCGGCTTATCGGCTTATCGGCTGTGCGGCGCGCAAGCATTAGCCGCACTCTGCAACTAGCAAAGATGGGCCGTGGTCAGAGTGCAAGCCGAAGCGTTGTCCGCGGACGCGGCTCGGCCTAGGATACGGCGCCTGTATTACCGGAGGATTCTCATGCACACCCTGTTTCGCCTGACGGCCGTGGCCGGTCTTTCCCTGCTGACGGCCTGCCAGGCCGTGAATACCACCAGCGGCGGTGCGGTGGGCGTGGAGCGCAAGCAGTACATGTTCAGCATGCTGTCCGCTCAGGAAGTCGACAGCATGTACGCCAAGGCCTATCAGCAGACGCTCAGCGAGGCGTCGAGCAAGGGCGTGCTGGATCGCAGCAGCAAGAACGCCAAGCGCGTCGACGCCATCGCCAAGCGCCTGATCGCCCAGGCCCCGGTATTCCGCCCGGACGCCGCGCAGTGGGACTGGCAGGTGAACCTGATCGATAGCGAGGAGCTCAACGCCAACTGCGGCCCGGGTGGCAAGATCATCGTCTACAGCGGCCTGATCGAGCAGCTGCAGCTGACCGACGCGGAGCTGGCCGCGGTGATGGGCCACGAGATCGCCCACGCCCTGCGCGAGCACAGCCGCGAGGCCATGTCCAAGGCCTACGGCACCCAGGTAGCGACCCAGGTGGGCTCGGCCCTGCTGGGCCTGGGCGAGGCCGGTCGGCAGATGGCCGATACCGGCGTGGAATACTTGATGACTCTGCCCAACAGCCGCTCCAACGAGAACGAGGCGGACATCATCGGTCTGGAGCTGTCGGCACGCGCCGGCTACGACCCGAACGCGGCGATCAGCCTGTGGCAGAAGATGAGCAAGGCCGGTGGCGGCGCGCCGCCGGAGTTCATGAGCACCCACCCGTCCTCTGGCAGTCGCATTGCGGCGCTGCAGGCGGCCATTCCCAAGGTGATGCCGCTCTACCAGCAGGCCAGGCAGTAACGACAACGGCGCCCACGGGCGCCGTTTTTTCGTATCAGGGCAGGGCTTTCTCGGCGAAGGGGCGGGTCTCCAGGCCGAGCTGGGCGCGGAAGCTCTCCATGTCGAACATGGTGCAGATCTCGCGGATGTCACCGTTCGGCGCCAGGGTCCAGAAGGCCATGGCCGAGATGCTCAGGATCTTGTCGCTGGGCGGATAGCCCAGGGCCGGCTTCTCGATGGTGCCGACCAGGGTGCTCCAGGTGACCACCTTGTCGCCTTCGGCGATGCAGTCCTCGACCACCACTTCCATGTCCGGCATGGCGCTGCGGATGTCCTGAACCATGCGCACGAACGCGGCGCTGCTCAGCGGGTGGCCGACGAACGAGCTCTTGTAGAGGAAGTCGGCACCGTGCATCTGCTCGGCGAGCGCCAGGCGACCCCGGTTCCAGGTCAGGTCGATGTGCTGGCGCACGCGTTTCTTCATTTCATCCAGCGTCATGTACTGCTCCTTTCGGCACTGGGATCGTTCACTGCGCAATTCGCTGCACAGATTACCAGTGCCCCAGGAGCAGCCACTCACCGTTTGTGCGCCAGTTCACGCCGCTCGGTCAGAGTCCGTCGACCAGCCCCAGCGCCTGGCAGGCGGCATACACGGCGAGCGCGGCGAAGGCCAGTGCGGCGATGCGGCGAATCAGCGCCAGCGGCAGGCGGTTGGCGGCGAAGTTGCCGGCCAGCACCACCGGCACGTTGGCGATCAGCATGCCCAGCGTGGTGCCGATGACCACCATCAGGAAGTCCGGGTACTGGGCCGCGAGCATCACCGTGGCGATCTGCGTCTTGTCGCCCATCTCGGCGAGGAAGAAGGCGATCAGCGTGGTGAGGAAGGGGCCGAAGCGCTTGAGATGGGAGGCCTCGTCGTCGTCCAGCTTGTCCGGAATCAGCGTCCACAGGGCCACCGCCGCGAAGCAGGCGGCGAGTATCCAGCTCAGCGCGGTCGGCGAGAAGAAGCCGGCGACCCAGTTGCCCACGGCGCCGGCGGCGAAGTGGTTGGCCAGGGTGGCGATGACGATGCCCCAGATGATCGGCCAGGGGCGACGGAAGCGGCAGGCCAGCAGCAGGGCGAGCAGCTGCGTCTTGTCGCCGATTTCGGCGAGGGCAACGATTCCGGTAGGGACGAGCAGGGATTCCAGCATCAGGCGTTCCTAAGGGGCGGGTTTGACTGTTCTATGACACGTACTACCTCCCCGCCCCGGGTGAGGTGTGCGTGTCATAGGTCTTGTCAAACCCAGGCCGCGCGGGCCTTGGGTCGCATGCGCCATGCTCTGCGGAGCAAGTGTGTTGACGCACGCCGGGTGAGCTGGCGCTCACGGGAGACTACTCCCCTAGGACGGCGCGCATTCTGCCCAAGCGAGCCGTCGGTGGCAACCCTCAGGGGCGAACGGCGCGGTAGATGCGAAAACCCTCGGCCTCGTTCAGCGTCTTGCACGGGCCCAGGTGCTGCTCGATCAGCGGCGGGTATTTGAGGAAGCTGTTGGCCACCAGACGCAGCTCGCCGCCCTTGATCAGATGACGGGCGGCCTGGCGCAGCAGGTGCTCGCTGGCCTGGTAGTCGGTGTGCACGCCGGTGTGGAAGGGCGGGTTGCTGACGATGGCGGCGAGGCCGGTGGGCGCCGCGTCGATGCCGTCGCCGGCGATCACCTCGGCGCCCAGGCCGTTGGCGGCCAGGGTCAGGCGGCTGCTCTCGACGGCGAAGGCGTCGACGTCGAGCAGGGTCAGCTGGCTCTGCGGATAGCGGCGCTTGAGCACGGAGCCGAGCACGCCGGCGCCACAGCCGAAGTCGAGCAGGTGACCTTGCGGCAGGCCGTCCAGCTGCTCCAGCAGCAGGGCGCTGCCGCGATCCAGGCGACCGTGGCTGAACACGCCGGGCAGGCTGAGCACTTGCAACGGGCCGTCTGCCAGATCCAGCTCGAAGCGTTGGGCCAGCGCATGTAGATCGGGAGCTGCGGGTGCGTTGTCCACCGTCACCTGCCACAGCTGGCAGTGGCGCGCGCTGTCCAGCTTGCGCGGCTTGCCATAGACGGCCAGTTGCTTGGCGGCGCGTTCGATGCCGCCGCGCTTCTCGCCGACCAGGTACAGCTCGCGGCCGGCCAGGCGCGCGGCCAGGGCCTGCAGCAGGTAGTCGGTGAGCTCGCGGGACTTGGGCAGGAACAGCACCGCGCTGTCGAAGGCGTGATCGGGCGCGCGGGTGCCGAAACGGCTGCGGCCGGCGAAGCGCGCCTTCAGGGCGTTCTGCTCGCCGGCATGCCAGCTCCAGCCCTGGGCGCGCGGCAGCTGGCCGAGCAGGTCGTCGGCGGGCAGGCCGGCGAGCAGCAGGTCGCCCTGGAACAGCTCGGCCTGGCGCAGCAGCACCTCGCTTCGTGGGTCCATGGCGATCTCCGGGCGAAAAGGGCGCGTAGTTTACCCGCTGACCACCCGGATGGGAGCGCCGGCGAAGAAGGCCGCGGCGTTCTCGGCCAGCTGGCCGATCATGCGCTGGCGCGACTCGCGGCTGCCCCAGGCGTTGTGCGGGGTGACGATCAGGCGCGGAATGTCCGGCGCCAGCAGCGGGTTGCCGTTACGCGGTGGTTCCTCGCTGAGCACGTCGAATGCGGCGCCGCCCAGCTGGCCGGCGCGCAGGGCGTCGGCCAGGGTCTGTTCGTCGACCAGGCCGCCACGCGCGGTGTTGACTAGCAATGCGTGTGGCTTCATCAGCGCCAGCTCGGCGGCGCCGATCAGGTTGCGGGTCTGCTCGGTCAGCGGGCAGTGCAGGGTCAGGGCGTCCACCTGCGGCAGCAGCTCGGCCAGCGGCAGGCGATCGGCGCGCGGCGGCCGGCCGGGCAGGGCGCCGAGCAGCACGCGCATGCCCAGAGCTTCGGCCAGGCGCGCCACGGCGCCGCCCAGCTCGCCATGGCCGAGCAGGCCGAGGGTCTTGCCCTCCAGCTCGACGATGGGGAAGTCCAGCAGGCAGAACTGGCTGGCGCGCTGCCAGGCGCCGTCGCGGATCGCGGCCTGGTAGTCCGGCAGGCGGGTGGCCAGGGCGAGCAGCAGCATCAGGGTGTGCTGGGCCACCGAGGCGGTGCCGTAGCCGCGGCAGTTGGCGACGGTGATGCCGTGCTCGCGGGCGGCGGCCAGGTCGACGTTGTTGGTGCCGGTGGCGGCCACCAGGATCAGCTTGAGCTCGGGGCACGCGGCCAGAGTGGCGGCGTCCAGGCGCACCTTGTTGCTGATCGCCACCTGAGCGCCGCGCAGCCGCTCGGCGGCCTGTTCGGCGGTTGACGCGTCATGCAGCACGAGTGCGCCGAACACCTGGCGCAGCGGGGCCAGGTCGAGATCGCCGAGGTCGAGGGAGGCGTGGTCGAGGAAGACCGCGCGAGGGCTGTTGCTCATCAGCTGTACCTGTTGCGAATACGGAGGACAGGCGTAAGGTTGCCAGCCTGTTTCCCCGATTCCCACCCCCCGGAGGTCGCATGTACTGGGCGGAATTTCTCACCGTGGCGCTGATCCACCTGCTGGCCGTAGCCAGCCCGGGGCCGGACTTCGCCATCGTCGTGCGCGAGAGCGTGGCCCATGGGCGCCGCGCCGGCACCTGGACGGCGCTGGGCGTGGGCACCGGCATCTTCGTCCATGTGGCCTATTCGCTGCTGGGGATCGGCCTGATCGTGTCGCAGTCGATCATGCTGTTCAATGCGCTGAAGTGGCTGGCGGCGGCCTACCTGTTCTACATCGGCATCAAGGCCCTGCGTGCCAAGCCGGCGGCGCCGGGCAGCCTAGAGGTGGCCGGTGACGGCGTCGAGCGCTCGCCGCGCGGCGCCTTCATGACCGGTTTCGTCACCAACGGCCTGAACCCCAAGGCCACGCTGTTCTTCCTCTCGCTGTTCACCGTAGTGATCAATCCGCACACGCCGCTGGCGGTGCAGGCCGGTTACGGGGTGTACCTGGCCTTCGCCACGGCGATCTGGTTCTGCCTGGTGGCGCTGCTGTTCAGCCAGCGCCGGGTGCGCGCCGGTTTCGCGCGCATGGGCCACTGGTTCGACCGGCTGATGGGGGCGGTGCTGGTGGGGCTGGGGATCAAGCTGGCCTTTACCGAGTTGCGATAAACAGTCGTCCATGAAAAAGCCCCGCCTAGGCGGGGCTTTTCATTTGCGCGCCGGTTACAGCAGCTCGATGGCCACGGCAGTGGCTTCGCCGCCGCCGATGCACAGCGAGGCCACGCCGCGCTTGCCGCCCTTGTTACGCAGGGCGTTGATCAGGGTAACGATCAGGCGCGAACCGGTGGAGCCGACCGGATGGCCCTGGGCGCAGGCGCCGCCGTAGACGTTGACCTTGGCGTGGTCCAGGCCATGCTCACGCATGGCCAGCATGGTGACCATGGCGAAGGCTTCGTTGATCTCGTACAGGTCGACGTCGTCCTTGCTCCAGCCGGTCTTCTTGAGCAGGTTGCTCATGGCGCCGATCGGCGCGAGGGTGAACTCGCTCGGGTCCTGGCTCTGGGTGGCGTGGGCGACGATCCTGGCCAGCGGCTTGAGACCGCGTTTGGCGGCTTCCTCGGCCGTCATCAGGACCAGGGCGCTGGCGCCGTCGGAGATCGAGCTGGCGTTGGCGGCGGTGATGGTGCCGTCCTTCTTGAACGCCGGCTTGAGGCCGGGGATCTTGTCCAGGTTGGCGGTCAGCGGCTGCTCGTCATCCTTCACCACGACCTCGCCCTTGCGGCTGGTGACGGTGACCGGAACGATCTCGCTGGCCAGCTCGCCGCTCTGGATGGCGGCCTGGGCGCGCTTGAGCGACTCGATGGCGTAGGCGTCCATCTCCTCGCGGGTGATGCCGTACTTGTCTGCGGTTTCCTGGGCGAAGGAGCCCATCAGACGGCCGGTGCGGGCGTCTTCCAGGCCGTCAAAGAACATGTGGTCCTTGATTTCGCCATGGCCCATGCGCAGGCCGGTGCGGGCTTTCTCGATGATGTAGGGCGCGTTAGACATGCTCTCCATGCCGCCGGCGACCATCACTTCGTTGCTGCCGGCCTTGAGCGCGTCGAATGCCTGCATCACGGCCTTCATGCCCGAGCCACAGAGCTTGTTGATGGTGGTGCAGCCGGTGGCGGACGGCAGGCCGGCATTCAGCGAGGCCTGCCGCGCAGGGCCCTGCTTGAGACCGGCGGGCAGCACGCAGCCCATGATCACTTCCTGCACATCGGCCGGCGCGATGCCGGCACGGACCACGGCCTCGCGGATGGCGGCGGCGCCCAGCTCCACGGCCGGAACGCTGGACAGGCTGCCCTGGAAGCCGCCCATGGGGGTGCGGGCGCCGCTGACGATGACGATATCGGACATCGGTGTTACCTCTGGAGAGTGAAGCCGGAACGGCAGGTATGAGCCGATTCTACTGCGTGACCAAAAGTGGCCAAAGGGTCACGCGAAAATCATTCTTTGGGTTGATTAAGTCCGGGCCAGAGCGGCTCTAGATTGGCGGCGAAGAAAAAATCCAAGAACAGGTTACCGCCATGCTGAAGACCCGCGTCATCCCGCCAACCGAAAACGCCAACCAGGCTCCGCTGCTGATCAAGCGCCTGCTGCTCTCCGGCAGCCGTTACGAGAAGACCCGCGAGATCGTCTACCGCGACCAGATGCGCTACAGCTACGCCACCTTCAACGAGCGCGTGGCGCGCCTGGCTAACGTGCTGAGCGAGGCGGGCGTGAAGGCCGGTGACACCGTGGCGGTGATGGACTGGGACAGCCACCGGTACCTGGAATGCATGTTCGCCATCCCGATGATCGGTGCGGTGCTGCACACCATCAATATCCGCCTGTCCGCCGACCAGATCCTCTACACCATGAACCACGCCGAGGACCGCTTCGTGCTGGTCAACAGCGAGTTCGTGCCGCTCTACAAGAGCATCGAGGCCCAGCTGACCACGGTGCAGAAGACCCTCCTGCTCACCGACGGCCCGGAAAAGACCGCCGGGCTGCCCGATCTGGTGGGCGAGTACGAGAGCCTGCTGGCCGCGGCGAGCACCCGCTACGACTTCGAGGACTTCGACGAGAATTCGGTGGCCACCACCTTCTACACCACCGGTACGACCGGCAATCCTAAGGGCGTCTACTTCACCCATCGCCAGCTGGTGCTGCACACCTTGGCCGAGGCCAGCGTGCTGGGCAGCCTGGACAGCGTGCGCCTGCTCGGTACCGACGACGTGTACATGCCGATCACCCCGATGTTCCACGTTCACGCGTGGGGCATTCCCTACGTCGCCACCATGATGGGGGTCAAGCAGGTCTACCCGGGCCGCTACGAGCCGGACATGCTGTGCCGACTGATCCGTGAGGAAAAGGTGACCTTCTCCCACTGCGTGCCGACCATCCTGCAGATGATGCTCAACGCGCCCGGGGCCCAGGGCTACGACTTCGGCGGCCTCAAGGTGATCATTGGTGGCAGCGCGCTCAACCGCGCCCTGTACGAGGCGTCGAAGGCGCGCGGCATCCAGCTCACGGCCGCCTATGGGATGTCCGAAACCTGTCCGCTGATCTCCTGTGCGCACATCAACGAGGAGCTCAAGGCCGGCAGCGAGGACGAGCGTGTCACCTACCGGATCAAGGCCGGCGTGCCGGTGCCGCTGGTCGAGGCCGCGTTGATGGGGCTGGACGGCCAGCTGCTGCCAGCCGACGGCGAGACCCAGGGCGAGCTGGTGCTGCGCGCGCCCTGGCTGACCATGGGATACTTCAACGAGCCGCAGAAGAGCGCCGAGTTGTGGGAGCGCGGCTGGCTGCACACCGGCGACGTCGCCACTCTGGACGACTTCGGCTACATCGATATCCGCGACCGCATCAAGGACGTGATCAAGACCGGCGGCGAATGGCTGTCTTCCCTGGAACTGGAGGACCTGATCAGTCGCCACCCGGCCGTACGCGAAGTGGCGGTGGTCGGCATTCCCGACCCGCAGTGGGGAGAGCGACCCTTTGCCCTGCTGGTTCTGCGTGAGGGGCAGAACCTGGATGCCAAGGTGCTCAAGGAACACCTCAAGCCCTATGTCGAGCAAGGCTGCATCAACAAGTGGGCCATACCCAGTCAGATCGCGGTTGTTACCGATATTCCCAAAACCAGTGTGGGTAAGCTGGACAAGAAACGAATTCGTCTGGACATCGCCCAGTGGCAGGCGGCGGGCAGTGCATTTCTGTCTACGCTCTGAGCCCTGAAGGCGGGGGCGGGGCGCTTTTGGCGACTCGTCCGAGCAAACGCTTGGCTTGTAAATTGCTGTCGCGAGAAGAATCCGGCCGGCTCGCATCGCGTGACCGGCCGGTCTAGAGAGGCCGGGGGCAGGAAATCACACTTTAGGGGGATCAAGCCTAGGGGGGTGGTAGCTATAGTCCGCGGCATCCATAACAAAAAACACATGGAGTAGCGTCGATGACAATCACCCAACCGTTCTGGCGTCTGGCCAAACTGCCTCTGGCAGTCAGCCTTGCCTCAACCCTCGCTGCCCCGGCTTTCGGTGTCACCTTCAATATCGGTGAGATCGAGGGTCAGCTCGATTCCTCTCTGTCCGTTGGTGCCAGCTGGTCGGTGCGTAGCGCCGATCCGGATCTGATCGGGGTCAATAATGGCGGCGATGGCCTGTCCCAGACCTCCGACGATGGCCACATGAACTTCAAGAAGGGCGAGACCTTCTCGAAGATCTTTAAGGGCATCCACGATCTGGAGCTGAAGTACGGCGATACCGGTGTGTTCGTTCGTGGCAAGTACTGGTACGACTTCGAACTGAAGGATGAGCACCGCGAATTTAAGGACATCGACGACCACAATCGCAAAGAAGGCGCCCAGTCTTCCGGTGCGGAAATTCTCGACGCCTTCGTTTACCACAACTACTCCATGCTGGAGCAGCCGGGTAGCGTCCGTCTCGGCAAGCAGGTGGTGAGCTGGGGTGAAAGTACCTTCATCCTGAACAGCATCAACTCGATCAACCCAGTAGACGTGTCGGCGTTTCGTCGCCCTGGTGCCGAAATCAAGGAAGGCCTGATTCCGGTCAACATGTTCTATGTGTCCCAGAGCCTGACCGACAACCTGTCGGCCGAAGCCTTCTACCAGCTCGAGTGGGATCAGACCGTAGTCGACAACTGCGGCACCTTCTTCTCCCAGGCCGACATCGTCGCCGACGGCTGCGACCAGAATCTGGCTGTGTTGAGCAACGATCCGGCGTCCATCGCCCTCGTCAACTCGTTCCTTGCTCCAGCCGGCTTCGGTATCGAAAGCTCTCCCTGGAACGAGGGCATCGTGGTTCGCCGTGGCGGCGACCGTGACGCTCGCGACGGCGGCCAGTTCGGCCTCGCTCTGCGCTATTTCTCCGAGCCGCTGGATACCGAGTTCGGCGCCTACTTCATGAACTACCACAGCCGTACTCCGGTGTTCAGTGGTGGCGGTCCTTCCCAGGCTGCGGTAGACGCGATCAATACCGTTGCCACTGGCGCGGCTGGTCTGGTCGGTACTTCGACTGCGGCGCGCTTGGCCGCGGCTGGCATGGCGGGTAACGGCAGCTACTTCCTCGAGTATCCCGAGGACATCCGTCTCTACGGTGTGAGCTTCTCGACCACCCTGCCCACCGGGACCGCCTGGTCCGGCGAGCTGAGCTATCGTCCGAACGCGCCGGTGCAGCTGAACACCACCGATATCCTTTACGCCGGTTTGGCGCCGATCAGCGTGGGTGGTATTCCGGTCTACGCCAACGCCTCGCTGCTGGACGGTCAGGCCGACAGCGATCTGCATGGCTACCGCCGCAAGGAAATCACCCAGTTCCAGACTACCTTCACCCACTTCTTCGATCAGGTCATGGGCGCATCGCGTCTGACCTTGGTCGGTGAAGTCGGCGTGGTCCATGTCGGTGGTCTGGAAAACAGCAGTGAAGTTCGCTATGGGCGCGATCCGATTTATGGCCCTGGCGCACTGCCTGGCACCCTCAGCGGCCTGCCGACCTGTGTCGCCCTGAACGCCGGCACCCTCGGCAGCCCCACCGCAGAGAATGTCAGCAAGCATTGCAACGATGACGGTTTCGTCACGTCGACCTCTTGGGGCTACCGCGCTCGCGCCATCTGGGACTACCCGGACGTGTTCGCTGGTGTGAACCTGCGCCCGAGCGTTGCCTGGTCGCATGACGTGGACGGCTACGGTCCGAACAACCTGTTCACCGAGGACTCCAAAGCCGTAAGCCTTGGTCTGGAGGCCGAGTACCAGAACACCTACACCGCGAACCTGTCCTACACCGATTTCTTCGGTGGCGATTACAACACCTCGGTTGACCGCGACTTCGTGGCACTGAGCTTTGGCGCCAGCTTCTAAGCGAGACCAGGATCTCTGAGGAATACACATGCAAATGAAAACAACAAAGTACATGCTGCAATCCGGTGTTCTGGCCCTGTCGATGCTGGCCACTAGCGTAATGGCTGCCGTTTCTGCCGATGAGGCTGCCAAGCTCGGCACCACGCTGACCCCGGTCGGCGCCGAGAAGGCCGGCAACGCCGATGGCTCGATTCCCGAGTGGACCGGCGGTCTGCCGAAGGACGCAGGCACCGTGGACGACAAGGGCTTCCTGTCGAACCCGTTCGCCAGCGAAAAGCCGCTGTTCACCATCACCGCGCAGAACGTCGATCAGTACAAGGACAAGCTGACCCCCGGCCAGCTGGCGATGTTCAAGCGCTATCCGGAAACCTTCAAGATGCCGGTGTACACCACGCACCGCTCTGCGAACCTGCCGCAGAACGTGCTGGACGACACCAAGCAGAACGCCACCAATGCCAAGCTGGTAGAGGGCGGCAACGGTCTGGAGAACTTCAAGACCGCCAACCCGTTCCCGATTCCGCAGAACGGCCTGGAAGTGGTCTGGAACCAGATCACCCGCTACCGCGGCGGCAGCGTGAGCCGTCTGGTGACCCAGGCTACTCCTCAGGCCAACGGCTCGTTCAGCCTGGTGTACTTCCAGGATGAGTTCGTCTTCCCGACCAGCCTGACCGACTACGATCCGAGCAAGTCGAGCAACATCCTGTTCTACTTCAAGCAGCGTGTAACCGCTCCGGCGCGTCTGGCCGGTAACGTGCTGCTGGTCCACGAGACCCTGAACCAGGTGAAGGAGCCGCGTCTGGCATGGCTGTACAACGCCGGCCAGCGTCGTGTTCGCCGTGCACCGCAGGTGTCCTACGACGGCCCGGGTACCGCTGCCGATGGACTGCGTACTTCCGACAACCTGGACATGTACAACGGTGCTCCGGATCGCTACGACTGGAAGCTGAATGGCAAGAAGGAGATCTACATTCCGTACAACTCCTACGACCTCGACTCGCCGAAGCTGAAGTACGACGAGATCATCAAGGCTGGCCACATCAACCAGGATCTGGCTCGCTACGAGCTGCACCGCGTCTGGCACGTGACCGCGACCCTGAAGGCCGGCGAGCGTCACATCTATGCCAAGCGTGACATGTACATCGACGAGGACACCTGGCAAGCCGCCGTCATCGATCACTACGATGGCCGTGGTTCCCTGTGGCGCGTCGCCGAGGCTCACTCCCAGTACTACTACGACAAGCAGGTACCGTGGTACACCCTGGAAACCCTCTACGACGTGATCTCCGGTCGTTACCTGGCCCTTGGCATGAAGAACGAGGAGAAGAAGGCCTACGACTTCGGTTACAAGGCCGCTACCACCGACTTCACCCCGGCTGCCCTGCGTCAGGCCGGCGTGCGTTAAGTCCTCCGCGTCATCGAAGAAGCCGGCCTTGTGCCGGCTTTTTTGTTTGTGGTCGTGTGCGGACTTCAAATGCGGGGCTCGACGGGATAGGCTGCGGGTCAGTTCACACTCTGCCAAGACCGATTCCTTGACCGATCTCTCCCGCTCGTCCGGTGCGTCCAGCCTTTTGCCGTCCACGGCGGAGGCGCGTTTCTTCAGGCCTCCACTACCCGCCGGCCACGTGCGCCGGCCGCGTCTGTGCGAGCGGCTGGAGGTGGGCATGGACGGGCGCCTGTTGCTGGTCTGCGCGCCGGCCGGGTTCGGCAAGAGTTCGCTGGCCGTGGAGTTCTGCGAGCGGTTGCCGGTCGACTGGCGCAGCCTGTGGCTCGGCCTCAGTCGTCGCGATGGCGATCCCGGGCGCTTTCTCGAACGCTTGCTGGAAGGGCTGCGGCAGCACTTCCCGCGGATAGGCGATGAGGCGCTGGGCCTGTTGAAGATGCGCCAGCGCCACCAGCCCTTCGCCTTCGAGGAGTGGCTGGACGGCCTGCTCGACGAACTGGGCGAGCGTCTCGACCCCGACAATCCGCTGCTGCTGGTGCTGGACGACTACCACCTGGCCCAGGGCGCAGTGCTCGACCGTTGCCTGCAGTTCTTCCTCAACCATCTGCCGGCCGGCATGCTGGTGCTGGTGACCAGTCGCCAGCGCCCCGACTGGCACCTGGCGCGCCTGCGCCTGTCACGCCAGCTGCTGGAACTACAGGAGCAGGATCTGCGCCTGACCCTGGAGGAGACCCGCGAGCTGATCTCGGCGCAGGGCGCCGAGCTGCCCGGCGAGGCGCTGGACAACCTGTTGCAGCGCAGCGAGGGCTGGGTCGCCGGCCTGCGCCTGTGGCTGCTCACCGCCGGCGAGGACGAGCGCGGCCCGCACGGCGCCCAGGGCATGATCCGTGACTACCTGCTGGAAGAAGTCATCGAGCGGCAGCCGGCAGAAGTCCAAGCGTTTCTCTGCGACACCGCCTGCCTCGAGCGCTTCTGTGCCGAACTCTGCGACGCCGTACGCGACAGCCACGACAGCGCCGCCATCCTCCAGCATCTGCAGGCGCATCAGGTCTTCCTGGTTCCGCTCGACGAGCAGGGGCGCTGGTTCCGCTATCACCATCTGTTCTCCGACCTGCTGCGGACCACCCCCGGCAACCAGCTGACCCAACCCCTGGCGCGCCTGCACCTGCGCGCCTGCCGCTGGTTCAGCGGGCAGGGCCTGCTGGACGAAGCGGTCGAGCAGGCCCTGCGTGCCGGCCAGCCGGATGTGGCGGCCAGTCTGGTACAGAATTTCTCCGAGGAGCACCTGCTGGCCGAGCAGAACGTCGCCATGCTGCTGCGCTGGAAGATGGACCTGCCGGACAGCCTGCTGACCAGCACGCCACGGCTGATCCTGCTGTACAGCTGGGCGCTCGCCCTGGCCTGCCAGCTCGATGCGGCGGAGGACCTGGCCAACCATCTGGTGCGTTTCTTGCCGGCGCCCTGTGCCTCCGAGCAGCAGTCGCTGCTCGCCCAGTGGCTGGCGATCAGCGGTGTCATCGCCCGTGGTCGTGGCGACAGCCACCACGCCGAACTCTATTGCGCGCAGGCCCTGGCCGGCATGCCGAGCCAGCACTACGGGTCGCGCCTGTTGTGCCTGTCGACCCTGGCCAACCTGGCGGTGGTGCGCGGCGACCTGTGGCGCGCCCGCGGTCTCAACCGCGAGGCTCTGGAGCTGGCCCAGCGCCACGGCAATCCGCTGTTCGAAGCCTTCTGTCACTACGACCGCGGCCGCGTGCTGCTGGCCCGTGGCGAGATCGTGCGGGCACTGGAGGAGGTCCGGGCCGGCCTGGAGCGCCTGCGCGGCCTGTCCAACCAGCGCGTCTACGCCGTGCGCGCGCGGCTGACCCTGTACGAAGGCGTGTTGCTGGCCTTGCGCCTGCGTCCCGAAGAAGCGAGTGCGCGGCTTCGGGCCGGCATCGCCGAAGCGCGTGCCTGCCGGGACATCAGCCTGCTGGTGGGCTATTGCATCCTCGCCAGCCAGGAGGGGCGGTTGGGCCGGCTCAACGAGGCCTTTGCACTGCTGGCCGAGGCCGAGCGGCTGATGCATGTTTGGGACGTGCCGCCGGTGTATTACCTGGCGATGATCACCGTGACCAAGTGCGAGCTGTGGCTCGGCCAGGGGCAGATCGATCTGGCCAATGCCTGGTTGTTGCGCCTGGCCGAAACCTACGGCGGTGAGCAATCGGCCGCGGCGCCGGAATTCCATCCGCAGCTTCCACTGCACATCGAAATGCAGCGCGCCGCCCTGGAGCGTCGCCTGGGACAGCCGGAGGCCGCCGAGCGGCGCCTGCGTGCGCTGGTCCAGCGGGCCCAGGTGCAGGGTGGACAGTTGCTGGGTGCGTTCGCCCAGGTCCAGCTTGCCCTGCTGCTCTATGTGTCGGGGCGCGAGCGAGAGGCGCAGCAACAGTTGCTGGCCGGGCTGGAGGCTGCGGGGGGCGGCGCCTTGCTGCCGTTTCACGAACTGCTCGCGCACCAGCCCGACTGGCTGCGGGTGCAGTTGCAGACGGCGCCGGACACGCCTCTGGGCGAGGCGCTGCGCCGTTGCCTGCCGTGCGAGATCGAAACCGAATCAACGCCCGTCGCTGCGGCCGAGGCGCTGAGCACCCGCGAACTGGCGGTGCTGCGGCTGATCGCCCTCGGCTGTTCAAATCAGGAGATCAGCGAGCGGCTGTTCATCTCCCTGCACACGGTCAAGACCCACGCACGCCACATCAACAGCAAGCTCGGCGTCGAGCGCCGCACCCAGGCCGTGGCGCGAGCCAAGGGCCTGGGGCTGATCAGCTGACTTCGACCGGATCGAACTCGCGGCGGCGTTCGAGGATCACTTGCAGGTTGTCGTGCTGCCAGGGATGGAAATCGGCGCGATAGAAGTCGAAGTAGGCCCGTACCAGCGGGCGCAGAATGCCGCGGCTGCCCCACAGCCAGGCCAGGCCGTCGCGCCACACGCGCCAGTTCCACAGCAGACCGTCGCGGCGCAGCATGTGCACCAGGCCCTTGAAGGTGTCCAGGGTGAAGAAGAAGGTGCTCTGCAGCATGGCGCGACGACGGATCCACACCTTGCCGCAGACCTGCTGATAGAGGTCGAAGGCCACCGCCTTGTGCTCGCTCTCCTCCAGCGCGTGCCAGCGCCACAGGCGTGCCATGTCCGGGTCGGCGCCCTCCAGCCACTCCGGGTTCTGCAGGATGGCATCGGCCATGATCGCGGTCAGGTGCTCCACCGCCGTGGTCGCCGCCAGGTGCGCCTTGGGCGGCAGGTGCTTGCGCACGAAAGCCAGGCGCTTCTTCAGTCGACGTTCCAGGTAGTCCAGGTCGTAACCCGTCTCGCGCAGGGCATCGCTGTAGTGCTGGTGCTCGCGACTGTGGTGCGCCTCCTGGCCGATGAAACCGCGGATCTGCGCCTGCTGCTGCGGGTCGGTGACCTGGTCGCGGTAAGCGCGCACCGAGTCGATGAAGAAGCGCTCGCCGTCCGGGAACAGCAGCGACATGGCATCGAAGAAATGACTCTTGAAGGCGTCGCCGCCATGCCAGTGACGGCGCCACGGCGAGGGCAGGGCGAATTCCGGCTGGCGCGGCTTGATGGTCAGTTGGTGCGGGGTCGAGCAGTGCATGCGGCCTCCCATCTTGTTGTTATCCATGGGCCGGACTATGGGTTGTGGGCTTTGCGTGGACAAGGTTATCTTCAGCCATGTTTCGGGTCATATCCGGCCACAGCCCCTCCGGTTCGAGCAGATGAGCAAACCCCTGACCCTGAGTTCCGAGCTGGTCCCGGTCACCTACGCCGAGGCGCTGCTGGAGCTGGCCGGCGAATATGGCGTCGGGCGCGAGCAGCTGCTGGGCAGCGCCGGCTTCAACGCGAAGCTGTTGCAGAGCCCGACCGGCCGGCTGTCCTTCACCGATTTCCACCGGCTCGCCGGTTCCGCGTTGCTATTGTGCGATGAGCCGGCGCTGGGGCTGCTGCTGGGGCTGCGCCTCAACGCCTCGGCCCACGGCATTCTCGGTTACGCGTTGCTGTCCAGCGCCAATCTGGGCAAGGCCGTGCACTTTGCGCTGAAGTACTACCGGGTGCTGGGGCTGACCTTCGAGCTGGAGCTGGTGGACAATCCCGATTCGCTCGAGCTGCGCGCCAGCGAATCGATCCCGCTGGGTGGCTTCGGCCGTTTCGCCGCCGAGGGGTTGTTCGGCAGCCTGTTCGCCATCGCCGAGTTCCTGCTGGGCGAGGCGCCCCAAGGTGTGGAAATCGGCTTCGCTCACAGGCGGCCGGAGCATGCTTCGCGCTACCGCGAGGCCTTCGGCGTCGATGCGCTCTTCGAGCAGCCCTGGCACTGGTTCCGCCTGCCGCGCCGTTACCTGGATCGCCCCATGGCCCTGGCCAACCCGGCCACGATGCAGATGTGCGAGCGGCAGTGCGAAGCGCTGCTGGCCAGCCTGGATGTGCAGGAGGGGCTGCTCAGCCGCCTGCGCCGCCTGCTGCTGGCTCGGCCCGGCGACTTCCCCAATCTGGACAGCGCGGCCAGCGCCCTGCACACCAGCGGCCGCAGCCTGCGTCGTCACCTGGCGGCGGCCGGCACCAGCTACCAGCAGGTGCTCGACGAGGTGCGCAAGCGCCTGGCCCTGCAGTACCTGGAAACCACCCACCTGCCGCTGTTCGAGATCGCCCTGCTGCTGGGCTTCAGCGACCCGTCCAACTTCCGCCGCGCATTCCGCAAATGGACGGGCAAGGCGCCCACCGATTATCGTGCGCGGCCCGTGACGCCCGAGGAGATTTTCGATGACCGATAGCCCGCAACCCAGCCTGATCCGCGAGACCTTCCCGGTAGGGCCTTTACAGTGCAACTGCACCATCATCGGCGATCCCGTGAGCAAGAAGGCCATCGTGGTCGACCCGGGCGGCGATCCCGAGCTGATCATGGCGCGGCTGGATAAGCATGGCCTCAAGGTGGTCAGCATCATCCACACCCATGCGCACCTTGATCACTTCCTCGCCTCCGGGCAGATGAAGGAGAAGACCGGCGCGACGCTGCACCTGCACAAGGACGATCAGTTCCTCTGGGACAACCTGGAGATGCAATGCCAGATGTTCGGCGTGCCCTACACCCCAGTGCCGGCGCCCGACCAGTGGCTGGCCGACGACGAGGCGCTGGCCTGCGGCTGCGGCGTGGCGCTGCACACGCCGGGACATACGCCGGGCTCCACCAGTTTCTGGTTTCCCGAGGCCAAGCTGCTGATCGCCGGCGACACCCTGTTCCGCCGTGGCATCGGTCGTACCGATCTGTGGGGCGGCGACTACGCCACCATCGAGCGCTCGATTCGCCGCCTCTACACCCTCGACGAAGACGCCACAGTGGTCACCGGTCACGGGCCGGATACCCGTCTGGGCGACGAGATGCGCGAAAATCCGTTCATTCGCGCCTGAGCGGGAATCTTGCACAGCCGTTGCGCTCTAACGGCTGTCGGTCCGTCCGACTGTCTTTCCGCTTCTGGAGTATCCGTCATGTCTATCCCCTCACGCCTGACCCTCGCTGCCGTTCTGCTGGCGCTGACGGCGGGCTGTGCCTCGCAGAATCCCTATGACGCGCCGCAGCAATCCGGCGGCATGAGCAAGACCACCAAGTACGGCGGCCTCGGCGCGCTGGCAGGCGCAGTGGCCGGTGCGGCGATCGACCACGACAACCGTGGCAAGGGCGCGCTGATCGGAGCCGCGGTGGCCGGTGCCGCCGGCGCGGGCTATGGCTACTACGCCGACAAGCAGGAAGAGGAGCTGCGCCGCAGCATGCAGGGCACGGGCGTGGAGGTGCAGCGTCAGGGCGACACCATCCAGCTGATCATGCCCGGCAACATCACCTTCGCCACCGACTCTGCGGAGATCGCCAGCAGCTTCTATACACCGCTGAACAACCTGGCCAGCTCGTTCCGCCAGTACAACCAGAACAGCATCGAGATCGTCGGCCATACCGACAGCACCGGCAGCCATGCGCACAACATGAACCTGTCGCAGCGCCGCGCGCAGAGCGTTGCCAACTACCTCTCGGCCCAGGGTGTCGACGCCTCGCGCATGAGCACCCGCGGCGCCGGCCCGGACCAGCCGGTCGCCAGCAATGCTACGGCCGATGGGCGTGCGCAGAACCGGCGGGTTGAGGTCACCTTGCGTCCATTGCCGGGCGCACAGTACTGACAGCCGCATCATGCAGAGGCCCCGCGAGGGGCCTCTCGCATTTTTGGGGCGCGGCGCCGACGAGAATCCTGACTACACTCCCAACATAGACCGCGCCCAGGCGCGCGGGCGGTCGTGTCTCGGTGAGCAGGCACGTCGGCGCAGGATCAGGAGACCCCATGGACGATCTCGCTCCCACGCTTCCCACCCGCAAACCCTGGATTCCCCTGCTGGTGAGCTTGCTGCTGTTGTGCGGCCTCGGCTCGCTGGTGTTCTGGCAATGGCACACCTTGGAGAAGACCAGCCGGCAGGCCCAGGAACAGCGCTTCAACCTGGCCGTCGACGGCGTCGAGCTTGGCGTGCGCGAGCGCATGCGCGCCTACGAAATGGTGCTGCGCAGCATGGCGGGGCTGATGGCCGGCAGCGACAGCGTTTCCGATCTGGAATGGCAGCGCGCCACCGACCAGCTGCAGCTGCAGGAGCAGTATCCGGGCATCCAGGCGCTGTCCTGGAGCCGCTACCTGCGCCGGGGTGAGCTGGCGGCCTTCGTCGAGGCGGTGCGGGCGGACGGGCGCGGGGACTTTCAGGTCTATCCGCCCGGCGAGCGCGAAGCCCATCTGGTCGCAGACTTCATCAACCCGCTGAACTGGCGCAACCGTCGCGTAGTTGGCTTCGACATGTATAGCGAAGCGACCCGGCGCGCCACCATCGAGCGTGCCCGCGACAGCGGCGAGGCAGCGCTTACCGGCCCCCTGCGCCTGCGCCAGGAAACCGAGAAAGATGTGCAGACCGGCATGCTGCTGTACCTGCCGGTGTTCCGCCAGAACGCACCGATGAGCACGGTCGAGGGACGTCGCGCCGCGCTACTGGGCATGGTCGCCGGAACCTTCCGCCTGGATGACCTGATGCAAGGCATCCTCGGCAGCAGCGCCGCGCAGTTCGAGGTGACGCTGATCGACCTGGGTGACACCGACCATCCGCTGCTGAGCAGGGACGACCTGTTTACTCCAACGCCGCGCTTCCAGGCCCAGCGCACGCTGAGCATCTACGGCCGCGACTGGCAACTCGGAGTTGCCAGCACCTCGGCGTACGAGGCAGCTCTCAGTGACGTCGGCCAGCCGGTCGGCCTGATCTTCGGCCTGCTCGCGGCCGCGCTTCTGGCGCTGCTGGTCGGTGGCTTCCTGTTCCTGCGCGAGCGCGCGTTGAACCAGAGCGAGGTGCAGCGTCGGCGCCTGCACGAGAGCGAGGTACGCTTTCGCCTGGTGGTGGAGGCCTCGCCCAACGCCATCGTGCTGGTCGACCAGGCGGGTAATGTCGCCATGGTCAACCGCCAGGTCGAGCTGCTGTTCGGCTACGAGCGGGCCGAGCTGCTCGGCCAACCGGTCGAGCGCCTGCTGCCCGAGCCCCTGCGCCAGGGCCATGTCGCCATGCGCCAGGCCTTTCACCGTGCGCCCGAGCAACGCCGCATGGGCGGCAACCGCGAGCTGTTCGGCCAGCACCGGGATGGCCGCCTGATACCTCTGGAGGTCGGCCTGGCGCCCATCCGTGCCGGCGATGAACTACTGGTGCAGGCGGTGATCATCGACATCAGCGAGCGCAAGGACGCCGAGCAGCGCCTGCGTGAGCAGGCCGAGCAACTGGCGCTGGCCAACCGCTACAAGTCCGAATTCCTGGCCAACATGTCCCACGAGCTGCGCACGCCGCTCAACAGCATCCTCATCCTCAGCGAGCAGCTGCGGCACAACGTGGCCGGCAACCTCAGCGAGAAGCAGGTCAAGCACGCGGACATCGTCTACAAGGCCGGCAACGACCTGTTGCGCCTGATCAACGACGTGCTCGACCTGGCCAAGATCGAGGCCGGCCGCGTGCAGCTCAAGCTGGAGCCGCTGAACATCCATGACCTGCTGGTGGAGCTGGATTCCAGCCTGCGGCCGATGGCCGAGATCAAGGGCCTGCGCCTGATCGCCCACCTCGAGCCGGGCGTGCCGCGGATGATCCACAGCGACCGCGGACGCCTGCAGCAGATCCTGCGCAACCTGCTGTCCAACGCCCTCAAGTTCACCGAGCACGGCGAGGTGGAGCTGTCCATCGGTCGCTCGCCACTGTCGCTCGACGACGAGCGCGAGACGCTGCAGTTCGTCGTCCGCGACAGCGGCATCGGCATCGACCCGGCGCAGCACGAACGCATCTTCCAGGCCTTCCAGCAGATCGACGGCTCCACCAGCCGGCGCTTCGGCGGCACCGGCCTGGGGCTGGCCATCACCCGTCAGCTGGTCGAGGTGCTGGGCGGCCGGATCAGCCTGCAGAGCAAGCCGGGGGAGGGCTCGCGTTTCATCGTGCGCCTGCCGGTGGTGGCGCTGAGCACCCAGGCCCACGACGAGGAGCCCGATGCGCCTCCCCAGCGGGTGGGCAGCGGCCCTGCGGTGCTGATCGTTGAGGATGACCCCAACTTCGCCGCGGTGATCGCCGAACAGGCGCACGCCCACGGCTTCTCCAGCGTGCACTGCCGCACCGGCCGCCAGGCCATTGCCCTGCTGCAGGAGGAGCGCTTCGTCGCGGTGATACTCGACATCCTCCTGCCGGACATCAGCGGCTGGCAGATCTACCGTCGCCTGCGTGGCCTGGTGCAGTACCGCGAGGTGCCGGTGCACATCGTCTCCTGCGTGCCGCAACCGCAGGACTGGCGAAGCGACGGCGCCCGCTACCTAGTCAAGCCGGTCGGTCGCGACGATATGGAGGCGGTGTTCCAGGGCATCGCCGCCGGCGGTCTGCCGAATCGCAGCCTGCTGCTGGTGGAGGACGTGGAGGTGGAGCGCGAGCACTACCGCGAGCAGCTGAGCCAGATGGGTTTCGTGGTCACCGCCGTGGGCAGCGCCGAGGCGGCGCGCGAGGCCTACGCGGCCAGGGCCTTCGACGCCCTGGTGATCGATCTGGACCTGCCCGAGCAGGACGGCTTCCTGCTGCTGGAGGCGCTGCATCGCCAGCGCCCGCTGCATGACAGCCAGGTGGTGATCAACACCGGCCTCGACGTCACCCGCCACGACCTGCAGCGCCTGCGCCGCTACTCGGCGGTGGTGGCGCGCAAGAGCGGCGAGGACGTCGGCGCGCTGGCGAACGCGCTCAAGGGGTTCCTCGCCGATGTGCTCGAGCCACAGCCCGACAACTCCGAGCTGAACGGCAGGCGTGTTCTGCTGGTCGATGACGATATCCGCAACATCTACGCGATGACCGCGCTGCTGGAAGAAATCGGCCTGACGGTCATCACCGCCAAGGATGGCGAGGAGGCGCTGCAGGTGTTCGGCCGCGAGCCCTGCGACCTGGTGCTGATGGACATGGCCATGCCCAACATGGATGGCTACACCGCCACCCGCATCCTCAAGGGCGAGCGCGACTGCACCGTGCCGGTCATCGCCTTGACCGCCCACGCGATGAAGGGCGACCGGGAGAAGTGCATCACCGCCGGTTGCGACGATTACCTGGCCAAGCCCGTGGCGCGCCAGGACCTGCTGGAGATGCTGCATCGCTGGCTGGCGGAACCCGACGCGCAGCGCCGGGTACAGAGGTGAACCAGATGCGAGGAGAGGAGGGCCCGATGGCGCAATTGCAGGAGGCCGCGACGGACGAGCAGATACTGCTGGTGGTGGACGACCGCGAGGAGAATCGGGTGGCCATGGAGGCACTGCTCGGCGACGGCCAGTGGAACGTGCGCACCGTCGATTCGGGGGAGGCGGCGCTGCGCTGCATGATGGAGGAGGCGGTCGGCCTGGTCCTGCTCGACGTGCAGATGCCGCGGATGGACGGCTTCGAGGTGGCCCGCCTGATGCGCGGCAGCTCGCGCACCCGCTACACCCCCATCATCTTCCTCTCCGCCATTGCCCACACCGAGGAGTCGGTACTGCGCGGCTATGCCATCGGCGCGGTGGACTTCATCCTCAAGCCCTTCGATTCGCGTGTGCTCAAGCACAAGATCAGCGCGTTGCTGGAGCAGGAGCGCCACCGCCACGAGCTGGAGCTGCTGACCCAGCAGCTGGATCGCGAACGCGCCTTCAACGCCTCGGTGCTGGACAACGCCTCCGAGGGCATCCTGGTGATCGACCGCGACGGCATCATCCGCTTCGCCAACCCGGCCATGGCGCAGATGCTCCGCTGCACGGTGACGGAGCTGCAGGGCAGCGCGCTGTTGTCCCACCTGCACACGCCGCAAGCGCCGAGCGACTGGAAGGACAGCGAGTTCTACCGGCACTGGCGGGACGGCCGGACCTACCGCGCGCACGACGCGGTGCTCACCACCCGCGACGGCGGCTATCTGCCGGCCGCGCTGTCCTGCTCGCCGTTGCCGCAGTACCAGAACTCCATGGTGCTGATAGCCCTGGACATGTCGGTGGTGCGCACCCTGCACGCCCAGTTGGAATCCCAGGCGGTCACCGACGCGCTGACCGGCCTATACAACCGGCGCGGTTTCCATCAGGCGCTGGAGACCGCGCTGTCGCGGATCGACCGCAGCGGCAAGCGCATGGCCGTGCTCTACCTGGACCTGGACGGTTTCAAGCGCATCAACGATTCGCTCGGCCACGACGCCGGCGACGAGATCCTGCGCAAGGTCGGCGAGCAGCTCAAGCACTGCCTGCGGCCTTACGACATCGTCGCGCGCATGGGCGGCGACGAATTCACCGCGCTGCTGGACACCCTCGACCACCCCGAAGATGCGGCGCGGGTGGCGGAGAAGCTGATCGAGACCATCTCGGTGCGGCACAAGGTCGACGGCATCGACTTCACCCTGGGCGCGAGCATCGGCATCTCGGTTTATCCCGAGTGCGGCAACACGGTCGACCGCCTGCTGCGCTCCGCCGACATGGCCATGTACGAGGCCAAGCGCGCCGGCCGCCAGCAGTACCGCTTCTTCTCGCCGGAGATGAACGGCCGCGCGCGGTCGCGGCTGATGCTCGAGGAGAGCCTGCGCAACGCCATCGAGCAGGACGACTTCGTGCTGGTGTACCAGCCGCAGATCGACCTGGCCAGCGGCCGCCTGCGCGGTTTCGAGGCGCTGCTGCGCTGGGAGCACCGGGTGGCGGGCACCATCACGCCGGGCGTGTTCATTCCGCTGCTGGAAGAGACGCGCCTGATCAATCGCCTGGGCGACTGGATCTTCAATCAGGGCGTGCGCCAGTGCCGGGCCTGGCAGGCGCAGTTCGGCGACCAGTTGCTGCTCAGCCTCAATGTCAGCCCCGTGCAGTTCGGCATGCCGCAACTGGTCGACGAGCTGCGTCGGGTACTGGAGAGCCACGGACTGAACCCGTCGCAGCTGGAACTGGAGGTGACGGAAGGGGCGCTGATGCAGGACCTCGATGCCACCCGCGAGCAACTGCGTCAGCTACGCGCGCTGGGCGTGCGCATCGCCATCGACGATTTCGGCACCGGCCATTCTTCGCTGGCCTACCTGCGCCATTTCGACCTGGACACCCTGAAGATCGACCGCCTGTTCGTGGCCAACATGCTCGACTCGCCGAAGGACGCGGCGATCGTCAGCACCATCATCGATCTCGGCCACCATCTGGGCCTGGAGGTCATCGCCGAAGGGGTGGAAACCCTGGAGCAGCGCGACTGGCTGATCGCCCATCGCTGCACGGCCATGCAGGGCTTCCTGGTGGCGCCGGGGCTGCCAGTGGCGCGGGCCGCGGCCTTTCCGGCGCGCCTGGACTGGAGCACCTGGCAGCCCGACGAGCCGCCGCAGGTGATTGGCTGATCCCGTTCAGTCGAACGCGGAACGAGGCGCGACGAGGAGCGCGCCCGGTCGTTCAGCCACGGCCTGGGAACTGCTGGTGCAGCCGCTCCAGCTGCGCGTCCTTGGCCTCCCACAGCGCATTGACCCATTGCTGGAAGCGCAGGCGGTACTCCTCGTCCTGGTCGTAGTTGCGGCCGATGAATTCGCCGGGCACGGCCAGCTTGTCGAAGCGCACTACCACCTCGTCGAGGTTGCCGCTCAGCAGGTCCCAGAAGCCGGGATTGCCGTTCGGGTAGTGGATGGTGACGTTGACGATGGCGTCCAGCTGCTCGCCCATGGCGTCCAGCACGAAGGCGATGCCGCCGGCCTTGGGCTTGAGCAGGTACTTGAAAGGCGAGTTCTGCTGGGCGTGCTTCTGTGGCGTCAGGCGCGTGCCTTCGAGGAAGTTGAACACCGACACCGGGTTGCCCTTGTAGCGTGCGCAGGCGCGGCGGGTGGTGGCCAGGTCCTGGCCGCGCTTCTCCGGGTGCTTGGCCAGGTACTCCTTGGTGTAGCGCTTCATGAAGGGGAATTCGAGGGCCCACCAGCACAGGCCGATCACCGGGACCCAGATCAGCTCCTGCTTGAGGAAGAACTTGAGCAGCGGCATGCGCTGGTTGAGCAGGTACTGCAGCACCAGGATGTCCACCCAGCTCTGGTGGTTGCTGGTGACCAGGTAGGAGTGGCGCATGTCCAGGCCCTGCAGGCCTTCCACGTCCCAGCGGGTGTCGCGGACCAGGCGCATCCAGAACTTGTTGAAGCCGATCCAGAACTCGGCGATGCCGTGCATCACCTTGCGGAGCAGGCGCTGAGCCGGGGGGAAAGGCAGCAGCAGCTTGAGCAGCGCCACGGCGAACAGCGGCCAGCAGCAGATCAGGGTGTTTAGGGCCAGCAGCAGGGCGCTGATGAGGCCGCGCAAGGGGGCGGGCAGAAAATGCAGCATGGGCTCGAGAGGCTCCTGGTCAGGGGGCTTTCTGGGTGAGCCCCGTACGGTCGAGATACCTGCAGCACTTCCTGCGGCAAGTCGGTCCGGCGCTTAGGTTAACGCTTGTACACTGAACGGCAAGTACCAGGGTGGACCGCCAGGTCATTCCGCCGGTCCGTGCGCCGGGCGCGCGGATTTTAGCGCAAGGCCGGAGACGCTGTGATGACGCGTCGCGCGAAGCATCCCTGGTACTCGTGGCCAGTGTGGCACCGCTTTGTGCGCACAGCGCACCCTGCCAGGCGCCGGGTTCAGCGCTCGGATGCCGGAGCCGTAGGGTGCGCCGTGCGCCCTGTCGCTACGTAAACGCCGGATAGCATGCGCATCCATGACGCAAATGTGCCGTCAGTGCTTCGCCGCCGCCTGAATCGCGGTGAGGGCGATGGTGAAGACAATGTCGTCCACCAGGGCGCCGCGCGACAGGTCGTTCACCGGCTTGCGCAGGCCCTGCAGCATGGGCCCGACGCTGACGCAGTCGGCGCTGCGCTGCACCGCCTTGTAGGTGGTGTTGCCGGTGTTCAGGTCGGGGAACACGAACACCGTGGCGCGTCCCGCCACCGGGCTGTTCGGGGCCTTCTGCCGGCCGACGCTGGCAATGGCCGCGGCGTCGTACTGCAGCGGACCGTCGATCAGCAGCGCCGGGTTCGCCTCGCGCGCCAGGCGCGTGGCCTCGCGCACTTTCTCCACCTCGGCGCCGCTGCCGGAATCGCCGGTGGAGTAGCTGATCATCGCCACTCGCGCCGGCACGCCGAAGGACTCGGCGGAGGCGGCGCTCTGCAGGGCGATCTCGGCCAGCTCGGTGGCGTTGGGGTCGGGGTTCACCGCGCAGTCGCCGTAAACCAGCACCTGGTCCGGCAGGAGCATGAAGAACACCGAGGACACCAGGTTGTAGCCCGGCGCCGTCTTGATCAGCTGCAGGGCGGGGCGAATGGTATTGGCGGTGGTGTGGATGGCGCCCGAAACCAGGCCGTCGACCTGATCCAGCGCCAGCATCATGGTGCCCAGCACCACGCTGTCCTCCAGCTGGGCCAGGGCCATGGGCGCGTTGAGCCCCTTGCCCTTGCGCAGCTCGACCATCGGCTCGACGTAGTGCTCGCGGATCGCCTCCGGGTCGAGAATTTCCAGCCCTTCCGGCAGCTCGATGCCCTGGGCCTTGGCCACGGCGTGGACCTCTTCCGGCTTGGCCAGCAGCACGCAGCGGGCGATGCCGCGGGCCTGGCAGATGGCCGCGGCCTGCACGGTGCGCGGCTCGCTGCCCTCCGGCAGGACGATGCGCTTGTTCGCCGCCTGGGCGCGGCGCACCAGCTGGTAGCGGAACGCCGGCGGCGACAGGCGCAGCTCGCGCGGAGTGCCGCAGCGCTGTTTCAGCCAGTCCAGATCGATATGGCCGGCGACGAACTCGGTGACCTTCTCGGCGCGCTCGCGGTCGTCGATCGGGATCTCCTTGTTCATGCGGTTGAGGTTGGTCGCCGTGTCGTAGGAGCCGGTGCTCACCGTCAGCACCGGCAGTCCGCCCTGCAGCGCGGCCTGACACAGCTCCATGATGCGCGCATCCGGCGGGAAGTCGCTGCACAGCAGCAGGCCGGCCAGGGGCACGCCGTTCATCGCGGCCAGGCTGGCAGCGAGGATGATGTCGTCGCGGTCGCCCGGGGTGACCACCAGCACGCCGGGCTTGAGCAGGTGAACGGTGTTCGGCACGGCGCGGGCGCAGAGCACGATCTTGTTCACCCGCCGCTGTTCGTAGTCGCCGGCGTTGAGCACCTGGGCGCCGAGCAGATCGGCCACGTCACGGGTGCGCGGGGCGTTCAGCTCGTCCTGCCAGGGAATGCAGCCGAGCACGCGGAAGTCGCCGCTGCGCAGCAGCGGAGAGAGTCGGCCAAGCTCGTCGGTGAAGGCCTCGACACCCTTCGGGTGGCGCACCTTGTTGAGGATCACGCCGATCATCTTCGGGTCCTTCGGCCCACCGAACAGCTGGGCCTGGATCTCGATGCGGTCGGACAGCTCGGTGATCTTCTCCGGCTCGTCGCCCTCGGGAGCAGAGACCAGGATGATCTCGGCATCCAGGCTCTTGGCCAGGTGCACGTTGACCCGCGCCGCGTAGCTGGCGTGACGGGTCGGCACCATGCCCTCGACGATCAGCACGTCCATGCCCTCGGCGGCCTGCTGGTGCAGGCTGACGATCTCCTCGAGCAGCTCGTCCAGATGGCCGTCGCCGAGCATCCGTTCGACCTGGGCCAGTGGCAGCGAGCGGGGCGGCAGCAGGCCGTGGGTGCGGGCGATCAGCTCGCTGGAGCGCTCCGGGCCGGAGTCACCGGGATGCGGCTGGGCGATCGGCTTGAAGAAGCCGACCTTCAGCCCGGCGCGCTGCAGGGCGCGGACCAGGCCGAGGCTGATGGAGGTGAGACCGACGCCGAAGCCGGTGGGGGCGATGAAGAAGGTGTGCATGGGCGTTCCTTGGGCGGTCAGGCGGTCAGCAGGGCCAGGGTGTCGAGGGCGATCTGCCGTTCCTCGTTGGTCGGCACCACCAGCACCCGCGGGTGGCCGTGGGCCTGGATGGCGCCACCGACGCCGCGGATGCAGCGGGCGTTGGCCTCCTTGTCGAGGGCCAGATTGAACAGCTTCAGGTGGGCCACCGTCTTGCTGCGGATCAACGGTGAGTTCTCGCCGATGCCGCCGGTGAAGATCAGGCCGTCCAGCTGCGGCAGGGCGCAACTCATGGATGCGAGGGACTTGGCCAGGCGGTAACAGAACACCTCGATGGCCAGGGCCGCACCCGGGTGACCCTGGTCGCGCGCCTGCTCCAGCGCGCGCATGTCGTTGGACAGGCCGGACAGGCCGAGCAGGCCGCTGTCCTTGTTCAGCATGGCGTCGATCTTCTCCAGGCTCCAGCCCAGGGTGCGGGCCAGGTGGCCGTGCAGGTTGGGGTCGATGTCGCCGCTGCGGGTGCCCATCACCAGGCCCTCCAGCGGGGTCAGTCCCATGCTGGTGTCGCGGCTCTGGCCGTCGACGATGGCGCAGGTCGAGCAGCCGTTGCCCAGGTGGGCGGACAGCCAGCTGCTGTCGCCGTGGGACAGGCCGGCCATCTCCGCCGCGCGACGGCTGACATAGCGGTGGCTGGTGCCGTGGAAGCCGTAGCGGCGCACGCCATGATCGCGGTACAGCGCCTCCGGCACGGCGTAGCGGTAGGCGTGCTCGGGCAGGCTCTGGTGGAAGGCGGTGTCGAACACCGCCACCTGGGTGAGGTTGGGGAACAGCTTGAGCGCCGCCTCGATCCCCAGCAGGTTGGCCGGGTTGTGCAGCGGTGCCAGCGGCGCGGTGGCGCGGATCGCCTGCAGGCTGTGCGGGTCGATGCGGCAGGCGGCAGTGAACTGCTCGCCGCCGTGCACCACGCGGTGGCCGATGCCGTGCAGCTTGCCGCCGGCGGCGCCTTGCACCAGCGGCAGCAATTGATGCAGCGCGGCGCGGTGGTCGCCGTTGGGCAGCATCAGGCTGTCCTTCTCGCCGCCGCGCTGCCAGTGCAGCACGGCATCGTGGCTGCCAAGGCGCTCGGCCAGGCCGCTCAGGGTGAATTGCGAGTGGGCCTCGTTGACCAGGGCGAACTTGATCGACGAGCTGCCGCAATTGATGACCAGAATATTGCGTGCCGGCATGACTATTCCTTAGAGGCTGTTTCCGTTTCGTTCGCGCACCAGCCACAGGCGAAGGGCTGGCCGAGGAGACGCTGGCGCTCGAGCGGGTCCAGGACCCAGGCCCGATTCTGCCACGGTGGCAGATGCCGCAAATGCTGCGTATGGCCGCAGGACAGTTCTGCCACCCAATGACCGTCCTCGTCCTGGTGGAAGCCCAGCAGGCGCGTGGCCCGTCCGTCAGTACCGCGGTCGCTTTCAGCGGGCGTGGCGAGTAGACTTGGCCCCCTTCCATTCTCTTGCAAAAGGTTTTCCCTCCATGCAGATCGCCGCCAACAAGGCCGTGTCCATCGACTATACCCTGACCAACGATGCCGGTGAGGTGATCGACAGTTCCGCTGGTGGCGCTCCGCTGGTGTATCTGCACGGTGCCGGCAACATCATCGTCGGCCTGGAGAAGGCGCTCGCGGGCAAGCAGGCCGGTGACGAGCTGAGCGTGGCCATCGAGCCGGCCGACGCCTACGGCGAGTACAGCGCCGAGCTGGTCGCCACCCTCAACCGCAGCATGTTCGAAGGCGTCGAAGAGCTGGAAGTAGGCATGCAGTTCCACGCCTCCGGTCCGGACGGCGGCATGCAGATCGTCACCATCCGCGACATCGAGGGCGACGACGTGATCGTCGACGGCAACCACCCGCTGGCCGGCCAGCGCCTGAACTTCCAGGTCAAGGTGGTCGACGTGCGTGAGGCCAATGCCGAAGAGATCGCCCACGGTCACATCCATGGCGAAGGCGGTCACCATCACTGATCGGTGACGCGGCCGAGCAATACGACTTATGGTCGTTCCATGCCCGGCCTCGGCTGCTAAGCTCAGCTAACCGAAAAAGGCGCCCGCGGGCGCCTTTTTTGTCCCGCGCTGGGGCTTCCGTCATGCCCAAGGAGTCAGTCATGAGTGCCTTTCACGATCTCAATCTGCGTGCGCTGGACGGCCAGGACCTGCCGCTGGCGCCGTACAAGGGGCAGATAGTGCTGGTGGTCAACGTGGCCTCCAAATGCGGCCTCACCCCCCAGTACGCCGGCCTGGAAAAGCTCTATCAGGAGTACCGCGAGCGTGGCTTCACCGTGCTCGGCCTGCCGTGCAACCAGTTCGCCGGCCAGGAGCCGGGCGGCGAAGACGAGATCCGCGAGTTCTGCAGCCTCAACTATGGCGTGACCTTTCCCCTGGGCAGCAAGCTCGAGGTCAACGGCCCCGGCCGCCATCCGCTGTATCGCCTGCTGGCGGGCGAGGGCGCCGAGTTCCCCGGCGACATCAGCTGGAACTTCGAGAAGTTCCTGGTCGGCCGCGACGGCCGCGTGCTGGCGCGTTTCTCGCCGCGCACCACGCCGGACGACCCGGCGCTGGTCCAGGCCATCGAGAAAGCCCTGGGCTGATTGCGCCATTCCTGCGGCCGATTTGCCCGCCGCGTCTTGTCCCCTCGGCGTCCCGGTAGCCTAATCGGGGCCTCTGCCGAGGAGACAGCGATGACCAGCTTCACCCCCGACGATCTCAACCCCACGGCCTCGCCACAGGCGCTGCGCGCGCTGATCGAGAGCCGTCGCGCGGTGCGCCGCTTTCTGCCCGAGCCCGTGCCGGACGAGGTGATCCGCGATTGCCTGGAACTGGCCGTGCTGGCACCCAATTCCTGCAACCTGCAGCCGTGGAGCTTCCAGGTGGTGCGCGACCCGGCGCTGCTGGCGCGGCTGCACCCGGTGTGCATGAGCCAGAACGCGGCAAAGGCGCCCTTGATCATCGCCGTGCTGGCGCGCCCGGATACCTGGAGGCAGGCCTGCGCCAACGTCGTCGACTACTGGCCCGAGCCCGAGGTGCCGGCGCGCATCCGCTACTTCTACGCCAAGACCGCACCGTTCCAGTACAGCCAGGGCCCGCTAGGCCTGCTAGGCCTGGTGAAGCGTCAACTGGTGCGCCTGGCAGCGCTGCGCAAACCGCTGATGCGCACACCCAACAGCCGCGCCGACATGCGCCTCTGGGCGGTGAAGTCCACGGCGCTGGCCGCCGAGAACCTGATGCTGGCCTTCCAGAGCCACGGCTACGCCACCTGCCCAATGGAGGGCTTCGACGAGGTGCGCCTGCGCAAGGTGCTGGATATCCCGCGCCAGGCCATCCCGATCATGCTGCTGGCGGTCGGTCGCCAGGGCGAGAAGGGCGTGTACAACCCGCGCATGCGCTTTCCTCTGGAGCAGCACATCACCTGGCTGTAGATGTGCGCCGTATGCGGCACCGTTTGTCTCGCGACGCACCGGCGCAACCTGGCGCGTTGTAGCGGTCAATCACCGAAATCAATAGTGCTGGGCTGGGCGAGACGACCGGTCATATGCTCGCCGCCATGAACAGCAGCATCCGACTCGACAAGCGTGACCTGATCCTGGCCAAGGGCTCGCAGGTGATGACGCGTCGCGGCTACCACGGCACCGGCGTGATGGAGATCGTCCAGGCCGCCGGCATTCCCAAGGGCAGCTTCTATCACTACTTCGCCAGCAAGGAAGATTTCGCCCTGCAGGCCCTGGAGTTCCTCTACGGCCCGCGTCTGACGCGATACGCCGAGGCTCTGGGCAACACGGCGCTGAGCCCCAGCGCGCGCATCCTCGGTTACTACCGCGAGCTGCTGGCGCATTTTTCCCGCCAGGAGCAGCCCGAGTATCACTGCTTCATCGGCAGCCTGAGCTTCGAGATGAGCGAGGTGCTGCCGGCCATCGGCGCCGAGGTGGAGCGCATCCAGCAGGCCTCGGTGGAGATCCTGCAGGGCTGCCTGGAGCAGGCCAAGGCAGCCGGAGAGCTGGCCGCCGACGAGGACTGCGAGAACCTGGCGACCTTCATCTCCAACGCTTGGCAGGGCGTGCTGGCGCGTCTCAAGGTCGGCCGCAGCCTGCAACCGCTGGAAGCTTTCATTCATCGTCTGGAGCTGCTGCTGCGGCCCTGACCGTTTTTTGCCCATCGACGAGACGACCGGTCAGCTGGCCGGCCCCAAGGAGAATCCATGACCGCACAAGCCCTGTTCGAACCCTTCCGCCTGGGCAGCCTGGAGCTGCCGACCCGCGTGGTGATGGCGCCGATGACCCGTTCCTTCTCCCCGGGTGGCGTGCCCGGCGCCCAGGTGGTGGAGTACTACCGTCGCCGCGCCGCGGCCGGCGTCGGCCTGATCGTCACCGAGGGCACCACCGTCGGCCACAAGGCCTCCAACGGTTACCCGCACGTGCCGCGCTTCTATGGTGAAGACGCCCTGGCTGGCTGGAAGCAGGTGGTCGACGCGGTGCACGCCGAAGGTGGCAAGATCGTTCCGCAGCTGTGGCACGTGGGTAACGTGCGCAAGCTGGGCACCGAGCCGGACGCCAGCGTGCCGGGCTATGGCCCGAGCGAGAAGGTGAAGGACGGCAATGTGGTCGTGCACGGCATGACCCAGCAGGACATCGCCGAGGTGATCGCCGCCTTCGCCCAGGCCGCCCGCGACGCCAAGGCCATTGGCATGGACGGCGTGGAGATCCACGGCGCCCACGGCTATCTGATCGACCAGTTCTTCTGGGAAGGCAGCAACAAGCGCACCGACGAATACGGTGGCGACCTGGCCCAGCGTTCGCGCTTCGCCATCGAGCTGATCCAGGCCGTGCGCGCCGCCGTCGGCCCGGACTTCCCGATCATCTTCCGCTTCTCCCAGTGGAAGCAGCAGGACTACACCGCGCGTCTGGTACAGACCGCCGAGGAGCTGGGCGCCTTCCTCAAGCCGCTGGCCGATGCCGGCGTGGACATCTTCCACTGCTCGACCCGCCGCTTCTGGGAGCCGGAGTTCGAAGGCTCCGACCTCAACCTGGCCGGCTGGACCCGCCAGCTGACCGGCAAGCCGACCATCACCGTGGGCAGCGTCGGCCTGGACGGCGAGTTCCTGCAGTTCATGGTCAACACCGACAAGGTCGCCGAGCCGGCCAGCCTGGAGAAGCTGCTGGAGCGCCTGAACAAGCAGGAGTTCGACCTGGTGGCCGTGGGCCGCGCCCTGCTGGTGGATCCGGACTGGGCGGTAAAAGTGCGCGATGGCCGCGAAGGCGACATCCTGCCGTTCAGCCGCGAGGCCCTGAAGACCCTGGTCTGAGCCGATCGCATTACCCCGACGCGCCTCTGGCGCGTCCCTCCAAGCCCCGACACACCGGGGCTTTTTTATGCCCGCCGCTGGGCCCGCATGGCGGTGCTGTGGCAGGTTGGATGGCGTTGAAGCGGTGCGCATGGCGCACCCTACGGTTCGGGTGAGCTCGTAGGGTGCGCTGTGCGCACCATGTCTCGTGGCTGGCTGGAGCGGACGTCGAAGAACGGCGCGCCCGCCGTTCTCTAGGATTGCCTGGCGTGGAGCAGGTGTTCCTCGAACTGCTCGACGATGGCCGGCCAGCCCTGCTTGCCGGCGTGCTGGCGGGCGTTGAGCCGGACCCGGCGCATGTTCTCCGGGTCTTCCAGCAGCCAGCGCGCAGCCTCGATGAAGGCCTGTTCGTCGCCGGGTATGGCCAGGGCGCCGTTGTGCCCGTGGCGGATGTGCTGGGCCGCCGCGGCCTGGTCGAAGGCCACCACGGCTAGGCCCGAGGCCAGCGCCTCCAGCACCACGTTGCCGAAGGTCTCGGAGAGGCTGGGAAAGAGGAACAGGTCGCCGCTGGCGTAGTGCTCGGCCAGCGCCTCGCCGCGTTGCACGCCGCAGAACAACGCGTCCGGCAGCTCGCTCTGCAGCGAGACGCGCTGCGGGCCGTCACCCACCAGCACCAGGCGCAGACGCCGCTGCGGCAGCTGCCGCTGCAGCTCGCGGAAACCGCGCACCAGCAGAGCCAGGTTCTTCTCCGCCGCCAGGCGCCCGACATGCAGCACGGCGATGTCGTCGTCGGCCAGGCCCCATTGCGCGCGCAACGCGGCCGAGCGTCGCGACGGGTGGAACAGCTGGCCGTCGACGCCGCGCGCCAGCAGCTCCAGGCGCTCGAAGCCGCGGCGCTGCAGTTCGACGCGCTGGCTGGGGCTCGGCACCAGGGTCATGCGCGAGCGGTTGTGGAACCAGCGCAGGTAGCCGGTCAGCAGCCGCGTCAGCAGGCCGAAGCCGTAGAGATCGCTGTACTGCTGGAAGTTGGTGTGAAAGCCACTGACCACCGGGATGCCTAGGCGCCGCGCCGCGCGCAGGGCGGACAGGCCCAGCGGACCCTCGGTGGCGATATACAGCACGTCCGGGCGGTTGCGCTGCCAGCGGCGCAGCAGCTTGTGCTGGGAAGACTGGCCCCACTGCAGGCCGGCGTAACCGGGCACCGGCCAGCCGCGGGTGAGCAGCAGTTCTTCGTCGCTGCGCGGCGCCTCGTCGGCCTGGCGCGGGCGCACCAGCTGCAGCCGGTGGCCGCGCTCGCGCAGACCCTGGCACAGACGGCCCAGCGTATTGGCTACGCCGTTGACCTCCGGGGGAAAGGTCTCGCTGACCAGGGCGATGTGCAGACTCGTGACATTCATGGCATGAGTCTGGGACCGCGTCGTGTCCGGTTCATGACGGGCCGGTGACGCTCGGATGACGAGCGCCTGGGCGGAGCGGCAGAGAGCGGCGGGTCAGGCGGAGGGGCGCAGTTCCAGCGGCATGCGGTAGCCGATTCTGGCCAGCTCGTATTCGATGCCGATGTCGTGCACCAGCCGGGCGATCCTGTCCTCGGAGTGCAGGTCGCCGGTGTCGATGCCCACCACGGTGAACTCCACTTCGCCGGAGCGCTCGGCCAGCAGCTGCAGGGTCAGGAAGCGGCCGTCGGGCACGCTGCAGACGCAGCGAAGCGGCAGGAAGGCGTGTTCGATGCGCCTGCTCAGTGCCAGGTTGTTCAGCGACTGACCCATCCGATGGCCTCCGTGCGAGGAAGAGGTGATAGATGCCTGACCATAGCAGTCGGAAACGTCGCGTGCCGCCCCTTCCATCGCAAAAATGCAGAGATAGAGCGGTTCGGCACACTTTTTTGACCGCGTGCCGCCGCTGGCTCAGCCGCTCGTTGCCTGCGCGCCGCGCTCGCGCACCCAGAACAGCGTGGCCCCGGCCACCGCGGCGGGCATCACCAGGATGTTGACGAAGGGAATCAGCAACGCCAGATACACCGAGCCACCGAAGCCCAGGCTCTGCCAGCGCTTCTCGCGAAGCCAGGCGAGCATCTCGTTCCAGCCCAGCTTGTTGTTGTCCGCCGGGTAGTCGATGTACTGCACGGCCATCATCCACACGCCGAACAGGATCCACAGCGGGGCGGCGATCAGGTTCAGCACTGGCACGAACGTGAGGATCAGCAGCGGAATGGCGCGCGGCAGGAAGTAGGCCAGCTTGCGCATCTCGCGGCCGATGGTGCGCGGCATCATGGCCATCAGCTCGGACCAGCTGAACGGCGGGAAGTCGTCCCGGCCGCGCAGCACCACCTCCACCTTCTCGGCGAGGAAGCCGTTGAAGGGCGCGGCGATGATGTTGGCGAGCAGGGTGAAGGTGAAGAACATCAGCACCAGCACCAGCAGCACGAACAGCGGCCAGAGCACGTATTCGAGGAAGCTCAGCCAGTCCGGCAGGCTCGGCATCACGCCGTCCACCCAGCCGCCGAACTGCTGCATGGCCAGCACGATGAGGCCGACGAACAGCAGCGTATTGACCGCCAGGGGCAGCAACACGAACAGGCGCAGGCCCGGGCTGAGCACCAGCTTCAGGCCTTGGCTGAGGTATTGGGGGCCGGACAGGGCAGGGGCGAGCATCGCGATCTCCGCAGCGGTGGAAACGCGCCGACCTTAACCACTTTGCCGGGTGGAGGAAAGCCGCTGGAGGCGATACAGGCAGGCGCGGTTGCGCTCACGCTTGGCCTCGTACATCGCCCGGTCGGCGGCCTTCACCAGGCTCTCCGCGTCGTCCGCGTGCTCGGGAAACAGGGCGATGCCGATACTCGGCGTAACAAAGTCGATGACCAGCTCGTCGATCACCACCGGCTGCTTCAGGGCGTCCAGCAGGCGCAGGGCGACCCGCTCCGCCACCTCAGTGGTGCTGGCGCTGACGATCAGGGTGAATTCGTCGCCGCCCAGGCGGTAGACCCGGTCGGGCTGGCGCATGGCACCGCGCAGGCGGTCGGCGACGGTTTGCAGGAGCAGGTCGCCGATGTCGTGACCATGGCGGTCGTTGACCTCCTTGAAACGGTCCAGGTCCAGGTACAACAACGCCAGGTGCTCGCCGTTGTGTCGCGCCTGGTCGAGGGTCAGGCGCAGTTGCTCGGTGAAGGCCTTGCGATTGCCCAGGCCGGTGAGAGGGTCGCGGTAGGCCATGTCCAGCAGCTGGTTCTGGTACGCCACCTGATCGCTGATGTCGCGCAGGATGCCGCGATAACCGGCGAACCTACCCTGGCCGTCCTGGACCAGGGAAAAGCGTGTCTCGTAATAGCCCTGGCTGCCGTCGCGGCGACGGAAGGGCGCGGAGAAACTGATGTTCTCGCCGTTGTGATGGGCGCGGGTGAACAGGGCCACCGCCCGCTCGATGTCCTCGCGTTCCAGCAGCCGCTCGAAGCTGCTGCCGTGCAGCTCCTCGGCGTCGTAACCGAGCATGGCGCAGAGGGCGCGGTTGGTGGCGCTGATGTGCCCCTGCCGGTCGAGCTCGAAATAGCCGTCCTGGATCGCGTCGAGTATCACCCGGTCGCGTGCCTCGCTGAGCTCGAGACGTTCGAGCATGCGGTTGACCTCCTGGGCCAGCCGGCCCAGCTCGTCGTTGCCGTCGTCGATGAGGCGCAGGTTGCTCGACTCCGGGCCGATGGCGGCGATGTCGCGGTGCATGCGCATGACCCGGCGCAGGATGCCGAAGTCTAGGCCCAGGTAGATCAGCAGCCAGGCCACCAGGCCCACGCCGGTGGCCTGGGCGAGGAAGATGGCGATGGCCTTGCGGCCTTCCTGGTAAAGGCGTCGCTCGCGAGTCAGCTCCATCAGCAGTTGTGGCTCGCCGAGGCTGTTGTGCACCAGCAGGTCCAGTTGCTGGCGCTCTTCGTCGAGTACCCGGCGCGGGCTGACCTCGATGCGGTTGAGGGTCACGCTCGCGACCGTCGGTAGCTCGCGCCAGGTATCACGCCCGGCCTTCGGCGGCAGCAGGCGCAGCACGGCGTTGACCTGGGACTGCAACTGCTCGGCACGTTCGCCGTCGATGAAATGTCCCGCCACCAGGGTGCCGAGGTTCGGCAGGCTGTTCTGGTTGTTGCTGATGCCGCCCATGGCCAGCACCAGCGGCACGCCCTGCACGACGACGATCTGACCGCGCAGGTCCTCGCGGTTGCCCGGTTGCCGCAGGCGTCGCACCTGCTTGAGAATGGCCGTGCGCAGCGACTCGTGGCTGCCTGGCCGTTGCGTGCCCAGGGTGAGCATGTCCGGCAGATCGGGCGGTAGCCACTGTTCGGCGCGGACCTGGTCGTCCAGATCGAGCAGCAGCATGAAGTCAAAGTTGATCTGGCGTAGCGCCTCCGCATCCATGTTCCGACGCACGAAGTCGGGACGCTGGCCGCGCATGAAGTCGTAGCTGTCGTCCCACTTGGCGTAGCTCAGCACCAGGTCGAGGTTGCGCTTGAGGTTGTGGTCGAGCAGGCCCTGCAGACGCCTGGCCTCGGCATCCAGCAGGGCCGCGTCCTGGCGGTCGAAGCGGCTGAGAATGAGGTTCTGCGACAACAGGTAGGCGAAGCCCAGAGCCAGCAACAGCAGCGGGGCGAACAGCCAGAACAGACGTTTGCGCAGAGTCATGCCGTCGTAGCCGTGGGAGCGGGGAGTCGGGTCAGTATAGTCGAGGGCACCTGGCGGCCCGGCGCGGATAGGTCGGCGCTATCGGCAACATTGAGAATGGGCATTTTCGTCCTTTGCGGCGCGCCGATAGCCTTGCGCTCAATTCCCCTTGCCGGGGCCGTCCAGTCCCAAGCCTTCCCCTAGTGCTTCGGACGGTCCCTTTTTCTTCAGGAGTTGGTCATGACCGCCACCCGCCATGCCCGCGTCATCATCCTCGGCTCCGGCCCCGCCGGTTACAGCGCCGCCGTGTACGCCGCCCGCGCCAACCTCAAGCCGCTGCTGATCACCGGCATCCAGGCCGGCGGCCAGCTGACGACCACCACCGAGGTCGACAACTGGCCCGGCGACCCCCATGGCCTCACCGGCCCGGCGCTGATGCAGCGCATGCAGGAGCACGCCGAGCGCTTCGAGACCGAGATCGTCTTCGACCACATCAACGCCGTGGACCTGGCCGGCAAGCCCTTCACCCTGATCGGCGACAGCGGCACCTACACGGCCGATGCGTTGATCATCGCCACCGGCGCCAGCGCCCGTTACCTGGGCCTGCCTTCGGAGCAGGCGTTCATGGGCAAGGGCGTGTCCGCGTGCGCCACCTGCGATGGCTTCTTCTACCGCAACCGCGAAGTGGCGGTGGTTGGCGGCGGCAACACCGCCGTGGAAGAGGCGCTGTACCTGGCCAACATCGCCAGCAAGGTGACCCTGGTGCATCGCCGCGAGACCTTCCGCGCCGAGAAGATCCTGCAGGACAAGCTCAAGGCCCGCATCGCCGAGGGCAAGATCGAGCTGCGCCTGAATGCCGAGGTGGACGAAGTGCTGGGCGATGCCAGCGGCGTGACCGGCGTGCGGCTGAAGCACAACGACGGTGCCGGCAGCGAGCTGAAGGTGGACGGCCTGTTCGTCGCCATCGGCCACACGCCGAACACCTCGCTGTTCGAGGGCCAACTGGCGCTGCGCGACGGCTATCTGGTGGTCAATGGCGGGCGCGACGGCAATGCCACCGCCACCAGCATCCCCGGCGTGTTCGCCGCCGGCGACGTGGCCGACTCGGTATACCGCCAGGCCATCACCTCGGCCGGCGCCGGCTGCATGGCGGCGCTGGATGTAGAGCGGTATCTGGATTCGCTGTAGCACCGCGTCACCGAAAGAAGCTCCGACATGCGGGGCTTCTGCCTTTCTGAGGACATAAAAAAGCCGCCCGGGAGGGCGGCGAGGATCTCTAACCTGCGTCGATGACAGGAAGCGCTAGAGATGGGGTTATATCCGCCTGTCCGGCTCAGCGGATACCGATGGCACGCAGCGCTGCCGGAGTGAAGTCCGCGGTCTTGGCCTTGAGGCCGAACTGGTAGGCATTCTTTATGGTGTTGAACATGTAGTTGCCCAGGTAGCGGCCTGAGATCAGGTCGTAGGTCATTTCGCCGGCTGATATCTGGGTCTGTACGTCATACAGCGGCAGGATGTGGTTCTCCGAGACGCGCCAGAGGTTGCCACGGGCGTCGTAATGGTCGGCCTCGACGATGGTCCAGCTGTCCTCGTCGATAAACAGGTGGCGCTTGGAGTAGACGTGCCGCTGCCCCTCCTTCAGCGTGCCGACAATTTCCCAGACCCGATGCAGCTCGTAGCGCGTCTTGTCCTGGTTGAGGTGTCCCGGGGTAATCAACTCGTCGTAGCTGTTCGCCGGGTCGGCCAAGCGGAAGCTGTTGTAGGGCACATACATCTCGCGCTTGCCGATCAGCTTCCAGTCGTAGCGATCCGGCGAGCCATTGAACATGTCGGTCTGGTCGGTGGTTCGCAGGTTGCCGGGGCCGGGGCTGTCGTAAGCCACCTGGGGCGCGCGGCGCACACGGCGCTGGCCGGAGTTGTACTGCCATGCCATCCGCGGCTCCTTCACCTGGTTGAGGGTTTCGTGGACAAGCAACACACCGCCCACGTCGCGCGCCGGCGCGATGTTCTCGGAGGTGAAGTAGTAGAGGATGTTCTTCGACTTCCTGGGATCGTAGTCGAGCAGTTCCTCGCTGTAGGCCAGGCGGTCGCGCTCGGTCTTCCACGAGTAGTCGCCAGCGGGAGTGGTCATGATGGCCGTGGTTTCCCGGGTGAAACTGCCGCCGCGGTAGCGAGTGATATGGTTCCACAGCACCTGCAGACCGTTTTCCGGAATGGGAAAAGCCAGCGGGCTGGAGTAGTTCACCAGGCCGTTGCCGCCTTCCACCGTCTGTGTGGCGGTTGCGTTACGGCGAGCGACATCATAGGCCTTCTGCGGCCAGGCGACGCTGCGGTGAGTGGGGTACACGGGAATCTTGTAGGTACTGGCGTAGCGAGCGAACAGCGCCAGCTGGCCCGGGCTCAGGTGCTCCCGGTACTGGTCGAGGTTCTGCGCGGTAATGGTGAACAGTGGCGTTTCGCCGGCAAAGGGATCCTCGCGGAAGCCGTCGGTGACCTTGCCGGCATCCTTGGGCAGGCCGCCGGTCCATTCGGGAATGCTGCCTGCGGCATTGCCGGCGCGCTCGGCGCCGACTGGGGTGAGGCTGGCGCCGAGCCTGTCCGCCAGCGCGGCATCCACGGCGCCATGAGCGGTACTGAGGATCAACGACAGGCACAGCGAGATCGCGCAGCGCGAGAAGAGGTTGGGTCGATTCATGTGGAGCATCCTCAAAACGTCACGCCGATGCTGGCGCTGATGAAGTCGCGGTCACCGTTGGTGGCGTAGTCGCCACCGAAGAAATCGGTGTAACTGATGCTGGCTTCGTAGTTGTTCAGGTACTTGGCGCCGAGACCGATGCTGACGGCCTTGCTGCCCTCGATGAAGTTGGGGCCGTAGCCGTCCACGTCGTGCGACCAGGCGAGGCTGGGGCTGAGGTCCAGTCCGCCGATCACGCCGTTGTAGGTCAGGCCGGCGCGCAGGCGATAACCCCACGAGTTGCGGGTGAAGAACCCCTTGTCGTTGCAGTATTCCGGCAGGCTGCTGAGTACGGTTCGGCACAGATCGGTACCGTCTTCGCCGAAGTACTCGCCAGGTCCGAAGTGGCTGGCGCGGCCGAACCGGAACTCGCCCCACTTGCCCTCGCTGATGCCGTTGAGGTGGTTGAAGGCCACTTCTCCGATCAGGTTCAGGCGGCTGGCTCCCAGCACTTGATCGAAAGTCTGCACCACGCTGACCTGCCCTTGAGTCATGGGCACGCGGGTATAGCCCTGGACCTCATCACCGGGAATGCCCGAGTTCGGAATGATGCTCGGCACGACAGGCGCCAGTCGCAGGGTGGCGTAGGTCAGGTCGTCGACGCCGAGTGGCATGTTCGGCCGGTGGCTGAGTTCACCCTCCACGGAGGCGGTACCCACCGAGGTGGCGAAGCTAAGGCCATACAGGCGGATATCTTCCGGATAGGAGAGGAAGTACCTGGCGTATGCCGCCCCGAAACCCGGGGTTGAAAAGGGGTCGTCAGCGCTGCTGATGACCGAATTTCCCACCGGCGTGCGGCTGTGGTAGTTCAGGTAGTAGAGGCTGAACTCGGTGTCGTTCAGCTCGGGCACGAACCAGCGCAGGGCGACGCCGAACTGGCCGCTGTCGCGGGCGTCACGGTCGCCACCGCGGGGCAGGTAAATGGTATTGCCGTTGAGGCCGCTATTGTCCGACTGGCCCGGCTCCATGTCCCTGCCGCTCACCACGTAGCGATCGTCGCAGCCGTCGGCGACGATGTCCGAGCTGGCGAAGAAGGTGCCGCAGTTGTCCGCGACGGTCTGATCCCACTCCAGCTGGTAGAACGCCTCGACACTGACATCCTCGGCCAGAGCCTGCTGCAGATAGATCATGTTGACCGGCAACAGGCCCTCCTTGAGCTCCGAGCCCGGGCGGCGCAGTGCGTTAGCATCCAGCGGGTTGATGCTGTTGATGCCGCCGCCGATGAACAGGCTGCCGCCCCAGCTCACCACCTGCTTGCCGACGCGGACCGAGCCGGGCAGGTCGGCGACCTCATAGTTGTGGTAGACGAAGGCGTCGAGCAGCTCCACGCCAGACGACTGGGCGCCGCGTTTGCGGTTGTCGTCGCGGATGTCGTAGAGCAGGCGGTGCTCGTCCTTCAGCTCGAAGTCATACCAGTACTTGCCGCGCAGGAAGACTCCGGAGTCGCGGTATTTCAGCTCAAGGTCGTGGATGCCCTTGAAGATCTTCGAGAAGGTCTCGCCCTTCTTGAAATTCAGGCGGGCATCGTCGGAGGTACGGGTGTCGCCCTTGCCGCCGTTTCCGGCGCCAATGAAGTCCCGGTCAGGCGCTCGGACCGCCCAGCTCGCGCCTATGGAGAGGGCGGAATCGAACTTCCCTTCCACTTCGCCGATATTGAAATTGACCGCTTGGGCGCCGGTCATGTAACCCGCCGTTGCCACTGCCAGAACGGCTACGCCAGGCATACTGGGCCGCTTGATGGTTAGTTTCACGTCTCTTCACCTTTTCTTGTTTTCGATGCGGGGCGGCGAGCGCTCCCGGTCATCCCTAGGCGTGGGACTCAGAACGTACATGTACGGTGTTAATACATATATGTATGAACTGAGCTCGACAAGACGCTATACATGTGTGGTCTCGATGTAAATCTGTACGATTTACGTGCATACGTGCGCCTCCGGCCATGTCGGGCATGGCAGAGGCGAAGGAGGGAAGGCGGTACGGGGCCGGTGGCAGCGAGGCCACCGGCGCGAGACGGTCAGTCGGGCAGGGTGCCGGTGTAGCGGGCGCGGTGGCGGACCAGCGGCTGCTGGTTGTACTGCTCGCTGGCGTGGGCGATCCAGCCAATCAGGCGGGCGACGGCGGCGAGCGCCAGTTCCTGGCCGCTCAGATTCAGCTTACGGCCGACGAAGCTGACCAGCAGAATGAACTCGGCCGGGCGCTGCACCAGCTCCTCGGCCACCTTCATGGCCTTGAGCAGGCGCAGGTACTCCGCATCCTCGGCGAACATACCGTCCAGGGTGGCCTTGAGACTGACGGCGCGCGGGTCGGCGATGCTGTGCACATTGGCGCAGAAGCCGGGAATGTCGCCGCCCTGGCTGTAGTACTGGAGGATCGGCTCGGCCGGGTCCTTGGCGTTGCAGACATCATCGAGCAGGCGGCTGACCGCCTCGTTGCGGCCGTAGGCGATGCGACGACCGCGTGCCGTGGCCAGGCCGGTGATGGCCGCGTAATAGGGGGTGACTCCGGTGTTCGCTGCGGCGCGCACGCTGTAGGTGGAGTGATCCAGTTCGTGATCGATGCACAGGATCAGCATGCGCCGGATCAGGTCCGCGAAGCGCTTGCCGACGCCGCAGGACGAGGCGATGAACTCATGCAGCGGACGCGCCTGCGGCGCCTCGGCACCCACCACCAGCGCGGCGAACCAGCGCACGACATCGGCGCCGGTGCGCGCGTAGCCTTCCGGCGACAGGTCGAATGCCTTGGGATTCTCCCGCTCCACCAGCGGAAACAGCGCGATGGCCTTCTCGATCACCGTGGTGTGGCCGAACAGCTCTAGCAACTGCGCCACGCCGGACGGCATATGCGGGAGCGCCTCGCCGAAGGCGCCCGGCACCTGCCAGAACATCTCCGCGACTTCCTCCACCGTGGCCGTTTCCACCAGTTCGTTGACGTCGCGGCCGCGGTAGTAGAGGCCATCCTCGGTGAGCAGCGTCAGCGAGCTGTGAGAATCGGCGCCGCGCTTGCCCGGCACACCTTCACCACCCTTATTGCCCTTGACCAGGCGCTGGATGTCCGCCGCCCAATAGCGTCTTTTGCGCGAGCCCTCGATCTTCACCGAGCGGATGTTCTTGCGGCCGACATAGGCATACAGCGTCGGCAGGTTGACGCCGAGCAGGCCGGCGGCCTCCTCGGCGGAAAGATAGAGCTCGTCTTGGTTGGCCATGGCATCCTTCGTGTGGACGTTTTTAGTACAGATTTACGAATATTAGTCGACTGTTTACAGTCTTGTAAATCATAGCCGGAAGCGTCTAGTTCAACGCCTCCGGTGCCGGTCGAACCATGATCCAGAGGCTGTTCCGATGAAACCGATCCATCTCGTCCTATCCCTCGCGCCAGCTGCGCTGATGTTGTCATCTGCCGTTCAGGCCGATTCCGAGCCGGGCTTGCAGTCCCTCGGACTGGGCCTGTCCTACTCCCCGAGTCCTTATGCCGGCGCGGATGGCTCGCTATCGCCGTTGCCGCTGATCCACTACGAGGGCGAACGCCTGTTCTGGCGGGGGTTGACCGGCGGCGTCCACCTGATCGAGCGCGATGGCTTCGGCCTGGACGCGATCATCAGCGGCCGCTTCGACGGCATCGATGCCGACGACTTCGGACGCGACGAGCTCGCCGAGAACGGTATCGATCGCGATCTGCTGGAGGATCGCGACGATGGTGTCGACCTGGGCCTGCGCGCCACATGGACGGGGGCGGCCGGCGAGTTGCAGGCGACGGCCCGAGGGGATGTCAGTGGTGCCAGCGACGGGTACGAATTGGCGCTGGAGTACGGCTACCCTCTGCACATGGCCGATGCCACGCTGATGCCATCGCTGACGGTGAGCTATCTCTCGGACAAGCTCGCCGACTACTACTACGGCACCTTGAAGGAAGAGGAGGCGCGTGGCGTCTCTCGTTATCGGCCGGGTAGTGCCGTGGTGCCGGGTGTTGCCCTCGGTCTGTCGAAGCCGCTCGGTGAGCGCTGGCTGCTGAACGCCGAAGCCAGTTATCAGCGGCTGCCCGGCCGCATCACCGACAGCCCGCTGACCGAAGGCGACTCCGGCCGGGTGGGAGTGAGGGTGGGACTTTCCTGGGTCTTCGATTAAGGGTGTACGGAAAAAATACAGATTTACTAATTAATTAATCAATGTGTATTTTTCGCGCATCGTGCACATGTGGCCCGGCTGGCCGGCCCATGTGCGCTCCTACCTGACAAGAACAAGGACAACAGAATGGCTTGGGTTGGTTTCTCGATGGTCGCGGTGTTCATGCTGCTGATCCTCACGCGGCGCCTTTCGGCCATCGTCGCGCTGATCCTAGTGCCGGTCGTGTTCGGGCTGGCCATCGGCATCGGCCCGCAGATGGGCGAAATGATCATGGACGGCGTGGTCAAGGTGGTACCCACCGCGATGATGCTGATGTTCGCCCTGCTGTACTTCGCGGTGATGTTCGACGCCGGCCTGTTCGAGCCGGCGGTGCGGCGCATCATCCGCTGGGTCGGGGACGATCCGTTGCGGATCACCCTCGGTACCGCCGCGCTGTCGTCGATCATTTCCCTCGACGGTGACGGCGCCACCACCGTGCTGGTGGTGGTCACCGCATTTCTGCCGGTATACCTGCGCCTGGGCATGAACCCGCTGATCCTGGCGGTGATGCTGCTGCTGACCAACACCGTGATCAACATCGTGCCCTGGGGCGGGCCGACGGCGCGTGCTGCCAGCGCGCTGCACGTAGACGCCATGGACGTTTTCGTCGGCCTGATTCCGGCCATGCTGCTTGGCCTGGGCTACGCCTTTGCTGCGGCCTGGTGGCTGGGCAAGCGCGAACGCAGGCGCCTTGGCTGGGTGGCCGGACAGGCGGCCCAGGAGCCGGTACAGGCGTATGCGGCCAAGTCCAGCCATCGACCACGGCTGTTCTGGGTCAACCTGGCGCTGACCCTGGCGCTGGTCGCCTCCATGGGGATGGGCGTCGCTCCGCTGCCGGTACTGATGATGATCGGCCTGGCGCTGGCGCTGGTGATCAATTACCCGCAGCTGGCCGACCAGAAGGAGCGCATTGCCGCCCATGCGGACAATGTGCTTAACGTGGTGGCGCTGATCTTCGCTGCCGGTGCCTTCACCGGCATCCTTGCGGGTTCGGGGATGGTCGACGGCATGTCGAAGGCCTTTCTCGACGTGGTGCCGGAAGCCTCCGGCCCGTACATGAGCGTGATCACGTCGCTGGCGGCGATTCCTTTTACCTTCTTCATGTCCAACGACGCCTTCTTCTACGGCATCTTGCCCATCCTCAACGGCGCTGGGGCGCAGTATGGGGTCGACCCGCTGCACATTGCCCGCGCCTCGGTGCTGGGGCAGCCGGTGCACGCACTGAGTCCGCTGATCGCCGCGCCCTACCTGCTGGCCGGGCTGCTCAAGCGCGACATGGGCGAGCTGCAGCGCTACTGCCTGATCTGGGCGCTGGGCAGCTCCGCGGTGCTGATCCTTGCGGCGCTGGCCACGGGCGCGATCACTTAGCGAAGCCGCTTCTTTCGACAGCATTTACGCCTTCGGCCTCGACGGGCCGGGGGATGGGCGGCGGCTTGCCGCGAAAACCTTAGTCGAGACGAGGTAAAGCATGACCGAGCAACGCAAGGTGCTGGTGACCCAGCGCTTCTTCGATCCCGAGAGCCTGGCCTACCTGAAGGCCAACGGTTGCGAGGTGTGCATCGCCAGCCTGGCGGACGGGCAGGGCGACGGGGACCTGAGCGAGGACCGGTTGGCGGAGCTGCTGGCCGAGGCCGATGGCTGGATCGTCGGCCACGCCTGGATCAACGCCGCGCTGCTGGCCCGGCTGCCACGGTTGCAGGTGATCGCCCGGCGCGGTGTCGGCTACGAACGGGTGGATGTCGACGCGGTGCAGGCAGCGGGCAAGGTTGCGACTATCGCGGTCGGCGGCAACGACGCCAGCGTCGCCGATCACGCCATTGCCATGATGCTGGCGCTGGGGCGCCTGGGCGAGGCGAAGGCGCGAATGGTGCGCGGCGACTGGGCCATTTCCCTGGGCCGCGACCTGTACGGCAAGACCGTCGGCGTCGTCGGCATCGGACGCATCGGCCGTGGCGTGGTCAAGCGTCTGGCCGGCTTCGACGCCCAGGTACTGGCCTACAGCCCTCAACCGGACTGGAGCTACGGTCGTGAGTCCGGGGTCCGTTACGTCGACCTCAATACCCTGCTCGCCGAGAGCGACTACGTGACCCTGCACGCGCCGCTGCAGGACGACACGCGCCTGCTCATCGACGATGTCGCGCTGAGCCGCATGAAGCCCACCGCCTTCCTGATCAACACCGCCCGCGGTGGCCTGGTCGACGACCGCGCGCTGCTACAAGCACTGCGCGATGGAGTGATCGCCGGCGCCGGGCTGGACGTGTTCCTCAGCGAGACCGACCCCCTCTACCGCGCCACCACCGACGCGCTGCTCGCCCTGCCCAACGTGGTAGCCACCCCGCACAGCGGTGCCTCGACCCACGAAGGGTTGCAGCGCACCAACCTGATCGCCGCGCAGTGCGTAGTCGCAGTGCTGAATGGCGACACGCCGCCAGCCCCCTGCGTTATCGCCGATGGCCGTGGCCACTTTTCAACCGAGGAATGAAGATGAACAAAAGCATAAAAGTGCTCGCTCCTACTGGCTGCATCGGCTCAGGCGTGCGGCTGGACCTGTTCCAGCAGGCCCTGCTGGAAAAGCCCGATGTGATTGCCATGGACGGCGGCTCGACCGACTCCGGCCCGCACTATCTCGGCACCGGCAAGACCAAGGCGTCTGCCGCTGTGCTCAAGGACGAGCTGCAGGTGTACATGAAGGCCCGCGCCGAGTTGGGTGTGCCACTGATCATCGGCAGCAGCGGCACCTGCGGTTCCGACGCCGGAGTGGACCTGCTGCGCGGCATCTGCCTGGAGCTGGCGGCGGAGCTGGGGCAGAGCGTGAAGATCGCCGCCATCTACGGTGAGCAGCAGGCGGCCACGGTGACCCAGGCGCTGGACGACGGCCGCGTGCTGCCGTTGAATCCGGTGCGGCCCATCGACCAGGCATTAATCGAGCGCTGCTCGCGCATCGTAGCGGTCATGGGCGTCGAGCCGTTCATCCATGCGCTGGAGCAGGGCGCCGACATCATCGTCGCCGGACGTGCCACCGATACCGCGGTGCTGGCCTGCCTGCCGATCATGCGCGGTGCGCCGGCCGGGCCGTCCTGGCATGCCGGCAAAACCATGGAATGCGGCGCCCAGTGCACCACGACCCCTACCGACGCCATGGTCATCGCCGAGATCGACGAGCAGGGTTTCACCCTGATCGCCGTGGGCGACAGCGCCCGCGCCACGCCGAATTCGGTGATGGCGCACATGCTCTACGAGAATAGCAATCCCAACCTGCTGGTGGAGCCCGGTGGTGCACTGAACGTCGAGGCGGCGAGGTATCGCGCGCTGGACGGGCAGCGCGTACGGGTGGAGGGCTCCGTCTGGGAGCCGAGCGAGCGCTACACGGTCAAGCTCGAAGGCTCGGCCCCGGCCGGCTACCAGTCGGTGCTGCTCAGCGTGGTGCGCGGGCCGGAATACATTGCCCGTTTCGACGAATGGCTGGCCTTGCTGGATGGGGTGATGCGCCAGCGCATCGAGAAGAACCTCGGCATTGGCCCAGGCGACTATGACCTGCAGTTCCGCGCCATCGGCAAGAACTCCGCCTTGGGCGAGTTGGAGCGGCAGGTGGGCCAGCCGGTGGAGATCGGTGTACTGGCCATTGCCACCAGCCCCGACGCCTCGCGCACCCAGGACATCCTCGCGCTGCTCAACCCCTACATGCTGCATTTCCCGCTGCCCGATGACAAAGACCTGCCGACCCACGCCTTCCCGCTGTCGCCAGCGTCCATGGATCGCGGCCTGATCTACGAATTCGTGCTCAACCACGTGATGGTGGTGGACGACCCGCTGGCCCCGTTCCGTTTCGACTTCACCACCGTAGGAGCCTGAACATGATCCAGTCCCAGGGATACGAAATCCGCTCGAAAAGCGCCGGTCCGTTCTGGCTGACCTTTGACATCTTCTGCGCGGATGCCGAGACCTTCCGCAGGCTCAGCGGCGTCCCCGTCCTGGCGGCGCCATCGATGGCCGCGATGTTCCACAGCGACCCGAACCAGGTACGCACCTTCCTCCTGGAGCCGCTCAACGTGATCAAGATCAGCCTGCCGCGTCCGGTGGTCCAGGGCTCGGTGGCCGACCGCGACATGCACGGTGCGCAGTGGGGCTATGTACTGGCCGATGCGCTGACCCGCGCGGGCGTCTGACCACCGCCCCGGTCGGCACCGCCCAGTGCCGGCCGGGGTTTTCTCCACGACGACCGCGCGAGATCCGCCATGCATCGTCCCCGAACCCTCTACGAGAAGCACATCGATTCCCACACCGTCTGCACCCTGGACGACCACGGCCATGTGCTGCTCTACATCGACCGTCAGGTGGCCAACGAATACACCAGCCCGCAGGCCTTCAGCGGCTTGCGCGAGGCCGGGCGCAAGGTGTGGCGCCCGGCCGCTACGCTGTGCGTGGTCGACCATGTGAACCCCACGGCGCCCGAACGCATCGCCGCCATGCCGGATGCCGGCGGTGCGCGGCAGGTCTCCTATTTCGAGCAGAATTGCCGCGACTTCGGCCTGGAGCTGTTCGATGTGCTGGACAAGCGCCAGGGCATCGAGCACGTGGTGGCGCCGGAGCAGGGTTTCATCCTGCCCGGCATGATGGTCGCCGCCGGCGACAGTCACACCACCACTTACGGCGCCCTGGGCGCCTTCGGCTTCGGCATCGGCACCTCGGAGATCGAGCACCTGCTGGCCACCCAGACCCTGGTCTACAAGAAGCTGCGCAGCATGCGCGTGACGGTGCGCGGCGAGCTGGGGCCGGGGGTTACGTCCAAGGACATCATCATGGCGCTGATCCAGCGCATCGGTGCGGCCGGCGCCACCGGCTACGCCATCGAGTTCTGTGGCGAGACCATCGAGGCGCTGAGCGTCGAGGCGCGCATGACCATCTGCAACATGGCGGTGGAGGCTGGCGCCCGTGGCGCCTTCATGGCCCCCGACGACAAGGTCTTCGCCTATCTCAAGGACAAGCCGCGGGTGCCGCGTGGGGCACTCTGGGAGCGGGCCGTGGCCAGCTGGCGCGAGCTGCGCAGCGACCCTGGCGCGCACTACGACAGCGAGGTAGAGCTGGATGCCACCGCGCTGCAGCCGATGGTCACCTGGGGCACCAGCCCCGACCAGGCCGCCGCCATCGACGGGCGTGTGCCGGACCCGCAGGAGGAGGGCGACCCGATCCGCCGCCAGGACCTGCAGCGCGCCCTGCGCTACATGGGCCTGCAGCCCGGCGAGCGGCTAACGGAGATCCGCATCAGCCACGCCTTCATCGGCTCCTGCACCAACGCGCGCATCGAGGATCTGCGCGACGCCGCGCGGATCGTGCGCGGGCGCCGCGTGGCCAGCCATGTGCGCGCGATGATCGTGCCCGGCTCGACCCTGGTGCGCGAGCAGGCCGAAGCGGAGGGCCTGGCGCAGATATTCCGCGACGCCGGCTTCGAGTGGCGGCAGTCCGGCTGCTCCATGTGCCTGGCGATGAACGATGATGTGCTGGCCCCGGGCGACCGCTGCGCCTCCAGCACCAACCGCAATTTCGAGGGCCGCCAGGGCGCCGGTGCACGCACCCACCTGATGAGCCCGGCGATGGTCGCCGCGGCGGCCGTCAGCGGCCACCTCACCGATGTCCGCCGCCTGTCCCAAGAGAGCTGATATGCAGCCGTTCACCCATGTCAGCGGCGTCGCCGCGCCGATGCTCGCGGCCAACGTCGACACCGACGTGATCATGCCGAAGCAGTTCCTCAAGGGCATCGACCGCAGCGGCCTGGACCGCGGCCTGTTCTTCGATCTGCGTTTCCTTGCGGATGGCAAGCCAAACCCCGACTTCGTGCTCAACCAGGTGCCGTGGAATCGCGCCAGCTTCCTGGTGGTCGGCCCCAACTTCGGCTGCGGCTCCAGCCGCGAACACGCGGTGTGGGGGCTGAAGCAGCTGGGCTTTCGCGCGCTGATCGGCACCAGCTTCGCCGGCATCTTCTTCGACAACTGCCAGCGCAACGGCGTGCTGCTGATCCAGCTGGGCGAGGCCGATCTGCAGCGGATCGGACGGGTAGTCAGCGACCCTTGGGGCGCCCACGTCAGCATCGATCTGGAGGAGCAGCTGATCCGTTTTGGCGATGGCGAGCGGGTGCGTTTCGACATCGATCCACTGCGCAAGCAGGCGCTGTTGCTGGGGCTGGATGCCATCGGCAGCACTCTGCAGCGCACCGAGCAGATCCGCGCATTCGAGGCGGCGCATCTGCGCGCCAATCCCTGGCTGGCCTGACGGAGAATCTTCATGTCCGACCCCACACTGGCGCGGCGCCTGGCCCGCTATGCCTGCGATCTTTCGATTGATGCACTGCCCGAGACGGTGATCGCCTGCGTGCGCCGGCGCTTCGTCGACAGCCTGGCCTGCATCCTCGGCGCCTACGGCGCGAAGCCGGTGCAGGCGGCCATCGCCGTGGCGGCGCAGGTACGGCAGCCAGCGGCCAGCGTGTTCGGCACCGACCTGCGTACCACGCCGGAACTGGCCGCCTTCGCCAACGGCATCATGGTGCGCTTCCTGGACTACAACGACGGCTACATGGGTCTCGAGCCCGGCCATCCCAGCGACAGCATTGCCGCCTGCCTGGCTCTGGCCGAGGCCGAAGGCGCCGCGGGTAGCGAGCTGGTGGTGGCCATCGTCATCGCCTACGAGATCCAGATGCGCCTGCAGGACGCCGCCAGCCTGAACAAGCGCGGCTGGGACCACGTCAACTACATCAACGTGGCGATGGCCGCCGCCGCGGCCCGGCTGATGAAACTGGACGAGGAACAGGCCGAGCAGGCGATCAACATCGCCCTCAGCGCGCACCTGGCCATGCGCCAGGTGCGCTCGGGCTCGCTGTCCGACTGGAAGGGCTGCTCGGCGGCCAACGCGGCGCGCAACGCCATCTTCGCCGCCAACCTGGCGCGCCACGGCATGACCGGCCCGGCACCGGTGTTCGAGGGCGACATGGGCTTCTTCCGCCAGGTGACGGGCGAGTTCGCCCTGGATGTTGAGCGTTTCGGTAATCGCGACAACGGCGACTTCGCCATCCTCCGCTCGCTGACCAAGACCTTTCCCACCAACGGCGAGTTGCACACGGCGGTGTGGGCGGCGATCGACCTTAGGCCGCAGATCGCCGATCTAGGCAACATCGAGGCCATTCATATCGAGACCTCGGAGTTCAACCACCGGGTGCTGGCCGACGCCGAGAAGTGGCGGCCACGTACCCGCGAAACGGCGGACCACAGCCTGCCGTACAACGTGGCGCGGGCGCTGCTGGACGGCGACATCAGCCTCGATTCCTACTCCCGGGAAAGCATCACGGACCCACGCGCCATTGCCCTGATGGACAAGACCACGGTGAGCGATAGCTCGGCTCTGACGCAGCTCTTCCCGAGGCACCTGGCGAACCGGGTCAGCGTGAGCTTGGACTCGGGCGAGACCATTACCAGCGAGATGATCAGCGGGCCCGGCTCGCTGGAGACGCCGATGACCGACGCGGATTTCGAACGCAAGTTTCGCCGCATGGCGACGCCGCACCTCGAGGGCGACGCCCAGGACCGCGTGCTCGAACTCGTTGCCTGTCTGGAACGACAGACCGACTACGCGGCGCTGTTCGCGGCGATGGCCGTGCCGGCGTAGGCTCAGGCTCCGCCCAGCAGGTCGAAGGAGTCCAGCAGCCGGTAGGCGATCTCCGGTTGTCGCTCCAGGCCGCGGCGAATCGCGGCGGGGATGGACTGGCGGGTCTTGCGGCACAGGCCGGGGTGCTCGGCGATGTGGATGGCGATGCCGCGCATGCTGCGTACCTCGTTGAAGCCTGGCGTCACTTCCACGCGGATGCCGAGCTGCTGGTACATGCGCTGCTGCAGGTGGCGCAGGTCGTCCAGGCTCTGCAGGTTCTCCAGGCGTTCCAGCAGGCGCTTCTCCTCGCTGCGGGTCAGCAGCAGGATGCGCACGTCCGCGCCCGGCGTTTCCAGCAGCTGGTCGCGGCTGCAGTCACAGGCACCGGGCGGGCAGGGTTGGCGAAGCGGTGGCGGCAGGGTCATGGGCTGCGATCATAGCCAGGTTCGGGCGCCGCCCCGCAAGGGGCAGCGGACGAACCGGCGCCTACCAGGGCAGCGGCTGCTGCTGGTAGTCGAGGAAATGGCAGCCGTTGGCGTCCAGATGCGCATCAAGGGACGCGAGCAGGCCGGCGGCGCTGGTGGCGACGTCCAGCGTGGCCTGGTCGCCGCCCATGTCGGTGCGAACCCAGCCGGGGTGCAGGGCCAGCAGGCAGGCCTGCGGGCGCTCGGCGGAGCGGTCCCAGCTCTGCAGCAGGCTGTTCAGCGCCGCCTTGCTGGCGCCGTACAGCGGCATCTCGGCGGAACGCGCCAGGGCCACGCTACCCATCTGCGAACTCATGAAGGCGATCACGCCGCCGAGGCGCACCCGTCCGGCCAGCTGGCGGGCGAGGCGCATGGGCGCGACGGCGTTGGTGAGGAACAGCGTGGCGAGCTCGTCGGGCGTGGCCTGCGCCACGTCCTGGTGCTGCGGGCCCATGATGCCGGCGTTGAACAGCAGGATGTCCAGCGCCTGCGCCTGCAGCGCCGCCTCGATAGGCCGGGCGACGTCCGCGGCGGTGAGGTCGCCGGCGATCACTATCAGGCGCTCGGGATACTGCCGCTGCAGCTCGGCCAGCGCCTCGCCGTTCGGATTGCGCGCCACGGCGTAAACCCGGTCGCCACGCTCCAGGCTGGCGCGGGTCAGGCCCAGGCCGATGCCGCGCGAGGCGCCGGCGATCAATACGTTGTGCATGCTGTGCTCCGTGTCTTGTCGGACCTGCCCGGATCATACCCAGACCGGCTTCATGTTGCCCGCCTCAGGCGTGGCTGGCGTGGCGCAGGCTCGGGAAGCGGTTGAGCAGGCGGTGCAGGACGAACACCGCGACCAGGGTGACGAACACCGCCACGCACACCGAGCTGAGGCGGTAGGCGATGGAGTAGACCACGTCGTGCTGCGGCGTGAGGTACTGGCCGAAGACGATGGCCAGGGTGGTGAGCGCGCCGAAGCCGATGCCCTGGGCCTGTTCCAGCACGTGGATGCGCGCGCAGCACAGTGCGGCGGTCCAGTACACCAGGGTCACCAGCGGTAGCACGTCGTAGTGGCTGTACAGCAGCAGCTGCAGCAGCAGGCCGATGGCGCAGCCGAGCAGGGTGCCGAGGGCGCGAATGCGGCCGGCGAAGCGGATGCCGTTCCAGTGCATGGGGAACAGCACCAGGATCGAGGCGACCTGGGCGGACAGCGAGTCGCGCAGGTCCAGGCTCTGGAACAGCATGAACGACAGGGTGGCGACGCTCGCGCCGAGCAGCGCCTCGTGGCGCTGGCTGGGCACATCCTTGGGCTGTGGCTGGCGCGGCGGGCGTGGCTCGGCGTCGGGGAACAGGAAGAACATGAGCCAGGCGATCAGCACCGTCAGGCCGGCGGCCATCAGGTTGCTGGTCACCAGGTCGTACAGGTGGGTATCCGGGTAGCTGGCGAAGTGCAGCTGGATGGAGAGGAACACGCTGCCCAGGGCGCCGAACATGAACAGCGGCCCCTGGGCCATCAGGCGGAAGCGCCACAGGTAGGCGAGGAACACCAGCGGTACCACCAGTTGCGGGCGATCGCCGAACAGCCCGTAGATCACCAGTACTTCCAGGCTCACCAGCACCGCCTGCAGCAGGAACTGGCGGATCACGTGGGCATCGATGCGCGGGGTGAGGCCCAGCAGTAGCATGGGATAGACGCAGAAGAACGAGCCGTTGTCCCAGCCCATCAGCTTGCACACGAACAGGCCCAGCGTGCCGCCGCCGGCCAGGCGCAGGCACTGGCGCAGGTCGTTCTCGGTGAGGGTCGCGCGGCGCATCAGTAGACGTAGTGCAGCAGGCTGATCAGCGCGATCTGCAGCCGGCCGCAGAACTCGGCCAGCGGCGAGTCGTGCGGATACAACTGGACCGTGGCCTTGGCGCCGCTGGGCAGCGGCCGCGACAGGGGTTCGTCGAGCCGCACGTGCAGGCGCTGGCGCTGGGCGTCGCGCACCCAGCGGTCGGAGACCACCGGCGCGGCCAGGTCGCCGTTGGCCTCCAGCTGGCCCTCCTTGACCCCGGCGTCGAAGGTGCCGACGCGGGCGTCGAAGATGTCCCCGGGCAAGGCATCGAACACCACCGAGGCGGCGTCACCGGGGCGCACCTGGTGCAGCGCCTTTTCGCGAAAGTCGGCGCTGATGTCCGCCTCGTCCGCCACCAGCGCGGCCACCGGGCTGCCGGCGGCGAGGAAGGCGCCGACGGACAGCTGCAGGTTGCTCAGGGTGCCGGCGCGCTCGGCGCGCACTTCGCTGTAGGCGAGGCGCAGGCGCGCCAGGGCCAGGTCATTGCGCGCCTGGCGCAGGCGCAGGTTGTCTTCGCCGTTGGTGCCGCGCTGGGCGCTCAGCTCGGCGATGCGCGCGCCGGCGGCGGCCAGTTCGGCCTCGGCGGCCTGGCGTTTCGCCTCGGTCTGCTCGAACAGCTGGCGGGACACGTGCTGGCTCCGCACCAGCTTGCCCAGGCGGGCGCCTTCGCGCCGCAGCTCGCGGGCGCTGGCGCGGGCCGCGGCCTGTTCGGCACGGGCGGCGGCGAGCGCGGCATCGAGCTGGCGGTTGTCCTGCCCGGCCTGTTCCAGCGCCAGCTCGGCGCTGCGCACGGCCAGGCGGAAGGGCTCGGGGTCGAGGCGGAACAGCAGCTGGCCGGCGGCGACATGCTGGTTGTTGCGCACCGCCACGTGCTGCACCTGGCCGTCCACCCGCGGCGCGACGCGCAGCACCGGGCGGGTCAGCTGGGCCTGGGGGGTGATGGGCATCCACAGGTCCGCCGCGAGGAAATAGGCGAACAGCAGGACGAAGAGGACGATGGCCGCCCGCACGCGACGGGCGAATCTCTGATCCGGGGTCATAGGGTTCTCGGAGGGCCCGTAACGCGGCACGGGCGGAAACGCGGAAACGGGCGGCTCTCGGCCGGCGCCGCTGGACGGTCGCCAGTATATTTATCGGCGAGTGCAAGATAATCTCGCGGCCGCGAGAATCAGCCTTACAGATGAGGTAACAATGGACACGCTGCACAGCATGCGCGTATTCGTCCGCGTGGTGGACTCCGGCAGCTTTACCGCCGCCGCCATGGCCATGGAGCTGTCCACCGCGCAGGTGTCGCGGCTGGTCTCGGAGCTGGAGCAACGGCTGCAGGCCCGGCTGCTGCACCGCACCACCCGGCGCCTGGCGCTGACCGAGGCCGGCGAGCGCTACCTGCAGCGCTGCCGGCTGATTCTCGACGAGGTGGACGAGGCCGCCGCCGAGGCCCGTGGCGCGCACCTTACGCCGAGCGGCCGGCTGCGGGTGCACAGCATGACCGGGCTCGGCCTGCAGCACCTGACCACGCTGATCGCCCGCTACGCCGAGCAGCACCCCGAAGTGGTGGTGGACCTGAGCCTGTCGCAGCGCACGCCGGACCTGCTGGAGGACGGCTACGACCTGATCATCGCCTTCGCCCGCGAGCTGCCCAGCTCACAGAAGGTGGCGCAGCTGCTGGGACCGATGTTCAGCGTGCTGTGCGCCGCGCCCGGTTACCTGCAGACCCACGGCGTGCCGCGCCAGCCGGCCGACCTGCATCGACATCGCTACCTGCGCCTGCTCGACCCGCTGTACGAGGACGGCGTGGACGCCGAGTTCGAGCCGCGGCCCGCGGAGAGCTTCCAGGTCAACGTCGCCGAGTCGCTGGCCAAGGCGGCCCAGGCCGGCATGGGCGTGTGCCTGCTGCCGTCCTTCGTCGCCGCGCCGGCCATGCGCGACGGCAGCCTGGTGCGCGTGCTGCCCGAGCATCGCCTGCGCCAGCGCAACATCTACGCGATCTACCCGTCGCGGCGCTTCCTCGACGCCAAGATCCGCACCTGGGTGGACTTCCTCAAAGCCGAGCTGCCGCCGCTGCTGGAGCAGGACGAGCAACTGCTGGAAGACCCCCGACACTGGGCAGACTGAGCGACATTGTTACGGTCGCCGAAAGAGTCATTCACTGAAACCGCACTTTTTCCCCGATCTCGACCCTTTTAGGATGGCGCCACGTTTCGACAGAAGCGCACTAGAGAGGTCCAAGATATGCAACGTAATCTGATTTTTACTGCTGTTTTCGCCGCTTTTTCCCTGTTTTTCTCCCCGCTGACGCTCGCCGAGGAATCGCCCGGCTTTGTTGCGCACAATGAAGCGCTGGCCCAGCAGCGTAGCGCCGTGGTTGACGCGCATTCCCTGGCCGGGCAGCTGCGCGCCGACGAGGCCCGCGACGGCTGATCCGCGCGTTTTTCGCTCCTCCCGACGTCGATGCACTCCTGATCGGCGTCCGGTTCCGGCCGCTCGCCCCCGAGCGGCCTTTTTTTGCCCGCTCGCCGAGCGGCTGCATCGGTGGGCTTCGGCGACGGTCTGCTCGAGGTGTTTCACGGTCGAAAAAAAGCCCCGCGATGCGGGGCTTTTTCGCAGGCGGCGGTTACAGGCGCGGATAGTCGATGTAGCCGACCGGGCCCTGGGCGTAGAACAGCTCCGGGCGCGGCTCGTTGAGCGGGGCGTCCTGGGCCAGGCGTGCCGGCAGGTCCGGGTTGGCGATGAAGGGGATGCCGAAGGCCACGGCGTCGGCCTTGCCCTCGGCCAGCCAGGCGTTGGCCTGGTCCTTGGTGAAGCGCTCGTTGGCGATCACCAGGCCGCCGAACTGCTCCTTGATGAATGGCGTCAGGCTGTCTTCGCCCTGCTTCTCGCGGGTGCAGATGAAGGCCACGCCGCGCTTGCCCAGCTCGCGGGCCACATAGCCGAAGGTCTCGCGCGGGTCGGCGTCGCCCATGTCATGGCTGTCGCGGCGCGGCGCCAGGTGCACGCCGACGCGGTCGGCGCCCCATACCGAGATGGCGGCATCGGTGACTTCCAGCAGCAGACGCGCGCGGTTCTCCACCGAGCCGCCGTACTGGTCACTGCGCTGGTTGGTGCTGCTCTGCAGGAACTGGTCGAGCAGGTAGCCGTTGGCGCCGTGGATCTCCACGCCGTCGAAGCCGGCGGCCTTGGCGTTCTCGGCGCCGTGGCGGTAGGCCTCGACGATGTCGGCGATCTCCTCGGTCTCCAGGGCGCGCGGGGTGACGTAGTCCTTCATCGGTCGCACCAGGCTGACGTGGCCCTTGGCGGCGATGGCGCTCGGCGCCACCGGCAGCTCGCCGTTCAGGTACAGCGGGTCGGAGATGCGGCCGACGTGCCATAGCTGCAGGAAGATGCGCCCGCCATTGGCGTGCACGGCGCGGGTCACGTCGAGCCAGCCACGCACCTGGTCCTCTGACCAGATGCCGGGGGTGTCCGGGTAGCCCACGCCCATCGGCGTCACCGAGGTGGCCTCGCTGAGGATCAGGCCGGCGCTGGCGCGCTGCACGTAGTACTCGGCCATCAGCGCGTTGGGCACGCGGCCCTCGTCGGCGCGGCAGCGGGTCAGCGGGGCCATGATGATGCGGTTGGGCAGTTCCAGGCTGCCGATCTTGATCGGGTCGAACAGGGTGGTCATGGGGCTATCTCCTTGGGTCAGTCGAGCAGCGCCTCGGCGGCGTCATCGCTGCCGAGGGAGGAATTGAGCAGGGTGGCGATCAGCGCCAGCACGGCCAGCGCACCAGCCGCCAGCGGCACCGCGGTGAGGCCCAGGCCCTGGGCAATGACCAGGCCTCCGACCCAGGCACCGAGGGCGTTGCCCAGGTTGAAGGCGCCGATGTTGAGAGTGGCCACCAGATTCGGTGCGGCCTGGCCGAACATCATCACGTTGACCTGCAGTGCCGGCACGGCGGCGAAGGCGGCCGTGGCCCAGAGCAGCAGATTGATCTCCAGCGGGATCAGCAGCGGGCTGCTCCAGCGCACCAGGGTGGAGAGGATCGCCAGGGCCAGCAGCACGCTGGCCAGCGCAGCGGCCAGGTTCCAGTCGGCCAGGCGGCCGCCGATCAGGTTGCCAAGGGTGAGGCCGACGCCGATCAGCAGCAGGGTCCAGGTGATGCCGCGCGGCGACACGCCGGTGACCTCGCCGAGCAGCGGGGCGATGTAGGTGAACAGGGCGAACATGGCGGCGGAGAACAGCACGGTGGTGGACAGCGCCAGCCACAGCCCGGCGCCGCGCAGGGCGGCCAGCTCGGCGCGCAGGTTGGCGGGCTGCTGCTCGCGGTTGCTGGGCAGCACGCGACACAGGCCGATGAAGGCGAGGATGCCGATGGCGGTCACCGCCCAGAAGGTCGAGCGCCAGCCGGCGTACTGGCCGAGCGCGGTGCCCAGCGGCACGCCGAGCACGTTGGCCAGGGTCAGGCCGGTGAACATCAGGGCCACGGCCGAGGCCCGGCGGTTCTCCGGCACCAGGCTGGCGGCCACCACCGAGCCGATGCCGAAGAAGGCGCCGTGGCAGAGCGCGGTGACCACGCGGGCGACCATCAGCAGTTCGTAGTCGGCGGCGGTGGCGCAGAGCAGGTTCCCCAGCACGAAGATGCCCATCAGCGCGAGCAGGGCCAGCTTGCGCGGCCAGTTGGCGGTGACCAGGGCCATGAACGGTGCGCCGAGGGCCACGCCCAAGGCGTAGCCGGTGACCAGCCAGCCGGCGCCGGGGATGGACACGCCGAGGTCGAGGGCGACCTCGGGCAGCAGGCCCATGATGACGAATTCCGTGGTGCCGATGGCGAACGCGGACAAGGCGAGGACGAGAAGCGGTAACGGCATGGGCCGGCTCCTGAAGCGAATCGATAGTGAAGAGCCCGGCTGGCGGGCGCGGGTTCAGAGTTGTTGGTCGAGGCGTGCGAGGAAGTCCTGAATCGCTTCCTCGTTGCGCTTGTAGAAGCTCCACTGGCCGACCTTGCGGCAGGTCACCAGGCCGGCGCGCTGCAGCGTCGCCAGGTGCGCCGAGACGCTCGACTGAGACAGGCCGCACCGCTCGAACTTGCCGGCGCAGACGCCCAGCTCCAGGGGATGGTCCTGATCGGCGAAGTGCTTTTCCGGCTCCTTCAGCCATTGCAGGATCTCCCGCCGCACGGGGTGGGCGAGGGCCTTGATGATGTCGTCGAGATCGAGTGGATCGCTCATGCCGGTGTCGTCGCATATCGGAGTGAGGCGAACTTTATATTGGCTCTCTCCGATATGTAGATCGCTTTGCGCCGATATTGATTATCGACGCGGATGATGCGGAAGAAGGCGCCCGTGCAAATGCGCGCGGGTTCGTTTCGGGCCAGATCGTCTCGCTGGCGAGGCGAGGCAGGGTTCGTTCACGTCAGGCCGTAGCGCCGCATCAGGTGGTCGCGCTGGCCGGGCTGGAAGTTGATGCGCGCCGCATCGCCCTGCACGGCGGTGATCAGCCGCGGGTTCATCATGCGGAACCACAGCGGTGGCACGTAGGCCACCAGGTACATGCCGAAGTAGCCGCTGGGCAGGCGCGGCAGGTCGGGGAAGTTGCGCAGCGACTGGTAGCGCCGGGTCGGGTTGGCGTGGTGGTCGGAGTGGCGCTGCAGGTGAAACAGCGCCCAGTTGGAGAACAGGTGGTTGCTGTTCCACGAATGGTGCGGCTGGCAAATCTCGTAGCGGCCGCTGTCGAGCCGGCGGCGCAGCAGGCCGTAGTGTTCCAGGTAGTTGGCCGAGGTCAGCTGGAAGGCGCCCCAGAAGGCGGTCAGCAGCAGGTACGGCAGGATCGCCAGGCCGAAGGCCAGGGTCAGCCCGCCATACAGGGTCAGGCTGATCAGCGCCGGCTGCAGCACCTCGTTGTCCAGGCTCCAGGTGCGCTTGCCACCGCGGGCCAGGCGTTCCGTCTCCAGTCGCCAGGCGCGGCGGAAGCCGCCGGGCATCTCGCGCAGGACGAAGCGGTAGATCGACTCGCCCATGCGCGACGAGGCCGGGTCCACCGGCGTGGCCACGTCGCGGTGATGGCCGCGGTTGTGCTCGACGTAGAAGTGCCCGTAGCAGGCCAGCGCCAGGGCCAGCTTGCCGAGCCAGCGCTCCAGCGCGCTCTTCTTGTGGCCCATCTCGTGGCCGAGGTTGATGGCGAAGCCCAGGCCGCCGCCGGTGTTGATGACCATCGCCAGCACGCCGTACCAGGCCAGCGGCTGGGTGGCTACGAAGGCGGTCGTGGCGATGAAGGTTGCCCACAGCACCGGCACCAGCAGGTAGGTGATCCAGCGGTAGTAGGGATCGGCCTCGAGGGCCGGTACCTCGGATTCGGGCGGGTTGCTCGGGTCCTCGCCGATCAGCGCATCGAGCAGCGGCACGCCGAAGTAGAAGAACGCCGGCGACAGCCACAGCCAGGCGTCGTGCGGTGAAACCAGCAGGTACAGGGCGGGGCCGATCAGGCCCAGGCAAGGAACGAATAGCGACAGCAGCCAGAGCGGGCGCTTGCGGTCACGGTAGGGCAGGGCGGTTTCCATCTTTATTGTCTCCGCGGTTCTTCGACCTGGACCCAGCATGCGTCGGCCCGGTCAATCGCAGAACCGTTGAGGCGGGCAGAAAATCGTCTTATGGTGACAGCTCGCCTTCGCGCCGGACCTGCCCCATGGACCCGAGCCTCGCCCCGCTGCAACCCTGCCTGCATCCGATCTACGCCCGCCTGCTGTGCGCGGCTCTGCGTCAGCGCGGTTTCGACGAGGCGCAGATCCTGCACGGCACCGGCCTGGACTGGGCGCACTTGCACCGCGACAACCGCCCGCTCAACTTCGCCCAGGTGCAGCGCCTGATTCGCCGCGCGCTGCAGCTCACCGACTGCCCCTGGCTGGGGCTGGAAGTGGGCTGCGGCATGCCGGTGTCGGCCCACGGCCCGGTGGGCTACGCCGCCGCCCTGTGCCCGGACCTGCGCGGCGTGCTGGCGGTGCTGGAGCGCTTCAGCGTGCTGCGCCTGTCCAGCCTGCGTCTCGACGGGGCCGTCGAGGGTGAGCGCTACCGCATCGGCTTTGAGGAGCTGTTCGACCTGGCCGACGCGCGCGAGCACATCCTTGCCAGCCTGGCCGGCGTCTGTCTGCGCCTGCTGGAGGCGGTGTGCGGCGCGTTGCCGGACGCGTCGCTGGCGTTCGCCTTTCCCTTCGCCGAGCCGCCCTGGTCGGCGCGTTATCGCGAGCTGCTCGGGCCGGGTGCGAGCTTCGGCGCCGAGCGCTTCAGCGTCAGCCTGCCGCTGGCGTGGCTGGATCGCCCCAGCCTGAGCGCCGATCCGCAGGCCGCGCGCATTGCTCTGCGCGATTGCGAGCATCAGCTGCGGGGCGCCGGTCCCGGCGGCGACTGGGTGCGTCGGGTGCAGCTGCGCCTGGTGGCCTGCGAGGGTGCCTATCCGACGCTGGAACAGCTGGCGCTGGAATTCCACCTGTCCGAGCGCACGCTGATCCGTCGCTTGCGCGAGGAGGGCGCGCATTACCAGCAGCTGCTCGACGAGGTGCGCCAGGAACTGGCCTGCTGGCTGCTGCAGAACACGCCGCTGAGCGTGGAGGCGGTGGCCGAGCGCCTGGGCTACCGCGACACCAGCAACTTCAGCCGCACCTTCCGCCGCTGGCTGGGCATCACGCCCAACGCCTGGCGCAAGGGGGCGGCGTGAACTACCTGGCCCACCTGCACCTGGGCGGCGGCGAGCCGCAGCAGCTGCTCGGCAGCCTCTACGGCGACTTCGTCAAGGGGCCGCTGGCGGGGCGCTTTCCGGCCGGCATCGAGGCCGGCATCCAGTTGCATCGGCGCATCGACGCCTTCACCGATCGTCACCCGCTGATCGAGCGGGCGCGGGCGCGCTTCCCGGCCGCGCGCCGGCGCACCTCGGGGATTCTGCTCGACCTGTTCTTCGATCACTGCCTGGCCCGCGACTGGGCGGACTTCGCCGACGAGCCGCTGGGGCAGTTCGCCGGGCGGGTCTACCGGGTGCTGGCCGCCGAGGCGGAGCTGCCGGAGCGCCTGGCCTATATCGCCCCGCGTATGGCGGCGCAGGACTGGCTCGGCAGCTACACGGACTTCGCCGTGCTGGAGCAGGTGCTGCTCGGCATGAGCCGGCGCCTGTCGCGGCCGCAGATGCTGGCGGGCGCTATGGGCGAGCTGGAGCGGCTGTATGAGCCGCTCAGCGAGGACTTTCGCGCGTTCTATCCGCAGTTGCAGGCGTTCGTCTCGGCCGAGGCGCGGTAGGCGGGCGGCCGCTTTTCGGTGTGACGAGATCTGCGTTCGAGCGTTGTGCTCGGCGGGTATGGCGGGCCGCCACTGCGCGGCGAGGCCGCCCTACGGCGGGATGCAATCGGGGCGACCTGAGAGCGAGCCCAGGCTGGGGTCAGGCGGCTTGTTGTGTGGGTTGCGGCGTTTCGCCGAACAGGGCTGTCTGCACCGCGCGCTGTGCCTGGCGGGCCAGGGCGTTGCGTTCCTGGCCAGTGCTGGCGATGGGGGCGAGTAGCTGGATCTCGACCACGGCGCGCTCGGCCTTGAACAGGCGCAGCAGGTGCGAGGGCAGATCGTCGTCGCTGATGAAGGGGGCGATGGGGTCGATCTCGCCGTCGCGCAGGTAGCGGATGGCCACCGGCTGCAACGGCACGCCGGCCTCGATGGCGCCGGTCAGCAGGCGGCCGTGGAAGGTGCGTACCTGCTGGCCATCGGTGGTGGTGCCTTCGGGGAAGATCACCAGCTGGCGTCCGGCCTCCAGGTGACGGTGCAGCTGGCGTGCCAGCAGCGCGCTATCTCCGGAACCCCTGCGGATAAACAGGGTGCCGGCCTTGTGCGCCAGCCAGCCGGCCAGCGGCCAGGTGCGCACCTCGGCCTTGGACAGGAAGGAGATCGGCAGCAGCTGGCCGAGCAGCGGGATGTCGGTCCAGGACACATGGTTGCCGACCCACAGGTGCGGGCCGCTGGGCAGCTCGCCGCGCACCTTGACCTCGAAGGGCAGGGCGCCGCTGAGGCGGGCGAGGAACCAGCGGGTGAGGCGCTGACGCAGCCCCATCAGGTCGTTGCGGCGCAGGCGCTCGGCGGCGGCGACCACGCCGGCCAGGGCCACGCCCAGCAGCAGCACCGCGGCCAGCCGGGCCAGGCGGAAGTAGAAGCGCAGTCGGTTCATCGTGGCTCTCGGTTCAGGGGACGAGGGATGAAGCCTGCCGAAGGGCGTCGGGCCGGAGCCGGGTGAACAGGCCGCGGACTCCGGCTCGGCAGACCTAGACCGCGGCCTTGAAGTGGCGTGCATAGCGCGGGCACAGCTCGTCGCGCTTGAGCAGGATGAACACGTCGGCGACCTGGAAGTCCGGGTCCCAGCACGGCTCGCCGCACACCTTGGCACCCAGGCGCATGTAGGCCTTGAGCAGCGGCGGCATTTCGGCGATGACGTTGCCCGGCACGTCCAGGTGCGGCAGCGGAGTCTTCGGCTCGGCGCGCAGGTGCTCGGTGCACAGGTGGCGTTCGCGCAGGCGCTGCATGATCGCCTGGGCCTGGACGCCACCGTCCTGCATGGGAATGCTGGCGCAGCCCATCAGGTAGCGGTAACCGCCCTCGTTGAGCACTTCGGCCAGCTCGCTCCATAGCACGGCGATGGTGCCGCCGTTGCGGTAGGCCGGCGCCACGCAGGTGCGGCCGATCTCCAGCACCGGGCCCTCGAGGTGGGCCAGGCCGTGCAGGCTGAACTCCTCCTCGCTGTAGAAGCGGCCCAGGCGGCTGGCGCTCTGGTGGTCGAGCAGGCGGGTGGTGGCGACCAGCGCGCCGCTGTTGAGATCGCGCACGCCGATGTGGCTGCAGTGCGGGTCGAAGTCATCCATGTCCAGGCCCAGCTCGGCGCCTTTCAGCTTGGCATCGAATTCGCTGCTGAAGACGGCGTAGCGCAGGGCCTGGGCCTCGCGCAGCGCGTCCGGGCCGATCAGGCGTTCGGCTTGCAAGCGGCGTTCGGCAGTTCGGGCGATCTGGGTCATCGAGTGGCCTCCGTGAGCCAGCCTGCGGTGGGTTGCGGCCGGTCGATGTTGTTGGGCAAGCTCAGGCTAGGAACACCCGGTGTCACCTCCATGAATCTTTGGTGATGCTTGCGTGACAGACGACGAGGACCTTTTGCGATGCCCTGGCAAACCCTGCTGGAAACCCGAGACCGCCTGCCGGCGGGCCACCTGGACGATTGGTACGCCGCCCTGCTGGAGCGGGTCGGCGACGCCGGCCCCTTCGCCCTGGCGGTGCTCGGCGGGCGCCTGGCCGCCACGCCCGGGCTGGCCTTTCTCGCCGGCTACCAGGGCGCCCTGCGCGCGCTGTGGCCGGCGGCGCCGCGCAGCCTCGGCGCGCTGTGCGTGACCGAGAACCGCAGCACCCGCCCGGCGGACCTGCAGACCCGCCTAAACGGCCTGCACCTGTCCGGGCGCAAGGACTTCGTCACCGCCGCCGAGGCGGCCGACTGGCTGCTGGTGGCAGCGCGGGTGGACGCCGACGAGGCCCCGCGCCTGGCCGTAGGCGTGGTGCGCAGCGGTGCACCGGGCGCGCGCCTCGAGCCGCTGCCGGCGCTGCCGCTGATGCCGGACATCGGCCACGCCCGCCTGCACCTGGACAACGTGCACTGCGAGTTGCTGCCGGGCGATGGCTGGGACAGCTACGTCAAGCCGTTCCGCAGTATCGAGGACCTGCACGTGCTGGCCGCCATCGCCGCCTGGTTGTACGGCGTCGGCCAGGACGGCGACTGGCCGCGCGACCTGCGCCTGCGTCTGCTCGGCCTGCTCGCCGGCTGTGCCGAGGTGGCCCGCCACGGCGCCGCCGAGCCGGCCAGCCACCTGCTGCTGGCCGGCCTGTTCGCCCAGTTCCAGGCCCTGCGCCCGCAGCTGGACGCCGCCGTCGCCGCCGGCCCGCAGCCCTGGGCCGCGATGTGGGCACGCGACTGCAATCTGCTGGAGCTGGCCCGCACGGCCCGCGAGAAGCGCCTGGAAAAAGCCCACGCAGCACTGCAGCTGTAGGGTGGATCGCGCTTCATCGATCCACCGCGCGGGCCATGGCGGATGAGCAGAGCGTCATCCGCCCTACGTGGCTGGAGCTGGCGCGCACGGCCCGCGAGAAGCGCCTGGAAAAAGCCAACGCAGCACTGCAGCTGTAGGGTGGATCGCGCTTCATCGATCCACCGCGCGGGCCATGGCGGATGAGCAGAGCGTCATCCGCCCTACGTGGCTGGAGCTGGCGCGCACGGCCCGCGAGAAGCGCCTGGAAAAAGCCAACGCAGCACTGCAGCTGTAGGGTGGATCGCGCTTCATCGATCCACCGCGCGGGCCATGGCGGATGAGCAGAGCGTCATCCGCCCTACGTGGCTGGAGCTGGCGCGCACGGCCCGCGAGAAGCGCCTGGAAAAAGCCAACGCAGCACTGCAGCTGTAGGGTGGATCGCGCTTCATCGATCCACCGCGGGGGGCCATGGCGGATGAGCAGAGCGTCATCAGCCCTACGTGGATGGAGCTGGCCCGCACGGCCCGCGAGAGGCGTCTGGAAAAAGGCCGCGGCACTTCTGCTCTAGCGGCCCGGCCTCTCCCGCAGCAAGTGGCGCTAACCTCGCCGCGCTTGACCCACGTCAGTATGCGCAATCGCCCATGGCCCTAAGCTCGCCGCGCGTTTTTCCTCCGAGGTATCCATGCGCCGCGAGCCCATCGTGCTGTTCGATAACGGCACCCACCAATGCCTGATGTTCGATGACCTAGTCAGCGGCGAAGGCGTGCAATCCAACCAGTTCCTCATCATCGATCACGAGCAGTACCTGTTGCTCGATCCGGGCGGTGACCTGACCTACACCCCGCTGTCGCTGGAGCTCTCCAAGCACATCCCGGTGCAGGCGCTGACGTACATCTTCGCCTCGCACCAGGACCCGGACATCATCGCCTCGCTGGACAAGTGGCTGCTGCACACCCGCGCCCGGGTGATCTGCTCCAAGCTGTGGGCGCGCTTCCTGCCGCACCTCACCGCCAACTACCTGTCGCTGAGCCACGGCATCTGCACCTACGACCGCATCATCGCGCTGCCGGACCGCGGCCAGTCCATCGCCCTCGGCCGCTGCCAGCTCAAGGCCGTGCCGGCGCACTTCCTGCACTCGGTGGGCAACTTCCAGCTGTACGACCCGGTGAGCAAGATCCTCTTCTCCGGCGACATGGGCGCCTCCATGGTCGACGACGCCAGCCCGGTGCAGGACTTCGCCGCCCACGTGCCGAACATGGCCGGCTTCCACCGCCGCTACATGGCCAGCAACAAGGCCTGCCGCTTCTGGGTGCAGATGGTGCGCGAGATGGACGTGGCGATGATCGTGCCGCAGCACGGCCGGCCTTTCGTGGGCACGGAGATGATCAACGCCTTCCTCGAGTGGATCGAGCAGCTCGAGTGCGGCCTGGACCTGATGACCCAGCAGGACTACCGCCTGCCGGACTGAGCCGCCGGCCGCGAGCCGCTTCGTGGAGATCGGCTCGCCGAGCGGATCACCCGCAGACTCTGGCGTGATCGGCGCTGTTTCCCGTCACGCTTGCCGTGCTAGCGTCGGCTCCTTTTGAACTGCGAGCGAGCCCGATGCCCCTAGCCCTATTGCGTCGCACCGTCCTCGCCGGCTGCCTGCTGGCCGCCGGCCCCCTGGCCGCGGAAACCTGGCCGATCCCCGAATGGAGCAGCCAGCCGGCGGCCGCCAGTCCGGCCGTGCAGGCGCTGGACGATTACGCCTTCGCCCCGCGCGACGATGCCGCCCGCACCGGCGTGCGCAGCGATGCGCTGCTGGTGATCCGCGACGGCGTCATCGTCCACGAGCGCTACGCCGCGCCCACCACGGCGCAGACCCCGCATCTGACCTGGTCGATCAGCAAGAGCCTGTTCGCCAGCGTGCTCGGCGTGGCCTACGGCGAGGGCCACTTCAAGCTGGACGACGCGGTGGCTCAGCACTACCCGCCGTTCGCCGCGCACCCGGACGTGAAGATGGGCCACCTGCTCAACTGGGCCTCGGGCCTGGCCTGGCAGGAGGACTACGAGTACGCGCCGCTGAAGTCCTCGGTGGTGGCCATGCTCTACACCCGCGGCCGCGGCGACATGGCCGGCTTCACCGCCGGTCATGCGCTGGACGCGATTCCCGGCACGCGCTTCCGCTATTCCAGCGGCGACAGCAACGTGCTGGGCGCCAGCCTCAAGTCGATGGTCGGCGAGCAGGCCTACGCCGACTACCCCTGGACCGCGCTGTTCGAGCCGCTGGGCATCGCCTCGGCGGTGTGGGAGCGCGACGCCAGCGGCACCTTCGTCGCCTCGTCCTATGCCTACATGACGGCCCGCGACTTGGCCCGCGTCGGTCTGCTGATGCAGCGCGACGGCCGCTGGGGCGAGCGCCAGCTGTTGCCGCAGAGCTGGGTGGCGTTCAACCGCACGCCCTTCGCCAACTACCGGCCCGACCCGCAGCAGCCGGGCGATGCCGTGCCCGGTGGCCAGTGGTGGCTCAACGCGACGCTGGAGGGCGCGAGCAAGCCCTGGCCGGATGTGCCGGACGATGCCTTCGCCGCCCTCGGCCACTGGGGCCAGGCGCTCTACGTGCTGCCGGCGCAGAAGCTGGTGGTGGTGCGCTACGCCGACGACCGCGACGCCAGCTACAACCACAACGAACTGCTAAAGCGCGTGCTGGCCGCCTACGGAGAACAGCCATGATCCGGCGTCGTCCCCTGCTGTCCGTATTCCTCCTGCTGCTGGCCGGGCTGGTGCTGCAGGCCTGGCTCAACCGCCTCCACCTCGCCGCCTTCCCCGGCATCATCGGCGCGTACACGGCCAAGGAGTACTGCTCCTGCCGTTACGTCAGCGGCAACCCGGCCGAGTACTGCGCCGCCTACGTCGAGCAGTACGTGCCGATCAGCACGTTCCACGACGACGCCGAGCGCAAGCGGGTGACCGCCTCCGGCATGGGCAGCAGCCAGACCGCAGCCTGGCTGGGCCCGCGCCAGGGCTGCCAGTTGCAGGAGCAGGCCGATCCCCTGTGATCGGCCCGCCACATCCGGCAACCGCTCGGCGTTTGGCAAGGCCTTGGCGGCCCGCTATCGTGGCGCTCAAACCGCAATGCACGTGAGCCCATGGCCAGAATCCTTCCAGCCCTTGCCGGCGTCCTGTTCGCCACCTGCCTGGCCCTGCCGGCGCAGGCCGACTGGTACCTGGACAACGAGTCCTCGCGCCTGTCGTTCATCTCGACCAAGGCCGGCAATCTCTCCGAGGTGCACCGCTTCCTCACCCTGCACGGCACCATCGACGAGCAGGGCGCCGCGCGCCTGCGCGTCGAGATGGACTCGGTGAGCACCGGCATCCCGGTGCGCGACGAGCGCCTGCGCGACCTGCTGTTCGCCACCGAGCAATACCCCGACGCGCGCATCATGGCGCAGATCGACCTGGCGCCCATCACCGGCCTGGCGCCTGGCGCGCAGCTCGAGATCCGTCTGCCGATCCAGGTGGAAATCCGTGGCCGCAAGCACGGCTACATGACCGAGCTTTTGGCCACGCGCCTGGACGACCGCCGCTTCCAGGTGGTGACCCTGGCGCCGCTGGTACTGCACGCCGAGCACTTCGGCCTGCAGAAGGGCATCGAGGCCCTGCGCGAGGTTGCACGGCTGGACAGCATCAGCCTGTCGGTGCCGGTCGGCGCCGTGATGATCTTCACCACCCGATGAACAACGGCGCGATCTTCCCCTGGAAATCCGGCAACCGCTTCGAGTTGCTGGTCGACGGCCCGGCCTTCATGCCGGCCATGCTGGTGGCGATCGCCCGCGCCGAGCGCCGCGTCGCCCTCGAGCTGTACATGGTCGAGGACGGCAGCTGTTGCGATGCGCTGATCCAGGCGCTGATCTCGGCCGGCGAGCGGGGCGTCGAGGTGCAGTGCCTGTTCGACGATTTCGGCTGCCTCAAGCTCAGCCGCCCGGCGCGCGAACGCATGCTCGCGGCGGGCGTGCAGCTGCGTCTGTACAACCCGATTCGCTGGCGTCGCGGCCTGCACAACCTGTACCGCGACCACCGCAAGATCCTGCTGATCGACGAGCACAGCGTGTTCGTCGGCGGCGCCGGGGCCACCGACGAATTCTGGGATGCCGATGCGCCCGAGCACTGCTGGCACGAGGTGATGGTGCGGGTCGAAGGGCCGCTGGTGGCGCACTGGCGGCAGCTGTTCGACCGCCAGTGGCTGGCCTGCGAAGGACGCCGTCCGTGGAAGCTGGGCCAGGGCCAGGGGCTGGACCACCTGCCGCCGATTCCGCCGGTGGGGCAGGGCCTGGGTCGCCTGGCCTACGCCAGCGCCAACCAGCACCTGGACATCGTCCAGTCGCTGCTGCGCAACATCAGTCGCGCCCGCCAGCGCCTGTGGCTGGCCACGCCGTATTTCCTGCCGAGCTGGAAGGTGCGTCGCCACCTGATTCGCGCGGCCCGGCGCGGTGTCGAGGTGCGCCTGCTGCTCACCGGACGCAACACCGACCACCCGCCGGTGCGCTATGCCGGCCAGCGCTACTACCCGCGCCTGCTGCGCGCCGGCGTGCGCATCTTCGAGTACCAGCCACGCTTCCTGCACCTGAAGATGGTGCTGGTCGACGACTGGGTCAGCGTCGGCTCATGCAACTTCGATCACTGGAACCTGCGCTTCAACCTCGAGGCCAATGTGGAGGCGCTCGACCCGGGCCTGGCCCAGGCCGTGTCGGAATGCTTCATCGACGACTTCGAGCACAGCCAGGAAATCACCCTCGACGATTGGCACAGCCGCCCGCTGCTGCGCCGGCTCAAGCAACGCCTGTGGGGTTCGCTGGATCGTCTGGTGGTGAACCTGCTCGACCGACGGCGTTGAGTTCACCGGGTAGACCGTTGGTGCGCACGGCGCACCCTACCTCGAGTGCGGTGATCGCCAGCAGCACGCGACTGCACCGGCGCTGCCGAGGGTACGCCGTGCGCACCGCTGGCGCAGCTGCTACACCGGCTCAAGCAACGCCTGTGGGGTTCGCTGGATTGCCTGGTGGCGAACCTGCTCGACCGGCGGCGTTGAGTTCACGGGGGTAGACCGTTGGTGCGCACGGCGCACCCTACCCGGAGTGCGGTGATCGCCTGCGGCATGAGGCTGCCCTCGTCGCTGCCGTAGGGTGCGCCGTGCGCACCGCTGGCGGCTGCGCGTACTCCGATTCTCAATCGGCCTGGATCGGCCACACCCCGCCATCCGCCAGGGCATACAGGCGGCGCCCCGGCGCGGCGTCGACCTGCATGCCGCCGGTGAAGGCGCCGAACGCCGGCAGCAGGCACAACCGCTCGTCGAGGCTGAAGCACGGCAGGCGCAGGCGCTGGCGGGCGCGGCCGCGCAGCAGGCAGACCGGGTGCACGTGGCCGGCCAGCACCGGGTGGCTGGGGTGCGGCGTGGGTTCGTGCTGCAGCGCGAAGGGGCCGAGCAGGTAGGGCTCGGCGACGACGCGGATGTTCAGCGTGGCCGGCGGATCGCCCGCGCTGCGGTCGTGGTTACCGCGGATCAGCAGGATCTCCAGCTCGCCATGCCGCTCGCGCCAGGCCTGCAGCGCCGCCAGGGTGGCCTGCGTTCGGGCGTGGCGGGCATGCAGGAAGTCGCCGAGAAAGATCAGCTGCCGGCACCCATGCCGCGCCAGCAATGTGTCCAGGCGTTGCAGGTTGTCGCGGGTGGTGCCGCTCGGCACCGGCTGGCCGAGGGCGCGGTAGGCCGCGGCCTTGCCGAAATGGATATCGGCAATCAGCAGCGCCTGGCCGGCGGGCCAGTACAGCGCCTTGTCGGCCAGCAACCACAGCGCGTGGCCGGCGAACTGTACGGGGAGGGCGGGAATCGGGGCGATGTTCGGGCTCCTCCTGATCGATCAGCCGGCGCGCTTGGCCCGCGGCCGGCCGTCCTTGCCCTGGCGCGGTCGGCGTTCCCGCGGACGCTCCCGCTCGACCTGCGGTTGCGTGTCGGCCTGGTAGGCACCGGGGCCGGCCGCCTTCTCCAGTTCGGCGAGCATGCGCGCGATGCGGTCGGCGAGTTTCTCCGAGCTGAGGCTCTCGCGAAAGCGCTCCACCAGCAGCGGGAAGGCCAGAGGCGTGGGCCGGCGCACCTCGCGCCATTCGATGCGCTGGCCACGCAGGCGGCGCAGGCAAAGGCGCAGCTGGGCCACGTCCAGCTCCTGGCTCAGCACCTCCTGCTGGGCCTGGTCCAGCAGCAGGTTCTGCGGGTCGTACTGGCGGAACACGTCGAAGAACAGTCCGCTGGAGGCCTGCAGCTGGCGTGCGCTCTTGCCCGCGCCGGGGTAGCCGCCGAACACCAGCCCGGCAATGCGCGCGATCTCGCGAAAGCGCCGGCGTGCCAGCTCGCCGGCGTTGAGGCTGCCGACCACATCGTGCAACAGGTCGGCCTCGTCGAGCAGGCTGCCGTCGAGCAGTGCCGACCAGTCCACGGCGCCGGCCGAGAGCAGCTCCAGCCCATAGTCGTTGATGGCGATGGAGAAAGTCGCCGGCTGCCGCTGGCCGAGTCGCCAGGCCAGCAGGCTGGCCAGGCCGAGGTGCACGTTGCGCCCGGCGAAGGGGTAGAGGAACAGGTGCCAGCCCTCGCGCGAGCGCAGCGTCTCGGCCAGCAGGGCGCCGGGCGCGGGCAGCGCCGACCAGTCCTGCTGGACCTGCAGCAGCGGCCGCAGCAGCTGCATTTCCGGGCCATCGTAGCGGCCCTCGGCGGCGGCGCCGAGGCGCTCCACCACGGCGTCGGCCAGCTCGCTGGACAGCGGCATGCGTCCGCCATTCCAGCGCGGCAGCGCGGCCTTGCGGCCCTGGGCGCGGTTGACGTAGGCGACCATGTTCTCGACCCGCACCAATTCCAGCAGGCGCCCGGCGAACAGGAAGCAGTCGCCGGGGCGCAGGCGCGCGATGAAGCTTTCCTCGACGCTGCCCAGCGAGGCGCCGCTGCCGCCCTTGGCCCAGAATCTCACGGCGATGCTGGCGTCGCTGACGATGGTGCCCAGGCTCATGCGATGACGCCGCGCCAGGGCGGCGCTCGGCACGCGCCAGACGCCGTGTTCGTCCGGCTCCACCCGCCGGTAATCGGGGTAGGCCGTGAGCGAGTGGCCGCCGTGGCGGACGAAGGCCAGGGCCCAGGCCCACTCGGCCTCGCCCAGTTCGCGGTAGGCCCAGGCGCCGCGTACCTCGTCGAGCAGCTCGTCGGGATGGAAGCCGCCGCCCAGGGCCATGCTGACCAGGTGTTGCACCAGCACGTCGAGCGGCTTGTCCGGTGAGCGGCGTCCCTCGATGCGCCCGGCGGCCACCGCGTCGCGCACGGCGGCGGCCTCCACCAGCTCCAGCGCATGGGTCGGCACCAGGCTGATGCGCGACGGGCGGCCTGGCGCGTGGCCGGAGCGGCCGGCGCGCTGCAGCAGGCGCGCCACGCCCTTGGCCGAGCCGATCTGCAACACTCGCTCCACCGGCAGGAAGTCCACGCCCAGGTCGAGGCTGGAGGTGCACACCACGGCCTTCAGGCGCCCCTCCTTGAGCCCTAGTTCGACCCAATCGCGCACCTCGCGCGACAGCGAGCCGTGGTGCAGGGCGATCAGCCCGGCCCAGTCGGGACGGGCCTCGAGCAGCGCCTGGTACCAGACCTCGGCCTGCGAGCGGGTGTTGGTGAACAGCAGGCAGGCGCCGCTGTGTTCGACCTCGTCGACCACCTGCGGCAGCATGCGCAGGCCGAGGTGTCCGGCCCAGGGGAAGCGCTCGATGCCCGGCGGCAGCAGGGTGTCGATACGCAGGCTCTTGTCCTGCTTACCCTGCACCAGGCGACCCTCGACGTTGCCCAGCAGCACCTCGCGGGCATGCGGCAGGTTGCCGAGGGTGGCCGACAGGCCCCAGACGATCAGACCCGGGTGCCAGCGCCGCAGCCGCGCCAGGGCCAGTTGCAGCTGCACGCCGCGCTTGTTGCCGAGCAGTTCGTGCCACTCGTCCACCACCAGCATGCGCAGGCCGGCGAAGCGCTCGCGGGCGTCCGCGGCGGTGAGCAGCAGGGTCAGGCTCTCGGGCGTGGTGATCAGTGCGCTGGGCAGTCGCCGCGCCTGGCGGGCGCGTTCGCCGCTGCCGGTGTCGCCGGTGCGCAGGCCCAGGCTCCAGGGAATCGCCAGCTCGTCCAGCGGCGCCTGCAGGGCGCGCTGGGTGTCGGCGGCCAGGGCGCGCATCGGCGTGATCCACAGCACGGCCAGCGGCGCGGCGGCGGGCTGGCGCTTGCGCGGCTGACCACCGGCCGTGGTCGCCGGCGTGGGCCGGGCGAAGGCGTTCAGCGCGGCCAGCCACACCGCGTAGGTCTTGCCGGAGCCGGTGGTGGCGTGCAGCAGGCCGGACTCGCCGGCGGCCACCGCCTGCCACACCTCCTTCTGGAAGGGAAAGGGCTTCCAGCCGCGCGCGCGCATCCAGTCCGAGGCCAGGCTCACCGCAACAGGTCCTGCAGATGCGCGAGGGTGTCGGCCTCCTCGACCGGCTTGTCGTGGCGCCAGCGCAGCATCCGCGGGAAGCGCACGGCGATGCCGCTCTTGTGCCGCTTGGACAGGGCGATGCCCTCGAAACCCAGCTCGAACACCAGGGTGGGAGTGACGCTGCGCACCGGGCCGAACTTCTCCACCGTGGTCTTGCGCACGATGGCGTCGACCCGGCGCATTTCCTCGTCGGTCAGCCCCGAATACGCCTTGGCGAAGGGCACCAGGCTGCGCTCGCTGGCGCCGGGCGGGCCGTCCCAGACGGCGAAGGTGTAGTCGGTGTAGAGGCTGGCGCGGCGGCCGTGGCCGCGCTGGGCGTAGACCAGCACGGCGTCGACGCTGAACGGGTCGACCTTCCATTTCCACCAGATGCCCATGTCCTTGGTGCGGCCGACGCCGTACAGGGCGTCGCGCGCCTTGAGCATCATGCCCTCGACGCCCAGCGCGCGGGACGCCGCGCGTTGTTCGGCCAGCGCCTCCCAGCTGCCGGCCTCGAGCCGCGGCGAGCACATCAGCCGCGGCTCGGCGCAGGCGGCGACCACCGTTTCCAGCCGGGCGCGGCGCTCGTGCTGCGGGCGGTTGCGCCAGTCCTCGTCCTGCCACTCCAGCAGGTCGTAGGCCAGCACCGCGGCCGGCACCGTCTCCAGCAGCTTCTTGCTCAGGGTCTTGCGGCCGATGCGCTGCTGCAGCAGGGCGAACGGCTGGATGCCGTAGCGCGGCGCCTGCTCGTCCTGCCCGTTCTGCTGGTCCGGTGGCGTCAGCAAAGCCTGCTGAGGCGGCGCCTGGTCCGGCGCGTGGAGCCAGGCCACCAGCTCGCCGTCCAGCACCGTGCCGTCGGGCAGGCGCTCGGCCAGCACCTGCAGTTCGGGGAAGCGTTCGCCGATCAATTCCTCGCCGCGCGACCACACCCACAGGCGGCCGTCGCGCTTGACCAGCTGCACGCGAATGCCGTCCCACTTCCATTCCACCTGCCAGTCCTCGACCGGGCCGAGGACTTCGTCGAAGCGTTCCACCGGCAGCTGCAGGGCGTGGGCGAGGAAGAAGGGGTAGGGCTGGCCGCCGCGCTGGGCGTGTTCGTCGGCGGACTCGGCGGCGATCAGCCGCAGATAACCCGCGGCGGTGGGGCGATGCGAGAGGTCGGTGTAGCCGACCAGGCGCTGGGCCACACGCTTGGCATCCAGCCCGGCCAGGCTGGCCAGTGCGCGGGTCACCAGCAGCTTGGACACACCGACCCGGAAGGCGCCGGTGATCAGTTTGATGCCGACCATCAGTGCCTGGCGGTCCAGCTGCGCCCACAGCGGTGGCAGGCGCTCGGCCAGCTCGGCGGGCGGCAGCCCGCGCAGGGGCAGCAGGCGTTCCTCGACCCAGGTGGCCAGGCCTTCCTCGGACAGATGTTCGGACTCCGGCAGGAGCAGGGCGATGGTCTCGGCCAGGTCGCCGACGGCCGCATAGCTCTCCTCGAACAGCCATTCCGGGAGCCCGGCGGTGGCCATCGCCAGCTCGCGCAGTTGGCGCGTCGGCACCAGCTGGCGCGGCCGGCCGCCGGCGAGGAAATACACCGCCCACGCCGCATCGTCCGGCGGGGCGCTGCGGAAGTAGTCCTGCAACGCGGCCAGCTTGGCGTTGCTCGAGGTGGTGGCGTCGAGCCGCGCATAGAGCTCGGCGAAGGCCTTCACGATTCGCTCTCCGTGTCGGCCGGGGTTTCGTCCTCGTCGCCGTATTCGGTGTCGAAGCCCTGGGCGTCGAGGCCCCGCTCGCGCAGGTGGCGCACCAGCACGGCGACCGAGCCGTGGGTGACGAACACCCGCTCGGCGCCGGTCTGCTCGATGGCCCACAGCAGGCCCGGCCAGTCGGCATGGTCGGACAGCACGAAGCCGCGGTCCACGCCGCGCCGGCGGCGGGTGCCGCGCAGCATCATCCAGCCGCTGGCGAAGGCGTCGCCGTACTCGCCGAAACGGCGCATCCAGCTGCTGCCGCCGGCAGACGGCGGCGCGAGGATCAGCGCCTGGCGCAACAGCGGATCGTTCTTCGCCACGTCGCCGGCATACAGCGTCGGCGGCAGCGCCACGCCGGCGTCGCGGTAGACCTGATGCAGCGGCTCCATCGAGCCGTGGCCGAGGATCGGCCCGATGCTCGCGTCGATGCCGTGGAGAATGCGCTGGGCCTTGCCGAAGGCATAGCAGAACAGCACGCTGGCGCGGCCGGCGGCCTGGTTCTGCCGCCACCAGGCGTCGATCTCGGCGAAAATCCGCGCCTGCGGCTGCCAGCGGTAGATCGGCAGGCCGAAGGTCGACTCGGTGATGAAGGTGTGGCAGCGCACCGGCTCGAAGGGCGCGCAGGTGCCGTCCGGCTCGACCTTGTAGTCGCCCGAGGCGACCCACACCTCGCCGCGGTATTCCAGGCGCACCTGGGCCGAGCCGAGCACGTGGCCGGCCGGGTGCAGGCTGAGGGTCACGCCGTGGTGCTCGACGCGCTCGCCGTAGCGCAGGGCCTGCAAGTCGATGTCGCGGCCCAGCCGCGCATGCAGGATGCCGGCACCGGGTTCGGCGGCCAGGTAGTGGCCCATGCCCGTGCGCGCGTGGTCGCCGTGGGCGTGGGTGATGACCGCCCGCGAAACCGGGCGCCAGGGGTCGATGTAGAAGTCACCGGGCGGGCAATACAGGCCCTCGGGTCGGGCGATCACCAGATCCATGGGGACTGTCGCTTCTGTCAGGGGCTGGTCTGGCTATGGACCGGTGCGGCGGACAAAAGGTTGCTCTCGCCGCCGCGCAGCGGCGAGGCGGGTCACTTGCAGAGCACGATCAGGCTGCGGCTGGAAAAGCCGGCGGGATTGAGGCCGAAGAGGAAGTCCGCGGGGTCGTCTTCGTCGCCCTGGTCTTCTCCGGCCCGGGCCAGCACCTTGTAGCCGGCTGGGCCGCAGGCGCGGGCGGCGCGCTCTTCGCAGCGCTCCCAGCTGGAGGTGAGTCCGGAACAGTTGATGTTGAGGCCTTTGCGGCCGCGTTTTTCGTATGTATTGGCAGTTGCGGAACAGCCGGCGATGAGCGCCAGCGCGGTCATCAGCAGCACAAGCCTATTCATTGCTTTCCCCACGGGCTTGTCTGTCTTAGGCGGCAGAGCCGCCCCCCTAGCAAGTGGTTCCGGCGGTGGTGCAGCTCTTGGTATCAGTCGCTGCTTGCACCCTGTCGTGACAGCGGAGCCGGAACGGTCGAGAAATAGCACAAAGAGGTGGCAGGGGCGAGACAAAAAAGTTGCAATTTGCCTGCAGGTTTTCCGTCGCTCGTTCGTCTTAACAGGGTAAGAGCTGTTCAGTGCGACAGCTTTCCCCCAGACTGACAAGACGTGGAAACGCACGCACAGGGAGAAGTGCCATGACCGCCGATGATCGCCAGCAACTGAAAGTCATGCTGCAGGGCGCCGGACTCAAAGTCAGCCTGGTCCGGCTGAAGATTCTGGAGGTGTTGCAACGCAACGAGCAGGGCCTGCGCTCGCGGGAACTGCACGAATACCTGCTGCAGGCCGACGAGCAGATTTCCGTGCTCAGCGTGCGCCAGGTGCTCAGCCGCCTGTGTTCCTGCCGCCTGGTGATACGCGACGACGACGGCCTGTACCGCCTGCAGTTGCAACGGCCGCAGGGCAAGCCGGTGGCCCTGGCCGGCTGAGGCCGTCCGGCAGATCGTCCGAACCCCGCCCGCCGCACTCGCCTCCAAACTCCAGGGCCAGACCTCTTCTGGCCGTGGAGGCGAACATGTCCATCGATCCCTACCAGCCCACCGAAGACCAGAACCCCCATTCGCCCATGCCGGGCAAGCCGGACCCGCTGAGTCCCGGCCGGGTCGATCTCGACCCCGAGCATGAGCCCGGCATCGACGAGTTGCCCGACAACGACGGGCAGCTGCCGACGAAGGAAGATCGCGGCGACATCGAGCGCGTCGTCGGCGACCCGGACCATGCCGAGCGTGACGGCGTGCCCAACCCGCGCTAGCCGGCCGTCGCCTTGTGCGGAACCTGGAGACATTTTGGCGTCAAAAAGCCGAGAACGAGACAGCCCCGGCAGGAGAACGATCAATGGACCAGGCCCGCATCACCCAGGAGGAGTTCCGGCTCGCCCGGCTCTCCGCCGAGGCGCATCAGGCGCTGATCCACTTCATGAACGAGACGCCGCGTCCCTACACCGCGGAGCAGCAGGCCGAGTGCGAGGCGCTCAGCCAGGCTGCCGCACGGGCGCGGGAGTCCTATCTGAAGGTGCGCCGTGCCGTTTCCAGCTGCGTTTCCCGGGACGTGCGCAACATCTGTTCGGCCGATCAGAGTGAGCCCCTGGCCAAAAGCGCTATTGCCTGATTCGCGCCGGGCGCCGATCCTGCGAGTCCGACCGTCTGCGGGCCCTCTCCGATGACCGACTGCCGCCCGGAAATTCCACGCCCCGTGCAGCGGCTCGCTGCCGGTGGCTGCCGTGTCGCCGTCATCAGCCGGCCTACGGCCCGCCGCGCGTGCCTGATCGTCGAGGTGGCCGCAGGCAGTCATGACGAGCCGGCTGCCTGGCCCGGCCTCGCGCATTTTCTCGAGCACGTACTGTTCCTTGGCGGCGAGTCGTTCGCCGGCGACCAGCGGCTGATGCCCTTCGTCCAGGCCTGCGGCGGACGGGTCAATGCCAGTACCGGCGCGCGTCTCACCGAATACCACTGCGAGGTGCCGGCCGAGCATCTGGAGGATGCCGCACAGCGCCTGATCGACATGCTCGCCCGCCCGTTGCTGCAGGCCGAGGCCCAGCGCGGCGAGCGCGAAGTGCTGCAGGCCGAATACCTGGCCCGCGGCGCCGATCCGCAGCAGCAGGGCCTGTGTGCGCTGCTCGATGCGCTGGCACCGGGACATCCCGCCCACGCCTTCGTCGCCGGCAACGGCGCCAGCCTGGCGCTCGAGCGTGATGAGTTCGGCGAAACCCTGCTGGCCTTCCACCGGCGCTGCTACCGGGCCGGCAACTGCCGCCTGATGCTGGTTGGCCCGCAGGACGAGGCGACGCTGCTGACACTCGGCGAGCGCCTCGCCGCGCAATTGCCCGCGGGCGCGGCCGATGGGCGTGAGGCGTCGCCGGCGCTGCTGCCGCTGCGTGCCCGCCACTGGCACCTGGGCCAGGCAGGCGCGCCACGGCTGTGGCTGGGGCTGGTGCTGCAGGGGCCGCGGGAGGGCTTTGCCGCCGCTCTGGCCTGGCTGGAGGAGATCCTCGCCAGCGATCTGCCCGGCAGCCTGCAGCAGCAACTGCGCGAGGCCGGACTGATCGACGGCTGGCAGACGCGCATCGCCTATCGCCATGCCGACCAGGCGATCCTGGCGCTGGAAGTGGCGCCGGTGGAGGACGACGACCGCGCCTGCGCCGACCTTCGCCACGCGCTGCTGGAATGGCTGGCCGCCTTCGCCGGCCAGGCGCCGTGGAGCGCCGAGCGTGAGACGCTGGCCGCCGAACGCCCCTGGCAGCTCGACGCCCTGGCACCGCTGGAGCTGGGACGTTTCTGGCTGCAGCACGGCGCTGCGTTGCCGGACGAGGCCGCGCTGGCCTGCCTGCAGGCGCTGCTGGTCGGTTGCGACGAGACGGCGCTGATCAGCGTGCGCGCCAGCGCCAACCTGCGGCCGGCGGCCGCCACCGTCTGCGGCTTCGCGCTGCACCTGGCGCCCGCCGAGCTGCCGCCCGCCTGGGCGCTGCCGGTGGTGCTCGCTCCACCGTTCAATCCCCTGCTGCAGGAGGTGCCCGAGGCGGCAAGCGAATGCCCGGCGGCACTGCGACACATCGAACACTCGGCGCAGCAGGCCACCTTGCTGCTGCGCTGGAGCTGGCCAACGGCGCTGCCCGGCGCTTGCGCACGGCTGCTGCAGCGGCGTTTGCTGGCACTGGCCGCCGCCGCCCAACGACTCGGCATGCGCCTGGTTGGCGAGGCGCTGGCGGGCGACTGGCAGTTGCGCTGCGAAGGCCCCGCACACTTGTTGCCGGCGGCGCTGCGGGCGCTGTTGCCGGCGCTGGCCGACAGCACCGGCGCGGAAGTGATCCAGGCCGCGCGCCTGCAGCGCCAGGACTGCGCGCGGCGGCAGGCGCAGATGCCGGTCCGCCGTCTGCTCGATCAATTGCCGCGGGCCGTGGCGGGCCTGGGCGAGGCGGGCGCCGACGAGGTGCCGGAGCACGCCGACGGCCTGTGGCAGGGCAGCCGCTGGCACGGCCTGCTGCTCGGCCCGGCGGGGCTGGCGTCGCGCCTGGCCGGGGACTTGGCGCGGCTGCCGGGACAGGGTGACGCCGCGCCGAGGCCATCGCCACCCGACACCGGCCGCGTCTGGCGCGAATACCCGCGCCCGGCCGACGGTGATCATGCGCTGCTGGTGTTCGCCATGGCCGCCGACGCTCAGCCGGCAACCGAGGCGGCCTGGCGCTGGCTCGGCCAGTGGCTGGCGCCGGCCTTCCACCGGCGCATGCGCGAGGAGCTGCAGCTGGGCTACGGGCTGTTCAGCGGCTTTCGCCAGGTGGAGGGGCGCGCCGGGCTGCTGTTCGCCATCCAGTCGCCGCACACCGACCCCGCCGCGCTGCTGGCGCACCTGGAGTCCTTTCTCGACCAGCAGTTGCAACGGCTCAACACCCTGTCGACGCAGGAGTTGAACGCCACCGCCCAGCCCCTGGCGGCGCGCCTGCAACCCGCGGCCATGGAGCCCGAGGCGCTGGCCGAGCTGCTCTGGCAATGGCGCCTGGCCCCAAGCGAGGCGCCACCCCAGGCGCTACCGCAAGCCGTCACGGCGCTGACGCCGGCGGCTGTAAGCCAGGCCCTCGCGGCGCTGCGCGAAGCCCGCGGCGGCTGGCTCGTCCTGACCCACTGATCTTCCCGCCGGACTCTTCTCACAACCCGTTCGCGCCGCCTGCGTGTCGGCGTACGACTTTGGTCCTCGCCTCACCTGGCGGTCGTACGACTTAAGCCTTGCGCCGCCGGCAGCGCTGGTTGCGGGCCTTAACTGTCGCGCCCTTGCACCCCGCCAAAGCACCGGGAAACCGCTGCCAAGGCAGCCTGTGGGCGCCGCCGGCCGCTTTCGATAATCGCCTCCGCCACGACTGCGACAGTCGTCCCTCACAGTGGAGAGCGAGATGAACAACAACAAGACCCATCGATTCCTGCCCCTGGCGCTGGGCGCCGCCGTCGCCTTGGGCGTGACCCAGCAGGCCGCCGCCGAGATCGTGCTGTACGAAAAGGACGACACCACCTTTTCCACCGACGGCTACATCAACGCCTTCTACGTCAACAGCGACGTGGACCGCGAGGGCGAGCAGTTCGACCGGCGCCAGTCGCGGGTGAAGATGGGCTTTCTGCCGAACTGGATCGGCTTCAACTTCGGCAAGCAGATGGACGACCTGAAGCTGGGCGGGCGTTCCTCGTTCTGGGTGACCATCAACGACAGCGAGACCAACGGCACCGACACCGCCATCGACGTGCGCCAGTTCTACGGCACCGTGGCCAACCCGGAGTGGGGCGAGGTGCTGGTGGGCAAGGACTTCGGCCTGTTCTCGCGTTCCAACATCTTCCTCGACGAACTGCTGGCCGGCTACGGCAACGTCAGCGACACCCTCGGCCTGGTGGACGGCAACGGCGTGTCCTTCGGCAACATCGGCACCGGCTATCCGTACCCGTTCCCGACCTCGCAGATCACCTACCGCAACGACCACCTGGCCGAGGGCCTGCGCTTCGCGGTCGGCATCATGGACCCGGTCGACACCAACGACGACAGCGCCGTGGGCAAGGCCTATCAGGAGCAGCCGCGCTACGAGTCGGAGATCAGCTACCAGTTCGGCGTGGGCGGCTCGACCATCTACACCTGGCTCAATGGCGCCTACCAGACCTCGGAGAACACCGACGACAGCGTCGACGAGGTGACCTCCAAGGGCCTCGGCTACGGCGTGCAGGCCAAGCTGGGCGGCCTGTCGCTGACCGCCTCCGGCTTCCAGGCCCAGGGCATCAATCCGTTCTTCACCAACAACCTGGGCGAGCCGACCCTGCGCGATATCGACAGCGACGGCTATCTGCTGCAGGGCTCCTACACCTTCGGCAAGAACCGCTTCGCCCTGTCCTACGGCAAGACCGAGGACGACGGCAACGGCCTGGGCGTGGCCGCCGACTACGAGACCCGTGGCATCGCCTACTTCCGTACCGTCAACGACAACCTCAAGCTGGTGGCCGAGTACAACCAGTACGAGATCGACGCCGCCGAAGGCAGCGGCCTGAACGAGGACACCGACACCTTCGCCGTGGGTGCGGTGGTCAGCTGGTGACGGCAACCGCGCATGCGTGACGCTCCCTTTCGGGAGGGCTTCGGCCCTCCCTTTTTCGTTTTGCGCGGGGGCATGGATTGGGGCACGGTGCAGCACGCGAGGGTAGGGTGCCCCGCGCACACCGATCCGACGGGCGCGGAGCATCGTCTGGTGCGCACGGCACCCTACGGTTGGACGAAGACGGTGTCTCGTTTGATGTACGCCCCGCGCTGGCAACCCACGCGGTGCGGGCCCCCTACTTTGGAACGAGGGGCTTCGCGACCCAAGTAGCATGGGGCGGGCGCGGAGCGCTGCCTAGAATGGCCGCGACGGCAACGGGGTAGACGGGGTGGGCCGATGCGGCGTGGAGAAACTGAAGACGTAGTCACGGCCGTATCCCATGCCCAGGACGGCGAGGCCGTGGCCCAGGACCTGGCCCGCCAGCTGATGCACCCGCACCTGGGCTTCGTGCTGTTCTTCTGCTCCGCCGAGTACGACCTGGCCGAGCTGGGCGCGGCGCTGCACGAGTATTTCGGCGGCATCCGCGTGGTCGGCTGTACCACGGCCGGCGAGATCACCCCGCAGGGCTACGGCCAGCGCTGCGTCAGCGCCATCGGCTTCGACCACCGCAGCTTCTCCATCGCCAGCGTGCTGATCGACCAGATGGAGCGCTTCAACCTGATCGACGCCCAGCAACTGGTCGAGCAACTGGTCGGCGAATGCCGCGGCAACGCTCTGGCACCGATCAAGGACCACTGCTTCGCGCTGACCCTGCTCGACGGCCTGTCCAGCCGCGAGGAGGTGGTGCTCGCCGCGCTCAGCGCCGCACTCGGCCACATTCCGCATTTCGGCGGCTCGGCGGGCGACGACAACCACCTCACCTGCACCCACGTCTACCACGACGGCGAGTTCCACAACGGCGCGGCGGTGGTCCTGCTGTTCAATACCCGGCTGGAGTTCGAGGTGTTCACCACCCACCACGTCGAGCCGCGGGCCGAGAAGTTGGTGGTGACCGCCGCCGACTCCGCGTCGCGGCGGGTGCTGGAACTCAATGCCGCGCCGGCGGCCGAGGAGTATGCCCGGCTGATCGGCGTGGCACCGAGCGATCTGGACATGCGCCTGTTCGCCGCCCATCCGCTGGCGGTGCGGATCAACGACCAGTACTACGTGCGCTCCATCCAGCAGGTCAACGCCGACGGCAGCCTGACCTTCTACTGCGCGGTGGAGACCGGCATCGTCCTCACTGCCATGGCGCCCGGCCCGTTGCTGCCCAACCTGCGCCAGCAATTCGAGCGCCTGCAGGCACGCCTCGGTGCGCCGCTGCTGACCATCGGCTGCGACTGCGTGCTGCGCCGCCTGGAGGTGTCCGACGGCAGCGCCATGGCCGAGGTCTCCGACTACCTGCGCGCGCAGCGGGTGATCGGCTTCAACACCTACGGGGAGCAGTTCAATGGCATGCACATCAACCAGACCTTCACCGGCGTCGCCATTGGCCGTCCCGGCGTCGGACTGCGCTGAGCTGCGCGCCCGCGTCGCCGAGCTGGAGGGGCAGAACGCGCGGCTACGCAGGATCAACGCGGCGCTGATCGAGCGGGTCGAGTCCGGCCATTCGCTGCGCTCGGACGGCTACGCCGCGTTCCAGCACTCGGTGATCCTGGCCGAACAGGTGCGCGAGCGCACCGACGCGCTGAACCAGGCGATGACCGAGCTGAAGTCCAGCAACCAGCTGCTGCGTGACGCCCGCCAACGCGCCGAGACCGCGCATCAGCACCTGATTGACGCCATCGAGAGCATCTCCGACGCCTTCGTGCTGTTCGACCGGGAGCAGCGCATCGTGCTGTTCAACAGCCGCTTCCGCGAGTTGTGGACGCGCACCCGCGCGCGCATCGGCAGCGGTACGCGGCTGTCGGAGATCAAGCGCCTGGCGGCCAGCACCGGGCTGATCGTCGAGGAGCAGCGCGGCCGCGGCGAGGGCCACACCATCTACCGGCTGATGAACGGGCGCTGGGTGCAGGTCAGCGAGCGGCCGACCCGCGAGGGCGGTCTGGTGATCCTCTACACCGACATCACCGAGCTCAAGCAGAGCGAGACCCAGCGTCGCGAGCAGGCCCTGGCGCAGAAGTCGCGGCTGCTGCAGCGGGCGGTGGACAACCTGTCCCAGGGCGTGGCGATGGTCAACGTCGAAGGCAGCCTGGAGCTGTGGAACCACCGCTTCCTCGAGCTCTGCGGCCTGGCGCCGATCGAGGCGCACCGGCCCTTCGCCGAGGTGATGGCCGAGAGTGAGCTGCGCCTGCTCACGCCGGACAGCCGCGACGAGCACGGCGCGCCGCTGCACGCCTGCGAACAGCGCCTGTTCGACGGACGCATGCTGGAAGTGCGCACCCATCCGCTGCCGGCCGGCGGCTTCGTCAACACCTTCACCGACATCACCGAACGCTTTCGCCAGGCCCAGCGGCTCGGCGAGAGCGAGCGCTGGGTGCGCCTGATCACCGACCAGGTGCCGGCGATGATCGCCTACCTCAACGCCGAGCTGGTCTACGAGTTCACCAACAAGGTCTACGAGGAGTGGTACCACTGGCCGCGCGAAGGCATGCTCGGCCAGAGCCTGCGCGACGTGCACAGCGAGGAACACTGGCGACGCCTGGAGACCTATGTCGAGCGCGCGCTGTGTGGCGAGAGCGTGACCTTCGAGATGGCCGAGACCAGCTTCGGCGGCCAGCAGCGCTACCTGCTGCGCTCCTACGTGCCGAACCGGCTGGCGAGTGGCGAGGTGGTCGGCCTCTTCGTGCTGGTCCGCGACGTCACCGAACAGCGCCGTACCGCCGAGGCGCTGCACCAGGCCTATCAGAACCTGGAGCTGCGGGTGCGCGAGCGCACCGCCGAGCTGACCACGGTGAACAGCCAGCTGCGCCGCGAGATCGACGAGCGCAGCCAGGCCGAGGCGCGCCTGCGCGAGGCCAAGCGCGAGGCCGAGCTGGCCAACCTGTCGAAGACCAAGTTTCTCGCCGCCGTCAGTCACGACCTGCTGCAGCCGCTCAACGCCGCGCGGCTGTTCACCAGCGCGCTGTTGGAGAAGACCCCGGCGGGTGAGGGCGGGCTGATCCGCAGCGTCAGCAATTCACTGGAGGACGTGGAGCACCTGCTCGGCACCCTGGTCGACATTTCCAAGCTGGACGCCGGAGTGATCCGCCCGGACCTGTCCAGCTTCGCCGTCGCCGACCTGCTCGACAACCTCGCCGCCGAGTTCCGCCAGCAGGCGGGCGGCGAGTCGCTGGAGTTGCGCTACCGGCCCAGCTCGGCCTGGGTGCGCAGCGACATCCAGCTGCTCGCGCGCATCCTGCGCAACCTGCTGACCAACGCCATCCGCTACACCGAGCGCGGGCGCATCCTGCTCGGCTGCCGGCGTCGCGGCAACGTGCTGTCCATCGAGGTCTGGGACAGCGGCGTGGGCATTGCCGAGGACAAGCTCGGCGAGATCTTCCAGGAGTTCAAGCGCGGCGACAGCCAGCGTCCGCACCAGGACCGCGGGCTTGGCCTGGGCCTGGCCATCGTCGACAAGATCGCGCGCATGCTCGGCCATCGCCTGCGCGTGGCCTCGCAGCCGGGGCGCGGCTCGCTGTTCGCCGTCGAGGTGCCGCTGACCCGCCGCAGCAGCGTGCTGCGCGCGCCGGTGCAACCGTTGTCGATGGAAGTGGAGCGGCTGCGTGGTGCACGCGTCTGGGTGCTGGATAACGACGCGGCGATCTGCGCCGGCATGCGCACGCTGCTGGAGGGCTGGGGCTGCCAGGTGGTCACCGCGCTGTCCGAGGACGACCTGGCGCGCCAGGTGGACAATTATCACGCCGAGGCCGATGTGCTGATCGCCGACTACCACCTGGACGACGACCGCGACGGCGTGCAGGCGGTCACCGCCATCAACGCCCGCCGCGCCGAACCGCTCCCCGCGCTGATGGTCACCGCCAACTACAGCAACGAGCTCAAACAGAACCTGCGCGAACTCGGCCACACGCTGCTGCACAAGCCGGTCAAGCCGATGAAGCTGAAGACCACCCTGAGCCATCTGTTGCAGCGGCGGGGGTGATTGGCCCCGGTGCGGCGAAGGGATCGGCCCGGTGTGCACGGCGCACCCTACGGCTGTTGTAGGGTGCGCCGTGCGCACCGATGAGGCCCTGCCGCTCGCCTACCTTTGACCTGCACCTGACCAACGCGTTTGTGTCGGGGATTGTGGGTAGGCGCAGACTCCCATGGTGCGCACGGTGCGCCCTACCGTGTCGGGTGCGCCTGCGACCGATTCATTCGCCGAAGCTCACTCCATCAGGCTCCTGCACTCCACCCCAGTCGGCCGGATACAGGCCCTGGCGAACCAGCCGGTGAAAGCTGGACCAGGGCCAGTCGGTGACCCGCTTCACCAAGCCATGCTTGACCGGATTCCAGTGCAGGTAGTCGAGGTGGCGCCGGTAGTCATGCTCGTCGCGGATCTGGTGTTCCCAGAATCATCGTTGCCACAACGGACTCTCTCGGCGCAGACGCCGGCTGAGACCCGTACCGCCTGGTAATGCCAGTGCCTGGCTGGTCCTGCGTTTGATGATCGACCAGCGCCTGGCGTAGTCCCGGTCATGGTCGGGGAGTTCCCAGATGCAGTGCAGGTGGTCCGGCATCAGCACCCAGGCATGGATGACGAACGGGTAGTGCCGGCGTACCCGCTCGATGGCCTGGCGCAGCGCCAGCCGTGCCGGGGCATCGATCAGCAGCGCGCGACGGTTCTCGGTGACCAGCGTGAAGAAATACAGCGAGCCATCCTGGCTGCGGCGGTAGGTGGACATCCTTGTCGTCCCGATAGTGGCGGATCACGCGAGTCTAGATCGGATTGCCGAGCACGGCCGAAGAGCATGGTGCGCACGGCGCACCCTACGGACAGGCCGCACCAACTTGCGGTCATGTAGGGTGCGCCGCGCGCACCAATGGGGCTACGCCCACCGCTTCGCCAGCAGGATCAGCGCGATCCCGGCCCCGATGCGATGGCAGGGTGTAAGCACTGAGGGCGGCGCACCTTGCGGTCGTGTAGGGTGCGCCGTGCGCACCAACGGGCTACGCCCGCCGCTTGGCCAGCAGAATCAGCGCGATCCCGCCCAGCACCGCCACCGAGGCGATGGCCAGGCGCAGGCTCAGGGCTTCTCCGAGCAGCAGGGCGCCGAGCAGGGCGGTGATGATCGGTACGCTGAGCTGCACGCTGGCGGCCTGGATGGCCTTGAGGTGGGGCAGGGCGGCGTACCAGATGGCATAGCCGATGCCCGAGGCCAGTGCGCCGGAGAGCACGGCGTAGAAGGCGCCCATGGTGTCCCATTCCAGACTGCCGGCGAACAGTGCGGCCAGCGGCAACAGGGCAACCAGGCTGCGCAGGAAGTTGCCGGCGGTGGCGGCCAGCGGGTCGGCGTTGCCGCGCCCGAGCAGCGAGTAGAAGGCCCACGCCACGCCGGCCAGCACCATCAGTCCGGCGGCCTGCGGCGCCGGTGCGCTGGCGCCGGGCAGCAGCAGGTACACCAGCCCGCCAAGGGCGGCGAGCAGGCCGAACAGCTGCAGCGGCCGCAGCCGCTCGCCCCGGAGCCAGCCGTAGCCGAGCATGCTGGCCTGCACCGCGCCGAAGAGGATCAGCGCGCCGCTGCCGGCGTCCAGTTCGACATAGGCGAAGGAGAAGCCGGCGGCATAGGCGAACAGCGCCAGCGCCGAGCGCCAGTCGCCGCGCAGCGGCCCCTTGCGGCGCAGCGCGACCAGCAGGGCCAGTACCAGGGCGCCGGCGATCAGGCGGATGGCGGTGAAGCTGGCCGGGTCCAGATCGCTGTCGCGCAGGGCGATGCGGCACAGCAGCGAATTGCCGGCGAAGGCGAGCATGGCCAGCGCGGTGAGCAGGGCGACGCGCATCGGCTTCATCGGCGCAGGTAGGCGCTGAAGTCGATGTCGCCGGCCGAGAGAATGGCCTGCACCCGGTTGTGCACGTTGAGCTTGCGCAGGATCGCCGAGACATGGGCCTTGACCGTGGTCTCGGCGATGTCGAGGTTGTAGGCGATCTGCTTGTTCGATTCGCCCTTGGTCATGCGCTCCAGCACCAGCAGCTGCTTGCGGGTCAGCGCCTGCAGCAGCTCCGGCGGGATGGTCGGTTCCTCGTGGCTGCGCCGGGTCGGGTTCTTCTGCGTGCGGATGATGTCGGAGGGCAGGTAGACGTTGCCGTTGAGGATCTGCTCGATGGCGTCGGTCATCTGCGCCCGCGGGCTGGACTTGGTGATGAAGCCGACCGCGCCGTAGGTGATGGCCTGCAGCACGATCTGCTTGTCCTGCTCGGCGGAGACGATCACCACCGGCACCGTCGGCGCCTCGTTGCGCAGGTTGATCAGGCCGTTGAGGCCATGCATGCCGGGCATGTTCAGGTCGAGCAGGATCAGGTCCAGATCGTCGTTGCTCTGGGTCAGTTCCAGGGTGGTGTCGAGGTCGGCGGTCTCCATCACGGCGCTGCCGGGGAAACCGTCGGAGATGACGTTGTGGATGGCCTCGCGGAACAGCGGGTGATCATCGGCGATGAGTATCTTGTACACAGTCATTCACCTCGTTTTTTCTTGTCGTTATGTCGGGCACGCAATATCGCTCTAGGGTAACGCCACCGGTTCCGCCGGCTCCAGCGGCAGCCCGGCCTGTTGCCAGCCGTCGATTCCTTCGCGGTACCAGTACAGCCGGGTATAGCCCAGCGCCCGGGCGCGGCGGGTGGCGTTCCAGCTCAGCCAGCAGTCCGAGCGGCAGTAGAACACCAGCGGCCAGTCCTGGCGGCCGCGGCTGGCGCGTTGCAGCTGCGCCGTGAAGTAGGCGCTCCATGGCGCGACCAGCGTGCCGTCGCCGGTGTTGGCCAGCCACAGGCTGCCGGGCAGGTTGTGGTGGGCCTCGTCGGCGACGAAGCGGCCGAACAGGTGCTGGCGGCGGTACACGTCGATCAGCGCCGGCCGCGGCCGGGTCTCCAGCAGCGCCTGCAGCTCGGCGGTATCCACCGTCTGGGCTCCCTCGACGCTCGCCGGCGTCGGGCTGCGGTAGAGCCGCTGGCGATAACCGTCGGGGCCGAAGAGCGGCAGGTTGTCCTCGGCGAACACGGCGGTGGTGAACAGCATCGGCAGCAGGCAGCACAGCGGGAGCAGGCGAAGCATCGTCGTCCTCATTACAGGCAAGTGCGCGGCCTTTGGGAATCCTACGAAGGTGGCGAAAGGCACTACCAAAGTACTGGTTTCGCCCAGGCGGCGCGGAGGGGAATCGGGGCGGGAGACGCCGCTAGCGGCCCATCGGGGCGGCGGCCTGCAGCCGCTCGACCGGGTGCGGATCGGCCGTCACGGTATGCGCCTGGGTGGCGACGAAGGCGGCGCTGGCGATGCCCAGCAGGTAGACCAGGGCGTGGAGGGCGAGCGGGTGCATGGCGGTGTCCTCTGGGGGCTCGGGGCAGCATAGGCAGGGGCCGTGGGCGGGGAAATATGCAGAAAGTAGGGGGCGGCCGATACCAAGGTAGGAGTACCGCGCGCCGCCGCAATGCCTAGCATGGAGCCACAACGAGAATCGGAGAGATCCGCCATGCGCACTGCCAAGCATCTGCTGTTCCTCGGGTTGCTGGTGATCAGCCTCGCCGGCGTCGACAAGGTCACGGCGACGCCGGAGCATCACGCGCCCCGGGACCTGCGCCCGGTACGCTGAGATGGCCGCCGCCGTACTGGCGATTCCGCTGGGCGCCCTGGCCGCGCTGGGTGCAGGCACCCTGCTGCCGGAGCTGGTGAACGGCGGCGTGGCGCCAGGGCTGCTCGGGCTGTTCGCCCCGGTCCTGCTGCTGGTCGGGCTGGTCGTGCGCGAGGCCGCGCGTGGCGAGGCCGATGACCGGAGGTGCGGCACGGCCGGCGAGGGGCACGCGGCGCTGGCGCGGGCCAAGGCGGAGAACCTGCTGCTGCGCCGGGCGCTGCTGCAGGTCGAGGAACGCGAGCGCAATCGTCTCGGACGTGCCCTGCACGACGACCTCGGCCAATACGTGGCCGGCATCCGCGCCCGGGCCGGGCTGTTCGCCCTGCTGGCGGACGATCCGCCCGCCGTGCGCCGCTCCGCGCAGCAGCTGGAACAGCACTGCCGCGCCCTGCAGGACGGCTTCCACGGCCTGGTGCGCGACCTGTACCCGGCGACGCTCGAGCGCCAGCCGCTGGAGCGCGCCGTGCGCGAGCTGGCCGGGCGCTGGCAGACCGAGGAGGGCCTGCATTGCCGGGTAGGCTTCGACACGCGTCTGCCGGAGCCGGGGCGTGAATGCAAGCTGCAGCTCTATCGCCTGCTGCAGGAGGCCCTGACCAACGTCGCTCGCCACTCCGGTGCGCAAGGCGCTCGGCTGCGCCTGCGTCGTCGCGGCCAGCGCCTGTGCCTGGCCCTGCGCGACGACGGTCATGGCCAGCCGCCGGCGCGCCGCGGCGTCGGCCTGCTGTCGATGAGCGAGCGGGCCCGCGAGCTGGGTGGTGAGCTGCTCTACCGCGGCCGTCCGGGGCGTGGCTGGTCGCTGTATCTGAGCATCCCGCTGGAGGAGGTGGGCCGATGAAGATCCTGCTGGTGGACGATCATCCCGTGGTGCGCCAGGGCTATGCCGCGCTGCTCGGCGCGCTGCTGCCGGAGGTGCAGGTGAGCGAGGCGGCCAGCGGCGAGGAGGCGCTGGCCCAGGTGCACGTGCAGATCCCCAACCTGGTGCTGCTGGACGTCGGCCTGCCCGGCATCAGCGGACTGGAGACCTGCCGCCGCCTGGGCCAGCGTCTGCCGCAGCTGCCGGTGCTGTTCTTCAGCATGCACGAGGAACTGTCGCTGGTGCGCCAGGCACTGGACGCCGGTGCCGCCGGCTACCTGAGCAAACGTTGCGCGCCGGACGTGCTGGTGGAGGCGGTACGCCGGGTGCTGGCCGGCTATCCCTACATCGAGCAGGCGCTGGCCACCCAGCTGGCCTGGCACAAGGGCGAGGAGCAGGCCGGCGCGCCGCGCCTGGCCGGCATGACGCCGCGCGAGATGGAGATCTTCCTGATGCTCGCCCGCGGCCTGCCCACCCGGCAGATCGCCGAGCGCCTGTGCATCAGCGGCAAGACCGTGTCGAACCACCTGACCCTGCTGAAGAACAAGCTCGGCGTCGACTCGCTGGCCGCGCTGGTGCACCTGGCCATCGATGCCGGCGTGCTGCGCGTCGGCGAGCGCGAACCGGCCTGAGTCCGAGCCTTACCGGTCGCGGCAGTCCGCCTCGATGGCCCGCTGCAGGTCGGCCGCGCTGCGACCCTGCATGACCTGCCGGTAGGCGTCGTGGCCAATAAACAGGATGCCCACGACCAGCAGCGGCGCCGCCAGCATGAGATACCCGCGTACCTTGGTCAGCGGGCCGCGTCGGGCCTGCGTGGCACGCAGGCGCACGGCGTCCAGCGGCGGAAAGTAACCCTGGCGCAGGATCTTCAGCGCATAGGGAATCTGCGCCAGGGTGAAGGCCAGTATCAGCAGCGGCATGCCGAGCGTCGCTACCAGCAGTGCCAGGTAGGCCCGGGGAATGCCGAAAAGCTGCGGCGCACAGACCTCGGTACCGCCGAAGCGAAGCCACAGGGCCAGGGCGAGGAAGGGGAGCACGAGCACGGCCCAGGGCAACATGCGCAGCAGGGCCCGGCGTGGCTGGGCGGGAATCATCTGGATGTCGGTCATGCGGTCCGCCCCGGAGAAAGTGGCCGCTGACCCTAGCGCGAGCGTCGGCGGCCGTCCAGGTCTCACCAGCCCTGCGGGCAGTGGCTGCAGCCTTGCATGTTGGCGTCCTGGAAGTTGCCGAAGCGGACGCGGGTGCCGCTGAGGTTGGCGTTCTCCAGGTTGGAGCCGCTCAGCTTGACCTCCTGCAGGTTGGCGTCGCTGAGGTCGGCGCCCCTGAGGTCGGCCTTGCTCAGCCAGGTCATCTCCAGGTCGGCGGCGACCAGCCTGACGTCGTGCATCCGGGCGCCGGACAGGCGGGCGAATTCCAGGTAGGCGGCGGACAGGTCGGCGCCCTGGAACTGCGCGGCCTGGCCGAACAGCCCCCAGCCCTGCACGGCCACCAGCTTGGCATGGCTGAAGTCGGCCAGGCGCAGGTTGCTCTGCTGCAGGCTGGCGCGGGTCAGGTTGGCCCGCTGCAGCGTGGCCTTCTCGAGGTTGGCCAGGTCCAGCGTGGCGTGGCGCAGGTCGGCACCGGACAGATCGGCGCCGGACAGGTCCATGCGGCGCATGTCCTGGTTGCTCAGGTCGGCGCCCCTGAGGTCGGCGCCGGGGCAGTGGCTGCCTGGCTCGATGCGGCAGCCGTTGATCGTCAGGGCCTCGTCGTCGGCGAGGGCATAGCTGCCGGCGACCAGCAGGGCGGCCGGCAGTAACAGCAGAAGGTGATTCATGGCCAGGCTCCATGGGTGCGCCAGGCGCACCGGTGTCGGCGCGGAAAGGGGAGGCCGGTGCGCGAGGCACCGGCCGGGGTATGGAGTGCCGGTGCGCGCACCGGCTGCCGGCTCAGCGGCTGGCGGTCTGCTTGTCCCAGCTCGGCAGCTTGAACACCCAGAACGAGCCGCCCTGGGCCACCGGCTTGGTCAGGTCGGCCATGTCGCCACCCCACAGCGGTACGGCGCCGCCGTAGCCGGTGGTCACACCGATGTACTGCTCGCCGTCCTGCTCCCAGGTAACCGGCGGGGAGACGATGCCGGTGCCGACCTGGAACTTCCACAGCTCCTTGCCGTTCCTGGCGTCGAAGGCCTTGAAGAAGCCGTCGCCGGTGCCGGTGAACACCAGGTTGCCCTTGGTCGCCAGCACGCCGGCCCACAGTGGCAAACGCTCCTTGTGCTCCCAGACGACCTTGCCGGTGGTCGGATTCATCGCACGCAGGATGCCGACGTGGTCGTCATACAGGCGCTTGATGCGGAAGCCCATGCCCAGGTAGGCGGAGCCCTTCTTGTAGTGCGCCTCCTCGGCCCAGTAGTCCTCCTTCCAGTGGTTGGCGGGGACGTAGAACAGGCCGGTGTCCTGGCTGTAGGCCATGGGGTTCCAGTTCTTGCCGCCGAGGAAGGGCGGCGAGACTTCCACCGCCTTGCCGCGGGTCTGGCCCGGCTCCGGCTTGGGTGGGCGCTGGCCCTCGTTCTCCACCGGGCGGCCGGTCTTCAGGTCGATGTGGCTGGCCCAGGTGATCTTGTCGACGAAGGGGAAGGCGTTCTGCAGCTTGCCGTTGTTGCGATCGACCACGTAGAAGAAGCCGTTGCGGTCGGCATGGGCGGTGGCCTTGACGACCTTGCCGTCCTTGTCCTTGTAGTCGAACAGCACCAGCTCGTTGTTGCCGGAGAAGTCCCAGGCATCGTTCGGGGTGTGCTGGTAGAACCACTTCACCTCGCCGGTGCTCGGGTCGACGCCGACCTGGCCGGAGGTGTACAGGCTGTCGTAGTCCTTCGGGTCGCCGCCGTCGGCGGTGCGCGCCCAGCCGTTCCACGGCGCCGGGTTGCCCGCGCCGACGATGATGGTGTTGGTCTCGGCATCGAAGCTCGCGCTCTGCCACGGTGCGCCGCCGCCCTGGCTCCATGCCTCCTTCTTGCCGGTTGGCGAGTTGGGGTCGTCCGGCCAGGAGGGTGCCTTGACGTCGCCGGTCGGAGTGCTCTCCTTGCCGTTCAGGCGGCCCATGTGGCCCTCCACGAACGGCCGCATCCAGATCTCCTCGCCGCTGTCCGGGTCGCGGGCGAACAGCTTGCCGACCACGCCGAACTCGTCGCCGGAGCTGCCGTGGATCAGCATCACCTTGCCGGTCTTGCCGTCCTTCACCAGGGTCGGCGCGCCGGTCATGGTGTAGCCGGCGGAGTGGTCGGCGAACTTCTTCTTCCAGACGACCTTGCCGGTGTCCTTGTTCAGCGCCACCACGGAGGCGTCGAGGGTGCCGAAGAAGATCTTGTCGCCGTAGATGGCGGCGCCACGGTTGACCACGTCGCAGCACGGGCGGATGTCGTCCGGCAGGCGATGGTTGTAGGTCCACAGGCGCTTGCCGGTCTTGGCATCGAGGGCGAACACGCGCGAGTAGGAACCGGTGACGTAGATCACCCCGTCGCGGACGATGGCCTGGGACTCCTGGCCGCGCTGCTTCTCGTCGCCGAAGGAGAAAGACCAGGCCGGGGTCAGCTTGAACACGTTCTGGTCGTTGACCAGGGCCAGCGGGCTCCAGCGCTGGGCATTGGTGCCCAGGCCGTACTGCAGCACGTCCGCGGTGGTGGTGTGGTCGTTGGCGATGTCGTCCCAGGTCACTGACTTGGCGAAGACGCTGCCGGACGACACCAGGGCGAGGCCGAGAATCAGGCTGTGCACGCTGCGCGCCAGCGGGGTGGCAGTGCTGGGGAGTGTTGTTCTTGTCATGTTTGCGGTTCCCATAGGTTTGATGGACACGAGGTCTTCCGGGGGTGGCACCGACCGGCGACCCGGTGCGATCGATAGTGGGAGCGGGAAGGCCGCGCGCGACACGGAAAAACTCCCGGCGGGGTCGGGAAAAATTCCCAGTCCGGGCATGACTTGGCACTGCTGCCAACGGCTGCCGTCTGGCGTACCGCAGGGCTAGTACCAAGGGCGTAGGCGGCGGCCACCAAAGCAGCATTCTGGCGCCGCCGGGGCCTGCCTAGGATGCGGTCGACGCGCTGACCACAAGCGCCTGCCTTGCCCCGCATCACGATGAGGACGACGTCATGAACAACAAGAACCTGCTTCGCGGCCTGCTCTTCGGCCTCGGCCTCGGTGCCTGCGCCTTCGCCCTGGCCCACGGCGACGTGGTGCCACAGAACGTCAACACCGAGGGGCTGAAGGCGCTCGGCGAAACCTGGCTGGACGAGAACCCCTACCGGGAGAACCCCAAGGCCATCGAGATCGGCGCCTCTGCCTACAACCAGAACTGCGCGGCCTGCCACGGCCTGGAGGCCAAGTCCGGCGGCATCGCCCCGGACCTGCGCTACCTGGAGCTGGGTCTGACCGGCGACGAGTGGTTCAAGGAGCGGGTGATCAACGGCGCCGTGCGCGACGGTCGCGTGTACATGCCGAAGATGGCCAACTTCCTCAGCCAGGAAGCGCTGTGGGCCATCCGTTCGTACCTGGAGAGCGTGCACGTCGAGCAGTGAGCCGGCGCACCGTGCGAGGAGCCGACGTCGTGTTCCGCCTGGTATGCCTGCTGTGCCTGCTGCTCGGCGCGCCCGCCTGGGCGGCCGAGATCGATCCGCAGGGATCGCCGATGTGGCAGTTCCACCGCCAGCGCCTGCTCGGCACCGACCCGGTGCGGTTCGACGCCCGGGTGGTGGTGCGCGCGCCGCCGTTCGCCGAGGACGCGCGCCAGGTGCCGATCGAGGTCGACGCCCGCGGCCTCGGCCGTCCGGTGCGGCGCATGCTGGCCTGGGCCGAGCTGAACCCGATCCCGCACATCTTCACCCTGCAGTTGCAGTCGCCGCGTTTGCAGCCGTTCCTGTCGGTGCGCATCCGCCTCGAGCAGGCGACGCTGATCCGCGCCGCGGTGCAGACCGAGGACGGCGTCTGGCGCGTCGGCTCCGCCCATGTCGAGGCGGCCGGCGGCGGCTGCACGGCGCCCAGCGTGGTGCGTGCGCAGCCCGGCTGGGAAGAGCGCCTGGGCCAGGTACTCGGCGGCCGCTACCCGCGCGGCGAGGTCGATCGTCTGCGCCTGTCGGTCGCGCACCCGATGGACAACGGCCTGGTCGGCGGCATCCCCGAGTTCTACCTGGAACGCGCCGAGCTGCACGATGCGGGCGGCGAACGCCTGGGGCGGCTGGAGCTGTTCCCGGCGGTGAGCGAGAACCCGACCCTGGGCTTCGAGCTGCGCGGCGGCGGCCGCACCGGGCTGCGGCTGCGCGACAACAACGGCAACGAATTCGCGGCCGAGCTGTGAACACCGGAGGTGCTGCATGAAACGCCATGTTCCGCTGTGGGCGCTGGTCCTGCTGCTCGGGCTGCTGGGTGGCGGCGCCGCGCAGGCGGCCTACGACTACCGGCTGCAGCCCCGGCAGATCGCCGCCGACACCTGGCTGCTGGAGGGCAGCACCGAGAACTTCGCCGAGGGCAACGGCGGCAACATCGTCAACTGCGCCTTCATCGTCACCGAGGCGGGTGTGCTTGTGATCGACAGCGGGCCGTCGCGGCGCTACGGCGAGGCGCTGCGCGCGGCCATCGGCGAAGTCACCGAGCAGCCGGTGGCGCGGCTCCTGCTCACCCACCATCACCCGGACCATGTGCTCGGCAACCAGGCGTTCACCGACGTGCCCATCGCCGCGCTGGCCGGCACCACCGAGCTGCTGCGCGAGCAGGGCGAGGCGATGACCGAGAACATGTACCGCCTGGTGGGCGACTGGATGCGCGGCACCGAGCTGGTGCTGCCGACCGAGACGCTGCAACCCGGCGTGTTCGAATTCGGTGGGCATCGCCTGCGCCTGCTGGCCCTGAGCGGCCATACCGGCGCCGACCTGGCGATCCTCGACGAGCGCACCGGCGTGCTGTTCGCCGGCGACCTGCTGTTCCACCAGCGCGCGCTGACCACGCCCAACAGCCCCGGCCTGGATGTCTGGCTGGCCGATCTGCAGACCCTCGAGGCGCTGCCGTGGAAACTGCTGGTGCCCGGCCACGGGCCGCTGGCCGCCGACGCTGCGCCCTTCGTGCAGATGCGCGACTACCTGGGCTGGCTCGACGCACTGCTGCGCGGCGCCGCCGTCCGCGGCGAGGACATGAACGAGGTGATCCGCGCACCGATTCCCGCGCGCTTCGCCGGGATCAGCCTGACCCGCTACGAGCTGATCCGCAGCGTCAGCCACCTCTATCCGCGCTACGAGGCACAGGCCCTGCGGCGCATCGACCAGTAGGCTGCGCCGCGTGCGCGCCCTGGTGGTTCGGACGAATCACCGCCCCCCGACCGATGCGCACGAAGCGCCACCCGGACGCCATGACGTAGGGTGCGCCGCGCGCACCAGGGGGCAGGGGATCAGGGCAGCCTCGGTCGGTGCGCACGGCGCACCCTAGGTCTCGCCGCACTTTCTACGACCAATGTGTGATGGCCGTTTCGTTTCATCGGTCGCTTAATGACCGTACAACCACAATAACGTCCGAGGTGCGCGATGTACCGACCTCTGCTGGCCGGCCTGTTCCAGGCGTTGGCCGTCTGTTGCCTGATCCTGGCCCTGCAGCGGGGCAATATCGGCCTGGCCGTGGCCATGCCGCTGCTGGTGCTGGTGGCCTGGCTGCCGTTGCTGCTGCGCGGCCGCCCGCTGCCCGTGGCGGCGGCCGCAGGCGACGATGAATCCCTGCTGCGCCTGAGCCGCGACCTGTCGCGCACCACCAGCGGCAATGCACTCTCCGCCGCCGAGGTCGCCTATTCGGTGAAGCAGCTGGCCCAGCGCCTGGCCTCGCAGCTGCAGGCGGCGGCCAGCATCGTCGGCAACGCGCAGGTGATGATCGCCACCGAGGAGCAGACCAGCCTGCTCAGCCAGCGTACCCTCGAAGCCGCGCAGGACGCCCGGCGCAGCAGCGACGAGGGGCTGGCGGTGCTGCACGAGAGCATCGCGCGCATGCACCGGCTCAGCGGCCGGGCCACGGCCAGCCGCGAGCTGATCGCCAGCCTGAGCCAGCGCAGCGAGGACATCCAGCGGGTCACCCAGGTGATTCAGGGCGTGGCCAGCCAGACCAATCTGCTGGCGCTCAACGCGGCCATCGAGGCGGCGCGTGCCGGCGAGGCCGGACGCGGCTTCGCGGTGGTCGCCGACGAGGTGCGCGGGCTGGCGGCGCGCACCGCCAGCGCCACCGAGGAAGTCGGCGAGATGGTCGCCGACATCCAGCGCCAGACCGCCGCGGTGGTCGAGCAGATCGGTCAGTTGGCCGATGAGCTGGGCGCGGGCGTCGGTGCGGTGGAGCAGGCCGGCGCCAGCCTGGCCGATATCGCCGGCCTGGCCCAGGCGGTGGAAGGGCAGGTGGGCGAGATCGCCCAGGGCGCCGAGGTCAACCGCGAACAACTCACCAGCCTGTTCGCGGCGATGGAGCAGATGCGCGGCGACCTGGCCGAGAGCGACGCCCACACCCAGCGCCTCGGCGGTGCGGCCGGGCGCCTGGAGGAGCAGGCCGAGCAGATCAGCGAGCGGCTCGCCGCGGTGGCGCTGGACGACTACCACCAGCGCATCTACGACCTCGCCCGCCAGGGCGCCGGGGCCATCGCCGCGCGCTTCGAGGCGGACATCGAGGCCGGCCGCCTCGCCCTCGACGATCTCTTCGACCGCCAATACCGGCCGGTGCCGGACAGCTACCCGGCGAAGTACAAGACCCGCTTCGACGACTACACCGACCGCGTCCTGCCGGAGATTCAGGAGCCGCTGCTGGAACAGCACGAGGGGCTGGTATTCGCCATCGCCTGCACGCCCGAGGGCTACGTGCCGACCCACAACCGTGCGTTCAGCGCCGCGCCCACCGGCGACCGTCAGGTGGACATGGCGCGCAGCCGCAGCAAGCGCCGCTTCGACGACCGCACCGGCATCCGTTGCGGCAGCCACCAGCAACCCCTGCTGCTGCAGACCTACACCCGCGACACCGGCGAGCTGATGCACGACCTCTCGGTGCCGATCCACGTCAAGGGCAGGCACTGGGGCGGGTTGCGCCTGGGCTATCGACCGGAGGTGGCGGCGTCTCGCTGAGGTGGGTCTAGGCTGGTGGGACGGTGGCGGAGCGCCGCTCCGCCGCGGCCGCCCGCGCCGGCTACTACCAAATGAGTAGCCCGGCTGTGCCATCGGCGCATACCCGCGCCGCAGAGCGGCTGCAAAGATCGATGCACGACCTGGCCCATCGTCGGGGGCAGGCACCACAAGAAGAGGCTCCGTCATGATCTATGCACAACCCGGAACACCTGGCTCCATCGTTTCCTTCAAGCCGCGCTACGGCAACTACATCAACGGCGAGTTCGTGGCGCCGACCAAGGGCGAGTACTTCGTCAACACCAGCCCGGTCACCGGCCAGGTCATCGCCGAATTTCCGCGCTCGGACGCCGCCGACATCGACAGGGCGCTGGACGCCGCCCATGCCGCCGCCGACGCCTGGGGCCGCACCTCGGTGCAGGAGCGCGCGCTGGTGCTGCTGAAGATCGCCGACCGCATCGAACAGAACCTGGAAGTGCTGGCCGTCACCGAGACCTGGGACAACGGCAAGGCCGTGCGCGAGACGCTGAACGCCGACGTGCCGCTGGCCGCCGACCACTTCCGCTACTTCGCCGGCTGCATCCGCGCCCAGGAAGGCAGCACCGCCGAGATCAACGACGGCACCGTGGCCTATCACTTCCACGAGCCGCTGGGCGTGGTCGGGCAGATCATCCCGTGGAACTTCCCGCTGCTGATGGCCGCCTGGAAGCTGGCCCCGGCGCTGGCCGCCGGCAACGCCATCGTGCTCAAGCCGGCCGAGCAGACGCCGCTGTCGATTACCGTGCTGATCGAGCTGATCGGCGACCTGCTGCCGCCGGGCGTGCTGAACATCGTCCAGGGCTTCGGTCGCGAGGCCGGCGAGGCGCTGGCCACCAGCAAGCGCATCGCCAAGATCGCCTTCACCGGCTCCACCCCGGTGGGCTCGCACATCATGAAGTGCGCCGCCGAGAACATCATCCCGAGCACCGTGGAGCTGGGCGGCAAGAGCCCGAACATCTTCTTCGAGGACATCATGCGTGCCGAGCCGGCCTTCATCGAGAAGGCCGCCGAGGGCCTGGTGCTGGGCTTCTTCAACCAGGGCGAGGTGTGTACCTGCCCGTCCCGCGCCGTGGTGCAGGAAAGCATCTACGACGCGTTCATGGTCGAGGTGCTGAAGAAGATCCAGCAGATCAAGCGCGGCAACCCGCTGGACACCGACGTGATGGTCGGCGCCCAGGCCTCGCAGCAGCAGTACGACAAGATCCTCAGCTACCTGGAGATCGCCCAGCAGGAAGGCGCCCAGGTGCTCACCGGCGGTTCCTCGGAGCGCCTCGCCGGCGACCTGGCCAACGGCTATTACATCCAGCCGACCCTGCTCAAGGGCCACAACAAGATGCGCGTGTTCCAGGAGGAGATCTTCGGTCCGGTGATCGGCGTGACCACCTTCAAGGACGAGGCCGAGGCGCTGGCCATCGCCAACGACACCGAGTTCGGCCTGGGCGCCGGCGTGTGGAGCCGCGACATGAACGTCGCCTACCGCATGGGCCGCGGCATCAAGGCCGGTCGTGTGTGGACCAACTGCTACCACCTGTACCCGGCGCACGCCGCGTTCGGCGGCTACAAGAAATCCGGCGTCGGCCGCGAGACCCACAAGATGATGCTCGACCACTATCAGCAGACCAAGAACCTGCTGGTGAGCTACGACATCAACCCGCTGGGCTTCTTCTGAGCCTTCGTGCCCGCTTCGCAGCGGGCGCACGCTTTCATCGCGCGCAGGGAGGCGCTTGCGTCGTCCGGCCCGACTGAGCGCGGGCCTTCCCCCGAGGGCCCGTAGCCGGCCGGCGCATTGATGTCCCACGCGGCCCGTCGGCCGCGTCTTTTTTCCGCTTCGGGCGTCCTGCCCGATGTCTCTCGAACCTCCATTTTTCTTCCGCCGCAACGACGCTTGCCGTCGCCGCGTCGCGCCGGTGCGACAAACGTCCGTGTGAACGCTACAGCTGTCGCGCCGCAGTGCGCCTCCCAGGTCTCCCTCCGATAACCGCGCACCCGTTGCGCCGCGCGGCTTGCAGCCCCTTGTGCGGGCGCTGGCACAGGCGTTGCTCAAGCACTGCCAAGCCCCGGCGCGAGAGGTCGGGGCAACAACAAGAATCGGAGAAACTCCATGATATCGATTGGCCTCGCTGCGCCTTCCGCCTGCCCGTCGCCCGACCGGCAAACCGCCCCGCGTCTACCCCGTTCCGCCCTGTTCGCCGCCGTGCTGCTGGCCGGCTTCGGCCACCTCGCCCAGGCCGCCGAGATGCCCGCCGACGTCGACGGCAAGCGCATCGTCGCCGCCGACCAGGAGCCGGGCAACTGGATGAGCCACGGCCGTACCTACGACGAGCAGCGCTACAGCCCGCTGGATGAGATCAACCAGCAGAACGTCGGCAAGCTCGGCCTGGCCTGGAGCTACAAGCTCGACCTGGACCGCGGCGTGGAGGCCACGCCGATCGTGGTCGACGGCGTGATGTACACCACCGGGCCGTTCTCGGTGGTCTATGCGCTGGACGCGCGCAACGGCGAGCTGCTGTGGAAGTACGACCCGCAGTCGAACCGCGCGCGCGCCGGCGAGGCCTGTTGCGACGCGGTCAACCGCGGCGTGGCGGTATGGAAGGGCAAGGTCTACGTCGGCGTGCTCGACGGCCGCCTGGAGGCTATCGACGCCAAGACCGGCAAGCGCGTCTGGTCGGTGGACACCCGCGCCGACCACACGCGCAGCTACACCATCACCGGCGCGCCGCGGGTGGTGAACGGCAAGGTGATCATCGGCAACGGCGGCGCCGAGTTCGGCGTGCGCGGCTACGTCACCGCCTACGACGCCGAGAGCGGCAAGCAGGCCTGGCGCTTCTACACCGTGCCCGGCGACCCCAAGCTGCCGCCGGAGAACAAGGCCATGGAGATCGCCGCCAAGACTTGGCACGGCGATGCCTTCGTCGAGCAGGGCGGTGGCGGTACCGCGTGGGACTCCTTCGCCTTCGACCCGGAGCTGAACCTGCTGTACATCGGCGTGGGCAACGGCTCGCTGTGGGACCCGAAGTGGCGCAGCCAGGCCAAGGGCGACAACCTGTTCCTGTCGTCCATCGTCGCGGTGAATGCCGACACCGGCGAGTACGCCTGGCACTACCAGACCACCCCCGGCGACGCCTGGGACTTCACCGCCACCCAGCACATGATCCTCGCCGAGCTGGAGATCGAGGGTAAGCAACGCAAGGTGCTGATGCAGGCGCCGAAGAACGGCTTCTTCTACGTCATCGACCGCGCCACCGGCGAGCTGCTGTCGGCCGAGAACATCGTGCCGGTGAACTGGGCCAAGGGCATCGACATGAAGACCGGCCGGCCCATCGTCGACGACGAGGCCGCCGCCTATTGGAAGGACGGCAAGCGCAAGCTGGTGACGCCGGCGTTCTGGGGCTCGCACGACTGGCACCCGATGTCGTTCAACCCCAAGACCGGCCTGGTGTACATCCCCGCGCACATCATGTCGGCCTACTACGAGCACGTCCCCGAGGCGCCCACCCGCAACCCGTTCAAGAGCATGTACCAGCTCGGCCTGCGCACCGGCATGATGCCGGAGGGCGCCGACGGCCTGCTGGAGATGGCCAAGACCTGGTCCGGCAAGCTGATCGCCTGGGACCCGGTGAAGCAGAAGGCGGCCTGGGAAGTGCCCTACGTGACCATCTTCAACGGCGGCACCCTGAGCACCGCCGGCAACCTGGTGTTCGAGGGCAGCGCCGACGGCCGGGTGATCGCCTACGCCGCCGAGGACGGCAGGAAACTCTGGGAACAGCCGGCCGCCAGCGGCGTGATGGCCGCGCCGATCACCTACTCGGTGGACGGCGAGCAATACGTGACCTTCATGGCCGGCTGGGGCGGCGCCTTCTCCACCTTCGCCGGCGCCCTGTCGCTGCGCGCCGGCGTGCAGCCGTTCGCCCAGGTGCTCACCTACAAGCTCGGCGGCACCGCCAAGCTGCGCGAGCCGGCGCCGCCGGCCGATGCGCCGAAGCCGCCGCCGCTGACCGCCGACGCGGCCACCGTGGAAGCCGGCGCCAAGCTCTACGACGGCCACTGCTCGCAGTGCCACGGCATCCACGCGGTGAGCGGCGGCGTGCTGCCGGACCTGCGCAAGATGGCGCCGGAGCAGCACCAGATGTTCCTCGGCATCCTCTACGGCGGTCGCGTGCCGGACGGCATGCCGGCCTTCTCGGAGGTGTTCGACGCCAATCAGGTGAACCAGATCCATCAGTACCTGATCAAGCGCGCCCACGACCTGCAGCAGGAAGGCGACGCCTGGAAGAAGTTCAGCGCCAAGTGACCCACGCGGGGGCGCGCCGGTTTGGCGCGCGCCCGGCCGCCCCCTCCGCACAGCGAGAGCGAACATGAGCGACATCACCACCTACCAGAACTACATCGACAACACCTTCGTCGGCAGCGACAGCCTGATCGAGGTGCGCAACCCGGCCAACGCCGAGCTGCTGGCGCGCATTCCCGAGTC
>NZ_JAMXBF010000012.1 GCF_023823685.1 Pseudomonas subflava
ACATGAGCGACATCACCACCTACCAGAACTACATCGACAACACCTTCGTCGGCAGCGACAGCCTGATCGAGGTGCGCAACCCGGCCAACGCCGAGCTGCTGGCGCGCATTCCCGAGTCCGACGACGCCCAGGTCGAACGCGCCATCGCCGCGGCCCGCGCGGCGCAAAAGGGCTGGGCCGCCACGCCGGCCATCGAGCGCGCCGGCCACCTGCGCCGCATCGCCGCCAAGGTGCGCGCCAACGCGCCGCGCCTGGCGCAGATCATCACCCGCGAGGGCGGCAAGGTGCCGGCCCTGGCCGAGGTGGAGGTCAACTTCACCGCCGACTACCTGGACTACATGGCCGAGTGGGCGCGCCGCCTGGAAGGCGAGGTGCTGACCAGCGACCGCGCCGGCGAGCACATCTTCCTGCTGCGCAAGCCGCTGGGCGTGGTGGCCGGCATCCTGCCGTGGAATTTCCCGTTCTTCCTCATCGCGCGGAAGATGGCGCCGGCGCTGCTGACCGGCAACACCATCGTGATCAAGCCCAGCGAGGAAACCCCGATCAACTGCTTCGAGTTCGCCAGGCTGGTGGCCGAGACCGACTTGCCGCGCGGCGTGTTCAACGTGGTCGGCGGCACCGGCGCCGGCGCCGGCAGCGCGCTGACCCGCCACGCCGGGGTGGACCTGATCAGCTTCACCGGCAGCGTCGGCACCGGTTCGCGGATCATGGCCGCGGCGGCGCCGAACATCACCAAGCTCAACCTGGAACTGGGCGGCAAGGCGCCGGCCATCGTTCTTGCCGACGCCGACCTGGAACTGGCGGTGAACGCCATCAAGGCCTCGCGGGTGATCAACAGCGGGCAGGTGTGCAACTGCGCCGAGCGCGTCTACGTCGAGCGCGAGGTGGCCGACGCCTTCATCGACAAGATCGCCTCGGCCATGGCCGCCACCCGCTACGGCGATCCTTCCGTCGAGGCCGACCTGGACATGGGCCCGCTGATCAACCAGGCCGGCCTGGACAAGGTCGCGCAGATGGTGCGCACGGCGACCGGACAGGGCGCCCGGGTGATCACCGGCGGCGCGGTGGCCGACAAGGGCCGCGGCTTCCACTACCAGCCCACGGTGCTGGCCGGCTGCACGGCGGAGATGGAGATCATGCGCAAGGAGATCTTCGGCCCGGTGCTGCCGATCCAGATCGTCGACGACCTCGACGAGGCCATCGCCCTGGCCAACGACAGCGAGTACGGCCTGACCTCATCGGTCTACACCCGCAACCTCAGCGCCGCGCTCAAGGCCAGCCGCGAGCTGGACTTCGGCGAAACCTACATCAACCGCGAGAACTTCGAGGCCATGCAGGGCTTCCACGCCGGCACGCGCAAGTCCGGCATCGGTGGCGCCGACGGCAAGCACGGCCTGTACGAGTACACCCACACCCACGTGATCTACGCGCAGGAATAACCCCCGGCGCATGCTTGAGCGGGCCGGCCGCCAGGACGCCGGTCCGCTCCTTTTTCCTGGCATTGCGCGCGATGCCAGGAAAAAGGAGCGGGAATTCAAGCGGGGAGGGCGGCTTAGGGAATCGCCATGCGTAGGGTGCGCCGTGCGCACCGGGCGGGGCGGGTTAACGGGATTGCATAACGGATGGGGGCGAGGTTTCGGTGGCGCTTCGCGCGGGCCGACAGGTGCGCACGGCGCACCCTACGATCCATGCCCTGCGCACCGTGCAGGTTTTCGATTCGATGGCGCGGCGGCGGGTGCCGCGCCTTGCTCAGAACAACTCGTTGGGCTGGACGATGCCGTGTTTCTTCATCTTGCGATACAGCGTGGAGCGGGCGATGCCGAAGGCCTCGGCCACCGCGCTGATGTTCCAGCGCTGCTCGCGCAGGGCGGCGTAGAGGTGGCGCGCCTCGTCGTCGTCCAGTCGCGCGGCCAGCTCGGTGCCGGCCGCTGTGGCGGGCGGTGGGAGCGTCTGCTGCAGCTCGGCCGGCAGGCAGTCCAGGTCGATGCGGCCGTCCTCGGCGAGGGCGGCGGCGTAACGCAGGCAGTTGAGCAACTGGCGGATGTTGCCCGGCCAGGGATGCCCGCGCAGGCGCTCGCGCACCGCCGCGTCCAGGCGCAGGTTCGCGTCCAGGCCGGCCAGCAGCGCGTCGATCAGCGCATCGCGGTCGCTGCGTTCGCGCAGGGCCGGCAGCTGCAGGGTCATGCCGCTGAGGCGGTAGAACAGGTCCTCGCGGAAGCCCTTGCTGCGGATCATCTCGGCCAGGTTCTGGTGCGTCGCGGACACCACCTGCACGTCCAGCGCCACTGGCGCGTCGGCGCCGAGGGGGAACAGTTCGCGCTCGGCCAGCACGCGCAGCAGGCGGGTCTGCAGGTGCGCCGGCATGTCGCCGATCTCGTCGAGGAACAGGGTGCCGCCGTTGGCCAGCTCCAGCTTGCCCTTCATGCCCTTCTTGCTGGCGCCGGTGAAGCTGCCGCCGCGGTAACCGAACAGCTCGCTCTCGATCAGGCTCTCCGGGATCGCCGCGCAGTTCAGTGCGACGAAAGGCCCGGCGTGGCGCGCGCTGGCCTGGTGGATGGCGCGGGCGAAGGCCTCCTTGCCGGTGCCGGTCTCGCCGGTGATGAGGATCGGGATGCCCTTGTCGAGCACCTTGCGCAGGCGCCGCACGCCATCCAGCAGGCGCGCGTCGCCACCGCTGAGGCGCTGCAGGTCCGGGTGCTCCGGCCGGCTGGACGCCCTGGCCGGCACGCTGCGTTGCGGCGGCGCGGCGGGAATGCGCAGGCCGATGTCCACCAGCGCCTCGCCCTGCAGGGTGCGCAGGCGCACGCCGCGGGCGCCGCCGTGGGTGAGGCTGAGCAGCTCGTCGACGTTGGCCGGCAGCAGCTGGTCGATGCGGCTGCCGAGCAGGTCGATGCCGCGCTCCTGCTGGTAGGCGACGAAGGCGGCGTGGTTGGTGCCGATGATCCTGCCGCGCTCGTCGAGAGCCAGCAGCTGCTCGTTGGCCAGGTCGGCGATGTCGTCGCGCGGCTTCAGCGACAGGCTCAGGCGGTCGCGGTAGCGCTGGCGGAAGCTGGCGTTCTCGATCAGCCGGGCATACATGATCACCAGCTGCAGGGTCAGGTACTGCGCCTCCTTCGGCCCGTCGCTGTTCAGGCAGGTGGCGTTGAGGCAGCCGCGCAGGGCGTTCTGCGCGTCGTAGATCGGCGCCACCGAGCAGCTCAGGCGGAAGTTGGAGACCAGGAAGTGCTCCTGGCGGTGGATGGTCATCGGCTGGCCGGCGGCCAGGGTGGTGCCGATGCCGTTGGTGCCGGCGATGGACTCGTCCCAGCGCGCGCCGACGATCAGCCCGGCCTGGGTATAGCTGTCGCGCTGGCGCGGCAGGCGCGAGTCGAGGGTCACTCCCTGTTCGTCGCTGAGCAGCACGGCGAAGCCGGCCGGCACCACGCGCTTGGCCAGGCCGCTGAGGCCCTGGCCGGCGATGGCCAGGTAGTCCTCGTGCAGGGCCTGGTGGTCGCGCAGTTCGGCGGCGGTGAGGATGTTCTTCTGCACCGCGCCGTGGGGGTCGAGGCGGTGCTGCATCACGCTGCGGTACCAGGAGCGGGCGATCAGGCCGTCGGGGCGGATGCCGCGCTCGGGGAAGTGGTCCTCGACGAAGGCGGCGAGGTCGGTCGGGCAGGTTTCCAGGGCATGGGCGGTCATGGTCACTCCCATTGCCGCGAGTCGGGCCGCGGCACATTGTTGTTTTTTGCGGAGCCGTTCGTCCGTTGGCTTGTCCCAACCATACTCCGGGTGTGAACGATGTGCAGTCATCCATCCGTCGAACACGAGGGGCGCAGCAAGCGCTGTGCCGCCTCGCCGGAATCGCGGTGCGGCCCGCGGCGGTGCGGTTTCTCCGCGCCCGCGGGCGGTGCCGGCAAGAACAGTTGTCGCAGCGATGCGACACCTGTAGCGGGCGGAGGCGACAGGTGTCGCGCCGGCCCTACCAAATCAGGGGCGAAATTCCTTCGAAAGTATCATTCGGGGGAAACGTCGCTGGTGGTTAACTCGACCTGCCGGAATCTTCCGGCTTACAAGAAGAGGATCGATCCATGTGGACCAAGCCTAGCTATACCGACCTGCGCATTGGTTTCGAAGTGACCCTGTACTTCGCCAATCGTTGATGCGATCTGCCCCGGTCCGCCGGGGCTTCCAACCGGAGCGCCGTATGCTCATCCAGATTCTCGGGTCGGCCGCCGGCGGCGGCTTTCCCCAGTGGAACTGCAACTGCCGCAACTGCCGCGGCCTGCGCGAAGGCACGCTGAACGCGCGCCCGCGCACCCAGTCGTCCATCGCCCTGTCCGACGACGGGGTCAACTGGATCCTGTGCAACGCCTCGCCGGACATCCGCGCCCAGCTCGAGGCCTTCCCGCCGCTGCAGCCGGCGCGGGCGGTGCGCGACACCGGCATCGCCGCCGTCGTCCTGCTCGACAGCCAGATCGACCACACCACGGGCCTGCTCAGCCTGCGCGAGGGTTGCCCGCACGAGGTGTGGTGCACGGAGATGGTCCACCAGGACCTGACCAGCGGCTTCCCGCTGTTCGACATGCTCTCGCACTGGCCGGGTGGCGGCCTCCACTGGCAGCCCATCGACCTGGCGCGCAGCTTCACCATCGCCGCCTGCCCGCAGCTGGAGTTCACCCCGTTCCCGCTGCACAGTGCCGCGCCACCCTATTCGCCGCACCGCAACGACCCGCACCCCGGCGACAATATCGGCCTGCGGGTGCGCGACCGGCGAACCGGCGGCACGCTGTTCTACGCCCCCGGCCTGGGCCAGGTGGACGCCGACTTGCGCGCGCAGATGGCCGAGGCCGACTGCCTGCTGGTGGACGGCACCTTCTGGCGCGACGACGAGATGATCCGCGCCGAGGTCGGCAGCAAGCTCGGCAGCCAGCTGGGCCACCTGCAGCAGAGCGGGCCGCACGGCATGGTCGCCGCGCTGCAAGGGCTGGCCGCGCGCAAGGTGCTGATCCACATCAACAACACCAACCCGATCCTCGACGAGGACTCGGCCGAGCGCGCCGAACTGACGGCGCACGGCATCGAGGTCGCCTTCGACGGCATGAGCATCGAACTCTGAGGAATCCGGCATGAGCCAGCTCGCCGGGTGCGCCGCGCGCACCCCGAACCCCTTCAGGACCACGGGTGCGCACGGCGCACCCTACGCAAAGGTGCAGAGATGAGTCAGCCTGCCATGAGCCCCGGCGAATTCGAGCAGGCGCTGCGCGCCAAGGGAGCCTGCTACCACATCCATCACCCGTACCACGTGGCCATGTACGAGGGCCGCGCCAGCCGCGAGCAGATCCAGGGCTGGGTGGCCAACCGCTTCTACTACCAGCTGAACATCCCGCTGAAGGACGCGGCGATCCTGGCCAACTGCCCGGACCGCGACACCCGCCGCGAGTGGGTGCAGCGCATCCTCGACCACGACGGCGCAATGGGCGAGGAGGGCGGCATCGAGGCCTGGCTGCGCCTGGCCGAGGCGGTGGGCCTGGACCGCGAGCAGGTGCTGTCGCAGGAGCTGGTATTGCCCGGCGTGCGCTTCGCCGTGGACGCCTACGTCAACTTCGCCCGCCGCGCATCCTGGCAGGAGGCGGCCAGCAGCTCGCTGACCGAGCTGTTCGCCCCGCAGATCCACCAGTCGCGCCTGGACAGCTGGCCGCAGCACTACCCGTGGATCGACCCGGCCGGCTACGACTACTTCCGCAAGCGCCTGAAGGAGGCGCGCCGCGATGTCGACCACGGCCTACGCATCACCCTCGAGCACTACCGCACCCGCGAGGCCCAGGAACGCATGCTGAACATCCTGCAGTTCAAGTTCGACGTGCTGTGGAGCATGCTCGACGCCATGAGCATGGCCTACGAGCTGGAACGCCCGCCGTACCACACCGTGACCCGCGAACGGGTCTGGCACCGGGGGATCGAGCTGTGAGCCGCGGGTCTGCGGTGCGCACGGCCGTGTGCCTCGAGATTCGCTCTGTGGTGAGCACGGCGCACCCTACGGGCGTATCGAACGCCACCGCCGCGCGACACGTAGGGTGCGCCG
>NZ_JAMXBF010000013.1 GCF_023823685.1 Pseudomonas subflava
ATTCGCCATCCGGTCAACCTCTTTTTTCGTCTAACTCTTTGTTTTCCAAGGAGTTTTCCGAGAGGACTGCGCCGGAAGTGGTGCGCATTATAAGGACCTAATTCCGGCCGTCAACTCCTTTCTGAAAAGATTTCGTCATAGTCGCCTGCACGCTCGTGAGAGCCCCGGCCAGCTGAGGCAAACGCAACAGAAGCAAGCCTGCTCCGAGTACGGCGTAGACAACCCATTCACCGATGTCCGAACGTACTATCCAGAGCATATGTAGCAAGGCTAATCCCAGAATCGGATAGATCATCTTGTGCAGCTGCCGCCACCGGCGGCCCAGGCGGCGTTGACTCCAGCGATTCGATGTCAGCGCCAGCGGCAGTAGCCCTATCAGCGCTATCGTCCCAACGATGACGTAAGGACGCTCACCCAGCTCATGTGGCAGACGATCGAAGCGCAGCCCCAAGATAAACAATAGAAAGCCACACAGATGCAGCACGGCGTAGGCAAAGCACCAGAGCCCTAGCTGGCGACGCACCGCGAGCCAGCCTCCCCAACCTGTGAGCCGCCGCAGCGGCGTCATGCCCAGCGTCAGTAAAAGCAGAATCATCGCGCCCTGCCCCAGGTTATCCACCAGCACCATGCCAGGATCGGGCCCGGTGAGCTGCATCAGCCCCTGATAGAGCCAGAGCACCGGGAACGCCAGCGCTGCGATGAAAACGCTTACTCTCCACACCGGGTAGCGCATCAGTAGTACTTCCGCAGATCGAGATCGCTGTAGAGCGAGGCCACTTCCTCGTAGCCATTGAACAAGCGCGTGTCGATGACGTTGGGGCTGAACAGGCTGTTCGGCAGCCGCCGCTCGGTGGCCTGGCTCCAGCGCGGATGGTCTACCTGCGGATTGACGTTGGCATAGAAGCCATACTCGTCCGGCGCCAGCTTTTCCCAAGTCGTCTGCGGCCGCTCAGCAACCAGACTGATGCGAACGATCGACTTGATGCTCTTGAAACCATATTTCCAGGGCACGACCAGGCGTAGCGGCGCGCCGTTCTGATTCGGCAGTACCCGTCCGTAGAGCCCAACCGCCATCAGCGTCAGAGGATGCATGGCTTCGTCCATGCGCAGACCTTCGACGTAGGGCCAGTCGATCAGCGAAAAGCCGGAACGCACACCTGCCATCTGCTCCGGCGCGAGCTGCGTCTCGAAACGGACGTACCTGGCCTTGCCGGTCGGTTCGGCGCGCTTGAGCAACTCAGCCAATGGGAAGCCCAACCAGGGGATGACCATGGACCACGCCTCGACGCAGCGCAGGCGATATATACGTTCCTCGAGCCTATGAGGCTGCACCAACTGCTCCAGCGACACAGGGCCTGGTCTGGCAACCTCGCCATCGATCATCACTGACCAGGGCTCGATCACCAGCTTGTCGGCGTAACGTGCCGGATCACCCTTGCTGGTGCCGAATTCATAGAAGTTGTTGTAATGGGTGACGTCGGCATAAGGTGTCAACGCCTCCTCACCCGCGGTGACCGCCTGCCAGCGAATCTCGGGGAGCTTCTCAGTAAACCAGGCTGGAGTAGCCCCTAGCTCGACGCCGGCGTAGCGCTCAGCCTCGGCGCGTGCAGGCAACGCGCCCATGGCCAGGGCAGCGCCAGCGGCACCCATGAAGCGTCGACGGGACAGGTAATGGGCTTCGGGTGTGACGTCGCACTCGCGTGCGGCAGATGGAGATGGAGTCTTGATCAGCATGGCGGGCTCCGCAGCCTGGACTTCGAATGCGCCAGTAGACTGCGGAGCCGCGAGGAAATTACATCACTCGGCCGCTTTGCGCCGGCGCAGTTGCAACAAATATTGCACAGGACCGGAGGCGGCGTAAGCGAGGAAAATCAACAGCAGGATACGGGGCGGGTCGCTGAAGACCACGGCGAACACCAACACCACGATCAGGATCGCCACGAAAGGCACGCGCCCCTTGAGGTCCAGGTCCTTGAAGCTGTGATACTTGATGTTGCTGACCATCAGACAACCGGCGGCCGCCACCAGCAGGGCAACCACGAAGGCCATGTTCGAGCCCTTGATGCCGAAGTCGCTGAATGCCCAGACGGTGCCGGCCACCACTGCGGCTGCGGCCGGACTGGCCAGCCCGATGAAGTAGCGCTTGTCGGCTTTGCCAACCATGGTGTTGAAGCGCGCCAAACGCAGCGCAGCGCCGGCCACATAAATGAAGGCGACCATCCAGCCGACCTTGCCGAGGCTGCCCAGTGCCCACTCGAAAGCGACCAGTGCCGGGGCCACGCCGAAGGCGACCATGTCCGACAGCGAGTCATACTCGGCACCGAAGGCGCTCTGGGTATTGGTCAGACGCGCGACGCGGCCATCGAGACCGTCGAGCACCATGGCAACGAAGATGGCGATGGCGGCGTGATCGAACTGGCCACTCATGCCGTTGATCACGGCGTAGAAGCCGGAAAACAGCGCGGCGGTGGTGAACAGGTTGGGCAGAAGATAGATGCCACGGTGGCGGACCTTGCGGCCCTCGGAATCCTGACCTTCCTCCACGTGTTCATCGATGGGCAGCAGGCTTTCCGGTTCGGCAGCCTGCCCGGAATCCTCGGGACGTTCGTTCATGAACATTACCTTGCAGCGATGGGTTTAGAAGCTTCGACCCAGTGCGCCGCCACGGGTTCGCGGCATAACACGCTGGAGCGAGCGAGCTTTATACCAGATGCCCCGCCGGGGCATAAAAAAACGCGGCCTAAGCCGCGTTTTTTTGAGCGCTGGAAGACCTTAGTTCTTGGTCTTGTCGACGATCTTGTTGGCGGAGATCCACGGCATCATCGCACGCAGCTTCTCACCGACCACTTCGATGCCGTGAGCGGCATTGTTGCGGCGGTAGGCGGTCATGGACGGGTAGTTGGCCGCGCCTTCGGTGATGAACATCTTGGCGTATTCGCCGTCCTGGATGCGCTTCAGCGCGTTGCGCATGGCCTGACGGGACTCGGCGTTGATCACTTCCGGACCGGTCACGTACTCGCCGTACTCGGCGTTGTTGGAGATCGAGTAGTTCATGTTGGCGATGCCGCCTTCGAACATCAGGTCGACGATCAGCTTCAGCTCGTGCAGGCACTCGAAGTAGGCCATTTCCGGCGCGTAGCCGGCTTCGACCAGGGTATCGAAACCGGCCTTGACCAGCTCGACGCAACCGCCGCAGAGAACGGCCTGCTCGCCGAACAGGTCGGTTTCGGTCTCGTCCTTGAAGGTGGTTTCGATGATGCCGGTACGACCACCGCCGACGCCGCAGGCGTAGGACAGGGCGACGTTCTTGGCGTTACCGGAAGCGTCCTGGTAGATGGCGATCAGGTCAGGGATGCCGCCACCCTTGACGAACTCGGAGCGCACGGTGTGGCCCGGGGCTTTCGGCGCGATCATGATCACGTCGAGGTCGGCACGCGGAACCACCTGGTTGTAGTGGATGGAGAAGCCGTGGGAGAAGGCCAGGGTGGCGCCCTTCTTGATGTTCGGCTCGATCTCTTCCTTGTACAGGCGGCCCTGGAACTCGTCCGGGGTCAGGATCATGACCAGATCGGCGTTGGCAACGGCAGTGGCCACGTCAGTAACTTTCAGGCCATGGGCTTCGGCCTTGGCAACGGTAGCGGAGCCCTTGCGCAGACCGATGGTGACGTCGACGCCGGAATCCTTCAGGTTGCACGCTTGAGCGTGGCCCTGGGAGCCGTAGCCGATCACGGCGACTTTCTTGCCCTGGATAATGGAGAGGTCGCAGTCTTTGTCGTAGAAAACTTTCATGGTCGTGACTCTTCTGGATCGAATGGGATGGGCGCTCAGCACCGCTACGGAGGCACCTTAAGCGATCCTTTCCATTGCGTAAAATGATATATTTGCAATACAACGTGCCGATATATGAAACGAATATGGACAGCCACGCACTCAGGCTTTTTCTTTCTTTGGCGGACAACCTGCACTTCGGCAAAACCAGCCGCGAACAGCACGTCAGTCCTTCCGCGCTCAGCCGCAGCATCAAGCAGCTCGAAGATGAGCTGGGCGCTCCCCTGTTTCTGCGCGACAACCGCTCGGTCCGCCTGACCCGTGAGGGACAACAGTTTCGCGAGTATGCCCAAGAGGTCATGAATGGCTGGCAGGCCATCCGCCAGACCTTCAAGCAGGATCAGCTGATTCTGCATGGCGAGCTCTCCCTGTATTGCTCGGTCACGGCCAGCTACAGCTTCCTGTACGACATCCTCAGCAGCTTCCGCCAGAACTACCCGCGCATCGAGATGAAGCTGCATACCGGCGACCCGGCCAAGGCCGTCGAGCGGGTTCAGCAGGGGCTGGAGGACCTTGCCATCGGCGCTCGCCCGGACAACCTGCCGGCAGATGTCGCCTTCCAGCCCATCGCCCGCTCCGAGCTGCGCTTCATCGGCCCACAGTCACCCCAGCTGCTCAACGAGGAGCAATTGAAGCAGCCGGATGCGGAAAGCTGGCGGGACGTGCCGATGATCCTCTCGGAAGAGGGACTGGCACGGACACGCACCGATCGATGGCTGAAGAGCCACGACATAAAGCCGCGTATCTACGCCCAGGTGAGCGGCAACGAGGCCATCGTCAGCATGGTGAGCCTGGGCTTCGGCATCGGTGTGGTGCCGCAGATCGTGCTGGACAACAGTCCGCTGACCGCACGCATTCGCATCTACGACATCCGGCCGCCGTTGACCGCCTACGACATCGGCCTGTTCGCCCTGCAGAAGCGCCTCAAGGACCCGCTGATCGCCGCCTTCTGGAATCGCCAGCAATAAAAAGCCCCGCACTGGGCGGGGCCTTTGCGACACGGCGCTGGATCAGACGCTCAAGACCTTGTCGCCACGCGCAATGCCGGTAACGCCACTGCGCACGGTTTCCAGAATCGATGCGGTGCCGATGGCCTGGATGAAGCTGTCCAGCTTGTCGCTGGTACCGGCCAGCTGGATGGTGTAGACGCTGCTGGTGACGTCGACGATCTGCCCGCGGAAGATGTCGGTGGTGCGCTTGACCTCGGCGCGCTGGGCGCCGGTGGCCTTGACCTTCACCAGCATCAGCTCGCGTTCGATGTGCGCGCTTTCCGACAGGTTCACCAGTTTGACGACTTCGATCAGCTTGTTCAGGTTCTTGGTGATCTGCTCGATCACATCGTCATGACCGACGGTGGTCAGCGTCAGACGCGACAGGGTCGGGTCCTCGGTCGGCGCCACGGTCAGGCTTTCGATGTTGTAGTTACGCTGGGAGAACAGACCGACCACGCGCGACAGGGCGCCAGGTTCGTTTTCCAGCAACAGGGAAATGATATGGCGCATGGTCAGGTCCGCTCCGTCTTGCTCAGCCACATGTCACGCATGGCACCTTCGCGAATCTGCATCGGGTACACGTGCTCGCTGGTATCCACCGCGATGTCGAGGAACACCAGGCGATTCTTCAGGGCGAAGGCCTCTTCCATCTTCGGCTTGAGATCCTTCAGGTCGGTGATGCGCATGCCCACGTGACCATAGGATTCGGCCAGCTTGACGAAGTCCGGCAGCGATTCCATGTAGGAGTGCGAGTAGCGGCTGCTGTACTGCATGTCCTGCCACTGGCGAACCATGCCCAGCGCGCCATTGTTCAGGTTGATGATCTTCACCGGAAGGTCGTACTGCAGGCAGGTCGACAGCTCCTGGATGTTCATCTGGATGCTGCCTTCGCCGGTGACACAGGCCACATCATCGTCCGGGAAGTTCAGCTTGACGCCCATGGCCGACGGCAGACCGAAGCCCATGGTGCCCAGGCCACCGGAGTTGATCCAGCGATTGGGCTTGTTGAAGCGGTAGTACTGCGCCGCGAACATCTGGTGCTGGCCGACGTCGGAGCTGACGAAGGCATCGCCCTTGGTCACTTCCCACAAAGTCTCGATCACGGCCTGGGGCTTGATGATGCTGCCGTCGCCCTCGTTGTAGGGGAACAGGCGGCCCTCGCCGCGCCACTCGTCGATCTGCTTCCACCACTGGCCGACGGTGTCCTTGTTCGGGGTCTCGCCCATTTCCTTGAGGATGGCGACCATTTCGGTGAGCACGCTGTCGACCGGGCCGACGATCGGGATGTCGGCCTTGACGGTCTTGGAAATCGAGGCCGGGTCGATGTCGATGTGGATGATCTTGGCATTCGGGCAGAACTTGGCCGCCGTCTCGCCGTTGATCACCCGGTCATCGAAGCGCGCACCAACGGCGAGGATCACGTCGGAGTGGTGCATGGCCAGGTTGGCGGTGTAGCTGCCGTGCATGCCGAGCATGCCGACGAACTGGCGATCGCCGCCGGGGAAGGCGCCGAGCCCCATCAGAGTGTTGGTGACCGGCAGGTTGAGCAGCTTGGCCAGCTCGGTGAGCTGAGCCGAGGCGTTGCCCATGATCACGCCACCGCCGGAATAGAGGATCGGACGCTTGGCGGCGAGGATCATCTCCACGGCCTTGCGGATCTGCCCGGAGTGACCACGGGTCGCCGGGTTGTAGGAGCGCAGCTTGGCCTTCTTCGGGTAGCTGTACTCGAACTTCTCGGCCGGGTTGGTCATGTCCTTGGGAATGTCCACGACAACCGGACCGGGACGGCCGGACTGGGCGATATAGAAAGCTTTCTTCATCACTTCGGGAATTTCCGAAGGATGCTTGATGATGAAGCTGTGCTTCACGATGGGACGGGAGATGCCGACCATGTCGGTCTCCTGGAAGGCATCGGTGCCCACCATGCGGCTCGGCACCTGGCCGGACAGCACCACCATCGGAATGGAATCCATGTAGGCGGTGGCAATGCCGGTGATGGCATTGGTCGCCCCCGGGCCGGACGTCACCAGCACCACGCCGGCCTTGCCGGTGGCGCGGGCATAGCCGTCGGCCATGTGAGTGGCAGCCTGCTCGTGGCGAACCAGGATGTGGGTCACTTCCGGCTCTTTGAACAGGGCATCGTAGATGTGCAGGAGGGCACCGCCCGGGTACCCGTAGATGTACTTAACGCCTTCGTCACGCAACGAGCGGACGACCATTTCAGCGCCGGATAAAAGCTCCACGTTGTTCACCTCTAGAACGCCAGATCACCACCCGACAACGAGTGGTCCTTTGAGTAGGTCTTACTGGTCAGCGGACAGGCGCGACTGTGGTCGCGAATGATGCAGGGGTCGGCTTGACGAGTAACGGAACGGCCCAATCTTGCGGAGCCTTTCCTTCCCAGCGCGAGGTAACGCGTTGCGGGTGTAACGGGGGTCGGCACGGATAGCGCCTTTTTCCACTGAGCTGAGGGACGCTTGCGGCGGACCTCACTGCAGCAGGAAGGGCCGATTGTTCGGATTACTGAACGCCAAGTCAAGCCATCCGCCACAGTTTCTTCGGGCCTGGCTTGTGACATGACGCAGGATGAAGATGCGCGGCTTTTGGTTATAGTAACCGCCAGGTTTTTGCTGCCGATAAAAAGGAAACGACATGCGTCGCATGATTCTCGCGTGCAGTGTGCTGCTCGCCTTGAGCACCGGTGCTTCGGCCGGGCAGATTTACAAATGGGTGGACGATCAGGGAAAGGTCCACTTCGGCTCGCAGCCGCCGGAGGGTCAGGCGGCTGCGACGGTGAACCCTAATATCTCGCAGCCCAAGGCGCCGCCGCAGAAACCGGTCGCCACGCCCACCGAGGGCGATAAGAAGCAGGATGCCCTGGACGAGAAGGTTCGCCAGGATGTCGCCAAGCAGGAGGCGGAACGCAAGAAGTTCTGCGAGACCACACGCACCAATCTGGCCCAGCTGCGGAACAATCCGCGGGTACGCGTCGAAGAAAATGGCGAGATGCGTCGACTGACGGAAGAAGAGCGTCAGGCCCGCATCACGGAAAGCGAAAAAGCCATTGTGGAAAACTGCAACTAGCAGGAGTAACGGGAGCGCTCAGCGAGCGCTCCCGATCAGGCTGTCGAACGCCCCCAGCGCTGTGAGCAGCGCTCCCACCTCCGCCTCACGCCCCTTGTAGCGTTCCTCGGCCATCGGCCGGATGCCCGACGCCGTCGGCATCGGCCCGGCCATCTCCAGCAAGTGCTTCATCCGCGGCAGGAAGACCCATTGCAGCCACGCCTCGAAGTCGAGGGTATCGACGCAGAACGGCTGCTGGCTGGCCAGCGCCTCCGCCGACGGCGGCTCGACCGACCACATGCCGAGCTGGCGCAGCTCGCGCTCGATCAGCAGCAGCTGATCGGCGACCGCGGGCAGACGGGAGTCCATCAGAGATGGACCCGCGCGCGTTCGCGAGCCTGAGCGGCGCCGGCCGGATCGCCTTGGCGCTCGCGCGACTGGGCGATCAGATCCCACAGACTGGCCTGCAGGGCCGGGCGGCCGTTGGCGTAGGTCAGGCCGCGACGCGCCAGTTGCTCGGCCTGGGCGGCATCGCCCTGGGCCAGGCGCACCTCGGCCAGGCGATAAAGCACCTGCGGCTCGCGCGGGGCGATGCGCTGGGCGCGCTCCAAGCTGGAAGAGGCGCCGTCGAGATCACCACCACTCTGTTGCTGCTGGGCGCTGGTCAGCAGCGCCAGCACCGGACCGTCGAGCTGTTCATCCGCCGCCAGGCTGCCGCCGGAGGGAATGCCACTGGGCATGCTCGGTGCGCTCGGTGCCTGATAGCCGCCGACACCAGGAGCAGGACCGGTGCTCAGCGGTGCCGACGGATAGATCGAAGGCGTCGCGCTGCTGCCGTCCGGGTATGTCTCCAGCGGTGCCGAGCTGACGCCGCCGGGCACCATTACCACCACTCCGGAATCTTCCGGCAGGCTCTGGGTCTGGGTCTGGGTCTGGGTCTGGGGCTGCTGCGGCTGTGCCACACCACCGCGACCGGCGAAAGCGCCTTGCTCGTCGGCCATCAGGTTGCCGCTGGAGTCCTGCACAGGAATGGAACCCCTGGGCACGCTGGAGCAACCGGACACCAGTGCCGAGGCCACTACTACGGAAATCCACCACTTAGCCATTCACGTCCTCACTCGAAGCAGTTCAATTGAGCCAGCCACGCACCCAGTCCATCACGTTCTCCGTCGGAGCCTCCAGCATGCCGCAGGGTTGCCCGGGCGGCGGCTCGCTGCCGCGGATATAGGGTATCTCCACGGCATTCGGGCAGCCGGAGGCGGAGCCCTGACCACTGTATGCATCCACCCAGGCCGGCGCGACGTTGTCCGGCATCGGCATGTCCAGCGGCAGCGGGTCGGCCTTCTTCATGAAGCCGGCCCAGACCTGCAGGGCACCGGTGGCGCCAGTCAGCGGCGTCTGGCCGTTGTCGTCGCGGCCCATCCATACCACCGCCAGCAGGTCCTGACTGAAGCCGGCAAACCAACTGTCACGCGAATCGTTGCTGGTACCGGTCTTGCCCGCCAGCGTAAGCGAGGCTGGCAACTGGCTGTACACCGAGCGCCCGGTGCCCTCGCGCATCACCTTTTGCATGGCGTTCTGCACCAGGTAGATGGCGCCCGGGTCGAAGCGTTGCTGAATCTGGAAGGGGTAACGCTTGAGCGGCTCGCCATCGGCGGCCAGCACACTGCGAATGCCGCGCAAGGGAGTGTTGAAGCCGCCGTTGGCCAGCGTCTGGTACATGGTTGCTACTTCCATCGGACTAAGGGCACCCGCCCCCAGCAACATCGACGGATAGGCAGGCCATTCGCGGTGCACGCCCAGCCGCTCGAGGGTTTTGAGCACGTTGGGCACGCCCAGTTCCAGGCCGAGCTTGGCGGTCGACAGGTTGTAGGAGTGGGCCAGGCCCTGATAGAGGTAGATGCTGCCGTGGGGCTTGCCGTCGTAGTTCTTCGGCCGCCAGACCTGACCATCCTGTCCCTTTACCGAGAACGGCGTGTCTTCCAGCCGGGTGGTCAGCGTGTATTGGCTCGGGCGCTCCAGCGCGGTGAGATACACGGCCGGCTTGATCAGCGAGCCGATCGGGCGGTTGGCGTCCAGCGCCCGATTGAAGCCGGCGTAGCGCGGCTGGCGACTGCCGACCAGCGCCTGTACCTCGCCGGTTTCCGGATTGGTTACCACCATGGCCGCCTCGACCGCGTCCAGGCCCTTTCGACCGGACAGACGCTTGAAGGTCTCGCTCAGGGCCGACTCGGCCTTCAGCTGCAGGATCGGATCGAAGCTGGTGAAAATGCGCAGACCTTCCTCGGTCAGGTCTTCCTCGCGGTAGTCCTCGCGCAACTGGCGTTTGACCAGATCGAGGAAGCCCGGAAACGAACTGTCGGCCAGGCTGCCGCGCTTGGTCACGCCGAGCGGCTTCTTCTTCGCCGCCTCGGCCTCCTCGACGGTAACCACGCCCTGCTGCGCCAGCAGATCCAGCACCAGGTTGCGGCGCTCCAGCGCACGCTCGGGATTGCGCCGCGGGTTGTAATAGGTCGGTCCCTTGACCATGCCGACCAGCAGCGCCACCTGCTCCAGCTTCAGCTCGCCCAGCGGCTGACTGAAGAAGTACTGACTGGCCAGACCGATGCCATGCACGGCGCGCTGCCCGTCCTGACCTAGGAACACCTCATTGAGGTAGGCCTCGAGGATTTCCTTCTTGTCGTAATGCAGCTCCAGCAGCACCGCCATCATGGCCTCGGTGAGCTTGCGGGTCAGACTGCGCTCGCTGGTCAGATAGAAGTTCTTCACCAGCTGCTGGGTCAGCGTACTGCCGCCCTGGCGCAACTGGCCGGCGGTGGCGTTGATCCACACCGCACGGGCGATGCCTTTGGGCGATACGCCGAAGTGGTTGAAGAATTCGCGGTCCTCTACCGCCACCAGGGTCTCGACCAGATAGGGCGGCACCTGATCCAGCTTGATCAGGATGCGATCCTCGTGGTGCGCCGGGTACAGGCCGCCGATCAGCAAGGGCTCCATGCGCGCCACGGCGAGCTTGGCGCCACTGCCCTGGTTCAGCCCGGCCACGTAATCGCCGGAGAACTCCACCCGCACCCGCTGGGCCGGCTCGTTACCCTCATAAAACTGGAAACCGCGGGTATGCAGGTCGACCAGATTGCCGTTCACTGCCGCCGCGCCGGGACCATTGGCCGCGCCTTCGCGGCGATAGCCGAGGGCGTCCAGCTCGGTGAGGAAGTCCTGCTTGCTCAGCTTCTGGCCGACGAACAGCTCCAGTGGCCGGGCGTAGACCTTGGCCGGCACCGTCCAGCGCTTGCCGGAGAATTTCTCCTGCACCACGGCGTCGAGATACACGGCGAAACCGGCCAACAGCACCAGGCCGACCAGCGACAATTTGAACAGCCAGCTCAGCCAGGAACGACTGCCGGCGCGGCGCTTGGCGCCTTTGCGAGGGGTACGGGAACGAGTCATGGCGCGGCATTATACGCACTTTGCCAGGGGCCGACAGGCGCGCCCGGGCGGTTTGCAGAGCGGCTCACAGCGGCCATAATGCCGCCTCTTAACGATTTCAGAACGCAAGGAAAGACCGTGAGCCAAGCCCTGATCGCCGCCCTGCAGAACCCGGCCCTCTACCCGCATCCGGTAGACGGTTTCCAGGTCATCGAGACGCACATCTCCTGGGTGCTGCTCACCGGTCCCTTCGCCTACAAGATCAAGAAGCCGGTCAACTTCGGCTTCCTCGACTTCACCGATCTCGACCAGCGTCGCCACTTCTGCGGCGAAGAGCTGCGCCTCAACCAGCGCCTTACCGAGGGCCTGTACCTCGAAGTGCTGCCGGTCACCGGCAGCGAGGAAGCGCCGCAGCTGGGCGGTGAAGGCCCCGCCATCGAATACGTGCTGAAGATGCGCCAGTTCCCGCAGAGCCAGCTGCTCAGCGCCGTGCAGGCACGTGGCGAGCTGACTCCCGCGCACATCGATGCCCTCGCCGAGCAGATCGCCGGCTTCCATGGCCGTACCCCGGCGGTGGCCGTCGATCATCCGCTGTGCCTGCCGCGGGCCATCGTCGCGCCGATGCGGCAGAACTTCGAGCAAATCCGCCCGCTGCTCAGCGACGCCGCCGACCTGCGTCAGCTCGAAGCGCTGGAGGGCTGGATGGAAGCCAGCATCGCCCGCCTGGAACCGCTGCTGGCCCGCCGCGCGGCGAACGGCGCGATTCGTGAGTGCCATGGCGACATCCACCTGGGCAACGCCACCCTGCTCGACGGCCAGGTGGTGCTGTTCGACTGCATCGAATTCAACGAAGAGTTCCGCCTGATCGACGTCGCGCTGGACGTGGCCTTTCTCGCCATGGACCTGGAAGACCGCGGCCTCAAGGCCCTGTCGCGGCGCTTCGTCAGCGCCTGGCTGGAGCGCACCGGTGACTACGACGCACTGGAACTGCTCAACCTGTACAAGGCCCACCGCGCCCTGGTGCGCGCCAAGGTCGCGCTGTTCAGCCTCGCGCACCAGAGCGATGCCGTGCAGAAGGCCGCAACCCTGCGCCAGTACCGCAACTACGCCAACCTAGCGGAGAGCTACAGCGCCATCCCCACTCCCTTCCTCGCCATCGCCAGCGGCGTCTCGGCCGTCGGCAAGAGTCATGTCGCGCTGCGCCTGGTCGAGGCGCTGGGCGCCATCCGCGTACGCTCGGACGTCGAGCGCAAGCGCCTGTTCGGCGAGCAGCCACAGCAGACAAAGGAAGTCGGCGACGGCATCTACAACGCCGAAGCCAGCGCCGCCACCTACCAGCGCCTGCACCAGTTGGCGGCGCAGGCGCTGCATGCCGGTTTCCCGGTAGTGCTGGATGCGACCTACCTCAAGCGCGAGCAGCGCGCAGCCGCCTGGCAGGTGGCCGAGAGCAACGGCGCGCCTTTCCTGATCCTGGATTGCCAGGCGCCGCAGGAGGTTATCGCCGCCTGGCTGCAACAACGCCAGAGCGAAGGCCGCGATCCTTCCGACGCCACGCTGCAGGTGATCCAGGCGCAGCAAGCGGGCCGCGACGAGCTGAGCGAAGACGAACAGGCCCACAGCCGCCGCGTCGACACCCATCAGGCCGCCAGCCTGGATGGTTTGATCGACAGTATTCGCCAGCGTCTCCCCGCACTCTGAGCCGCGCCTCCAGGCCTGTCTATACTGGCGACAGGCCCTACGGAGGCACCCCATGAGTCAGCCCCGCCAATTGGACAGTCCGCTCTACCGCTTGCTGCGCGACGAAAAGGTCGCCGAGTTCAACAAGCAGAAGCCCGAAGGTGGCAGCATCGATCTGCGCGAGGCCGACCTGCGCGGCCTGGATCTGCGCCAGCTGGATGCCAGTCGCATCGACTTCGCCGACGCCTATTTTCGCGGTGCCGACCTGCGCGGCCTGGACCTGCGCGACGCCAACCTCGAGGGCGCCAGCATCGCCCACGCACAGATCTCCGGCGCCTATTTCCCGTCCCAGCTGTGCGCCGACGAGATCCTGTTGTCGATGCAATTCGGCACGCGCATGCGCTATCGCTGATCGCCCGGCCATGAACGAGATCGCTCGCCTGTTCGGCAACCGCGCCAGTGCCTACGCCAGCTTTCGGCCGCACTATCCCCCTGCGCTGTTCGCATGGCTGGCCGCCCACAGTCCGGGGCGCGAGCGCGCTCTGGATATCGCCTGCGGCAACGGCCAGGCCAGCCAGCCGCTGCTTGCGCATTTCCACCAGGTGCTCGCCTGCGACGCCAGCCCCGAACAATTGCGCGCCGCGCCCGATCTGCATGGCGTCGATTGCTTCGCCGCCGATGCCGCTGCCCAGCCGTTGGCCGATGCGAGCCTCGACCTGGTCACGGTGGCCCAGGCCCTGCACTGGTTTGCCACGCCGGCTTTCTTCGCCGAAGCGCGTCGCCTGCTCAGACCGGGCGGACTGTTCTGCGCCTGGTGCTACAGCCTGCTGCGCATCGATGATGCGCTCGATGCAGTGATTGACGACTTCTACCGCAACACGCTAAGCGGCTACTGGCCCGAGGGACGCGCCAGCGTCGATGCCGGCTACCGCGACATCCAGCCACCGTTCGCGCGCATCGAGGTGCCGGCGTTCGCCATCGAGCTGGAATGGCAGCTGGAACAGCTGGTGGGCTATCTCGCCACCTGGTCGGCGGTGCAGAAACTGGAGCGGGCCAGCGGGCGCGATCCGGTCCGGGAGCTTCTCCCCGAGCTGCGCCGGGCCTGGGGCGACGAGCAGCAGAAGCGTTTCGTGCGCTGGCCGCTACACTTTCTCGCAGGCTATCCGGCAGGCCCCGCACCGTCAGGCAAGGAGGCACGATGAACGACGAACTGCAACACCTGAAGAACCTGGGCAAGACCTCGGCTCAATGGCTGCACGCGGTAGGCATCCACAGTGCCAACGATCTGCGCCGCCTGGGTTCGGTGGACGCCTATCGAGCCGTGCGCGCGCGCGGCTTCCGCGCCTCGAAGGTGCTGATGTACGCCATCGAGGGCGCCCTGCTCGACGTGCACTGGAACGATCTGCCGCCGGGGCTCAAGGCCCAGTTGAACGTTCGACTGGACGAACAGGGGCCGGCCAACAAGAGCTAGCTCACAACCTCCGAGCGGCGCCATTTACCTGCATAACGCCGCCGCCTATTGTTGCCGATACTCCGCGTGCCTTATCGTCAGCCCAGCCAGTTCAAGGAATTACCGACATGTACCTACTCGGGGAGCAACCGGCCTACGCCGATCAGTTGATCCAGCGCCTGCAGAGCATTCCCACGCAGCTGCTCGAAGGGCTGCAGCCCAGCGGCTCCCCCCTGCGCCTGGAGCAGGTCGAAGACCTCGCCAAGCTGCTGCCCGGCAACCAGCTGTACATCATCGAGAACGGCCTGCTGCACGCACAGGTCGACGAACGCCCGCTGTTCTACCTGCAGGAAGGCGATCTGGTGGGCCTGCGCCAGGGCATCGACCTGCCCAGCTGCCGCTACAGCAGCGAGGAGCAACTGACCCTCGTGCCCTATGCCCGCGGCGAGGTGTTCAAGCACATCTACGGCAGCGAAGTGCGTCAGGAGCTGTTCATCCAGTACCTGATCGGCCACACCGCGCTGCTCTCCGACGCCCTGGCCCGCCTCAAGCAACCGGAGATCCGGCCGGCCACCGGCTTCCAGCACTTCGCCGCCGGCGAGGAGCTGATCCACCAGGGCGACGACGCGGACCACGTGTTCGTGATCATCGAGGGCCACGCCGAAGCGCATGTCGACGGACAGAAGGTCGGCGATGTGCAGAAGGACGAGATCTTCGGCGCCATGGCCGTGTTCACCCGCGAGAAGCGCAGCGCCACGGTGATCGCCAGCGAGCCCTGCACCGTGATGGTGATCCCCAAGGACCAGTTCCTCAGCCTGATGCAGAGCAATCCGCGCATCGCCCATAGCCTCATCGAGAGCATGGCGCGCCGCATCGACCTGCTGAACAAGGAAGTCACACAGCTGCGGACCCAATTGCAGCCCGCGTGAATCGGCGCTTCAAGACGAACCCCGGCCCAGGCCGGGGTTTTGTTTTCTAGGACTTTGCCAACCAGTCGAAAATAATTCTCATCCAGGTGTTGACGGCAAAATGAGAATTGTTATTATTACCCCAACTGGTCGCGAGATCAGCCGATAAGCTCAAGGGGCCACAGCAGTCGGACTCTTCAGATTATCTCCTCATCAGGCTAATCACGGTTATTGACCCGGCTTTTTGCCGGGTCTTTTTTTGCCCGCGATTTCCCATCCCGCCCTTCCGTGCCAGCATGTGCGCAAGCCCACGGCGGGAGCACGACCATGGATCAAGCCACCGCGATGCGCCTGCAGGCGCTGCACGAGGACGGCTTCGCCCTGCTGCCCGGCGCAGTCAATGCCACGCAGATCGCAGAGCTGCGCCAGGCCATCGACCATCTGCAGCCGATTCACTGGGACTACACCGGCCTGGTCGATCACTACAAGTGCGTGTTCAACCGCGACCCGCTGTGGCTGCCCTATCTCGACCTGCCCGGCGTGATCGAACTGGCCGAGGCCGCGCTCGGCGCGGATTGTCATCTGATCGGCCAGACCGCCTGGCGCTGCCACCCGGGCTTCATCGGTGCCGACCTGCACATCGACCATCTCGCCATGCCGCTGCCGAGCAGCCTGCTGGACGATCCCGGCTTTCGCCTGCCGATGCAGATCTGCACCGCGCAGCTGTACCTCGACGATATCGACATCGATCTCTGCCCGACCCTGGTCATCGCCGGCAGCCATCGCGCCGGGCGCGCGCCGGAGGCTGGCGAGACAGCATGGCGCGGCCATTCGCCCGAGCCGGTGCTATGCCGTGCTGGCGATCTGCTGTTCTTTCGCAGCGAGCTGTGGCACGCCGGCAGCCGCAATCGCAGCCCACGCACCCGCTATCTGCTGCAGATGCACTACGGCCGGCGCATGGTGGCGCAGAAGTTCTCGCCCTATCTGCAGTTCCGCTTCAACCCGGCGGTGCTGGCCGCCAGCACGCCGCGCCAGTGCAGGCTGCTGGGCGACCACGAGGCCGCGGAATACGATTGAGGGAAAGTGGCGCCAGCCGAGGGAAGGCTGGCGCGGGAGGAGCCGTTACCAGCCGACGCCGACACCGATCATGTAGCGACGCTCGTTGGTGTCGCCGTGCTCACTGGCGACTTTGTCCCATTCCGCCTTGAGGCTCAGGGCGGCCCAGCTGTTCAGCTTGTAGCGCACGCCGGCCTCGGTATCGATGATGTAGTCGATCTTGTCGACGAAGGGCATGCCGAGCTCACCCAAGGTGTAGAGCTCCAGGTTCTTGCCACCCAGATAGCGCTTGTAATCCCATTCCATGGAAGTCGAGTTGAAGTGCTCGCTGGTGCCGTCGGCGAAGACGTAGTCATTGCGGTTGAACAGGCCGGCCATAGAGAAGGCGCCCAGTTCGTTGTCCCAGAACTGGTAACCGGGGCCGGTACCGACGGTGCGCTGGGTCTCCAGATCCTCGACCCGGTCGTGGCTGTATTTCAGCTGACCCTGCCAGAAGAACTTGCGAGTGAAGAAGCGATCGAGGTCGTAGCTCAGCTCGACCCGGTCGGTCTTGCGCTCGTCGTCCTTGGTCTCGTGGTCGTACTCGGCCGCGATGCTGTGACGCCAGGCGCCGTGGCGGGCCTTGGTGTCCAGGTCGATGTCGTAATCCTTGATGTCGTTCTCGGCGCGCTTGTAGTCGGCGGCGACATCGATGTTGCCGGTCCAGGTCAGGTCCTGCACCAGCGGTTTGGGCGGCATCATCTGGCTAATCGAGGCCAGCTCCACCACCTTCGGCGCTTCGCCGTTGACCAGCTCGACCTGGCCCTGCCCCGCCGGCTTCAGCGACTTGGCGTGCTCGCCGTCGAAATCGCTCTGCTTGACCAGCAGTTCCTGGTCGCTTTCCAGGGTCGCGATCTTCGCCACCTCGAGCGTGATGGTGCCGGCGTACTCGGTCTTCAACAGCAGCTTGCCGCTGTCGACCAGTTGAATGGTGCCGGTGAGCTTGTCGCCGTTCTTCAGCCAGACGGTGTCGGCCAGAAGCGTGGCGGGGGCGGCGCAGAAAGCCAGGCAGAGCAGTGAACGGAGCGAGATCATAAGCAGAAGAGAATGCGCGAGTTTGGAAAAGGCGCGCATTATCCGGATGCACGCCGGCTGAGCAAGCACAGACCGGCGAATGCCCGTGTAGTTCAGACGGGGGGCTACCAGCCGATGCCGACACCGATCAGGTAATGCCGATCGGAGACCGTCTGGCCCAGCCCGCGGAGCTGGTTCAGCTCGTATAGCAGCGACAGCCTCGCCCAGTCGTTGAGCCGATAGCGCAACCCCGCCTCGCCGTCGAATACATAGTCGATTTCATTGATGTGCGGTATCTGCATCTCGGCGTTGCTGTAGAACTCCAGGCGGGTCCCCCACAGCAGGCGCTTGTAGTCCCACTCCAGCGACCAGCTGTCGAAGCTGCGGTCGCCGATCGCGCTGAACAGCTCGATGCGGTTGTATTGGGTGATTAGGTCCAGGCGACCCAACTCGTTGTCCCAGAAGCGGTAACCGGGGCCGATACCGTAGGTGCGCTGGCGGTCGATCAGTTCGAACTCGTCCTCATCCTGCTCGAAGCCGGCCCTCCAGAACCAGTGATCGGTGAAGAAGCGGTCCAGGTCGTATTCCAGCTCCCAGTTGTCCTCGGTCTTCTCTCCGTCCTCCGTCTCGTGCTCCAGCTCGCCGCGCAGCACGTGGCGCCAGCGCCCGTGCTCGACGCGCGTATTGCCCTTCAGCTTCCACTCGTCCGTTCGACTCTGGTTGCGCTCCATGTCCAGCTTCGCGTCCAGATTGCCCTCCCAGAGGCGGTCCTTGAGCACCGCGCGGGGAGGCACCAGACGCGAGATGCTGGCCAGGGTGACCACGCGCTCGTCGCCATCGATCATCCGGACCATGCCCCGGCCGGCGGCCTCCAGGCGTTCGCTGCCCTCGCTGTCCAACCCGGCGCGACGCACCATCAGGGGCTTGTCGGCGCTGAGGGTGTCGATATCCTTCCAGTCGATCAGCACCTGGCCGGCATACTTCGTTTTCAACGCCAGTTTGCCGCCCTCGAGCAGCAGGATCTCGCCGGTCAGCCGATCGCCATTGTTCAGCCACACGGTATCGGCGACGACGGGGCCCGCCAGGGCCGACAGCAGAAACGACAGCAGGATGCGAAGACGCATGACCAAGATTCCGAAAGCGCAACGGGAGGTAGCAGAACATGCCCGAGCCCTGGAGCCCACGGCAAGCGCCGAAGGCCGGCGCGCGGCACTCTACCTGGTACTGGCGGAGATTCCCGAAGGCAAGGTGATCGCCTACGGCGAGCTGGCCGCCCTGGCCGGCCTGGGCCGCGCCGCGCGCTGGGTCGGTCGCACCCTCAGCCAGCTGCCGGACGACACCCGCCTGCCCTGGCATCGCGTGCTCGGCGCCGGCGGGCGACTCAGCCTGGCGGCCGGCACACCCTCCGGAGAGGAGCAGCGCGCGCGCCTGCGCGCCGAGGGGCTGACCATCCGCAACGACCGCGTCGACATGCGCCGCCATGGCTGGCGCCCCATGGACACGAACGGTTAGAGTGCGCCCTTTGCCCAACCCGATCAGCCCAATGTCCCGCAGAACCTGGCGCGCCGCGCTTGCCACCTATGCCCATCCGGCGACCCTGGCCCTGCTGCTGCTGGGCTTCGCCGCCGGCCTGCCGTACATGCTGGTGTTCTCCACGCTCTCGGTGTGGCTGCGCGAGGCGGGTGTCACCCACCAGACCATCGGCTACGCCAGCCTCATCGGCCTGGCCTATGCCTTCAAATGGGTCTGGGCGCCGATGCTCGACCAGTGGCGCCTGCCGCTGCTCGGTCGTCTCGGCCGGCGCCGTTCCTGGCTGGTGCTGTCCCAGGGCCTAGTGGCCTTCGGCCTGATCGGCATGGCGCTGTGCGATCCGCAGCAGCATCTGTCCTGGCTGATCGCGGTGGCGGTGGTGGTGGCCTTCGCCTCGGCGACCCAGGACATCGCGGTGGACGCCTACCGCCTGGAGATCGTCGACGACACCCGCCAGGCCGCGCTCGCCGCCAGCTACATGGCCGGCTACCGGGTCGCCGCGCTGCTGGCCACCGCCGGCGCCCTGTATTTCGCCGGCTGGTTCGGCACTCCCGGCTCCGGCTACCAGCACGGGGCCTGGGCCAGTACCTACCTGCTGTTCGCCATGCTGATGCTGCCGGGCGTGATCACCACCCTGTGGATGCGCGAGCCGCCGGTGCCGCTGCGCACGCAGATTGCCGCGGCGCGCTACGGCCTGTACCGCCAGTTGGCCTCGGTGGTGGTGCTGATCGTGCTGCTGGTCTCGGTGCCGGCGATGTTCACCCAGTTCTTCCGCAGCGACGTGTTCCTCGTGCTCGTCGGCGAGATGGGCGTGGTCGAACTGGTCCGCGACGACCGTGCCTTCCTGCGTTTTCTGCTGTACAGCATCCTCACCGCGGTGTGCCTGTCGCGCATGGGCCGTCGTGGCTTGGCACCGGTACTCACGCCGGTCAACGACTTCATCATTCGCTATCGCTGGCAGGCTCTGCTACTACTCGGGCTGATCGCCACTTACCGGATGTCCGACACGGTGATGGGCGTGATGGCCAACGTCTTCTACATCGACATGGGCTTCGCCAAGAGCCAGATCGCCAGCGTCAGCAAGCTGTTCGGGCTGATCATGACGCTGCTCGGCGCGGCCCTGGGCGGATTGCTGATCGTGCGCTTCGGCATCCTGCCGATCCTACTGATCGGCGGTGCGGCCTCGGCGGGCACCAACCTGCTGTTCGCCAGCCTCTCCGGCCTCGGCGTCGTCGCCAACCCGGCGGAGTACGCCCAGCAGACGGTCAACCAACTGCTCGCCGTGCTCGACCCGCACATGCTGATGCTGGTGGTGACCATCACCCTGGACAACCTCAGCTCGGGCCTGGCGACCGCGGCCTTCGTTGCCTACCTGTCGAGCCTGACCAACCTGAAGTTCTCCGCCACCCAGTACGCGCTGCTCAGCTCGATCATGCTGCTGCTGCCGCGCCTGGCGGGCGGCTATTCGGGGGTCATGGTGGAGAAGGTCGGCTACGGCCAGTTCTTCCTGATCACGGCGCTGCTGGGCATCCCGACGCTGATCCTCATCGCGCTGCAGTGGCGCCAGCAGGGTCCGCAGCCCGCCGACGCCCCCGCTCCGCGCGGCGAGGCCTGAAAGGGCCTCAGGCCGGCGGCGCCGACCGCACCGTGTGGGCCAGCAGGCCCGGCATGGCGATGTCCACGCCGACCTCGCGCAGGCGGTCGCGGATTTCCTCGTTGAACTTGAAGGTCACCGCCCAGTAATCGGAGTTGGCCGTCCAGACCCGCAGCGACAGAGTGATGTAGGTATCGCCGAGCCCGGCCACCACCACGGCCGGCGCCGGCTCCTTGAGCACGCGCGGGTCCTCGGCCATCTCGCGCAGCACTTGCTGCGCCTTCGGCAGGTCGGCCTCGTAATCGACTTTGACGTCGAACACGATCTGCCGGGTCGCCTGGCGCGAGGTATTGATGATCGGACCGTTGGACAAGGCGCCGTTGGGCAGGATCACCGTGCGGTTGTCACCGGTGCGCAGCACGGTGTGGAAGATCTGGATGCTGTCCACGGTGCCCGACAGCCCCTGCGCCTCGATCCAGTCGCCGATGCGAAACGGGCGGAACAGCAGGATCAGTACACCGCCGGCGAAGTTGGCCAGGCTGCCCTGCAGCGCCAGACCGATGGCCAGGCCCGCGGCACCGATGGCGGCGATGAACGAGGCCGTGGAGATGCCGACCATGGACGCCACGCTAACCAGCAGCAACACCTTGAGCACGATGTTGGCCAGGCTGCGGATGAAGCCGGTCAGCGCCAGGTCCACTTTGCGCCCCTGCATCAGCAGGGCGAGTCGCCCGGTGACGCGGTTGATCAACCACCAGCCGATCGCCAGGGTGACCAGCGCCAGAGTCAGCTTGCCGCTGTACTCCAGCACCACCGGCAGCCAGGCCTGCGACAGCCTCACCATCTCTTCGTAGCTAAATTCCATGGCTCACTCCTTTTCGGACGGCGGAAACGACGCCGCCATGGGGGAACCATGGCGGCGAGGGGTGTAACTGCTAGACGCCTGCGGGACGCGCGAGGTTCCCTCGCGGCATCAGTCGCGGAAGTTGTTGTACTGCAGCGGCATGCCCAGGTCCTGGCCGCGCAGCAGGGCGATGGCCTCCTGCAGGTCGTCGCGCTTCTTGCCGGTGATGCGCACCTGCTCGCCCTGAATGGCGGCCTGCACCTTGAGCTTGGCGTCCTTGATCAGGGCGACGATCTTCTTCGCCAGCTCCTTGTCGATGCCTTCGCGGAAGGTCACTTCCTGCTTCATCACCTTGCCGGAGGCGTAGGGTTCCTTGGCCTCCATGCACTGGCTGTCGATCTTGCGCTTGATCAGGCTGGCGCGAACTATGTCGAGCACCTGCTCGAGCATGAACTCCGCCTCGGCGGTGATGGTGATGGTCTTGTCCTTGCTTTCGAGGCTGCACTTGCCGCGCAGGTCGAAGCGGCGGTCGAGCTCCTTGGTGGCATTGTCGACCGCGTTGGTGAGTTCGTGCTTGTCCAGTTCCGACACCACGTCGAACGAAGGCATGGGCTTGCTCCTGATGGACGGCGCGATCCCCCTCACGGAGTGAGCGCGCCTGACTTGACGATAAAAATGGCGCGCCCATTATAGCCAGTCTGACGCGCCGTTCGGCCAAACCGCGGCGCCAACCCTTCCCTGCCTGCGAGCCTCCTCAATGCCCAACCCCCATCTCAGCATCCTGGTGGTGGACGACGCCAAGTTCTCCAGCGCCATGATCGGCCGCGCCCTCAGCCAGGCCGGCTACCAGGATGTGCGCTTCGCCAACAGCGCCGCCGAGGCCCTGCGCCTGCTGGAGAAGCGCCCCGCCAGCGTGCTGCTGGCCGACTGGCTGATGCCGGAAATGGATGGCCTGGATTTGACCGGCCGGGTGCGCCAGCTGGACGAGACGGCCGAGCACTACACCTACGTCATCCTGCTGACCGGCAAGGAAGGCGACAACGTACTCTCCGAGGCCTTCGACCGCGGTGTCGACGACTTCATCAGCAAGGCGGCGATGAACGAGCAGCTGGTGCCACGTGTGTATGCGGCGGATCGCCTGTGCAACACCCTGCAGCGCCTGCTCAATGAAAACCGTATGCTGACCCAGAACATCGCCAGCCTCGAGCAGCGCAACCTGGTCGACCCGCTGACCGGTTTGGGCAACCCGCGTTACCTGCAGCAGAAGCTCGGCGACTGCCTGCGCCAGGTCGAGTCCCGCGGCGGCGCGCTGTGCTACCTGCTGATCGGCCTGCAGGAAGGCGAGGCGCTGCGCCTGCAGCACGGCAACGGTTTCTGGAACGAGGTGCTGCACGGCGTGGCGCGTCGCCTGCAGCAGCTGGTGCGGCCACTGGACGTGCTGACCCGGGTCGACGACACCCACTTCGGCATGATCGCCATGCTCGACGATCTCCACGAATGCTCGCCGAGCAGCTTCAAGCGCATGCACGAGGGCCTCAACCTCAAGGCCTTCAAGACCAGCGAGGGCTTCATCAGCCTCAAGGCCGGCATCGCCCTGGTCGGCCTGGACGCCAAGTCGCTGCCGGTCGAGCCGCATCTGCTGTTCGCCGAGGCCGCTCGCGTGCTGCCGGACTCCTACGCCAGCGGGCGGGTCAGCGCGGTGCGCCTGCCGCTGCCGCAGTGAACATCTGGCACGTCCTCGGCGCCGGCAGCCTGGGCGGGCTGTGGGCGGCCCGCCTAGCCCGGGCCGGGCTGCCGGTACGGCTGATCCTGCGTGACCAGGCCCGCCTCGGCCAGTACCGCGCCGTCGGTGGCCTGACCCTGGTCGAGGATGGCCTGGCCAGCCTGCACCCCATCCCCGCGGAAACCCCGCACACCGGCATCCCCATCCGCCGCCTGCTGCTCGCCTGCAAGGCCTACGATGCCGAGGAGGCCGCCGCCGAGCTGGTCCCGCGCCTCGCCCCCGGCGCCGAGATCGTCCTCTTGCAGAACGGCCTCGGCAGCCAGGAGGCGGTGGCCGCGCGCCTGCCGCGGGCGCAGTGTGTGTTCGCCTCGAGCACCGAGGGCGCCTTTCGCGACGGCGCCTTTCGCGTGGTATACGCCGGGCGCGGCCACACCTGGCTCGGCGTCCCGGGTGAACGCCGGGCGCCGGCGTGGCTGAACGACCTGAGCGCCGCGGGCATTCCCCACGCGTGGAGCGCCGACATCCTCGCCAAGCTATGGCGCAAGCTGGCCCTGAACTGCGCGATCAATCCGCTGACCGTATTGCACGACTGCCGCAACGGCGGCCTGCGCGACTGGCCGGACGAGGTCGCCGGCCTGTGCGACGAACTCGCCACCCTGCTGCGCGCCGCCGGCCAGGATGAGGCCGCGACCGACCTGCACCAGGAAGTGCTGCGGGTGATCGACGGCACCGCCGCCAACTATTCTTCCATGCACCAGGACGTGGCCAACGGCCGGCGCACGGAGATCGGCTACCTGCTCGGCCACGCCCTGGCCACGGCCGAGCGCCTCGGGCTGCATCTGCCGCGCCTGGAGCACCTCCTGCAGCGCCTGCGCGAGTACCTCACGGGTCGCGGATTGCCCGTGACCTGAAGCGGCGCTACCCTGCCTCTCCCACCCGAAGCGGAAGCCGCGCCCTTGACCTCTCTGCGTCAACGCCTCGACAACCTGCCGGTCGGCCGCAAGATGCTCGCCGCGCTGCTGGTGCTGTTGGCCACCGTGATGCTGGTGGCCAACCTGGCCTTCATTAGCGCGGCCTACTGGATCTCCCAGGAGAGCGTGGCGCCGCAGGCCCTGCAGGCCATCGGCAAGCTGATTGCCGCCCCCGAACTGAGCCGCCACGCCCTGTCCTCGCCCGAGGCCGCGCGTGAGGTGCTGCAACGCCTGGACAGCTATACCCCGCTGCGCGCCGCGGCGATCTATGACAGCGGCGGCCGGCGCCTGGCCGACCTGCAGCTGGGCGAACCCCTGCGCCTGCCGGCCTACGGCGGCGATCTGGAGCACTGGCGCCAGGGCGAATTCCGCTCCACCCGGGTGATCGAACTGCCGCAGCCGGACACGACGCCCGGTCGCTTGCTGCTGGTTGCCTCCAGCGAGCTGCCCGGGGCCTTCTACACCGGCACGCTGACCGCCAGCGGCGTGATCCTGGCCATCAGCGTGGTGCTCTGGGCGCTGATCGCGCGTCAGGTGCGCCGCCTGATCACCCGACCGATCCGCCGCCTGGAAGAGCTCTCGCGCCAGGTGACCCGCGAGGAGAACTACTCGCTGCGCGCCGCCCGCGGCAACCGCGACGAGATCGGCAGCCTGGCCGACGCTTTCAACACCATGCTCGGCCGCATGGAGGCTCGCGAGCAGCAGCTCAAACGCGCCCGCGACGATGCCGAGAGTGCCTTCTCCCAGGCCCAGAGCCTGGCCGAGGAAACCCGCCACTCCAACCGCAAGCTGGAGCTGGAAGTGCAGGTGCGCAGCAAGATCGAGAAGAAACTCACCGGTTTCCAGAACTACCTGAACAACATCATCGACTCCATGCCCTCGGCGCTGATCGCCCTCGACGACCAGCTCTACGTCACCCAGTGGAACCAGGAGGCCAGCGCGCTCTCCGGCACACCGCTGGACGAGGCGCTGAACCAGCCGGTGTTCCTCGCCTTCCCGCCGCTCAAGCCGTTCCTCGCCCAGCTCAAGCGCACCGCCGAGCACCACCGGGTGGAGAAGATCGAGCGGGTCACCTGGCGCAAGGGCGAGGAGGCGCACCACTACGCGCTGACCTTCTACCCGCTGATGGGCGGCGGCGGGCGTGGCGTGGTGATCCGCATCGACGACATCACCCAGCGCCTGTCGCTGGAAGAGATGATGGTGCAGTCGGAGAAGATGCTCTCCGTAGGCGGCCTGGCCGCCGGCATGGCGCACGAGATCAACAACCCGCTCGGCGCCATCCTGCACAACGTGCAGAACATCCGCCGGCGCCTGTCGCCGGAGCTGGCGAAGAACCAGGACCTGGCGGTGGAGGCCGGTATCGCCCTCGACGACGTCAACGCCTACCTGCTGAGCCGGGAGATTCCGCAGCTGCTCGACGGCATCGCCCAGGCCGGCTCGCGCGCGGCGAAGATCGTCAGCCACATGCTCGCCTTCAGCCGCCGCAGCACCCGCCAGTTGGCGCCCTGCCAGCTGCCGGTGCTGGTCGACCAGGCACTGGAAATCGCCGGCAACGACTTCGACCTGACCGACAGTTTCGACTTCAAGGCCATCGACATCGTCCGCGATTTCGACCCGCAGCTCGGCCCGGTGCCGGCCACCGCCAACGAGATGGAACAGGTGCTGCTCAACCTGCTGAAGAACGCCGCCCAGGCCATCCACCAGCGCGACGACGAGGACGAGCCGGGGCGCATCACCCTGCGCATTCGCCTCAATCCGCCCTGGGCCGAGATCCAGGTGGAAGACAACGGCGTCGGCATGCCCGAGACCGTGCGCAAGCGCATCTTCGAGCCCTTCTTCACCACCAAGGAAGTGGGCCAGGGCACCGGCCTGGGCCTGTCCGTTTCCTATTTCATCGTCACCAACAACCACAAGGGGCAGATGGAGGTGCAGTCCACCCAGGGGCAGGGCACCTGCTTCACCCTGCGCCTGCCACTCACCTCACCTGCGGAAGGCATTAGCGTCTGATGGGCTACCGACTGAGCAAGATCTACACGAAGACCGGCGACAAGGGCGAGACCGGGCTGGCCGACGGCCGCCGGGTGGCCAAGGACCATCCGCGGGTGGAGGCCATGGGCGAGCTGGATAACCTCAACAGCCAGCTCGGCCTGTTGCTGGCGGACCTGGCCGATGAGCTGGCGAGCCGGCCGGCGCTAGGCGAGATCGTCGAAGTCCTGAGCCCCTGCCAGCACCGCCTGTTCGACCTCGGCGGCGAGCTGGCGATGCCGGAGTACCAGGCCCTGCAGGAGCCGGAAGTGGAGCGCCTGGAGGCGGCCATCGACCGCTGGAACGAGGAGGTCGGGCCGCTGAAGAACTTCATCCTGCCGGGCGGCTCGCGCCTGGTCGCCCAGGCCCATGTCTGTCGCAGCCTGGCTCGCACCGCCGAACGCCGCTGCCAGCAGCTCAACGCCGTGGAGCCGCTGCGCCCGGTGGGCATGGCCTACGTCAATCGCCTGTCCGATCTGCTGTTCGTCGCCGCGCGCCTGATCGCGCGGCGCACGCAGGTCGACGAAGTGCTCTGGCAGGCGGCGCAGAAACCGGCTTCGTAACAGCGGCATCCATCGCCGCTGCCCCGCTGCGCATGGGCGCCCTAGCGCACCATGGGCCGCGAGGTCATCCCGGCCAGAACGCGCGAATGCCGGCGACGCCCTGGGCGCCGGCCTGCCAGGCGCGCGAACGGTCATCCGGCCCGACACCGCCGAGCAGATAAGCCGGCAGGTTGCTGCCGCGCAGCAGCTCGGCGGCGACGTCCCAGCCCAGCGGCGTGGCATCCGGATGGGTCTGGGTGGCCTGCACCGGCGACAGGGTGACGAAGTCCACGCCCATGCGCGCGGCCAGGGCCAGCTCCTCGGCACCGTGGCAGGAGGCAGCCAGCCAGCGCTGGCCCGGGAAAGGCCGGCCATTCGGCGCGTACTTGCGCAGCTGTTCGGCGGTCAGGTGCCAGCCGGCGGCGGGAAAATCACCCAGCCATTCCAGCGGCCCCTTGAGCATCAGCTGCGCCTTGCCGGCGCAGAGGCCCTGGATATCCACCGCCAGGTCGCGGTACTGCGGATCGAACATGTTCGGCGCACGTAGCTGGATCAGCCGGGCGCCGGCAGCCAGCGCGGCGCGCACGCCGCGCATCAGTTCGGCCGGCTCGAGGCTATCCGGGGTGATCAGGTAGCTGTCGGGCAGGCGCGCCGCCGCGACGATCGGCTGGTTGGCGGCGGGAAACTCGTAGTCGAGCAACTCGCGCTCGCCGGCCCAGGCCAACGGCTGACCCTCGGCGCCGTGGGGTTCGCCGCTGAAGGCAGAGACTTCCCATACGTCCAGCAGCACCTGCTTGTCCGGATAGTCGTGGTGCACCTGGATCAACGGTCGAGCGGCGTCGACACGGATGCCCAGCTCCTCTTCCAGCTCGCGCGCCAGGGCCCGCTCCACCGCCTCGCCCGCTTCCACCTTGCCGCCGGGGAATTCCCACAGGCCGCCCTGGTGCTTGTCTTGCGGGCGCTTGGCGATCAGTACCCGGCCATCCTCGCCGCGGATCACCGCGGCGGCCACGTGGATGCGTTTCACGCGCCCACCTCCCGCAGCCCGGCCTGGTACCAGCGCTGGAAGGCCGGCCACTGGTAGATGGTCTCGACGTACGCGGCGGCCTCGTCCGGCAGTGCCACGCGGTAGCTGCGCATGCGCGCCGCCACCGGGGCGAAGAAGGCGTCGGCGATGCTGACGTGACCGAACAGGTAGGGGCCATCCTGGCCGAAGCGCTGGCGGCAGTCCGCCCACAGGCGGCACACGCGATCGATATCGGCCTGGGCCTCGGCGGGCATCTCGGCCAGGGCCTGGTCGCGCGCCAGATCCATGGACAGGTGGCTGCGCAGGGCCATGAAACCGCTGTGCATCTCGGCGCAGACGCTGCGCGCCAGAGCCCGGGCATATTGGCCGCGCGGCCACAGGTGCGCCTCGGGAAAGCGCTCGGCCAGGTATTCGGCGATGGCCAGCGAATCCCACACCGGGCCTTCCTCGGTGTGCAGCACCGGCACCTTGCCGGTCGGCGCGTGGGCCATCAGCTGGCGACGGCTGTCCGGCTGGTACAGGCGTATGCCGATCTCTTCGTAGGGCACGCCGGTCAGGTCCATGGCCAGCGCCGCGCGCAGCGACCAGGAGGAATAGTTCTTGTCGCCGATCACCAGTTTGAGAGACATGGCGTTCTCCTAGAAGGGTTGAAGGCGCAGGGTACGCGCACGGCAAGGCCGCGAACAATTCCGCTTGCGCATGGGACCATGAATGAAAGGAATGACGGCACGCGGCCGAAGCGTCGCCCGCAGCGACCTCGCCCGTCCCCACTCCCTAAGGGAGCGGGGACGGGCACGGCTCAGGTGCGGTATTCGGCGTTGATCTTCACGTATTCGTGGGAGAGATCGGTAGTCCAGATGGTTTCGCTGCAGCTGCCGCGGCCCAGTTCGATGCGGATGCCGATCTCCTCCCGCGCCATCACGGCGGCGCCCTGGGTCTCGGTGTAGCTGGCGTCGCGGCCGCCCTGGCTGGCGATGCGTACCTCGCCCTGGCGCGCGTCGCCGAGGAAGACGTCGATCTTGCTGACGTCCAGATTCGGCACGCCGGCATAGCCGACGGCGGCGAGGATGCGGCCCCAGTTGGGGTCGGAAGCGAACAGCGCGGTCTTGATCAGCGGCGAGTGGGCCACGGCGTAGGCCACATCCAGGCATTCCTGGTGGTTGCCGCCGCCGTTGACCTGCACGGTGACGAACTTGGTGGCGCCTTCGCCGTCACGGACGATGGCCTGGGCCACTTCCATGAACACCTCCAGCACCGCCTGCTTGAGCTTGCCGAACAGTTCGCCCGAAGCCGAGGTGACTTCCGGCAGCGCCGCCTGGCCGGTGGCGATCAGCATGCAGCAGTCGTTGGTCGAGGTGTCGCCGTCGATGGTGATGCGGTTGAACGACTTGTTCGCCGCGTCGCGCACCAGGTCCTGCAGAACCTCGCGGGCCACCTTGGCGTCGGTGGCGATGTAGCCGAGCATGGTGGCCATGTTCGGCCGGATCATGCCGGCGCCCTTGCTGATGCCGGTCACGGTGACGGTCACGCCCTCGTGCTGGAACTGGCGGCTGGCGCCCTTGGGCAGGGTGTCGGTGGTCATGATGCCGGTGGCGGCCTCGGCCCAGTGATCCTCGTGCAGATCGTCCAGGGCGGCCTGCAGCGCGCCCTCGATCTTGGCCACCGGCAGCGGCTCGCCGATCACCCCGGTGGAGAACGGCAGCACGGCGGTCTCGGCCACGCCGGTCAGCGCGGCCAGGGCGGCGCAGGTGCGGCGGGCATTGGCCAGGCCGTCCGGGCCGGTGCCGGCGTTGGCGTTGCCGGTGTTGGTCAGCAGAAAACGCACGTCACCGGCCACGCGCTCGCGGGTGACGATCACCGGGGCGGCGCAGAACGCATTGGTAGTGGTCACGCCGGCCACGCGCGAGCCTTCGGCGCAGCGCATCACCACCACGTCCTTGCGGCCCGGACGCTTGATGCCGGCGGAGGCGATGCCGAGTTCGAAACCGGGAACGGGGTGCAGCTTGGGCAGGGGACCGAGACCGACGGCCATAGGAGACGCTCCTTCGTAGGCAGTGAAGCGGATGTGGAAAAACGCCGCGAGCGGCAGGACCGGTCGCGGCGTTCTGTCTAGCAGGCTAGGTGCGGATCAACCGACCTGGCCGTGGCAATGCTTGTACTTCTTGCCGGACCCGCAGGGGCACGGCTCGTTGCGGCCGATCTTCGGCTCGGCACGCACCGGGGCGATGGCCGCGGCGGCCTCCTGCTCGGGCTCCTCGCCTTCGCCTTCCGCCGCAACGGCGTCCAGGGCCGAGACCTCGGCGTGCTGGAACTGCATGCGCTGGGCCATGGCCTCGGCCTCGCGGCGCAGACGGGCCTCTTCCTCGGCGGGATCCTCGCGGCGCACCTGCACGTGGGACAGCACGCGAATGGTGTCGCGCTTGATCGAATCCAGCAGCTCCTGGAACAGGGTGAAGGACTCGCGCTTGTATTCCTGCTTGGGGTTCTTCTGTGCGTAGCCGCGCAGGTGGATGCCGTGACGCAGGTGATCCATGGTGGCCAGGTGGTCCTTCCACAGGTCGTCCAGCACGCGCAGCAGCATCTGCTTCTCGAAGGTACGCAGCGCCTCGGCGCCGGCCAGCTCTTCCTTCTCGTGGTAAGCCGCGAGCAGCTCGGCGAGGATCTTCTCGCGCAGGGTCTCCTCGTACAGCTTGTCGTCTTCGTCGAGCCACTGCTGGACCGGCAGACGTATGCCGAAATCACTCTGCAGCGAGGCCTCCAGGCCGGGGATATCCCACTGCTCCGGCAGCGATTGCGGTGGCAGGTGGTTGCTGATGGTGGTGTCGAGCACTTCCTGGCGGAAGTCGACGATGGTCTCACCGATGTTGTCGGCGGCCAGCAGGCTGTTGCGCATGTGGTAGATCACCTTGCGCTGCTCGTTGGCCACGTCGTCGTACTCGAGCAGCTGCTTGCGCATGTCGAAGTTGCGGCCCTCGACCTTGCGCTGGGCCTTTTCGATGGCGTTGGTCACCATGCGGTGCTCGATGGCCTCGCCGGACTGCATGCCGAGGGCCTTCATGAAGTTCTTCACCCGGTCGGAGGCGAAGATGCGCATCAGGTTGTCTTCCAGCGACAGGTAGAAGCGGCTGGAACCCGGGTCGCCCTGGCGGCCGGCACGGCCGCGCAGCTGGTTGTCGATACGGCGGGATTCGTGGCGTTCGGAGGCGATCACGTGCAGGCCACCGGACTCGATCACCTGCTGATGGCGCTTTTGCCAGTCGGCCTTGATCTGCGCGATCTGCTCTTCGCTGGGGTTTTCCTGGGCGGCCACCTCGGCCTCCCAGTTGCCACCGAGGAGGATGTCGGTGCCGCGGCCGGCCATGTTGGTGGCCAGGGTCACCGCGCCCGGGCGACCGGCCTGGGCGATGATCTCGGCTTCCTTCTCGTGGTACTTGGCATTGAGCACCTTGTGCTCGATGCCGGCCTCCTCGAGCAGCTTGGAGACGTATTCGGAGGTTTCGATCGAGGCGGTACCGACCAGGATCGGCCGGCCCTGGGCCTGGCATTCCTTCACGTCGGTGATGATCGCCTGGTACTTCTCTTCCTGGGTCAGGTAGACCAGGTCGTTGTAGTCCTTGCGCGCGATCTGGCGGTGGGTGGGGATGACCACCACGTCGAGGCCGTAGATCTGGCGGAATTCGAAGGCCTCGGTGTCGGCGGTGCCGGTCATGCCGGCGAGCTTCTTGTACAGGCGGAAGTAGTTCTGGAACGTGGTCGAGGCCAGGGTCTGGCTCTCGGCCTGGATGTTCACGCCTTCCTTGGCCTCGATGGCCTGATGCAGGCCCTCGGACAGGCGGCGGCCTTGCATGGTACGGCCGGTGTGCTCGTCGATCAGGATCACCTGGCCGTTCTGCACGATGTACTCGACGTTGCGGTGGAACAGCTTGTGCGCGCGCAGGCCGGCGTAGACGTGGGTCAGCAGGCCCAGGTTATGCGCGGAATAAAGGCTCTCGCCCTCGGCCAGCATGCCACCGGCGGTGAGCAGCTCTTCGACGTACTGGTGGCCGGCCTCGTTTAGCTCGACCTGGCGGGTCTTCTCGTCGACCTTGTAGTGGCCTTCCTGGGTGACCACGCCTTCCTCTTCCTCGATGTGCTGCTTGAGGCGCGGGATCAGCTGGTTGATCTCCATGTACATCTTCGAGCTGTCTTCGGCCTGGCCGGAGATGATCAGCGGCGTACGCGCCTCGTCGATGAGGATGGAGTCCACTTCGTCGATCACGGCGAAGTTGAGCTCACGCTGGAATTTCTCTTCCAGGCTGAAGGCCATGTTGTCGCGCAGGTAGTCGAAGCCGAATTCGTTGTTGGTGCCGTAGGTGATGTCGGCGGCGTAGGCGGCGCGTTTCTCTTCCGGCGGCATGAAGGGGATCACCACGCCCACGGAAAGACCGAGGAATTCGTAGAGCGGACGCATCCAGTTGGCGTCGCGGCGAGCCAGGTAGTCGTTCACCGTGATCACGTGCACGCCCTTGCCGGACAGCGCGTTGAGGTACACCGCCAGGGTGCCCACCAGGGTCTTGCCCTCGCCGGTACGCATCTCGGCGATCTTGCCCTCGTGCAGGGTCATGCCGCCGATCAGCTGTACGTCGAAGTGACGCATGCCCATCACCCGCTTGCCCGCCTCACGAGCCACGGCGAACGCCTCTGGCAGGATCTGGTCGAGGGTCTCGCCCTTCTCCAGGCGCGCCTTGAATTCGTCAGTCTTGCCCCGCAGCTGCTCGTCGGAGAGGCCGAGCATCTGCTCTTCGAGTGCATTGATCGCGGCCACTGTCTTGAGCATGCGCTTCACGTCACGCTCGTTCTTGCTTCCAAAGAGTTTCTTCAACAGTGGCGCAAACATATAGACGAATTCTTCCACGCTGGGGGATGGAGGGCGGCCCAGAAGGACGTGCCCGGCGACCTGCTCGGCCGCATGCGAAGGGGGCATTCTACTCGGAAACGTTGACGAGAAAAGTGCGACTCCCGTGATCGACGGCAGGCGTCGGGCACTCGCGCAAGCGAACCGGCTAGCTATATGGGGACGGAGACCGACAGCTGCAAGGGCCTTTGCTAACATGGGTGGCCCCGTTCACGAATCCACCGCCATGAGCCTGCGCCCCCCTGCCGCCAAGACGCCCTCGACCCTCCTGCGCGAACACAAGCCGCTGCAGGCGCTGTTCAGCGCCGCGCGCCGCCTGGGCAAGCTGCAGGCGCTGGTGGAGGCACAGCTGGAACCGGCGGCGCGCGAACACTGCCAGGTCGCCAGCTGGCAGGACGGCTGCCTGCTGTTGCTGAGCAGCAACGGCCACTGGGCCACCCGTTTGCATTACCAGCAGCGCCGCCTGCTGCGGCTGCTGCAGGCGATGCCGGAGTTCGCCGGCCTGCAGAAGATCCAGGTCAAGGTGCGCCCGCCGAATACCCAGGTGGCGTACCAGGCGAACAAGAAAGAGCTGTCCGAAGCCGCCGCCGACAGCCTGTGCAGCGCCGCCGAGGGCATTGGCGATCCCAAGCTGCGCGCCGCCCTGGAGCGCCTCGCGCGCAATGCCCGACGCGGTGAATAGATAGATAGCGGAAAAAAACAGGCCACCCAAGGGTGGCCTTGAATTACAACAGAAGGGGAAATGTCGCCTATACGGCCGCAACCGGACGCATGTAGGAGATCGGCGCGGTGCTGGCGTCATCGAAGATCACCACTTCCCAGGCATCCGTCTGCTCGATGAGGGTTCTCAGCAGACGATTGTTCAGGGCGTGCCCCGACTTGAAGCCGCGGAATTCGCCGATCAGGCTGTTACCCAGCAGGTACAGATCGCCAATGGCGTCGAGGATCTTGTGCTTGACGAACTCGTCCTCGTAACGGAGGCCGTCTTCGTTGAGCACGCGGAACTCGTCCACCACGATGGCGTTCTCCACGCTGCCGCCGAGTGCCAGGTTCTGCGAACGCAGGAACTCGATGTCGCGCATGAACCCGAAGGTCCGCGCGCGGCTCACTTCCTTGACGAAGGAAGTGCTGGAGAAGTCGACGCTGGCGGTCTGGGTACGACCGCGGAAGACCGGGTGATCGAAATCGATCTCGAAGCTCACCTTGAAGCCGTCGAAGGGCAGGAAGGTGGCGCGCTTGTCGCCCTCCTCCACCGTCACTTCGCGCAGCACGCGGATGAATTTCTTCGGTGCTTCCTGCTCTTCCAGGCCAGCCGACTGAATCAGGAATACAAAGGGACCGGCGCTGCCATCCATGATCGGGACTTCTGACGCCGACAGCTCGACGTAGGCGTTGTCGATGCCCAGGCCTGCCATGGCCGAAAGCAAGTGCTCGACGGTGTCCACCTTGACCTCACCATTGACCAGAGTGGTCGACATGGTGGTCTCACCGACGTTCTCGGCGCGGGCGGGGATTTCCACGACCGGGTCCAGATCGGTGCGACGGAACACGATACCGGTATCCACCGGGGCCGGCTTGAGGGTCAGGTAAACCTTTTCCCCCGAGTGCAGGCCAACGCCGGTGGCTCGGATGATGTTCTTCAGGGTGCGTTGTCTGATCATGGCTTTGGCTGCGCTTGTTGCGAACTGTTTTCAACAATGGGCGGCGATGATAGCAGAACCACCCTTTGCTGAACACCAATCACCAATATACTCCTGATAGACAGCATCAATCAGCCTGACGGCGCAGGAAGGCCGGGATATCGAGGTAATCCAGGTCGTCCTGCGTGTTCAGCTTGGCCACGGCGGCACTGCCGGCGAGGCTTTGGCGCTGAACGGTCGGGCGCTCGTAGTCCTTGTAGTTGACGGCCGGCTGCTCGGCAGCGCGCGGGGCGGCGCTGATGGTGGCAGCCGGAGCGGCAACGGCGGACGCCGGAACTGTGTTATCGATCACCTTGACCGGCTTCTCGATGCGCGCGCCCAGGCCAGTGGCCACCACGGTCACGTGCAGCTCGTCGCGCATGTCCGGATCGATCACCGCGCCGACCTTGACGGTCGCCGCTTCCGAGGCGAAGGCCTCGATGATCTCGCCCACGGCGGCGTATTCGCCGAGCGACAGGTCCAGACCGGCAGTGATGTTGACCAGGATGCCGCGGGCGCCCTGCAGGTTGACGTCTTCCAGCAGCGGATTGCGGATGGCCGCCTCGGTGGCCTCGCGCGCACGGTTCGGACCGCTGGCGCAGCCGGTGCCCATCATGGCCATGCCCATTTCGCCCATCACGGTCTTCACGTCGGCGAAGTCGACGTTCATCAGACCCGGACGCTGCATGATGTCGGAGATGCCCCGCACGGCGCCGGACAGCACGTCGTCGGCCTTGGCGAAGGCGGACAGCAGGCTGGCGTCCTTGCCCAGGATGGTCAGCAGCTTCTCGTTGGGGATGGTGATCAGCGAGTCGACGCATTCGGACAGGGCACGGATGCCCTCGTCGGCGACCTGCATGCGCTTGCGACCTTCGAACGGGAACGGACGAGTCACCACGGCAACGGTGAGGATGCCCATCTCCTTGGCCACTTCGGCGATGATCGGCGCCGCACCGGTACCGGTACCGCCACCCATGCCGGTGGTGATGAACACCATGTCGGCGCCATTCAAGACTTCGGCGATGCGCTCGCGGTCTTCCATGGCGGCCTGACGGCCGATTTCCGGGTTGGTGCCGGCACCCAGGCCCTTGGTCACGCCCGGGCCGAGTTGCAGCACGGTACGCGCGCCGACGTTCTTCAGCGCCTGGGCGTCGGTGTTGGCGCAGATGAATTCCACGCCTTCGATGTTGTTCTTGATCATGTGGTTGACGGCGTTACCGCCGCCACCGCCCACGCCGATCACTTTGATGACTGCACTTTGCGGCACGTTATCTACGAGCTCGAACATTTCCCCTCTCCTTCCTTTTTAGTTATTGCCTACAGCTACCGCGGGTTTCACATCAGAAATTGCCCTGGACCCAGCGTTTCAGCCGTTCCAGTACAGGTGTCTTGGGCTCGTCGCCATATTGGATGCCGGGAGCCTGATAGCCCTCGGACTGCTTGCGCAGACCGTACATCAACAGGCCCACGCCAGTGGAGTAGATCGGGTTGCGCACGACATCGGTCAGGCCTTTGACGCTGTGCGGCACACCCAGTCGCACCGGCATGTGGAAAATCTCCTCGGCCAGTTCGACGGCGCCCTCCATCTTGGCGGTGCCACCGGTGAGCACGATGCCGGCCGGGATCATGTCTTCGTACCCGCTGCGACGCAGTTCGGCCTGGATCAGGGTGAACAGCTCGTCGTAGCGCGGCTCGACCACCTCGGCCAGGGACTGGCGGGACAGGTCGCGCGGGGCGCGCTCGCCGACACTCGGCACCTTGATCGTCTCGCCGGCGCCGGCCAGCTTGGCCAGGGCACAGGCGTAGCGGATCTTGATCTCTTCGGCGTACTGGGTCGGCGTACGCAAGGCCATGGCGATGTCGTTGGTGACCTGATCGCCAGCGATCGGGATCACCGCCGTATGGCGAATCGCGCCCTCGGTGAAGATGGCGATGTCGGTGGTGCCGCCGCCGATGTCCACCAGGCAGACGCCCAGCTCCTTTTCGTCCTCGGTCAGGACCGAGTAGGCCGAGGCCAGCTGCTCCAGAATGATGTCGTCCACTTCCAGGCCGCAGCGACGCACGCATTTCTCGACGTTCTGCGCGGCGTTGGTGGCGCAGGTGACCACGTGCACCTTGGCCTCCAGGCGCACGCCGGACATGCCGAGCGGTTCGCGCACGCCCTCCTGGTTATCGATCACGTAGTCCTGCGGCAGGGTGTGCAGCACGCGCTGGTCGGCGGGGATGGCCACCGCCTGGGCGGCGTCGAGCACGCGCTCCAGGTCCGCCGGGCTCACTTCGCGGTCGCGGATGGCGACGATGCCGTGGCTGTTGAGGCTGCGGATGTGGTTGCCGGCGATGCCGACATAGGCCGAGTGGATGCGGCAGCCGGCCATCAGCTGCGCCTCTTCGATGGCACGCTGGATGGATTGCACGGTGGACTCGATGTTCACCACCACGCCCTTCTTCAGGCCGCGCGACGGACTGGTGCCGATGCCGACGATGTCCAGCTCGCCATCGGCGGTCACCTCGCCCACCAGCGCCACCACCTTGGAGGTGCCGATGTCCAGGCCGACGATCATCTTGCCGCTCTGCACGCTTGCCATGATTTCTTCTGTTCTCCCTCGATTCACTGGACGGCGACCGTCGTTTCGGTCACCGCCGGCGCCACCGGCGTACGCCAGGCCACGGCCAGGCCGTTGGCGTAACGCAGGTCGATGCGCGCGACATTCGCGATCTGCTGCTTCAGCACCTTGTCGTGGATGCTGGCGAGACGCCGCATCTTGTCGACCAGATGATCCCGCCCGAGCAGGATGTCCACGCCCTGGGCGGTGCTGATGAACCAGCTGCCGTGCTCGCGCAACTCCAGGCTGCTGATGGTGAAGCCCAGCGGCCGCAACAGCTGGCTGAGCACTTGGTATTGCTGCATCACACGCTGCTGGGCGCGCTTGGGCCCGGACAGCAGCGGCAGGTGTTCGTAGTTGGCCGCCTCGCGCGGGGCGAAGGCGCGGCCCTGATTGTTCAGCAGCGCGCCATCGCCCCAGCGGGCCACCGGCAATTGTTCCTCCAGGCTGATCGCCACCTGATCGGGCCATACCCGACGTACTTCGGCGTGGGCAATCCAGGGCATCTGCTCCAGCTCGGCACGCATGCCGGCCAGATCCACAGTGAAGAAGCTCGCCGAGACGTACGGTGCGATGCGTTCCTTCACGGCCTTCTGGCTGATGTAACTCAGCTCGCCCTGCACGCTCACCCGGGCGATCGGCCGATCGGCATAGGGCAGCAGACGCTGTGCCAGCTCATAGGTTCCCAAGCCGAGCGCTACCAGCAGCAGCGGCCAGGTCAGGCGCTTAAGCACGCCAAAATCCGGCTTCGGCAGGCGCGCGGCCAAAGGCTCCCTGGCCACCATCCGGCTCGCGCCGCGGGCAGGCGCCGGCTTGCGCCGGGTAGCACCACCGATCGGCTGCGAGTGATGACGGAGGGTGGCGACCATGGCTTAGCCCCTCGCCTCGACGCTGTCGGCCAGGATCGCCAGCACCAGTTGCTGGAAATCCAGACCGGCGGCGCGCGCGGCCATCGGCACCAGGCTGTGATCGGTCATGCCCGGCACGGTGTTCACCTCCAGCAGCCAGAACTTGCCGCTGGCGTCCTGCATCACGTCGGCGCGTGCCCAGCCCTGGGTGCCCACGGCTTCGCAGGCGCGCGCGGTCAGCTCCTTCAACTCGGCTTCCTTGTCGGCCGGCAGGCCGCAGGGAATGCGGTACTGGGTGTCACTGGCCAGGTACTTGGCGTCGTAATCGTAGAAAGTGTGCGGCGTGCCCAGGCCGATGGGTGGCAGCACCTGGCCGCGCAGCATGGCGATGGTGTACTCGGGGCCGTCGATCATCTGCTCGACGAGCACCTGCGAGTCGTAGCGACTGGCATCTTTCCAGGCGGCGATCAGTGCATCGATATCGGCGACCTTGGCCATGCCGATGCTGGAGCCCTCGTGGGCCGGCTTGACAAACAACGGGAAGCCCAGCTCGGCAGCCGCAGTACGGCAGTCCTCTTCGCAGGCCAGGGTGGCATGGGCGGGCGTCGGCAGGCCCAGGCTCAGCCACACGCGCTTGGTGCGCAGCTTGTCCATGGCCAGGGCCGAGGCGAGGATGCCGCTGCCGGTGTAGGGGATGCCGGCGCACTCGAGCAGGCCCTGCATGGAGCCGTCTTCGCCGCCGCGGCCGTGCAGCACGATGAAGGCGCGATCGATCTTCTCGCGGGTCAGGCGCTGCAGGAAGTCATCACCGACATCGATACCGAAGGCGTCCACGCCGCCGGCCTGCAGCGCTTCCAGTACGGCGGCGCCGGACTTCAGCGACACCGCACGCTCGGCGCTCTTGCCGCCGAACAGCACGGCGACGCGGCCGAACGCCTTGGGATCGAGGGTGGAATGCAGGCTCATTTCGACTCACCTTGAACCGCGAACAGCGGATGCTTGATCAGTTGCGGCGCAACGCCGCCGATGTCGCCGGCGCCCTGGCACAGCAGGATGTCGTTCGGACGCAGCAGCGGCTTGATGATCGGGGCCAGCTCGGTGCCACGCTCGACGTAGATCGGGTCGAGCTGGCCACGCTGGCGGATGCTGTGGCACAGATGACGGCTGTCGGCGCCGGGCACCGGCTCCTCGCCGGCCGGGTAGACCTCCATCAGCAGCAGCACATTGGCGTCGCCGAGCACCAGGACGAAGTCGTCGTAGAGGTCGCGGGTACGGCTGTAGCGGTGCGGCTGGTACAGGATCACCAGGCGGCGCTCCGGCCAGCCGCCGCGCACGGCCTTGATCACCGCCGCCACTTCGCGCGGGTGGTGGCCATAGTCGTCGACCAGCATCACGCTGCCGCCGTCCACCGGCAGCTCGCCGTAGACCTGGAAGCGCCGGCCGACGCCCTGGAAGCCGGATAGGCCCTGAACGATGGCGGCATCGTCGATGCCCTCGTCGGTGGCGATGGCGATGGTCGCGAGGGCGTTGAGCACGTTGTGGTTGCCCGGCATGTTCACCGACACGTCCAGCGGCTCGCGGCTCGGACGCAGGGCGGTGAAATAGGTGCGCATGCCTTCCTGGCGCACGTTGATGGCGCGCACGTCGGCATCCTCGGCGAAGCCGTAGGTCACGGTCGGACGGGCCACCTGCGGCAGCAGTTCGCGCACCACCGGGTCGTCCACGCAGAGCACGGCCAGGCCGTAGAACGGCAGGTTGTGCAGGAACTCGATGAAGGTCTTCTTCAGAACGTTGAAGTCGCCGCCGTAGGTGCTCATGTGGTCGGCGTCGATGTTGGTGACCACCGAGACCATCGGCTGCAGGTGCAGGAAGCTAGCGTCGCTCTCGTCCGCCTCGGCGATCAGGTAACGGCTGCTGCCCAGCTGGGCGTTAGTGCCGGCGGCGTTCAGGCGGCCACCGATAACGAAGGTCGGGTCCAGGCCGCCGGCGGCGAATACCGAGGCCAGCAGGCTGGTGGTGGTGGTCTTGCCGTGAGTGCCGGCCACGGCCACGCCGTGACGGTAGCGCATCAGCTCGGCGAGCATCTCGGCGCGCGGCACTACCGGAATGCGGCGCTCCAGCGCGGTGGCCACTTCCGGGTTGGCGGTGTTGATGGCGCTGGACACCACCAGTACATCGGCCTGTTCGGCGTTCTCAGCGCGGTGGCCGATGTACACGATGGCGCCGAAGCTCTCCAGGCGCTCGGTCACGGCCGACGCCTTGAGGTCAGAGCCGGAGACTTCGTAGCCCAGGTTCAGCAGCACCTCGGCGATACCGCACATGCCGGCGCCGCCGATACCGACGAAGTGGATGCGACGGATGCGGCGCATGCGGCGGATTTCCGAGCGCGCGGCGGCGGGAGACTTAGCCACGAGCCACCTCCAGGCAGATATCGACCACCGTGCGGGTGGCGTCCGGTTTGGCCAGGCTGCGGGCGGTGCGGCCCATGTTCTTGAGTGTTTCGGGGTGCATCAGAACCTCGGTCAACTGCGCGGCCAGCTGGTCCGCGTCGGTTGCATGTTGCGGGAGAAGGACGGCGGCGCCCTCCTTCGCCAGATATTCGGCATTGCGGGTCTGGTGATCGTCGATCGCGTGCGGCAGCGGCACGAGGAACGACGGCAGACCGGCGGCGGCCAGCTCGCTGACGGTCAGCGCGCCGGCGCGGCAGACCACCAGATCGGCCCAGGCGTAGGCCCGGGCCATGTCTTTGATAAAAGGTGCGACTTCGGCCTCGACGCCCGCCTCGCGGTAGCGCTCGGCGGTGACCTGGTCGTGCTGCTTGCCGGCCTGGTGGAACACCTGCGGGCGTAGGTCTGCAGGGACCTTGGCCAGGGCGGCCGGCAGCAGCTTATTGAGCGGCTCCGCGCCCAGGCTGCCGCCGAGTACCAGCAGGCGCGGCTGGCGTCCGGACAGGCTGTCGCGCGGAGTCTCGAGGAACAGCTCCTCGCGCACCGGGTTGCCGGTGGTACGCAGCTTGGCGCGTCGGCCAAAGGTGCTCGGGAAGGCCTCGCACACGCGTGCGGCGAACGGCACCAGGCTGCGATTGGCGGTGCCAGCCACGGCGTTCTGCTCGTGGATCACCAGCGGCGCGCCGTCGAGCCGTGCGGCCAGGCCGCCCGGACCGGTGACGTAGCCACCCATGCCCAGCACGCAGACCGGCTTAAGCTCGCGCATCACGCGGCGCGCCTGGAACAGCGCGCGAATCAGCTGCAGCGGCGCCTTGAGCAGCGACAACTTGCCCTTGCCACGCAGGCCGGAAACCTGGATCAGGTGCAGCGGCAGCTCGGCGGCCGGCACCAGTTCGTTCTCGATGCCACGCGGCGTTCCCAGCCAGTGCACGGCATAACCGCGCGCCTTGAATTCGCGGGCGCAGGCCAGGGCCGGGAACACGTGGCCGCCGGTGCCGCCGGCCATGATCAGGACGTTACCGCGCATGGCCAACCTCCTCGCGCTCGAGGAAATCCGTCTCGCTGAACTCCACATCCTCGCTGCCGAGCGAGGTGCGGCGCTCCCATTCGATGCGCAGCAGGATCGCCAGGCTGACGCAGCAAATGATCAGCGAGCTGCCACCGTAGCTGAGGAACGGCAGGGTCAGGCCCTTGGTCGGCAGCAGGCCGACGTTCACGCCGATGTTGATCAGCACCTGGCCGATCCACTGCATGGCGATGCCGTAGGCCACATAGGCGGAGAAGAACTGCTTGGCCTTCTCTGCCCACAGGCCGATGTACAGGGCGCGCACGGCGACGAAGACAAACAGGCCGACAGTGCCCAGGGCGCCGATCATGCCCAGTTCCTCGGCCAGCACGGCGAAGACGAAGTCGGTGTGCGCTTCGGGCAGGTAGAACTGCTTCTGGATGCTGTTGCCCAGGCCGACGCCGAACCATTCGCCGCGGCCGAAGGCGATCAGCGCCTGGCTCAGCTGATAGCCGGCGCCGTACTGGTCGGCCCAGGGGTCGATGAAGTTGGTCAGGCGCTCCAGGCGATAGGCCTGGCTGGTCATCACCAGCACACCGGCGGCCAACACCACCGCCACCAGCGGAATGAAGCGCAGCAGGTTGATGCCGCCGAGGAACAGCATGGCGATGCACGAACCGACCAGAACCACGGTGGCGCCGAAGTCCGGCTCAGCTAGCAGCAGCGCGGCCATGGGGCCGAGCACCAGCATCGGCTTGAGGAAGCCGGAGAGTTTCTCGCGCACCTCTTCCTGGCGGCGCACCAAATAGCCGGCGATGAACACCACGGTGAACAGCTTGGCCAGTTCGGACGGCTGCACGTTGAACATGCCGAAGCCGATCCAGCGCTTGGCACCGTTCACTTCGCGGCCGATGCCGGGAATCAGCACCAGCACCAGCAGGACGAAGGCGACCAGCAGCAGGCTGGCGCTGTAACGCTGCCAGAAGGCCATGGGAATCATCAGGGTGGCAACGGCCGCGCTGATGCCGATGGCCAGATAGATCAGGTGACGAATCATGTGGTACAGCGGGTTGCCCGACAGCGCCGCGGCGACTTCCGAGCTGGCCGAGGTGATCATCACCAGGCCCAGGCCCAGCAGGGCCAGGCAGCCGGCGAGCAGCGGAAAGTCCAGGTCGATGCCGCGACGGGTGCGCAGCGGCGACGGCAGGGCGAGCAGGCGACCGAGCACGATCATTGCAGGCCCTCCGCCGCCTGGGCGAACAGACGCCCACGCTCTTCGAAGTTCTTGAACATGTCCAGGCTGGCGCAGGCCGGCGACAGCAGCACGGCGTCGCCGGGTTCGGCCAGCTCGGCAGCGTGCTGCACGGCCTCGTCCAGGGTGCTCACGCGAACCAGCGGGGCGGCGTCGCCGAGCGCTTCGGCGAGGCGCTCGGCATCACGACCGAGCAGCACCACGGCGCGGCAGAACTTGGCCACCGGCGCCTTCAATGCGGAGAAATCGGCACCCTTGCCGTCGCCGCCGGCGATCAGCACCAGCTTGCCGGCGATGTCCGCGCCCAGGCCCTCGATGGCGGCCAGGGCGGCGCCGACGTTGGTGGCCTTGGAGTCGTCGTAGTAGCCCACGCCGCGCAGCTCGCGTACCCACTGGCAGCGGTGCGGCAGACCGGCGAAGCGACGCAGGGTGTCGAGCATCGCGGCGAACGGCAGGCCGACGGCGTGGCCGAGGGCCAGGGCCGCCAGGGCATTGGACTGGTTGTGCGCGCCGCGGATCTTCAGCTCGGCGGTCGGCATCAGGGTCTCGAACTGGAAGGCCAGTTGCTTATCGCCGTTCTCCTCGATCAGGCCGAAGCGCTTGAAGTCGGGCTTGCCCAGGCCGAAGGTCCAGCACGGCACCTGGTCGGCGATCAGCGGACGGGACAGGGCGTCATCGCGATTCACCACCACCTGTTTGGCGCCGCGGAAGATGCGGTGCTTGGCCAGGTGGTATTGGGCCATGCCGTCGTAGCGGTCCATGTGGTCTTCGCTGACGTTCAGGCAGGTGGCGACCTCGGCATTCAGGCGCTCGGTGGTCTCCAGCTGGAAGCTGGACAGTTCCAGCACGTACAGCTCGACATCATCGCTGAGCAGCTCCAGCGCCGGGGTGCCGATATTGCCGCCGACCGCGACCTTCCTGCCGGCCGCCACCGCCATCTCGCCGACCAGGGTGGTGACGGTACTCTTGGCGTTGGAGCCGGTGATGGCGATGATCGGCGCCTTGGCGTGGCGGGTGAACAGATCGATGTCGCCAGACATCTTCACGCCACGGGCCGCCGCCTCGCGCAGCGCCGGGGTGGCCAAGGCCAGGCCGGGGCTCACGTATAGCTCCGAGGCGCGGCACAGGAAGTCGACGTCCAGCTCGCCGCAGCGCACTTCCACTTCGGGGTAGTCGCGCTGCAGGGTCGCCAGCTCCGGCGGGTTCGCGCGCGTGTCGGCCACGGCAAAGCGCACGCCCTGCTGCGCGAGGAAGCGCACCAGGGACATGCCGCTCTTGCCGAGGCCGACAACGATGCGGAACTGGTCGGAAGCGATCAGCGACACTCTCTATTACCTCAGTTTCAACGTAGCCAGGCCGACCAGCACCAGGATCACGGTGATGATCCAGAAGCGCACGATCACGCGCGGCTCCGGCCAGCCTTTGAGTTCGAAGTGGTGGTGGATCGGCGCCATGCGGAACACGCGCTTGCCGGTCAGCTTGAAGCTGGCGACCTGGATCATCACCGACAGGGTTTCCATGACGAACACGCCGCCCATGATGAACAGCACGACTTCCTGGCGGACGATCACGGCGATGGTGCCCAGCGCCGCGCCCAGGGCCAGGGCGCCGACGTCGCCCATGAAGACCTGGGCCGGGTAGGTGTTGAACCACAGGAAGCCCAGGCCGGCGCCGACCAGCGCGGCGCAGAACACGATCAGCTCACCGGCGCCCGGCACATAGGGGATCAGCAGGTACTCGGCGAATTTGATGTTGCCCGACAGGTAGCAGAAGATCGCCAGCGCGCCGGCCACCATCACGGTCGGCAGAATGGCCAGGCCGTCGAGGCCGTCGGTCAGGTTCACCGCGTTGCTGGTACCGACGATGACGAAGTAGGTCAGCACGACGAAACCGACGCCCAGGGGAATGGCCACGTCCTTGAGCACCGGCAGGATCAGGGTGGTTTCCACCGGGTCCTGCGCGGTCATATAAAGGAAGACGGCGGCGGCCAGGCCGAACACCGACTGCCAGAAGTATTTCCAGCGGCTCGGCAGGCCGCGCGAGTTCTTCTCGATCACCTTGCGGTAGTCATCGACCCAGCCGATGGCGCCGAACGCCAGGGTCACGGCCAGCACCACCCACACGTAGCGGTTGGCCAGGTCGGCCCAGAGCAGGGTGCTCACGGCGATGGCGGTGAGGATCAGCGCGCCGCCCATGGTCGGCGTGCCCTTCTTCGACAGGTGCGACTGCGGGCCGTCGTTGCGCACGGCCTGGCCGATCTGGCGGATCTGCAGGGTGCGGATCATCCAAGGCCCCAGCCAAAGCGACAGGGCCAGCGCGGTGAGCACGCCGAGAATCCCGCGCAGCGTCAGGTACTGGAACACCCCGAAGCCGGTGTGGAACTGTTGCAGGTACTCGGCCAGCAGCAGCAGCATGATTAGTGAGCCTCCCCGGATGCCCGTTGCAGCAGCGCGTCGACGACCTTGTCCATCGCTGCGCTGCGCGAGCCTTTAATTAGAATGGTTGTATCGCCCAACTCGCCGCGGAGCGCGTCGATCAGGCTGGCTTGTTCGGCAAAATGACGGCCTTTTTCGCCGAAGGCCGCGACGGCGTGAGCCATCAGTGGCCCCACGGCGTAGAGCGCATCGACCTTGCCGGCGGCGTGGGCGCCGACATCGCGATGGCCCTGCTCGGCCCACTTGCCCAGCTCGCCCATGTCTCCCAGCACCAGGACGGTGCGACCGGAAAAGCCGGCGAGTATATCCACCGCCGCGCACATGGACAGCGGGTTGGCGTTGTAGCTGTCATCGATCACCCGCACCCCGTTCGGCGCCAGGCTGGCTACGGCGCGGCCCTTGACCGGCTGCAGCGCTTCCAGGCCCTGGCGAATCCCGACCGACGGCACGCCGAGGGCATGCGCCGCGGCGGCGGCGGCCAGGGCATTGGCCACGCTGTGTTCGCCCAGCAGGTTGAGCTGGATGCGCGCCTCGCCAGCGACGCCGACCAGGGCGAAGCCGGCGCAGCCACGGGCATCGCGCCACAGCTCGCTGGCGCGCACATCGGCGGATTGTTCGTGCAGGGCGAAGCTCAGCACCTGGCGGCCCCGGGCACGTGCCTGCCAAGTGGCGAAGGCCTTGTCGTCGCGATTGAGCACGGCGACGCCCTGCTCGCTCAGGCCCTCGAGGATTTCGCCCTTGGCCTCGACGATCTTCTCCGGCCCGCCGAACTCGCCCACATGGGCCAGACCGGCATTGGTAATGATCGCCACGTCCGGCTTGGTCAGGCCGACGGTGTAGGCGATCTCGCCGACATGGTTGGCGCCCAGCTCGATCACCGCCCCGACGTGCTCGGGCGCCAGTTCCAGCAGGGTCAGCGGCGCGCCGAGGTCGTTGTTGAGGTTGCCGCGGGTGGCCAGCACCGGGCCGTTCAGGCCGACGCGTAGGATGCTGGCGAGCATTTCCTTGACGGTGGTCTTGCCGCTGGAGCCGGTGATGGCGGCCAGGGGCTTGGCAAAGGCGGCGCGGTTCAGCGCACCGAGCTGGCCCAGGGCGATGCGGGTGTCGGCGACCAGCAGCTGCGGCAGCGGCGCATCGGCGACCTCGCGCTGCACCAGGGCGGCGACGGCGCCCTTGGCGGCGACGTCGGCCAGATAGTCGTGGCCGTCGAAGTTCGGCCCGACCAGGGCGATGAACAACTGACCGGCCTCGATCTTGCGACTGTCGGTGGAGACCGCGGAGAACGCCACGTCGGCGCCCACTAGACAGGCATCCAGGGTCTGGGCCACCTCGCTCAGCAGCAGCGGCTTAAGCATGGACGGCCTCCCAGGCCTGCAGGGCCTTGGTGGTTTCTTCCAGGTCGGAGAACGGGTGGCGCACGTCGGCGATCTCCTGATAATCCTCGTGCCCCTTGCCCGCCAGCAGGACCACGTCGCCAACGCTTGCCGCGGCGATCAGGCGGGCGATGGCATCGCCACGTCCGTGAACGAACTCGGCGGCTTCGGGCTTGGCGAAGCCAGCGCGGATATCCGCGACGATCACGGCCGGGTCTTCGCTGCGCGGGTTGTCGTCTGTCACCAGCACGACGTCGGCGAGGCGCTCGGCAACCTGGGCCATCAGCGGGCGCTTGCCGCGGTCACGGTCGCCGCCGCAGCCGAACAGGCACAGCAGCCGGCCGGTGACATGCGGACGCAGCGCCTCGAGCACCTTCTCCAGCGCATCCGGGGTATGCGCGTAGTCGACCACCACCAATGGGCGGTCCTCGCCACCGAAGCGCTGCATGCGGCCGACCGGCCCCTGCAGCTGCGGCAGCACGCGCAGGATCTCGTCCAGGCCATGCCCCAGACCGAGCAGCGCGCCGACCACGGCCAGCAGGTTGCTCAGATTGAAGCGGCCGAGCAGCGGGCTGCGCAGTAGTCCCTCGCCCTGCGGCGTGACGACATGCGCCCACACGCCATGATCGTCGAAGCGCGCCTCGCGGCAGAACAGGTACGCACTGGCGTCGCTCAGGCTGTAGCCGATCAACCGCGACTCGCTGGGCTGCGCGGCCAGTTCGCGACCGAAGGCGTCGTCCAGGTTGACCACCCGCGCCTTCAGGCTCGGCCAGGCGAACAGCTTGGCCTTGGCGGCGCCATAGGCCTCCATGCTGCCGTGGTAGTCCAGGTGATCGCGGGACAGGTTGGTGTACACCGCCACGTCGAAGTCCAGCGCCGCCACACGACCCTGGTCGAGCCCGTGGGAGGAAACCTCCATGGCCACGGCACGAGCGCCGGCCTGCTTCAGCTCGGCCAGAGTCGCCTGCACCGAGACCGGGTCCGGCGTGGTGTGGCGGCCGCTCTGCAGCGCCTCGAAGAAGCCGGTGCCAAGGGTGCCGACGATGCCGCAGCGCTCGCCCAGCAGATCCAGCGCCTGGGCGACAAGTTGGCTGACGCTGGTCTTGCCGTTGGTACCGGTGACGCCGACCAGCCGCAGGGCGCGACTTGGCTCGCCGTAGAAGCGGCCGGCGATGGCGGACAGCTGGCCGGCCAGGCCCTTGATCGACACCAGCTCGGCGCTGTGCGCGGTCATGACGCTGGCGCCTTCGGCCTCGTAGGCGATGGCGGCGGCGCCGCGAGCCACGGCGTCGGCGATGTGCGCACGGCCGTCCTGAGCCAGACCGGGCACGGCGAGAAAAAGGTCGCCGGGGCGCACCTTGCGGCTGTCCAGCGTGAGCTCACGAATCAGCGCATTACCCTGCGCCTGCGGCAGCAATTGATTGAGCGGCATGGGCATCAGATTCGCCCTCCCGGGGTGACGGCGGCGGTGGCGGTCTGCGGTTGCGCCGCGGCCGGTTCGACCGGCGGCTGCAGGTTGTCCGGCGTGATGTTCATCAGGCGCAGCGACCCGGCCATCACCTTGCTGAACACGGGGGCCGATACCAGACCGCCGTAGTAACCGTCCTTGCTGGGCTCGTCGACCACCACCATCATCGCGATGCGCGGGTTGGTGCTCGGCGCGAAGCCGGCGAACATGGAGCGATAGGCGTTTTCCCGATAGCCCTTGCTGCCGACGCTGGCCTTGCGCGCGGTGCCGCTCTTGCCGGACACGTGGTACCCCGGCACCTGGGCGCGGAATACGCCCCGCGGGGCTTCGACCACCTGTTGCAGCATGATCTGCAGCGTCTTGGCCACTTCGGCCGGCACCGCCTGTGCACCGACCGGCTGGCGATCGACACGGGTCATCGACAGCGGCAACACCTGGCCGTTGTTGGCCAGCGTGGCATAGGCATGGGCCATCTGGATCGCGGTCACCGAGACGCCGTAACCGTAGGACAGGGTCGCGGTCTCGGCCTTGCGCCACTCGCGATGGTTCGGCAGCTCGCCGACGCGCTCGCCGGGAAAGCCCAGGCCGGTGTCCTGACCGAAGCCCACCTTGCTCATCATGTCGTGGATGGTCTCGCCGCCGATGTCGAAGGCGACCTTGCTCATGCCGACGTTGGACGAGTTGATCAGGATGCCGGTCAGGTCGAGGATCGGCCCCTGAGTGCGGGATACGTCCTTGATGGTGTAGCGGCCGATCTGCAGCGAGCCCGGGTACACCTCGACCTTGTCTTCCGGCTTCCAGCGCCCGGTCTGCAGCGCGGCGGCCATAGAGATTGGCTTGACCGTCGAGCCCGGCTCGAACACGTCGATCATGGCGCGGTTGCGCATCGCCGCCGGCTGCATGCTGCGGCGGTTGTTCGGGTTGTAGGACGGCTGATTGACCATGGCCAGCACTTCGCCGGTCTTCACGTCGATCATCACCAGACTGCCGGCCTTGGCGCCCTGCTCGATCAGCGCGTTGCGCAGCTCCCGGTGGGCCAGGTATTGCAGACGCAGGTCGATGGACAGCGCCAGGGTCTTGCCGGCCTTGGCGTTCTGGGTCACCTGCACGTCCTTGATCAGACGGCCGCGACGGTCCTTGAGTACCTGGCGCTTGCCGGGCACGCCGGCCAGCCAGTCCTCGAAGGCCAACTCCACGCCCTCGCGGCCGCGATCATCGACATCGGTGAAGCCGACCACGTGGGCGGTCACCTCACCGGCGGGATAGAAGCGACGAAATTCTTCCAGGCCGTACACGCCGGGCACTTCGAGGTCGAGGATGCGCTGCCCCTGTTCGGGCGTCAGGCCGCGCACCAGGTACATGAATTCACGATCCTTGGCGCCCTGCAGGCGCTGGGCGAAAGTCTTGGGCTCCTGACCGAGCGCGGCCGCCAGGTCGCCCCAACGCTCCTGCGCCTTGAACAGCTCCTTGCCGTTGGCCCACAGGGTGGTCACCGGCGTACTGACCGCCAGCGGTTCGCCGTTGCGATCGGTGATCAGGCCACGGTGCGCCGGGATCGGGATATGTCGCACGCTGCGTGCGTCACCGTGGGCCTGGAGGAAATCGTGGTCGATCACGTGCAGATCGACGATGCGCCAGGCGATGGCGCCGACCATCAGCGCCAGCAGACCCAGCACCAGGCGGAAACGCCAGGGATAGAGAGCGCCTTCGAGGCCGATCATGGCGCCACCATCTGCACTTCGGCCGGCTCAGGAATGCGCATCTTCAGTTGGCCGGCGGCCAGGGACTCGATGCGATTGTGCGCGGTCCAGGTGCTCTGCTCGAGCACCAGACGCCCCCACTCGGCCTGGACCTTGTCGCGCACGCTCAGCTCGCCGTACAGGGTGTTGAGCAATTGGCGATTCCAGTGGGCGCTGTAGGCCACGGCAATGGCCGACAGCAGCACGGCGCCGAACAGCACGGCGAGCAGCAGGCTGCCGGGCGGCAGTGGCTTGGCGTATTGGCGGCTCATCGCACTTTCTCCGCCACGCGCATCACCGCACTGCGCGAGCGCGGGTTGGCCTTCAGCTCCGCGTCGCCAGCGTAGATCGGCTTGCCCAGCAGCTTGAGGCGCGGCTCGAAGGCCTTGGGGATGATCGGCAGGTCGCGCGGCAGCTTGTCCGCCTCGCCCTTGGCCTGGCGCTTCATGAACTGTTTGACGATGCGGTCTTCCAGCGAGTGGAAGCTGATCACCACCAGACGACCACCGACGGCGAGCGACTCCAGCGCGGCGTCGAGTCCGCGTTCCAGATCGCCCAGCTCGTTATTGACGTGAATGCGCAGCCCCTGGAAAGCACGGGTCGCCGGATTCTTGCCCTTCTCCCAGGCGGGATTGGCGTCGGTCAGCACCTGCGCCAGGTCGGCGGTACGCTCGAACGGCTTTTCACCACGGCGCTGTACCACGGCGCGGGCCATGCGCTTGGCGAAGCGCTCTTCGCCGTATTCCTTGAATACCCGGGCGATCTCATCCTCGTCCGCGGTAGCGATGAACTGGGCGGCGCTGACGCCGGCTTCCGGATTCATGCGCATGTCGAGCGGGCCGTCATTGAGGAAACTGAAGCCGCGCTCGGCGTCGTCCAGCTGCGGCGAGGACACGCCGAGATCCAGCAGCACGCCATCGACCCGGCCCGCCAGGCCGCGCGCCGACGCTTCGTCGCCCAGCTCGGCGAAGCTGCGCTGTACAACGACGAAGCGGCCGTCTTCGGCCGCCAGTGCATTCCCCGTTGCGATGGCTTGTGGGTCCTTGTCGAACCCGAGCAGCCGACCGTCTGGCCCGAGCCTTTCGAGAATCAACCGACTGTGCCCGCCCCTCCCGAAGGTGCCGTCCAGATAGCAGCCATCGGCGCGCACGGCGAGGGCCTCGACGGCCTCGTCGAGCAGCACGGTGATGTGACGGTAGCTGCTGGTCATGGTGGTCACAGGATCAGGTCGCGCAGGTCGTCCGGCAGAGCGCCGGGTTGTTTGATGGCAGCCAGGTCGGCGTCTGCAAGCGCGTTCCAGGCATCTTCGTTCCAGAGTTGGAATTTGTTCAGCTGGCCGACCAGCATCGCGTGCTTGTCGAGGCCGGCATGGGTGCGCAGACGCGGCGGTACGAGGAAACGACCACTGCCGTCCAGCTCGATGTCCACGGCGTTGCCGATCAGCAGGCGCTGCAGGCGGCGGGTTTCTTCGCGCAGGGAAGGCAGGTCGCGGAGTTTGGCCTCGATCAGCTCCCACTCGGGCAGCGGATAGACGCAGAGACAGGGGTCGACGGCATCAATCGTCACGATGAGCTGACCAGCACAACGCGCAACGAGCTCCTCACGATACCGACTAGGCATCGCGAGTCTCCCCTTGGCATCAAGGCTGATGGCGTTAGCTCCGCGAAACAAGGCTGCGCTTCCCCACTGTGATTAGCTTTCCGTGCCCCTATGACCCACTTTCTTCCACTTTGTGCCACTTCGGCACACTATAGAAATGCGGGCACCCCAGCGTCAAGGCGCGCCAAATAGGAAAAATCCTTATGGGACGGCGATTTAGCGAATTAAGGAGAGGTTTGGAAGAAGCGAAACGGGGGCTTTTTTGAGACGAATTTGAGCGACTTCAGCGAGCTGAATTTCAAACTTAAAGTAGTTTCTTAAGAGTAAGATTTTTTCGGTATTACGAGCGGGGCGAGAAGAAGCAGAAGAAAGGAGGAGAGTCGATCTGTAAGCCGGGTTCTGTCGAGGACAGTCATTCCTCTACGACGCACATCGCTGTACGCCTCTAGCAACCTACCCGGTTCCAGCGCGGGCCACGCCGATGGAACCCTATTTGGTCTTGCTCCGAGTGGGGTTTGCCTAGCCACGAACTGTTACCAGCCGTGCGGTGCGCTCTTACCGCACCTTTTCACCCTTACCGGCGCTTGCGCGCTTAGGCGGTTATTTTCTGTGGCACTTTCCGTAGGCTCGCGCCTCCCAGGCGTTACCTGGCACTCTGCCCTATGGAGCCCGGACTTTCCTCCCCCTTCCAGATGGAAGGCAGCGACTGTCCGATCGACTCTCCGCCGCCAAGGGTAGCGAGGCAAGCCGTCGAGAACAAGCTCAGGACGACTTCTGCCGATCGAGCGCCGCCTGATAGAGCAGATTCTTGCGCACTCCGGTGATCTCCGCAGCCAGCGCCGCCGCACGCTTGACGGGCATCTCGCCGAGGAGCAGATCCAGCACCCGCAGCGCCTCCGCGGACAGCGCATCGTCACCTTCCGGCGCGCGCCAGCCGGCCACAAGGATCACGCACTCGCCGCGCTGCTGGTTGCTGTCGGACGCCACCCAGTCATGCAATTCGGCCAAGGGGAGCCCTTGGAGGGTCTCGAATGTCTTGGTCAGCTCGCGACCGAGCACGGCCAGCCGCTCGCCACCGAAGACGTCGCGCATGTCTGCCAGAGACTCGAGCAGACGATGAGGAGCCTCGTAATAGATAAGAGTGCGCGCATCTTCCCTGACCTGCTCCAGTCGCGCCCGACGGCCGACCGACTTGGCCGGCAGAAACCCTTCGAAGGCGAAGCGGTCCGACGGCAGGCCGGCCGCCGAGAGTGCCGCGATCAGGGCGCAAGCCCCGGGCACCGGCACCACCCGCACGCCGGCGGCGCGCGCGGCGCCCACGAGGTGAAAGCCCGGGTCGGAGATCAACGGCGTGCCGGCATCGGAGATCAGCGCCACATCCTCGCCAGCCTGCAAGCGCGCGAGAAAACGCCCGCCCTGGTCACGCTCGTTGTGCTCATGGCAGGCGGCCAGCGGCGTGGCGATGCCGAAGTGCTGCAACAGGCGCAAGGAGTGCCGGGTGTCCTCCGCCGCGATCAGCGAGACCTCGCCGAGCACCCGCAGCGCACGCGCAGAGATATCGTCCAGATTGCCGATGGGCGTGGCGACCACGTACAGCGTGCCAGTGGCGGGAACGGCGGAAACGCTCACAGGCGCACCTCGAATGACCTCGGAAAGCGCGCATTGTAGCCCGTTTCGAGCCCCCGACATCGCATGGGCGGCGGTGCTTGGGTACAATCGCGCCTTCCTTAAAGCTGATCAGTACCGGGAACGTATTCGATGATCGCCTGCCTGCGCCCGCTGTCCATCCTCTGTCTCGCCGGCCTGCTCGCCGCTTGCGCCGGGTCGCCCTCGTCCGGTCTGGGCGAGCTGCCCCGCACGCCCCAGGCCAGCATCGACCAGCTGCTGCAGCAGGCCGGACAAGCCGAACCGGAACAGGCCGCGCTGCTGCGCCTCTCGGCGGCGGATCTGGCCTACCGGCAGCAGGACATTGGTCGCGCCACGCGCATCCTCAGCGAAACGCCGAAAGACGGCCTGAAGCCGGCCCAGCAGGTCTTCGCCGCCACGCTCGAAGCCGAGCTGGCCATGGCGCGCGACAAGCCGAAGAGTGCACTCAAGGCGCTGCAGCACCCCAGCCTGGAGCGCCTGGGCGAGCTGCCGGTGGAGCTGCAGATCCGCACCCAACTGGTTCGCGCTCGCGCCCTGGAAGCCGACGGCCAGCTGCAAGCCGCCGCCCGCGAGCGCGTGTTCATTGCCCCCCTGCTGTCCGGCGAGGCCGCCAAGGATAATCACGAAACCATCTGGAGCCTGGTGTCGAGGCTGCCGCAGAGCCAGCTGACCAGCTCCGGCGACAGCGATCTGGACGGCTGGATGAGCCTGGCCCTGGCCACCAAGACGTTCGGCACACCCGACCAGCAACTGGCCGCCATCGAAGACTGGAAAGCCCAGCACCCGCAACACCCTGCGGCCGAGCAACTGCCGGCGCCGCTGGCGAAACTCAAGGAGCTGGCCGGCCAGCCACTGCAGAAGATCGCCCTGTTGCTGCCGCAGGACGGCCAGCTGGCCGCGGTGGCCCGCGCCCTGCGCGACGGCTTCCTGTCCGCGCACTATCAGGCTCAGCAGGCCGGGCAGAATCCCCCGGAAGTGGTGCTGTACGACAGCTCGCGCCTGTCTTCGCTGGACGACTTCTACCGCCAGGCCCAGGCCGATGGCGTGCAACTGGTGGTCGGCCCGCTGGAGAAGCCACTGGTGAAGCAGCTCAGCGACCGCCCGCAACTGCCGCTGACCACCCTGGCGCTGAACTATAGCGACGCCGGTCGCGAGGCTCCGGCCCAGCTGTTCCAGTTCGGCCTGGCCGCCGAGGACGAAGCCCGCGAAGTCGCCCGTCGTGCCTGGGCCGATGGCATGCGCAGCGCCGTCGCCCTGGTGCCGCGCGGGGAATGGGGCAACCGCGTGCTGGCCGCCTTCCAGCAGAGCTGGCAAGCCGCCGGCGGCAACCTGATCGCCGCCGAGCACGTCGACCAGCCGGTGGAGCTGGCCCAGCAGATCGCCGATCTGCTGCAACTGCGCCAGAGCGAGGCGCGCGCCAAGCGCCTGCAGAACACCCTGGGCACCCAGCTGGCGGCCCTGCCCTCGCGCCGCCAGGACATCGATTTCATCTTCCTCGCCGCCACCCCGCAGCAGGCTCAGCAGATCAAGCCGACCCTGGCGTTCCAGTACGCCGGCGACCTGCCGGTCTATGCCACTTCGCATCTGTACAGCGGCGGCCATAACCCGACCCAGTATCGGGACCTCGAAGGCATCCGCTTCTGCGAGACCCCCTGGTTGCTGGATGCCAACGATCCGCTGCGCCAGCAGGTCGACCGCCAGTGGCCGCAGGCCGCCGGCAGCCTGGGCCGCCTCTACGCGATGGGCGTCGATGCCTTCCGCCTCGCTCCGCGCCTGAGTCAGCTGAAAGCCCTGCCGGACAGCCGCGTAGAAGGCCTCTCTGGCAACCTGAGCCTGAATCAGGCCCAGCGCATCGAGCGCAGCCTGCCCTGGGCCGAGTTCCGCGACGGCCAGGTGCAGCGCCTGCCGGATGCCATCCATTAACACCCGCCAGGCCAGCGGACGCGCCGCCGAGCATCAGGCGCTCGAGCATCTGCAGCGGCACGGCCTGCGCCTGCTGACGCAGAACTGGAGCTGCCGCGGCGGCGAGCTCGATCTGGTCATGCTCGACGGCGATACAGTAGTATTCGTCGAAGTCCGCTATCGCAAGCATGCGGCCTGGGGCGGCGCCCTGGAGAGCGTCGACGCCCGTAAGCGTCAGCGCCTGATCCTCGCCGCCGAGCTGTTCCTGCAGCGCGAGCAGCGCTGGAGCAGGCAGCCCTGCCGCTTCGACGTGGTGGCGATCGGCCCCGGCGATAGCGGACTGAACTGGCTACGCAACGCTTTCGAAACGTGAATAGGCCCGATCAAGGATTTCAAGTCGACCCGCGGCGCCTCCCTCAGGTAAAACCTCGTCCATCGCGCGCACCGGCGACTTCCGACTCTTCCGGCTGTCTCAGCCAGCACACCTAAGGTTTCCTCCATGGATATGCAGAACCGCATTCGCCAGATGTTCCAGGCCAGCATCGACACCAAGCAACAGGCCATGGAAGTCCTGACCCCCTTCATCGAGCACGCCAGCCAGGTGATGGTCAATTCGCTGCTCAATGAGGGCAAAATCCTCACCTGCGGCAACGGCGGCTCGGCCGGCGACGCCCAGCACTTCTCGTCCGAGTTGCTCAACCGCTTCGAGCGCGAGCGCCCTAGCCTGCCGGCCATCGCCCTGACCACCGACAGCTCGACCATCACCTCGATCGCCAACGACTACAGCTACAACGAAGTGTTTTCCAAGCAGATCCGCGCCCTGGGCCAGCCCGGCGACGTGCTGCTGGCGATCTCCACCAGCGGCAACTCGGCCAACGTGATCCAGGCCATCCAGGCCGCCCACGACCGCGAGATGCTGGTGGTCGCCCTGACCGGCCGCGACGGCGGCGGCATGGCCTCGCTGCTGCTGCCGGAGGACGTGGAGATCCGCGTACCGTCCAAAGTCACCGCACGCATCCAGGAAGTGCACCTGCTCGCCATCCACTGCCTGTGCGACCTGATCGACCGTCAACTTTTCGGGAGTGAAGAATGACCCGCAATCCGCTGATCCTCGTTACCCTTGCCCTCGGCCTGGTCCTGGCCGGCTGCAGCAACCGCAGCATCGGCAACAAGATCGACGACCAGTTCCTCGAGCCCGACGTAGCCAACGCGATCTCCCGCGGCCACGCCGACCTCGCCAGCCCGACCTCGCACATCGTGGTGACCGCCTATAACGGCGTGATCCTGCTGGCCGGGCAGACACCGCGCGCCGAGCTCAAGGAGAAAGCCGGACAGATCGCCAATCGCGTGCAGGGCGTGAAAAAGCTGCACAACGAGATTCAGGTACTGCCGCCCAGCTCGCTGGTGGCGCGCAGCAACGACGCCGCCCTGACCAGCAAGATCAAGACGCAGATGCTGTTCAACAGCAATGTGCCGAGCGCCAAGATCAAGGTGGTAACCGAGAACGGCATCGTCTACCTGCTGGGCATCGTCAGTCGCGCCGAGGGCGCCGCCGCCACCAGCCTGGTGCAGGGCGTCTCCGGCGTACAGAAGATCATCCAGCTGTACCAGTACACCAACTGACCGCTGCGGCTTCGTACCCGCGCATACGAAAAAGGCGATCCTCGGATCGCCTTTTTCGTTGTTACTTGACCACTTTAAGACTGGGCCTGCCGCTGGGGCGTGGCGGCTCGGGACCGTCGCCGTCGGGCTCCGGACCTTCCTCGTCATCATCCACCGGCGGCTCCAGCTCGAAGACCATGCCCTGGCCGTTTTCCCGGGCATAGATCGCCAGCATGGCGGCCGAGGGGATATACAGGCTGTGGGCTACACCCCCGAAGCGCCCCTCGAAGCTGACCGCCTCGTTGTCCATGTGCAGATTGCGCACGGCGCTGGGCGAGACGTTGAGCACGATCTGGCCGTCGCTGGCATAGCCTGCCGGCACGCTCACGCCCGGAAACTCGGCGTTGACCAGCAGGTGCGGGGTGCAATCGTTGTCGACGATCCACTCGTAAAGGGCGCGTACCAGATAGGGACGACTGGAGTTCATCTCGGTCTCCTCGGCTCAGCGCATGTCGCGCTCGACGGTGGACAGGCTGGCCTGGAAGGCCTCGCTGGCGAACACCCTGTCCATGTAATCCAGCAGCGGCTTGGCCGGACGCGGCAGCTCGATGCCCAGCTTCGGCAGGCGCCAGAGGATCGGCAGCAGGCAGCAGTCCACCAGGCTCAGTTCGTCGCTGAGGAAGAATGGCTTGTCGGCGAACAGCGGCGACACGCCGGTCAGGCTCTCGCGCAACTCCTTGCGTGCGACGGCACGCTCGGCCTCCTTGGTGCGCGAATCGAGGATCTGATCGACCAGCTTGCACCAGTCGCGCTGGATGCGGTGCATCAGCAGGCGGCTCTTGGCGCGGTCCACCGGATACACCGGCAACAGCGGCGGATGGGGGTAGCGCTCGTCGAGATACTCCATCACCACGGTGGATTCGTACAGGGCCAGGTCGCGATCGACCAGGGTCGGCACGCCGCCATAGGGATTGGCCTCGGCCAGCTTGGGCGGGCAGCGCCCGGCCTGAACATCGATGATCTCGGCGCTGACGCCTTTCACGGCCAGCACCAGTCGCACACGATGGCAATAGTGATCGGCAGGGTCGGAATAGCAGGCCAGCTTATTGGTCGCGGCCATGGCGCCCCTCCTGGGTTTTCGATATGGCAGAAACAGAAAGACGCACGCGCCCTTGAGGGGCGCGTGCGTCTACAGCGGTAACGCGATGTATCAGTGGACGTCCTTCCAGTATTCGCGCTTCAGCAGATAGGCGAACACGAAGAAGAAGGCCAGGTACAGCAGCACGTAGGTACCGATGCGCTGGCTTTCCAGCTTGACCGGGTTGGCCGAGTAGGCGAGGAAGGTCACCAGGTTGTGTACCTTCTCGTCGAACTCCGCCTCGGTCAGCGTGCCGGTCTTCGGCATGATGGTCAGCTGATCACAGGCTTCGTGGGTGATCGGCGCGCCGGTCAGCGGGTCGTACTGCTTCTTGCCGTTCTCGACCACCTGAACCTGCTTGCAACCAACGACCTGGCGACCCTGCAGGCCGACCAGCACGTTGGGCATGCCCACGTTCGGGAACACCTTGTTGTTGGAGCCCAGCGGACGGGTCGGGTCCTCGTAGAAGGTGCGCAGGTAGGTATACAGCCAGTCGGTGCCACGCACGCGGGCGACCAGGGTCAGGTCGGGCGGAGCGGCACCGAACCAGGACTTGGCATCTTCCGGCTTCATGCCGATCTTCATGTGGTCGCCGATCTTGGCACCGGTGAACACCAGGTTCTCCAGCATCAGCTCGTGCGGGATGCCGATGTCGTCGGCCACGCGCTCGTAACGTTGGAACTTGGCGCCGTGGCAACCCATGCAGTAGTTGGCGAAAGTGCGCGCACCATCCTGCAGGGCGGCCTTGTCGGTCAGGTCGATGTCGACCTTGTCCAGCTCGACGCCATGGCCACCGGCAGCGAAGGTGAAGGCCGGCAGAGCGGTCAGTACAAATGCAGCAAATAGCTTCTTCATCAGCCAGTCACCCTTTCCGGAACCGGTTTAGTCTTCTCCATCCGGGTGTAGAACGGCATCAGGATGAAGTAGGCGAAATACAGCGCGGTGCAGATCTGCGACAGCAGGGTACGACCCGGAGTCGGCGCCAGCACGCCCAGCACGCCAAGGATCACGAAGGAGATGCAGAACACCACCAGCCAGATCTTGCTCATCCAGCCCTTGTAGCGCATGGACCTGACCGGGCTACGGTCGAGCCACGGCAGGACGAACAGAATGGCGATGGCGGCGCCCATGGCGATCACACCCAGCAGCTTGTCCGGCACGGCGCGTAGGATGGCGTAGAAGGGGGTGAAGTACCACACCGGGGCGATGTGCTCGGGGGTCTTGAACGGGTTGGCCTGCTCGAAGTTCGGCTTCTCGAGGAAGTAGCCGCCCATCTCCGGGAAGAAGAACACCACGGCGCAGAAGACGAACAGGAAGACCACGACACCGACGATGTCCTTCACGGTGTAGTACGGGTGGAAGGCGATGCCGTCCAGCGGTACGCCGTTCTCGTCCTTGTGCTTCTTGATGTCCACGCCGTCCGGGTTGTTCGAGCCGACTTCGTGCAGCGCCAGAATGTGCAGCACGACCAGGCCGAGCAGGACGATCGGCAGGGCGATCACGTGCAGGGCGAAGAAGCGGTTCAGGGTGATGCCGGAGATCAGGTAGTCACCGCGGATCCACTGGGTCAGGTCGTCGCCGATCAACGGGATAGCACCGAACAGCGAGATGATCACCTGGGCGCCCCAGTAGGACATCTGGCCCCACGGCAGCAGGTAGCCCATGAAGGCTTCGGCCATCAGGCACAGGTAGATCAGCATGCCGAAGATCCACACCAGCTCGCGCGGCTTCTGGTAGGAGCCGTAGAGCAGACCGCGGAACATGTGCAGGTAGACCACCACGAAGAACGCGGAAGCACCGGTGGAGTGCAGGTAGCGGATGATCCAGCCGAACTCCACGTCGCGCATGATGTACTCGACGGAAGCGAAGGCTTCCTCGGCGGACGGAGTGAAGCTCATGGTCAGCCAGATGCCGGTGAGGATCTGGTTGACCAGCACCAGCAGGGCCAGCGAGCCGAAGAAATAGAAGAAGTTGAAGTTCTTCGGAGCGTAGTACTTGCTCAGATGGTCTTCCCACATCTGGGTCGCGGGGAAGCGCGCATCGATCCAGGCCATGAATTTTTCCATCATGCTTTCTCCTGGTCCACGCCGACGATGATGACGTCATCGGACTCGTAGGAATGCGGCGGAACCGGCAGGTTCAGCGGCGCGGGCTGGGCCTTGTAGACACGACCCGCCATGTCGTAACGGGAGCCGTGGCACGGGCAGAAATAGCCACCGACCCACTCCGGACCGAGGTCGGCCGGGGCCACTTCGGGACGGAAGGACGGCGAGCAGCCCAGGTGTGTGCACAGGCCGACCAGCACCAGGATTTCCGGCTTGATCGCGCGCGTCTTCTTGTCTACGTACTCCGGCTGCACGGAAGCGGCGGATTCCGGATCGGCGACGCTGCCTTCGATCTTGGTCAGGTTGGCCAGGATCTCTTCGGTGCGGCGCACGATGAAGACCGGCTGACCACGCCATTCGGCAATCATCTGCTGGCCGGGCTCGACCTTGGCGATATTCACTTTCACCGGTGCGCCGGCCGCCTTGGCCTTGGCACTGGGGAACCATGACCCCACGAACGGAGTCGCAGCCCCCACCGCTCCGGCAGCACCAACCACCGAAGTGGCCGCTACCAGGAAGCGACGCCGGCCTGCATTCACGCCGTCATTGCTCATTCAGTCGTCTCCCATCAGCTTTGTGGCCTGTTGTCAGGCCTCTACTAAGTAATAAATCGGGCCGCACAAAAATTTGCCGAATGGTAAAGAAAACCCCCTTTTCTGACAAGGTAATTACCCGATACAAAATGGTCGCAGCCCTTGCAGATCGGGCCTTCCACCAATGCGACAGGTTGTCGCAGAGAAAATCGAAGGCAATAAAAAACGCCCAGCTCCGGCAGGAACTGGGCGTCTTTGAACGTAGCAGCGAATTAACGCTTGGAGTACTGCGGACGCTTACGCGCTTTGCGCAGACCCACTTTCTTACGCTCGACTTCGCGGGCGTCACGAGTGACGTAGCCGGCTTTACGCAGCGGGCTGCGCAGGCTCTCGTCGTACTCGATCAGAGCGCGGGTGATGCCGTGACGGATGGCACCAGCCTGACCGCTGACACCACCACCGAGAACGGTGACGTAGATGTCGAACTTCTCGGTGGTCTCGGTCAGCTCCAGCGGCTGACGCACGACCATGCGAGCGGTCTCGCGGCCGAAGAAGTTATCCAGGCTGCGGTTGTTGATGGAGATCTTGCCAGTGCCCGGGCGCAGGAATACGCGCGCGGTTGCGGTCTTGCGACGGCCAGTGCCGTAGTTTTGAGTCGCCGACATAGTGAACTATTCCGTTAAATCTTCAGTTCTTGGGGCTGCTGAGCGGCGTGCGGGTGGTTGGCACCCTTGTACACCTTCAGCTTGCGATACATGTCGCGACCCAGCGGGTTCTTCGGCAGCATGCCCTTGACCGCGGTCTCGATCACGCGCTCGGGGGCCTTGGCGATCAGCTTCTCGAAGCTGATTTCCTTGATGCCACCCGGGAAGCCGGAGTGCGAGTAGTACATCTTGTCGCTGGTCTTGGCGCCGGTGACACGCACCTGCTCGGCGTTGATAACGACGATGTAGTCGCCGGTGTCAACGTGCGGGGTGTATTCCGGCTTGTGCTTGCCGCGCAGACGGCTGGCGATTTCGGTAGCCAGACGACCCAGGGTCTGGCCGGCAGCGTCGACGACGTACCAGTCGCGCTTAACGGTTTCCGGTTTTGCAGTAAAAGTCTTCATTCGCTATAGCCTCAGGGGCCGCCCTGAAAATAAGACGGCGGATCTTACTGAATGGTGCTCGCTTTGACAAGGTCAAGGCAGCCGGAAACAGACGCTGTCGGGGGCTCGGGTCAGCGCGTCCGCTACGGCGGGGGTTTCGGTGGGCTAGGCATCCCCACCTTCTTTCCCAGCAGGCTAGGCATCCCCGCCGAGAAAGCCGCGGAATTATGCCGATTGCGGCGAAAAACGCAACCTGCTTTATCATGCCCCGCTCAGTCAGCACGAGGAGCGAACATGGAATACCGTCAACTGGGGCGCAGCGACATCAGCGTCAGCGCCCTCTGCCTGGGCAGCATGACCTGGGGCGAGCAGAACAGCGAGGCCGAGGGTTTCGCCCAGATCGACCGTGCTCGCGCCGCCGGCATCAACTTCCTCGACACCGCCGAGATGTACCCGGTACCGCCGCGCGCCGAGACCTATGGCGCCACCGAGCGTATCGTCGGCAACTATTTCAAGGCCCGCGGCAACCGCGCCGACTGGATCCTGGCAAGCAAGGTCGCCGGCCCCGGCAACGGCATCAGCCACATCCGCGACGGCCAGCTGAAGCACAACCGCCAGCACATCGTCGCGGCGCTGGACGAGAGCCTGAAGCGCCTGCAGACCGACTGGATCGACCTCTACCAGCTGCACTGGCCGGAGCGCAGCACCAACTTCTTCGGCCAGCTCGGCTACCGTCACCAGGAAAAGGACTTCACCCCGCTGCAGGAGACCCTCGAGGCCCTCGGCGAGCAGGTCAAGGCCGGCAAAATCCGCCACATCGGCCTGTCCAACGAGACGGCCTGGGGCACCATGAAATTCCTGCAGCTGGCCGACAGCTTGGGCCTGCCGCGTGCGGTATCGATCCAGAACCCCTACAACCTGCTCAACCGCAGTTTCGAGGTGGGCTTGGCCGAGGTGGTGATGCGCGAACAGTGCGGCCTGCTGGCGTACTCGCCGCTGGCCTTCGGCATGCTCTCCGGCAAATACGAGAACGGCGCCCGCCCGGCCAACGCTCGCATCACCCTGTTCAGCCGCTTCTCGCGCTACACCAACCCGCAATCCCTGGCGGCCTGCGACCGCTACGTGCGCCTGGCGCGCGAGCACGGCCTGGACCCGGCGCAGATGGCCCTGGCCTTCGTCACCCGCCAGCCCTTCGTCACCAGCAACATCATTGGCGCCACTAGCCTGGAGCAGTTGGACAGCAACCTCGCCAGCCTGGAGCTGGAGATGAGCGAGGAACTGCTGGCCGCGATTGAGGCCATCCACCGCGAGCAGCCCAACCCCGCACCCTGAGGCTCAGCCGAACAGATCCGGCGCGCTCATGAGCGCCGGCATCTCGCCGCGCCGCGACGCCAGCCGATCCGCCAGCCGGGTCGGTTCGGGCAGGCGATAACCGCGACAGCACGCCAGCACCAGCTCGACGGCGCTGGCCAGACTCACCCGGTGCCCGGGCGAGACGACCAGCGGCTTGACCCTGTCCTTGCTGCGTAGCATCCAGCCGACCTGTTCGCCGGCATGCACCAGCGGCACGCGTGCGCCCTTGGTCGGCGCCAGCTCCTCGTGCTTGCCGACGAGGATCTTCTTGGCCACGCCGATGGTCGGCAGGCCGGTCACCACGCCCAGGTGCGCGGCAATGCCGAGCCGACGCGGGTGGGCGATGCCCAGGCCGTCGCAGTAGATCAGATCGGGCGCGTGTGGCAATTCACGCAGCGCCTGGAGCACCGCCGGCAGCTCACGAAAGGACAGCAGTCCCGGGACATACGGCATGCTGGTGGGGATGCGCGCCACGCTGTGGGCCACGGGCTGCAGGCTGTTCGCGTCGAGCAGCACGGCGGCGGCCAGGGTGATGGTGCCCTGCTCTTCGAAACCGACGTCGACCCCGGCGATCAGGCGCGGCGTGACGAAGTCATCGCGCAACACCACCCGCTGGGCCAGCGTGCTCTGCAGCACACGCGCCTGTTGCGCAGTGCCGTCCCAGTCGGTGAAAGGCGAAGTGGACATCGCGGGCTCCGGTCCGGACTCAGGACCGGTAGACCGGCGAAGCAGGAGGCGGGTTCGCCCGCGGCGACCGCAGGCGAACCGGGCGGGCTCACAGCGCCCGCGAGATGATTTCCTTCATGATCTCGTTGGTGCCGGCGTAGATGCGCTGCACCCGCGAGTCGGCCCAGGCGCGGGCGATCGGATACTCCCACATGTAGCCGTAGCCGCCGTGCAGCTGCACGCACTCGTCGATCACCTTGCACTGCAGGTCGGTGCCCCAGTACTTGAGCATCGCCGCGGTCGGCACATCGAGTTTCCTGTTCAGGTGCAGCTCCAGGCAGCGGTCGACGAAGACGCGACCGACCTGGATCTCGGTGGCCATCTCGGCCAGCTTGAAACGGGTGTTCTGGAAGTCCGCCACCGGACGGCCAAAGGCCTTGCGGTCGCGGGTGTAGTCCAGGGTCCACTGCAGCGCCGCCTCGGCCGAGGCGATCGCGCCGACGCCCACGGTCAGGCGCTCCTGTGGCAGCTCCTGCATCAGGTAGACGAAGCCCAGGCCTTCCTTGCCGAGCAGGTTGGCCTTGGGAATGCGCACGTCCTGGAAGAACAGCTCGGAAGTGTCCTGAGCCTTCATGCCGACCTTCTCCAGACGCTTGCCCTTGGAGAAGCCCGGGGTGTCGGCCTCCACCAGGAACAGGCTGATGCCCTTGGCGCCGGCCTTCGGGTCGGTCTTGGCCACGACGATCACCAGGTCGGCCAGCCAGCCGTTGGTGATGAAGGTCTTCGAGCCGTTGATCACGTACTCGTCGCCATCCAGCACGGCGGTGGTCTTCACGCCCTGCAGGTCGGAGCCGGTGCCCGGTTCGGTCATGGCGATGGCGGTGACCATCTCGCCGCTCACCAGCTTGGGCAGGTAGTGCAGCTTCTGCTCCTCCGAGCCGTAGTGGAGGATGTAGGGCGCGACGATGTCCGAGTGCAGCGAGAAGCCGACGCCGGACAGGCCCAGGCGCGACTGCTCCTCGATGACCACGGCGCTGTAGAGGAAGTCGGCGCCCATGCCGCCGTACTCCTCGGGCAGGTGCGAACAGAGCATGCCGGCCTCGCCGGCCTTGTTCCACAGGGCGCGGTCGATGTGACCGTCCTTCTCCCACTGGGCATGGAAGGGCACCGCCTCCTGCTCGAAGAACTTGCGCACGGACTCGCGGAACAGCTCGTGCTCGGAGCTGAACAGGGTTCTTGGAATCATTGTTACACCTGCTTCTGAGTGATCGTTGGGTGGCCCCACTCTAGGTCAGCGCCCGCGCCATCGACACTGGACACTTGCGACAAAAAATAAGACGATCCAGCCAGACGATGACCGTTTAACCACATAAGAACAATAGACATGTCGCCCACACGCATCGCCCTGCTCGCCACCGATGGCGTCTTCGCCGCCACCCTGATGCAGGCCCGGGACTTCTTTCACATGGCCGGGCTGCGCCATGGCAAGCAACAGGGACTGGGCACGGCTTCGGCCTTCCAGATCCGCGTGGTCAGCCCGGATGGCCAGGCGGTGACCAGCTTCAGCGAGGCGGTGATCCCGGTGGACGGCCGCCTGGGCGAGGCCGAGGTGATCATCCTGCCGGCCTTCTGGGGCGACTTCGACGTACTCTGCCAGCGCTGCCCCGAAGTGTTGCCCTGGCTGCGCGAGCGGCATGCCGCCGGCAGCGCCATCTGCGGCGAGGCCACCGGGGTGTTCTGGATGGCCCAGGCCGGCCTGCTCGACGGCAAGGAGGCGACTACCTACTGGCGCTTTTTCCGCGAATTCGCCGAGCGCTTTCCCCAGGTCCTGCTGAACCAGGACAAGCACCTGTCGGATGCCGACAACCTGTACTGCGCCGGCGGCGTCACCTCGGCCTGCGATCTCTATATCTACCTGATCGAGCGCTACTGCGGCGCCGGCATCGCCCAGGGCGTGGCCCGCGACATCCTCTACGAGACCCAGCGGAGCTACAGCCCGGGCCGCATCGGTTTCGGCGGCCAGAAACTGCACCAGGACGTGGCCATCCTCCAGGTGCAGCAGTGGCTGGAGGAACACTTCGCCGAGAAATTCCGTATCGAGGACGTGGCGCGCCAGCACGGCATGAGCATCCGCAACTTTATGCGGAGATTCCAAAGCGCAACCGGCGACAAGCCGCTGCACTACCTGCAGCGTTTGCGCATCGAGACGGCCAAGGGTCTGCTGTCGGCCACCCGCAAGAGCATCAAGACCATCAGCTACGAAGTGGGCTACGACGACGCCAGCTTCTTCGCCCGCCTGTTCCGCCAGCACGCCGGGCTGTCGCCGAACCAGTACCGCCGCCAGTTCCAGCACAAGGAAAGCGCCTGACCGCAGGTCGCCCGATCACAAACCGCCTAAACGCAAAAAGGGCTGCCCGTGGGCAGCCCTTTTTCTTTCCAGCCTCAGCCGGTCAGGGCCGGTGCGGGCGCGACAGGAACTCGTGCGACTGCATCTCCAGCAGGCGGCTCAGGGTGCGCTGGAACTCGAAGTTCAGGCGACCGCCGCTGTACAGGTCCTTCAGCTCCACCTCGGCGGAGATGATCAGCTTGACGTTGCGGTCGTAGAACTCGTCCACCAGGTTGATGAAGCGCCGCGCCATGTCGTCCTTGGCCACGCTCATCTGCTCGACGTTGGCCAGGATCACCGCATGGAACAGCTTGCCCAGCTCGATGTAGTCGTTCTGGCTGCGGGGGCCGTCGCACAGTTCGCGGAACTCGAACCAGGCCACGTCTTCGCAGACCCGCACCGCGTTGATCGTGCGGTTCTCGATGGTCAGCGCCTCGTTCTCCACCATGTGCTGGCAGTCCGGCAACAGGCTGCGGAAGCTCTTCTGCAGGCTCTCCTCGGCCGCCGGGCCCAGTGGGAAGTGGAACAGCTCGGCCTGCTCCAGCGCGCGCAGGCGGTAGTCCACGCCGCTGTCGACGTTGACGATCTCGGTGTGCTCCTTGAGCAGGGCGATCGCCGGCAGGAAGCGCGCACGCTGCAGACCGTCCTTGTACAGGCCGTCCGGCACGATGTTGGAGGTGGCCACCAGGCTCACACCGTTCTTGAACAGCTCTTCCAGCAGGGTGGCGAGGATCATGGCGTCGGTGATGTCGCTGACGAAGAACTCGTCGAAGCAGATCACCCGCGCCTCGTCGGCGAAGCGCTTGCCGATGATGGTCAGCGGGTTCTTCTCGCCCTTGAGGGTCTTCATCTCCTCGTGGACGCGCTTCATGAAGCGGTGGAAGTGGGTGCGCATCTTCTGTTCGAAGGGCAGCGCGTCGAAGAAGGTGTCGACCAGATAGGTCTTGCCACGGCCGACACCGCCCCAGAAGTAGAGGCCTCTGACCGGGGCCTGGCGCTTCTTGCCGAACAATTTGCCGAGCAGGCCGGAGGACGACTGCGACTCGCTGACGAGATCGTCGTAGAGCCGCTGCAGGTGGCGCACGGCATTTTCCTGCGCGGCGTCGTAAAAGAAGTCCGGCCGCTTCAGATCGGCCTGATAGCGCTCAAGAGGGGTCATTCTGGGAACTTCGGTAACAAAAACGGGGCGGTCACTTTAGCGACGGCCCCGTTGCTTGGCAATCACGCCGTGCGCGTCATTCCTGCGGGGCGAGCGCCTCGCGCAGGCGGGCAATGGCGACATCCAGAGCGGCGGCGTCGGCAAAGGCCGGACTATTGCCGACCGATTCGCCATCCAGCCACACGGAGAAGGCCTGGCCCTCGGCGCGCACATCCAGCGTCTCGCCGGACTGCAGGCGCTTGCTGGCCTGGCCGGCGGCCTTGCCGTCGGCAAAGGATTTCGACAGCAGCAGCTGCTCGCCGGCGGCGTCCAACAGGCGGAAGCGGAAGCTGCCGTCGTCGTCGCGGAAGCTGACGAAGCGCGCGCTCTTGGCCGCCTTTTTCTTCTCGCCGGAGGCGCTCTGCACCTGCTCGCGGAAAGAGCGCAGGCCCACGGCCTCGCGCAGCTCGCCGAGGAACGGCGTGGCGATCTTGCGCGCCTTAGCCGCGCCAGCCAGGAGGATATCTTCCAGGTCGGCCGGCTTGGCGATCAGCGCGTTGTAACGCTCGCGGGCCTCGCCCAGTTCGTTTTCCAGCAGTTGGTACAGCCGATTCTTCGCCTCGCCCCAGGCCAGGCCGCCTTCCAGCTCGGCACGGAACTCCGCCTGCTGGGCTTGGGTGGCAAAGGCCTGGTACAGGGTGAACAGGTGCGAGCCGTCGGCGTCCTTCGGCTCGCCCGGCAGTTTGGAGTCGGTGACGATGCGCGCGATCGCCTCCTTCAGCTGCTTGGCACTGCCGAACAGCGGGATGGTGTTGTCGTAGCTCTTGCTCATCTTGCGGCCGTCGAGGCCAGGCAGGGTTGCCACTTCTTCCTCGATCACCGCTTCGGGCAGGGTGAATAGCTCCTTGCCTGCACCGAAGAGGTGGTTGAAGCGCTGACCGATATCGCGCGCCATCTCCACGTGCTGGATCTGGTCGCGGCCGACCGGCACCTTGTGCGCGTTGAACATCAGGATGTCCGCCGCCATCAGCACCGGGTAGCTGAACAGGCCCATGGTCACGCCGGCGTCCGGGTCTTCGCCCTGCTCGACGTTCTTGTCCACCGAGGCCTTGTAGGCATGCGCGCGGTTGAGCAGGCCCTTGCCGGCGACGCAGGTGAGCAGCCAGCACAGTTCGGGAATCTCGGGGATGTCGGACTGGCGGTAGAAGGTCGCCTTGTCGGTATCCAGCCCCAGCGCCAGCCAGGTGGCGGCGATCTCCAGGCGAGAACGCTGGATACGCGCCGGGTCGTCGCACTTGATCAGCGCGTGGTAGTCGGCGAGGAAATAGAAGGAATCGGCGTCGGCGGCGCGGCTGGCGACGATGGCCGGGCGGATCGCACCGGCGTAATTGCCCAGGTGCGGGGTGCCGGTGGTGGTGATACCGGTGAGGATACGGGTGGTCATCTGGCTGTTCGCTTCAACTTATTGGAGACGGGGCTGGACCAGCTCTTTCAGCTCGGGCAGCTTGCCGTGAAAAAAGTGGCCGCATTCTGCCACCTTCAGCAGTTCGTGGGCACGGGATAGCGCGGCGGACCAGGCGTAGACCGACTCGGGCTCCACCACCTCGTCCTGCTCAGGCTGCACCACCACCAGTTCGCCCCCCTGCGGCAGGTGCTCGGGCGCCAGCAGGCGATGCACCGCCGGCGCGACCATGAACAGCCTGGGAATGGCGACACCTTGATCCTCCAGGCGCCCGCCCAGGGCTGCGGCGACGAAGCCGCCGAAGGAGAAGCCGAGCAGGCTCAGCGGCAACTGGGGGTACTTTTCGCGCAACCAGTGCGCCACCGTCTCGGCGTCGTCCACCTCGCCCGTGCCCATGTCGTGGCTGCCGGCGCTGGCGCCGACGCCGCGGTAGTTGAAGCGCAGGGTGTGGTAGCCCATGTCGCGCACCGCACGCTGTAGGGTGGAGACCACCTTGTTGAGCATGGTGCCGCCCCGCACAGGGTTGGGATGGCAGATCAGGGCGACGCCGCGGGCGTCCGGCACTTCACACAGCAGGGCCTCGAGCGGGCCGCACGGGCCGTCGATGGAGAGGGGATTTTCGCGGATCAACAGCAGGAACTCCGTGACCCGGGGCAGGGTCGACACGTCTTGGTTAGGCACATCGCACAACAGGCTAAGCCGCGGTATACAGCGCCGGCGAGAGCCGCTACCGTAAAACAAAGCCGCTTTCAGAGGAAGGACTCGTGGAACAATCGCTCACCCCCTGGCTGCTGCCCGCCCTCGCGTTGCTGGTCGGCGTCGCCATCGGCTTCCTGGCGGCGCGCCTGCTACCCAACGCAGCCCCCAACCGCACCCAGCGCCAGCTGGACGAAATGCAGCAGCGCTTCGACAGCTACCAGAGCGAAGTGGTGACCCACTTCAACACCACCGCCAGCCTGGTGAAGAAGCTGACCCAGAGCTACCAGGACGTGCAGGAGCATCTGTCCCAGGGCGCCAACCGCCTGGCCGCCGACGAACTGACCCGCCAGCGCCTGCTCGCCGCACTTCATACCGAAGACGGCAAGGCCCCGCGCGAACGCCTGACTCCGCCGAGGAGCAACGAGGCGCCCAAGGACTACGCGCCGAAGGAGCCGGACTCCCCCGGCACCCTGGACGAGACCTTCGGCCTCAAGCGCTGATTAGCGCCCGAACGAGAAGCCCCGCCGATGCGGGGCTTTTTCTTGGCCGGGATTTATGTGCCGTCTGACGGAGACACACTCAACGCAGGGGGCGCCGCATGTATTGGCGAAAACCGGACCGCGTTTGAGCCCTAAAACGAGTACGCCTGCACCGAGCGGTTTCGTGCGCGTTCAGATTCTGACGCAGCACGCGAAGCCATGAGCAAAACGCCTTGGTGCGCACGGCGCGCCCTACGCGTGGAAGAGTGCGGCGTGCGGGCCTGCGGAAAAGAAAAAGCCCCGCATCAGGCGGGGCTTTCCGTGAGCGCTCCGATCAGATCGCGCCGCGGGCACGCAGCAGATCGAGCACCTGCTTGACGCCCTCCTCCACCGGCACAGACTGGGTGTCGATCACCAGATCGGCGTTCAGCGGTACGTCGTAGGGGAAGGACTCGCCCGGGATGTTGTCGCCACCGGCGGCATACAGGCCCTGGGGATCGCGCTCGCGGCAGGCCGCCGGCGAAGCCTGGACATACACGGTGATCAGGCGATCGGCACCGATCAGCGCCTTGGCCTGCTCGCGGCCCTCGGCATCCGGGGCGACGAAGGCGGCAAGGGTCAGCAGGCCTGCCTCGTTGAACTGACGGGCAACGTGGGCGGCGCGGCGCCAGTTCTCGGTACGACCGGCGCGGTCCTGCGGCAGGCCCTTGTTCAGGTCGTGGCGCAGGTTTTGGCCATCCAGCACGTACACGGCACGGCCCATGTCGAACAGCTTGCGCTCCACGGCATAGGCCAGGGTGCTCTTGCCGGCGCCGGACAGGCCGCTGAACAGCACGGTGGCAGGCTGCTGACCGAAGCGCGCGGCGCGCTCGTCGCTGCTGACGTGGCCGACGGTGTCGCGATGACCACCACCCGACTGCGGCGCGGCGATGATCATGCCGGCGCCGACGGTGCCATTGGTCAGGCGGTCGATGACGATGAAGGCGCCGGTGGTGCGGTTCTGCCCGTAGCCGTCGAGGGCGATGGGTGCGTCGAGGGCAACCTTGACCCTGGCGATCTCGTTCAGCTGCAGGCTGCTGGCGGCGGCCTCTTCCAGGGTGTTGACGTCGACCTTGTGGACGATGCTCGGGATCGAGCCCGGCACGTAGCTGGTGGCGCGCTTGATGTCGTACTTCTTGCCCGGGAGCATCGGCTCCTCGGCCATCCACACCAGCATCGCCTCGAAGCCGTCGGTGACCTGCGGGCGGTTGTCGGCATGCACCAGCATGTCGCCGCGGGAAACGTCGATCTCGTCTTCCAGGGTCAGGGTGATGGCCTGGCCCGGGCCGGCCTGCTCCAGCTCGCCCTCGAAGGTGACGATGGACTTGACCTTGCTGCCCTTGCCGGACGGCAGTGCCAGCACCGCATCACCCTTGCGCACCACGCCGCTGGCCAGGGTGCCGGCGAAGCCGCGGAAGTTCAGGTTCGGGCGGTTGACGTACTGCACCGGGAAGCGCATGTCGTCGAGGTTGCGGTCGGCGGCGATCTCGACGGTCTCGAGAATCTCCATCAGCGACTGGCCGGTATACCAGGGCGAGCGCTCGGACTTGTTGACCACGTTGTCGCCCTTCAGCGCCGACATGGGCACGAAGTGCAGCGAGCTGGCGTTCAGCTTGATCTTCTCGGCGAAGGCCAGGTAGTCGGCCTTGATCTGCTCGAACACGCCCTGGTCGAAGTCCTTGAGGTCCATCTTGTTGATGGCGACGACGATGTGCTTGATGCCCAGCAGCGAGGCGATGAAGCTGTGGCGCTTGGTCTGGGTCTGCACGCCGTAGCGGGCGTCGATCAGGATGATGGCCAGGTCGCAGGTGGACGCACCGGTGGCCATGTTGCGGGTGTACTGCTCGTGGCCGGGGGTGTCGGCGATGATGAACTTGCGCTTGGCGGTCGAGAAGTAGCGGTAGGCCACGTCGATGGTGATGCCCTGCTCGCGCTCGGCCTGCAGGCCGTCCACCAGCAACGCCAGGTCGACGTCGTCACCGGTGGTGCCGACCTTCTTGGAGTCCTTGGTGATGGCCTCCAGGTGGTCTTCGTAGATCATCTTGGAGTCGTGCAGCAGGCGCCCGATCAGGGTGCTCTTGCCGTCGTCGACGTTGCCGCAGGTGAGGAAGCGCAGCAGTTCCTTGCGCTCGTGCTGGGCCAGGTAGGCGAGGATGTCCTCGCTGATCAGATCGGATTGATGCGACATGGTGCGAGAACCTTAGAAGTAGCCCTGACGTTTCTTTTCTTCCATCGAACCGGCCTGGTCGTGGTCGATGACCCGACCCTGGCGTTCGCTGGTCTTGGTCAGGAGCATTTCCTGGATGATTTCCGGCAGCGTGGTCGCGGTGGACTCCACCGCGCCGGTCAGCGGGTAGCAGCCGAGGGTACGGAAGCGCACCATCTTCTTGGTGATGCTGGCCTTCTGCTCGGGGGTCAGGTGCTCGAGGATGCGCTCGTCGTCGATCATGATCAGCGCGCCGTTCATTTCGATCACTTCGCGCTCGGCGGCGAAGTACAGCGGCACGATCGGGATCTGCTCCAGGTAGATGTACTGCCAGATGTCCAGCTCGGTCCAGTTGGACAGCGGGAACACGCGGATCGACTCGCCCTTCTTGACCTTGCCGTTGTACACGTTCCACAGCTCGGGGCGCTGGTTCTTCGGGTCCCAGCGGTGCTTGCTGTCGCGGAAGGAGTAGACGCGCTCCTTGGCGCGGGACTTCTCCTCGTCGCGACGGGCCCCGCCGAAGGCGGCGTCGAAACCGTACTTGTCCAGCGCCTGCTTGAGGCCCTCGGTCTTCATCACGTCGGTGTGCTTGGCACTGCCGTAGGTGAAGGGATTCATGTCCTGCGCCACGCCATCGGGGTTGATGTGGGTGAGCAGGTCCAGGCCGTACTCGCCGACCATCTTCTCGCGGAAGCGGTACATGTCCTGGAACTTCCAGCGGGTGTCGACATGCAGCACCGGGAACGGCAGCTTGCCGGGGAAGAAGGCCTTGCGGGCGAGGTGCAGCATCACCGCGGAATCTTTGCCGATGGAGTACAGCATCACCGGGTTGTCGAACTCGGCGGCCACCTCACGAATGATGTGGATGCTTTCTGCCTCGAGCTGTTTCAGGTGCGTCAGTTTGTCGAGCATGGCTTATCACAGGTCAGGTGTGGACGGCCGGCGGGCCGTGGACGAGCGCGCACTCTAGCACAGCACCTCCTTCTATTGAGGCGCCCGGTTAGAACGAAACGATCTAGTTTTATGCCCGAAAATCAGTGCCGTTCGGGCCGATTCACCTACTCCGATTCGCCGTACCGGCGGCGGTGGCCTCGCCAAAACGCACCAGCCCGTCTCGGCTCTACCACCGCGTCAAACCGGGTTCGGGCAATCGATGAACAGGTGCTCAACGGCGAAGCGCCGCGCCAGGTAATCGCCCAGCGCCTGCACGCCATAGCGCTCGGTGGCGTGATGGCCGGCGGCGATGAAGCTCACGCCATTCTCGCGCGCACTGTGGAAGGTCTGCTCGGAGGCCTCGCCGGTGAGGAACAGGTCCACCCCGGCGGCGATGGCAGTGTCGATGTAACCCTGGCCGCCGCCGGTGCACCAGCCGACCTTGCGCACCATGCCCTGCCCCTCCACCAGCAGCGGCTCGCGGCCCAGCACCTCCTGCACGCGGCGGGCGAAATCGCGCGCGCTCACGGGCTCGGCCAGCGAGCCGAGCAGGCCGACCACTTTGGGGTTGTTCGGGTCGAGCGGGCCTTCCACGGTGATGTCGAGCTGGCGCGCCAGCTGGACGTTGTTGCCCACCTCCGGGTGCACGTCCAGCGGCAGATGGTAGGCCAGCAGGCTGATGTCGTTGCCCAGCAGGGTCTGCAGGCGGCGGCGCTTCATGCCGGTGATGCGGGCGTCCTCGCCCTTCCAGAAATAGCCGTGATGCACCAGCACCACGTCGGCCTCGGCCTCTACCGCGGCATCGAGCAGCGCCTGGCTGGCAGTCACGCCGCTGACGATGCGCCGCACCTGCGGCCGTCCCTCGACCTGCAGACCGTTGGGGCAGTAGTCGGAGATGCGCGCGGCACTGAGAAAACGGTCGGCTTCATCCACCAGGGTGGTCAGGGCGATGGCCATGAAAAATCCTCGTCAAGCTGTTGCCGGCGCTGCCCTTCGGGACGGCGACGCCTCTATAATGCCGCCACCTTAAGGGCCGACTCCGGCCCCCGCAACCTCAGGATTTCTCTGCAATGCTCAAGGCCCTGCGCTTTCTCGGCTGGCCCCTGGTCGTCGGTCTTTTGCTGGCACTGCTGCTGATCCAGCGCTATCCCCAGTGGGTCGGCCTGCCCGGCAACGAGGTGCACCTGCAGCAGGCGCCGCGCTACGGCATCGCCCAGGAAGGCCCGGTGTCCTACGCCGACGCCGTGAGCCGCGCCGCGCCGGCGGTGGCCAACCTGTACACCACCAAAGTGGCGAGCAAGTCCGGCCACCCGCTACTGGAAGACCCGGTGTTCCGCCGCTTCTTCGGCGACAACCTGCCCAAGCAGCGGCGCATGGAATCGAGCCTGGGGTCGGCGGTTATCATGAGCCGCGAGGGCTACCTGCTGACCAACAATCACGTGGTCAGCGACGCCGACCAGATCGTGGTGGCGCTCAAGGACGGCCGCGAGACCCTGGCCCGGCTGATCGGCAGCGACCCGGAGACCGATCTCGCGGTGCTCAAGATCGACCTGGAGAACCTGCCGGCGATCACCCTCGGCCGCTCCGACCAGATCCAGATCGGCGACGTCACCCTGGCCATCGGCAACCCTTTCGGCGTCGGCCAGACGGTGACCATGGGCATCATCAGCGCCACCGGCCGCAACCAGCTGGGCCTGAACACCTACGAGGACTTCATCCAGACCGACGCGGCGATCAACCCGGGCAATTCCGGCGGTGCGCTGGTGGACGCCCACGGCAACCTGATCGGTATCAACACGGCGATCTTCTCCAAGTCCGGTGGCTCGCAGGGCATCGGCTTCGCCATTCCGGTCAAGCTGGCCCGCGAGGTGATGAAGGCGATCATCGAGCGCGGCCAGGTGATTCGCGGCTGGCTGGGCATCGAGGTGCAGCCGCTGACCCCGGAGCTGGCCGAGTCCTTCGGCCTGCAGGGTCGTGCCGGCATCCTGGTCGCCGGCCTGTACCGCGGCGGTCCGGCGCAGAAGGCCGGGCTGCAGCCGGGCGACCTGATCCTCAGGATCGGCGACGAGGCGGCGGTGGACGGCCGCCGCTCGATGAACCAGGTGGCACGCGCCCAGCCGGGCGACCAGCTAACGATCGAAGTGCTGCGCAACGGCAAGGTCATGAAGCTGACCGCCGAGATCGGCGTACGCCCGCCGGTCGAGGTGAAGCCACAGCCTCAGCAGCCATGAAAAAAGGCGCCCCGCGGGGCGCCTTTTTCGTTTCGGCTCAGAGAACCTGGCCGAGTGCGTCGAGCAACGCCTGGTTCTGTTCCGGGTTGCCGATGGTGATGCGCAGGAACTGGGCGATGCGCGCCTGCTTGAAGTGCCGCACGATCACCCCGTGCTCGCGCAGGGCCGCGGCCAGCTCGCCGGCATCCTTCTGCGGGTGGCGGGCAAAGACGAAGTTGGCCGCCGAGGGCAGCACCTCGAAGCCCCGGCCCTCGAGCTCTGCGACCAGTTGCTCGCGGCTGTCGATGACCTTCTGGCAGGTCTCGCGGAAGTACACCTCGTCCTCGAACGCCGCCGCCGCACCGACGATGGCCATGCGGTCCAGCGGATAGGAGTTGAAGCTGTTCTTGACCCGCTCCAGCGCCTCGATCAGGTCCGGATGACCGACCGCGATGCCGACCCGCAGACCGGCCAGCGAGCGCGACTTCGACAGGGTCTGGGTCACCAGCAGGTTCGGATAGCGGTCGACCAGCTTGATCGCCGTCTCGCCACCGAAGTCGATGTAGGCCTCGTCCACCACCACCACGCTGTCCGGGCTGCCCTGCAGCAGGCGTTCGACGGCCTCCAGCGGCAACAGGCAGCCGGTCGGCGCGTTGGGGTTGGGGAAGATGATCCCGCCGTTGGGCCGCGCGTAGTCTTCCACGCGGATCTGGAACTGCTCGTCCAGCGCCAGAGCCTCGTAGGGCACGCCGTACAGACCGCAGTAGACCGGATAGAAGCTGTAGGTGACGTCCGGGAACAGCAGCGCACTGCCGTGCTGGAACAGCCCGTGGAAGGCGTGCGCCAGCACCTCGTCGGAGCCGTTGCCGACGAACACCTGGGCAGTGCTCACGTCGTAGTAGGCGGCCACCGCCTGCTTGAGGCGATCGCTGTTCGGGTCCGGGTACAGGCGCAGATTGTCGCCCAGCTCGGCCTGCATGGCCGCAACCGCCTTGGGCGACGGACCGTAGGGGTTCTCGTTGGTGTTGAGCTTGACCAGCTTGGCCAGCTTGGGTTGCTCACCCGGCACGTAGGGCACCAGGTCCTTGACGAAGGGGCTCCAGAATTTGCTCATCTGCCCTTCTCTCCTCGAATTCATTCAGTTTGCGTAGGGTGGAAAACCGCGAAGCGTTTTCCACCGGACAAAACGGTGGACACGCAAAGCGTTGCCCACCCTACAAAGCAGCCATCAGGGCTTGATGCGGTACTCGGCGCTGCGCGCATGCGCGGTCAGCGACTCGCCACGGGCCAGCACGGAGGCGACCTTGCCCAGCTCGGACGCACCCTCGGCCGAGCAGTGGATGATCGACGAGCGCTTCTGGAAGTCATACACGCCCAGCGGCGAGGAGAAGCGCGCGGTGCCGGAGGTCGGCAGCACGTGGTTCGGTCCCGCGCAGTAGTCGCCCAGCGCCTCCGCGGTGTAGCGGCCCATGAAGATGGCACCGGCATGGCGGATCTGCGGCAGGTACTGCTCGGGGTTCTCCACCGACAGCTCCAGGTGTTCCGGCGCGATGCGGTTGGCCACCTCGATGGCCTGGGCCATGTCGGCGACCTGAATCAGCGCGCCGCGGCCCTCGATGGAGGTGCGGGCGATGCTCTCGCGCTCCAGGGTCGGCAGCAGCTTGGCGATGCTCTCGGCCACGCGATCGAGGAAGGCGGCATCCGGGCTGACCAGGATGGCCTGGGCGTCCTCGTCGTGCTCGGCCTGGGAGAACAGGTCCATGGCGATCCAGTCCGGGTCGGTCTGGCCATCGCAGACCACGAGGATCTCCGACGGGCCGGCGATCATGTCGATGCCGACCTTGCCGAACACGTGGCGCTTGGCCGTGGCGACATAGATGTTGCCCGGGCCGACGATCTTGTCCACCGGCGGCACGCTCTCGGTGCCGTAGGCCAGCGCGGCCACGGCCTGGGCACCACCGATGGTGAACACGCGGTCGACCCCGGCCACGCAGGCCGCGGCGAGGACGATCTCGTTGATCTCACCACGCGGGGTCGGCACCACCATGACCACTTCCGGCACGCCGGCGACCTTGGCCGGGATGGCGTTCATCAGTACCGAGGACGGGTAAGAGGCCTTACCGCCCGGCACGTATAGGCCGGCGCGATCCAGAGGGGTGACCTTCTGCCCCAGCACCGTGCCGTCGGCCTCGGTGTAGGTCCAGGAATCCTGCTTCTGCCGCTCGTGGTACAGACGCACGCGTTCCGCGGCCTTCTCCAGCGCCGCGCGCTGCTCGGCGCTGATGCGGGTCAGGGCCAGCTCCAGGCGCTCGCGCGGCAGGATCAGCTCGGCCATGGACTGCGCCTCGACGCCGTCGAAGCGCTGGGTGTACTCGACCACGGCGGCGTCGCCACGCGCACGCACGGCGTCGATGATCTCCAGCACGCGATGATTGACCGCATCGTCCGAAACGCTTTCCCAGCTCAGCAGATGATCCAGGTGTCGAGCGAAATCCTGGTCAGCGGCATTGAGTCGGCGGATGGCAACGGAAGCGGTCATAGCGGGCCTCTTGATTGGCTATTGCTCAGGCGCCCGTAGAGTACCAGCCGCTCCGCGCGGGCACCTGAGAATTCTGGCTATGACACGGATAGGCGCGTGCGGCGCAGGGCCGCACTGGAGGTATCAGCTTTGGTGTCGCGCCTCGACGGCGCCACGCAGGGTCTCGATCAGCGCCTGGATGCGGCCATGCTGCATCTTCATCGAGGCCTTGTTGACGATCAGTCGCGAGCTGATGTGGGCGATCAGCTCCTGGGGCTCCAGGCCGTTGGCACGCAGCGTGTTGCCGGTGTCGACCACGTCGATGATCTTGTCGGCCAGACCCACCAGCGGGGCTAGCTCCATCGAGCCGTACAGTTTGATCACGTCGACCTGACGCCCCTGCTCGGCGTAGTAACGCTTGGCGACATTGACGAACTTGGTGGCGACGCGCAGGCGGCCTTTCGGCTCCGGCGCGCCGACCTTGCCGGCGGTCATTAGCTTGCAGTTGGCGATCTGCAGGTCGAGCGGCTCGTACAGGCCCTGGCCGCCGTACTCCATCAGCACGTCCTTGCCGGCCACGCCGAGGTCGGCGGCGCCGTGCTCGACGTAGGTCGGCACGTCGGTGGCGCGCACGATCAGCAGCTGCACGTCATCCTGAGTAGTCGGGATGATCAGTTTGCGGCTCTTTTCCGGATTCTCGGTCGGCTCGATACCTGCCGCGGCGAGCAGCGGCAGGGTGTCGTCGAGGATGCGGCCCTTGGACAGCGCGATGGTCAGCATGAAACGCCCTTACTAGCCCGGCACGCGGCGGATCTTGGCGCCGAGCAACTGCAGTTTTTCCTCGATGCACTCGTAACCACGGTCGATGTGGTAGATGCGGTCGATCAGGGTCTCGCCCTCGGCCACCAGCGCGGCGATCACCAGGCTGGCGGAGGCACGCAGGTCGGTTGCCATGACCGGAGCGCCCTTGAGCGCCGGCACGCCGGTGACGATGGCGGTGTTGCCCTCGACCAGGATCTGAGCGCCCATGCGGTTCATCTCGTAGACGTGCATGAAGCGGTTCTCGAACACCGTCTCGATCACGGTGCCGGTGCCCTCGGCGATGGCGTTGAGAGAGATGAACTGGGCCTGCATGTCGGTCGGGAACGCCGGGTACGGTGCGGTGCGGACGTTGACGGCCTTCGGACGCTTGCCCTTCATGTCCAGCTCGATCCAGTCCTTGCCGATGTTGATCTCGGCGCCAGCTTCCTGCAGCTTGGCCAGCACGGCCTCGAGGATGGTCGGATCGGTGTCCTTCAACTTCACACGGCCACCGGTGGCGGCGGCGGCCACCAGGTAGGTGCCGGTCTCGATACGGTCGGGCATCACGCTGTAGCGACCACCACCGAGGCGCTCGACTCCCTCGATAACGATGGTGTCGGTGCCGGCGCCGCTGATCTTGGCGCCCATGGCGTTGAGGAAGTTGGCCAGATCGACCACCTCCGGCTCGCGCGCGGCGTTTTCCAGCACGGTGCGACCCTTGGCCAGGGACGCGGCCATCATGATGTTCTCGGTACCGGTCACGCTGACGATATCGAAGAAGAAGTGCGCGCCACGCAGGCCGCCCGCCGGGGCCTTGGCCTTGATGTAGCCACCCTCCACCAGGATCTCGGCGCCCATGGCTTCGAGGCCGCGGATGTGCAGGTCGACCGGGCGCGAGCCGATGGCGCAGCCACCGGGCAGGGCCACTTCGGCCTCGCCGAAGCGCGCGACCATCGGGCCGAGCACCAGGATCGAGGCGCGCATGGTCTTCACCAGCTCATAGGGCGCGACCAGGGTCTTGATGCTGCTGGCGTCGACTTCGACGGACAGTTTCTCGTCGATGATCGGCTGCACGCCCATGCGACCGAACAGCTCGATCATGGTGGTGATGTCGTGCAGGTGCGGCAGGTTGCACACGGTGACCGGGGTGTCGGCCAGCAGGGTGGCGGCGAGAATCGGCAGCGCGGAGTTCTTCGCGCCGGAAATGCGGATTTCGCCGTCGAGGCGGATACCGCCGGTGATGATCAGTTTGTCCATTCGAATCTCGGGCTCACGAACGCTCGGCCCAGGCGGCCTGGCTGAAGAATTTCATGGTCACGGCGTGGATGGCACCACTGGCGATCCACTCGTTGAGGTGGGCGTAAATCTGTTGCTGGCGCTTGACCGGGCTGAGGGCGGCCAGCTCGTCGCTGATCAGGTTCAGCTGAAAGTTGCAGCCCTCGCCCTCTACCTCGACGCGGGTGTTGGGCAGCTTGGCCTCCAGGAGGTTCTTAACTTCTACGGCCTGCATGCTCAAACCTCGATCGGCACAAAAGAATTCATGGGCGGGCCAGGGCTCGCGGGTCGGCAATCATACAAAAAAGCCCCCCGCCTGCGAAGCCCGGCAGACGGAGGGCCTTGACGCGATCAGGACCCGAGCGACCTCGAGCCGTGAATCCGGGCGAGAAGCCGCCTGCGTGCGGAACTCAGGCCGGCAGGCCGAGCAGCTCGTGCAGGCCGGAAACCCGGGCGATGCCCTGCATGTCTTCCGGCAGTGCACGTACCGCGACCGACTTGCCGGCGGCCCGGGCATCGCGCATGAATGCCAGCAGCAGCGACAGACCGACGCTGCTGGACTTCTCCACGCCCGCACAGTCCAGCACCAGCGCAGACGCGGCGCTGGCGCGGATCAGCTCGCCACCCTGCTCGCGCAGCGACGGCCCGCTGCGATAGTCGAGCACGCCGCCGAGCAGCAATTCGCCCTCCGCACCTTGGCGGATGGAGGCGTTGCTCATTGACCGCCTGCCTTCTGGCCGTCGGCGCTTTCCTTGGCCTTGGCCACCACCGCACCCCAGCCATCGATGGTCTTGTCCAGATCGTCGCCATTGCGCTGCATGGTATCGGCGAACTGATCGCGGAACAGCTTGCCGACGTTGATACCGTTGATGATCACGTTGCGCAGCTTCCACTGACCGTCGATCCGCACCATGGTGTAGGACACGGGATAGAGGGTGCCCTTGCTGTCCTTGACCTCCATGCCGACGCTGGCGCGGTCGTCGCCATCGGCCTTGGCCGGCAGCACGCGGATGTCCTGGTTGTCGTACTCGAGTAGGGCGTTGCCATAGAACTGCATCAGGCCGCGCTTGAAGTTCTCCTCGAAGCGCTTGATCTGCGCGTCGCTGGCCTTGCGCGAGTATTTGACGGTCATGATGCTGCGCGAAATGCCTTCGCTGTCCACCACCGGGCCTAGGATGCGCTCCAGCGTGTCGTAGAACGCCTCAGGATTCTGCTTGTAGGTGGCGCGGTTGGCCTCCAGGTCGGCGAGCAACTCGTCGGTGGTCTTCTTCACCACGTCGTGGGCGCTCGGGGCGGCCATGGCCGCCAGCGGCAGGCAGGCCAGCAGAATCAGCAGTCCGCGGCGCAGGGAGTTGGCGATGTTCATTTGCTTTCCTTATTCACCGAGTTCATCAGGAATTTGCCGATCAGATCCTCCAGCACCAGCGAAGACTGGGTGTCATGGATGGTGTTGCCATCCTTGAGCAGGTCTTCTTCGCCGCCCACGCTGATGCCGATGTACTTCTCGCCCAGCAGGCCGGCGGTGAGGATCGAGGCCGTGGAGTCGGCCGGCAGGTTGTCCACCCGCTTCTCGACCTCCATGGTCACGCGGCCGGTGTAGCTGTCGCGGTCCAGGTCGATGGCAGTGACCTTGCCGATGGTCACGCCGGCCATGGTGACCTTGGCCCTTACGGTAAGACCGGCGATATTGTCGAAGTTCGCATAAAGCCGGTAGGTGTCACTCGAGCTGGCGGCCGACAAACCGCTGACCCGCAGGGCGAGCAGCAGCAGCGCCAGCAATCCGGCCAGCAGGAACAGGCCGACGCCGATTTCCAGGGAGCGGCTTTGCATCAGAGATCTCCAAACATCAGGGCGGTCAGAATAAAGTCGAGGCCGAGCACGGCCAGGGAGCCATAGACCACGGTCTTGGTGGTCGCGCGGCTGATCCCTTCCGAGGTCGGCTCGCAGTCATAGCCCTGGAACACGGCGATCCAGGTCACTACGAAGGCGAACACCATGCTCTTGACCACGCCGTTGAGCACGTCCTCGGTGAATTGCACGCTGTTCTGCATGTTCGACCAGAACGAGCCTTCGTAGACGCCCAGCCAGTCGACGGCGACCATCGCGCCGCCCCAGATACCGACCACGCTGAAGATGGCGGCCAGCAGGGGCATGGAGATGAAGCCGGCCCACAGGCGCGGGGCGATGATGTATTTGAGCGGGTCGACGCCGATCATTTCCAGGCTGGACAGCTGCTCGGTCGACTTCATGTTGCCGATTTCGGCGGTCAGCGCCGAGCCTGCGCGGCCGGCGAACAGCAGGCCGGTCACCACCGGGCCGAGCTCGCGCAGCAGGGTCAGGGCGACCATCTGCCCCACCGCCTGCTCCGAACCATAGCTGGTAAGGATGTTGTAACCCTGCAGGGCCAGCACCATGCCGATGAACAGCCCGGCGACCACGATGATCGGCAGCGACAGCACGCCCACCGAGTACAGCTGGCGAATCAGCAGCTGGCTGCCGTTACGCAGGCCGCTGCGCCCGAACAGCGAGCTGAGCAGGAAGAGGGTCGAGCGCCCCATGGCCTGAACCACGTCGATACCGGCGCGACCGAGCAGGCGCACGCGCTCCACGAGGGATTTCCTACGCATCAGCGCACTCCCAGCAAATCGTCGAGATAATCCGGCGCCGGATAGTGGAAGGGCACCGGACCGTCCGGAATGCCCTTCATGAACTGCTGGATGCGCGGATTATCGGAATTCTTCAGCTCGGCCGGCGTGCCCTGCCCCAGTACCTGGCCATCACCCACCACATAGATGTAGTCGGCGATGCTGGCGGTTTCCGCCAGATCGTGGGAGACCACGATACTGGTCAGGCCGAGCGCGTCATTGAGCAGGCGGATCAGGCGGACCAGCACACCCATGGCGATGGGGTCCTGGCCGACGAACGGCTCGTCGTACATGAGGATCTGCGGATCGAGCGCGATGGCACGCGCCAGCGCCACGCGACGCTTCATGCCCCCGGACAGCTCGTCCGGCATCAGCTCGACGGCGCCCCGCAGGCCCACGGCCTGCAGCTTCATCAGCACGATGTCGCGGATCATCTCGTCGGAGAGCTTGGTGTGCACCCGCAGCGGGAAGGCGACGTTCTCGAACACGTCGAGATCGGTGAACAGCGCACCGCTCTGGAACAGCACGCCGAATTGCTTGCGCATGTCGAACAGCTCGGCACGCGACAGGCTCGGCAGATTCTGCCCGTTGACCCATACCTCGCCGCCTTGCGGCCTGAGCTGGGCGGCGATCAGCCGCAGCAGGGTGGTCTTGCCGCAGCCGGACGGCCCCATGATGCCGGTGACCTTGCCGCGCGGAATGCGGATGTCGACATTCTCGAAGATAGTGCGCACACCCCGCTTGAAGGTCAGGCCCTTCAATTCGACGGCGTAGGCATTTTCGGCGCTCATCTCAACTCCTTGTTACACGACCTTCCTGGTCAGACGCCGAATCCCGCAGCGGGGATACCTGGCGCCCGCGGTCAGGCCGAACAGGGCGCGAAATATAGCACCGGCGGGCATTGGCGCCCAAGCCGCTGCAACCTTTTCATAACAATTGGTCCAAAAAGTCACGCAGCGGGAGCGACGCAGGTGAGCCCGGATGCCATTCCAGTTATACTCGCTCCCTTTTTCCGCCCACGACATTTTCATGAGCCAGACCAGCGACCTGATCCAGTCCGCCCAGCGCACCATCCGCCTCGAAGCCGCCGCCGTGAGCGACCTGCTCGGCCGCATCGACGCCGATTTCGTCCGCGCCTGCGAGATGATCCTGACCTGCAAAGGCCGCGTGGTCGTGGTAGGCATGGGCAAGTCCGGTCATATCGGCAACAAGATCGCCGCCACGCTGGCCAGCACCGGCACCCCGGCCTTCTTCGTCCATCCGGCCGAGGCCAGTCACGGCGACATGGGCATGATCACCAAGGACGACGTGGTGCTGGCCCTGTCCAATTCGGGCTCCACCGCCGAGATCGTCACCCTCCTACCGCTGATCAAGCGCCTGGGCATCCAGATGATCAGCATGACCGGCAACCCCGAGTCGCCGCTGGCCAAGGCTGCCGAGGTCAATCTGGACGCCCGCGTCGCCCAGGAAGCCTGCCCGCTGAACCTGGCCCCGACCTCCTCCACCACCGCATCCCTGGTACTCGGCGACGCCCTGGCCATCGCCCTGCTGGAAGCCCGCGGCTTCACCGCCGAAGACTTCGCCTTCTCTCACCCAGGCGGCGCCCTGGGTCGCCGCCTGCTGCTCAAGGTGGAGAATGTGATGCACGAAGGCCCGCGCCTGCCGCTGGTGCAGCGCGGCACCTCGTTGCGCGAGGCGCTGCTGGAGATGACTCGCAAGGGCCTGGGCATGACGGTGATCGTCGAGGCCGACGGCACGCTGGCCGGCATCTTCACCGACGGCGACCTGCGCCGCACCCTGGACAAGGGCATCGATGTGCGCGACGCCAGCATCGATCAGGTGATGACCCTGCACGGCAAGACCGCCCGCGCCGAGATGCTCGCCGCCGAGGCCCTGAAGATCATGGAAGACCACAAGATCAACGCGCTGGTGGTGGTGGATGACGAGGACCGCCCGGTTGGCGCCCTCAACATGCACGACCTGCTGCGCGCCGGAGTGATGTAAATGTCTGCCGACCTGCTGCAACGCGCCAAGGACGTGAAACTGGCCATCTTCGACGTCGATGGCGTGCTGACCGACGGCAAGCTGTACTTCCTCGTCGACGGCAGTGAATTCAAGACCTTCAATACCCTGGACGGCCACGGCATCAAGATGCTGATCAATTCCGGGGTGCGCACCGCCATCATCAGCGGCCGCAAGACTCCGGTGGTCGAGCGCCGCGCGCAGAATCTCGGCATCCAGCACCTGTACCAGGGCCGCGAGGACAAGCTGGTCGTGCTCGACGAACTGCTCGGCGAGCTGGGCCTGAGCTACGATCAAGTGGCCTACCTGGGCGACGACCTGCCCGATCTGCCGGTCATCCGCCGTGTCGGCCTCGGCATGGCCGTGGCCAGCGCCGACGGCTTCGTCCGTCAGCACGCCCACGGCGTGACCCAGGCCCGTGGCGGCGAGGGCGCCGCGCGCGAATTCTGCGAATTGATAATGCGCGCCCAGGGCACTCTGGAAGCCGCCCAGGCCGCTTACCTCTAGGATTGAGTCCATGAACGGCAAACTGCGCAATTACCTGATAGGCCTGCTGGCGGTCGCCCTGGTCGGTGCGCTCGGCTACTGGAACGTCCGCCCCGAGAGTTTCATGGAGCGCCGCGCCGCCGCCGAGGCCGCCAATGCCATCGACTTCTACGTGGTCGGCGCCAGTACCCAGCAGTTCCAGGAAGACGGCAAGCTGCGCTACGAGATGACCGCCAGCAAGCTGGAGCACCTCAAGGCCAGCGACGTGACCCTGGTGGACAAGCCGGACCTGCACCTCTACCGCGGCACCCAATACCCCTGGCACGTGCGTAGCGACAAGGGCGAAGTCGGCCCGGAGGGCAAGCAGGTCGAGCTGATTGACAACGTGCGCATCGCCCGCACCGATGCCAAGAACCGCCCGACCGTGATCACCAGCAGCCGGGTCACCGTATTCCCCGACGAGGAATATGCGCAGACCCAGCAAGCCGTTAGAATCGAGGCCGCCAACGGGGTGACCACGGCACAGGGAATGAAAGCGTACATGAACGACGGCAGGATCAACCTGCTGTCCAACGTAAGAGGCCAGCATGAGGTTCGTTAAAACCTTCCCCCTACTGCTCAGCCTGGGCGCCGCGCTCGGAAGCGCCTGCGCCTGGGCGCTGCCCAGCGACCGCGACCAGCCGATCCGCGTTCAGGCGGACAGCGCGGAACTGGACGACAAGCAAGGCGTGGCCGTGTACCGCGGCGGCGTGGTGATCACCCAGGGCACCCTGAAGATCACCGGTGATACCGTGACCATCACCCAGGACGCCAACGGCGAGATCGAGGTCTTCACCTCGGTGGGCAAACCCGCCTACTACGAGCAAAAGCCTTCCGCCGACAAGGACATCGTCAAGGCCTATGGCCTGACCATCCAATACTACGCGAGCAACGAGCGCATCGTGCTGATCGATCAGGCCAAGGTGATCCAGCAGGGCAACACCTTCGAGGGCGAGAAGATCGTCTACGACACCCAGCGCCAGATCGTGAACGCCGGCCGTGCCACGGGCAGCAACGTTTCGGTGCCGCGACCGCGCATCGACATGATCCTGCAGCCGCGCAAGAAAGACGGGCAAGCGGAGCAGGCGCAGTAATGGCGACTCTCAAAGCCCAGCACCTGGCCAAGGCCTACAAGGGCCGCCAGGTGGTCCGCGACGTCAGCCTGTCCATCGACAGCGGCCAGATCGTCGGCCTGCTCGGTCCCAACGGCGCCGGCAAGACCACCTGTTTCTACATGATCGTCGGCCTGGTCCAGGCCGATCAGGGCCGCGTGCTGATCGACAGTCAGGACATCAGCCATCAGCCGATGCACGGCCGCGCCCGCTCCGGTATCGGCTATCTGCCGCAGGAGGCCTCGATCTTCCGCAAGCTGACCGTGGCCGACAACATCATGGCTATCCTCGAGACCCGCAAGGACCTCGATCGCGCCGGCCGCGAGAAGGCGCTGGAAGCCCTGCTGCAGGAATTCCACATCAGCCACATCCGCGACAGCCTGGGCATGAGCCTGTCCGGCGGCGAGCGGCGCCGCGCCGAGATCGCCCGCGCCCTGGCCACCGAGCCCAAGTTCATCTTGCTCGACGAACCCTTCGCCGGCGTGGACCCGATCTCGGTCGGCGACATCAAGCAGATCATCCATCACCTCAAGGCGAAGGGCATAGGCGTGCTGATCACCGATCACAACGTCCGTGAGACCCTGGATATCTGCGAGACCGCCTATATCGTCAACGACGGCCAGCTGATCGCCGAAGGCGACGCCGACACCATCCTGGCCAACCAGCTGGTCAAGGAAGTCTATCTGGGACACGAGTTCCGCCTGTGAGCCGAGCCCCATGCGGGGCTTGCGCAAAAGACTGGAATCCTTCAAGGTCAGGCATATAATTTGCTTCCTAGGGCGGCCTTCCGCTCTGCAGTGGATGGCGCCGCGCGCCGGCAAGTGAACAAGGTACCCAGCCCCGCACCATGAAACCGTCGCTAGTCCTCAAGATGGGCCAGCAGCTGACGATGACTCCGCAGCTGCAACAGGCCATCCGCCTCCTCCAGCTCTCCACCCTGGACCTGCAGCAGGAAATCCAGGAAGCGCTGGAATCCAATCCCATGCTGGAGCGCCAGGAGGAAGGCGAAGACTTCGACAACTCCGACCCGATGGCGGACGCCGCCGAGCAAAATGGGCAGCCCCAGCAGGACAGCAGCAGCTTCCAGGACAGCACCGTCGCGGTGAACAACAGCGAGGGCGCCGAGGACGGCGAATGGCACGACCGCATCCCCAGCGAGCTGCCGGTCGACACGGCCTGGGAAGACGTCTACCAGACCAGCGCCAGCAGCCTGCCCTCCAGCGACGATGACGAGTGGGACTTCACCACCCGGACCTCGGCTGGCGAGAGCCTGCAGAGCCACCTGCTGTGGCAGCTCAACCTGGTGCCCATGTCCGACAAGGACAAGCTGATCGGCGTCACCATCATCGACTGCATCAACAACCAGGGCTACCTCGAAGAAAGCATCGACGAGATCGTCGAGTCCTTCGATCCCGAACTGGAGGTCGAAGCCGACGAAGTCGAGGCCGTGCTGCACCGCATCCAGCACTTCGAACCGGCGGGCATCGGCGCCCGCGACCTGCGCGAGTGCCTCCTCCTGCAACTGCGCCAGCTGCCGAACGGCACGCCGTGGCTGGCCGAGGCCCAGCGCCTGGCGGGCGATCACCTCGACCTGCTCGGCGGCCGCGACTACAGCCAGCTGATGCGCCGCATGAAGCTCAAGGAAGACGAGCTGCGCCAGGTCATCGAACTGATCCAGAGCCTCAACCCGCGCCCGGGCTCGCAGATCGAGGCCAGCGAGCCGGAATACGTGGTGCCGGACGTGATCGTGCGCAAGCACAATGATCGCTGGCTGGTCGAGCTGAACCAGGAAGCGGTGCCGCGCCTGCGGGTCAACCCGCAGTACGCCGGCTTCGTCCGCCGCGCCGACTCCAGCGCCGACAACACCTTCATGCGCAATCAGCTGCAGGAGGCGCGCTGGTTCATCAAGAGCCTGCAGAGCCGCAACGAGACGCTGATGAAGGTGGCGACGCAGATCGTCGAGCACCAGCGCGGCTTCCTCGACTATGGCGACGAGGCGATGAAGCCGCTGGTTCTGCACGATATCGCCGAGGCGGTGGGCATGCACGAGTCGACCATCTCCCGCGTCACCACGCAGAAGTTCATGCACACCCCGCGTGGCATCTACGAGCTGAAATACTTCTTCTCCAGCCACGTCAGCACTGCCGAAGGGGGCGAATGCTCGTCCACCGCGATCCGCGCCATCATCAAGAAACTGGTGGCCGCGGAAAACGCGAAAAAGCCGTTGAGCGACAGCAAGATCGCTGGTTTACTGGAGGCACAGGGCATTCAGGTAGCCCGCCGCACTGTCGCCAAGTACCGCGAATCCCTCGGCATAGCGCCGTCCAGCGAACGCAAGCGATTGATGTAAGCGGCCCTGAGCGGAAGGCTTCTGCACCACCGTATCGAGCGCCAGATACCCTGCCGGGGAAGCGAAAAGGCCCGCAGTGCACCAGCCCTCCAGCCAACGTGTTACGGCGGCAGGCCCGATAGCCTGTCTCTTACACAAGGCAACAAGGAGATGCGTTATGCAAGTCAACATCAGTGGACATCAACTGGATGTGACCGACGCCCTGCGCGACTATGTCGGCGAGAAGCTCAGCCGACTGGAGCGCCATTTCGACAAGATCACCAACGTGCAGGTCATCATGGAGGTCGAGAAGCTCAAGCAGAAGATCGAAGCCACCCTGCACGTGGCCGGCCGCGAAGTGGTGGCCAACGCCGAACATGAAGACATGTATGCCGCCATCGACCTCTTGGCCGACAAACTCGACCGTCAACTGATCAAGCACAAGGAAAAGCAGCTGGACCGCCTGCAAGGCACCACGGCTCGCTGAAAACCTCCAGAATGATTCGACTCGAAACCATCCTGACTCCCGCACGTTCCCTGGTGAACGTGCCGGGAGGCAGCAAGAAGCGCGTACTCGAACAGATCGCCAACCTGGTCGCCCGCGACCTTCCCGACCTGGACACCCAGGACATCTTCGAAAACCTGATCGCCCGCGAGAAGCTCGGCTCCACCGGCTTCGGCAACGGCATCGCCATTCCCCACTGCCGTCTGCCGGGCTGCCAGGCGCCGATCAGCGCCGTGCTGCACCTGGACGCAGCGGTGGACTTCGACGCCATCGACGGCGCCCCGGTGGACCTGCTGTTCGTCCTGCTGGTCCCCGAGGCCGCCACCGACGAGCACCTGGAGCTGCTGCGCCAGATCGCCAGCATGCTCGACCGCAGCGAGGTGCGTGAACGCCTGCGCCAGGCCCAGAGCAGCGAGAGCCTCTACCAGGTCGTGGTCGACGTCCAGAGCGGCCACTGAGCACGGGGGCGCCATGCGTCTGATCATCGTCAGCGGTCGTTCCGGCTCGGGCAAGAGCACTGCCCTCGACGTTCTGGAAGACAACGGCTTCTACTGCATCGACAACCTGCCCGCCGGCCTCCTGCCCGATCTGGCCGAGCGTGCGTTGCTGCAGACCGAGCTGTTGCACCCGCAGGTCGCCGTGTCGGTGGATGCGCGCAACCTGCCCAGCCAGCTCAAGCGCTTTCCCGAACTGCTTGACGAAGTGCGCGCCCGCCATATCCAGTGCGACGTGCTCTATCTCGATGCCGACGAGGACACACTGCTCAAGCGCTTTTCCGAGACCCGGCGGCGCCACCCGCTGACCAACGAGAGCCGCGCGCTGGCCGAAGCCATCCATGACGAAGCGGCACTGCTCGCGCCCATTACCGATCTCGCCGATCTGAAGATCGACACCACGCACCTCAACCTCTACCAGCTGCGTGACACCATCAAGCTGCGCCTGCTCAACAAGCCGGAACCGGGCACCGCCTTCCTGATCGAATCGTTCGGCTTCAAGCGCGGCATGCCGGTGGACGCCGACCTGGTGTTCGACGTGCGCTGCCTGCCCAACCCGTACTGGAAGCCCGACCTGCGCGACATGTCGGGCCTTGAGGCGCCAGTGGCCGAGTACCTTGCCGCGCAGCCCGATGTCGAGGAGATGTACCAAGACATCCTGGCCTACCTGAACAAGTGGCTGCCGCGCTTCGCCGCCAGCAACCGTTCCTATGTGACCATCGCCATCGGCTGCACCGGCGGCCATCATCGCTCGGTGTACCTGGCCAACCGTCTGGGCGAAGCGCTGAAACCCATATTGAAGAACGTCCAGGTTCGCCACCGCGACCTCGGCTAAGGACTGCGATGCCCACCCGCGAGATCACCATCATCAACAAGCTCGGCCTGCACGCCCGGGCCGCCGCCAAGTTCGTCGGCGTGGCCAGCGGCTTCCCCTGCCAGGTCCGCGTCGGCCGCTCGCCGGAGAGCCAGGTGGACGGCAAGAGCATCATGGCGGTGATGATGCTGGCCGCCGGCAAGGGCACCGCGCTGCATCTGTCCAGCGAGGGCGAACGCGCCGAGGAGGCGCTGGACGCCCTGGTCGCACTGATCGACAACAAGTTCGACGAAGGCGAGTGAACACCCGCGCATGAAAAAGGGGCCTTCGGGCCCCTTTCTCGTTTGCGCCGTGATCAGCTGCCAGCCACCGTCATCCGCTCGATGAGCACCGAGCCGGTGCGGATGTTGCCGCGCAGCTCTAGGTCGCTGCCCACCGCAACGATCTGGCGGAACATGTCGCGCAGATTGCCGGCGATGGTGACTTCCTGCACCGGGAACTGGATCTCGCCGTTCTCCACCCAGAAGCCGGCGGCGCCGCGCGAGTAGTCGCCGGTCACCAGGTTGAGGCCCTGCCCCATCAGCTCGGTCACCAGCAGCCCGCGCCCCATGCGCCGCAGCAGCGCCTGCTGATCCTCGTCACCATGGCTGACGAACAGGTTGTGCACGCCGCCCGAGTTGGCCGTGCTGGGCAGGCCCAGCTTGCGTCCGGAATAGGTGCCGAGGATGTAGGAAACCAGCTCGCCGCCATCGACGAACGGCTTGGCGTAGGTCGCCAAGCCGTCGCCATCGAAGGTGGCGCTGCCCATGGCGCGCGGGATGTGTGGGCGCTCATCGAGGCTCAGCCACTCAGGGAACAGGCGCTGGCCGAGCGCACCCTCGAGGAAGGAGGAGTGGCGGTAGAGGTTGCCACCGGAGATGGCGGCGAGGAAATGGCCGAACAGCCCGGTGGCCAATTCCGGCGCGAACAGCACCGGCACCTCGCAAGTCGGCACCGGGCGGGCGCCGAGGCGGGCCACGCTGCGCTCGGCGGCCAGGCGGCCGATCCGCGCCGGGTCGGCCAGCAGCTCCCCCTGGCGGCTGACGTCGTACCAATAGTCGCGCTGCATCTGCCCCTCGCCCTCGGCGATCATCACGCAGCTCAGGCTGTGGCGGGTGCTGGCGTAGCCGCCGATGAAACCGTGGCTGTTGCCGTAGACCCGGCAGCCCTGGTGGGTGCTCAGGCTGGTACCGTCGGCATTGCTGATGCGCGTGTCGGTGGCGAAGGCCGCCGCCTCGCAGGCCAGGGCCCGCTCCACGGCCTGCTCGGGGCTGATCGCCCAGGGGTGGAACAGGTCCATGTCCGGCATGTCACGCGCCATCAGCGCGGCGTCGGCCAGGCCGGCACAGTCGTCCTCGGAGGCGTGCTTGGCGATGGCCAGGGCCGCCGCCACCGTCTCGCGGATGGCTTCGTCGCCACTGGCGGAGGTGCTGGCCGAGCCCTTGCGCTGGCCCACGTACAAGGTGATGCCGAAGCCCTGGTCGCGGTTGAATTCCACCGTCTCGACCTCGCCCTGGCGCACCGTGGTGGACAGCCCCTGCTCCATCGACACCGCCACCTCGCAGGCGCTGGCGCCCTGACGACGCGCCTCGGCGATGATCTGCTCGACCTGCGTCTGCAGATCCGGCAGGGCCTGCGGGCCCACTGCTTGTGCTGAACTCATGCTGCACTCCAACTACGGGCGGCCGGTCTGCTGCGGACAGGCCCTCCCTGACTGGTTATCATGGCGGCGTTTCCATCCGGACCGCCCCCATGGCTGATTCTTACGACGAAGACTTCTCCGGCGAGAAGAGCAAGACCCAGATCAAGCGCGAGCTGCACGCCCTGCAGGATCTCGGTGCCCGCCTGACCACGCTCAAGCCCGAGCTGATCGCCAAGCTGCCGCTCAGCGACAACCTGCGCAAGGCCCTGGCCGAAGCCCCGAAGCACACCGCCAATGCCGCCAAGAAGCGGCATATCCAGTTCATCGGCAAGCTCATGCGCGACCAGGACATCGAGGCGATCACCGCCCTGATCGACCAGGTCGACAGCTCCACCCGCGAATACAACGAGCGCTTCCACGCCCTCGAGCGCTGGCGCGACCGCCTGATCGCCGGTGACGACGACACCCTGGAAAGCTTCGTCGTCGACTACCCCGAAACCGACCGCCAGCATCTGCGCAGCCTGATCCGTCATGCCCAGCACGAGGCGGCGCGAAACAAACCGCCAGCCGCTGCGCGCAAGGTCTTCAAGTACATCCGCGACCTGGACGAGGTCCAGCGCGGCCTGCGTTAACCTTTCCCGCTCCCGGAGCGAATCCGGGCGCCCTCTCGTCCGGCCTCAGGCGCCGGTGCCGCCCACGGTGATGGCGTCGATCTTCAGGGTCGGCTGACCGACGCCCACCGGCACCGACTGGCCGTCCTTGCCGCAGGTGCCCACGCCGCTGTCCAGCGCCAGGTCGTTGCCGACCATGGATACCTTGCTCATCGCCTCCGGACCGTTGCCGATCAGCGTGGCGCCCTTGACCGGCGCGGTGATCCTGCCGTCTTCGATCAGATAGGCCTCGCTGGTGGAGAACACGAACTTGCCGCTGGTGATGTCGACCTGGCCGCCGCCGAGGTTGGCGCAGTAGATGCCCTTCTTCACCGAACGGATGATTTCTTCCGGGTCGCTCTCGCCCGCCAGCATGTAGGTGTTGGTCATGCGCGGCATCGGCAGGTGCGAGTACGACTCGCGGCGGCCGTTGCCGGTCGGCGCCACGCCCATCAGGCGCGCGTTGAGCTTGTCCTGCATATAGCCCTTGAGCACGCCGTTCTCGATCAGCGTGGTGCACTGGGTCGGCGTTCCCTCGTCGTCCAGGCTCAGCGAGCCGCGGCGCCCGGCCAGGGTGCCGTCGTCGACGATGGTGCACAGGCTCGAGGCCACCTGCTGGCCGATGCGCCCGCTGTAGGCGGAACTGCCCTTGCGGTTGAAGTCGCCTTCCAGGCCGTGGCCGACCGCCTCGTGCAGCAGCACGCCGGACCAGCCGGCGCCCATCACCACCGGCAGGGTGCCGGCCGGCGCGGGCATGGCCTCGAGGTTGACCAGAGCCTGGCGCAGCGCCTCGCGGGCGTAACCCATGGCGCGTTCCTCACCGTTGCCGTCACGCTCGAGGAAATAGCGGTAGTCGGTGCGCCCGCCGCCACCGTGGCCGCCGCGCTCGCGGCGGCCGTTGTGCTCGACGATCACGCCGACGTTGAAGCGCACCAGCGGGCGGATATCGGCGCCCAGGCTGCCATCGCTGGCGGCCACCAGCACCTGGTCCCAGACGCCGGCCAGGCTCACCGTGACCTGCTTGATGCGCGGGTCCAGCGCACGGGTGGCGCGGTCGATGCGCTTGAGCAGCTCGACCTTCTCGGCACGCTCCAGCACCTCCAGCGGGTTGTCCTGAGCGTAGAGCGCGGTCACCACCGGGCTGGCGAAGGCCTGCACCTTGCCCTGCTGGCCGGCGCGGGCGATCGAGCGAGCCGCGCGGGCGGCCTGGCCGAGCGCCTCGGCATGGATGGCGTTGCTGTAGGCGAAGCCGGTCTTCTCGCCGGACTGGGCACGCACGCCCACGCCCTGGTCGAGGTTGAAGCTGCCTTCCTTGACGATGCCGTCTTCCAGCACCCAGGACTCGGAGACCTGGCTCTGGAAATACAGGTCGGCGGCATCGATGCCGGGGCCGACCAATTCGCCGAGGATCGCCGGCAGCTGCTCGATGGTCAGGTTGCCGGGGCTCAGCAGGTGGCCGCCGACGCGGCCGAGGATATCGTTCATGACTGCTCCGTAAGCGCCGGATTGGGATGCTCCGGCGCGATGAATCGTCTGTGGCGGGCCACCGGCATGCGCTGGCGGATCGCCTCTTGCTCGGCGGCGTCGCGGCTGGCCAGCAGCACCGCCTCGCCAGCGGGCCGCTCGGCGAGCACCCGGCCCCAGGGGTCGATGATCGCCGAGTGGCCGAAGGTCTCGCGACCACCCGGATGGCTGCCGCCCTGCCCCGCCGCCAGCACGTAGCACTGGGTTTCGATGGCGCGGGCGCGGGTCAGCACCTGCCAGTGGGCCGCGCCGGTGACGGCGGTGAAGGCCGCCGGGGCACTGATCAGTTCGGCACCGGCCTCGCGCAGCCGGCTGTAGAGTTCGGCAAAGCGCAGGTCGTAGCACACCGTCAGGCCGAGTCGGCCGACCGGTGTGTCGGCCACCACCACGCGCTCGCCGAAGGCGAAGTCGTCCGACTCACGGTAGCGCCCGCGGGCATCGGCCACGTCGACGTCAAACAGGTGCAGCTTGTCGTAGCGCGCGGCGACCTGTCCCTGACTGTCGATCAGCAGCGAGCAGGCATGGGCCTTGGCGTCGGGACGCCCGTCCGGTGGCAGCGGAAGGGTACCGGCGACGATCCACAGGCCGAGGTCGCGGGCGGTGCCTTTCAACCAGGGCAGGATCGGTCCGCTGCCCTCGGCCTCGGCGCGGCCAAGGGCCGCTAGGTCGCGGCGGCCCATGGCGGCGAAATTTTCCGGCAGCACGGCGAGGCGCGCGCCGGACTCGGCGGCCTGCTGCAGCAGGCGACGCGCGGCGGCGAGATTGGCCAGGACGTCGTCCTGGCTGACCATCTGGATTACGGCGAGGGACATGCAAGCCTCCTTCCACGCATGCTAGCGCATGTTGCCGGGCATGAGGTCACCGCGGTTTCTCGAAGGGCTTGTCGAAGCTGATTTCCGGGTTCTGCCAGGGGCCCTTGACCTTGTACTGCACGCTGGCGAAGCGGGCGACCTTGTCGCCGAGCAGCTTGTCGGCTACGAACAGCGCGCCGCCGACGGCCGGGGCGCCGACGATCAGCGCGGCCAGCGGCAGGTTGTTGGTCACCGGCAGGGTCACCAGCAGCTTGGCATCGATCTGGTCGCGGGCCATGTCCAGGGTACCGTTCAGCTCCAGCGTGCTGGACGGGCCGACCACCCGCAACGGCTCGCGGGTCTGGAACACGCCATCCCGGCCGACCAGCAGCGCCTTGGTGGTGTCGTAGCTGAGGCCCTTGCCGAGCAGGTCGGAGAAGTCCAGGCGCAGGCGCCGGCCGATGGAATTGAAGTTGAGCAGGCCGAACACGCGCAGGGCGGAAGCCGAGCCCTGTACCTCGACGAACTGGCCCTTGCGCAGGCTGGCGTCCAGGCTGCCGGACATTCGCTCGAGGCTGATCCAGGCCGGCGAGCCCGGCCAGCGGATGTCGGCGTCTAGACGGAAGCGCTGGCTGGTGGCGCTGGGCGCATAGCCCCAGGCGCTCAACACGTCGGCCAGATTGCCGCCCTCGATGCGCCCCTTGTACCAGCTGCTACTGGACTCCGGTTCTCCCTCCCAACCCAGCTCGCCCCCCAGCTTCAGACCCTTGAGTTCCAGCGCCAGATCGCTGAAGCGCACGCCCCGGGGTGTCGGCCGCGCCTTGAGCGCCCAGGCACCGACCAGGGCATCGCCCTGCATCACCCTGGCGATGCGCACATCCAGCGCGGGAATCTCCCGCGGGTCTACGGCGGCCAGCAGGTCCGGCTTGTCCGGTTCCGGCTCGTCGGCCTTGTGAGGCTCGGCCGGCGGGAAGCTCAGGCGCGCCAGGTCGAGAACGATGGGCGCATCCTTGGTATCCGGCAGACCGACCCGCCCCTCCAGCAACGCACTGCTCAGGTCGAGCTGCCAGCCGGCCTCGGCGCGAGCCAGCTTGACGCCGAGCCGGTCGACCTGGGTACCGAAGCCATTGAAGCGCCCGATGGCGAGATCGGCGCCACGGAAAAAGCGCCGGTTCTGGCCATCGCCGGCCAGCCCCAGGTAAGGCTTGGCGGCGGCCTGCCAGGCATTCCAGTCCAGCTCTTCGATACGGCCGGTCACGCGCAGCCCCGGCTCCGAGGGCAACCTGGCCGGTTCGCCACCCAGGCGCAGTTCGCCCCGCCCTTGCAGCATCTGTCCCGCCGGCGCGGCCAGCGCCAGGCTGGCCACTTGACCGTAATCCAGCCAGTAGCGCCGCTCTTCGCCCTGCAGGGTCATGCGCCAAGTGCTGGGGCGGGCGTCGCCGGCCGCCTTGGCGAACGGTGGCGGCAGTTCCACGGCCAGGCCCTTGAGGTCGGACGCGATGCGCAGCTGGCTGTCGTTGCCATCCAATGCCAGGTCGAGCGTGTAAGGGATCTCGCCCTTGAGCGGCAGCGGCTGGGTGACGCCCAGCCAGCCGGTGAGCTGCGCCAGCGGCGCCTTGCCACTGACCTCGATGCGGGTGCGGGCGTTGCCGCGCGCACCCTCGGCCAGCGCACGACCACGCACCGCATGGCCCAGGGCACGAGCGCGGATGTCCGGAGCGCTGAGACCGGTGGCGGTGTTGAAGCGAAAGGCGCCCTTGATCTGGCTGAGGTCCAGCTTGGGCGTGGCGATCTGCAGTTGCGCGCCCTCGGTGGCGAAGTCCACCTGCACCTGGGGCTTCTGTCCCTTGGCCAGCGGAATGTCCAGCTTGAGCTTGCCGCTCAGCGGCCCCTTGCCCTGCCAGCCGGCGAAGATGTCGGCGGTGCCGATCGGCGCCTCCTGCAGGATCTTCAGCGCGTCCGGCAGGCTGCTGTCCAGCTCGCCGTTCAGGGCCAGGCGAGGCGGCTGGCCGTTGGCGGACTTGGGAATGGCGACCACCACGTCGCGCACGCGGCTGTCGAGGATGACGCCTTCGGGCACCCGTACGTCGACCCCGTCGTCCTCGATCAGCACCTCGCCGCGGGCTTCGCGCAGCGCCGGCCAGCCGGGCTGGAAGGCCAGTTCGGCGCCATCCACCCGGAAGTACAGGCTGATGCTGCGCGCGGCATCGGCCGCGTCCTTGGCCAGCGAGCCCTGATACTGGAACCAGCCGTCATCGATATGCCCGGCACGAATCGCCGTCTGCAGCCACTCGGCTAGCTGCGGGCTGAGGCCGGGCGAGCGCGTCGGCAGATACTTCTTGGCCTTCAGCGCGTCGCCGTCCTGCAGGCCGACGCGCAGGTCCATGTAGTCCTCCTGCTCCGGGTCCTTCCTCATCCGCACCAGGAAGTCGCCGGCGATCCGGCCCTCTTCGCCCACCACCTGCAGGTACGGGCTCTGCAGGGTCAGCCCCTCGTCGTTGAGTTCCCACAGCAGGCGGGCGCCCGCCTGGCGGTAGTGCCACATCTCGGGAAACAGATTGGGGAAGTGCAGGCCGAAGTTCTCGCTGGCGGCCAGGCCTTCGCCGCCGCCGAGGTCGCCGCGCACGCTGCCGCTGGCGTTCTCCACCGCCGGCACGCCCTGCCAGGCGCCGATGCTGACCTGTTCGAGGTTGCTGGAGAACTGCACGCGCTTGGCATCCGTCAGTTGCGGGCGATAGTCCAGCTGCAGGTTGCGCAGCGTGCCGCGGGGCCGCAGCGCGCCGAGTACCTCGGCGGCCTTGTCCGGTAGCGGTGCGACGGCCAGGATCAGCGGCGTCAGGGGCGTGAGGTCGAGGCGATCGGCGGACAGCCCCCAGCGTTCCACCTGGCCCGCCGCGTCCAGCTGCTGGGTCAGCGCCAGCTGCACTTCGCCCCAGCGGGTCTCGCCCAGACTCAGGGCCAGGGCGTCGACCAGCAGGTCGAATCCGTCGGCGCGACGCTCGAAATAGGCGCTCAATCCGATGTTGCTGAGCTCCACCGGCGCACGCTCGGCGTAGGCGCCACGCACCTGCGGCGCGTGCAGGCGGGCGGCGCCACGTTGCAGGCCACCGTCCACCCACTCCACCCAGAACTCACCGCCGGCGCGAGCATTTTCCAGCGTCCAGTCGCGGGTCAGCCCCTTGGGCAGCCAGGCCGCCCAGTCGCTCTGCGGCAGGCTCAGGTAGGCCTCGGCTGAACTGGCGCGCCAGTCCCTCTCGTCCAGGCGCACGTGCAGGTCGAGGGCCAACGGCTGGCCATCCGGCAGGCGCAGGCGGCCGTCCAGGCGCTGCCGCACGTTGCCGCTGCGCAGGGTCAGGTCGATGTAGGTGAGGCTCAGCGGCTCCTGCTCGAACGGCTCGAAGGTCAACTGGCTGCCGAGCAGCGAGACCTTCTGCACCATCTTCAGGCCGTCGATCAGCCGCTGCGGGTCCAGCGGCTTGGGCGGATCGCGGCGCGGCAGCCCTTCCACCGTCCAGCGTCCTTCGGCGTCCTGGCGCAGGCTCAGTTGCAGCCCTTCGACCTGCAGATTGGCCAGGCGCGGCTGGCGCGCCAGCAGGCTGTCCAGCACCGCCGGCACCACCCGCACCTGATCCAGGCGCACGGCGCTGTCGCCCTTGCCCAGCAGCACGTCATGGGCGGTGAGAACGGGGGCCAGACCGCGCCAGCCGCCTTCCAGGCTGCCGATCGACAGCGGCATGTCGAGCGCCGTGGCGGCGCGGGTCTCGATCTCGTCGCGGTATTCGGCCACCAGCGGCACCATCTGGCGCCCGAGGCTCACATAGAGCGCGGCGAGTACCAGCACCAGGGCACAGAGCCCCAGCGCCCAGCGCAGCAGGCGGGCGAGCAGGCTCATTCAGCGCCCCGGCTCAGAGCAGCACCACATCGTACTGTTCCTGGGAATACATGCTCTCCACCTGGAACTTGATGGTGCGGCCGATGAAGGCCTCCAGATCGGCGACGTTGCCCGATTCCTCGTCGAGCAGGCGGTCGACCACCTTCTGGTTGGCCAGCACCAGGTAGCCCTCGGCCTGGTAGGCACGGGCCTCGCGCAGGATCTCGCGGAAGATCTCGTAGCAGATGGTCTCCGGCGTCTTCAGCTTGCCGCGGCCCTGGCAGGCGCTGCACGGCTCGCACAGCACCTGCTCGAGGCTCTCGCGGGTGCGCTTGCGCGTCATCTGCACCAGGCCCAGCTCGGTGATGCCGATGATGTTGGTCTTGGCATGGTCGCGCTCCAGCTGCTTTTCCAGCGTGCGCAGGACCTGGCGCTGGTGTTCGCCGTCCTCCATGTCGATGAAGTCGATAATGATGATCCCGCCCAGGTTGCGCAGGCGCAGCTGGCGGGCGATGGCGGTGGCGGCCTCGAGGTTGGTCTTGAAGATGGTTTCCTCGAGGGTGCGGTGGCCGACGAAGGCGCCGGTGTTGACGTCGATGGTCGACATCGCCTCGGCCGGGTCGACCACCAGGTAGCCGCCGGACTTCAGCGGCACCTTGCGCTCCAGGGCGCGCTGGATTTCGTCCTCGACGCCGTACAGGTCGAAGATCGGCCGCTCGCCGGGATAATGCTCCAGGCGATCGGCGATTTCCGGCATCAGCTCGTCGACGAACTGGGTGATCTTGCCGAAGGTCTCCCTCGAGTCGATGCGGATCTTCTCGATCTTCGGGTTGACCAGGTCGCGCAGGGTGCGCAGCGCCAGGGACAGGTCCTCGTAGATCACCGAGGGCGTCGGCGCGGTCTTCATCTGGGCGGCGATCTGCTCCCACAGGCGGCGCAGATAGCGGATGTCGACCAGGATCTCGTCCTGGCCGGCGCCTTCGGCCGCGGTGCGCAGGATGAAACCGCCGGCCTCCTCGATGCCTTCGGCGGCGACGCAGTCGGCCACCACCTGCTTGAGGCGTTCGCGCTCGCCTTCATCCTCGATCTTCAGCGAGATGCCGACGTGAGCGGTGCGCGGCATGTAGACGAGGTAGCGGGACGGGATCGACAGGTGCGTGGTCAGACGCGCGCCCTTGGTGCCGATCGGGTCCTTGGTCACCTGCACCACCAGGCTCTGGCCCTCGTGGACCAGGGCGCCGATGGACTCCACGGCGCTGCCCTCGCGGTTGGAAATCTCCGCGGCGTGGATGAAGGCCGCGCGATCCAGGCCGATGTCGACGAAGGCCGCCTGCATGCCCGGCAGCACCCGCACCACCTTGCCCTTGTAGATATTGCCGACGATGCCGCGCTTCTGCGTGCGCTCGACATGCACCTCCTGCAGCACGCCGTTTTCCACCACCGCCACGCGCGACTCCATCGGCGTGATGTTGATCAGGATCTCTTCGCTCATGCGTCCTACTCTGCACGGCGCGACTGCTGGCCAGGGGCCGCCGCCATACGCTCTGATTGGGTCCGGCAGGTCAGGCCTGCCAGCATGGAATCCCGAACTTCTCCAGCAACTGCGCGGTTTCGCACAGCGGCAGGCCGACCACGGCCGAATAGCTGCCCTCGAGCTGGCTGACGAACACCGCCGCCAGCCCTTGAATACCATAGCTGCCCGCCTTGTCCCGCGGCTCGCCGGTGTCCCAGTACGCCTCGGCCTCGCCGGGGCGCAGCGCGCGGAAACGTACCCGGCTGGCCACCACCCGCGACTCGACGCGCTGCGCATCGACCAGCGCCACGGCGGTCAGCACCTGATGCTCGCGCCCGGACAGCGCGGCCAGCGTCGCCAGCCCATCGGCGCGGCTCTCCGGCTTGCCGAGGATGCGTCCGTCGAGCACCACGGCGGTGTCGGCGCCCAGCACCACGGCCTGGTCCTTGTCTTTTAGGGTCGTCAGACCGGCCTGCGCCTTTTCCCACGCCAGACGCTCTACATAGCGCTCCGCGGGCTCGCCGGGCAATGCCGTTTCATCGATGGAGGCGATTAGCGTGACGAAGGGCACACCGATCTGCGCCAGCAGCTCGCGCCGGCGGGGGGAACCCGAGGCCAGGTGAAGCATGGCCATGAGACATCTCCCTGTCGCAGGAATGGAGGGGAAAGGCGCGCTCAGCGCACGCCGAATCGCAGTTGCAGCCAGCGCAGGATGGCGAACACCCAGGGCCAGAGCAAGGCGCTGATCAGCGCCGGCAGCACGAAGGCCAGGGTCGGCGGCCGGTTGCCGGTCAGCGCGTTGAGCCACAGCTGCACCAGCTGGGCGATGCCGAACACCACCAGCAGCACCAGGCTCTGCTGCCACATGGGGAACATCTGCAGACGCCGCTGCAGCGAGAGGACCAGGAACACGATCAGCGTGAGGATCAGCGCGTTCTGCCCGAGCAGCGAGCCATACAGCACGTCCTCGATCAGGCCGACGGACCACGCGGTGATCATGCCGATGCGGTGCGGCAGGGCCAGCACCCAGTAGGAGAGGAACAGCGCCAGCCACAGCGGGCGGCCGATCTCCATGAATTGCGGCAGTGGCGCCACGCTGAGCAGCAGACCGAGCAGGAGGCTGGCCCAGATCATCCAGCCGTTGCGTGCCTTGGCCTGGACCATCATTGATTCTCCCGTTCGACGGCCGGAGCGGCGGGGGTGGCAGGCGCCGGAGCGGCCGCCGGTTGCGCCGGTGTCGGGGCGCTGGGTGCCGCTTCCGGCTGCACCGGCGTGGCGGGCGCAGGCTCGCCGGCGGCCTCGCGGTCGGCCGCTTCCTGGGCCTGGGCCGCCTCGGTGGCGCGCTCTTCAGGCGTGCGCTCGTCGGTGAACACCAGCAGCATGTAGCGGCTGCGATTGAGCGCCGCGGTGGGCACGGCGCGGACAATGGCGAAGGGCTGGCCGGAGTCGTGCACCACTTCCTTGACCGTGGCCACCGGATAGCCGGCCGGGAAGCGCTGGCCCATGCCGGAGCTGACCAGCAGATCGCCCTCTTTTATATCCGCCGTGTCGGCCACGTGGCGCAGCTCCAGACGCTCCGGGTTGCCGGTGCCGGCGGCGATGGCGCGCAGGCCGTTGCGGTTCACCTGCACCGGGATGCTGTGGTTGGTGTCGGTGAGCAGCAGCACGCGGGCGGTGTAGGGCATCACCTCGACCACCTGGCCCATCAGGCCGCGGGCGTCGAGCACCGGCTGGCCGAGGAACACGCCGTCGCGCTCGCCCTTGTCGATCAGGATGCGGTGGGTGAACGGATTGGGATCGACGCCGATCAGCTCGGTGACCAGCACGCGCTCGTCGACCAGCGCGGCGGAATTCAGCAGCTCGCGCAGGCGCACGTTCTGTTCGGTGAGGGTCGCCAGCTTCTGCAGCCGGCCCTGCATCAGCAGCCCCTCGGCCTTGAGCTTCTCGTTCTCCGCCATCAGTTCGCTGCGGCTGCTGAACTGCTGGGTCACGCCTTCCCACAGGGTCACCGGCAGGCGCGCGACGCGGTAGGCCGGCTCGGTGATCAGGCCGACCTGGGTACGCAGCGGCTGGAGCACCTCGAAACGCGCATCCACCACCATCAGCGCGACGGAAAGCACGACCAGCACCAGCAGTCGTACGCCCAGCGACGGTCCCTTGGCGAATAGCGGTTTGATGGCGAATCCCCTTCAGCTGGCGGCTAGAAAACACAAAGCCGGAAGGTTCGGCTTCCGGCTTCGGTATACCACGGGCACTGTCACTCGGTGGACAGCAGATCCATGGAGTGACGGTCCATCATCTCCAGGGCACGGCCACCGCCGCGCGCCACGCAGGTCAGCGGGTCTTCGGCGACGATCACCGGCAGACCGGTTTCCTGAGCCAGCAGCTTGTCCAGGTCGCGCAGCAGGGCGCCACCGCCGGTCAGCACCAGGCCGCGCTCGGCGATGTCCGAGGCCAGCTCGGGCGGGGACTGTTCCAGGGCGCTCTTCACGGCCTGAACGATGGTCGCCAGGGACTCCTGCAGAGCCTCCAGCACCTCGTTGGAGTTCAGGGTGAAGCTGCGCGGTACGCCTTCGGCCAGGTTGCGGCCGCGGACGTCGACTTCACGCACGTCGCCACCGGCGTAGGCGGTGCCGATTTCCTGCTTGATGCGCTCGGCGGTGGATTCGCCGATCAGCGAGCCGTAGTTGCGGCGCACGTAGGTGATGATAGCTTCGTCGAAGCGGTCGCCACCGACGCGCACGGATTCGGCGTAGACCACGCCGTTCAGCGAGATCAGGGCGATTTCGGTGGTGCCACCGCCGATGTCGACGACCATCGAACCGCGGGCCTCTTCGACCGGCAGGCCGGCACCGATGGCGGCGGCCATCGGCTCTTCGATCAGGAACACTTCACGGGCGCCGGCGCCGAGGGCGGATTCGCGGATGGCGCGGCGCTCGACCTGGGTCGACTTGCACGGCACGCAGATCAGCACGCGTGGCGAGGGCTGCAGGAAGCTGTTCTCGTGCACCTTGTTGATGAAGTACTGCAGCATCTTCTCGCAGACGCTGAAGTCGGCGATCACGCCGTCCTTCATCGGGCGGATGGCGGAAATGTTGCCCGGGGTACGGCCCAGCATGCGCTTGGCCTCGGTACCGACGGCGACCACACTCTTCTGGTTGCCGCTGCTGCGAATGGCGACCACGGAAGGCTCGTTCAGCACGATACCGCGCTCGCGGACATAGATCAGGGTATTGGCAGTGCCCAGGTCGATCGACAGATCGCTGGAGAACATGCCACGCAGTTTCTTGAACATGTGGAGATGAACCCTAGAGGGAGCGTGGTGAAAACGCTGGGTAAAAAAGTGCGGCAAACTCTAACAACGAGCGGCCTTTTGGGCAAGGCGCCGTCTATGCTAAATTGCCCGCTTTTCCGGGCCTTGCAGCCCACAAAACGCGGCATCTGACCGCCCCGCGCGGCAACCGTTCCCCGCCTGCTTCCGCCCGGTCACCCGCTCGATTCCTGGAGAAACACGATGGCGCTCGAACGCTCCGACGTGGAAAAAATTGCCCATCTGGCCCGCCTCGGCCTGAGCGAAGGCGAGATTCCGCAGACCACCGCCACCCTCAACAGCATCCTCGGCCTGGTCGACGCCATGCAGGCGGTCGACACCAGCGGCATCGAGCCCCTGGCCCACCCGCTGGAAGCCACCCAGCGCCTGCGCGCCGACGCCGTCACCGAGCAGAACCAGCGCGACGCTTACCAGGCGGTCGCTCCGGCCGTGGAAAGCGGCCTGTTCCTCGTGCCGAAAGTCATCGAATAAAAGGAAAGGGTTTCCCATGCATCAAATGACCCTGGCCGAGATCGCCCGCGGCCTGAAGGACAAGACCTTCTCCTCCGTCGAGCTGACCGAAAGCCTGCTGGCGCGCATCGCCCAGCTCGACCCGCAGCTGAACAGCTTCATCACCGTGACCGCCGACCTGGCGCGCGAGCAGGCCAAGGCTGCCGACGCCCGCCGCGCCGCCGGCGAGAGCGGCGCCCTGCTCGGCGCGCCGATCGGCCACAAGGACCTGTTCTGCACCCATGGCGTGCTGACCAGTTGCGGCTCGAAGATCCTCACCGGCTTCAAGGCGCCCTACGACGCCACCGTGGTCGACAAGCTGGCCGCCGCCGGCAGCGTCACCCTGGGCAAGCTGAACATGGACGAGTTCGCCATGGGCTCGGCCAACGAGTCCAGCCACTACGGCGCGGTGAAGAACCCCTGGGACCTGACCCGCGTGCCGGGCGGCTCCTCCGGTGGCTCCGCCGCCGCCGTGGCCGCGCGCCTGCTGCCGGCCGCCACCGGCACCGACACCGGCGGTTCGATCCGCCAGCCCGCCGCGCTGACCAACCTCACCGGGATCAAGCCGACCTACGGCCGCGTCTCCCGCTGGGGCATGATCGCTTACGCCTCCAGCCTCGATCAGGGCGGCCCGCTGGCCCGCACCGCCGAGGATTGCGCACTGATGCTGCAGGCCATGGCCGGCTTCGATCCCAAGGACTCGACCAGCGTCGATCAGCCGGTCGATGACTACCTGGCGGCCCTGAGCCAACCGCTGGCCGGCCTGCGCATCGGCCTACCCAAGGAATACTTCGGCGCCGGCCTCGACAGCCGCATCGCCGACGCCGTGCTGGCGGTGGTCGAGGAGCTGAAGAAGCTCGGCGCGACCGTCAAGGACATCAGCCTGCCGAACATGCAGCACGCGATTCCCGCCTACTACGTGATCGCGCCGGCCGAGGCCAGCTCCAACCTGTCGCGCTTCGACGGCGTGCGCTTCGGCTACCGCTGCGAGAACCCGGTCAACCTCGAAGACCTGTACAAGCGCTCGCGCGGCGAAGGTTTCGGCGCGGAAGTCAAACGCCGCATCATGGTCGGCACCTACGCCCTGTCCGCCGGCTACTACGACGCCTACTACATCAAGGCCCAGCAGATCCGCCGCCTGATCAAGAACGACTTCGTCGCCGCGTTCAACGACGTCGACCTGATCCTCGGCCCGACCACGCCGAACCCGGCCTGGAAGCTCGGCGAGAAGAGCGCCGATCCGGTCTCGGCCTACCTGGAAGACATCTACACCATCACCGCCAACCTCGCCGGCATCCCGGGCCTGTCCATGCCCGCCGGCTTCGTCGACGGCCTGCCGGTCGGCGTGCAGCTGCTCGCCCCCTACTTCCAGGAAGGTCGCCTGCTCAACGTGGCGCACCAGTACCAGCAAGTATCCGACTGGCACACTCGCGCCCCGGCCGGCTTTTAAGTCATGGCGAAGCCATGCGGCCCCGCCCCCTCGCCCCTTCACAGGGGCGGGAGAGGATTGCCGCAGGCCACACAGGATTGAGGAACACGCACATGCAATGGGAAACCGTGATCGGGCTTGAGATCCACGCTCAGCTCAGCACCCAGTCGAAGATTTTCTCTGGCAGCGCCACCACCTTCGGCGCCGAGCCCAACACCCAGGCCAGCCTGATCGACCTCGGCATGCCCGGCACCCTGCCGGTGCTCAACGCCGAAGCCGTGCGCATGGCCTGCAAGTTCGGCCTGGCCATCGACGCGTATATCGCGCCGAAGAACATCTTCGCCCGCAAGAACTACTTCTACCCGGACCTGCCCAAGGGCTACCAGACCAGCCAGATGGACGACCCCATCGTCGGCAAGGGGCATCTGGACATCACCCTGGAAGACGGCACCGTCAAGCGCATCGGCATCACCCGCGCGCACCTGGAGGAAGACGCCGGCAAGAGCCTGCACGAAGACTTCCATGGCATGAGCGGCATCGACCTGAACCGCGCCGGCACCCCACTGTTGGAAATCGTCTCCGAGCCGGATATCCGTTCGGCCAAGGAAGCCGTAGCCTATGTGAAGGCCATCCACGCCCTGGTGCGCTACCTGGGCATCTGCGACGGCAACATGGCCGAAGGCTCGCTGCGCTGCGACTGCAACGTTTCGGTACGACCGAAAGGCCAGGCCGAGTTTGGCACCCGCGCGGAGATCAAGAACGTCAATTCGTTCCGCTTTATCGAAAAGGCGATCAACCACGAAGTGCAGCGCCAGATCGAGCTGATCGAGGACGGCGGCAAGGTGGTGCAGGAAACCCGCCTGTACGACCCGAACAAGGATCAGACCCGCTCCATGCGCAGCAAGGAAGAAGCCAACGACTACCGTTACTTCCCCTGCCCGGACCTGCTGCCGGTGGTGATTGAGCAGAGCTTCCTCGACGAAGTACGCGGCCAACTGCCGGAACTGCCGACACAGAAGCGCGAGCGCTTCGAGTCACAGTTCGGCCTGTCCACCTACGACGCCAGCGTATTGAGCGCGAGCCGCGAGCTGGCCGACTACTTCGAAGCCGTCGAAAAGACCTGTGGCGACGCCAAGCTGGCCGCCAACTGGGTGATGGGCGAGCTGTCCAGCCTGCTCAACAAGGACAACCTGGAGATCGAACAGTCGCCGGTGTCCGCCGAGCAGCTCGGTGGCATGATCCTGCGCATCAAGGACAACACCATCAGCGGCAAGATCGCCAAGATGGTGTTCGAGGCCATGGCCGAGGGTAGCGGCGAGTCCGCCGATGCCATCATCGAGGCCAAGGGCCTGAAGCAGGTGACCGACTCTGGCGCCATCGAGAAGATGCTCGACGAAGTGCTCGCAGCCAACGCCGAGCAGGTCGAGCAGTACCGCGCCAGCGACGAGGCCAAGCGCGGCAAGATGTTCGGCTTCTTCGTCGGCCAGGCCATGAAGGCTTCCAAGGGCAAGGCCAATCCGGGCCAGGTGAACGAACTGCTGAAGAAGAAGCTCGAAGGCTGAGAGCGCAACGCCGGGATGCCCCGGCGTTCTTCTTTTCGGGAGCCGCCATGCGCAAGATCGTGACCCTCCTCCTGCCCCTGGCGCTGCTGGCCGGTTGCGCCAGCCAGCCCACCGGGCAGCGTCCGCCGCCCACGCCGGCGCCGCACGGCCAACCCTCGGTCGAGCCGTCCGCGCCTGTCGAAGCGGCCGCCCCCAAGCCGAGCTACCGCGCCAAGGGCAAGGCCTCCTACTACGCCTCGCGCCACCACGGCCGGCGCACCGCCAATGGCGAACGGTTGAACAACAACGCCCTCACCGCCGCCCACCGCGAGCTGCCGTTCGGCACGCGGGTGAAGGTCACCAACCTGGCCAACGATCGCTCGGTGGTGGTGCGCATCACCGACCGCGGCCCACACACCCGCGGGCGCCTGATCGACCTGACCCAGGCCGCCGCCCGGGAGCTCGGCATGCTGCGCGCCGGGGTGGCCCAGGTGCGCGTGGAAAGCCTGGACTGAAGCCAGACGCAACACTCCAAGCGGGCGAGCAACGGCCCGGCTTGGGTATGCTGTGCCGATTTGTGCAAGGAGCCCCCGCATGTCCCCCATGACTTACGTCTATCTGCTCGCCGGCCTGGTGCTGCTGGTCGTCGGCGCCGAGGTGCTGGTACGTGGCGCCGCGCGCCTCGCCGCACAGTTCGGCATTCCACCCCTGATCATTGGTCTGACCGTGGTCGCGTTCGGCACCAGCGCGCCGGAAACCGCGGTCAGCGTGCAGGCGGCCTGGAACGGCAGCGGCGACCTGGCCATCGGCAACGTGGTCGGCAGCAACATCGCCAACGTCCTACTGATCCTCGGCATCACCGCGCTGGTGGCGCCGCTGCTGGTGTCGCGCCAGCTGATCCGCCTGGACGTGCCGATCATGATCGGTGCCAGCCTGCTCACCTTCGCCCTGGCCTGGGACGGCAGCCTGAGCCGCCTGGACGGCGCCCTGCTGTTCGCCGGCGTGGTCGCCTACACCGCGTTCCTCATCATCAGCAGCCGCCGCGAAAGCAAGACCGCGGGCGCCGACGAGTTCGACACCGAGTACGGCCTGCACGACGCGCCCAAGCCCTACGCCTGGGCGATCAACGCCGGCCTGGTGATCGTCGGCCTGGCCCTGCTGGTGGGCGGCTCAAACTTCCTGGTCGAGGGCGCCGTGCAGCTGGCCCGCGCCCTGGGCATGTCGGAACTGGTGATCGGCCTGACGGTGGTCGCGGTCGGCACGTCGCTGCCGGAACTGGCCACCTCGGTGATGGCCGCCTTCAAGGGCGAGCGTGACATCGCCGTGGGCAATATCGTCGGCAGCAACATCTTCAACCTGTTCTGCGTGCTGGGTCTGGCCTCGCTGGTATCGCCGACCGCCATCCCGGTGGCGGCCAACGCCCTGGCCTTCGACTTCCCGGTGATGATCGCGGTGGCCATCGCCTGCCTGCCGATCTTCTTCAACGGCTACAGCATCAACCGTTGGGAAGGTGCGCTGTTCATCGCCTACTACGCGCTGTACACCGCCTACCTGATCATGAACAGCAACGGCGCGCCCTGGCTCGGCGCGTTCCAGCACGCCATGCTGACCTTCGTCCTGCCGCTGACCGCCGTCACCCTGATGGTGATCGGCGCCCGCGCCTGGCATCGCCAGCGCTGATGATCGGAGCTTTTAGATGAGTGATAACGCCAGCGCCGGCGAGCAGGTTCGCCGGCAGGTGATGGGCGACGCCTTCGTCGACCGCGCCCTGAACAATGCCACCGAGTTCACCCGGCCGCTGCAGGAGTTCGTCAACGAACACGCCTGGGGTGGCGTCTGGACCCGCGAAGGCCTGGACCGCAAGACCCGCAGCCTGATCACCCTCGCCACCCTCACGGCGCTGAAATGCCCGCAGGAGCTCAAGGGCCATGTGCGCGGCGCGCTGAACAACGGCTGCACCGTGGAAGAAATCCGCGAGGCGCTGCTGCACTGCGCCGTGTACGCCGGCGTACCGGCGGCCATCGACGCATTTCGCGCGGCCCAGGAAGTGATCGAGCAGCAATCGTAAGGTGTGCCATGGCGCCGTCTCGCCAATCGCCCGGGCGGTGCGCGCGGCGCCCCTACCTCAGATCCAGCCGCCCCACTGCAGCACGAACAGGCCGAGGTTGGTCGTCACCACCGCCATCAACGTGGTGATGACGATGATCGCCGCCGCCAGCTCGGCGTTGCCGCCGGAGGCGCGGGCCATCACGTAGCTGGCGGCCGCGGTGGGGCTGGCGAAGTAGAGGAAGAGGATGGCCAGCTCGGCCTCGCGAAAGCCTATGAAGAAGGCACCGGCGGTCGCCAGGATCGGCAGCCAGACCATCTTCATCAGACTCGCGCCCACAGCCACCGCGCCGCTGGCGCGCAACGAGGCCAGTGACAGGGTGCCGCCGATGCAGATCAGCGCCAGCGGCAGGGTCAGCTCGGCCAGATACTGGCCCGAGGTGGTCAGCCACCCCGGCAGACGAATCTGCCAATAGGCGAAGGGAATCGCCGCCAGCACGCCGATGATCAGCGGGTTGCTCAGGATGCTCTTGAGGATGCTCCAGGGGCTGGCCTTGGCGTTCGGGTTGTAGACCTCCAGCACGATCACCGAAAGGGTGTTGTAGCAGAGGATCACCACGCCACCGAGGATGCCGCCCAGCGACAGGCCGTACTCGCCGTACAGGCTGGTCGCCAGCGCCAGCCCGACGATGCCGTTGTTGCCGCGGAACGAGCCCTGCACGTAGACACCGCGCTCGGCCCGCGGCACCCGCAGCAGCGCCCAGCCCCACGCCAGCAGGAAACCGGCCACCGAGGCCAGCACGAAATAGCCGAGCAGGGTCGGCTGCAGCGCGGTGGAGAGGTCGGCGTGGAGAATGGCGAGGAACAGCATCACCGGCATGCTGACGTGGAACACCAGCGCCGACGCGGTGTTGATGAAGTGCGTGTCGATCAGGCGCAGACGCTTGAGGCCCATGCCGAGGAACAGCATGGAGAAGACCGGCGCGGTGATGGCCAGGGTCTGCTGGAAGACGTCGAACATGACAATCCTGACTACATGGTTAGGTAGCTAATGATAGCCGCTGCAGCCGGGACCGTGGGCATTCGGCGGACGCGAACGCATCCGCCGACTCTTCTATCGCCGAACCGGACGCTTCTGCAACTTGCGCTGCAGGGTGCGGCGGTGCATGCCGAGGGCGCGGGCGGTGGCGGAGATGTTGCCGTCGTGCTCGGACAGCACGCGCTGGATGTGCTCCCACTGCAGGCGGTCCACCGACATGGGGTTTTCCGGCACCAGGGTGGTGAGGTCGGCGTGCTCGGAGAGCAGCGCGGTGAGCACATCGTCGGCGTCGGCCGGCTTGCACAGGTAGTTGGTGGCGCCGCGCTTGATCGCCTCCACGGCGGTGGCGATGCTCGAATAGCCGGTGAGGATCACCACGCGCATCTCGGCATCCAGCTCCAGCAGCTTGGGCAGCAGCACCAGACCGGAATCGCCTTCCATCTTCAGGTCGAGCACCGCGTAGTCGGGCAGGTCGTCCCGGGCCAGGACCAGGCCTTCCTCCGCCGAGTTGGCCACGCTCACGCGCAGGCCGCGACGCTCCATGGCGCGGGCCATGACGCGGGTGAAGGTGGGATCGTCGTCCACCAGCAGCAGGTGCGGTTGTTCTTCCTGCTCGTTGAGCTGTTCGTCAGACATGATGGTCTCCCCTGGGCAGGCACAGTTCCGTCAGCGTGCCGCCCTCTTCGTGGTTGTAGAGTTTCACCGAGCCGCCGGCCCGCGTCACGCTGGCCTGGCTGAGGAACAGGCCGAGGCCGAAGCCCTTGCCCTTGGTGGTGAAGAACGGCCGGCCGATCTGCTCGGCGATGGCCAGCGGCACGCCGGCACCGTGGTCGCGGATGCTCAGCCGCGTCCACTGCTCGTCCCAGTCGAGGCGGATGTCGAGCTTGTCGGGGCAGGCGTCGGCGGCGTTGTTCAGCAGGTTGAGCAGGGCCTGGGTCAGGTCGGCAGGCGGCAGCAGGCGCGGCACCGGGCCGGCGCCCAGGCACTGGAAGCGGTAGGTGGCCTCGGGGCGCATCAGGTGCCAGCGGTTCAGCGTCGCCTCCAGCCACTGCACGGCGGTCTGCTCTTCCACCGCCTGCCGGCGTTCGGCCTCGGCGGCGCGCACCAGTTGCTGCAGGGTGTCTTTGCATAGCTTGACCTGCTCCTGCAGCAGCGCCAGGTCGTCCTGCAGGGCAGGCTTGTCACGGTATTCCTGGCGCAGCTCCTTGAGCAGCACGCTCATGGTCGCCAGCGGCGTGCCCAGTTCGTGGGCGGCGCCGGCGGCCTGGGTGGCCACGGCGAGCAGCTGCTGATCGCGCATGCCCTCCTCGCGACGCAGCGCCTGCAGCTCGTCCTGGCGACGCAACGCACCGGCCATCTTGGCGGCGAAGAAGGTGATCAGCACCGCCGCCATGGCCACCGACAGCCACATGCCGTAGATCAGCAGCGATTCGCGCTGCGGCAGCGGTATGTTCAGCGGATGCGGCCAGAACAGCAGCACGCTGTAGCCGGCCAGACCGAGGCCGCAGAGGACCATGGTGTTGAGCCAGGGGAGCGTCGCCGCGGCGATGGTCAGCGGTACTAGGTAGTAGGAAACGAAGGGGTTGGCCGGCCCGCCCGAGTAGTACAGCAGCACGCTGTGGATCACCAGGTCGCAGGCCAGCTGCGCGGTGTACTCCAGCTCGGTCACCGGCCAGGGACCGCGCATGCGCAGCGCCGTGGTCAGGCACAGGCCGAGGGACACGCCGAGGGTGATGCACAGCGGCAGCCAGGGCAGCGGCAGCAGGCCGGTGAGGTAGGCGATGCCCACCGAGCCGGCCTGGGCGGCGAGCACCAGCACGCGGATGAGCGTCAGACGCCAGAGATTCTGGCGGCTGGCGGAGAGCAACTGGACGGGGGCGTACATGGATGTCTGCGGCATGGGGCGAGTATAACCAGAGCTCCGGGGCGGCCGTCTGCCTGCGGCAACCGGACGCAGCGCGAACCGCCCGGCAATGCTGGCAAAGAAATCTGCGAACGCCGCTTAACCCGAATAGTCTGACCCCTTCGTCAACTACCAGGACAACCACCCGCAAGGAGTTCCCATGCACGCACTCAACCGCCTCGCCGCCACCTTCGCCCTCGGCCTGGCCACCCTCGCCAGCCTGCCGGCCCTGGCCGACGAGCCGCGCTACAACCAGGTGTCGCTGCGCGCCGAAGTGAGCCAGGAAGTAGCCCACGACCGCATGTACGTCACCCTCTACACCGAGGCGCAGAGCAGCGATCCGGCCGAGCTGGCCGCCGGCGTCACCAAGACGCTGAACGCCGCCATCGACAAGGCGCGCAAGGTGCAGGGCGTGAAGGTCAGCCTGGGCAGCCGGCAGAGCTACCCGGTGTACGAGGACGAAGGCAGCAAGATCAGCGCCTGGCGCGAACGCGCCGAGCTGCGCCTGGAGAGCGCCGAGTTCGCGCGCCTGTCGCAGCTGTCCGCCGACCTGCTGGGCGAGCTGAAGATGGCCGAGATGAGCTTCGCCGTGGCGGATGACACCCGCAAGACCAGCGAGGACCAGTTGATCAAGCAGGCCGTGGAGGCCTTCAAGGCCCGCGCCCAGCTGGCCACCGACGCGGTCGGCGGCAAGGGCTACAAGCTGGTCAGCCTGAGCCTCAATAGCGGCGGCTTCCAGCCGGTGATGTCGATGCGTGCCATGGCCATGGACCGCGGCAGTTTCAGCAAGAGCGAGGCCGCGCCGCAGATCGAGGCCGGCACCAGCCGCGTGAGCATGAGCGCCGATGGCGTGATCGAGGTGCAGCTGCCCTGATCCGGAGCCCCGCGCCGGCGCATCAGCGCTGGCGCTTGGCCAGCTTTGCCCGGCGAACTTGCACAATTGCGACAAAGGATTACAGCTTCGTCACAGCTTCTACACTCAGTGGCGTTTCGCGCTTGCCCACGGCATATGCCGTGCATAGCTTCACGCAAGGCGCCCACAAGGCGCCCCTCAGGGACAAAACCAAAACAATCATGAGGTCATCATGCGTAAGAACGCCGTTATCCAGGCTCTTCTCGCCGCTGGGCTGATCGCCAGCGCACCGCTCGCCAGCGCCGCCAGCAATCTGGTTTTCTGCTCCGAAGGCAGCCCTGCCGGTTTCGATCCGGGCCAGTACACCACCGGCACCGACTTCGATTCGACCGCGGAAACCATGTTCAACCGCCTTACACAGTTCGAGCGTGGCGGCACCGCCGTCGAGCCGGGCCTGGCCGAGAAGTGGGATGTCACCGCCGATGGCCTCACCTACACCTTCCACCTGCGCAAGGGCGTGAAGTTCCACAGCACCGACTACTTCAAGCCGTCCCGCGAATTCAACGCCGACGACGTGCTGTTCACCTTCCAGCGCATGCTCGACAAGGAACACCCGTTCCGCAAGGCCTACCCGGCCGAGTTCCCCTACTTCACCGACATGGGCATGGACGCCAACATCGCCAAGCTGGAGAAGCTCGACGACCACACCGTCAGGTTCACCTTGAACAGTGTGGATGCCGCGTTTATCCAGAACCTGGCGATGAGCTTCGCCTCGGTACACTCGGCCGAGTACGCCGACCAGCTGCTCAAGGCCGGCAAGGCCGCCGACATCAACCAGAAGCCGATCGGCACCGGCCCGTTCGTGTTCAAGCGCTACCAGAAGGACGCGCAGATCCGCTTCACCGGCAACAAGAACTACTGGAAGCCGGATGACGTGAAGATCGACAACCTGATCTTCTCCATCAACACCGACGCCTCGGTGCGCATGCAGAAGCTCAAGGCCGGCGAGTGCCAGATCACCCTGCTGCCGCGCCCGGCCGACCTCGAGGGCCTGAAGAAGGACCCGAACCTGAACATGCCGTCGCAGCCGGGCTTCAACCTCGGCTACATCGCCTACAACGTCACCCACAAGCCGTTCGACAAGCTCGAGGTGCGCCAGGCGCTGGACATGGCGGTGAACAAGCAGGCGATCATCGACGCCGTGTACCAGGGCGCCGGCCAGCTGGCGGTGAACGGCATGCCTCCGACCCAGTGGTCCTACGACGAGAGCATCAAGGGCACCGAGTACAACCCGGAGAAGGCCAAGGAGCTGCTCAAGGCCGCCGGCGTCGCCGAAGGCACCGAGATCACCCTGTGGGCCATGCCCGTGCAGCGCCCGTACAACCCCAACGCCAAGCTGATGGCCGAGCTGCTGCAGAACGACTGGGCGAAAATCGGCATCAAGGCGCGGATCGTCACCTACGAGTGGGGCGAGTACATCAAGCGTTCCAAGGGCGGCGAGCACGACGCCATGTTGATCGGCTGGAGCGGCGACAACGGCGACCCGGACAACTGGCTGGGCACCCTGTACGGCTGCGACGCGGTCGACGGCAACAACTTCTCCAAGTGGTGCTTCGAGGACTACGACAAGCTGATCAAGCAGGCCAAGGCGACTACCGACGTGGCCCAGCGCACCGAGCTGTACAAGCAGGCGCAGCACATCCTCAAGGCCCAGGTGCCGATCACCCCGATCGCCCACTCCACCGTGTACCAGCCGATGCGCAAGAACGTGCAGGACTTCAAGATCAGCCCGTTCGCGCTCAACTCTTTCTACGGCGTGAGCGCCGGCAAGTAGGAGTCTGTGGCGGGCCTGGCGAGCTAGAGAAAAGCAAGGCGAAAGCGGCTGAGGAAGCGGAGTTTACAGAGGGTAAATGAGCATTCCGAAGCCGGTTTCAACGCAGCTTTTCCGACGCGCAGCCAGCCCGGCGCTGACTTCTAGCCGCGCACCGGGCGGGAGCGTTCGCCTCCGCCCGGTTCACCCGCAGAAGGAAGGATTCATGCGCAGCATCTTCATGCTCCTGGCGCTCTGCGCCGGCCTGCCGGCGTTCGCCCAGTCGCAGTCCCTGGTGGTCTGCTCCGAGGCGGCCCCGGAAGGGTTCGACATCGTCCAGTACACCGCCGCCACTACCGCCGACGCCTCGGCCGAGACGGTCTACGAGCGCCTGGTGCAGTTCGCCCCCGGCAGTACCCGCATCGTCCCGGCGCTGGCCGAGAGCTGGGAGGTCGGCGCCGACGGCCTGACCTACACCTTCACCCTGCGCAAGGGTGTGCAGTTTCACCAGACGCCCTGGTTCAAGCCGAGCCGCGAATTGAATGCCGATGACGTGCTGTGGAGCTTCCAGCGCCAGCGCGACAAGGATCACCCGTGGCACGCGCTGTCGCCGCGCGGCTACCCCTATTTCGAGGCCATGGGCTTCGCCGAGCTGATCGAGAAGATCGAGGCGCTCGACGAACACCGTGTGCGCTTCACCCTGAAGCACCCCGAGGCGCCCTTCCTGGCCGACCTGGCCATGGGCTTCACCTCCATCTATTCCGCCGAGTACGCCGAGCAACTGCTGGACGCCGAGACGCCGCAGAAACTCAATAGCCAGCCGATCGGCACCGGGCCCTTCGTCTTCGAGCGCTACGCCAAGGACGCCCAGGTACGCTTCGCCGGCAACCCGCACTACTGGGGCGGCAAGCCGGCGCTCGACCGGCTGCTGCTGGCCATCACCCCCGATCCCAACACGCGCATCCAGCAGCTCAAGGCCGGCGCCTGCCAGATCGCCGTGTTCCCGCGACCGAGCGACGTGCCGGCACTGCGCGAGAACAAGGACCTGCAGGTGCTGGAGCTGGACTCGCTGCTCACCGCCTACGTCGCCATCAACACCCGGCACAAGCCGCTGGACGACGTGCGCGTGCGCCAGGCCATCAACCTGGCGTTCGACCGCCAGGCCTACCTGCGCGCCCAGTACGGCGAAGGCAACGCCACCCTGGCCGCGGCGCCCTACCCGGCTACCCTGCTCGGCTACGACGAGCGCCTGCAGCCCTGGCCCAAGGACCTGGAGCGTGCCCGCCAGCTGCTGGCCGAGGCCGGTCATGAAAAAGGCCTGAAGCTGTCGATCTGGACCCGTTCCGGCGGCGGCCCGACCAACCCCAACCCGGGCATCGGCGCGCAGATGCTGCAGGCCGACCTCGCCGCCATCGGCATCCAGGCGGACATCCGCGTGTTCGAGTGGGGCGAGCTGATCAAGCGCGCCAAGAACGGCGAGCACGACCTGGTGTTCATGGGCTGGGCCGGCGACAACGGCGACCCGGACAACTTCCTCACCCCCAACCTGTCCTGCGCCGCCGCGGAGAGCGGCGAGAACCAGGCCGGCTGGTGTCACAAGGAGTTCGACCAGCTGATCCGCGAGGCCCGCCGGGTCGCCGAACCGCAGCGGCGCGCCGCGCTGTACCGTGAGGCGCTGGCGATCTTCCAGGACCAGGCGCCGTGGATCGCCCTCGCCCATCCCAAGCAGTTCGCCGTGCTGCGCAAGGACGTCGAGGGCTTCGTGCTCAGCCCGCTGGGCTCCAACAATTTCGCCCATGTGAGGCGCAAGCCATAACAGCCGCGCCCCACGAAGGCGCGGGTTCACCCTGATGCGGAGTACCACCACGCAATGCTGTCTTTCATCGCCAGACGCCTGGGGCTGCTGATACCCACCTTTTTCGGCGTCACCCTGCTGACCTTCGCGCTGATCCGTCTGATTCCCGGCGACCCCGTGGAAGTGATGATGGGCGAGCGCCGCGTCGACCCCGAAATGCACGCCGAGGCCATGCACCGCCTGGGCCTGGACAAGCCGCTGCCGGCCCAGTACCTGGACTACATCACCAAGCTGGCCCAGGGCGACCTCGGCGAGTCGCTGCGCACCCGCGAGGGCGTGTGGGAGGAGTTCCTCACCCTGTTCCCGGCGACTCTGGAGCTGTCGCTGGCCGCCCTGCTGTTTGCCGGCACGCTCGGCGTGATTGCCGGAGTGATCGCCGCGCTCAAGCGCGGCTCGCTTTTCGACCACGGGGTGATGGGCGTGTCGCTGGCCGGCTACTCGATGCCGATCTTCTGGTGGGGCCTGCTGTTGATCATGTTCTTCTCCGTGTACCTGGGCTGGACGCCGGTGTCCGGACGCATCGACCTGCTCTACGACATCGAACCCAAGACCGGCTTCATGCTGATCGACACCCTGCTCTCGGAAGAGGAAGGCGCGTTCAAGGACGCCCTGATGCACCTGATCCTGCCGGCCATCGTGCTGGGCACCATTCCCCTGGCGGTGATCGCCCGCATGACCCGCTCGGCGATGCTCGAGGTGCTGCGCGAGGACTATATCCGTACCGCCCGCGCCAAGGGCCTGTCCCCGGCCCGTGTGGTGTTCGTGCATGGCCTGCGCAACGCACTGATCCCGGTGCTCACCGTGTTCGGCCTGCAGGTCGGCACCCTGCTGGCCGGCGCCGTGCTGACCGAGACCATCTTTTCCTGGCCAGGCATCGGCAAGTGGCTGATCGAGGCCATCGGCGCCCGCGACTACCCGGTGGTGCAGAACGGCATCCTGCTGATCGCCTGCCTGGTGATCCTGGTCAACTTCGTCGTGGACATCCTCTACGGCCTGGTCAATCCGCGCATTCGCCACCAGCGCTAAGGAGGCCCGTACATGACTCAATCCAACGCTGTGCCCGCCGCCGACCAGGCGCTGCTCTACCCCTCGCCACTAAAGGAGTTCTGGCAGGCCTTCGCCCACAACAAGGGCGCCGTCGGCGGCCTGCTGTTCATGCTGGTCATCGTGTTCTGCGCGCTGTTCGCGCCCTGGGTGGCGCCCTTCGATCCCAGCGAACAGTTCCGCGATGCCCTGCTCACCCCGCCATCCTGGCTGGAAGGCGGGCAGGCGCGCTTCCCGCTCGGCACCGACGAGCTGGGCCGCGACCTGCTCTCGCGGCTGATCCATGGCGCGCGCCTGTCGCTGATGATCGGCCTGGCCTCGGTGCTGATGTCGCTGATCCCCGGCATCCTCATGGGCCTGGTCGCCGGCTTCTTCCCGCGCCTGCTCGGCCCCTCGATCATGCGCCTGATGGACATCATGCTGGCCCTGCCCTCGCTGCTGCTGGCCGTGGCCATCGTCGCCATCCTCGGCCCGGGCCTGATCAACACCGTGATCGCCATCGCCATCGTTTCGCTGCCGTCCTACGTGCGCCTGACCCGCGCCGCGGTGATGGGCGAGCTGGGCCGCGACTACGTCACCGCCGCCCGACTGGCCGGTGCCGGCCTGCCGCGGCTGATGTTCATCACCGTGCTGCCCAACTGCATGGCGCCGCTGATCGTGCAGGCCACCCTGAGTTTCTCGTCGGCCATCCTCGACGCGGCCGCCCTGGGCTTCCTCGGCCTCGGCGTGCAACCGCCGACGCCCGAGTGGGGCACCATGCTGGCCTCGGCGCGCGACTACATCGAACGCGCCTGGTGGGTGGTGTCGCTGCCGGGGCTGACCATCCTGCTCAGCGTGCTGGCGATCAACCTGATGGGCGACGGGCTGCGTGATGCGCTCGACCCGAAACTGAAGAATGCGCAGTAAGGTGCCCAGCATGCGAAATCCAGTAGCCCGGACTTCAGTCCGAGACAACCCGCCAAGCGCCCCCGGACTGAAGTCCGGGCTACCACTGCTGAAGAATGCGCAGTAAGGAGCCCGCCATGAACATTTACGCAACGCCGGCTTCTTTCCTCCCCTCTCCCATTTATGGGAGAGGGGCCGGGGGAGAGGGTGTAATTGCCAACTCCGCCCTCTCCCCAACCCTCTCCCATAAATGGGAGAGGGAGCAGTTCGCACGCCTCGGGAGCCATCTATGAGCCTGCTGGATATCCGCAATCTCTCCGTGCGCTTCGGCGCCCCCGATGCCATACCGGTGGTCGACGGCCTCGACCTGTCCGTGGACAAGGGCGAAGTGCTGGCCATCGTCGGCGAGTCCGGCTCCGGCAAGTCGGTGACCATGATGGCGCTGATGGGCCTGATCGACGCCCCCGGCATCGTGCGCGCCGACAGCCTGCGCTTCGACGGCCACGACATGCTCACCCTCAAGGGACGGCAGCGCCGCAAGGTGGTGGGCAAGGACCTGGCCATGGTGTTCCAGGACCCGATGACCGCGCTCAACCCCAGCTATACGGTCGGCTTCCAGATCGAGGAAGTGCTGCGCCAGCACCTCGGCATCAAGGGCAAGGCCGCCCGCGTGCGCGCCCTGCAGCTGTTGGAGCGGGTGGAGATCCCCGGTGCCGCCAGCCGCCTCGACGCCTACCCACACCAGCTCTCCGGGGGCATGAGCCAGCGCGTGGCGATCGCCATGGCCATCGCCGCCGAACCCAAGCTGCTGATCGCCGACGAACCGACCACGGCGTTGGACGTGACCATCCAGGCGCAGATCATGGACCTGCTGCTGGACCTGCAACGCAGCGAGGGCATGGGCCTGGTGCTGATCACCCATGACCTGGCCGTGGTCGCCGAGACCGCCCAGCACGTGTGCGTGATGTACGCCGGGCAAGCGGTGGAGATCGGCAGCGTGCCGACTCTGTTCGACGCACCGACCCACCCCTACACCGAGGCGCTGCTCAAGGCCATTCCCGAGCACAGCCTGGGGGCCGAGCGCCTGGCCACCCTGCCCGGCATCGTGCCCGGCCGTTACGACCGCCCCGTCGGTTGCCTGCTGTCGCCGCGTTGCCCCTACGCCCAGCCGCACTGCCGCGAGCAGCGACCGGCGCTGGAACCGCACGTGCGCGGCGCGGTGCGCTGCTTCTACCCCCTCAACCTGACCGCGGAGGTGGCCTGATGAGCATCGTCCTCGAGGCCCGCGAGCTGACCCGGCACTACGAAATCTCCCGCGGCCTGTTCAAACCCAACGCCCTGGTGCGCGCGCTCAACGGCGTGTCCTTCTCGCTGGAAGCCGGCAAGACCCTGGCGGTGGTCGGCGAGTCCGGCTGCGGCAAGTCGACCCTGGCCCGCGCCCTGACCCTGATTGAGGAGCCCAGCGCCGGCAGCTTGCAGATCGCCGGGCAGGAAGTGGCCGGCGCAGGCAAAGCCGAGCGCAGGCAGCTGCGTCGCGACGTGCAGATGGTGTTCCAGAACCCCTATGCCTCGCTCAACCCGCGGCAGAAGGTCGGCGACCAGTTGGCCGAGCCGCTGCTGATCAACACCGGCCTGTCGCGCGCCGAACGCCGCGACAGGGTGCAGACCATGATGCAGCAGGTGGGGCTGCGCCCCGAGCACTACCAGCGCTACCCGCACATGTTCTCCGGCGGCCAGCGCCAGCGCATCGCCCTGGCCCGCGCCATGATGCTCCAGCCCAAGGTGCTGGTGGCGGACGAGCCAACCTCGGCGCTGGACGTGTCGATCCAGGCCCAGGTGCTCAACCTGTTCATGGATCTGCAGGAAGAGTACGGGACCGGCTACGTGTTCATCTCGCACAACCTGGCGGTGGTGCAGCACGTGGCCGACGACGTGCTGGTGATGTACCTCGGCCGCCCGGCCGAGATGGGCCCGGCCGCGCTGATCTACGAGCGGCCGCTGCATCCCTATACCCGCGCCCTGCTCTCGGCCACCCCGGCGATCCACCCGGACCCGGCCAAGCCGAAGATCAAGATCGCCGGCGAACTGCCCAACCCGCTCGACCCGCCACCCGGATGCGCCTTCCACCGACGCTGCCCGCATGCCACCGAGCGCTGTCGCGTGGACGTGCCGGAACTGCGCCTGATCGACGCGCGCCAGGTGGCCTGCCACCATGCCGAGGAAATTGCCAACAGAAGCTAGCTCAGGGCTGAGGCTGCACCGGCACCGCGCGGCCCTGCTCGATACGGGTCAGGTAGACCGCGTCGGAGCCCTGGTGGTCCGTGGGGCCGAAGCGCACGTGAAAGCCGCCGAGGTCGATGTCCAGCGACTCCAGCGCTTCGATCAGCCGCTCGCGGGTGGGCTCTGGCCCGACGCGGCGCAGCGCCTCCACCAGCACCGCGGCACCGATGTAGCCCTCCAGCGAGGCATGGCCGAGCGGGCCGCGCATGTCCGCCTGGTAATCGCGCACCAGCGGCAGCGAGCGGTCTTCGGGGGACGGTACGACCTGAGAAATATACACACCCTCGGCGTCCGCACCGGCCTCGGCGATGAAGCTCTCGGTGCCGACGAACGACACGCTGAAGAAGCGTGCCTTCAGGCCCTGTTCGCGCGCCGCGCGGATCGAGGCGGCCAGCTGCCGGTAGGTACCGATGAAGACGATGGCCTCGGGGTCGGCCTGCTTGAGCTGGCGCACCGCGCCGGCGATCTCCGGCGAATTGCGCAGGATGCGCGCCTCGCCCACGACGTGCAGGCCACGCTTGTGCAGCGCCCCGGCCAGGCCGCCCTTGACCGTCTCGCCGAAGGAGTCGTTCTGCATCAGCAGGGCGACGCGCTTCAGCTTTAGCTGCCCGGTCATGTACGCCGCCAGCAGCTCGGTCTCGGCAAAATAGGAGGCGCGCACATTGAATACCGTGCGGTGCAACGGCTCGCGCAGCACCTCGGCACCCGACAGCGGAAACAGATAAGGCACGCCGGCGGCCAATACGCTCGGCATGGCGGCCCGCGATGTCGGCGTGCCGACAAAGCCGAACAGGGCGAAGACGCCGCGCGAGGCGATCAGCTCTTCGGTGAAGCGAGCGGTGCGGGCGGGCTCGTAGCCGTCGTCGCGCAGCACCAGGTTCAATCGGCGCCCGTGCACGCCACCGGCCTCGTTGATGCGCGAGAAATACGCCTGCGCGCCGTCGAGCATTCCACGCCCCAATCCGGCGGCCGGCCCGCTTTGCGCGTTGACCATTCCCAGATGCAGCGCGCCGGGCTCGGCGCCCCCGTCGGCCCGCGCACCCAAGGCGCCAATCAGCAGCATGAAAACAGCAGTGCAGCACAACACAGGTCGCAACATCGTCACGCTCCAGCCCCCGTTCGCTCATGCCCTTGGCCTGGCACGAGACGGCTTCCGTTTGCCTCTCAGCTTAGCCGCAAAGCCTGGCCCGGACACCCATTCGGCACGCCCCGAACAACACCGCAGCGATGCCCAGCTTTTCTGTTGGAGGCGGCCAACGCCCGATCTAGAGCGGTTTTCAGACTATCGATAACGCTGATGAGCAGCATCGAGCGCTTCAAGTTCTCTCTTCGCAGGGCAACCCGGAACATAGGCCCCGTAGACAACAACTCACATCCCCCTACGGAGCACCCGATCATGAAAAAGCAAATCCTCACCGCCCTGCTCGTTTCCACCTTCGCCGCCAGCGGCATCACCTTCGCGGCCGACGGCTATGACCGCACTGGCAGCTATATCGCCGCCGACGGTTACGACCGCACCGGCAGCTTCATCGCCGAAGACGGCTTCGACAACACCGGTAGCGCCGTGGCCGAAGACGGTTCCGACCGCGTCGGCAGCAACATCGCCTGAGCCAATCGATTGGAGTGGAGCCAGCAAGCAATGACGTGTGCACAGCTCGAAAGCCCGAAGGCGCCCTCAGTGGCGCCTTCGCCGTTTCCGGGGTAAGCGAAGCACGGCCCATCCGTCCGACTGGCTGCGGAGCGACCCGAAATGCCACCTCGAAAACGCCGAACACCCCGTGCCAGAGCCATCCGCACCATCATCAATCGCATCGATGAGCAGCATCGAGCGCTTCAAGTTCTCTCTTCGCTGGGCAACCCGGAACATAGGCCCCGTAGACAACAACTCATACCCCCTACGGAGCAACCATCATGAAAAAGCAAATCCTCACCGCCCTGCTCGTCTCCACCTTCGCCGCCAGCGGCATCACCTTCGCGGCCGACGGCTATGACCGCACTGGCAGCTATATCGCCGCCGATGGTTACGACCGCACCGGCAGCTTCATCGCCGAAGACGGCTTCGACAACACCGGTAGCGCCGTGGCCGAAGACGGTTCCGACAGCGTGGGTGACAAGATCGCCGCCGATGGTTTCGACCGCACCGGCAGCTTCATCGCCGAAGACGGCTTCGACAGCACCGGCAGCGCCGTGGCCGAAGATGGTTCCGACCGCGTCGGCAGCAACATCGCCTGAGCCAATCGATGGAGTGGAGCCAGCAAGCAATGACGTGTGCACAGCTCGAAAGCCCGAAGGCGCCCTCAGTGGCGCCTTCGCCGTTTCCGGGTAAGCGAAACACGGCCCACGCCGTCTGACTTGCTGCGTAGCGGCTATAACCCCCGTCTCAGCCACCCGAAACGCCGCCTCGAAAACGCCGAACACCCCGTGCCAGAGCCATCCGCACCATCATCAACCGCATCGATTAGCAGCATCGAGCGCTTCAAGTTCTCTCTTCGCGGGGCAACCCGGAACATAGGCCCCGTAGACAACAACTCATACCCCCTACGGAGCAACCATCATGAAAAAGCAAATCCTCACCGCCCTGCTCGTTTCCACCTTTGCCGCCAGCGGCATCACCTTCGCGGCCGACGGTTATGACCGCACTGGCAGCTACATCGCCGCCGACGGTTACGACCGCACCGGCAGCTACATCGCCGAAGATGGTTTCGACAACACCGGCAGCGCCGTGGCCGAAGACGGCTCCGACAGCGTCGGCGACAAGATCGCCGCCGACGGTTACGACCGCACTGGCAGCTTCATCGCCGAAGACGGCTTCGACAGCACCGGCAGCGCCGTGGCCGAAGACGGTTCCGACAGCGTCGGCGACAAGATCGCCGCCGATGGTTTCGACCGCACCGGCAGCTTCATCGCCGAAGACGGCGTCGACAGCACCGGCAGCGCCGTAGCCGAAGACGGTTCCGACTGCGTCGGCGACAAAATCGCCGCCGATGGCTTCGACCGCACTGGCAGCTTCCTCGCCGAAGACGGCTTCGACAGCACCGGCAGCGCCGTAGCCGATGACGGTTCCGACAGCGTCGGCGACAACATCGCCGCCGATGGTTTCGACCGCACAGGCAGCTTCATCGCCGAAGACGGCTTCGACAGCACCGGCAGCGCCGTAGCCGAAGACGGTTCCGACAGCGTCGGCGACAAAATCGCCGCCGATGGCTTCGACCGCACTGGCAGCTTCATCGCCGAAGACGGCTTCGACAGCACCGGCAGCGCCGTAGCCGATGACGGTTCCGACAGCGTCGGCGACAACATCGCCGCCGACGGCTTCGACCGCACTGGCAGCTTCATCGCCGAAGACGGCTTCGACAGCACCGGCAGCGCCGTAGCCGATGACGGTTCCGACAGCGTCGGCGACAACATCGCCGCCGACGGCTTCGACCGCACTGGCAGCTTCATCGCCGAAGACGGCTTCGACAGCACCGGCAGCGCCGTGGCAGAGGACGGTTCGGACCGCGTCGGCAGCAACATCGCCTGATCCAATCGATGGAGTGGAGCCAGCAAGCAATGACGTGTGCACAGCTCGAAAGCCCGAAGGCGCCCTCAGTGGCGCCTTCGTCGTTTCCGGGCTCAGGATTTGAAGAAGCGGTAGAACCGGTGCAGGTCGGCCTGGGCGGCGGCGATGTCGACCCGGGTGAAGCGCAGGTCCTGACGTGCCGAGCACTGGGCCAGGCGCCACTGGTCCAGCGGATGCAGCCAGCCGAGGATGGGGTAGCCGCCCATGGTCTGGTGGTCGGCCTGCAAAATGATCGGTCGACCGTCCGGCGGCACCTGGATCGCGCCGCGGCTCACGCCCATCGACCACTGCCGCGACGGCGCCACCAGTGGTTCGCCGAGCAGACGCGCGCCCATGCGGTCGGACTGCGGGCTGAGTTGCCACTCCCGAGCGAAGAACGCCTCCAGCTGCTCGGCGGCGAAGTCCGGCGCATCGCCACCGATGATCACCCGTAGCGGCGCGTCGTGATCGTCACCCCGGAAGCGCCAGGGCACGCTGGCCGCCGTCGAGAAGGTCGCCGGCGAACAGGCCAGCCGATCGCCTTCGGTCAGGCGCCCGCCTCGCCCGTCGAGCCCACCGAGTCCTTCGCGTACCTGGGTGCCGACGCTGCCCAGCACCGGCTCGGCGCAAAAACCGCCGGCCGCGGCCAGGTAGAGGCGCTGGCCCCGGCGGGCGAAGCCGATGCGCAGATGCTGCCCGGCGCGCACGGCGAAGCGCGACCAGCCGGGAATGGTCGCGCCATCCAGGCTCAGATCCAGTTCGGCACCGGCCGAGGCCAGCCAGGTATCGCCCTCGGCGAGCAGTTCGACACCACCCAGGGCGATCTCCAGCAGCGGCGCGCCCCAGGCGTTATCGAGCAGCCGGTTGGCCCAGGCGGCCGCGTGCCCATCCAGTGGACCACACGGCGACACGCCAAGATGTTGCCAGCCGCGCCGACCAGCGTCCTGCAACAGGCTCATCGGCCCGGGCCTGAGCACCCGCAGGCCCGTCACCGGCCCCGCTCCCGGCGGTAGGTCGCCTCATCGACGGGCCGGAAGCGCACCCGATCGCCGAGCATCAGCGGACAGGGCGGCGTGCGCGCCGGCTCGAACAAGCGCCAGGGGCAGAGGCCGAGCAGGTGCCAGCCGCCGGGCGAGGCCTGCGGGTAGATGGCCGTCTGCCGCTCGGCGATGGCCAGGCTGCCGGCCGGCACCACGGTGCGCGGCGTGGCCCGGCGCGGCAGCGCCAGACGTTCATGCAGCTCGCCGAGATAGGCGAAACCGGGAGCGAAACCGATGGCGCCGACCCGGTATTCGGCGGCGCTGTGCAGTTCGGTCACCTGCTCGACGGTCAGCTCGCAGGCGCGCGCCACCTCGGCGAGGTCCTCGCCGGCGTACCACACCGGAATCTCGTGCAGGTGGCCGGCAACGGTCGGCACCGGCGCCGCACGCCAGCGCTCCAGCAGCGGTACGAGGCGTTCGGCCAGCTGCAGATGGTCGGTGCGCAACAGGTCGTAGTGCAGCAGCAGGCTGGTCCAGCCCGGCACCAGGTCGGTCAGCAGAGCGCCCAGCTCGGTGCGGATGTCGTCGGCCAGCGCGGCGATGCGCAGCGGCAGGTCGGGCGTCGGTTGCTCGGCCAGCACCAGCAACAGGGCTTCGGCGCCGGCCGGCTCGAGGCGGATCACAGCGCGTCCAGTTGCGCTCGCAGGCGACGCAGCACGGCCAGCGACTCGGCGTTGTCGCCGTGCACGCAGAGGCTGTCCGCCTGCAGCTGCAACGGCTGGCCATCGATATCGACGAAAGGCTCGCCGGCGGCGATGGCCAGAGCCTGCTGGAGAATGCGCTCGGGGTCGTGATGCACGGCGCCGGCCAGGCGCCGCGGCGCCAGCTGGCCGTCGGCCAGGTAAGCGCGGTCGGCGAAGGCCTCGAACAGCAGCGGCACGCCGGCCGCCTCGGACAGGCGCCGCTCGCGCGCATTGTCGGCCAGGGCCAGCACCATCAGCGGCAGGTCTTTTCGGTACGAGGCGCAGGCCGCCAGCACCGCGTCGAACAGCGCGTCATCGCGCACCAGGTCGTTGTACAGCGCGCCGTGCGGCTTGACGTAGGCCACCTCGACACCGGCCGTGCGGCAGAAGGCGTCCAGCGCGCCGAGCTGGTACAGCACCAGGGCGGTGACTTCCTCGGGCGAGCAGTTCAGGTGGCGGCGGCCGAAGCCCTGCAGATCGGGGTATGAGGGATGCGCGCCGATCTGCACGCCGTGCTGCACGGCCTGGGCCACGCTGCGCCGCATGATCAGCGGGTCGCCGGCATGGAAGCCGCAGGCCAGGTTGGCCTGGTCCACCAGCGGCATGGCGTGCTCGTCGTCGCCCATGCGCCAGGCGCCGTAGCCCTCGCCCATGTCGCAGTTCAGCAGTATTCGGGACATCTGCGCTCCTCCTGGAAGTCGCGCGTTATCGCGCAGATCGCCGGGTCGTGCAACCGAGCCTAGCAACGAAAAGGCCCGCACGGGGCGGGCCTTTGGGTCAGCGCACGGCTTACAGGTAGAAGGCCTTCAGCGGCGGGAAGCCGTTGAATTCCACCGCGCTGTAGCTGGTTGTGTAGGCACCGGTGGACAGCCAGTACAGGCGGTCTTCGGCAGCCAGGTTCAGCGGCAGGCCGTATTTGTAGTTCTCGTACATGATGTCGGCGCTGTCGCAGGTCGGGCCGGCGATGATGACTTCTTCCATCTCGCCCTTGCGCTCGGTCCAGATCGGGAACTTGATGGACTCGTCCATGGTTTCGATCAGGCCGCTGAACTTGCCCACGTCGGTGTAGATCCAGCGCTCCACGGCGGTACGCGACTTGCGCGCGATCAGCACCACTTCGCTGACCAGGATGCCGGCGTTGGCGATCAGCGAACGGCCCGGCTCGAGGATGATTTCCGGCAGGTCGTCACCGAAGTCTTCCTTGAGGAAGCGGGTGATTTCCTCGGCGTAGGTCTCCAGGTCGTTGGTGCGCTGGATGTAGTTGGCCGGGAAACCGCCACCCATGTTGATCATCTGCAGGGTGATGCCGTCTTCTTCCTTCAGACGCTCGAAGATCACCTTGACCTTGGCGATGGCGGCGTCCCATACGTCGATGTCGCGCTGCTGCGAGCCGACGTGGAAGGAGATGCCGTACGGCACCAGGCCCAGCTGCTTGGCCAGGATCAGCAGGTCCAGGGCCATGTCCGGGTTGCAGCCGAACTTGCGGCTCAGCGGCCAGTCGGCCGAGGTCGAGCCCTCGGTGAGGATGCGCACATAGATCTTCGAGCCCGGCGCGGCCTTGGCGATGTTGCGCAGGTCGGCTTCCGAGTCGGTGGCGAACAGGCGCACGCCCTTCTCGAAGAAGTAACGAATGTCGCGGGCTTTCTTGATGGTGTTGCCGTAGCTGATGCGCTCCGGGCCGACGCCGGCGCTCATGACCTTGTCCAGCTCGTAGATCGACGCGATGTCGAAGTTGGAGCCCTTGTCACGCAGCAGCTCGGTGATCTCGATGGCCGGGTTGGCCTTCACCGCGTAGTAGATCTTGGCGAAGGGGAAGCAGTTGACCAACTGATCGTAGGAATTGGCGATGGTCTGCTTGTCGATCACCACGAAGGGGGTTTCCTGCTGATCGGCGAACGCCTTCATGCGTTTGAAAGTTTCGGGTGCGAAATAGTCTTCGACCTTGATCGACATGCTCGGGACTCCAAATGGCAAAACACGTTATGGAAAGAGGGAGTGGCTCTGTATTACGAGCCGCGAACGCCTGATCAGTTTCCCCACTTTGGTTCGCCTACTTCCCAAGGCATGTCGCCGAGTACCCGCGGGTCTTTCGTCGTCAGTACTTGAGCCGGATGGATCGTTTCCAGCATGAGCGTTCGGGCGCGAACTTTAGGACCAAGGGCCCTTGATATCAATCAAAAATTGCCGCGGTTTTACACCCGGTTGTCGCCTGGTTGATTGATTGTTTTCGATACTCAACGAAACGTTAGAAATGCTGCACAAAAGCAGTATTGGCGCGGCCGCGACGAAACGGACCAGCCCCAAGCCTTTACCGGTATAATCGCCGCCTTTTTTGACACTCCGACGACCGAGTCGACAGGTTTTTCGCCATGAGCATCCAGGCCACAGAAGTCGCCAAACGCCGCACGTTCGCGATCATTTCCCACCCCGACGCCGGTAAGACCACCATCACCGAGAAGCTGCTGCTGATGGGCAAGGCGATCGAAGTCGCCGGTACCGTGAAGTCGCGCAAATCCGACCGCCATGCCACGTCCGACTGGATGGAGATGGAGAAGCAGCGCGGCATCTCCATCACCACCTCGGTGATGCAGTTCCCCTACCGCTCGCACATGGTCAACCTGCTCGACACCCCCGGCCACGAGGACTTCTCGGAAGACACCTACCGCACCCTGACCGCGGTGGACAGCGCGCTGATGGTGCTCGACGGCGGTAAGGGCGTGGAGCCGCGCACCATCGCCCTGATGGAAGTCTGCCGCCTGCGCGACACGCCCATCGTCAGCTTCATCAACAAGCTCGACCGCGACATCCGCGACCCCATCGAGCTGCTCGACGAGATCGAGGCGGTGCTGAAGATCAAGGCGGCACCCATCACCTGGCCGATCGGCTGCTACCGCGACTTCAAGGGCGTGTATCACCTGCGCGAGGACAAGATCATCGTCTACGTGCCGGGCCACGGCCACGAGCGTACCGAGCAGAAGGTGATCGACAAGCTGGACTCCGACGAAGCCCGCGCGCACCTTGGCGATATGTACGACAACTTCGTCGACGAGCTGGAACTGGTCCAGGGCGCCTGCCACGAATTCGACCAGCAAGCCTTCCTCAAGGGGGAGATGACCCCGGTGTTCTTCGGCACCGCGCTGGGCAACTTCGGCGTCGACCAGGTGCTCGACTGCATCGTCGATTGGGCGCCCAAGCCGCTGTCGCGCGCCGCCCACGAGCGCGTGGTCGAGCCGGTGGAAGAAAGGTTCAGCGGCTTCGTGTTCAAGATCCAGGCGAACATGGACCCGAAGCACCGCGACCGCATCGCCTTCATGCGCATCTGCTCCGGCAAGTACGAGAAGGGCATGAAGATGCGCCACGTGCGCATCAAGAAGGACCTGAAGATCGCCGACGCCCTGACCTTCTTCTCCAGCGAGCGCGAGCAGCTGGAAGAGGCCTACGCCGGCGATATCATTGGCCTGCACAACCACGGCACCATCCAGATCGGCGATACCTTCACCGAGGGCGAGGTACTGGGCTTCACCGGCATCCCGCACTTCGCCCCGGAGCTGTTCCGCCGCGTGCGCCTGAAGGACCCGCTCAAATCCAAGCAGCTGCGCCAGGGCCTGCAGGAACTGGCCGAGGAAGGCGCGACCCAGGTGTTCTTCCCCGAACGCAACAACGACATCATCCTCGGCGCCGTCGGCGTGCTGCAGTTCGATGTGGTCGCCAGCCGCCTGAAGGAGGAATACAAGGTCGAGTGCGCCTACGAGGCGATCAACGTCTGGTCGGCGCGCTGGATCGAGTGCAGCGACGAGAAGAAGCTCAAGGAGTTCAAGGACAAGGCCTACGAGAACCTGGCGGTGGATGGCGGTGGCCACCTCACCTACCTGGCGCCGACCCGGGTGAACCTGAGCCTGATGGAAGAGCGCTGGCCGGACGTGAAGTTCCGCGCCACCCGCGAGCACCACTGATACGCCTCCGCTGCACAACGCCCCGGCCCTGCCGGGGCGTTTCGTTTGTGAGCGTGGTTTATTGCCGGGCCGCCTGGTGCGCACGGCGCACCCTACACCCCGCCTCGTCGCGCTCGAGCCGTAGGGTGCGCCATGCGCACCGCTGTTTTCAGAAGGTGGCTCGATGCGGCCTGGCACTCCCAGTCCGCAAGGGAGAGGAGAAAGTTAGACGCTGGCCCGCAGCAGTGCGCGCACCTTGGCCGCCGAGAGCTTCTGCAGGCCGCACAGGTAGCCGTGGTCGGCGCGGATATCGTGGCGCTCCCACAGCAAGCCTTGCAGATGCAGGCACAGGTTGGCCGCCATCTCCGCGTCGGCCAGCGCGCGGTGGGCGCGGCCGGTGCTGGGCAGCCCGACCCAGCGGTTGAGGTTGCCCAGGCTGTGGCTCGGTGCCTCCGGCAGCAGGCGGCGCGAGAGCAGCAGCGAGCAGGCGAAGTCGCTCGCCCGGCGGCGGCCGAGCAGGCCCAGCTCGGCGTCCCAGAACTTGCTGTCGAAGGCGGCGTTGTGCGCCAGCATCGGCACATCACCGACGAATTCGGCCACCTCGGCCATCACCTCGGCCACCGGCGGCGCGCCGCGCACCATGGCGTTGCTGATGCCGGTGAGCTGCTCGATGAACGGCGACACCCAGGCGCCGGCATTCATCAGGCTCTGGTAGCGCGCGACGATGCGCCCTTCCTCGATCACGGCCACGCCGACCTCGGTCGGGCGCGCACCCTGAGCCGGCGACATGCCGGTGGTTTCGAAGTCGATCACGGCGATGCGTTCGGGCATCGGTCTTCCTCGGAGCGTTTCGTGCCCTCGCGAGCGAGAGCAGGCACTGGATGGTTGAGGCCGCGGAGTTTACACAACACCCGCACGCATGCCGACCGGCCCGGCGACTCAGGCCGTTTCCGACGCGCAGCGCATGCTCAGTGTTTCAGCAGCAGGGCGCCGGCGACCGGCACGAAGCGGTCCGCGGAGCGGATCAGCGATTGTGCGGTCAGGCCCTCGACGCCGTACACGGTGCAGCTCACGCCGTGGCGGTCACGGGCGCGCTGCAGCAGCAGGTCGAAGTCGCCATCGCCGGAGGCCAGCACCACCTCGTCCACGCGCTCGGCGGCCTCGATCAGGTCCAGCGCGATACCCACGTCCCAGTCGCCCTTGGCAGAGCCGTCGCTGCGCTGGATATAGGGCTTGAGCATCACCTCGAAGCCGAGGTCGCGCAGGATCTGCTGGAACTGGCGCTGCTTGGCATCGCCACGGTCGATGGCATAGGCACGCGCCTCGACGACCTCGCCCAACGCCGCCACCTGGCGCCACAGCTCGGCATAGTGGAAGTGACAGCCATGGGCCTGGCGCACGGTGTAGTAGAGGTTCTGCACATCGGCGAACAGGGCGATTCTTTTCACGAGTCGGGGCCGGGCGAAGGGAGCGGCATTATGCGCCATTGGCCAGCATGTTCGCGGCCCCCGACCATCGGCTAAAGTGAATTCATGCCGTACAGATGCGATGCCTGCCGATGAACCCGTTGACCGTCCTGCGCGACTCCTTCCATTTCTTCAGCCGCCACCTGGCCGCCATCGCGCCGCTGTGCCTGCCGCTGATCGCCGCCGAGTGCCTGGTGCGGGCGCTGGTCTCCGCCATGGTCGACCCGTTGCATGCGCCGGCCTACGAGCTGCTGGTCGGGCTGTTCTTCTACCCGTTGTACAGCGCCGCGCTGATCCTCTATCTCGACGCCCGCACCACCGGCCAGCGCCCCGCCGCGCGCAACCTGCTGGCGGCCAGCCTGCCGCTGTGGCCGTCTTTCGCCGTGCTGGCGGCGCTGACCACCCTGCTGATCATGCTCAGCGGCGCGCTGTTCCTGCCGCTGGCGCTGTGGGTGATGGTCAAGCTGGCGTTCGCCGAATACATCCTGGTGCTGCGCGGCGCCGGGCCGTTGCAGGCGATGCGCGAGAGCTTCCTGCTCAGCGTCGGCCACTTCTGGTCGCTGCTGGCCTGCGTGCTGCTGGTGATCGTGCCGCTGTGGCTGCTCGACGACTGGACCCTGCAATTGCTCGGCGAGCAGCCGGACGCGGTCGGCAGCCTGGTGCTGGATATCGTCAACGGCTTCCTCCAGCTGTTCTCCAGCGTGGTGCTGTTCCGCTGCTTCATGCTCTGCAGCCAGCGCCCGACCGAGGACAGCCCCAGCAACTGACGCCGGCGGCAGCTGCTAGGCTTGGTGCTTCCGCCTCCCAGGGAAGATCGCCATGTCCGACGCCAACCCCAGCATCCTGTCCCACGTGTCCATCGGCACCAACCAGTTCGACCAGGCCGTGGCCTTCTACGACCAGGTCCTGGCCACTCTCGGCTGCAAGCGTATTCTCGAACATCCCGGCGCCGTGGCCTGGGGTCGCGAGTATCCGGAGTTCTGGGTGCAGGCGCCGATTGATGGCCAGCCGGCGAACGTCGGCAACGGCACCCACTTCGGCTTCGTCGCGCCGGACAAGCAGGCCGTGCACGCTTTCTACGACGCGGCGTTGAAGGCCGGTGCCAGCCCAGACGGCCCACCCGGCCCGCGCCCGCACTATGGCGAGCCCTACTACGGCTGCTTCGTGCGCGACCTGGACGGGCACAAGATCGAGGCGGCGTACTGGGACATGGAGCTGGTCTACGAACTCTATGTCGAGCCGCACAGTCACTGACCCGAAGACGCGAGGCGTGCTCGCCCGAAGGGCAGCAAGCCAGCCCGCACGACGCCCTCAGCGATAGCGCCCGGCAGCCCGCTCCATCCAGCCTTCCCGAATGAGCTGCCGCAACGTGCGGGACAGCAGTTCGCGCTCTCCGGCCCGGGCATTGGCGCGGGACAGGCCGACATAGAGATCGGTCCGCGCCGGCGGCTGGTAGGCCAGCTTGACCAGTTGCCGCGCCAGCAGCGGATCGCGTAGCTGGAAGTCCACTTGGCAGTCGGTGCCGATCATCAGTTCGAGGCGCCCGCGCAGCTGCATGCGCAGCAGCTGACGCTCGCTCTTCACGCCGACCTTGAGCAGGGAGGCATCGGAATCGAAGGGTTCGAAGTACGCCGACCTCAGCACATAGCCGATGCGCAGGCCGCTCAGCTGGGCGTAGTCGCGGATCTGCGGCGCGAGGGTCGGCGCCCCGTACAGGCGTGGGGCGCAGGCGTGGTAGCTGGGTTCGAGGTAATCGATGTAGCGCTCGCGCTCGGCGGTGCGCGCCAGGCCGGTCATCAGGTCCGCCTGGCCGAGGCGCATTTCCTCCAGCGCTCGCGCCCAGGGCCGCCGGTGCACCTCGAAGCGCAGCCCGGTGCGGCGCTGCAGCTCGTCGAGCAGGTCGATGTCCAGTCCCTCGAGCTTGCCGCCGGCGCCCTGCATGCGGAACGGCGGCCAGTCGTCGGTGACCACGCGCAGCGGCTCGCCAGCCTGCTGCGCCCAGGCACAGCCGCTGAACAACAGGAGGACGAGCGCGCGCAGCATGGTCTCAATGAACCGGCTGGCGCGAGCGCATGGCGCACTCGAATGGCAAGGCGAATGGCTGGCGATACATAGGTTCTCCCAGTGCTGCGCCGCATGGTAACCCAGGCGGTTGCCGCTGCGCTTGGCCGCGTGCGCAGGGCGTGACGGCGGGCTCCGCGAGCGCGCTTTCACGTGCTGGACAAAGCCGGCGCCTGCCGCCATGCTCGGGTCAGAACGAACAACAAGACGGCCATGAGCCGCGCGGTAGCCGATGCGCCGAACCCTTATTCCTGCCCTGCTGGCATGGCTCTGCTGTGCCGGCGCCCTCGCCCAGAACGCCGAGCCGACCGTCAGCGTCGGTTACTACGAATTCCCGCCCTATTCCTGGACCGGCGCCGACGGCCAACCGCGCGGCTCCATCCTGGTCCTGACCGAACGTCTTCTGCGCCATGCCGGCTACCGCGGCGAATACCGCTCGCTGCCCGGCGCGCGCCTGTACGCGGCGCTGCGCGACGGCAGCGTGCAGCTGTGGCCCGGTGCCGGCGGCAAGACCGAGCTGGCCGGCCACACCTACGAGGCGCGCCATGCCATGGGCGAGTTCGCCCTGGCCCTCTACCACCGCACCGACACCCCTCCGCCGCGGATTCCCGAGGGGCTGATGGGGCGCGGGGTGATCGTCATCAGCGGCTACAGCTACTGGAAGCCGGTCAATGACCTGCTGAACGACCCGGCCCTGCAGATCGGCCTGCACCGCACCAGCACCCATGCCTCGGCGCTGGAGATGCTGCTGCGCAGGCGCGGCGACTACCTGCTCGACTACCAGGCGCCGGTGGAGCAGGTGCGCAAGGAGCTCGGCCTGTCGCCGCTGCCGTTCACCGTGCTGCAGCGCATGCAGCTGCGCCTGATCGCCTCGCGCCATGCGCAAGGCGGCCAGCAGCTGCTGGACGACCTCGACCGCGCCTACGAGGAGCTCCGGGCGGCCGGAGAGGAACTGCGGCTGGACTAATGTCGTCGCGACGGCGACGTCATTCCGCCCCGATTGCAGATTGGCATTAGCACACTGTGCTAATCGACGCCCGCCACTCGCGTCGATATGGTTGCCACGCCTCCAACACAGATCGACATGCGCCAGGCATCTACCGCGCCGCGCCTTCGCGCGCGCTGGAAAAACTCAACTGCCAAGAAGGAACGCACCATGCATTTCGCTTACCCCCTCCTCCGCACCGCCCTGCTGGGCGGCCTGCTCCTGGGCGTCGTCGCCTGCAGCACCGTCAAGCCCACCGAAGACCGCCTCAGGACGCTCTCCGAAACCAACCTGGGCGAGTCGGTGACGAGCATCTCCAACGTGCGCAGCGATTCCATGCAGACCTACTACGTCGCCAGCACGGCCTCCGGCGACTACAACTGCACCGTCCCCAGCGGGGCCAGCGGCGGCATGATGACCATCGGCTCGTTCGGCATGATGAGCCCTCACGCCATCTGCCAGCCGAAGGGCGCCAAGGGCAGCCAGCTGCCGCCATTCGCCCAATAGACCTATGCCTGAGCTCGCGCGCCGCGCCGCGCGAGCTGCTACGCAGCCGCCGGGGTCGCGCCTAACCGGGCGGGCTGAGGCAACCGCGGCTACTTCCGCGGCTTGGCCCGAGCGGTGGGCTCGGCCACCCACGGATCATCGGGCCAATAGTGCTTGGGGTAGCGGCCCTTCAGGTCCTTCTTCACCTCGGCGTAGGTGTTGGCCCAGAAGCTGGCCAGGTCCTGGGTCACCTGCACCGGGCGCCGCGCCGGCGACAGCAGGTGCAGCAGCACGCCCTGCCGACCGCCGGCGATACGCGGCGTGGCGGCCAGGCCGAACAGCTCCTGCAGACGCACCGCCAGTACCGGCGGCGACTCGGAATAATCGATGGCGATGCGCGAGCCGGACGGCACCTGCAGGTGCTTCGGCGCCAGCTCGTCCAGGCGCTGCGGCAGCGGCCAGGGCAGCTGGCCGGCGAGGATGCCCGGCAGGTCGAGATTGGCGAAGTGGCTGAGGCGGTTGACCTTGCTCAAGAAAGGCAGCAGCCAGTCTTCCAGCGTCGCCAGCAGCGCGGCGTCGCTCAGGTCCGGCCATTCGCTCTCGCCCTTCTGCGCCAGATCCAGTCCGCGCAGCAGCGCCACCCGCGCCTGCCACTGGCGCAGCTCGGGCGTCCAGGGCAGCAGCTCCAGGCCCTTGCGCCGCACCAGGCCGAGCAACGCGCGGCCTCGCGCGGCCTCGTCCAGGCCGGTGAGCGCCTCTCGGCTCAGCACCAGCTCGCCGACCCGGCGCTGGCGCTCGGCACGCAGCACACCCTCGCGCTCGTCCCACTCCAGCTCCTCCCGCACGCTCACCTGCTCGGCGAGCACCGAGTCGAACAGGGCCGGATCGAGGTCGGCGGCCAGATAGATGCGCTCGTCGCGCTGGCCCTGGCGACTGCCGAGGTCGGCGATCACCAGCCACTCGTGCTTCATCAGCGCATCCGGCTCGCCGAACAGCGCGGCGCGGCCATTGGCCAGGCGGTAGTCGCCGCCGCCCTTGCCGCGCTGGCGGGCGACCCGATCGGGATAGGCGAAGGCCAGCAGAGCGCCGAGCCAGCGCGGATGCTCGGGGTCGGCCACGGCCTCATCGGCCTTGCCGCGCAGATAGCCGCGGAACTGCCGGGCCAGCTGGCGGGCGCGCTGCACGCAGCCACGCGAACCGCCAGCGGCGCGCGACTCGCCGGCCAGCAGCGCCATGCGGCTGTGCAGGTCGGCGCCACCGCCACGCAGGATGTCGCGTTCGCCGAGCAGCGCCGCCAGGTCCGCCGCCAGCGCGCCGAGGCCCAGGGACTGGCCGCGCAGCAGCAGGTGGGCGATGCGCGGATGCGCCGGCAGCTCGGCCATGGCCTGGCCGTGGCTGTTCAGTACGCCGCGCGGGTCGAGCGCGCCTAGGCGTGTCAGCAGGTCGCGGCCCTGGGTGAAGGCGGCGGCCGGCGGCGCGTCGAGGAAGGCCAGCTCGTCCGGCGCGACGCCCCAGCGCGCCAGTTGCAGGGCCAGGCCGGCGAGGTCGGCCGCCAGGATCTCCGCGGCGCCGTAGGCGGCCAGCTGCTCGTGCTGGGTCTGCGACCACAGCCGATAGCACACGCCCGGCTCCAGGCGCCCGGCACGGCCGGCGCGCTGGGTGGCCGAGGCGCGGGAGATGCGCTGGGTGTCCAGGCGGGTCATGCCGCTGGCCGGGTCGAAGCGCGGCACCCGCGCAAGGCCGGCATCCACCACCACGCGCACGCCGTCGATGGTCAGGCTGGTCTCGGCGATATTGGTGGCCAGCACCACCTTGCGCCGCCCCGACGGCGCCGGTTCGATGGCCGCACGCTGGGCGCTCAGTTCCAGCTCGCCATGCAGCGGGCAGAGCAGGATGTCCGGGCGGCCGCCGAGGCTTTGCTCCAGCTGCTCGGCCACCCGGCGGATCTCCGCCTTGCCGGGCAGGAACACCAGCAGGCTGCCCGGCTCGTCGGCCAGGGCCTGCAGCACCGTCTGCACCACCCGCGGCTCGATGCGCTCGCCCGGCTGCCAGGGCGCGCCCCAGCGCATCTCCACCGGGTGCATGCGGCCCTCGCTGGAGACCACCGGCGCGCCGTCGAGCAGCGCGGACAGGCGCTCGCCCTCCAGGGTCGCGGACATCAGCAGCACCTTCAGCGGCGGCTCGTCGCGCAGCAGCGCGCGACCGTTGAGGGTCAGTGCCAGGGCCAGATCCGCATCGAGGCTGCGCTCATGGAATTCGTCGAAGATGACCAGGCCGACGCCCTCCAGCGCCGGATCGTCCTGCAGGCGGCGGGCGAGGATGCCCTCGGTGACCACCTCGATACGGGTCTTCGGGCCGACCTTGCTGTCGAGGCGGATGCGGTAGCCCACGGTCTCGCCAACCTTCTCACCCAGCTCGCTGGCCAGGCGCTCGGCCGCGGCGCGAGCGGCCAGGCGACGCGGCTCCAGCATCAGAATGGACTGCCCGGCCAGCCAGGGCTCGTGCAGCAGGGCCAGCGGCACGCGGGTAGTCTTGCCGGCGCCGGGGGGCGCCTCCAGCACGGTCTCGTGGCGCTCGGCCAGGGCGGCGCGCAGGGCGGGCAGTACGTCGTCGATGGGCAGGCGGTTCATGGGCTCTCCGAAACAGCCGGCGATTATAGGCGCTGCGGCAACCCGGTCGAACCGCAACGCCGGCCGGGCATCCAACTGCAATGACGGCCTTGATATAGTGCCGCACCATTTCCAGGAGGTGCCCATGCGCATGCATTCCCGCGTCATCGGCGGCGTTCTCGCCGCGACCCTGCTGACCCAACTGGCCGCCTGCGGCACGCTGTTCTTCCCCGATCGCCGCGGGCAGATCGAGGGCAAGGTCGACCCGCTGGTGGTCGGCCTCGATGCCATCGGCATCCTGTTCTACGTGATCCCCGGGCTGATCGCCTTCGGCGTCGACTTCGCCACCGGCGCCATCTACCTGCCCAACGACCAGTACTCGGTGGCGCCGGAGAAACTGCGCGATGCCATCGGCGACGACGGCCGCGTCGACCCGCTCAAGCTCAAGGCCATCCTCTACCGCGAGCTGGGCCGCGACCTGCCGCTGGACGACCCGCGCCTGATCCAGCACAGTGGCAACATCGAGCAACTGGCGGCCTACGGCCTGCGCACGGAAGCCTGATGATCCCGACCCTCGCCACTCACCTGCAGCGCCTGATCGCCTACCACGGCTGGGCCTACGACCGGCTGCTCGGCGAGCTGGCGAGCCTGACCGAAGAGCAGTACCGCGCGCCGTGCGGGCTGTTCTTCGGCAGCATCCACGGCAGCCTCAACCACCTGGCGGTGGTCGATCGCATCTGGCTGGCGCGGGTCTGTGGTGAGCCCAGCACCTACACCCGCCTGGATGACGAGGCGGTGAGCGAGCGGGCCGGCTTCGACGCCTTTTTCGCCATCGGCATAGCGGCCTGGCACGAGCGTCTCGACGGTCTCGACGAGGCCGAGCTGCTGGCCCCCATCGACTACCGCAACATGGCCGGCGAACCGCACACGCGAACCCTGCTCGACATCGTCACCCACCTGGTCAACCACGGCACCCACCACCGCGGCCAGATCACCGCGGCGCTGACCGCCCTCGGCCGTCCGGCGCCGGTACTCGACTACCTCTACGCCCTGCCCGAACTGCCATGACCGTGGCGCCCCATCACGCCCGCCTGCTGCGCCGGGCCACGGCCGCGGCGCTGGTCACCGCGCTGCTGCTGGCGACCGCCAAGGCCGTGGCCTGGTGGCTGAGCGGCTCGGTCAGCCTGCTCGCCGGCCTCACCGACTCGCTGCTCGATGGTGCCGCCTCGCTGCTCAATCTGATCGCCGTGCATTACGCGCTGCGCCCGGCCGACGAGGACCACCGCTACGGTCACGGCAAGGCCGAGGCGCTGGCCGGGCTGGGCCAGGCGCTGTTCGTCGGCGCCAGCGCGGTGCTGGTGGGCTTGCAGGCGCTGGAGCGGCTGCGCCATCCCGAACCGCTCGGCGCCCAGGCACTGGGCATCGCGGTGATGCTGCTGTCGCTGGCCGCGACCCTCGCCTTGCTGCTGTTCCAGCGCCACGTGGTGCGGCTCACCGGCTCCACCGCGGTACGCGCCGACTCGCTGCACTACCGCTCCGACCTGCTGCTCAATGCCAGCATCCTGCTCGCCCTGGTGCTGGCGACCTTCGGCTGGCAACGCCAGGACGCGGTGTTCGGCCTGGGCATCGCCCTCTACATCCTGTGGAGCGCGGTGAGCATCGTGCGCGAGGCGGTGGCGGTGCTGATGGACGAAGAGCTGGCGCCGGATGTCAGTGAGCGCATGCACGCGCTGGCCTGCGCCGTGCCCGGCGTGCTCGGCGCCCACGACCTGCGCACGCGCATCTCCGGCACCCGCTGGTTCGTGCAGCTGCATCTGGAGTTGCCCGGCGAGCTGTCGCTGCGCGAGGCGCATGAACGGTGCGTGGCGGTGGAGCGGGCGATCCGCGGCGAGTATCCGCGGGCCGAGGTGCTGGTACACGCCGATCCCAGACCGGCGTGAAGAATGGCCCGGCGAGCGCCGGGCCGGTGGGGATCAATCGACCAGCTTGAGCTCGCCCTTCATCAGGCCGATGTGGCCGGGGAAGGAGCAGAAGAACTCGTAGGGCGTGCCGGCTTCCAGCTTGGCGACATCGAAGCTGGTGGTGGCGGTTTCGCCGCCGCCGATGATCTTGGTGTGGGCGATGACGCGGGTATCGCCGGGCTTTATGTAGTCGTTGTCCAGGCCTGCGGCGATGCCGTCGGTGGCCACGGGCTGGGCGTCGGCGGTCTTGCTCAGCACCCAGTTGTGGCCCATGGCCGTCTTGGGCATGGTACCGGTGTGCTTGAGGGTCACGGTGAAGGTCTTGCAGCTCTTGCTGACATCGATCGACTTGGTCTCGAACGTCATCTGGTCGGTGGACTTGACCTCCACCGCGCATTCCGCAGCGAACACCGGCGCGCTGGCCAGACCGATTAGCGAAGCGACCACGAGTTTACGCAACATCGACTCTCTCCTTACGGGGCAGTTAGTGACTGCAGACTGCCACCGCCGCGCCGCGCTTCCCATGGGTTGCGGCAACCGGTCACAGCCCGACCGGCGAGCCATGAACCCTGCTGCAGCCCAGCATTCACGCGGCTTTGCCGATCAACCAGGCGCCTTTTCCAGACGCCGCGACAAAAGCGCGCAGCGCATCTAGAGCAATCACTCTAGAAGCCCTAGACTGGCGCGCCTCATAACAACAAGGAGCCGCCATGAACCTGTCCCCCACCGCCCTGGCCCTGCTCGGCCTGGTCGCCTGGACCCTGCTGTTGCTGTTCCTGCTCATCAACCAGCGTGGCTTGCTGGTGCTGAGCGGACGCATGCGGGTCAACGCCTTCGCCCCCGACGGCAGCAACACGCCCGGCGCGTTCGGCCAGCGCCTGGTGCGCGCCCACGCCAACAGCCTGGAGAATCTGCCGCTGCAGGCCGCGGTGCTGCTCTACGCCCTGCACGCCGGGCAGACCGCGATTACCGACCCGCTGGCGCCCGTACTGCTCGGCGCGCGCATCTTCCAGTCGCTGGTGCACATGGTCGGCACCGGCCCGCTGCTGGTCTGGCTACGCTTCGCCGGCCTGCTGGTGCAGATGCTCATCCTCGCCTGGTGGCTGCTGCGCCTGTCCGGGTTGGTCTGAGCCGGAACACAGCAGCGGATCGATCAGCCGCTGCCAGGCCGCGTATCCCGCAACGTTGAGGTGCAGACCGTCGCCGCGGTAGCCGCGCGGCCCGACCACCGCCTGCACCTCGACGAAGCGCCAGCCCTGCTCGCGCGCCCAGGCGCGCAGCTGCCCGTTCAGCGCGTCCACCTGCCGGTTGATGGCCTGATGATCGCGATGCATCGGTGTTACCCGCAGGGTCGACTGCAGCACCGGGGTGACGCCGCCGCGCTGCAGATCGCCGAGAATCACGCGGTAATTGGCCAGCAGCTCATCCAGCGGCACGCCATGGCGCAGGTCGTTGATGCCGATCATCAGCAGCGCCTGCGCGGCGCCGGCGCGCTCCACCAGATCGAGATGGCGCAGCAGATCGGCCGTGGTGGCGCCGGACACCGCCAGGTTCAGCGGCGGTCGGCAGCCCGGCGCGGCGCTCCACTGGCGGCCGGCGGTGATGGAGTCGCCCAGCATGACCAGCGCCGCGCGCCCGTCGGATGCGCGAAGGGAGGCGAAATCCCTCGCCACGCGCTGCTCGCGGCTCGGCGGTTCGGCCGGGCGCCCCAGATCCAACGCCTTCCAGCAGGCGAACAGCAAGAGAAAGGCCCATAGCAGCAGGCCCGCACGGCGGCGAAGATCGGTGGTCGAGGTCAGGTGCCGATCTTGCCGCACGCGCAAAGAAAAAGGGGAGGCTCCAGGCCTCCCCTTTTTCTTGTCCGTCGCGCGCGATCGTGTCACCGCTTCTTTCCTCGCCCGCCTGGTTGGGCAGTGCGGACCCGGGAGCCTGCACGATCCGGTGGGACCGCCGGCACCGCGGCGCCTGATTGGGCGGCGCGGGTGGACAACAACGTCCGGGCCTTGAAACTGAGGGAAAGCTTAGCGAGCCAACCGTGCCCAGAGATTGCGAATATTGCTCACCGCAACATGACTTGCGCAATTTTTCTTCACTGATAGATTGATCGGCGCAATCCTCGAACGAAGAAGCCGAACAATGAACAAACTGGACCGTTACGACCTGCGCATCCTCGCCGAATTGCAGCGCGATGCGCGCATCTCCAATCAGGAGCTGGCCGAACGCATCGGCCTGTCGCCCTCGCCCTGCTCACGGCGGGTCAAGCAGCTCGAGGACGACGGCTACATCGCCCGCCAAGTGGCGCTGCTGGACCGCAAGAAGCTCGGTCTGTCGCTGACCGCCTTCGTGCTGATCGGCATGGACCGCCACACCCCTGAGCGCTTCGAGCATTTCCAGGCGGTGATCCGCCAGTGCCCGGAGGTGCTGGAATGCAGCCTGGTGACCGGGATGGACGCCGACTACCAGCTCAAGGTGGTGGTGCCGGACATGGACCACTATCAGAAATTCCTGCTCGGCCAGCTGACCCGCATCGAGGGCGTCACCAGCGTGCGTTCCAGCTTCGTGCTCAACCAGGTGCTGTCCAGCACCGAGCTGCCGCTGGAACACCTGCGCGGCTGAACGTCGCAGGGCGAGCGGGCGTCTACTGCACGGCGGACGGGCACGCGTATAATCGCCGGCCCGCCGTCATCCAGTCACAAGTCGCGAGGTCGCCATGGAAACCGAACAGTTCGAAGCCCTGATGATGTACGTCCTGGTCGGCGGACTGATGGTGTTCATGTTCTTCATCATCTGGGACCTGGCGAAGAAGTCCAAGGCCGGCCGCCTCGGCACCGCCATCCTGTTCCTCGGCCTGGGCCTGTGCCTGTTCGCCTTCCTGGCCAAGCCGCTGATCACCTACATCATCGAAGTGACACGCGGCATTCACGGCTGACGCCGCGTCGAGCCTCGCAGCAGCGGCCTAGGTCGAGATAGCCCTTCTGATTTATTGCATAGCCCGGAGTGGAAGCGGCCGCAATGACAGCGTCGCTCCTCTGCCCTACAACCGCGGCGGCAGATCCTTCCACTCCCCCGGCTGCAGCCCGTCCAGGCTCCACGGACCGATACGCACCCGCACCAGCCTGAGCGTGGGCAGGCCGACTGCGGCGGTCATGCGCCGCACCTGGCGGTTGCGCCCCTCGCGGATCACCAGCTCCAGCCAGGCGGTCGGCACGCTCTTGCGGTAACGCACCGGCGGATTGCGTTCCCACAACTGTGGCTCTTCCAGGCGCCGCGCCTCGGCCGGCAGGGTCGGGCCGTCGTTGAGCTGCACGCCGTTGCGCAGCTGCGCCAGCTGCTCCTCACTCGGCTCGCCTTCCACTTGTACCCAGTAGGTCTTGGCCAGCTTGTGCCTGGGGTCGGCGATGCGCGCCTGCAGGCGGCCGTCATTGGTCAGCAGCAGCAGGCCCTCGCTGTCGCGGTCCAGGCGCCCGGCGGGGTAGACGCCGGGCACGGCGACGAAGTCCTTGAGGGTGGCGCGGCCCTGCTCGTCGTTGAACTGGGTGAGCACGTCGAACGGCTTGTTCAGCATGATCAGCCGCGGCTCGGCGGGCGGCGCCTTGGCCACCCGGCGCGCAGCGGCAGGCGCGCCGGGGCGACGCGGGGCGGAGGGACGGGGCGGACGCGGCATGCGGATTCCGGGAGAACAGAAAGCGCGCAGTGTAACCGAGCATCATCAGGCGCGTTGATGATGTGCCGCTGCGGCGCGCATCCGGCTAAGCTGCTGCCATCGCATCGACCGCAGAGGACGCACCATGAGCAACGAACTCGCCACTTTCACCGGCTGGGCCGCCACAGCACCGGGCGCGGCCCTCGAGCGCCACAGCTACGATCCCGGCCCGCTGGGCGCCGAAGAAGTCGAGGTGGCGGTGGAATACTGCGGCATCTGCCACTCCGACCAGTCGATGATCGACAACGAATGGGGCAACGCACGCTACCCCTTCATCCCCGGCCATGAGGTGGTCGGTACCATCGTCCGTGTCGGGGATCAGGTGCGCGGTCTCAAGCTCGGCCAACGCGTGGGCATTGGCTGGTACAAGGGCAGCTGCATGCACTGCGGCTCGTGCATGGAAGGCTCGCACAACCTCTGCCGCACCGTGAAACCGACCATCGTCGGCAGCCACGGTGGCTTCGCCGATCGCCTGCGCTCGCACTGGGCCTGGGCCGTGGCACTGCCGGAGGGCCTCGACCCGGCGCTGGTAGGCCCGCTGTTCTGTGCCGGCTCGACGGTGTTTTCGCCGCTGCTGGAGTTCGACATCAAGCCTACCGACCGCGTCGGCGTGGTCGGCATCGGCGGCCTCGGCCACCTGGCCCTGCGCTTCCTCAATGCCTGGGGCTGCGAAGTCACCGCGTTCACCTCCTCGCTGAGCAAGCAGGACGAGGCCAAGCGCCTGGGCGCGCACAAGGTGGTGGCCTCCACCGACAGCGCGGCGCTCAAGGGCATCGCCGGCACCCTCGACTTCCTGCTGGTCACCGCCAGCGCCGACCTGGACTGGAACGCCATGCTCGCCACCCTGCGCGGCAAGGGTCGCCTGCACTTCGTCGGCATCGTGCCGAGCGCCATCCCCACCCACGTGTTCAGCCTGATCCCGCAGCAGAAGAGCCTGTCCGGCTCGCCGGTGGGCTCGCCGAAAACCATGGCGACCATGCTCGAGTTCTGCGCGCGCCACCAGATCCTGCCGCAGGTCGAGCAGTTCCCCATGAGCCAGGTGAACGCCGCGCTGGACCACCTGCGTGCCGGCAAGGCGCGTTACCGCGTGGTGCTGGACGCCAGTCAATGAGCGAACTGTTCCACTGGCGCCGCAACCCGACCTGGCACCTGGGCGCGGTCGACCGTACCGACCGCCCGCGCCTGCTGGAGGTGTGGGAGGCGGCCGTGCGCGCCACCCACCACTTCCTGGCCGAGGAGGACATCCAGTTCTACCGGCGGATGATCGGCGAGCAGTATTTCGACCTGGTGCGCCTGACCTGCCTGCGCGATGCCGAAGGCCGCGTGCAGGGCTTCTCCGGTACCGCCGAGGATCGCCTGGAGATGCTCTTCGTCGACCCCGCCGCCCACGGCCGCGGCTTTGGCAAGGCGCTGCTGCACGACGCCATCGAGCGGCACGGCGTGCGCCTGGTCGACGTCAACGAGCAGAACCCCGGCGCGGTGGCCTTCTACCTCAGCCAGGGCTTCGAACAGATCGGCCGCTCGCCCCTGGACGGCGCGGACCGGCCCTTCCCGTTGCTGCATCTGCGCCTGCGCGAGAGCGCTTAAAACGTAGTGGGCTCGGCCTGTCGAAACGCCTTTCACGTCCGCCTGGTGCGCATGGCGCACCCTACGGTGCTGCGCTTGCGCGCATCTGGTCGGCGTAGCGAACGAGCGGCCGTAGGGTGCGCCGTGCGCACCACTGACGGCGCGAGGCATGCGCCTTACTCTTCACCTCAGCGGAACGGCGGTTCGTCGAAGCTGCGCAGCTTGCGCGAATGCAGCGAGTCCAGCTGGCAGCGCAGCAGATCCAGCGCGGCGATGCCGATCGCCAGATGCTGGTTCACCGCGCGCTGGTAGAAGCCGGTGGCCGAGCCGGGCAGCTTGATCTCGCTGTGCAGCGGCTTGTCCGACACGCACAGCAGGGTGCCGTACGGCACCCGCAGGCGATAACCCTGGGCGGCGATGGTGCCGCTCTCCATGTCCACCGCCACCGCGCGCGACAGGTTGATCAGCGGCCGCTCGTGGGCCCAGTGCAGCTCCCAGTTGCGGTCGTCGTAGGTCAGCACGGTGCCGGTGCGCAGGCGCTTCTTCAGCGCCTCGCCCTGGTCGCCAGTGATGGTCGCTGCCGCCTCCTGCAGGGCCTGCTGCACTTCGGCCAGGGCCGGAATCGGAATGTTCGGCGGCAGCACCCGGTCGAGGATGCCGTCGCGGCGCATGTAGGCGTGGGCCAGCACGTAGTCGCCGATGGTCTGCGACTGCCGCAGGCCGCCGCAGTGGCCGATCATCAGCCAGCAGTGCGGACGCAGCACGGCCAGGTGGTCGGTGATGTTCTTGGCGTTGGACGGGCCGACGCCGATGTTGACCAGGGTGATGCCGTGGCCGTCATTGGCGATCAGGTGGTAGGCCGGCATCTGGTAGCGGTGCCAGACCACCGCATCGGCCACCGCCTGGGCGGCCTCCTCACTGGCGTCGCGCTCGATGATGACGTTGCCCGGCAGCACCATGCGTACGAAGCGCGGATCGCTGCGCAGCTGTTCCAGGCCGTGGCGGATGAACTGGTCGACGTAGCGGTGGTAGTTGGTCAGCAGGATCCACGGCTGCACGTGGCGCCAGTCGCTGCCGGTGTAGTGCTGGATGCGCTTGAGCGAGAAGTCGGTGCGCGCCGCGTCGAACAGCGCCAGCGGCAGGTCGGCGCTGTCGCCCCAGCCATACAGGCCGTCGGCGACCGAGTCGGTGGCGGCGGACAGGTCGGTGCTGGGGAATACCCGCGCCAGCTGGGCGGCGGTCACCCCGGAGCCGGACAGCTCGTCGCCCTGGTCCACCACATAGGGATAGGGGATGTTCTGCTGGCTGAGGCCTACCTCGACGGTGACCGAGAAGTCCTCCATCAGCGGCCGCAGCTGATCCAGCAGATAGCCGCGGAAAGCCTCCGGCTGGGTCACGGTGGCGCGATAGACACCCGGCACCTGGACCTTGGCATAGGCCCGCACGCTGCTCGGCACCTCGCCCTGGCAGTGGTAGGTCAGGCGCATCTCCGGGTAGCGGAACAGTGCGCGCTCGGCCTCGCTCGGCTGGGTGCCTTCCTTGAGGTAGCGCTTGAGCGCCACGCTGAGGGCCTCGGTGGCCTGGCGGTGCAGGTCGGCGAGCCGGTCGACCGCTTCCTCGGCGGTGGCGGCGATGACGAAATCGGGGGCGGGCATGGCGGTCACGGAGTGGCTTCCTGGCTGTAGCGGTGGCCCTATCTTGCGCCTATCGGCGCGATCCCCGCCAGCCGCCACGGCAAGACCCGCCCGGGCGATCTAGGCTAGCAATAGGGTTCAAGAGGAGAGCCGTCATGCGCGCCCTGCCGATCATCTGCCTGCTGATCACCGCCTCGCCGCTGCCGGCGGCCGAGCTGGACGGCCGCTACCAGGCGACCCTCGACCAGCGTCCCGTGGAGCTGGTGCTGCGCAGTCAGGGCGAGCGGGTGGAAGGGGAATACCGCGAGGGCCAGCGCCGCTTCACGCTCAGCGGCAGGCTCGATGGCCAAACCCTGCTGGCGCAGATCAGCGAGCCCGCGTCCGGCCAGGTGCTGGCCAACCTGAGCGCCAACTACGCCAACGACATGCTCGCCGCCAGCCTGGCCGCCCGCGACCCGCACAGCGGCGAAACCCTGTTGCGCGAGACACTGTTCCAGCGCGTGGCGCCGCCCCCGGCGCCGGTCGACCCGAACCAGGACCCGGCGCTGGTCGGCACCTGGGTGTACGAGCAGATGACCAACAGCGAAGGGCTGGAATTCGCCTCGCTGACTACCGTCACCACCCTGCGCATCCGCGCCGACGGCAGCATCGAGCAATGGCGGCGCAGCGTGGCCGGCGGCAGCGAATGGAGTTATGACCGCCCCGGCGAGCTGCAGTACCGCGGCCACTGGCGCAGCGACCATGGCCTGCTGCTGGTGCAACTGCAGGGCGCGGCAGACTTCCAGCCGGCGGCACGCTACCGCTTCGACACGCCTTACCTGGTCACCGAGAGCAACACCGGCAGGATGATCTGGCAGCGGCGCTGAGCCGCGGCAAGCCTCCGACCTGCGCTCAGGTCGTCGCGGCCTGGCGCTGCGCCAGACGATAGCCCTCGCTACCGACATAGCGCCCGGCCTGCTCGTCCCACAGTCGCAGGCGCGTGGTGGCCAGGCCCTTCCAGAACAGCGGGATCACCGCGGCATCGGCGAACAGGGCGTTCTCCTTCCAGCAGGCCTCCAGGTTGTAGTTGGGTATCCGCGGTACCAGATGGTGCATGCAATGCAGGCCGATGCCACAGGCGAACCAGCGCATCACCGGCGGGTAGACCAGCACCGAGGTGCCCTTCAGGGCCGCTCCGAAGAAGTCCCATTGCTCCGCCGGCGACCAGTGCGCCTCTTCGAAATGGTGGTTGATGTAGAACAGCAGCACGGTGGTTGGCGTACTGATGGCGTAGCTCAGCAGCTGGATCCAGATCAGCCGCTCCAGGCCGAACGCCCAGAGCGCCAGCCCGATCACCACCAGCGTCAGGTTGGTCAGATGGACAGAGCGCTTGACCCGCCGCGGCCATGCCGGGTTGGCGACCGTGCGCGGGAAGATCATCAGCTTGTAGAGCGCATGGGGACCGAACAGGAACAGCGGATGGCGCAACACCCGATAGCGGAACCTGGCCCAGGGCCCGAGCGCCTGGTACTCGCGCACGGTCAGCAGCGGCATGTCACCGTACCCGCGGCGGCTGAGGTCGTTGGCGCTCGCATGATGGAAGTTGTGTTCGTACTGCCAGTGCGCCGCCGGCATGAAGATTAACGGACTGATCAGCCGGCCGAGCAGGTTGCCGAGGCCACGCGAGCGGTACATGGAGCCATGCAACAGATCGTGGAACACCACCACCAGGCGATTGAGAAACAGGCTGTTGACGACCAGCAGTGCCAGGGTGATCCACAGCGGACCGCCCCAGCTCCAGTAGATCAACCCGTTCAGCGCGAAATGTGGCACGAGGGTGACCAGCACTTGCCAGGTGGATCGCCAGGGGCGGGGCTGCGCGTATTTTTCTCGCAGGGCGAGCAGTTGCCCGCGCAGCTCGGGATGCTGGGTGAAGATCGCGGCCATGGCCTGCTCCTCCGCGGCTGTCGTGATGGACTCAGAACACCTGCAGCGCCTTGAACACGCCGAGCACGCGGTACAGGTTCAGATCGGGAATGGATGCGAGATAGACCTTGATCTGCCGGCCGCGGTATTTGTCCTTGTGGAAGAAGTTGCCCTCGAACGGGTAGATGAAGGGGCAATGACGAAACATGAAGCGGAACAGGCTGCTCAGGTACGGCTTGTGCGGGTAGCGGCCGTCATCCAGCTGGGCGAATGGCGATAGCCCCAGGGACAGCAGCTCGCGCCCCTCGGCCTGGAAACGCCGGAGCGCCTCCAGCACGATCAGGTCGTTGGTGCCGTGGGGGGCGTCGCCGACGATGCGCGACAGATTGTGCAGATAGCCGATGACTTCCCCGCCGCGGTACATCGGATCGAAGATCGCCAGGCTCAGCAGCCGCCCCTCGCGAGTGGCCCAGAAATAGCGCACGTCGTCTTCGTCCGTGAGCGTCAGCGGCCGGTTGAGGCCGATGAACTCGTGCCCGCCCTTGCGCGCGAGCCAGTCTCGGTTCAGCGCCATCAACTCGTCGCTATCGAGCTGGGAGATGCGCCCCTCGACGACCTCCACGCCCTCCTTGCGAGCCTTGTTGCGCCAGCGCCGCAGGTGGCCGTAGGCGGGGCCGCGCAGCTCGCTGTCGAAGCCGGCCAGATCGATCTCCCACTCGACACCCATCTGGTTCACCGGGAATCCGCGTCGGCTCAGCAGGGCGGCGAAGTCCTCGCCGATCTCCAGAAACACCGTGGCAGCCGCGCCGGGTCGGTGCAGGTAGGCCTCGAGCAGGGCTTCGTAGTCGGCAACCGCGGCGATGGGATCGCCGAGCACCACGTGCAGCCCTCCCGGCGCGAGCAGCGGGTGGCGCAGCACCAGGTAGGCCAGGTAGCCGAGCCGCTCGTGAACGAAGTACTGCAGCCCCGGCTGCAGCGTCGAATAGGCCATGCAGCCACGCCCGTGCTGGCGAAGATACGGCGTCAGCAGCGCGTCATGACGGTCGGCCAGGGTCGGCAGGCCTGGGGGCGCGAGCACGGCACTCATGGCTGACCGACCTGCGCATCGATCACCCGGCGGCGCAGCACGTGCTCGGCCAGCTGTCGGTTGTCGCTGTGTGACGGATGGAATCCCCGCCGGATCGCCTGGAAGCAGCCGCGCGTCATGCGTGGCAGGAATTTCTCCTCGACGAAGAAGTAGCTGAACGCCGCTTTCCAGGTGCGCCACTTGAACAGCTGGCGATCCTGGCGCAGGAAGGTGGCACACCCCAGGAACAGATACGCCATGTTCACCAGGTAGCAAAAGATCACCCCATAGCCAAGCCAGAAGCGGTTGCCGGACACCGCCTGGTAGACGTCGAAGGCCACCGACTTGTGCTCGATCTCCTCGGCGAAATGCCACTCGTAGAGCGCCCGCACGGGCGGCTCCACGCCGGCCAGCTTGCCGCTGCCCAGGGTGATCTCGGCGAACAGCTCGTTGACCCGCTCGATGCCCACCACGAATGCCAGCTGCTGCAACGGTGTGGCGGTGGGCTGGAGGATCTTGAACGAAATGAAGCGGGTGAAGCCCAGGTAGGTATCGAGCCTGAACCCCTGGGCGCGCAGGGCGGCGAGGAACTGGTTGTGGCCGCGGGCGTGGGAAATCTCCTGACCGATCAGCCCCAGCGCATCGCGGCTGACCTCCGGGCTCTGCAGCTGGTCGATGAATTTCCGAATGGTCTGCACGATGAAGTTTTCGCCGTCCGGAATGGTGATGGTGTAGGCGTTCAGCCAGTGGGTCAGAAACGGCTCGCCGGCCCAGTGCCGGGACGGCGGGCTGGCACCGTAGTCCACCTCGAAACGCCGGGCGCGGATTCGGGCGGGGCTGTCGGCAACGTCGCTGGTCATGAGAATCCCCCGGGCGTTTCAGTGGTTGAACAGGTTGCTGAGGTGGCTGCCGCGAACGACTCGCCGCTGGCGCTCCGGCAGCATCTCCGCGCGCAGGCGCGGCACCAGCCGCCAGTGCACGAAGGGCCGGTAGTGATGCTCCTGGTGATAGCCGTTGTTGAACCACAGCAGGTTGTAGAGGCGGCCGTAGCAGCTCACCGAGTCGGTCCTGCGGTCGCCGGGCGTGGCGCCGTAATGCTCCAGGTAGTTTTCCGCCAGGGCCGCCGCCTGGCCGAGGAAGGACACCGGCACGAAGTAGAACAGGAAGAAGCGCCAATCCAGCCAGGCCAGGCCGGCGTAGAAGAGCAGCAGCGCTGCGGATTCGCACCAGACCAGCCAAGCCAGCTTCTTCTGCCTGGCCATGGCATGGAGCCGGCCGAAGTCGGTACGCAGTGGGCCGAGCAGCGAGTAGCGCCAGAGGCTTTCCGGCACGCGGTCCCTGCTCGAATAGCGGTACAGCGAAGAGAAGTCCCCGGTCTCGCCATCCTCGCCGCGATAGTCGTTGTTGAACTGGTGATGGTTGAGGTGGTGGACACGGTAGAGCGTCTGCGGCATGCCCAGGGCCAGCGAGTTGAGCACCGAGAACAGCCGATTCAGCGGTTCGGCGCGGAAGAACGGGTTGTGGATGAAGTTGTGGGCGATGCACTGATAGTTGGTGCAGATCATCAGCACGAAGAACAGGCCCAGGCCGGCCAGGGCCCAGGGCCCCAGCGCGGAGAAGAAGTGGGCGGTAGCGACGATCGCCGCGCAGTTGAGCAGAGTCAGCAGCACCAGCACCCCGTCCATCGCCGAGTGGCGGAACAACCGGCCACCCTGCAGGCGCAGCCGGCTCGTCGCACCAGGCCGCTCCCCTCCTACCGCGGGAGATTCCCGGAACAGCTGTCGCTGCGGGTCCGTCATCGTCATCTCAGGCCTCCTCTCGGTTGCCGGGCTGAACCCACCGGCCGTCGGCGCTAGAAGCTGCGGCTCATCTTCAGATCACCCAGCTCGAAGCCATGCAGCCTGGCCAGTTCGAGCATCTCCACCACCCGCTCCTTGCGCACATCGCCCTTGCTGTAATCGCTGGTGACGCCGGTGAGGCCCATCAGGATGGTTTCGGCCATGCAGGCGAACACATGGTCCGGCGGCAGCGGCAGGCCCTCCAACAGAAAGTCGCGCGCGCCGGTGTGCGCGTTGTCCCGCGCCACCTGGGCAGGCACCGGGGGCACACGGACCAGGCCGCCCTTGATCACGGTCACGTCGGGCCGGCGTTCGCGTACGGACGGATCGGTGTCGGCGGGCAGCGCAACGTCGCAGATGATCACCGGCCCGTCGCCCAGGTGTTCGGGAAAGATCAGCGTCCCGGCCTGGCTGCTCGCGCCGAGAATGAGGTTGGCCCGGCGCATATCGGCAGGATCGGTGGAGATGCGGATGGGGGCGTGCTCGCCGCATTCCTGCTGAAGGCCGAGGTGCAGATCGCGTCCCAGCCGTTCGTCGCTCGCCGGCAGTGCGGCGAGCAGCCGGTGCACCGTCTGGGTGTCGGCGATGCGCGCGGCCAGGGCATGCGATTGCCGCAAAACGTCGGACGCGCCCCCGGCCGCCAGGTGATCCCGCAGGGCCTGGAAGGCGTTGGCATAGATCTTCGTCGCCAGTGTCTCCAGCGCGCGTTCGCGCCCCGGGCGGCCGATCAGGATCAGGCGCGGCACCTTCTCGGCCATCAGTTCGCTGTACACCGCGCCGATGTTGCCGTTGGCACCGAGGGCGGCGAAGCAGGCCGACTGCAGATCGATAGCGGCCTCGGCCGCAGCTTTCAGCAAGGCTTCGTAGCCCATGCCGATGGTCAGCGAGTTGCCGGTGGTGACCGCCAGGTTGTCGTGCCGCACCGCCTTGCAGTTCTGCATGATGATCGAGGTGAAGCCGCCGAAACCGACGATCTCGCACCCCTCCTCCACGGCCTTGTCGATGGCGGCCTCGGTCAGTTCCACCAGGGTCTGCAGGTCGCGCTCCTGCATGTGCTTCTGGATCAGCGCCGAGGTGATGGGCACGCCGATGGACTGCATGCGGACCTTCTTGCCGGTCTTCGAATACAGCGTCTGCGCGCGCATGTAGAAGGGCTTGAGGTACGGGTAGCAGCGCTCCAGCAGCGCCTCGACCTGTGCCAGGCTGAAGCGCCGGCAGCTGTGGTCGAAGAGGTGCATGTTGCTGGCATCGACGAAGTGCATGAGGAAGCCGATGCTGCGCTCCACGCCGTCGCCGGGCGTGATGAAGTAGCGGCCGCGAAAATCCTCGATCTCGCCGTGGGCCAGTGGCGTAGCGAGGTCGGCGATGTACTTCACCAGTTCGTAGAAATTGCCGTGCAGCAGAATCAGGCACAGCCGTTCCAGAGCGGCATACAGGCTTCGCCGAGCCACGGCGCTGACGCAGGCGGCCGGCTCGAAGCGCAGCACGTTGTTGTTCGACAGCAGCGGCGCCACACGAATGCGATGCTCGTGCAGCAGATAGCCGGCGTAGACGAAGCCGATGAGATCGCTGCTGGCCAGGGTTCGCAGGCCGGGCGACTCGGCCTGGCGCTGGTCGACGAACTCGAGCGCCAGCATCAGGCCCTCGCCCCGCACATCCTTCACCACCTCGGGGAAACGCTGCTTGAGCGAGAGCAGCGCGCCCTTGATCTCGTCGCCGACCTCGGCGCAGGCGCGCATGATCCCCGGCTCCTCGTCCAGCAGTTGCAGGCAGCGCAGCGCGATGCCCGAGCTGAAGTCGTCCTCGGCGAAGGTCGAGGTGTGGATCAGGCTGAACTCCTCCTCGAAGCAGTCGCGGGCGATGCTGACGCTGGCGATCTTCGCCAGGCCGCCGCCGAGGCTCTTCGACAGCAGGTAATAATCGGCGGCGACGCCACTGGCCTCGGAAGCGAGGAAGCGGCCGGTGCGCCCCATGCCGCTCTGGATCTCGTCGAAGACCAGGGGGATGCCTTGCTCGTCGCAGCTCCGCCGCAGCTGGCGCAGGTAATCGACGCCGAGGACATGGATACCACCCTCGCCCTGGATGGGCTCGACGAACAATGCGGCGATGTTGCAGATATCGTGGGCCTCGACCACCGCCCGGTCCTCGGCGTCGAGGCCGACGCTGTAGTAGCTCAGCCTACGCAGCCGTGCCTGCTGCTGGAAGTCGACGGGGTCGTCGCGGTCGACGAAGATCACCTGCGGACCTAGGGAGACGAAGGCCGAGCGGTACATTTCGTTTTCGGTGAGGTTCACCGCGCCGGCAGTCTTGCCGTGGTAGGACTTGTGCAGGCAGCAGAAACAGGCGCGCGCTTCGAGGAAGCGCTCCCGGTTGAGTCGGCGCACGACGGCCACCGCCTCGGCGAAGGTGTCGACCCGCTCCCCCGCCAGCTCCTTCAACAGGCGCACCGAATCATCGGCCACCGGCAGGCGATCCGGGGAACGATTGTTGCGCAGCTTCAGCAGCCGCGATTCCGCGGCGTCGAGCAACTGCTGCTTGCGATTGCGATGGGCCAGTTGGGCGTGCTTGAGCGCCGCCTCCACGGCCTCGGTTCCGCTGTTGGCCAGGGTGCTGACGAACTCGCCACCCAGACGGGCGGACAGCATGTCGTTGAGCTTGCGTCCGAGCTGGGCGGTATGCCCGCGCAGGCTGGCCTGGACGGCGAACGGCCGACCGGATCGCAGGAGTTCGACGGCGGTCTCCACCAACTGCGGATGGTTGTGGCCGAAGATCAGCGCGCCGTAGCCGCCGAGGAAGTCGTAGACGCGGACCCGCTCGCCGCGCTCGTCGTAATACTCCAGGAAGTCGCCTTCACCGAAGACGTATTCCACGTCCAGACGCAGGCAGTTGAGCAGGCGGCCGGTGAGCGGCCTGACGAAGCGTTGGTAATCCGCGCGATTGTCGAGCGCGGGGAACGACGGCACCTGGACGACAGACATGGGGCATCTCCCTTCCTGACGGTCGCGGCCCATGCGGGCGAGACCGTGACGAATGGCCTGCGAGAACACCCTGGGCATTCAAACAAGCGCCTGACTGGTACGTCTCTTATCTAAGGCGAGGTTCATGGAAAGGCCGTCGCTTTATTGCCCCGATTGAGGGCGGTGTCACAAACACCCGAAAGCGCCAGGCCCGAACCGATACACGGATCACTATCGACGGTGATCGGATCACCGGAGCACCGCCCAGTTCCCCGATAGCCGCGGCGATACCTCCCTTCGCCGCATGGCACTGCCGCACCGCTTCGGGCATAACGACGGGATCGGGCACCGGGGGAGACGTCACACGTGATCAATCAACTGCCACGCTGGGTGGAGGTCGGCGGCTTCTGCCTGGCGCTGATCGCCGGCAGCGTCAACGCCATTGCCCTGCTCGGCTTCAACCACCAGGGCGTATCGCACCTGTCCGGCAGTTCCAGCCTGCTCGGTGTCGAGCTGGCCCAGGGCGAGCCGGGGGCTGCCGTGCACCTGCTGCTGATCCTGCTCAGCTTCGTGCTCGGCGCCGCCGTCAGCGGCTGCGTGATCGGCAACCAGTCGCTCAAGCTCGGCCGCCGCTATGGCGTCGCGCTGCTGGCCGAGAGCCTGGTCCTGCTGCTGGCGATGGCGATGCTGGAGCGCGGCAGCGACCTCGGCCACTACCTGGCCTCGGCCGCCTGCGGCCTGCAGAACGCCATGACCAGCACCTACAGTGGCGCGGTGGTGCGTACCACCCACGTCACCGGGCTGTTCACCGACCTGGGCATCATGCTCGGCCTGAAGTTGCGCGGGCAGCCGGCGGACCGCCGACGCATCCTGCTGTACCTGATTCTGATCGGCGGTTTCATCGGCGGCGGCGTACTGGGTGCGCTCGGCTACGCCGACTGGCACTACCGCGCCCTGCTTGGCCCGGCGGGCTTGACCGCGCTGCTGGCGCTGGTATATCTGATCTATCGACAGCGCCGGCAGCCGGCCTGATTCAGGCGGGGATCTCGACCACCGCCAGGGTCACGCTGGCCTTGCTGTACAAGCGCCGCTCGCCCTTCTCGTAGCCGAACACTTCGGACTCGACCACGGTCGCTTGACGCCCGGCCTTGAGCACTTCGGCGCGGCACAGAAGGCGCTCGCTGCGCGCCGGGCGCAGCAGGTTGACCTTGAATTCCAGCGTCAGCACGGTGCAGCCGTCGGCCAGCAGGGTGGCGGCCGCGCCGCCGGCGGCATGGTCGGCCAGGGTGGTCTGCACGCCGGCGTGGATATAGCCGTTCTGCTGCAGATGACGCGGCAGCACGTCCAGCTCGGCCTCGACCCAGCCCGGGCCGCAGTCGAGCAGGCGGATGCCCAGGTCCTGAATGAAGTTGGCGGCGGCGAAGCCCTGTTCGACCAGCTCGCGGTAACGCGGATGGGCCTGCATAGCGATGTCCTTTTCTTGTTTCTGGATGACCCCGCGGCCGAAGCGGCGCGGGGCGAAGCGGATCAGGCCAGGTGCGGCGTGCTGCGCGCCACCAGCGCCTCGACGTCGACGCCACGCGGCAGGGTGCCGTAGACCCGGCCGCGGCCCTCCAGGCGGCTGGCGATAAAGGCATCGCTGACCACGCTGTTGCCGGCCTCCAGCAACAGCTTGGCCTGCAGGCCGACGGCTACGTCCTCGGTCAGTTGCCGGGCGCGGTACTGGATGTCGGCGGTATCGGCGAAGTCGGCCTTCAGGCGCTGGATATGCGCCTGAAGGCGCGCGTCGCCGTGGCCGTCGCCCAGCTCGGCGAACAGCGCGTCGAGCACCCCGGCCTCCTTGGACAGGGCGCGCAACACGTCCAGGCACTGCACGTTGCCCGAGCCCTCCCAGATCGAGTTGACCGGAGCCTCGCGGTAAAGTCGCGGCAGGATGGTCTCCTCGACATAGCCGGCGCCGCCCATGCACTCGCTGGCCTCGTAGACCATCTCCGGCGCGCGCTTGCAGATCCAGTACTTGCCGATGGCGGTGACCAGGCGGGCGAACTTGTCTTCCCGCTCATCGTGCAGGTGATCGAGGGCGCGGCCCATGCGCATGGACAGGGCCAGGGCGGCCTCGCTCTCCAGCGCCAGATCGGCCAGCACGTTCTGCATCAGCGGCTGGTCGGCCAGGACCTTGCCGCCGACCTTGCGGTGCGCGCAGTGGTGCGCGGCCTGGGTCAGGGCCTGGCGCATCAGGCTGCTGGAGCCGACCATGCAGTCGAAGCGGGTCATGGCCACCATCTCGATGATGGTCGGCACGCCGCGGCCCTCCTCGCCGATCATCCAGGCCAGGGCGCCACGGTATTCCACCTCGCTGGAGGCGTTGGCCCAGTTGCCCAGCTTGTTCTTCAGGCGCTGCACATAGAACTCGTTGCGCGTGCCGTCCGGGCGGTGGCGCGGCAGCAGGAAGCAGGACAGGCCCTTGTCGGTCTGCGCCAGGGTCAGAAAGGCGTCGCACATCGGCGCCGAGCAGAACCACTTGTGGCCGACCAGCTCGTAGGCCTGGCCCGGGCCGCCGATGCCCACCGGGTAGGCGCGGGTGGTGTTGGCGCGCACGTCGGTGCCGCCCTGCTTCTCGGTCATGGCCATGCCGATGGTGACGCCGGCCTTCTGTTCGATGCCGAGGTTGCGCGGGTCGTACTCGGTGGCGAGGATCTTCGGCACCCAGACGTCGGCGATCTCCGGCTGCAGGCGCAGGGCCGGCACGGCGGCGAAGGTCATGGTCAGCGGGCAGCCGCTGGCGGCCTCGGCCTGGCTGTGCAGGTAGGTGAGGCCGGCGCGGGCGACATGGGCACCGGCGCGCGGGTCGACCCAAGGCAGCGACGGCAGGCCGTGTTCGACGGCCGTGCGCATCAGCTCGTGGTAGGCCGGATGGAACTCCACCAGGTCGATGCGATTGCCGTAGCGGTCGTGGCTCTTGAACTGCGGCTTGTGCTCGTTGGCCAGGAAACCGGCCTGCATCAGCGGGCCGCCAGCCAGGGCGCCGTAGGCGCTCAGCCTGTCCTCGGCCCAGCCGCCGCCGAAGCGTCGGGTCCATTCCTGCAGCGGCAGGTCGACGCAGTACAGGTTGGCGCCGTCCAGCGTCGGCACCTGGTTGAACACTTCGTGGGTTTCGGCGAATGACTGCAGGGACATCTCAGGACTCCGGGGCGCCGACGGCGCGCAGGCAGAAGGTGACCAGGGTTTGGCTGACGGTGGCCAGGTCCGCCGCCGGCAGGCCGGCGTCGCGGGCCGCGCGGGCCGGTGGCGAGAGCGGTCCGACCAAGGCTTCGGCGATCGCGCCGACCAGGCAGGCGGCGACCAGGTTGATCTGGGTGATGCGGAATTCGCCGGCGCGCACGCCCTCTTCGAGCAGATCGACGAACAGCTCGGCATAGGCTTCGCGGAACAGCAGGCGCTGCTCATCCACCTCCGGCTCCACCGGCTCCGCGATCAGCGCGAAGGCCAGGCGTCGGCTGTGCCAGGCGCGAGCGGCGAACTGCTCCAGGCCGGCGGACAAACGGGCGGACGCACTGCCGGGCCCCCGCAGGACCTCGGCGAGGGCATCGACCTCGACCCGGCAGGCATTGCTGAAGACCTCGGCGGCCAGCTCACCCTTGCCGCTGAAATGGCGATACAGGCTGCCGGTGGCGATGCCGGCGTCTTCGGCCAGGGCCTGCATGGTCAGGCTGGCGAAGCCACCTTCGGCGACGCGGACGTGGGCGCAGGCAAGGATGCGCTCGCGCTGTTCCTGGGCGCGATCGAGGCGGGCAGCGGTGACGCGGTAGACCATGAGCTGAATCCGTGTTCATGAATTCGACTCAGTGAATCATGATTCACAGCTTGGCGGAAACGACGATTCGGCCATTTGTCCGGCCGAAGCGTTGCACTCCGAAATCAGGCGTCAGGCGCGCGACACAGCACCCAGTCGTGCAGCAGCGATTGCAGCTCGAGGAACTTCACCGGCTTGGCCATGTAGTCGCTCATGCCGGCGGCCAGGCAGCGTTCGCGGTCGCCGCTGTGGCTGTGGGCGGTGATCGCCAGTACCGGCGTGTCGGCGCAGCCGGGCAGGTTGCGCAGGGCGCGGCAGGTGGCGAAGCCGTCCATCACCGGCATCTGGCAGTCCAGCAGCACCGCGTCGACCGGCTCGTTGCCCAGCACCTCCAGGGCTTCGGCGCCATTGTCGGCGGTGCGCACCCGGTAGCCGAGCTTGAGCAGCATGCCGCGGGTCACCAGCTGGTTGATCGGGTTGTCCTCGACGATCAGCACCGTGCACTGCTCAGCCCGCCGCTGCGGCTGACCACCGCTGCGCCCCGGCGTGGGCGCGGCGGTCGGCAGCTGCGCCGGCAGGTCGAGTTCGACGGTGATGGCGAAGGCGCTGCCGTGTCCCGGCTGGGACTGGTGCTGCAGGGTGCCGCCGAGCAGCTGCACGAGCTGCCGGCAGATCGCCAGGCCGATGCCGAGGCCGCCGTATTGCCGGGTCATGGAGCCGTCGAGCTGGCGGAAGCGCTGGTACAGCTTGCCGCCCTCGGGGGTGACGAAGCCGATGCCGCTGTCCTGCACTTCCAGGCGCAGCGGCATGCTGCCGGCCAGCGGCCCGGCGGCGGCCACGCGCAGCACCACGCCGCCCTGGTGGGTGAACTTGATGGCGTTGTCCAGCAGGTAGCCCATGGCCTGGGCCAGCTTGGCGGCGTCGCCTTCCAGGGTATCGGGCAGGCTGTCTTCCAGCTCGACGCGGAAGCTCAGGCCACGCTCGGCGGCGCGGCCCGCGTACTGCACGCGCAGGCCGTCGATCAGGCCGCGCAGGCTGAACGGCTCGCGCCGCGGGTAGAGTTTGCCGGCCTGCAGTTCGGTAAGGGCGAGGATGTCGTTGACCATGCGCATCATGTCGCGCGCCGAGGTGGCGGCGGTGCGCTGGTACTGCTCCAGCTCCACGTCCATCTTCACCGTCTGCATCAGCTCCAGGGAGCCGATCACCCCGTTCATCGGCGTGCGCAGCTCGTGGGTGACGGTGGCGAGGAATTCGTCCTTGAGCCGGTTGCTGTCGGCCAGCTCGCGGTTCAGCACCTCCAGCTCGCGGCCGGCCTCCTGGAGAATGCGCGCGCGCTCCTCCTTCATCGCGTTGATGCGGTCGGCCAGGGCCAGGGACAGCAGCCCGACCTCCAGTGCCGAACCGAACTGGCTGGCGTACATGGTGAAGTAGGTGTACGGCAGGAAGCCCAGCACCATCAGGGTGTTGATCACCCCGCCGGCGAGGAACGCGGTCCAGGCGATGATGAAGTAGCGCGCCACGCGCATGCCGCGCAGCCAGGCGAGGATGCCGGCGCTAAAGATCACCACGGTGAAGGCCAGCGCCAGGCTGGTGGCCAGGCGCAGCGCGGTGGCGTAGCTGCTGGTCAGCGCCAGCACCATCGCCAGGGCGCCGACCGCCATCAGCAGGCGCAGCAGGCGGTCGACCCAGGGGCTGTGCTCGCCGGTGTGCAGGAAGCTGCGGGCGAACTGGCAGCCGAACAGTACCGAGGCGCCGATCAGGAAAGGCGTGGAGGCGTTGGCCCACCAGGGGTCATCCGGCCACAGGTATTGCACGCCGGCGCCGTTGACCGAGATCTGGTACAGGCCGAAGGAGGCGATGTAGAGGATGTAGTAGAGGTAGCTGGTGTCGCGGACGGCGAGGAAGATGAACAGGTTGTAGATCAGCATCACCAGCAGCACGCCGTAGATGACGCCGAGCGTGTAGATGCGCGCCGGCTGCGCCTCGATGAAGGCGTCGGTGGCCCACAGCCCGAGGGGCATCTGCATCGAGCCCTGGCTCTGCGCGCGCAGGTAGACGCGCCTGGCCTGCCCCGGGTGCAGCTCGAGGTTGAACAGGTAGTTGTTCTGCTTGATCTCGCGGCTGGCGAACGGCAGCGAGTCGCCGGTGCGGCTGGCCAGGCGGTAGCCGTCGCCCTCCGGCACGTACAGTTCGAGCAGGTCGAGCGGCGGGTAGGCCAGCTCCAGCAGCCAGTCACGCGGGCCGGTGTCGCGGCTGGGTCGGTACTCGAGGTCGATCCGCAGCCAGAACACCGAGCGCGAATAGCCGGCGTTGAGCACGGACTTGCCATTGGTGCGGAAGCTGGCGTTCAGGGCCGACGAGCTGACCTGTTCGATGGTCGCGTCGCCGCGCACGTCCTCGAACACCTGCATCTGCGGGCCGAGGGTGAGATAGCGAGTGTGCTCGTCGAAGGTGGCGGCCTGAGCCAGGCAGCTCCACACGAATAACGTCAGGAATAGAAAGACACGCATGCAGCCCCGCACGGATTCGCGTGCAACCGCCCGGAAGCCCTCATCTTCCCGGAGGGGCGGCGCACAGATCCCTTCTGATTGGTATGAACGGCACTCTAGCACAGCGACCGGGTGGAAAAGCCGTCCGCGCGGACAAGTTGTCACGCCGCGGCGAGTGGGCCACCCGGCCGCCAGGTGGTAAGCTCGCCGGCCATGAACAGACACAACTCCCGCCCCGTCGTCCTTTGCCTGTCCGGCCATGATCCCTCCGGGGGTGCCGGCCTGCAGGCGGACATCGAAGCCCTGCTCGCCCAGGGTTGCCACGCCGCTCCGGCGGTGACCGCCCTGACCGTGCAGGACACGGTCGACGTCGCCGACTTCCGCGTGCTCGACCGCGACTGGGTGCTTGCCCAGGCCCGCGCCATCATCGCCGACCTGCCGGTGGCGGCCGTCAAGCTGGGCATGCTCGGCTCGGTGCAGATGGTCGACACCGTGGTCGAGATCATGCAGCTGCTGCCCGGCGTCCCGCTGGTGTGCGACCCGGTGCTGCGCGCCGGCGGCGGCGGCTCGCTGGGCAAGGACGACGTCGGCTACGCCATGCGCGAACGCCTGCTGCCGATCGCCGCGGCCGCCACGCCGAATCTGCCGGAAGCACGCATCCTCGCCGAACTGCCCGAGGGCACGCCGGACGAATGCGCCGAGAGGCTCTCGCCCTTCTGCCAGAACCTGCTGATCACCGGCGGCCATGGCGACGAGGCCGAAGTGCACAATCGTCTCTACGTGCGCGGCGGCGATCGCCACACCTTCACCTGCGCCCGCCTGCCGGGCAGCTACCACGGCTCCGGCTGCACCCTGGCCAGCACCCTGGCCGGCCGCCTGGCCCTGGGCGAGGAAGTGGTCAGCGCCGTGCGCTCGGCCCTGGACTACACCTGGCGCACCCTGCGCGACGCCGAACAGCCCGGCCGCGGCCAGTTCGTGCCACGGCGCCTGCCGCTGGACTTCTCCTTGTGAAAGGTCGTCCGTGAGCAAGCCCCTGCGCGGCCTCTACGCGATCACCGACAGCCAGTTGCTGAAAGGCGGTCGCCTGCTGCCCTACGTGGAGGCGGCGCTGAGAGGCGGCGCGCGCCTGCTGCAGTACCGCGACAAATCCGCCGATACCGCCCGCCGCCTGCGCGAGGCCGAGGCCTTGGCCGAGCTGTGCGCCCGCCACGGCGCCGACCTGATCATCAACGACGACGCCGAGCTGGCCGCGCGCCTGGGCGTCGGCCTGCACCTGGGCCAGGGCGATGGCTCGCTGGCCGCCGCCCGCGCCCTGCTCGGCCCGCGCGCGATCATCGGCGGCACCTGCCACGCCAGCCTGGAGCTGGCCGAGCAGGCCGCACGCGAAGGCGCCAGCTACATCGCCTTCGGCCGCTTCTTCACTTCGCAGACCAAGCCCGGCGCGCCGAGTGCCACGCCCGAGCTGCTGGACCAGGCGCGCGCCCGCTTCGCCCTGCCGATCACCGCCATCGGCGGCGTCAGCCTGGATAACGGCGCCGAGCTGATCGCCCGCGGCGCCGACCTGCTGGCAGTGATCCACGCCCTGTTCTCCGCGCCCTCCGCCGCCGAGGTGGAAGCCCGCGCCCGCGCCTTCAGCGCACTGTTCCCCACTCCCTGATTCGAGAGGCCCGCCATGTCCCGCTCCGAGACCCTGTTCGCCAACGCCCAGAAACACATCCCCGGCGGCGTCAACTCGCCGGTGCGCGCCTTCCGCAGCGTCGGCGGCACGCCGCTGTTCTTCAAGCACGCCGAAGGCGCCTATGTGGTCGACGAGGATGACAAGCGCTACGTCGACTACGTCGGCTCCTGGGGCCCGATGATCCTCGGCCACGCCCACCCGCAAGTGCTGGACGCGGTGCGCAAGCAGCTGGAGCACGGCCTGTCCTACGGCGCACCGACCGCGCTGGAAGTGGAGATGGCCGAGCTGGTCTGCTCCATCGTGCCGTCCATGGAGCTGGTGCGCATGGTCAGCTCCGGCACCGAGGCGACCATGAGCGCCATTCGCCTGGCCCGCGGCCACACCGGCCGCGACGCGATCATCAAGTTCGAGGGCTGCTACCACGGCCACTCCGACAGCCTGCTGGTGAAGGCCGGCTCCGGCCTGCTGACCCAGGGCGTGCCCAGCTCGGCCGGCGTGCCGGCGGACTTCGCCAAGCACACCCTGACCCTGCCCTACAACGACCTGGCTGCCGTCGAGAAGACCCTGGCCGAAGTCGGCTCTTCCGTCGCCTGCATCATCGTCGAGCCGGTGGCCGGCAACATGAACTGCGTGCCGCCGGCACCCGGCTTCCTCGAGGGCCTGCGCGAGCAGTGCGACAAGCACGGCGTGGTGCTGATCTTCGACGAGGTGATGACCGGCTTCCGCGTCGCCCTCGGCGGCGCCCAGGCCCACTACGGCGTGGTGCCGGACCTGTCGACCTTCGGCAAGATCGTCGGCGGCGGCATGCCCGTCGGCTGCTTCGGCGGCAAGCGCGCGATCATGGAATGCATCGCTCCGCTCGGCCCGGTCTACCAGGCCGGCACCCTGTCCGGTAATCCGCTGGCCATGGCCGCCGGCCTGACCACCCTCAAGCTGATCAGCCGCCCGGGCTTCCACGCCGAGCTCTCCGAGTTCACCAGCCGCATGCTGGCCGGCCTGCAGGAGCGCGCCGATGCCGCCGGCATCCCCTTCGTCACCACCCAGGCGGGCGCCATGTTCGGCCTGTACTTCAGCGGCGCCGACGACATCGTCACCTTCGCCGACGTGATGGCCAGCGACGCGGCGCGCTTCAACAAGTTCTTCCACCTGATGCTGGAAGGGGGCGTGTATCTGGCGCCGAGCGCCTTCGAGGCGGGCTTCACCTCCATCGCCCACGGCGACAAGGAGCTGGAGATCACCTTCGCCGCCGCCGAGCGTGCCTTCGCCGCCCTGAAAGAAGCCTGATCCGGCTCCATTTCGGAAATAGAACGCGAAGGCGAGTGAGCCGCGACGACGCGGCGCAGCGCAGCCGACGACTGCAAGGATGCAGGAGACAGGGCGACGCAGAACGCCAAGCCGACAAAGCTGTATGAACGAAAGAGAGCTGGATTGATGCAGTACAGCACCGCGATCAGCGATGGAATTCTGGCGCTGGCCTGCGTGGCCAGCCTGCTCTGGCTGCGCCCGGTCTTTGCCGGCCAGCCGGTGCTGCGCGCTCTGCTGCTGGGCTTTGGCCTGACCGCCACGGCGGCGCTCTGCGGCGCGGTGCGCTATGGCCTGGACCCGAGCTGGATCGACAGGCACCGCTCCTTCACCCAGCTCAGCGCCGTCCTCGGCCTGCCGCTGCTGGGTCTGGCCGCGCTCTCGCTGTCGCGCGGGCTGGCCTGGAGCCGCTCGATCTGGACGCTCTGCCTGGTGGGGCTGGTCGGCCTGTTCATCGGCGCGCGCGTGCTCGGCGTGGACCCGTACTATCGCCTGGCGCTCAGCATGGTGACCCTGCTGCTGATCCTGTACGCCGGCCTGAGCCGCTGGCCGCAGCCGCGCCCCGGGCTGCTGGCCCTGGGCGTGGTCGGCCTGTTCCTGGTTGCAGGCCTGGCGGTGGGCACCGAGGGCTTCATCGGCCCGCTGCGCCGCGTCGATCTGTTCCACGCCCTGCTGGCCCCGGCCTACCCGCTGCTGGCCTGGCTGCTGCTGACGCTGCGCATGCCGGCTCGCGAGGAAATCCCGGTAAAGACTTTGTAACGACGCCCCGGCTTATACATAATGTGATCGCCGGCTCATTCAGCCGGCAGGGCATGAGGCCCGACCGTTCTGCGAGGCGTTCCGATTTCCATGAGTTGCACCGGCCGCACCCTGTTTCTCGGTTGCCTGTTACTGGCTACTCCGCTGCTGGCTCAGGCGGGCGACAACTCGCTGCTGGTGCCGGCCACGGATCGCTGCTCGCTGAATCTCCCCCCCGAGGAACTGCCGCAGGCCGTGGCCGCCTGCCAGGAACTCGCGCAACAGGGCGACAACCAGGCCCAGTACGAGCTCGGCGAGTTCTACTACGACGGCAAGCGCGCCCCGCGCGACCTGCCGCAGGCCCTGCACTGGTTCGAACAGTCCTCGCTGCAGGGCAACGCCCAGGCCCAGCTGCGCCTGGGCACCATGTTCTTCCAGGGCGAAGGCGTCCAGGCGAACAACGTGCAGGCCTATATCGTGCTGAAGATGGCGGCGGTGAACGGCTCGGACGAGGCCATGGACAATGCCGACCTGGTCGCCGAGCGCATGGGCCGGGAAGAAATGCAGGCGGCCAGCCAGGTGCTGGGGCAGATCTTCCGCAGCTATCTGCTGGAGCTGCAGAATCTCGACGACAGCGGCTCCCCGGATTTCCCCGCCGCACCCGGCGCGCCGGGCGGCGGCATCAGCCCGCAGGTACCGGCCTTCGCGCCGAACTGATCCCGCTCCCGAGGCCCGTCGCGGTCACTTCTCCGGCATCGGCATGGGAAACGGCATCACGTTGCCGCCGCCCTTGGCCTCACTGATCTTCGGTGTCCCCAGGCGCTCCACTTCGTCGATGCGCACGATCGAATGCATCGGCACGAAGCTGCGCACCACGCCCTCGAACTGCGCCTTGAGCTTCTCCTCGCTGGGATCGACCACCACCTGGGTGCGCTCGCCGAAGACGAACTCCTCCACCTCCAAGAAGCCCCACAGATCGCTCTGATAGATCTGCTTGGCGTACATCTCGTACACCTGGCCCTGGTTGAGGAAGATCACCTTGTAGATGGGTTCGCGCTTGCTCATGGAATGAGATCGGGGACGACTGCAGACGGGGCGGCGATCTTACAGGGGCCGGACAGGCAACGCTAGGAAGGCCGCCGGTCGCCCCCTATAATGCGCGGTCCATTCGAACCACCCCGACGTATGCAGATGGCCAAGAAGCTTTATATCGAGACCCACGGTTGCCAGATGAACGAGTACGACAGCTCGCGCATGGTCGACCTGCTGGGCGAACATCAGGCCCTGGAAGTCACGGAGAATCCGGCGGAAGCCGACGTGATCCTGCTCAATACCTGCTCGATCCGCGAAAAAGCCCAGGAGAAGGTGTTCTCCCAGCTGGGCCGCTGGCGCGAGCTGAAGCAGGAGAATCCGAACCTGGTGATCGGCGTCGGCGGCTGCGTGGCCAGCCAGGAAGGCGCCGCCATCCGCGACCGCGCGCCCTACGTCGACGTGGTCTTCGGCCCGCAGACCCTGCACCGCCTGCCGGAAATGATCGACGCCGCGCGTAGCACCAAGAAGGCCCAGGTCGACATCAGCTTCCCCGAGATCGAGAAGTTCGACCGCCTGCCCGAGCCGCGCGTCGACGGCCCCAGCGCCTTCGTTTCGGTGATGGAGGGCTGCAGCAAGTACTGCACCTTCTGCGTGGTGCCCTATACCCGCGGCGAGGAAGTCAGCCGCCCGCTGGGCGACGTGCTGCTGGAGATCACCCAGCTCGCCGAGAAAGGCGTCAAGGAAGTCACCCTGCTCGGGCAGAATGTCAACGGCTTCCGCGGCGCGACGCCGGACGGCGACATCGCCGATTTCGCCGACCTGCTCTACGCGGTGGCGACCATCGACGGCATCGAGCGCATCCGCTACACCACCAGCCACCCGCTGGAGTTCTCCGACGCCATCATCCAGGCCCACGCCGATATCCCGCAGCTGGTGAAGTTCCTCCACCTGCCGGTTCAGTCCGGCTCGGACCGCGTGCTGGCGGCGATGAAGCGCAACCACACGGCGCTCGAATACAAGTCGCGCATCCGCAAGCTGAAGGCGGCGGTGCCGGACATCTGCATCAGCTCGGACTTCATCGTCGGCTTCCCCGGCGAGACCGAGAAGGACTTTGAGCAGACCATGAAGCTGATCGAGGACGTTGGCTTCGACTTCTCCTTCTCCTTCATCTACAGCTCGCGCCCGGGCACCCCGGCGGCGGACCTGGTCGACGACACGCCGGAGGAGGTGAAGAAGCAGCGCCTGCAGATCCTGCAGAGCCGCATTCACCAGCAGGGCTACGAGATCAGCCACAAGATGACCGGCAGCACCCAGCGCATCCTGGTCAGCGACTACTCGAAGAAGGACCCGGGCATGCTCCAGGGCCGCACCGAGAACAACCGCATCGTCAACTTCCGCTCAGACAACCCGGCGCTGATCGGCCAGTTCGTCAACGTGCACATCGACGGCGCGCTGCCCCACTCGCTGCGCGGCACCCTGCTCGACTAACGGCTAGTCCGAAACCCCGCCACCCGAACTTTCACCCTCGGGCGTGCGGAGTTATCCTTCGACCATCATCCCCAGCCGAACAACGGCCAACGGACCACATTGAACGCACCCATAGAACCGCATCGCTTCACCCTCGAACCTTTCGAAGCACACCGCTTCGCCAACCTCTGCGGGCAATTCGACGAGCACCTGCGCCTGATCGAACAACGCCTGGCCATCGAGATCCGCAACCGTGGCAACCAGTTCGAACTGGTCGGCCCGAGCAAGCACACCCAGTCCGCCGAGAACCTTCTTCGCCGCCTGTACCGCGAGACCAAGAGCACCGAGCTGTCGCCGGAAACGGTCCATCTGTACCTGCAGGAATCCGGCCTGGAGGCGCTGGACAGCGGCAAGGCCGACGCCGGTGTGACCCTACGTACCAAGAAGGGCATGATCAAGCCGCGCGGCGCCAACCAGCAACGCTACGTCAAGGCGATCCTCGACAACGACATCAACTTCGGCATCGGCCCGGCCGGCACCGGCAAGACCTACCTGGCCGTGGCCTGCGCGGTGGATGCGCTGGAACGCGAGCAGGTGCGGCGCATCCTGCTGGTACGACCGGCGGTCGAGGCGGGCGAGAAGCTCGGCTTCCTCCCTGGCGACCTGGCGCAGAAGATCGACCCCTACCTGCGCCCGCTCTACGACGCGCTGTACGAGATGCTCGGCTTCGAGACCGTGGCCAAGCTGATCGAGAAGCAGGTGATCGAGATCGCCCCGCTGGCCTACATGCGCGGCCGCACGCTTAACAACAGCTTCATCATTCTCGACGAGAGTCAGAACACCACGCTCGAGCAGATGAAGATGTTCCTCACCCGTATCGGCTTCGGCTCCACCGCCGTGATCACCGGCGACATCACCCAGGTGGACCTGCCGCGCGGCACCAAGTCCGGCCTCGGCCACGTGATGGAAGTGCTGAAGGACGTGCCGGGCATCAGCTTCACCCACTTCAAGCCCAAGGACGTGGTGCGCCACCCCCTGGTGCAGCGCATCGTCGAGGCCTACGAGCGCTTCGAGGAGCGCCAGCCCGGCAAGGACGCCCCGCGCGATGCTTGAACTGGACTTGCAGAATGCCTCCAGCGCCACCGACCTGCCCGGCGAGGCGCAGCTGCGCCGCTGGTGCGAGCTGGCCCTGCGCCAGCGCACCGCCGACTCGGAGATGACCATTCGCCTGGTCGATGAAGAAGAGGGCCGCGAGCTGAACCGCACCTGGCGGCACAAGGACTACTCCACCAACGTGCTGTCCTTTCCCGCCGAAGTGCCCGAGGGCATTCTCGACATCCCGCTGCTCGGCGATCTGGTGATCTGCGTGCCGGTGGTCGAGCGCGAGGCTCTCGAACAGGGCAAGACACCGGAGGCGCACTGGGCGCACCTGGTCATCCACGGCTGCCTGCACCTGCTCGGCTACGACCACCTCGAGAATGAGGAAGCCGAGGAGATGGAGGCGCTGGAACGGGAATTGCTGGCCGAACTGGGTCATCCCGACCCGTACGCCGCCGACGAAGAATAACCGCCAGAGAAGGCACCGAGACTCACCATGAGCGAAGACCGATCGAGCAACGAGCAGAAGTCCTGGTTCAACAAGCTGACCCAGGCTTTTGCTCATGAGCCGAGAAACCGCCAGGAACTGCTGGAAGTCCTGCGCGAAGCCCACCAGAACAAGCTGCTCGACAGCGAGGCCCTGACCATCGTCGAGGGCGCCATCCAGGTCGCCGACCTGCAGGTACGCGACATCATGGTGCCGCGCTCGCAGATGATCAGCATCAAGGCCAGCCACACGCCGGCCGAGTTCCTGCCCGCCATCGTCGACTCCGCGCACTCGCGCTACCCGGTGATCGGCGAGAGCCTCGACGAGGTCATCGGCATCCTCCTGGCCAAGGACCTGCTGCCGCTGATCATCAATGGCGACAAGCCGTTCGACATCAAGCAACTGCTGCGCCCGGCCACCTTCGTACCGGAGTCCAAGCGCCTCAACGTGCTGCTGCGCGAGTTCCGCGCCAACCACAACCATATGGCGGTGGTCATCGACGAGTACGGCGGTGTGGCCGGCCTGGTGACCATCGAGGACGTGCTGGAGCAGATCGTCGGCGACATCGAGGACGAGCACGATGTCGAGGAAGACAGCTACATCAAGCCGCTGCCCTCAGGCGACTTTCTGATCAAGGCGCTGACGCCGATCGAGAACTTCAACGAAGCCTTCGACACCGAGTTCCCCGACAGCGAGTTCGACACCGTCGGCGGCCTGGTGATGAACGCCTTCGGCCACCTGCCCAAGCGCAACGAAGTGACCGAGATCGGCGAGTTCCGCTTCCGCGTGCTCAACGCCGACAGCCGTCGCGTGCATCTGCTGCGCCTGACGCCGCTGGAGCGTTAAGCCCAGCCCATCGCAACCTAGGCCGTGACAACGGCCTTGTTGCGATCCATACCCACACAACGCATCTCTTAGCCCGGACTTCAGTCCGGGAAACGGGCCGCCACGCCCCGGACTGAAGTCCGGGCTACGTTCTCGCCAACGGACCTCCGGGGGCGCGAGATGCCCACCCCGCTCTCCAGACCGCTCGACTTCCAGCCTCCCCGCCCTTCCAGTACCCTTGCCCGCCTGATTCCCGATCAAGGACGCACGATGCGCTGGATCACCCAACCCGGCTGGCCGGGCCATCTGCTGGCCCTGGCCGGCGGCGCCTCCACCACCCTGGCCCTGGCTCCCTTCGATATCTGGCCGCTGGCCCTGGTCGCCATCGCCCTCTTCTACCTCGGCCTGCGTGAGCTGAGCCCGCGCCAGGCCCTGCTGCGCGGCTGGCTCTATGGCCTCGGCCTGTTCCTCGCCGGCACCAGTTGGATCTACGTCAGCATCCACGACTACGGCGCCGCCTCGCCCGCGCTGGCCGGCTTTCTCACCTTCGGCTTCTGCGCGGGGGTCGCGCTGTTCTTCGCCCTGCCGGCCTGGCTCTGGGCACGCTGGCTGCGCCGCAACGACTCACCGATCGCCGATGCCCTGGCCTTCGCCGCCCTGTGGCTGGCCCAGGAGGCTTTCCGCGGCTGGTTCCTCACCGGTTTCCCCTGGCTCTATGCCGGCTACAGCCAGCTGAATGGCCCGCTGGCCGGCCTGGCGCCGGTCGGCGGCATGTGGCTGATCTCGCTGACGCTGGCGCTGTCCGCCGCCCTGCTGATCAACCTGCCGCGCCTGTTCGCCGACAAGCCGCGCCTCGCCGCCGGCGTGCTCCTGCTGCTGGCGCCCTGGCTCGCCGGCCTGGCACTGAAAAACCACGCCTGGACCGCCAGCAAGGGCGAGCCGGTGAAGGTGGCCGCCCTTCAGGGCAACGTGGCACAAAATATGAAGTGGGATCCGGCCCAGCTGGATGCCCAGTTGGCGCTGTACCGCGACATGACCCTGAGCAGCCGCCCCGCCGACCTGATCGTCTGGCCGGAAACCGCCGTGCCGGTGCTCAAGGAGTTCGCCGAGGGTTACCTGAAGGTGATGGGCCGGGTCGCCGCCGAGCGTGACGCCGCGCTGATCACCGGCGTGCCGGTGCGCCAAGCCAACGAGCACGGCGAGAAGCGCTACTACAACGCGATCACCGTCACCGGCTGGGGCGAAGGCACCTACCTCAAGCAGAAGCTGGTGCCGTTCGGCGAATACGTGCCGCTGCAGGACGTGCTGCGCGGGCTCATCGCCTTCTTCGACCTGCCCATGTCCGACTTCGCCCGTGGCCCCTCCGACCAGGGCCCGTTGCTGGCCAAGGGCCTGAAGATCGCGCCCTTCATCTGCTACGAAGTGGTCTATCCCGAATTCGCCGCCGGCCTGTCCGCCCAGAGCGACCTGCTGCTGACGGTGAGCAACGACACCTGGTTCGGCACCTCGATCGGCCCGCTGCAGCACCTGCAGATGGCGCAGATGCGCGCCCTCGAAGCCGGGCGCTGGATGATCCGTGCCACCAACAACGGCGTCACCGCGCTGATCGACCCGCAGGGCCGCATCACCGGACAGATCCCGCAGTTCCAGCAGGCCATCCTCTACGGAGAAGTGCAGCCGATGCAGGGCCTGACGCCCTACCTGCAGTGGCGCGCCTGGCCGTTGGTCGTACTGTGCGCCCTGCTTCTGGGCTGGGCCTTCGTCGCTCGCCGCCGCGCGGCGCGCTCTAACGACGCCATGCAGGCCGCCTGAGCACGGCAATCTCTGCTCGAGCCGAACGGCAGCCAGGATGCCGTTCGCGAGCAGAGCTCACGCCTATCGCTGCACTTAGCGATACAGCAGCGGGTATACCGCGAGCCCGATCACCTCGTTGAGCAAGCGCGTGCTCTGCCACAGCGCCTTGCCTTCCGGCAGCCAGCCGCCCAGCGGACGTTCATTGGGCACGCCGAGGAACCCCAGGGGCGCCGCCACCACCTCAAGCCCGGCGCGCTCGAAGCACCAGCGCGAGCGCGGCATGTGCGAGGCCTGGGTCACCAGCACCACGCGGCGGATGCCCTCGGCCTTAAGCATCTGCGCGCTGAACAACGCGTTCTCCCAGGTCGTGCGGCTGCGCTCCTCGCGCCAGCGGGTGGCCACGCCGAAGTCGCGCTGCAGCGCCTCGGCCATCAGCCCGGCCTCGCTGGGCGGCTGGCCGTAATGCAACCCGCCACTGATCAGAATCGGCAGCTGCGAGGCCCGGTGCAGACGCGCCGCGTAGCGCAGGCGTTCGATGGCGGTGACGCTGGGCTGATCGCTGCCCCAGGCCGGATCGGCCTCCTCGCGCCCCGAGCCGAGCACCACGATCACTTCGGCCCGCTGCGCCAACCCGGCCCACTGCGCCTCGGCCAGCGCCGGCTCACGCTCGATCAGCCGCGCCGCCCATTCCACCACCGCCGGCAGGCTCAGCAGCCACAAACCGCCCAGGCCGCCGACGAGGCACAGGGCGGCCAGCCGCGGCCGTCCCGCCCAGGTCCACAACAGCCAGGCCAGAAGGATCAGCAGCATCAGGCCGCCGGGCGGAAGAATCAGTTGCTTGAGGATGAAGCGCAGTTCCATGGGCACCTCCTGTGCCCTGGAAGGCTACCCGACCGGCGCTCGTGCGGCGACTCTCAGCGCGGGCCTCCAGCGCGGAACAGCTTGGAGCCGCACGCCACGCAGGGCAGCACGCCCTCGCCACGCTGCACCTCGGCAACCGCACCACAGAGCGCGCAGCGCAACTGCTGGCGCTTGCGAATCAGCGGCTTGCCGCGCGGCGCCTTGGCCCCCGGGCGCGAGGGCAGCTTGGCGGAGGCCTTGCCCGCGGCCGGCAATTGCTCGATCACCGCCAGCTCTTCGGCGGCGGCATGCCAGCCACGCAGCCAGTTGAGGTCGCGGTCCAGGTAGGCGCGGATCAGCTCCAGTTCCGCCGGGGTCAGGCCGCGCAGTTCCAGCTCGTCCGGAGGGGCGTCGCGCAGACGGGTCGCGGTGTCCGCTTCTTCGAGGGCCAGCGCAAGGCGTTGCAACAGACGCTCGTAGAGCCCACCCTCGATCTCAGCCCGCCGCAACTCTGCCATCCCTCACCTCGACCGGGCGCCCGACCCTGACTGCGCGCCTCTCACAGGCAAGCTTAGCGCCGGCCGCAGCCGCAACCGGACGCCGCGACAAACGGCGGCGCGGCACAATCAGGGTTTCCCTGAATCGAGGGGGGTCATGTATGCTACGGCGCTTCTCGCAAGCCCTCATTTCAGCGCCGAAAGCCCATGCACGAACAGTATTCGCCCCGTGAAATCGAAGCCGCCGCCCAAGCTCATTGGGACGCGCAAAAGTCCTTTGTCGTGAGCGAACAGCCGGGCAAGGACACCTTCTATTGCCTGTCCATGTTCCCCTATCCGAGCGGCAAGCTGCACATGGGCCACGTGCGCAACTACACCATCGGTGACGTGATCGCCCGCTACCAGCGCATGCAGGGCAAGAACGTACTGCAGCCGATGGGCTGGGACGCCTTCGGCATGCCGGCCGAGAACGCGGCGATGAAGAACAACGTCGCCCCGGCCAAATGGACCTACGAGAACATCGCCTACATGAAGTCCCAGCTGAAATCGCTGGGCCTGGCCATCGACTGGACCCGCGAAGTCACCACCTGCAAGCCGGACTACTACCGCTGGGAGCAGTGGCTGTTCACCCGCCTGTTCGAGAAGGGCGTGATCTACCGCAAGAACGGCACCGTGAACTGGGACCCGGTCGACCAGACCGTGCTGGCCAACGAGCAGGTCATCGACGGCCGCGGCTGGCGCTCGGGCGCGCTGATCGAGAAGCGCGAAATCCCGATGTACTACTTCAAGATAACCGCCTACGCCGAGGAGCTGCTGAGCAGCCTGGACGAGCTGGATGGCTGGCCGGAACAGGTCAAGACCATGCAGCGCAACTGGATTGGCAAGAGCTTCGGTGCCGACATCGCCTTCGACTACGACGTCGCCAGCGTCGGCATAGAGGGCCAGCTGAAGGTCTACTCGACCCGCCCCGACACCCTGATGGGCGCCACCTACGTGGCCGTGGCCGCCGAGCACCCGCTGGCCCAGCGCGCCGCCGAGAACAACGCCGAGCTGCAGGCCTTCATCGCCGAGTGCAAGGCCGGATCGGTTGCCGAGGCCGATATGGCCACCATGGAGAAGAAGGGCCTGGCCACCGGCCAGTTCGTCCTCCATCCGCTGACCGGCGACAAACTGCCGGTGTTCGTCGCCAACTATGTGCTGTGGGGCTACGGCGAAGGCGCCGTGATGGCCGTGCCGGCGCATGACGAGCGCGACTTCGAATTCGCCAACAAGTACGACCTGCCGATCAAGCAGGTCTACGCCGGCGAGGGCAAGGACTACGACGCCAGCCAATGGCAGGCCTGGTACGGCGACAAGGACGGCCTGGTCACCATCAACTCCGGCAAGTACGACGGCAAGGGCTTCCTTGATGCCTTCGACGCTATCGTCGCCGACCTGGAAGCCAGCGGCCACGGCGCGCGCAAGACCCAGTTCCGCCTGCGCGACTGGGGCATCAGCCGCCAGCGCTACTGGGGCTGCCCAATTCCGATCATCCACTGCCCGAGCTGCGGCGACGTGCCAGTGCAGGAAGACCAGCTGCCGGTCGTGCTGCCCGAAGACGTGGTACCGGACGGTGCCGGTTCGCCGTTGGCCAAGATGCCCGAGTTCTACGCCTGCAGCTGCCCGAAATGCGGCAGCGCGGCCAAGCGCGAAACCGACACCATGGACACCTTCGTCGAGTCGTCCTGGTACTTCGCCCGCTACGCCAGCCCGAACTACGAGGGCGGCATGGTCGACCCGCAGGCCGCCAACCACTGGCTGCCGGTGGATCAGTACATCGGCGGCATCGAACACGCCATCCTGCACCTGCTGTACGCGCGCTTCTTCCACAAGCTGATGCGTGACGAAGGCCTGGTCAGCTCGAACGAGCCGTTCAAGAACCTGCTGACCCAGGGCATGGTGGTCGCCGAGACCTACTACCGCACCCTGGAAAACGGGGGTAAGGACTGGTTCAACCCGGCCGACGTGGAAGTCGAGCGCGACGCCAAGGCCAAGGTCATCGGCGCCAGGCTGAAGAGCGACGGCCTGCCGGTGGAAATCGGCGGCACCGAGAAGATGTCCAAGTCGAAGAACAACGGAGTGGACCCGCAGGCCATGATCGACGCCTACGGCGCCGACACCTGCCGTCTGTTCATGATGTTCGCCTCGCCGCCCGACATGAGCTGCGAATGGTCCGACGCCGGCATCGAAGGCGCCAACCGCTTCCTGCGCCGCGTCTGGCGCCTGGCCCACGGCCATGTCGGCGCCGGCCTGCCGGGCGAACTCGACAAGAGCAGCCTGAACGACGAGCAGAAGGCCGTGCGCCGCGCCATCCACCTGGCCATCAAGCAGGCCAGCAACGATGTCGGCCAGAATCACAAGTTCAACACCGCCATCGCCCAGGTGATGACCCTGATGAACGTGCTGGAGAAGGCCGCGACCGCCAGCGAGCAGGACCGCGCGCTACTGCAGGAAGGCCTGGAGGCCGTGGCCCTGCTGCTGGCGCCGATCACCCCGCACATCTGCCATGAGCTGTGGCAGCAGCTGGGCAAGGCCGGTGCCGTCATCGACGCGCAGTGGCCGCAGGTCGACGAATCGGCACTGGTGCAGGACAGCCTGACCCTGGTCATCCAGGTCAACGGCAAGCTGCGCGGCCAGATCGAGGTGCCGGCGTCGGCCTCTCGCGAGGATGTCGAGGCCGCCGCCCGCGCCAACGAGAACGTGCAGCGCTTCACCGAGGGCGTGACCATCCGCAAGGTCATCGTCGTGCCGGGCAAGCTGGTCAACATCGTCGCCAACTAAACGGTCGCCAACTGATTCGGCCCGGTGCCCAGGCGCCGGGTTTCTCAAGGGGAAACAACAATGATGAAACGGAACATGCTGGTCATCGGCCTCGCCGTCCTGCTCAGCGCCTGCGGCTTCCAGCTGCGTGGCACCGGCAGCGCCGAGTTCGCCCTCAAGGAAATCGACCTGCAGGCGCGCAATGCCTACGGCGACACCGTCAAGCAGCTGCGCCAGCTGCTGGAAAACAGCGACGTGAAGGTGCACAACGGCGCGCCCTACCTGCTGTTCCTGGCCAACGAACAGGAAACCCAGCGCACCGCCAGCGTCACCAGCAGCGCGCGCAGCGCCGAGTACGAGTTGACCACCCACCTGGACTACGAGATCCGCGGCGAGAAGAACATGCTGTTGCTGCGCGACAAGCTGGAAGTGCAGCGCGTCTACGTCCACGACGAGAACAACCTGATCGGCTCCAGCCAGGAATCCGCCCAGCTGCGCCAGGAAATGCGCCGCGAGCTGATCCAGCAGGTGTCCCTGCGCCTGCAACTGCTGACCCCGGCGCGCCTGGAGCAGCTGCAGCAGGAGGCCGAGGCCCGCGCCGCCGCCGAGGCCGAAGCGGCCGCCGCCGCCCGCCGCGCGGCCGAGGAGTCGATGCCGCAGCAATCGCCGATCCAGCTGCCGATCCCGCAGCAGTGATCGAGAAGGGCCGGGCGACCGGCCCTTTTCACGAGCCCCGATGAAACTCGGCTTTCGATGAAACTGAATCCCGCGCAACTCGGCAAACACCTGCAAGGCGGCCTGGCCCCGGTCTACGTGGTCAGCGGCGACGAGCCGCTGCTGTGCCAGGAGGCCGAGGACGCCATCCGCGCCGCCACCCGCCAGCAGGGCTTCAGCGAGCGTCAGGTATTCCACGCCGAGGCGAGCTTCGACTGGGGGCTGCTCTACGAAGCCGGCGCCAGCCTCTCGCTGTTCGCCGAGAAGCGCCTGATCGAGCTACGCATCGCCAACGGCAAGCCTGGCGACAGGGGTACCGCAGCCATTCTCGAGTACTTGGAGCGGCCGCCGGAAGACACGGTGCTGCTGATCAGCCTGCCCAAGCTCGACGGCAGCACACAGAAGACCAAGTGGGCCAAGGCCCTGATCGACGGGCAGCACAGCCAGTTCCTGCAGATCTGGCCAATCGAGGTCGCCCAGTTGCCCAACTGGATTCGCCAGCGCCTGTCCCAGGCCGGCCTGGCCGCCAGCCAGGAAGCGGTGGAGCTGATCGCCGCGCGGGTCGAGGGCAATCTGCTGGCCGCGGCGCAGGAGATCGAGAAGCTCAAGCTGTTGGCCGAAGGCAACCAGATCGACGCCGGCACCGTGCAGGCCGCCGTGGCCGACAGTGCCCGCTACGACGTGTTCGGCCTGATCGACGCGGTGCTCAATGGTGAGGCGAGCCACGCCCTGCGCATGCTCGAAGGGCTGCGCGGCGAGGGTGTGGAACCGCTGTTCATCGTCGTCATGCTGGCCCGCGAGCTGCGCCAACTGGCCGGCCTGGCCCTGCAGTTCAGCCAGGGCGTGCCGCTGGAAAAGGCCTTCGCCAGCGCCCGCCCACCCATCTGGGACAAGCGCCGCCCGCTGATGAGCAAGGCCCTGCAGCGCCACACCGCCGCGCGCTGGAACCAGCTGCTGATCGACGCCCAGCGCATCGACGCCCAGGTCAAAGGCCAGGCCGCCGGCGACGCCTGGAGCAGCCTGGCCCGCCTGGCCCTGCTGATGGCCGGCCAGCGCCTGCCGCTCAGCGAGTAACCTCGCACCAGCAGGCGCTTCTCGGCCTACTCGCTGCAGGCGTTACTCCAACGATCCGCTCGCCCCGCCGCGCCAGCACTTTGCCGCCATGGACATTTTTTAACCAGCGGCGCATAGTCCGCGCCGCCCGCAACGTCGCGGGCCATGCGAGGAACCTCCGATGAGCAAGAAAGCCCCCAAGCGGCCGAACAAGGCCAAGTCCATCGTCGCCCAACCGCTGTTCCGCAGCCGCCAGGAACAGCCGAAGAAGGGCAAAGGCAGCTACCGCCGCGAAGCCTCCCAGCAAAACTGGGAGGCTTCTTGCTTTATGGGCCCCGTGTTGCGTTGCGCCTAGCCGGCCAGAGAATCCCGCCCCAGAGCCGTACTCCGTGAAACCGGGAGCGGCCGGGTCATGTTAAGGTCGCGGTCTGATTGGCAAGACCGAGACACCCCGATGTTCCAGCTTTCCACCAAGGGCCGCCTGAGCAGCCTGCTCGTCGGCACCGCCCTCCTCCTCGGCGCCTGTGCCGAAACGCCGAATCCCGCCCCGCAACTGGCAGCGCCCGATAAAGCCGCCGCGCAACCCCAGCAGGTCGCCGCAAGCAGCGCGCCGGCGCAGGACGCCGTGCAACTGACCCCGGCCATCTCCTTCGAGGACTGGCGTGCGCAGTTCCGTGGCAAGGCGCTGAGCGCCGGCATCCCGGCCGAGCTGTTCGACCGCGCCTTCGCCGGCGTCATCCCGGACCTGAGCGTGGTCAAGGCCGACCGGGCGCAGCCCGAATTCACCCGCCCAGTGTGGGAATACCTGGACGGCGCCATTTCGCCGGTGCGCGTGCGCAAGGGCCAGGCCCTGCTGGCCGAGCATGCCGCCACCCTGGACGCCATCGAACAGCGCTACGGTGTCGACCGCGAGACCCTGGTGGCGATCTGGGGCATGGAGAGCAGCTTCGGCCAGTTCATGGGCGACAACTCGGTCATTCGCTCGCTGGCGACCCTGGCCTACGAGGGACGGCGCCCGCAGTTCGCCGAGAACCAGCTACTGGCCGCCCTGCAGATCCTGCAGAACGGCGACATCGGCGCCAACGGCCTGCGCGGTTCCTGGGCCGGGGCCATGGGCCAGACCCAGTTCATCCCCACCACCTACCTGACTCACGCGGTGGATTTCGACGGCGACGGCCGTCGCGACATCTGGAACTCCAGCGCCGACGCCCTGGCCTCGGCCGCCCACTATCTGCAAGCCTCCGGCTGGCAACAGGGCGAGGCGTGGGGCATTCAGGTGGCCCTGCCCAGCGGCTTCGACTACGCCCTGGCCGACACCGCCGTGCGTAAGACCTATGCCCAGTGGCAGGCGTACGGCGTGAAAGGCACGCCAACCAATGTCGACCCCAACGACGCCGGCTACCTGCTGCTGCCAGCCGGCCACCGCGGCCCGGCCTTCCTGGTGTTCCGCAACTTCGGCGCCATCCTCAAGTACAACAACTCGTCTTCCTATGCACTGGCCGTCGGCCTGCTCGGTCAGCGCCTGGACGGCGGCGGCCCGCTGCTAGCCAGCTGGCCGAAGGACGAGCGCCCGCTGGGCCGCAGCGAGCGCATCGAGCTGCAGGAGGGCCTGAGCGCCAAGGGCTTCGAACCCGGCCCGGCCGACGGCATCATCGGCGCCAACACCCGCCGCGCCGTGCGCGCCTTCCAGCAGAGCCTGGGCCTACCGGCCGACGGCTACCCGACCCCCGCGCTGCTGCAACGGCTGCGCTGACGAAAGCCGCGCCATGGAAATGGCGCACTACCCTGCCGGGCGAGTACGCCCAAGGCGCTCACGTCGCCGGCCGGACAGCGATGACCCAGGAAGTAGGGTGGCCTCGCCGCGCAGCGGCAGCCCACCATCACGCGCTACGGATCATCTCCAAGGCTGAACCAATACGTCCGGACGCGGCGGACAGCACCAAGGTCGAGGCCCCTACAAGAGCATCACGCCACCCGCCGAACCTTCTCACCTCGACGGAGACGATGTATCGCCCCACAGGCAGCGATGCGCCACGGCGTAGGGTGGCCTCGCCGCGCAGCGGCAGCCCACCACACTCTTCATCGATCTATTTCCCCGGCATCGCCCAAAGATGCGCCGCGACCAATGCGCGCCAGGGTGCGAAGGGCAGCAGCCAGTCGCGCACGAAGGGTTGGCCGAGCTTCTCCTCCGAGCCGAGCAGCTGCTGCAGCTGGCGGCGCACCGCGGCATCGCCGTGCAACGAGCCGTCCAGCCGGGCGAAGCCGCGCAGCAGCGCATAGTCCACCGTCCAGGGGCCAATGCCCTTGAGGGCCAGCAGGCGCTCGGCGATGGCCTCGGCCGGCTCGTCCGCCAACCAGGTCTCCAGCGGCAGGCGCCCCGCCTCGACCTCGCGGGCAAGCAATAGCAGGGCCTGGGCCTTGGCCCGAGAAAAGCCGGCGCGGCCCAGGGTGTCCTCATCCAGCCTCGCCACCGCCTGCGCATCCGGGTAGCAGAGCAGCCCGCCCGAGTGCGGCTGCCCCGCCAGCTGGATCAGCCGGCGCCGCAGGGTGATGGCCACCGGCAGGCTGATCTGCTGGCCGCTGATGGCCCAGGTCAGCGCCTCGAACGGACTCGCCGACTGCGGCACGCGCAGGCCGCGATTGCCGGCGATCAGGGCGCCCAGCAGCGGATGATCGGCATGTTCCGCCTCGAAGGCCTCGACCGGCTGGGTCAGCCCGAGCATGCGACTCGCCAGGCCGCGCAGCGCCTCGACCTCGGGTACCACTTCGCCATCCACGGCCAACGTCACCCGCGCGATGCCGGTTGAGAAGCGGACACTCAGGCAAGCCGGCAAGTCCCGCCAGACGATGCCCTTGTCGAAGCCCGCCTCGCTCACCCGCTCGCCGGTTTGCTGGGCATCCCGGCGCTGAAAGGTCAGCAGGTCGGCCACACGATAGTCCGCGGGCAGGGTCAGAACGCATTCGATTAGGGTCATGTCGCGCCTCGGCAAAACACCGAGCTTAACGCCGACCGGTTGATCCGCCGAGCCCGGCTCGCCGCCGACCACTGGCGGTCAAGGATTAGCCTAGACTGCCGAAGCAGAGGGAACGCACGTCAAACAACAAGTGGGTGCCACCATGTTCAACAAAGGCTTGAAGCAGGAAATGGAAGAACTGCGCGATGAACTCGCCAGCGTCCGCCAGATCAAGGAATCGCTTTACGATGCAATGCTGGTGCTGGAGCTCGAGCCCAACGGCCGCGTGCGCTTCGCCAATCAGCACCTGCTCGACGACATGGGCTATCGCGCCGATCAGCTGATCGGCCAGCAGCTGGAGACGCTGCTGCCGGCATCCTTCCGTAACGATCCCAACTATCCGCGCCTGCTCGGCGCCATGCGCAACCGCGAGCACTGGAGTGGCGCCTTCCGCCTGCAGCGCGGCGACGGCAGGGAAGCCTGGCTGCGCGCGATCCTGCAGCCGGTCAATGATGGCGGCGGCCAGTTGCGGTACTTCGCCCTGTGTGCCAACAACCTGACCCAGACCATCGAGACGGCCAAGGAGCACGAGGGCCTGATCAAGGCGCTGCTGCGCTCCACGGCGGTCATCGAATTTAATCTCGCCGGCGAGGTAGTCACCGCCAACGACAACTTCCTGCGCGCCATGGGCTACCGCCTGGAGGACATCAAGGGCAAGCACCATAGACAATTCTGCGACCCGGAGGAGTACAACTCCCAGGCCTATCGCGATTTCTGGGGTCAGCTCAACCGCGGCGAGTATGTCGCCGGGCGCTTCCGCCGCGTCGACGCCCACGGTCGGCCGGTGTGGCTGGAAGCCTCCTACAACCCGGTGCTGGACGCCCACGACCGCCTGTACAAGGTGGTCAAGTTCGCCACCGTGATCACCGACCAGATCAACCAGGAGCAGGCCGTGGCCGAGGCGGCGAACATCGCCTACGGCATCTCCCGGCACACCGACGAGAGCGCCAACAAGGGCGCGTCGGTGGTGCAGCAGACGGTCGACGTCATGCACCAGATCGCCCACAAGGTGCAGGAGGCCGCCGAAGGCATCGAGGCGCTGGACCGGCAGTCGCTGCTGATCAGCACCATCATGCAGACCATCCGCGGCATCGCCGACCAGACCAACCTGCTGGCGCTCAATGCCGCCATCGAAGCCGCCCGCGCCGGTGATCAGGGCCGCGGTTTCGCCGTGGTCGCCGACGAGGTGCGCCAGCTGGCCGGCCGCACCAGCCAGGCCACCGAGGAGATCGTCGAGGTGGTGCAGAAGAACCAGAGCCTGGCGAAGAGCGCCGTGGACAGCATGTCCAGCAGCCGTCAGCAGGCCGAGCAAGGTCTGAGCCTGGCCAACGAGGCCGGCGCGGTGATCATCGAGATCCAAGAAGGCGCGCAGCAGGTGGTGCAGGCCATCGGCCAGTTCGCCAGCCAGCTGAAGACCTGACGCTGGCAACCGCGTGTCGCGAGCGGCTCCGCCAGCGGCATCCGGGCCGCGCGGCGACGGCCGCCAGCCGCGCGCGGCGCCTTCCGTGATAGACTCCGCCCCGGCCACAAGCCTGCTACCGAAGCCCCTACCGGAGCCGAGATTCGATGTCCGACACTGCCTCGCCCAAGCCCGTATCCAGCGGCGAAAAATTCCGCACGCCCCAGGGCATCACCGCGATCAAGGATGGCCAGAAGCGCCGCGCTTCGGCCGAGCCGCAGGTCGTCGAGCCCAAGCCGAGCTGGCTGCGGGTCAAGGCGCCGAGCGGCAGCCGCTTCGACGCGGTCAAGCGCAACGTCGGCGAACATCGCCTGAGCACCGTCTGCCAGGAATCCCACTGCCCGAACATGGGCGAGTGCTGGTCCAACGGTACCGCCACCATCATGCTGATGGGCTCGGTATGCACCCGCGCCTGCCGCTTCTGCGCCGTGGACACCGGCAACCCGAATGGCTGGCTGGACCTGGAAGAGCCGCAGAACACCGCCAAGTCGGTGGAGCTGATGGGCCTGCGCTACATCGTCCTGACCTCGGTGGACCGCGATGACCTGCCCGACGGCGGCGCCGCGCACTACGCCGCCTGCGTACAGGCGATCAAGGCCAATACGCCGCAAGTGGTGGTGGAAGCGCTGACGCCGGACTTCGACGGCGACCACGAGGCCATCGCCCGCGTGGTGGATTCCGGCCTGGAGGTGTTCGCGCAGAACGTCGAGACGGTCAAGCGCCTCACCCACGTGGTACGCGACCCCCGCGCCGGCTACGAGAAGACGCTGAAGGTGCTGCAGCACGCCAAACGCCATCGCCCCACCGTCATCACCAAGACCAGCCTGATGCTGGGCCTGGGAGAGACCGACGAGGAAATTCTCGAGACCATGGATGACCTGCGCGCCATCGGCGTTGACATCCTCACCCTCGGTCAGTATCTGCAACCCACGCGCAACCACCTGAAAGTGCAGCGCTGGGTCAGCCCTGATGAGTTCAACCGCTTCCGCGATATTGGCCTGGAGAAAGGCTTCATGGAAGTCGCCGCCGGCCCGCTGGTGCGTTCCAGCTACCGGGCCGACCGGGTGTTCGAGAAGAACAACCTGGGCCTGGCCGCTCCCGTCCCGGTACCCGGCCAGCAGCAGGACGACAGCCTGATCCCGGCGCTCAATCTGAACTGAGCCTCAGCCTGAAAACAGAAAAGGCCCTGTGGCATACGCCCAGGGCCTTTTGTTTGGCGCCTCTCTCAATAACCTCAGCGGTAACCCAGACGCTCGCGCAGGGCGTGCTCCAGGCGCTGCGCCACCTCGTCGAGCGCGGGCGGCGCCTCGAGCAGGTCCTTCAGCTGGATCATCTTCAGACCGGCATAACCGCAGGGGTTGATGCGCTGAAACGGCGACATATCCATGTCCACATTCAGCGCCAGACCGTGAAACGAGCAGCCGTTGCGCACCCGCAGGCCCAGCGAGGCGATCTTGTCGCCGTTGACGTAGACGCCAGGGGCGTCTGCCTTCGGCGCCGCCTCGATACCGTAGCTGGCCAGCACGTCGACCAGCGCCCGCTCCATGGCAGTCACCAGCTCGCGCACGCCCAGTTTCTGCCGGCGCAGATCGAGCATCAGGTAGGCCACCAGCTGTCCGGGACCGTGATAGGTGACCTGGCCACCGCGCTCGACCTGTACCACCGGAATGTCGCCGGGCGCCAGCAGGTGCTCCGCCTTGCCGGCCTGGCCCTGGGTGAACACCCGCGGGTGCTGCAGCAGCCAGATCTCATCGGGCGTGTTTTCGTCGCGCTCGGCGGTGAAGCTGCGCATGGCTTCCAGGGTCGGCAGGTACTCCGCCAATCCCAGGTGACGCACGACCAGCTCGGCCACTTAGAGCACCATGTGTACGCGGCCGGTGGCCTTGAGGTCGCCATGGATCGCCTGCAGCTGCTCCACGCCGGTGGCGGTGATCAGTACCTGCACCGAGAGGAAGCGGCCGTTGCGGCTGTCGCGCACCACCAGACTGGCGGCGTCGAAGCCCGGCGCATGGCGCTGGACGATCTCGACCACCATGTCGGAGAAGCCTTCGCCGGCCTCGCCGATCACCTTGATCGGGTAGCGCTCGCAGGGGAATTCGATTTTCGGGGCTTGTACGTCGGTATCTGTCATCGCGGTCGCTCCGGGTTGTCACCCGTGAAATGCGAACGCCCCGATTCCGGGGCGTCCTTGAGAGTCTTCAGTCCAGTCCCTTATCTGGGGCCCGAACGGCGGTGTTTCAAGCTGCCAGACGACTCTTAGTTGAACAGTCCGTAGAAGAACAGACGGATGCTATCCCACAAGCGGCGGAAGAACCCGCCCTCTTCCACCGATTCCAGAGCGATCAGGTCCGCGCTGTGCACCACCTGCTCGCCCAGCTTGACCTCGACCTTGCCGATCACGTCGCCCTGCGCCAGCGGCGCAACCAGTTGCGGCTCCAGCACCATGGAGGCCTGCAGCTGCTTCACCTGGCCGCGCGGCAGGGTTAGGGTCAGGTCCTGGGCCAGGCCGGCCTTGACCTGACGAGTGGTGCCCTTCCAAACCTGGGCCTGGGCCAGTTCCTGGCCCTGCTTGTAGAAGGTCTGGGTCTCGAAGAAGCGGAAGCCGTAAGTCAGCAGCTTCTGGGTCTCGGCGGCGCGGGTCTTCTCGCTGTCGGTGCCGAACACCGAGGTGATCATGCGCGCACCGTCGCGTACGGCCGAGGCCACCAGGCAATAGCCGGCCTCTTCGGTGTGGCCGGTCTTCAGACCGTCCACGGTGCTGTCGCGCCACAGCAGCAGGTTGCGGTTACCCTGCTTGATGTTGTTCCAGTAGAACTCCTTCTGCGAGTAAATCGCATAGTGCTCCTGGTCTTCGTTGATGATGGCGCGGGCCAGGATGGCCATGTCGTGGGCGCTGGAGTAGTGCTCCGGGTGCGGCAGGCCGGTGGCGTTCATGAAGTGCGAGTTCTTCATGCCCAGCTTCTCGGCGGCGGCGTTCATCATGTCGGCGAAGGCGTCCTCGCTGCCGGCGATGTACTCGGCCAGGGCGATGCTGGCGTCATTGCCGGACTGGATGATGATGCCGTGCAGCAGGTCGTCCACGGAGACTTGGCTGTTGATCGGCAGGAACATGGTGGAACCGCCGGACGCGGCGCCACCGGTGCGCCAGGCATGCTCGCTGACGGTCACCAGATCCTGCTCACCGATCTTGCCCTTGCGGATCTCCAGGGTGGCGATATAGGCGGTCATCAGCTTGGTCAGGCTGGCCGGGGGCAGGCGCTGGTCGCCGTTGTTCTCCACCAGCACCTTGCCACTGCTGCCATCCATCAGTACGTAGGATTTGGCGGCCAGCTGCGGCGGCGAGGGGATGGCCTGGTCGGCGGATGCCGCGAGAGGCGCGGCCAGAAGCGTGACGAGCAGGGACAGGCGTTGGGCAAGGCGGGCGATGTTCATCCTTCTCTCTATAGCTTTTCAACAATGGAATGGGCGAACCGAGGTCCGCCCACATTCACCGCCGCCCGCGAGGGCGACGCACGAAGTCTTCAGTCGGCCTTGACCAGGGCCGGGTCGCCGAGATTGGCCAGGCGCACGCTGTTCTGCAGCTGCTGCGCCTCAGCCTGGGTTCCGACCGGCCCCAGGCGCACCCGATGCAAGATCTGCTGATTGCGCACCACCGAGCTGATAAACACCTTGGCAGGCACCGTCTGACTCAGCTTGGCCTTGAGGAGCTCCGCAGCGTCCGGATTGGCGAAGGCGGCCACTTGGAGATACAGGCCAGAGGCTGCGGGCGTAGCGTTTTTTTTTACGTCGACCTGCACTGGCAGCACGGCCGCGGCATGCTGCGCGGGCGGCGGCGTGTACTGCTCGATCGGCTGGCTGGCGGCCGCGGCTACCGGCTCGGCGACGGCCGGCACGGCCGGGGCGGCCATCTTCGGCTGTGCCAGGACCATGGGCACCGGACGGCCCTGCGCCGCCCACCATTCATGCGGATCGATACCCTCGACCTTGACCCGCGCGGTGCCGCTCTCGGCATAGCCGAGCTTCTTCGCCGCGGCGAAGGACAGGTCGATGATGCGATCGGAGTAGAACGGGCCGCGGTCGTTGACGCGCAGGATCACGGTCTTGCCGTTGTCCAGGTTGGTCACCCGCACATAGCTCGGCAGCGGCAGCGTCTTGTGCGCGGCGGTCATGCCGTACAGGTCGTAAGCCTCGCCGTTGGCGGTGGCCTGGCCGTGGAACTTGGTGCCGTACCAGGAGGCGGTGCCGGTGGCCTGATAACGGCGGCTGTCGCGGATCGGGTAATAGGTCTTGCCCAGCACCGTGTAGGGGTTGGCCTTGAAGTTGCCGTAGTGCGGCATCGGCACGGCGTCGGGGATGCGCGATACATCGACGTCCCACCAGGGTGCGCCGTCGCGGTGCGGCCGGGCGTAGTCCGAGGGCCCGGAGATGGGCCGGGAGCCGGGCTCGACCGGCTGAGGGGCCCGATTGCTGGAACAGCTGACCAGCGCCAGGCCGATGGCCGTGGCGGTCAGGGTGCGCAGGACGGGCTTCACGGCTGACCCCGCTTGGCGGCCAGCTCGCCGGAGAGCTGGTGAACCGCCATGGCGTACATGGCGCTGCGGTTGTAGCGGGTGATTACGTAGAAGTTGGGCAGGCCCATCCAGTACTCCTGGCCTTCGGCGCCGTCGAAACGGAAGGCGGTGACGGGAATGTCGTCGCGCAGCACGTCGGCGCTGACCCAGCCCAGGGCACGCAGCTCGCCGACGTTCTTGACCGGGTCGAGACCCTGGGTCAGGCCGCTGTCGGCCTGCTCGCCCTTGACCTGGGCGCGGCTGACCACCGCTTCACCGGTAGTCCAGCCGTGGCGTTTGAAGTAGCTGGCGACGCTGCCGATGGCGTCCACCGGGTTGGTCCAGATGTCGATGTGGCCGTCGCCGTCGAAGTCCACGGCGTAGGCGCGGAAGCTGCTCGGCATGAATTGCGGCAGGCCCATGGCGCCCGCGTAGGAGCCCTTGAGGGTGAGCGGATCGACCTGCTGCTCGCGGGCCAGGATGAGGAACTCACGCAGCTGCTGGCAGAAGAATTCGGCCCGCGGCGGGTAATCGAAGCACAGGGTGGACAGGGCATCGAGCACACGCCAGCTGCCGGTGTTGCCGCCGTAGAAGGTTTCCACGCCGATGATCGAGACGATCACTTCGGCCGGCACGCCGTACTCCTTCTCGGCACGGGCCAGGGCCTCGGCATGCTTGTTCCAGAAGTCCACACCCTTGCTGATGCGCGCCTCGGTGATGAAGATCGGCCGGTATTCCTTCCACGGCTTGACCTTCTCGGCCGGACGGGAGATGGCGTCGAGGATCGCCTGCTTGCGCTCCACCTGGTCGAACAGCGTGGTCAGCTGCTCGGCGGCGAAGCCGTAGTCGCGGGTCATTTCGCCGACGAACTCGGCGACCTTGGGCGAACCCTGATATTCCCCTACGGCCTGAGCCTGACCGACCAGGCCGAACGCCGCCACCACGGCGACTCCCCAGCTACGCATTACCTGCTTCAAATTCTGCACTCTTGTCATGCCTGGGCGATCCACTTGCGATGCGTCTGGATCGCCATCAAAACCCCGAACCCTGACAACAGCGTCACCAGATGGGTTCCGCCGTAGCTAATGAAAGGCAGGGGCACCCCCACCACCGGCAACAGTCCGCTGACCATGCCGATGTTAACGAATACGTAGACGAAGAAGGTCATGGTCAGGCTACCGGCCCACAGCTTGCCGAACAGCGTCTGCGCCTGGGCGGTGATCACCAGTCCACGGGCGATCAGTAGCAGGTAGACGAACAGCAGGATGCACACCCCGACCATGCCGAACTCTTCGCTCAGCACGGCAATGATAAAGTCCGTGTGGCTTTCGGGCAAAAAATCCAGGTGCGACTGGGTGCCCAGCAGCCAGCCCTTGCCGAACACACCGCCGGAACCGATGGCCGCCTTGGACTGGATGATGTTCCAACCGGTGCCCAGCGGATCGCTCTCGGGATCGAGGAACGTCAGCACCCGCTGCTTCTGATACTGGTGCAACACGAAGAACCACATGGCCACGGCGACCGGCACCACGGCCGCCACCGCGCCGATGATCCAGCGCCACTGCAGGCCGGCCATGAACAGCACGAACGCGCCGGAGGCGAGGATCAGCAGCGCGGTGCCCAGGTCCGGCTGTTTCAGGATCAGCACGAAGGGCACCAGGATCAGCACCAGGCTGATGGCGATGTGCTTGAGCTTGGGCGGCAGGTTGTGCCGGGCCAGGTACCAGGCGATGGTCGCCGGCATGATGATCTTCATGAATTCCGACGGCTGGAAGCGGATCACCCCGGGAATGTTGATCCAGCGGGTCGCGCCCATGGCGGTATGACCCATCACCTCCACCACCGCGAGCAGCGCCACCCCGGCCAGGTAGGCCAGCGGCACCCAGCGCGCCATGAAGCGCGGCTCGAACTGGGCGATGACGATGGCGGCGACCAGGCCGATGCCGAAGGAGGTGCCCTGCTTGATCACCAGGTCCCAGTTCTTGCCGCTGGCCGAATAGAGGACGAACAGGCTGCCGGCGCACAGCGCCAGCAGGATCAGCAGCAGCCAGCCGTCGATGTGCAGGCGCTGCAGTAGCGTGGCGCGGCGCTTGAACACGTCCTCGTGGGAAATGGTGCGGTCGAACTCCTGGCGCTTCATCGCTGCACGCTGGCCTCTTCTGCGGTCGGCACCGGCGGACGGTACTCGGGTTTGAGCTGGCCGTCCGGGCCCAACAGCCAGGCGTCCATCACCTGCTTGACCACCGGCGCGGCGATCCCGGAGCCGGACTCGCCGTTCTCCACCATCACCGCCACGGCGATCTTCGGCGCCTCGGCCGGGGCGAAGGCGACGAACAGCGCGTGGTCGCGGTGGCGCTCGGCGATCTTGTTGCGGTCGTACTTCTCGCCCTGCTTGATCGCCACCACCTGCGCCGTACCGCTCTTGCCGGCGATGCGGTACGCGGCCGTGGCGCCGACCTTGGCGGCGGTGCCGCGCGGGCCGTGCATCACCATCTCCATGCCGATGCGCCCGTAATCCCAGAACTTGGGATCGCGCAGCTGGATGTCCGGCGGCGCCGGCGTATGCGGGATCAGGTCCTGCTCCATCAGCTCGGAGGGGCTCATGTCCTCGGCGTTCTTCAGCAAGTGCGGGCGAATCCATTTGCCGCGCGTGGCCATCAGCGTCACCGCCTGGGCCAGCTGCAGCGGCGTGGTCTGCATGTAGCCCTGACCGATGCCGAGGATCAGCGTCTCGCCCGGATACCAGGGCTGGCGGTAACGCGCGCGCTTCCATTCGCGCGACGGCATCAGGCCGGCCGTCTCCTCGAACATGTCCAGCGACACCTTCTGGCCCAGGCCGAAACGGCTCATGTAGTCGTGCATGCGATCCACGCCCATCTTGTGGGCGAGATCGTAAAAGTAGGTGTCATTGGAGCGCATGATGGCGTACTCCATGTTCACCGAGCCGTCGCCCGAGCGGTTCCAGTTGCGGTATTTGTGGCTGTGGCCGGGCAACTGGTAGAAGCCGGGGTCGTAGACCCGCGTCTGCGGCGTCACCACGCCGGCATCCAGGCCGGACACCGCGACCATCGGCTTGATCGTCGAACCCGGCGGGTACAGGCCGCGCAGCACCCGGTTGTAGAGCGGGCGGTCGATGGAGTCGCGCAGCTCGGCGTAGGCCTTGAAGCCGATGCCGGTGACGAAGGGGTTGGGGTCGAAGCTGGGCTGGCTGACCATCGCCAGCACATCGCCGCTGGACGGCTCGATCGCCACCACCGCGCCGCGGCGCCCGCCCAGCGCCTGCTCGGCGGCTTCCTGCAAGCCCACGTCGAGGGTCAGGGTCAGGTCCATCCCCGGCATCGGGTCGGTGCGCCTGAGCACCCGCAGCACCCGGCCGCGGGCGTTGGTCTCGACTTCCTCGTAGCCCACCTGGCCGTGCAGCAGGTCCTCGTAGAAGCGCTCGATGCCGGTCTTGCCGATATGGTGCGTGCCGGCGTAGTCGGTCGGGTCGAGTTCCTTCAGTTCCTTCTCGTTGATCCGTCCGACATAACCGACCGAATGGGCGAAATGGCCCTTCTGCGGATAGTGCCGCACCAGCTGTGCATCGACCTCCACCCCCGGCAGGCGGAACTGGTTCACCGCCACGCGGGCGATCTGGTCCTCGGTCAGCTCGAACAGCACCGGCACCGGCTCGAAGGGGCGGCGGCCTTGGCGCATGCGCTTCTCGAACAGCGCGCGATCATCCGGCGTCAGCTCCAGCACCTCGACGATGGTGTCCAGCACCTGCTGCCAGTCACCGGCGCGCTCGCGGGTGACCGTCAGGCTGAAGCTGGGCCGATTGTCGGCGATGATCGTGCCGTTGCGGTCGAAGATCAGGCCCCGGGTCGGCGGGATCGGCTGCACGTGGATGCGGTTGTTTTCCGCCAGGGTCGAGTGGTGCTCGTACTGGATCACCTGCAGGTAGTACATGCGCGCGACCAGCACGCCGGTCAGCAGCAGCACGACCAGGCCGCCCACGATGACCCGTCGACGCACCAGGCGGGCGTCCTTCTCGTGGTCCTTCAGGCGGATGGGTTGCGGCATCGACTACTGCTTACTTGTGATACGGGTGGCCGGACAGCACGGTCCAGGCCCGGTAGATCTGTTCGCCGACCAGGATGCGCACCAGCGGGTGCGGCAGGGTCAGCGGCGACAGCGACCAGCGTTGCTCGCTGCGCGCGCAGACCTCCGGTGCCAGCCCCTCGGGGCCGCCGACCATGAGGTTGACGTTGCGCGCATCCAGGCGCCAGCGCGAGAGTTCCTGGGCCAGCTGTTCGGTACTCCAGGGCTTGCCTGTGACCTCCAGGGTCACTATGCGTTCACCGGGTTGCACCTTGCTCAGCATGGCCTCGCCTTCCTGGCGGATCAGGCGGGCGACGTCGGCGTTCTTGCCGCGAGTGCTCAGCGGAATCTCCACCAGCTCCAGCGGCAGCTCGGCCGGCAGGCGCTTGACGTACTCCTGCCAGCCCTCCTCCACCCAGCGCGGCATGCGCGAGCCGACGGCGATCAGTCTGATACGCACGAGGCGGGCTTACTCGGCCGGGTCCTGGTGCTGCGCGCGGCTCTGCTCGGCGCCCTGCCACAGGCGCTCCAGGTCGTAGAACTGGCGGGTGGCGACCTGCATCACGTGGACCACCACGTCGCCCAGGTCGAGCAGGGCCCATTCGCCGCCGTCCAGACCTTCGTTGCCGATCGGGCGCACGCCCTGCTCCTTGACCTTCTCCAGCACGTTCTCGGCCAGGGATTTGACGTGACGGCTGGAGGTGCCGCTGGCGATGACCATGAAATCGGTGACGCTGGTCTTGCCGCGCACATCGATGGTGGTGATGTCCTTGCCTTTGAGTTCTTCCAGGGCGTCGATGGCGACCCGGGCCAGTTCTTCGTTTTGCATTGCTACCTCATGAAACGGTGTGAGCACGGTACAGGCCGTGCGCATGGATATAGGCCAACACGGCGTCGGGCACCAGGAAACGCACCGAGCGCCCGTCCGCCAGCAGTTGGCGAATCTGGGTGGCGGACACCGCGAGCGGCGTCTGCCAGATGAAACTGATCTGCCCGCCCGGACCGGCGAGGCCAAGCGGATCGTGCACGCTGCGCGCGGCGACCAGGTCGCGCAGCTCCTCCGGCGCCTCGCTGTCGGCATCCGGCCGCTGCAGCACGAGGAGGTGACAGTGCGTCAGCAGCTCCTGCCAGCGATGCCAGGTCGGCAAGCCGCAGAAGGCATCCCAGCCCAGCAGGAGGAACAGCTGGTCGTCCGCCGCCAGCTCACCGCGCACCGACTCCAGGGTGTCGTAGGTGAACGACGGCTTGTCGCGCTTCAGCTCGCGGTCGTCGACCGCCAGCAGCGGCTCCCCCGCGGCGGCCAGTTCGACCATGGCCAGGCGCTGTTCGGCCGTGACCTGCGGCGCCTGGCGATGCGGCGGCCGGGCGCTGGGGATCAGCCGCAGCTCGTCCAGCCCCATGAACTCGGCCACTTCCAGCGCGCCCCGCAGGTGCGCGATGTGCACCGGGTTGAAGGTGCCGCCGAGTATGCCGATGCGTCGTGCCATCAGGTACGAATGTGCCCGTCGCCGAATACCACGTACTTCTCGCTGGTCAGGCCGTCCAGGCCGACCGGGCCGCGGGCATGCAGCTTGTCGGTGGAGATGCCGATCTCCGCGCCCAGGCCGTACTCGAAGCCGTCGGCAAAACGGGTCGAGGCATTGACCATCACCGAGGCGGAGTCCACCTCGGTGAGGAAGCGACGGGCATCGCTGAAGTGTTCGGTAATGATCGCGTCGGTGTGTTGCGAGCCGTAGGTGTTGATGTGCTCGATGGCCGCATCCAGCGAGTCGACGATGCGGATCGCCAGAATCGGCGCGTTGTACTCGGCGTACCAGTCGTCCTCGCTCGCTTCCAGGACGTCATTGCCGAGCAGCGCGCGGGTCGCGGCGTCGCCGCGCAGCTCCACGCCCTTGTCGCGGTAGATGGCGGCCAGCGGCGGCAGCACGCGCTCGGCGATGCCGGCATGCACCAGCAACGTCTCCATGGTGTTGCACGGCGAGTAGCGCTGGGTCTTGGCGTTGTCGCAGACGCGGATGGCCTTGTCGATGTCGGCGGCGATGTCCACGTACACGTGGCAGACACCGTCCAGATGCTTGATCACCGGCACCTTGGCGTCGCGACTGATGCGTTCGATCAGGCCCTTACCGCCGCGCGGCACGATCACGTCGACGAATTCGGGCAGGGTGATCAGCGCGCCGACGGCAGCGCGGTCGGTGGTTTCCACCACCTGCACGGCACTGGCCGGCAGGCCGGCTTCGGCCAGGCCGATCTGGATGCAGCGGGCGATGGCCTGATTGGAGTGGATGGCCTCCGAGCCGCCGCGCAGGATGGTGGCGTTGCCGGACTTCAGGCACAGGCTGGCGGCGTCGATGGTCACGTTGGGGCGCGACTCGTAGATGATGCCGATCACGCCCAGCGGCACGCGCATCTTGCCGACCTGGATGCCGGACGGCAGGAAGCGCATGTCGCGGATCTCGCCAATCGGGTCCGGCAGGGTAGCGACCTGGCGCAGGCCTTCGATCATGCCGTCGATGACTTTCGGCGTCAGCGCCAGGCGGTCGACCATCGCCGGCTCCAGACCATTGGCGCGGGCGGCGCTCAGGTCCAGTTCGTTGGCGGCGGTCAGCTCGGCGCGGGCGGCGTCGAGGGCGTTGGCGGCGGCCTGCAGCGCATGGTTCTTCTGCGCGGTGCTGGCCCGGGCGAGCACCCGCGAGGCGTCGCGCGCGGCGCGGCCCAGGCGGGTCATGTAGTCGAGCACGGACTCGGTCATGGTCGGCATACGTCTGGCGGTTGGAAAAAAGGGGCTGATTATAGCGGGCAGGCCCCGCCACGCCCAGCACTGCCGGGCGGATGGCGCCGGCGCGCAACATCGCGGAACAAGATTCGCCGCCGAGGGCCGCGGGCATTGCTAAGATCGCGTCTTTCACGACTACCGATCGCCGCATGACCGTTCTGCCCTGGCCCGCAGCCGCCGCGCTGCCCGACCGCTTCTTCGACCGCGACGCCCAGCTGCTGGCCCGAGCGCTGCTGGGCAAGGTCATCCGCCATCGCCATCGCGGCCACTGGCTGGCGGCGCGCATCATCGAGACCGAGGCCTACTACCGTGAAGAAAAGGGCAGCCACGCCTCGCTCGGTTATACCGAGAAGCGCCGTGCGCTGTTTCTCGACGGCGGCCACATCTACATGTACTACGCCCGCGGCGGCGACTCGCTGAACTTCAGCGCCCAGGGGCCGGGCAATGCCGTGCTGATCAAGTCGGCCGTGCCCTGGCTGGACGAACACTGCGCAGACGACGCCCTGCCGCGCATGCAGGCCAACAATCCATCGGCCGCCGGCGACCATCGTCACCCGGAGCGTCTGTGCGCCGGCCAGACCCTGCTGTGCAAGTCGCTCGGCCTGAAGGTGGCGCAGTGGGACGCGCAGCGCTTCGACCCGCAGCGGCTGTTCGTCGAAGATGTCGGCCAGCGCCCCGAGAGCATCATCCAGACCACCCGCCTGGGCATTCCGGCGGGCCGCGACGAGCATCTGCCCTATCGCTTCGTCGATGCCGCCTACGCCCGCCACTGCACACGCAACCCGCTGCGCCGCGGGCAGGTCGAAGGCCGTGACTACTTTCTGTTGAACCCCGAGGAATGACCATGAGCGAATGGTTCGCGACCCTGTCGCACTGGCTGGAAGCCAACCCCGAATGGCTGGGACTGGCCATTTTCCTGGCCGCCTGCCTGGAATGCCTGGCGGTGGCCGGCATCCTGATCCCCGGCACGGTGCTGTTGTTCACCCTCGGCGTGCTGGCCGGCAGCGGCGCCCTGGACCTCAGCGACACGCTGCTGCTGGCCTACGCCGGCGGCCTGCTCGGCGACGCCATCTCCTACGGCCTGGGCCGGCGCTTCCACCAGGGCATCCGCCGCCTGCCGGTGCTGCGCGACCACCCCGAGTGGCTGGCGGGCGCCGAGACCTATTTCCAGCGCTACGGCGTGGTCAGCCTGCTGGTGGGGCGCTACATCGGCCCGCTGCGGCCGATGTTGCCGCTGGTGGCGGGCATGCTCGACATGCCCTTCGTGCGCTTCGTCCTGGTCAGCATGCTGGCGGCCGCCGGCTGGGCCGTGGCCTACATGCTGCCGGGCTGGGCCACCGGCGCGGCCATCCGCCTGCCGCTGCCGGAAGGCTTCTGGACCGCCGCCGGCATCGTCGCCGCCGGTGTCGGGCTGATGCTGGTCACGCTGATTTTCAGCAGCCTGCGTGAACAACGCTGGACGGTGCCGGCAGCGGCCGGCGCCAGTGCCACGCTGCTGACCGCCTTGCTGATCGGCGTGCCGCACCTGGACGCCCTGGACCAGGGCCTGATCACCCTCGTCCAGGAACACCGCAGCGCCAGCGTCGACGGCCTAGCCATGCTGATCACCGGCCTCGGCGACTTCCACACGCAGATCGCCGCCGGCGTGATGGTGACCGTGCTGCTGCTGATCGCTCGGCGCTTCCATGCGGCGATCTTCCTGGCCAGCTGCACGCTGTTCACCGCGTTGGCCACCACCGGCCTCAAGCTGTTCTTCGCCCGCGCCCGCCCGGACGTGCTGCAGCAACCCCTGGAAACCTTCAGCCTGCCCAGCGGGCACAGTTCGGCGGCCTTCGCCTTCTTCCTCGCCCTGGGCATTCTCGCCGGCCGCGGCGCCTCGGCGCGCACGCGCCTGACCTGGCTGCTGGTGGCCAGCCTGCCGGCGCTGAGCATCGCTGCCTCGCGGGTCTACCTGGGTGTGCACTGGCCGACCGACATCCTCGCCGGTGCGCTACTCGCCGGCAGCGTATGTGCGGCCTGCCTGGCCTGGCTGCAGCGGCGCGAACCGATGCGACCGCTCGGCGCGCGGGTGTGGTGGCTGGTGCTGCCGGCGACCCTGGCCCTGCTCGGCGGGGTCAGCGCCTGGTCGCTGCCGGAGGCGATCGAGCTGTATCGCTACTAGTCGGCCCGGGTGGCGTACCGCTCGCCGCCGGCCATACATCGCTCGGCGGCGCGTGGCGGATTGTCGCTTCGCTCCGAATCCACTCCGCGGGGATGCGCCTACGCGGTCATCTCGCCCTGCATCTGGTCGAGGAATTGCTGAATCAGCTGCAGCCGTTGCGCCGGCAGGGCCTGCTCCAGCAGCTGCAGTTTCTGCTCGGTGGCGAACGGCAGCAGGTAGGCCAGCTGATTGGCCAGGGCCTGCTGGCCGCCGACCGCACCGCCCATGCCCAGGTCGGCCACCAGCGGATGCTCGGCCAGTGCACCGAGCAGCGCGGCGAGGTCGGCGTGCTCGACCTGCAGCGGCGCATCCTCGACTTCGTCCAGCCACTGCACCTCGGCCAGGGTCAGCTGATCGGCCTGCACCGAAACATCGCCGACATGAAAGCGGCGCCCGCCCTCGACACGGATGCCGAGCAGGCCGTTGGGGCGCTGCTGGAAGTCGCAGATCAGCGCCTCGCAGCCCACCTGCGAGAAGCGCCGGGCCGCCTCGCCGACTTCCTGGCCCTCGAGAATCGTCACCACGCCGAAGCCTTCGCCACGGCGCATGCAGGCGCTGACCATGTCCAGGTAGCGCGCCTCGAAGATCTGCAGGTCGAGGTTGCAGCCGGGAAACAGCACGATACCGAGGGGAAACAGCGGATAGCGCATGCGAAGCTCCTCAGGCGACCAGAACGACGACCAGCGGCAACAGCACCGCCGTCAACATGCCCATCAGGCTCATGGCCAGGGCGGCGAAGGCGCCGCTCTCCTCGCCTTCCTGCAGCGCGCGGGCGGTGCCCACGGCGTGGGCGGTGAGGCCCAGAGCCATGCCCTGGGCCGCCGGATGATGCACGCCGATGCGCCGCAGCAGCTCCGGCCCGCACATGGCGCCGAGCACCCCGGTGATCAGCACGAACACCGCGGCCAGCGCGGCCACGCCGCCGATCTGCTCGGCCACCAGCATGGCGATGGGCGACGTCACCGACTTCGGCGCCATGGTCATCAGCATCATGCGGTCGGCACCGAAGGCCCAGGCCAGCGCCACGCCCAGCGCCGTGGCCAGCACGCCGGCGAACAGCAGCGTGACCAGGGTCGGCCAGAACAGCTGGCGGATGCGCTTGAGGTTGAGGAACAGCGGCACGGCCAGGGCCACGGTGGTCGGGCCGAGCAGCACGCTGAGCAGGAAGGTGCTGTCGCGGTACTCCTGGTAGGTCAGCCCGGCGAGCAGCAGCACGCCGATCAGCACCGCCATGGATACCAGCACCGGCTGCAGGAACATCCAGCGCGTGCGTTCATAGGCCGCCAGCGCCGCCTGGTACACCGCCAGGGTGATGCCGACGCCGAACAGCGGGTGATGCACCACGGCCTGCAGTGCGGCGTGCCAATCCAGGCTCATGGGCGCTCCTCGCGCCGCGCCTGGCGGTCGATCAGTTTCTGCATCAGCCAGCCGGCGAACAGCAGCGAGACGATCAGCGACAGGCCCAGCGCACCGGCCAGTGCCCAGAAGTCGGCGGCGATCTGCTCGGCGTAGACCATCACGCCCACCGCCGGCGGCACCAGCAGCAACGGCAGGTAGCGCAGCAGGCCGGAGGAGGCCTCGGCGATCGGCGCGCCCACCTCGCCCCGCACCACGAGGAAGGCGAACAGCAGGAGCATGCCGATGATCGGCCCCGGTAACAGGGTCAGGAACAGCACATTGATGGCGGTGCCGAGCAACTGGAACAGCACCAGCCAGGTCAGGCCGCGAAGCAGCATGCGGAAATCTCCGACGTGAAGGGCGGCCCATTATAGACGCGCTGGAGGGTGCGTCATAAACGCTGGCGTGCGGCTTGACCGTGGCCGATCACTCATGCTGATCTAGGGCCAGCCAGGTTCACCCAAGAACAACAAATAACCTCGCATCCTCAAGGAGGATCTATGCCGTTAGTACCCGTATCGCAACTGCAAGACTATGTAGGCAAGGAACTCGGACGTTCCGACTGGCTGACCATCGATCAGCAGCGCATCAACCAGTTCGCCGAATGCACCGGCGACCACCAGTTCATCCACGTCGACCCGGTCAAGGCCAAGCACACCCCGTTCGGCACCACCATCGCCCACGGCTTCCTCAGCCTTTCGCTGATCCCGGTGCTGATGGAGAAGCTGATGCTCGCCCCCGAGGGCCTGAAGATGGCCGTCAACTACGGCCTGGACAGCGTGCGCTTCATTCAGCCGGTCAAGGTGAACTCGCGCGTGCGCCTGGCCGCCAAGGTGCTCGACATCACCGAGAAGCGTCCCGGCCAGTGGCTGTTCAAGGTCGAGGCCACCCTCGAGATCGAAGGCGAGGAGAAGCCCGCCTACATCGCCGAATCGCTGTCGCTCTGCTTCGTCTGAGCCGAACCGGCGGGGCCGCACGGGGCGCTCTGGCGCCCCGTTTTCATTGGCGCTTTGGCATACTCGCGTCACCACCGACCCGGACGTCAGCCATGCCCCGCCACCTCGCCCCGCTCGCCCTCGCCCTGCTGCTCGCCGCCTGCGGCGACGGCGAACCGCTGCTGCCCGCCGATGCCGTGTTGCCCGACGGCGGTCGTTATCGCGGCGAGGTGGTGGACGGCCGTTTGCAGGGCGAGGGCCGGATCGACTACGCCAACGGCGTGTACTACACCGGCCGCTTCCAGGACGGCCTGTTCGAAGGCCCCGGCGAATGGCATGGCGCCAGCGGCGAACGCTACCAGGGCAACTTCCACCTGGGCCTGTTCCATGGCCAGGGCGAATTCGTCTACAGCGACGGCACCCGCTACCAGGGCGGTTTCAAACAGGGCCGCATGCACGGCGAGGGCCATCTGCAGCAGGGCGGCATGAGCTACCGCGGCGAGTTCCGCGACGACCGCTACCACGGCCTGGGCACTCTGGAATGGCCGGACGGCAGCCGCTACCAGGGCCATTTCGTGCGTGGCGAGCCGCAGGGCAAAGGCCTGCGCAGTAATGCCGAGGGCGAGTTTGCCGGCACCTTCAAGAACGGCATGCTGCAGGGCGAAGGCAGCTACAAGGGTGCAGACGGCGAGAGCTACACCGGGGGCTTTCGCAACGACCTGTTCCACGGCAAGGGCCGTTACCAGAACGCCGAGGGCGAGGTCTGGAGCGGGCATTTCGCCGACGGCGCGCTGACCGGCAAGGGCGAGTTCCGCGGCGCGGACGGCCGTCACTACGCGGGCGAGTTCCGGTACTGGCGCTTCCACGGCCAGGGCAAGCTGAGCCTGGCCGACGGCGGCGTCTACCAGGGCCAGTTCGCCAACGGCGAATACGCCGGCGAAGGCACCCTCACCGCCCTCGATGGCGTTCGCACCCAGGGCATCTGGAACGACGGCGAACTGCTGCGTCAGGCCGATGGCCAGTCGCGTCCCGACCCGCTGGAGCTGGGCCTGCTGCAACAGGGCCTGCTGCTGCAGCAGGCCCTGGACGCCCTGCCCGCCTCCACCCCGGCCGTCGAGCTGTACAGCCTGACCCTGGCCGGCGACGGCAAGCAGAGCGTGTTCCTGCGCGAGGCCGACTACGTCAGCCGGCTGCTGCGCGAGCGTTTCGGTGCCCGCGGCAACGTCACCCTGACCAACCACCGCGACCATCTGGCCGATCGCCCGCTGGCCACCCGCGAGAGCCTGACCCGCGCGGTGCAGGCCCTGGCCGAGCGCAGCGGCCCAGAGGACCTGGTATTCCTCTACCTCACCAGCCACGGCTCGGACGACCACAAGCTGAGCATCGACCAGCCGCGCCTGCAGCTGGCCGACCTGCCGGCCAGCGAGCTGGCGGCGCTGCTCGAACCATTGCGCGACCGCCACAAGGTGGTGGTGATTTCGGCGTGTTATTCCGGGGGCTTCATCCCGCCGCTGAAAGACGACAGGACCCTGGTGATGACCGCCGCGCGCGCCGACCGGGTGTCCTTCGGCTGCTCGGAGGAGAACGACTTCACCTACTTCGGCCGCGCCCTGTTCGCCGAGGCGTTCAACCAGACCGACGACCTCGCCCGCGCCTTCGAGCTGGCCACGGCCAGGGTCGCCGAGCGCGAAAAGGCCGACGGCTTCGAACCCTCCGAGCCACAGCTGTGGGCGCCCGACGCGGTGCTGGAGCACTGGAAGCGGCTGCGCAAGCAGCAGGCCGAGCAGGCCCTGAGCGCGGCACCGGAAGCGCGCTGATGGCGATCAATTGTCGGCTCGTCCTGCCGTTTCGTTCTAAGCTGGTCCTTATCAGCGGAGACCCAGCATGTACCTGACGCCCCAGCACATCCTGCTCGCCGGAGCCACCGGCCTCACCGGCGAGCACCTGCTCGATCGCCTGCTCAGCGAGCCGACCATCAGCCGCGTGCTGGCGCCAAGCCGCAGCCCGCTGGCCGAGCACGCGCACCTGGACAACCCGGTCGGCCAGCTCGCCGATCTGCTGCCCCACCTCGACGGCCGCATCGACGCGGCGTTTTGCTGCCTGGGCACCACCATCAAGCAGGCCGGCTCCCAGGAGGCCTTTCGCGCCGTCGACCACGACCTGGTGCTGGCCTTCGCCCGCCGCGCCCGCGAGCTCGGCGCGCGGCATTTCCTCGTGGTCAGCGCCATGGGCGCCAACGCCCAATCATCGGTGTTCTACAACCGGGTCAAGGGCGAGGTGGAAGAGGCGCTGAAGGCGATGGACTGGCCGCAGCTGACCATCGCCCGCCCGTCCCTGCTGCTCGGCCCGCGCCGCGAGTTCCGCCTCGGCGAGCGCCTGGCCGCGCCGCTGCTGCGCTGGATTCCCGGCCGCTATCGCGGCATCGAGGCTGCTGTGCTGGCCCGCGCGCTGTGGCGCCTGGCCCTGGAGGAGAGCGACGGGGTTCGGGTGGTGGAGTCCGACCAGCTGCGCCGCCTGGGGCGCTGATGAAGTTCTACGACGAGAAAATCCTGCCGCGGCTGATCGACTTCGCCTGCGGCATGGGCCATGTGATGAAGACCCGTGCCCAGGTGGTGCCCATGGCGGAGGGCCGGGTGCTGGAGATCGGCATCGGCACCGGCCTCAACCTCAGCTTCTACGACCGCGAAAAGGTCAGTGCCATCGTCGGCGTGGACCCGGCCGCACAGATGCAGAGCCTGGCGCGCCAGCGCGCGGCGAACATCGGCATTCCGGTGGAGATGATCGCTCTCGAGCTGGGGCAGATCCAGGCCGCGGACGCCAGCTTCGACAGCATCGTCTGCACCTTCACCCTGTGCACCATCCCCGATCCGCTGGCCGCGCTCCAGGAGATGCGCCGGGTGCTCAAGCCCGGCGGCAAGCTGCTGTTCAGCGAGCATGGCCGCGCGCCAGACGCCGGCGTGCGCGCCTGGCAGGACCGCATCACCCCGCTGTGGAAGCCGCTGGCTGGCGGCTGCCATCTCAACCGCGACATCCCCGCCCTGCTCGGCGCCGGCGGTTTCCATATCCGCGAAGTACACAGCAGCTACCTGCAGGGCCCGCGGCCAATGACCTGGGTCTGGCGCGGCTGGGCCGACTGACGCTCGCGGGTTGACGCACCCCAGCGCGCCGGCAAGCATGGCGCTTTTGCCGGAAGGAAGCCCCGCATGAGTCTGGAATCGGTCCGCCGCTTCTTCGCCGAGAAGGCGCCGCACATCGACATCATCGAGCTGGAGACCAGCACCGCCACCGTCGCCCTGGCCGCCGAGGCCCATGGCGTGGAGCCGGGACGCATCGCCAAGACCCTGGCCTTCCGCGTCGGCGAACGCAACCTGCTGGTGGTGGCCCGCGGCGACGCGCGCCTGGACAACCGCAAGCTCAAGGAGACCTTCGGCGCCAAGGCCAGGATGCTCGACGCCGAGACGGTGCAGGCGCTGACCAGCCATCCGGTCGGCGGTGTCTGCCCGTTCGGCCTGGCCACCGAGCTGCCGGTGTATGTCGACCTGTCGCTGCAGGCCTTCGACGAGGTGCTGCCGGCCGCCGGCGCCCTGCACAGCGCCGTGCGCATCTGCCCGCGGCAGATGGCCGAACTGGTGGACGGCGAGTGGGTGGACGTGTGCCAGGCGCTCGACTGAACGCACTGCGTGCGCCGCGCTCGACGCGCGCAGGGTGCGCCACGCGCACCAGCCGGAGGTTATCCGGAAGAAGCGCCTACCTCAGTTGCCGCCGCTGACACCGAGCCCGACACCCAGCTCGGCCGCCACGGCAAAGGGCAGCAGCAGCGTCTCCAGCAGCGCGGCGAACGGCAGGTCGAGGCCCGGATACTTGGGCGCCTCGGCGCCGAAACGATCCATCGGACAACAGCCGCCCTGCAGCGAATACCAGTCCAGGCGGGTGCCGGAATAGATGATCGGCGCACCCGGCTTGGCCGCATCCAGGGTGCGTACGCTGGCGCAACCGGGCAGCACCAGCAGCAGGGCGAGGCCGACGAAGCAGGAACGCGCCGCGCGGCATGCGCCCACGCCGACCTCGCGAGCCAGGCAATCAGTCATCGCTGGAGAGATGGTGTTCGCCCCAGCGCGGCAGCATGTCCTGCGGTATGCCCAGGCAGTTGAGGATGCGCGCTACCACGAAGTCGACCAGGTCGTCCAGGGTCTGCGGCTGGTGATAGAAGCCGGGCGAGGCCGGCAGGATGGTCACGCCGAGGTTGGACAGCTTGAGCATGTTCTCCAGGTGGATGCTGGAGTACGGCGCCTCGCGCGGCACCAGGATCAACTGGCGGCGCTCCTTGAGCACCACGTCGGCGGCGCGCTCGATCAGGTTGTTGCAGGCGCCGGTGGCGATGGCCGACAGGGTGCCGGTGCTGCACGGCACCACCACCATGGCGCTCGGCGCGCCGGAGCCGGAGGCCGGCGGCGCCATCCAGTCTTCCTTGCCGTACACGCGGATCTGCCCGGAGGCTGCACCGGTGTACTCGCTGAGGAACTGCTGCATGGCCTGGGGCTTGGCCGGCAGGGTGACGTCGGTCTCGGTGGCCATCACCAGCTGCGCGGCCTTGGAGATCAGGAAGTGCACCTCGCGGTCTTCCTGCACCAGGCAGTCGAGCAGGCGCAGGCCGTACTGCGCGCCGGAGGCGCCGGTCATGGCCAGGGTGATGCGTTCGGGCCCGTTCATAGGATCTCCACATATGCGTAGGGTGGAAAACGCCGCCTGCGGCTTTTCCACCAGAAAGTCTGGTGGATAGCGCTAACTCGGCTATCCACCCTACGAATTACCTCAAGCCTCAGCCAGCCCGTAGCCCGGATGCAATCCGGGGGGGCTTTCCCGGATTGCATTCGGGCTACGGGCATCAGCTGCCTAGTGCCGCCGCCAGCTTGCCGTGCAGGCCGCCGAAGCCGCCGTTGCTCATGATCACCACCTGCGCGCCGGGCACCGCATGGGCCTTCACGCCGTCGATGATGGCCTCCAGCGAGTCGCAGACCTGAGTCGGCACGCTGGAGCCGGCGACGGTGGCGGCCAGGTCCCAGCCCAGGTTGGCCGGCGCGTACCAGAACACCCGGTCGGCCTGCACCACGGAATCCGGCAGGCCGTCACGGTGGGCGCCGAGCTTCATGGAGTTGGAGCGCGGCTCGATCACCGCGATTATCGGCGCATCGCCGACGCGCTTGCGCAGGCCGTCGAGGGTGGTGGCGATGGCGGTCGGGTGGTGGGCGAAGTCGTCGTAGAGGGTCACGCCCTTCACTTCCGCGACCTTCTCCATGCGCCGCTTGACGCTCTTGAAGGACGACAGGCCGGCGATGCCCAGCTCCGGCACCACGCCGACATGCCGCGCGGCAGCCAGAGTGGCCAGGGCGTTGGCCACGTTGTGCTGGCCGGTCAGCTCCCACTCCACGGTGCCCTCGACCTTGCCGTCGAACACCACCTCGAAGCGCGAGCCGTCTTCGCTGAGCAGGCGTGCCTGCCACTGGCCGCCGGCGCCGGTGGTCTGCACCGGGGTCCAGCAGCCCATCTCGACCACCCGCGCCAGCGCCTCTTCGGCCTGCGGATGAATGATCAGGCCCTCACCCGGCACGGTGCGCACCAGATGGTGGAACTGCCGCTCGATGGCGGCCAGGTCCGGGAAGATGTCGGCGTGGTCGAACTCGAGATTGTTGAGGATCGCCGTGCGCGGGCGGTAGTGGACGAACTTGCTGCGCTTGTCGAAGAAGGCGCTGTCGTACTCGTCGGCCTCGACCACGAAGAACGGCGTGCCGCCCAGGCGCGCGGACACACCGAAGTTCTGCGGGACACCGCCGATCAGAAAGCCCGGGCTCATGCCGGCATGTTCCAGCACCCAGGCCAGCATGCTGGTGGTGGTGGTCTTGCCGTGGGTGCCGGCCACACCCAGCACCCAGCGGCCCTGCAATACATGGTCGGCCAGCCACTGCGGGCCGGACACATAGGGCAGGCCCTGGTTGAGCACGTACTCCACCGCCGGGTTGCCGCGGCTCAGGGCGTTGCCGATCACCACCAGGTCGGGGGCCGGCTGCAGGTGTTCGGGCAGGTAGCCCTGCATAAGCTCGATGCCCTGGGCTTCCAGCTGGGTGCTCATGGGCGGGTAGACGCTGGCGTCGGAGCCGGTGACGCGGTGCCCCAGCTCCTTGGCCAGTACCGCCAGGGAGCCCATGAAGGTGCCGCAGATGCCGAGAATATGGATGTGCATCGATGACCTCGAAAAGCGCCGGGAAGCCCCGGCAGAACTGGCCGCAGGGTAGCACAGGGCGGCACCGGACAGGCTGCCGTACCGCCCCGCGTTTTCTCGACTAGAGTGTCAGGAGTCTCGGAACACCGAGGCGGCATGAGGTTCCTCGTCGTCCATGCCCGCAAGCTGTCAGCGACCGGATGTTCGTCTGCGCACCATGCTCGCCGGAAATGTTTCCGGCCTCCGGGGGAAGTCAACCGCCGCATCACCATCGGCCCCGTCCTCCGCATCCTCCCGCTGTCAGCCGCTGTGCTCCATCCCGTTTCAAGCAAGGCCGCAATTCCTACAAGAACCCGAGCCAACGCGAAATGCAGGAGAGGACCATGAAGCAGCAATCGGGAGTCAGCTACACGACGGTCGATCAGACCTACTTCGAGAAACGCGGCCTGCGCCGCTACGCCGGCGTCTGGTCGCTGTGGGCGCTGGGCGTCGGCGCGGTGATCTCCGGCCACTTCTCCGGCTGGAACTTCGGCCTGGCCAACGGCTGGGGCAGCATGCTGATCGCCGCCATCATCATCGCCATCATGTACCTGGGTCTGACCTTCTCCCTGGCGGAGATGTCGCCAGCCCTGCCCCACACCGGCGGCGCCTATTCCTTCGCGCGCAGCGCCATGGGCCCCTGGGGTGGCTTCCTCACCGGCCTGGCGGAGAACGTGGAGTACGTGCTCACCCCGGCGGTGATCGTGTTCTTCATCGGCAGCTACATGGGCAGCATCTTCGGCACGCCCAGCGAGTACCAGCCGCTGTGGTGGATCGGCTTCTACGTGGTGTTCATCTGGCTCAACGTCATCGGCGTGGAGCTGTCGTTCAAGGTCACCCTGGTGGTCACCCTGCTGGCCCTGTCGTGCCTGGTGGTGTTCTGGATTAGCGCCATCCCGCACATCGACTTCAATCGCTTCGCCATGAACGTCGGTCCGGGCGGCGTCGAGCTACCGGAAGGCAACGGCCCGTTCCTGCCCAACGGCCTGCTCGGCGTGCTGGCGGCGATGCCGTTCGCGGTGTGGCTGTTCCTCGCCATCGAGCAGCTGCCGCTGGCGGCGGAAGAGTCGGTCGACCCGAAGCGCGACATGCCCAAGGGCATCATCCTCGGCATGTTCACCCTGATCCTCTCGGCCTTCATGATCCTCTGGCTGAACCCGGCGGTGACCGGTGTCGGCGCCCACGCGCTGGGCTCCTCCGGCGAGCCGCTGCTGGACGGCTTCAAGGCCATCTACGGTGACGACATCGCCAAGCTGCTGGCGCTGGTGGCGGTGCTCGGCCTGATCGCCAGCTTCCACACCATCATCTTCGCCATGGGCCGGCAGATCTACTCGCTGAGCCGCGCCGGCTACTTCCTGCCGCAACTGTCGATCACCCACGGCCAGCGCAAGACGCCCTATGTGGCCATGCTGATCGGCAGCCTGATGGCGCTGGCGGTGATGATGACCCTGTGGTTCCTCTTCGGTGAGGAAAAGGGCGGCGCGGTGATCGGCGGCACCCTGCTCAACATGGCGGTGTTCGGCGCCATGTTCTCCTACTTCATGCAGGCCCTGTCGTTCATTTTGCTGCGGCGCAAGATGCCGGACATCGAGCGCCCCTACCGCAGCCCGCTGGGCGTGCCGGGCGCGGTGCTGACCATGCTGATCGCCGCCGTGACGCTGTACTTCCAGCTCACTGGCGATCCGGCCTACACCCTCGGCGTGTTCTGGGTGGCGGTGTGGTTCGGCATCGGCATCACCTACTTCGCCATCGTCGGCCGTCATCGCCTGATCCTCTCGCCAGAAGAGGAATTTGCCATGGAGCGGCGCGAACAGAACAAGACCCACAGCTGATGAGTCCCGGCCGCGCCCGCGGGTGCGGTCGACCCTTTGCGGAGACCAACGGATGACTGCCCACCTCACCCTGGCCGGCCTGCGCGAACTCGCCGTGGCCGGCAAGATCGACACCGTTCTGGCCTGCATGGTCGACATGCAGGGCCGCCTGATCGGCAAACGCTTCCAGGTCGAGTTCTTCCTCGACAGCGCCTATGAGGAAACCCACGGCTGCGACTACCTGCTGGCCGACGACATCGACATGGAGCCGGTGCCCGGCTACGCCGCCGCCAGCTGGAAGCAGGGCTACGGCGACTTCGTGTTCAAGCCCGACCTCTCCACCATGCGCGTGGTGCCCTGGCTGGAAGGCACGGCCCTGGTGCTGTGCGACGTGCAGGACCATCACCACCACGACCTGCCGCACAGCCCGCGCGGCATCCTCAAGCGGCAGATCGCCCGCCTCACCGAGCGCGGCTACAAGGGCATGTTCGCCTCGGAGCTGGAGTTCTACCTGTTCGACCAGAGCTACGAGAGCATCCACACCGGGCGCTATCAGAACCCGAAGACGGCCAATTACTACATCGAGGACTACAGCATCCTGCAGACCATCCGCGAGGAGCCGGTGATGCGCGCCATCCGCAAGCACCTGCAGGCCGCCGGCATCCCGGTGGAGAACTCCAAGGGCGAGTGGGGGCCGGGCCAGGAAGAGATCAACGTGCGCTACGCCGAGGCGCTGGTGATGGCCGACCGGCACAGCATCATCAAGCACGCCTGCAAGGAGATCGCCCTGCTGCAGGGCAAGGCCGTCACTTTCATGGCCAAGTGGAACTACGACCTGGCGGGCTCGAGCAGCCATATCCACAACTCGCTGTTCAGCCTCGACGGCGAGCAGGCGCTGTTCCATGACCCGGCCGGCGAATACGGCATGTCCAAGCTGATGCGCCAGTGGGTGGCCGGCCAGCTCAAGTACGCCAGCGACATCACCTATTTCCTCGCCCCCTACGTCAACTCCTACAAGCGCTTCCAGGCCGGCACCTTCGCCCCGACCCGCGCGGTGTGGAGCTGCGACAACCGCACCGCTGGCTTCCGCCTGTGCGGCGCGGACAGCAAGGGCATCCGCATCGAGTGCCGCATCGGTGGCGCCGACCTCAATCCCTACCTGGCCTATGCCGCGCTGATCGCCGCCGGCCTGGCCGGTATCGACGAACAGCTGGAGCTCCCGGCGCCCTTCTCCGGCGACGCCTACGAGAACGACGAACTGCCGGAAGTGGCCAAGACCCTGCGCGGCGCCACCGACGCGCTGGACCGCTCGGAACTGCTGCGCCAGGCCCTGGGCGAGGAGGTGGTCGAACACTACCTGCACACCGCGCGCTGGGAGCAGATGGAATACGACCGCCGGGTGACCGACTGGGAGCTGCGCCGCGGCTTCGAGCGTTACTAGGAAAACTTCGTAGGGTGGAAAACCGCATGGCGTTTTCCACCGGCAGCCATGGTGGAAAAGCCTTCGGCGTATTCCACCCTACTCGTACTAAGGAAGAGCGATGAACCATATTCGCCTGATCTCGCCGGTGGACGGCAGCCTCTACGCCGAGCGCCCACTCATCGGCAGCAACCAGCTGGAACAGGTCCTGCGCCAGGCCGGCGAGGCCCAGCGCGCCTGGCGTGAGCTGCCCATCACGGAGCGCGCCGTCTATTGCCTGAAGGCGGTGGACGCCATGCTGGCGATGAAGGACGAAATCGTCCCCGAGCTGGCCTGGCAGATGGGCCGTCCGATCCGCTTCGGCGCCGGCGAGCTGCGCGGCTTCGAGGAGCGCGCGCGCCATATGATCGGCATCGCCGAGAGCGCTCTGGCCGACGTGGTGCCCGATCCCCAGGAAGGCTTCCGTCGCTTTATCCGCCGCGAGCCACTGGGCACCGTGCTGGTGGTGGCGCCGTGGAACTACCCCTACCTGACCGCGGTGAACGCGATCATCCCGGCGCTGATGGCCGGCAACGCCGTGCTGCTCAAGCACGCCAGCCAGACCCTGCTGGTTGGCGAACGCTTCGCCGAGGCCTTCAGGCGCGCCGGCCTGCCGGCCGGGCTGTTCCACAACCTGGTGCTGGACCACGGCCAGACCGCCACCCTGATCGCCTCCGGCCAGGTGCAGCAGGTCAACTTCACCGGCTCGGTGGAAGGCGGCCGTCTGATGGAGAGCGCCGCCGCCGGCCACTTCATCGGCGTCGGCCTGGAGCTGGGTGGCAAGGACCCGGCCTACGTGCGTGGCGACGCCGACCTGGCGCATGCGGTGGAAAACCTGGTGGACGGCAGCTTCTTCAACTCCGGGCAGAGCTGCTGCGGCATCGAGCGCATCTATGTGGACAAGGCCCTGTACCCGGCCTTCGTCGAGGGCTTCGTCGAGCTGACCAAACAGTACGCGCTGGGCAGCCCGCTGGACGAGGCCACCACCCTCGGCCCCCTGGTGCGCAGCAGCGCCGCCGAATTCGTCCGCGGGCAGATCGCCGAGGCCAAGGCCAAGGGCGCCAAGGCGCTGATCGATCCCGCCAGCTTCGCCAACGACGCACCCGGCACCGCCTACATGGCGCCGCAGATACTGACCGGGGTCAACCACGAAATGGCGGTGATGCGCGACGAGAGCTTCGGCCCGGTGGTCGGCATCATGCCGGTGGCCAGCGAGGCCGAGGCCATCGCCCTGATGAACGACAGCCCCTACGGCCTCAGCGCGGCCATCTGGACCGAGGACCTGGACGCCGCCGAGCGCATCGGCCAACAGCTGGAGACCGGCACTGTGTTCATGAACCGCTGCGACTACCTGGACCCGGCCCTGGCCTGGACCGGCGTCAAGCACACCGGACGCGGCGCCACCCTCTCGCGCCTGGGCTACGAGCACCTGACCCGGCCCAAGTCCTTCCACCTGCGCCACCAGCTCTGACGCCAAGGAGGATACCGGCCCCCTTTTGGAGAAACGCGCTTCGCTCGCGAATCGCCACCCGCAAGGCTTCGCGAGAACACCCCCGTAGCCCGGATGCGATCCGGGATGGCACTGCCCCGGATTACATCCGGGCTACCACCCAACAAGGAAGCCCGCCATGAGCAAGACCGCCAACTGGAACTACCCGACCTCGGTGCGCTTCGGTGCCGGCCGCATCCAAGAGCTGCCGGAGCTGTGCAAGAGCATCGGCATGCTGCGCCCGCTGCTGGTCACCGACCGCGGCCTGGGCAGCGCACCGATCACTCTCGCCGCCGTCGACTCGCTCAAGGAAGCCGGCCTCGGCGCCGCGCTGTTCAGCGACCTCAAGCCCAACCCGGTGGAAGGCAACCTCGACGCCGGCCTGGCCGCCTACCGCGCCGGCAAGCACGATGGCGTGGTCGCCTTCGGCGGCGGCAGCGGCCTGGACATGGGCAAGCTGATCGCCTTCATGAGCGGCCAGGCGCGACCGGTGTGGGACTTCGAGGACATCGGCGACTGGTGGACCCGCGCCGATCCGCGCGGCATCGCCCCGATCATCGCCGTGCCAACCACCGCCGGCACCGGCTCGGAAGTCGGCCGCGCCGGCATTCTCACCGACGAGCGCACGCACACCAAACGCATCATCTTCCACCCGCAGATGATGCCGCGCATCGTCATCAGCGACCCGGCGCTGTCCGTCGGTATGCCGGCCTTCATCACCGCCGGTACCGGCATGGACGCCCTCTCCCACTGCCTGGAGGCTTACTGCGCGCCGGGTTTCCACCCGCTGGCCGACGGCATCGCGGTGGAGGGCATGCGCCTGGTCAAGGGCGCGCTGGTGCGCGCGGTCAAGCAGCCGGACGACCTCGACGCCCGCGCCGACATGCTCGCCGCCGCAGCCATGGGCGCCACCGCCTTCCAGAAGGGCCTCGGCGGCATGCACGCGCTGGCGCACCCGATCGGCGCGCTGTACGACACTCACCACGGCATGACCAACGCCACGCTGATGCCCTACGTGCTGAAGTTCAACCGCAGCGCCATCGAGGAGCGCATCACCCGCCTGGCGGCCTACCTGGGCCTGGCCAATCCCGGCTTCGACAGCTTCCTGGAAATGGTTTTGCAACTGCGAGCCGAGGTCGGCGTGCCGCACAGCCTGGCCGAACTCGGGCTGGACGACGGCAAGACCGCACTGATCGCGCAGATGGCGGTGGCCGACCCTTCCGCCGGCGGCAACCCGCTGCCGCTGACCGAGGAGAAAGTCGGCCAACTGTTCACCAACGCCCTGCACGGCCGGCTCTGAGCCGCGCCGCGCGGCGACTCGCCGCCTGCGCTGCAATCAAACGTTTGCTTGGATTGCGCTTTCCATCGGCATTGGGCAGCATCGGGATGACCCGGCACAGCATCTGCAGCGCCACCCTCACACTTCAAGACGACGAGGCCCGCCATGCGCATTGTCCAAGCCACGCTGGAGCACCTGGACCTGCTGACCCCGCTGTTCATCAAGTACCGTGAGTTCTATGGCGAGCTGCCGTTCCCGGACTCCTCGCGCAAGTTCCTCGAGACCCGCCTCAAGCGCAAGGAGTCGGTGATCTACCTGGCCCTGGCCGATGACGAGGACAAGCTGCTCGGCTACTGCCAGCTGTTTCCCAGCTACTCCTCGCTGTCGCTCAAGCGCGTGTGGATTCTCAACGACATCTTCGTCGCCGAGGACGCCCGCCGCATGCTGGTCGCCGACCGCCTGCTGCAGACCGCCAAACAGATGGCCAGGGAAACCAACGCCGTGCGCATGCGCGTGGCCACCAGCGTGAGCAACGAGGTGGCGCAGAAGACCTACGAGTCCATCGGCTTCCGCGAAGACGCCCTGTTCAAGAACTACATCCTGGAGCTGGGCGACTGATAGCCGCGCGGGCGAGCCGCTGCTCGTCCGCATCGCCCGAGACATAGCCATGTGGTCCTTCCGCGCCTGGCGCCGCCGGCGCATCCTGTCCCGCTCGCCTTACACCCCCGAGCATTGGCGCGAAACACGCGCGCGCCTGCCGATCCTCGACGGCCTGAGCGAGGCCGAAACGCAGCGCCTGCTCCAGCGCGCCGTCCTGTTCCTTCATCGCAAGCGCCTAACCGCCCTGCCCGGCGTCGAGCTAGACGAGATCGACCGCCTGGCGCTGGCCGCCCAGGCCGAGTTGCCACTGCTGCACCTGGCCGACCTGGACTGGTATCAGGGCTTCCACGAGATCGTGCTGTACCCGGACGACTTCGTCAGCCCGCAACGCCACCGCGATGCCAGCGGCATCGAACACGAATGGGACGACGAGCGCAGCGGCGAGGCCTGGCATCAGGGCCCGGTGATCCTCGCCTGGCCCGGCGTGCAGGCCGGAGGTGGCTGGGACGCCTATAACCTGGTGATCCACGAGCTGTCGCACAAGCTCGACATGCTGGGTGGCGACGCCAACGGCCTGCCACCGCTGCACCGCGACATGCGCGTGCAGGACTGGGCCCAGGCCATGCAGACCGCCTACGACGGGATGAACGTGGTGCTCGACGCCGATCCCGAGGCTGCAACCGCCATCGATCCCTACGCGGCGGAGAATCCCGCCGAGTTTTTCGCCGTCACCAGCGAATACTTCTTCACCGCGCCCGATCTGCTGCACGAGGCCTTCCCGGCCGTGTACACCCAGCTCGCCGCTTTCTACCGCCAGGACCCGCTCGCCCGCCTGCAGGCCCTGCAGCAAAGCCATCCGGATTACCGCGACACGACCAACGGATGAACAGGCAGTCGTAGTAACGCCACCGGAATGTGCCTATAATCCGCCCACTTTTTTTGGCCCACCCAAGGGAGTCGCCCATGAGCTACAGCAAAGTTCCGGCCGGCAAAGACGTGCCGAACGACATCTACGTCGCCATCGAGATTCCGGCCAATCACGCGCCGATCAAATACGAAATCGATCACGACACCGACTGCCTGTTCGTCGATCGTTTCATGGCCACCCCGATGTTCTACCCGGCCAACTACGGCTTCATCCCGCACACCCTGGCCGACGACGGCGACCCCCTCGACGTGCTGGTCGTGACCCCGTACCCGGTCGCTCCGGGCTCGGTCATCCGCTGCCGTCCGGTGGGCGTGTTGAACATGACCGACGAAGCCGGCGGCGACGCCAAGCTGATCGCCGTCCCGCACGACAAGCTGTCCGTGATCTACAAGGACGTCCAGGAGTACACCGACCTGCCGGCCCTGCTGCTGGAGCAGATCAAGCACTTCTTCGAGAACTATAAGGATCTCGAGAAGGGCAAGTGGGTCAAGGTCGAAGGCTGGGGCAACGCTGACGAAGCCCGCCAAGCAATTCTGAAGGCGGTAGCGGCTTACCAAAAATAAGCCAGTACCACCCCCTGAAGGCCGGCCACAAGCCGGCCTTTTTATTGCCTGCGATTTGCCTATTGGAAACCGCGCCCACAAAAAAGGCCGCTCAAAAGCGGCCTTTTTCGTTATAGCGGGATCAGGCGAACGGGTGACGCAGGACGATGGTCTCGTTGCGGTCCGGGCCGGTGGAGATGATGTCGATCGGCGCGCCGACCAGCTCTTCCACGCGCTTGATATAGGCACGCGCCGCGGCCGGCAGCTCTTCCAGGCTCTTGGCGCCGACGGTGGAGTCGGTCCAGCCCGGCATCTCTTCGTACACCGGCTGCAGGCCGATGTAGCTGTCGGCGTCGGTCGGCGCGTCGGTCAGCAGGTTGCCGGCGGCATCCTTGTAACCGGTGCAGATGCGGATGGTTTCCAGGCCGTCGAGCACGTCCAACTTGGTCAGGCACAGGCCGGAAATGCTGTTGATCTCGATGGCGCGACGCAGAATCACGGCGTCGAACCAGCCGCAACGACGGGCACGACCGGTGGTGGAGCCGAACTCGTGGCCCTTCTTGGCCAGGTAGGCGCCGGTCTCGTCGAACAGCTCGGTGGGGAACGGGCCGGAGCCGACGCGGGTGGTGTAGGCCTTGGTGATACCGAGGATGTAGTCCAGGTACAGCGGGCCGAAACCGGAACCGGTGGCGGTACCGCCGGCGGTGGTGTTGGAGCTGGTGACGTACGGGTAGGTGCCGTGGTCGATGTCCAGCAGCGAGCCCTGGGCGCCTTCGAACATGATGTCTTTGTCGGCGCGACGCAGCTCGTGCAGGTCGGCGGTGACGTCGGTCATCATCGGGCGCAGCAGCTCGGCGAACGCCATGCACTCGTCCAGGGTGGCCTGGAAGTCGATGGCCGGCTCTTTGTAGTAATTGACCAGCACAAAGTTGTGGTAGTCCAGCAGCTCGCCCAGCTTGGAGGCGAAGCGCTCGCGGTGGAACAGGTCACCGATGCGCAGGCCGCGGCGGGCCACCTTGTCTTCGTAGGCCGGGCCGATGCCGCGACCGGTGGTGCCGATCTTGGCGTCGCCACGGGCCTTCTCGCGGGCCTGGTCGAGGGCCACGTGGTAGGACAGGATCAGCGGGCAGGATGGGCTGATGCGCAGGCGCTCGCGCACCGGTACTCCCTTCTCTTCCAGCTTGGTGATCTCGCGCATCAGGGCGTCGGGGGCGACTACCACGCCGTTGCCGATCAGGCACTGCACGCCTTCGCGCAGGATGCCGGACGGGATCAGGTGCAGCACGGTCTTCTCGCCGTCGATCACCAGCGTGTGGCCGGCGTTGTGACCACCCTGGTAGCGCACTACCGCGGCAGCCTGCTCGGTCAGCAGATCGACGATCTTGCCCTTGCCCTCATCACCCCACTGGGTGCCCAGGACCACGACATTCTTACCCATAACACTTGTCCTCTTTGGAAGCTCGATGCCGGCCATAGCCGGCGGAAAACCATCAGGACGCCAGCGGCGCCAACTGCCAACGTCCATCGCGCAGCTGCAGCTGGCGGTCACAGCCCGCCTCGCCCGCCGCGCTTACATCCTGCCCGGGCAGAGCCTGGACCACGCGCACGCCCTCGCTGCGCAGGCGCTGCACGGCTTGCCACAGGTACAGATCATGATGATCCGGCGCCCAGACCCCGGCGGCCGGTTCGTCGACACGCATGTCGCCGAGGGTGACCAGGGTCTTCAGATCGGTGGAGAAACCGGTGGCCGGGCGCGCCCGACCGAAATTGCCGCCGACGTCATCGTAGCGGCCGCCCTGGGCGATCGACTGGCCGACGCCCGGCACGAACGCGGCGAACACCACGCCGGTGTGGTAGTGGTAGCCGCGCAGCTCGCCGAGATCGAAGTACAGCGGCAGCTCGGGATAGCGCAGCTCCAGCTGGTCGGCGATGGCCACCAGCTGATCCAGCGCGGCATGCACCTCGGCCGGAGCCTCCACCAGGCAGGCCTGGGCCAGGTCCAGCACTTCGCGACCGCCACACAGCTCGACCAGGGCACGGAGCATGCTGGCCAGGTGCGGCTGCAGCGATTCGGTGAGTGCATCGACCTCGTCGACAGCCTTGCGCTGCAGGGCGTCGAACAACTGCTGCTCGGCCTCGCCGGACAGGCCGGCGGCTCGGGCCAGGCCGCGGTAGATGCCGACATGGCCGAGGTCCATGTGCACATCCGGCACGCGGGCTAGAGCCAGGGTGTCGAGCATCAGGCTGATGACTTCCACGTCGCTGGCCGGGCTGGCGTCGCCGTACAGCTCGGCACCCAGCTGGATCGGGCTGCGCGAGGTGGCCAGGGCGCGCGGCTTGGCATGCAGCACGCTGCCGGCGTAGCACAGGCGGCTCGGGCCTTCGCGGCGCAGGGTGTGCGCATCCATCCGCGCCACCTGCGGCGTGATGTCGGCGCGGAAGCCCATCTGCCGACCGGAAAGCGGGTCGGTCACCTTGAAGGTGCGCAGATCCAGGTCCTGGCCGGCACCGGTGAGCAGGGATTCCAAATATTCGATGTGCGGGGTGACGACGAACTCGTAGCCCCAACGCTGAAATAGATCCAGCACCTGGCGGCGCGCCGCCTCGATCAGTGCCGCTTCCGGCGGCAGTACTTCTTCGATGCCATCTGGCAGGAGCCAGCGGTCTACCGTTGCCATTTCGCCATTCCCCTCTCGGTACGGGCGGCAAGCCATCAGTGAAGCAGATACAGGAGGGCGGTCCCCAGCAACATGCTAGCAAGCCCCATGAGGCGCAACTGACGGTCAGGCAGCTGTGCCAGTTGCGCGATCGTTCCGCGCCAGCGTCGTGGATAGAGGAAAGGCAGGACGCCTTCCAGCACCAACATCAGACAAAACGCGATGCCGAGTTCCTGCCACATGATTCCCAGACGCAAAAAAGCCGGGTTTTTCCCGGCTGACCCATGATAACACGTTTTCCCGTGCGGTCACCCCGACACGGCCGAACGGCCGGTCGGGGCGATGCATCACGGCTTGGATTGTTGCAGATAGCGGAAGAACTCGCTCTTCGGATCCAGCACCAGTACGTCGTTCTTGCTGGAGAAGCTGTCGCGGTACGCACCCAGGCTGCGATAGAACGCATAGAACTCGGCGTCCTGGCCATAGGCGGCCGCGTAGATCGAAGCGGCCTTGGCATCGCCGTCACCGCGGATCTCTTCGGACTCGCGATAGGCTTCGGCGAGGATCACACGCTTCTGCCGGTCGGCGTCCGCGCGAATGCCTTCGGCCAGCTCGCGGCCCTTGGCGCGGTGCTCGCGGGCCTCACGCTCGCGCTCCGAGCTCATACGGTCGAATACACTGCGATAGACCTCTTTCGGCAGGTCGATGGCCTTGACGCGAACATCCACCACCTCGATGCCGAGCTCCTTCTGCGCCATGCTGTTGAGCGACTTGGTGATCGCCGCCATCAGCGCATCGCGCTCGCCGGAGACCACCTCGTGCAGCGTGCGGGTACCGAACTGGTTGGCCAGAGCGGCGATCAGGCGCTGGGAAAGACGGTCATCGGCGATCTGACGAATGCCGGAGGTCGCGGTGTAGTAACGCTGGGCGTCGGCGACGCGCCACTTGGCGTAGGCGTCGACCATGACGGCCTTCTTTTCCAGGGTCAGCACGCGCTGGATCGGCGACTCCAAGGTCAGCAGGCGGCCGTCGAACTTGCGCACCTGGTTCACCACCGGGATCTTCACATGAAGCCCGGGTTGCACGTTCGGGTTCTCGATCTTACCGAAGCGCAGAAGGACGGCCTTCTCGGTCTGGGTGACGATGTACAGGCTGTTCCATGCCAGCACCACGACCACCACAGCGGCGATCAGGGCAAACAGCGACTTGTTGCTCATCAGCGGCTCTCCCTAGAGCGCAGGTCGCCCCGCTCGACATTGTTGATTACGCGGCTGCCGGCTTCGCCACTGGCGCTCGGCACGCTGGGAGCGGCGCCAGTGCCGGCGCGACTGTCGATCATTTTGTCCAGCGGCAGATAGAGCAGGTTGTTCTGGCCTTCCTCGCCGGTCACCAGCACTTTGCTGGTGTTGCTGAAGACCTGCTCCATGGTGTCCAGGTACAGACGCTGGCGAGTGACTTCCGGCGCCTTGCGGTACTCGGCCACCAGCTTGCTGAAGCGATCCGCCTCACCCTCGGCACGCGCAACGACTTCGTCGCGGTAACCGTTGGCATCCTCGATGATGCGCTGGGCCTGACCGCGGGCCTCGGGCACCACGCCGTTGGCATAGGTCTCGGCCTGGTTCTTCTCGCGCTGCTCGTCCTCACGGGCACGGATCACGTCGTCGAAGGCGTCCTTGACCTCGGCTGGAGCCGTGGCGCGCTGGATGTTGACCTGGGTGACGGTGATACCGGTGCCGTAGTCGTCGAGGAAGTTCTGCAGGCGCTGACTGACCTCGAGGCCCATCTGTGCGCGACCCAGGGTGATCACCTCGTCCATCGAGGTGGAACCGGCGACGTGGCGCAGCGCACTCTCGGTGGCGTGCTGCAGGCTCACTTCGGGCGCGTCGACGTTGAGCACGAAGTCCTTGAGGTTGCTTATCTTGTACTGAACGGTCAGCGGCACCTCGACGATGTTCTCGTCCTCGGTGAGCATCTGCCCTTCCTTGGAGAAGGAACGCTCGCGGGTGACGTTCTCCTGGAATTTCTTCTCGATCGGCGGGAAGTAGATGTTCAGGCCCTGCTCGACGGTGCGGTCGTATTTGCCGAGGCTCAGGATCACCGCCTGCTCCTGGGCGTCGACGATGTACACGGCGTTCCACAGCCAGATCGCGACCAGCAGCACTGCGCCGATGCCGAGCAGGCCCCAGCCACCACCACCTTGGCCTTGGCCATCACGTTTCTTGCCGCCGCCGAAGATGCCGTTCAGGCTCTCCTGCAGCTTGCGGAAGGCTTCGTCGAGATCCGGTGGTCCCTGGCGACCACCGCCTTTGCGGCCACCCCAGGGATCCTGATTGTTCGAATTGCCACCCGGCTCATTCCAAGCCATAGCGCTCTCCATCTGATAAAGCAAAGACGCGCCCGCGGCGCGCCGCCCCATGCTACCGAAGCCCCCGAGTCGCGGCAAAAACCGCGATCCAGGCTTTATTGCAAAGTGTGTTGCGCGAGGAAGTCCTGCGGCTTCAGACCTTCGCGGCTCACAAGCCGATTGAGCTCGGCGCGCGGCAGGCGTATCGCCAGCAGCGTATCACCGACCTCGTCATGTGCCTCGCTCTGAACCGCGTTGGCGGCGAAGAACTGCGCACGCAAACGCCCCAGGCTTTGAGGCAGGCGCAGCGTACCGACGAACAGGTCCTCGCCCAGCAGTTCGGCAATCGCCTGGCGCAATAATTCGAGTCCTTTACCGTCGCGCGCCGACAGCCAGACCCGTTCGGGCTTGCCGTCGCCATCGCGCTGGATCTGCGGCTCGACACCTTCGACCAGGTCGATCTTGTTGTACACCTCGAGCATCGGCAATTCATTGGCGCCGATCTCGCCGAGCACCGCCATGACCTGCTCCATCTGCTGCTCGCGCTCCGGCTCGTGGGAGTCGATCACGTGCAGCAGCAGGTCGGAGTTGCTGGACTCTTCAAGCGTCGCACGGAAGGCCTCCACCAGCTTGTGTGGCAGGTGGCGAATGAATCCCACGGTGTCGGCCAGCACCACCGCTCCAAGGTCTTCGAGCTCGAGGCGCCGCAGGGTCGGGTCCAGGGTGGCGAACAGCTGGTTCGCCGCATAGACCTCGGAGGTGGTCAGCGCGTTGAACAGCGTGGACTTGCCGGCGTTGGTATAGCCGACCAGCGACACCGAAGGGATGTCCGCACGTCGACGCCCACGACGAGCCTGCTCGCGCTGGCTGCGCACCTTCTCCAGCTTCTGTTTGATCTGGCGGATGCGCACACGCAGCAGACGACGGTCGGTCTCCAGCTGGGTTTCACCCGGGCCACGCAGACCGATGCCACCCTTCTGCCGCTCGAGGTGGGTCCAGCCACGCACCAAGCGCGTGCTCATGTGGTCGAGCTGGGCGAGCTCCACCTGCAGCTTGCCCTCGTGGGTGCGGGCGCGCTGGGCGAAGATATCGAGAATCAGACCGGTACGGTCGAGCACCCGGCACTCGAAGACGCGCTCGAGGTTGCGCTCCTGGCTCGGGGTGAGGGTGTGATTGAAGATGACCAGCTCGGCCTCGGACTCCTTGACCAGGTCGCGGAGTTCCTCGACCTTGCCACTGCCGATGAGGAACTTGGCCGTGGGCATGTGGCGCGTCACGGTGACCAGGGCCACCATGTCCGCGCCCGCCGAAAGAGCCAGGTCCTGGAACTCCTGCGGATCTTCGGCCGCCTCGGGGTTACTGCCTTCCAGGTGAACGAGAATGGCCCGCTCACCGCCACCGTGACGCTCGAAGAACAAGTCAGGCTCCTATCAGGCGTTGCCCGGCTCGACCTGTTCGCCTTCCGTAGCACTGGGCAGGCGCACCGGGCGGCTTGGCACCACGGTGGAAATGGCGTGTTTGTAGACCATCTGGCTGACAGTGTTCTTCAGCAAAATCACGAACTGGTCAAAGGATTCGATCTGGCCTTGCAGCTTGATGCCGTTAACCAGATAAATGGAAACCGGTACGCGTTCCTTACGCAGGGTATTCAGGTAAGGGTCTTGTAGCGAATGCCCTTTTGACATGTGCCGCACTCCTTCAAGGGGTCAAATTGTAGTAACGCTAAAAATGGCTTATGCCGTATCAAAACCAAGGATAGACGGCGAATAGGCAGGTCTCATCACAATATGGAGACCGCCTTCAGGTATTTCAAGGCACGAGTCAGATTGTCACTGGCCAGACTGTCCAGCCACTGCAGATTTTCCCAGCCACGGAGCCAGGTGAACTGGCGCTTGGCCAGCTGACGCGTGGCAATGATGCCCCGCTCGGCCATCTCCTCGCGGTCGAGGCTTCCTTCCAGGTAATCCCATACCTGGCGATAGCCTACCGCGCGGATCGATGGCAGTCCCGCATGCAGGTCACCCCGCAGGCGCAACGCTTCGACCTCTTCGACAAAGCCCTGTTCCAGCATCAGGTGAAATCGGCGGGCGATCCGCTCGTGCAACACCTGACGCTGATCCGGGGCAATGGCAAATTGCGCGACAGTATAAGGCAAATGCCGCGCGCCTGGCGCCTCTAGACCGCCATTTTGCGCCGCCTGACGCTGACGGTGCTCGGTCATGCTTAGGCCGCTGACCCGCTGCACCTCCAGCGCCCGGATCAGGCGCTGGGGGTCATTGGGATGAATACGCGCCGCCGACTCCGGATCGAGTCGCGCGAGGTTCCGGTGCAGCACCTCCCAGCCCTCGGCCGCAGCCCAGGCCTCAAGCTCGGCGCGAACGACAGGATCGGCGCCCGGCATATCCGCCAGGCCTTCGAGCAACGCCTTGTAATACAGCATGGTGCCGCCCACCAGCAGCGGGATGCGTCCGCGCGCCGTGATTTCGGCCATGGCGGCGAGGGCGTCGGCGCGGAATTCCGCCGCCGAATAACTCTCGGCCGGATCGCGAATGTCCACCAGGCGGTGCGGATAGCGCGCCAGCGTGGCGTTGTCAGGCTTGGCCGTGCCGATATCCATGCCACGGTAGATCAGCGCCGAATCGACGCTGACCAGCTCGCACGGCAGCGCATCGGCCAGGGCCAGGGCCAGGTCGGTCTTGCCGGAGGCGGTGGGGCCCATCAGGAAGATGGCGGGAGGCAGGCGCTCGGTCATAACTCTGGAGTCGCTCGCCGAGCGTCGCAAGTGACGCTCGAGCGAGACATGAATCGGTGAGGGACGCGCAGTTTACTCGCTGCACCCGAGCAATCCGAACGGATTTTCAACGTGACGCGAGCACGCGTAGCCGCACGAACGCTGCCTCAGCGACCGCGCAGGAACAGCTTGTCCAGATCATCCATGCCCAGCTGGGTCCAGGTCGGCCGGCCGTGGTTGCACTGACCGCTGCGCTCGGTGTGCTCCATATCGCGCAGCAGGGCGTTCATCTCCGGCAGGGTTAGGCGCCGGTTGGCACGCACCGCGCCGTGGCAGGCCATGGTCGCTAGCAGCTCGTTGAGATGGGCCTGGATGCGGTCGCTGGTGCCGTACTCCAGCAGGTCGGCGAGCACGTCGCGCACTAGCTGGGTCGCCTCGGCCTGCTTGAGCAGCGCGGGAATCTGACGGATCGCCAGACTCTCCTCACCCAAACGCTGCAGCTCGAAGCCCAAGCGCTGGAACCACTGGCCGTGTTCTTCGGCGCAATCGGCCTCGCGCTGGCTCAGGGCGATGGATTCGGGCACCAGCAGCGGCTGGCCGCGCAGGCCCTCGCAGGCCATGGCGGTCTTCAGCCGCTCATAGGTGATGCGCTCGTGAGCCGCGTGCATGTCCACCAGCACCATGCCCTGGGCGTTCTCGGCGAGGATGTAGACGCCCTTGAGTTGAGCCAGGGCATAGCCCAGCGGCGGGATATCGCCCTGAGTCTGAGGCAATACGGCCGACGGCTCGGCCAGCGGTGCAAAGTACTCGCGATAAGCGCCCTGGGCCTCGGCCTGCGGGATGGCCGGCTGCGGCCGCGGCGACTGATAACCGGCGCCCGGCGAGCGCCAGACGGACGACTCGACCGCTGGCCGCTCCAGCACGGTGGCGGCCAGACCGATCTCGCCCTGCGGGCCGAACTCGCCGGCCGCCTGACCACTCGGACGCACGATCTGCCCCACCGCCGCCGGTGCCGCCAACTGGTCCTCCGGCCGCACCTCGCCCAGCGCCCGGTGCAGGGTGCCATAGAGGAAGTCGTGAACCATGCGGCTGTCGCGGAAGCGCACCTCGTGCTTGGTCGGGTGCACATTGACGTCGACCACCCCCGCATCGATCTCGAGGAACAGCACGAAGGTCGGATGACGGCCATTGAACAGCACGTCGCGGTAGGCCTGGCGCACAGCGTGGGCGACCAGTTTGTCGCGCACCATGCGGCCATTGACGTAGAAATACTGCAGGTCCGCCTGGCTGCGCGAGAACGTCGGCAGGCCGACCCAGCCCCACAGGCGCAGGCCGCTGCGCTCCACCTCGATGGGCAGCGCCTGCTCGAGGAAGGCCGGGCCGCAGACGCTGGCCACCCGACGGGCGCGGCTGATCTCGTCCGGCGCCTCGTGCAGGGCGAATACCGTCTTGCCGTTGTGGCGCAGGTGGAAGGCGACATCGAAGCGGGCCAGGGCCAGGCGTTTGATCACTTCCTGCAGGTGATCGAACTCGGTCTTCTCAGCGCGCAGGAACTTGCGCCGCGCCGGGGTATTGAAAAACAGGTCGCGCACTTCCACCGAGGTACCGACCGGATGCGCCGCGGGCTGCACCCGCGCCTCCATGTCGCGGCCTTCGGTCTCCACCTGCCAGGCCTGTTCGGCATCGGCGGTGCGCGAGGTCATGGTCAGGCGCGCGACGGAGCTGATCGAGGCCAGCGCCTCGCCGCGGAAACCGAGGCTGCACACCGCCTCCAGGTCTTCCAGCTCGCGGATCTTGCTGGTGGCGTGGCGGGCGAGGGCCAGCGGCAGGTCGTCGGCGGGAATGCCGCCGCCGTCGTCGCGCACCCGTAGCAGTTTGATGCCGCCCTGCTCGACCTCGATGTCGACCCGGCGGGCGCCGGCGTCCAGGCTGTTCTCCAGCAGCTCCTTGATCACCGAGGCGGGCCGCTCGACCACCTCGCCGGCGGCAATCTGGTTCGCCAGCCGCGGACTCAGCAGCTGGATGCGGCGCAGCTCACTCATGGCTGGCCCGCCAGGGCCGTGGCCGGAATGCTGAGGGTCTGGCCGACCTTGATGGTGTCGCTTTTGAGCGCATTGGCGCTGCGCAGGGACGACAGGCTGACCTGATAGCGCTGGGCGATCAGCGCCAGGCTCTCCCCGGAGGTGACCACGTGCTCGCGCGGGCCCGCGGTGATCTTGCCCTGGTCGCGCAGCACGGCGATGAGGGTGCCGGGCGGCGGATTCTGATGGAAGAACTGCCGCACGCCCGCGGTGATCGAGCGCGCCAGGGCCTGCTGATGCCGGGAGGTCGACAGCTTCTTGGCCTCGTTGGGATTGGAGATGAAGCCGGTCTCCACCAGGATCGACGGGATGTCCGGCGACTTCAGCACCATGAAGCCGGCCTGTTCGACCCGGCGCTTATGCAGCGGGGTGATATGGCCCATGTTGCTCAGGACCTTCTGGCCGACGTTGAGGCTGGAGGACAGCGAGGCGGTCATGGACAGATCGAGCAGCACGCCGGCGAGCATGCGGTCCTTGTCGTCGAGACTGACGTTGCCGGCGCCGCCGATGAGGTCGGACTGGTTTTCGGCATCGGCCAGCCAGCGCGCCGTCTCGGAGGTCGCGCCGCGCTCGGACAGGGCGTAGACCGAGGCGCCAAAGGCCGCAGCCCGCGGCGCCGCGTCGGCGTGGATGGAGACGAACAGGTCGGCGCCCTTCTTGCGGGCGATCTCGGTGCGCTTGCGCAGCGGGATGAAATAATCGCCGGTACGCACCAGCTCGCCGCGGAAGCCTTTCTCGGCATTGATCTGCCGCTGCAACTCCTTGGCGATGGCCAGGGTGACGTTCTTTTCGTACAGCTTGCGGCCCGGGCCGAGGGCGCCGGGGTCCTCACCGCCGTGGCCCGCGTCGATGGCGATCACGATGTCGCGCTTGGCGCCTGGCGCAACGGGCAGCTTGGCCGGCGCACTGCCCGGCACCGCGACCACCGGCGGCGGCGTGACGCCCGCGGCCGGCTGGGTGACCTGCGGCGCCTGGGGCGTGCTCGGCGCTGCGGATTCCTGATCGAACAGATCTACCACCAGGCGGTGGCCGTACTGCTGATTGGGCGCCAGGCTGAAGCTCTTCGGCGTGACCACGGCGGACAGATCGAGCACCAGGCGCAGCTCGTTGGGCGAGCGTTGGGCCGAGCGGATACCGGTGATCGGGGTATTGCTCAGCGACAACTGATCCAGTTTCGTGGACATTTGGCCGCCGCTGACGTCGATGACGATGCGGTTCGGCGCGGCCAGTGTAAACACGCTGTGCTGCACCGGGCCGGACAGGTCGAAGACCAGCCGGGTGTTGTCGGGGGCGCGCCACAGGCGAACACTGCGGATTTCACTCGCGGCGAGGACGTCCGCGGCCAGCGCCGCCAGCACCAGCCCAACACCACTCATCCGTGCCAGCATGCGCATAGCCTTCCCCATCTTTCTTGAACTCTTATAAGGCAGCACACCACGCCTCGGCTCGCGCGCCATGTGGCTGCAACTGCAGCGCGCGGCCGACTCCTTGCGGGCTAATGGTAATGTCCAGGTCGGCCTTTGGCAAAACGCCGGCACCGCGCTCGGGCCACTCGATCAGGCACAAGGCATCGCCTTCGAAGTAATCGCGAATGCCGAGAAACTCCAGCTCTTCCGGGTCGGCCAGACGATACAGATCGAAGTGGAAGACCCGCGTTTCGCCCAGCTCGTAGGGCTCGACCAGCGTGAAGGTCGGGCTCTTCACCGCACCTCCATGCCCCAGGCCACGCAGGATGCCGCGCGACAGAGTGGTCTTGCCGGCGCCCAGATCACCGTGCAGGTAGATCACTCCACGACCGCCGGTCGCCTGGGCGATGCGCGCGCCCAGTTGGTACATGGCGTCTTCGCCCTCGGCATAGAGGGTCACTGCTGGCGGCGTCGCCTTCGACGGGGTCACCTCAGACACGGCGCATGCTCCTGCAACAGCTGACGAATGGTCGGAATCAGATCGCTGGCCGCCAGGCCGCGGCCGTGTTCGCCGAGGCGCTGGCCGGCGCCCGCGTGCAGCCAGACGCCCAGCGCGGCGGCCTCGAAGGCCGCCAGCCCCTGCCCACGCAGCGCGCCGATCAGCCCGGCGAGGACATCGCCCAGCCCGGCGGTCGCCATGGCTGGGTGGCCGAGGTCGCACAACAGCAGCCGGCCATCGGGCGCGGCTACCAGGCTGCCGGCGCCCTTGAGCACGATTGCCGCCTGGTACTTGCGCGCCAGCGCCAGGGCAGCCGCAGGGCGGTCGGCCTGCACTTCGGCAGTGGACAGTCCCAGCAGACGACCTGCCTCGCCCGGATGCGGCGTGAGCACCGCATCACGCGGCGCCTGCACCACGCCCTCGGCCAGCAGATTGAGGGCATCGGCATCCCAGACCTGCGGCCGCTCGCTGGCCAGCGCGGCGCTGAGCAGGCTGCGCCCCCAGGCTTGCTGGCCGAGACCGGGACCGACCACCAGCACATCGGCGCGCTCGCACAGGCCGAGCAGCTGATAGGTGGACTCGGTGGGCTGGCACATCACCTCGGGCAGGCGCGCCAGGCTGGCGGGCAGATGCTCGCTGCGGGTCGCCAAGGACACCAGGCCGGCGCCGGCACGCAGCGCGCTTTCTGCGCTGAGCAAAGCGGCGCCGCCGAAGCCACGGTCGCCGCCGATCACCAGCACGTGACCGAAGCGCCCCTTGTGCGCGGTGCGGGCGCGCGGCGCCAGCAGCGGCACGGCGTCGTCCGCCAGACGCAGCGCGACATGCGGCTGCTGGGCGACCAGCACGATATCGGCCTGCAGATCATCGAACGCCAGCTCGCCGACCCAGTCCGGTGCGTCGCCGGTGAACAGCCCCAGCTTGAGGCCGATGAAACTGACGGTGAGATCGGCGCGCACCGCCGACTCCGCGACCCGGCCGGTGTCGGCGCACAAGCCCGATGGGATATCCACGGCCAGCACCGGCAGGCCCGCGGCATTGATCGCCTCGACGGCGGCGGCATAAGGCGCGCGCCACTCGCCACGAAAGCCGGTGCCGAGCAGGGCGTCGACCAGCACGCCGCGCAATTCGGCAGGCTCGCTCCAGGGCTCGACCGCTACACCGGCTGCACGTGCCGCGTCGCGGGCCACTGCGGTATCGCCGCTCAGCGTCTCCGGCGCGCCGACCGCCAGCACACGCACGCGCCAGCCGGCCTTCTGCGCCAGTTCGGCGATCAGGTAGCCATCGCCGGCGTTGTTGCCGGCGCCGGCCAGCACGGTGATCTCGCCGAGCTGCGGCCAGCGGCGACGCAGGGCTCGCCAGGCGGCATGGGCGGCGCGCTGCATCAGTTCGAAACCGGGCGTGCCGGCGGCGATCAGGCGGGCATCCAGGTCGCGGACCTGGGCTGCGCTGTATAGCGGAAGGGGTAATGCGGCGTCGGCAGCGGGCATGGTTCGGCTTATGGGGCTGAGGTCTGGCAGAATTATACCCATCTCCCCCGCCTTGCCGTCCCATCATGCCCGACTCCCCGCTCGACCTCGCTCAACTGGCGCAGTCCATCAAGGACTGGGGCCGAGAGCTGGGCTTCCAGCAGGTGGGCGTCGCCGACGTGGAGCTGGGCGAGCACGAGGCGCACCTGCGACGCTGGCTGGAGGCCGGCTATCAGGGCGAGATGGACTATATGGCCGCCCATGGCTCGAAACGTTCCCACCCGGACGAACTGGTGCCCGGCACCCTGCGGGTAGTCTCGCTGCGCATGGATTACCTGCCCGGCGACACCCGGATGGCCGAGCGCCTGGCCCAGCCGGAGCAGGCCTACGTGTCGCGCTACGCCCTGGGCCGCGACTACCACAAGCTGGTGCGCAAGCGCCTGCAGCAACTGGCCGAGCGTATTCAGGCCGCAATCGGCCCGTTCGGCTACCGCGCCTTCGTCGACAGTGCGCCCGTGCTGGAGAAGGCCATCGCGGAGAAGGCCGGCCTGGGCTGGATCGGCAAGAACACCCTAGTGCTCAACCGCAAGGCCGGCAGCTGGTTCTTCCTCGGCGAGCTGTTCGTCGACATCGCTCTGCCGGTGGACGCCCCGCACGGCAGCGAGCACTGCGGCCGCTGCAGCGCCTGCCTGGACGTGTGCCCGACCAATGCCTTCGTCGGCCCCTACGTGCTGGACGCGAGGCGCTGCATTTCCTACCTGACCATCGAGCTGAAGGGCGCAATTCCCGAGGAGCTGCGCGGGCCCATCGGCAACCGGGTATTCGGCTGCGATGACTGCCAGATCGTCTGCCCGTGGAACCGCTTCGCCCGCCCCACCGAGCAGGGCGACTTCCAGCCGCGCCACGGCCTGGACAGCGGCGGCCTGGTCGAGCTGTTCCTGTGGACCGAGGAGGAATTCCTTACCCGCACCGAAGGCTCGCCGCTGCGCCGCGCCGGCTACGAGCGCTGGCTGCGCAACCTGGCCGTGGGGCTGGGCAACGCGCCCTCGACCATTCCCGTGCTGCAGGCGCTGGAGGCACGCCGCGAGCATCCGTCGGAACTGGTGCGCGAGCATGTGCAATGGGCGCTGGCGCGCCACCAGCAACGCGGAAGCTAGGTGCGCCGTGCGCACCCAGGAACGCTGTCGGTAGACCGGCGGTGCGCACAGCGCACCCTACGGAAGGCTGGGCTTACACCTCAGGAAGCACGGTAGCCCGGATGCAATCCGCGGGCGAAATTCCCTGCGTCCCAGGATTGGCCTCTGGCGACGATTGCAGGCGCGATATCTGCTGCCAAGCTCTCGCCGCACCCCGGTTTGCGAGCAAATAACCGGGCGCCCTCCGCTCCTACGAAAGAGCCGTCAGACCTTGAGGAAGTGCTGGCGGTAGTGCCGCAGCTCGGCGATGGATTCGCGGATATCGTCCAGCGCCAGGTGCGCGCCCTGCTTCTGAAACGAATCCTTGACCTGCGGCGCCCACATGCCGGCAAGGATCTTCAGGGTCGACACGTCCAGGTAGCGGTAGTGGAAGTAGGCCTCCAGGGCCGGCATGTACTTGTAGAGGAAGCGCCGATCCTGGCCAATGCTGTTGCCGCAGATGGGCGACTTGCCCTTGGGCACCCACTGCTCGAGGAAGGCGATGGTCTGCGCCTCGGCCGCCGCGGTATCGATGGCGCTGTCGCGCACGCGCTGGGTCAGGCCGCTCTCGCCGTGGGTGCGGGTATTCCACTCGTCCATCCCAGCCAGCACCGCGTCGCTGTGGTGGATGGCCATCACCGGGCCCTCGGCCAGCACGTTCAACTCGCTGTCGGTGACGATGGTGGCGATCTCGATGATCACGTCCCGCTCCGGCTCCAGCCCGGTCATTTCCAGGTCGATCCAGATCAGGTTGTTGGGGTTCTGCGGCATGACGTCTGCTCCTGTGCGAATGCCGGGCAGTTTAGCCGTTTGTGAACGCCGCCGGGCCCGTTATAGGTGCCAGAGCAACAGCCGCGAAGCGCGCCAGTCGGTCAGTTCGATGACCTCGTCCGGCGCCACGTCAGGGATCTCGAAGCTGTTGCTGATCAGCAGGCTGCCCGGGCGCATCTCGCAGCGGGCCTTGGTCCACAGCTCGGCCATCGGCGCCGGCGAGAGGAAGCAGTAGACCACGTCGTAGCCACCCAGCGGCTCGTCCCACAGGCTGCGGTAGCGCACCCGGCAGTTGCGGTACGGCAGGCAGCGCAGCCAGGCGAAGAGGAAGACCAGCGGCGCCGTCTCGACGCCGACCAGCCGCGCCCGCGGGTAGTCACGCGCCAGCTGTACCAGGGCACTGCCCAGGCCGCAGCCCAGGTCGACGAAGCGGAAGTCCGCCGGCAGCCCGACCAGGCGCTCGCTGAGCCGCTGGCGGGTGCGCGCGCCGCTCAGATACAGCGGCACACGCTCGCGGAAGCTGTTCCAGTTGAGCAACAACAGCAACAGGAACGCGGCGAGGAACCACCAGGCAGGCCATTCGCGGCTTTGCAGCGCCAGGAGCCCGGGCACGAACGCCAGGTTCAGTGGCAACCACCAGCGCCGCAGGCCCAGCCAGTGGCCGAGCGCCGCGGCCAGCCCGCCCTGACCCAGCGCCGCCTGCCACAAGCTCGGCCGCCACTCGCCCAAGCGCGCCGCGGCGAGCACGGCCACAGCCAACGCGGCCAGGGCCAGGAGCTGGGCCAGCAGGGCGAGAACGGCGGGATAGCGGCAGCGCAGGGTGTCGAGCATGGCGCCCGTTGTACCAGCAGGCCGCCGCCAGAACCAGATGGGGCCCGTGCTAAACTCGCCGCCGTTTCTCATCCCACCGGAAAGGCCATGGCCAAACGCCAACTGACCCGCCGCCAGAGCTGGCGCATCGAAAAAGTCCAGGAAGAGCGCGCCACCCGCGCGGCCAAGCGCGAATCGCGCCTGCTCGAGGAGCTGGAAGGCGGCGACCTGGGCCCGGAGCAGACCGGCCTGGTCATCGCCCACTTCGGCGTGCAGGTCGAGGTCGAGGCCCTGGAAGGCGAGCTGCTCGGCCAGACGCAACGCTGTCACCTGCGCGCCAATCTGCCGGCGCTGGTCACCGGCGACCGCGTGGTGTGGCGCGCCGGCAACCAGGGCCACGGGGTGATCGTCGCCCAACTGCCGCGCAATTCCGAGCTGTGCCGCCCGGACATGCGCGGCCAGCTCAAGCCGGTGGCGGCCAACGTCGACCTGATCGTCATCGTCTTCGCCCCGCTGCCACATCCGCACGCCAACCTGATCGACCGTTACCTGATCGCCGCCGAACATGCCGGCATCCGCCCGCTGCTGCTGCTGAACAAGGCCGACCTGATCGACGAAGAGAACTCGGCGCACCTGGAAAACCTGCTGAGTACCTATCGCCAGCTCGGTTACGAGCTGCAGGAAGTCTCGGCGCGCCAGGGCGGCGGCATGGAGCTGCTGCAGCAGCGCCTGGACGGGCACGTCAGCGTGTTCGTCGGCCAGTCCGGAGTGGGCAAGTCGTCGCTGGTCAACAGCCTGCTGCCGGGTGTGGACACCCGCGTCGGCGAGCTGTCGGAAGTCACCGGCAAGGGCACTCATACCACCACCACGGCGCGGCTGTTCCACTTCCCCGGCGGCGGCGAGCTGATCGACTCACCCGGCATCCGCGAATTCGGCCTGGGCCACGTCAGTCGCGACGACGTGGAGGCTGGCTTCATCGAATTCCGCGACCTGCTCGGCACCTGTCGCTTCCGTGACTGCAAGCACGACCGCGAGCCCGGCTGCGCGTTGCTCCAGGCCCTAGAGGATGGCCGTATCCAGCCGCAGCGGATGGCCAGCTACCGGCACATCCTCGCCAGCCTGCCCGAACCCGAGTACTGAGCCAAAACGAAGAGGCCGCGATCATCGCGGCCTCTTCGTTTTCATTCCTGGGGTTCGTCGAACTGCAGGGCCCCATCCTCGAAGATGTTCAGGCGCTCGCGCAGCTCCTCGGGTTGCAGCGGATCATCCGTACCCGCCGGCGCCTGACCGGGCGCCATGGCCTCGCTGGGGATCGGCGGCTCGGCCGCCGCGTCGCCGTCCTGCTCGCCCTCGATGGCGCGCTGCGCCTTCTTGGTCAGCACGATGATGTCGATGCGCCGGTTCACCGGATTCAGCGGATCGTTGCGGTCGAACAGCGCCGAGGAGGCATAACCCACCACCCGCGCCACGTTGCCTTCCGAATACCCACCGGCCACCAGGGCGCGGCGCGCGGCGTTGGCACGGCTCGCCGACAGCTCCCAGTTGCCGAAATCGCCGGAGCCGGCGAACGGCTTGGCGTCGGTATGACCACTGACGCTGATCTTGTTCGGTACCGCGCTGATGGTTTCGGCGAGGATCAGCAGGATGTCCTCGAAGTACGGCTGCAGGCGCGCGCTGCCGAGGTCGAACATGGGCCGGTTCTCGGCGTCCATGATCTGGATGCGCAGGCCGTCCTGGGTGATCTCGAAGAGGATCTGGTCCTTGAATTTCTGCAGCTGCGGGTTCTCGTCGACCTTGGTCTGCAGTTCCTGCAGCAGCAATTCCAGGCGCTCGCGCTCGACCTGCTCGGCCAGACTCTCGGCCTGCTCCTTGTCGACCGAGCCCTGCTGGTCGGACTGCGAATCGACGGCCGCCTCGGCGGAGTCGGGGGCATCCTTGAGCTCGGGATTGAGGGTGCGATCCGGCGCCGGCGTCGGCGTGCCGCCGAGGTCGATGACGTAGGGACTGGCGCTCTCGGTGAAGCCGATGGGGTCCTGGAAATAGCCGGAAATCGCCTTCTTCTGTTCCGGCGTGGCGGACGACATCAGCCACATCACCAGGAAGAACGCCATCATCGCCGTGGCGAAGTCGGCGAAGGCGATCTTCCAGGCGCCACCGTGATGGCCCCCGGCGATCTTCTTGACCCGCTTGACCAGTATCGGCTGGTTGTTTTCCATGATTCAGCGACCCGCCTCAGCTGCCACGCATGGCCTGTTCGAGCTCGCTGAAGCTCGGCCGGTGCGCGGGCAGCAGCACCTTGCGGCCGAACTCCACGGCCAGGGTCGGCGGCATGCCGGACGCGGACGCCACGAGGGTCGCCTTGATCGACTCGTAGAGGTTCAGTTCTTCCTTGGCGTCGTGCTCCAGCGCACCCGCCAGCGGGGCGAAGAAGCCGTAGGACGCCAGAATGCCGAGGAAGGTACCGACCAGCGCGGTACCTACCTTCTCACCGATTTGCGCGTTGTCGGCGGTGGCGAGGATGGACATGGTGATCACGATGCCCAGTACTGCCGCCACGATACCCATGGCCGGCATGCCGTCGGCGACCTTGGACACGGCGTGAGCCGGGTGCTCCAGCTCTTCCTTCAGGCTGTTGATTTCCATGTCGAACAGGTTTTCCAGTTCGTGCGGCGCCATGTTGCCGCTGGACATGATGCGCAGGTAGTCGCAGATGAAGGCAGTCATCTGCGGGTCCTTCAACACGCCCGGGTACTTGCTGAAGATCGGGCTGGCGGCCGGATCCTCGACATCCGCCTCGATGGCCATCATGCCCTCGCGGCGACTCTTGTTGAGAATCTCGTAGAGCAGTTTCAGCACTTCCAGGTAGAAGGCGTGGGTGAAGCGGCTGCTGAACATCGCCAGCGACTTCTTGAATACTTTCATGAAGGCGCTGCCGGGGTTGGCCTGGAGGAAGGCCCCCAGCGCGGCACCGCCGATGATCATCACCTCGAACGGGTGCACCAGCGCCATGAATTTGCCGCCGGACAGAATGAAGCCGCCGAACACGCAGCCGAAGACAACCAGAATGCCGATGATTTTGACCATGGAGATTAACGCTTGAAGAGCCAGTCGAAAGGGTTGTGTCAAACAACCCTTCTATTTATCGGAAGTATTGCGCCAGACTATAGGCTGTAAAGGCGAAAAGCCAGTTTGGCCACCCCCGCATGCCTACTCAGAACGCCCTACCACGCAGTCTCGACGCCTGGCTCAAGCAGCTGGACGGCATACGCCTGCCCGTGGACAGCAGCCACCACGAGACCATTCGCCGCACCCTGGCGGACAGCCGCAAGTCGATGCGCGAGATCGCCGATCGCATGCAGGCCAGCCCGGCCATCGCCCTCGCCGTGCTGCGCGATGCCAACCGACACGTCAGCGAACTGGGCGAGCCGGCCGAGAGCCTGGAGCTTGCCCTCACCCGTCTCGGCCTGAAGCGCGCCGAAGCCCTGCTGGCCCAGTTGCCGGTGCAGGACGAACAGGACATTCCGCTGCCGTTGCGCCAGCTGCAGCTGATCGGCCTGCACGCCTCGCAACAGGCCAGCGGCCTGTTCGCCGGGCGCCTGGCGCGCCTGTGGCAGGAGATTCACTGGGGCAGCCTGCTGTTCCTCGCGCCGCTGTGGCCGCTCGCGGCGTCCCGGCCGGAGCTGTTCGAGGCCTGGGAACGCCGGGTGCTGGGCCAGGGCGAACCGGCCAGCAAGGTCGAACGCGAGCTGCTCGGCGTACCGCTGCTGCAGCTGTGCCTGGCGCTGGCGCGGCACTGGCGCCTGCCGGAATGGATCATCCAGGGCTACCGCCTGCTGGTCGAAGACCGCCGCCTGCTGGTCAAGGCTCTGCATATCGCCCGCGACAACGAACACCCGTTGCACCAGCAACAGCAGCTGGACGCCGACCCGACCCTGCAGCGCTGGCTGACCCAGCCGGGCAACAGCGTGCTGCTGGCCAACGGTCTGGCGCTGTCCAGCCACCACAACTGGAGCTGCGAGCACCACCTGCGCTGGCAGCGCCTCGCCGGGCTCTACCTGCACACGGCAATACCGGAGCTGCAGCAGCTGATTCACCAGCAGGCCGCGCTAAGCGCCCGCCAGCACCAGCAACCAGGGCTGTGGCACCCGGCCGAAGCGCTGCTGTGGCCCTGGGATGCCTGCCGCCTCAAGCTGCTGCAGGCGCCGAAGCCGGCCGCGCCGCCGAACGCCGACACGGTCCGCCAGTGGAAGGAACAGTGCACGCGCCTGCTGGCGCAGCCCTCGGCCTTCGCCAACGTGGTGCAGCTCACCGAGTGCGCCAGTCTGGCGCTCAAGTGCGCCGGCATGCGGCGTGTGCTGGTGCTGCTGGCCGACCGCAACCACACGCGTCTGCAGGCGCAGCAAGCACTGGGGCTGGCCGAGGGCGCGGCGAATCTGCGCCTGGACCCGGCCCAGAGCCAGGTGCTGCGCCGCCTGCTCGCCGAACCCGGGCAACTGCGCCTGAGCCCGGCCAACCTGGCGCAGGTCTCGGCACTGCTGCCTGGCAGCCTGAAGGCGCTGTTCGCCGGCGAGCACCTGATCCTGCGCTCGATCGCCAGCAACGGCCGGGTGGCGATGCTCTTGGTGGTCGACCAGGGCGGCGGCGAACTCAACGAGACGACCCTGCCGGTGTTCGGCAAAACCGTGCAATGCATCGAGCGCGCGCTGGCCGGCTTCGCCCGCCGGGGCAGCTGATACAATCGCCCCTTTGATCCCGCCCCGGAGACTCTGCATGTCCGTCTTCTCCGGCCTGCCGCTGGTGATCGAGCCAGCCGAGCTGGCCTCTCGCCTGCAGGCCCCCGAGTTGATCCTGGTCGACCTCAGCCCGGCCGCCCGCTACGCCGAGGGCCACCTGCCGGGTGCCCGCTGGGTCGACAGCAAGCGCACCCAGTGGGGCCAGCCGCCAGCCCCCGGTCTGCTGCCGGACAAGGCGCAGCTCGAAACCCTGTTCGCCGACCTCGGCCATCGCCCCGAGGCGGTCTACGTGGTCTACGACGACGAGGGCGGCGGCTGGGCCGGCCGCTTCATCTGGCTGCTCGACGTGATCGGCCACCCGCGCTATCACTTCCTCAATGGCGGACTACAGGCCTGGATGGGCGAGGGCCGCACGCTAAGCCGTGATGTTCCGGCGCCGATCTCCGGCAGTGTGGACCTGGTCCTGCAAGACGAACCCACCGCCAGCCGCGAGTATTTGCAGAACCGCCTCGGCGCGGCGGACCTGGCGGTATGGGATGCCCGCGGGCCCGAGGAATTCCGCGGCGAGAAACTCCTCTCCGCCCGTGGCGGTCACGTGCCCGGCGCGGTCAACTTCGAGTGGACCGCCGGCATGGACCCGCAGCGCGGCCTGCGCATCCGCGCCGACATGGCCGAGGTCCTGGAAGGCCTCGGCATCACCAAGGACAAGGAAGTGATCACCCATTGCCAAACCCATCGCCGCTCCGGCTTCACCTACGTGGTGGCCAAGGCGCTGGGCTATCCGCGGGTCAGGGCCTACGCCGGCTCCTGGTCCGAGTGGGGCAATCTGCCCGACACCCCGATCGAATATTGATGCAAGGAACCCCGATGAAAGAGCGCCTGTTTATCCTCAGCCAGTACCTGCTGCCGCACCACCTGCTGTCGCGCCTGATCGGCTTTGCCGCCGATTGCCGCGCGGCCTGGTTCAAGGACCGCCTGATCGGCTGGTTCGCCAGGCAGTACCAGGTCAACATGGCCGAGGCGCAGGTGGAAGAGCTCACCGCCTACGAGCACTTCAACGCCTTCTTCACGCGTGCCCTGAAGGACGGCGCCCGCCCGCTGGACGAAACGCCCGGCGCCATCCTCTGCCCGGCCGACGGCGCGGTCAGCCAGCTCGGGCCGATCGAGCAGGGTCGCTGCTTCCAGGCCAAGGGGCACAGCTTCAGCGTGCTGGAGCTGCTCGGCGGCGATGCCGAGCGCGCCGCACCGTTCATGGGTGGCGACTTCGCCACCGTCTACCTGTCGCCGAAGGACTACCACCGCGTGCACATGCCGCTGGCGGGCACCCTGCGCGAGATGGTCTATGTGCCGGGCCGCCTGTTCTCGGTCAACCAGACCACCGCGGAGAACGTGCCCGAACTGTTCGCCCGCAACGAGCGGGTGGTCTGCCTGTTCGACACCGAACGCGGGCCGATGGCCGTGGTGCTGGTCGGCGCCATGATCGTCGCCAGCATCGAGACGGTCTGGGCCGGCCTGGTGACCCCACCGAAGCGCGAGCTGAAGACCACTCGCTACGACGAGGCTGCCCGCGGCGCCATCGAGCTGGCCAAGGGTGCCGAGCTGGGCCGTTTCAAGCTCGGCTCCACCGCCATCGTTCTGTTCGGGCCGCAACAGGTGCGGTGGGCCGAGGAGCTGGTCGCCGGCAGCCCGGTACGCATGGGCCAGAACATGGGTTCGGCGCGGGTCTGAACCCGCCACCTGCGGCCCGCGGAAGGAACGTCCAGCGGGCCGCGGAGTCCTAATCGGCATGACTCCGCATTTGCCGGCGGCAAGGCTGCGGCTCCGCTGCGATGCTGCTAGAGTTCCGAAAACACCCGGCGAAGGGTCGCCTTCCGCCTGCTACGGACTTTCCTCCCGGTATGGATAAACAGAGCCCTCACCTGCTCCTGCGCGCACCTACCCCCGACCGCCAGGGCCTGTCCTTCTGCGAGGCCACTCCCCGTGACGTGAAACGCTGGATCGCCGGCCTGCCCAAGGCCAACATCGGCGAGACGGCGCGCCAGCTGTACCAGGGCCTGATCGAACTGAATCAGCTGATCACCCCCAGCGACAACCGCCTGCAGCTCATGGAGCTGCTGCGCCCCGAGGTGCACTTCGTCTGCACCCACCTTGAGCGACACTTCCTCAACCAGTCCATCGTCCTCGACGAGCGCCCGCGCAAGGTCGCCAACCTGTGCCAGGCGCTGCAGAACCACATGGCGATCGGCTACAAGCTGATCATCCTCCAGGAACTGCCGCGCCTTACCAAGGACCGCACCCAGCTGCTGGCCGTCTCCCTGCAGCGTGCCAGCCACGCCCTGCTCGGCCCCCTGGTGAGAGCCAGCCAGCTGTACTGCCCGGTGCCCGAGGGGCTGTGGCTGGAGCTTCATCAGATGTCGCGCCTCGCCCGTCAGCACGGCCTGCATCAAGTGCAGGTGCGCGACGGCCTGGCGCGCAACGGCAAGAGCCTCAGCCAGGAACAGATCTACCTCGCCGCGCTGCTGCTCGGCTGCGCCCGCTGCAACCAGATGCGCCAGAGCGGCATCGCCCGCCTGGCGGAGGCGCTGGAAGACTGGGGCGCCCTGGCCCGACTGGAGCGCGTCGACTCGCCGAACAGCCTGTTCGCCATCGCCCCGCAACTGGACGGCCCTCCGCGCTACAAGTCGCTGTTCGGCGACAACGAACTGCACAGCCTGATCGGCCTCGACCCGCATGCCCTGGTCGACGCGCTGAAGGAATATCTGTTGCTGCCACCGGACAGCACCGAACCGCGCCGCCTGCCGATACCGGAAGGCATGACCGTCGACCTGCTGCAGCACTTGGCCTCGGCCTGGGGCGACATCGCCGAGCGCACCTTCCAGCGCAACCCCGGCCGCGGCGTGCTGACCCTGTGCATCGGCATGTCGGCCCTGCATTTCAACCTGGCCGGCAAGCGCAAGTTCGCCGATGTCCTCAAGCAGGAAGAAGCGCCGCGCAGCGCCGAGTTCAAAGCCGCCAAGCTCGGCGCCGGCAGCGGACCGGACGTCTGGGCCAACGCCTTCGACGCCCAGCGCAACAGCCAGTGGGAATATGGTCTGCCGCTGGAAGAGATCCAATACAAGGCCGCTTCCAAGCCCGGCGATCCGCCGCCCGAGGAAGTCACCGAGAGCTACCCCAGCCACGAGCTGGCCATCGTCAACCACAGTCCCGGCGGCTACTGCCTGACCTGGCCCAGGGAGGTTCCTCCCCAGCTGCAGGCCGGCGAGCTGCTCGGCGTGCAGGACAGCCCCGACTCGGCCTGGAGCGTGGCGGTGGTGCGCTGGATCCGCCAGGTGCGCGGCGGCGGCACGCAGATGGGTATCGAGCTGATCGCCCCTCACGCCCAGCCCTGCGGTGTGCAGCTGGTGCGCAAGAGCGAGCAGAACAGTCAATATCTGCGCGCCCTGCTGCTGCCGGAAATCCGCGTGATCTCCCGGGCAGCGACGCTGATCACGCCGCGCCTGCCGTTCCAGGAAAGCAACAAGGTGGTGATCAACCACAACGGCGAGGAAACCCGCGCCGTGCTCAGCCGCAAACAGACCAGTACGGGCAGTTTCAGCCAGTTCGAATATCGCGTGATCGGCGAAGCGCCGGCGGCGACCGGGACCTCCGTCACAGCCACGAAAGCCCCCGGCAAGGGCGGCGAGGAAGACTTTGACTCACTCTGGAAGTCGCTGTAGATTGCCGGAACAGACCATCCGTCGCCTTTTTGCGCCCGTTCTTCGGCGCTTTCCAAGCAAAATCCCCTAATGGCCATCGAGAAAAAAACCATACGCCTGCTGATCCTCGAGGATTCGCAGAACGAGGCCGAACGTCTGGTCAGCCTGTTTCGCAATGCCGGTCGGGCCACGCGCGTTCACCGCATCACCTCCAGCGATAACCTCGCCGACGCCCTGCAGCAGAGCTGGGATCTGCTAATCAGCGCGCCCGAGAGCGAGCACCTCGAGCCGAGCGAGGCGATCACCGCCATCCGCCGCCAGTCCAAGGACATCCCGGTAATCCAGCTGGTCGCCGAGAACGACTCCGATGCCATCACCGAAGCCCTGATGCTGGGCGCTCAGGATGCCCTGCCCCAGGGCGAGGACGAGCGCCTGATACTGGTGGCCAACCGCGAGCTGGCCAACCTCGAGGAGCGCCGCTCCCGCCGCGCCGCCGAAGTGGCCCTGCGCGAAGCCGAGAAGCGCTGCCAGCTGTTGCTGGACAGCTCGGTGGACGCCATCACCTACGTCCACGACGGCATGCACATCTATGCCAACCGCGCCTACCTGCAGCTGTTCGGCTACGAAGATGCCGAAGAGCTGGAAGGCATGCCGATGATCGACTTGATCCACTGCGACGATCAGGTACGCTTCAAGGATTTCCTCAAGGGCTACGCCAGCGGCGAAGGCAGCACCGAGCTCAGCTGCGGCGGCGTCAAGCCGGACGGCCAGCGCTTCCAGGCGCGCATGACCTTCTCGCCGGCCACCTACGACGGCGAGCCATGCATCCAGGTGGTGATCCGCGCCGACAGCGACAACGCCGAGCTGGAAGAGAAGCTGCGCGAAATCAGCAGCCAGGACCTGGTCACCGGCCTCTACAACCGCAACTATTTCCTCGAGCTGATGGACGGCGCGGCACAGCGCGCGGTCAACGACAACCAGATTTCCAGCCTCGCCTACATCCGCATCGACCGCTACAACGAGGCCATGGGCGAAGTCGGCGTGGCCGGCATCGACATCCTGCTCACCGACCTGGCCAACATGCTGCGTGCCCATTTCGGCGACAATGCCGAGCTGGCTCGCTTCGGCGACGACGTGTTCACCGCCCTGCTGGCTCAGGTTTCGCCGCAGCAGCTGCAGGAACAGCTGCAGCCGTTGCTGAAGAGGGTCGAAGGCCATCTCTTCGACGTCGCCGGGCGCACGGTGCAGACCACCCTGTCGGTCGGTATCGCCGGCCTCAGCGAGCAGACCAGCAAGGCCCAGGAAGTTCTCGATCGCGCGCACCGCTGCGCCGACGAGCTCGATGGCAACGCGATCAAGGTCTACAACCCGGCCGACGAACTCGCCGCCGCCGCCAACCGCGGCAGCCTGGTGGCGATGATCCAGCAGGCCCTGGAGAACAACAGCTTCCGCCTGCTGTTCCAGCCGATCATCAGCCTGCGTGGCGACAGCGACGAGCACTACGAAGTGCTGCTGCGCCTGCTCAATCCACAGGGCGAAGAGGTCCCGGCCGCGGATTTCCTCAGCGCCGCCAAGGACGCCGGGCTGGCCGAGAAGATCGATCGCTGGGTGATCCTCAACTCGATAAAGCTGCTCGCCGAGCACCGCAGCAAGGGCCACAGCACTCGCCTGTTCGTGCACCTGTCGGCCAACAGCCTGCAGGATCAGACCCTGTTGCCCTGGCTCAGCGTGGCACTCAAGGCCGCACGCCTGCCGTCGGATGCGCTGGTGTTTCAGATCGGCGAGCCCGACGCCGTGGCCTATCTCAAGCAGGCCAAGGCGCTCACCCAGGGGCTGGCGGAGCTGCACTGCAAGGTCGCCCTGAGCCAGTTCGGTTGCGCGCTGAACCCCTTCAACACCCTCAAGCACATCGGCGTTGACTTCGTGAAGGTGGACGGCTCCTTCTCCCAGGACCTGACCAACGCGGACAACCAGGAGGCGTTGAAGACCCTGCTGGCCAGCCTGCATGCCCAGGCCAAGCTGACCATCGTGCCCTTCGTCGAGAGCGCCAGCGTGCTGGCCACCCTCTGGCAGGCCGGGGTCAACTACATTCAGGGCCACTACCTTCAGGGCCCGAGCCAGTCGATGGATTACGACTTCTCCGCCGGCGACGAGTGATCCATCCCCATGAAAAAAGCCCCGCAATCGCGGGGCTTTTTCGTTACCTCCGGGACGCGCCATGCGCACCGCCGGGCCACTCGTTCGGTGCGCTAGGCGACTACTCCTGACCGTCGCGATCGCGGAAGCCGAGCAGGTAAAGAATGCCGTCTAGGCCCAAGGTGGAGATCGCCTGCTTGGCCGACTGCTTGACCAGCGGCTTGGCGCGGAAGGCCACGCCGAGGCCGGCCAGGCCGAGCATCGGCAGGTCATTGGCGCCGTCGCCGACGGCGATGGTCTGCTCCAGGCGCAGGCCTTCCTTCTCGGCCAGCTCGCGCAGCAGGTCGGCCTTGCGCTGGGCGTCGACGATCGGCTCGACGGCCACGCCGGTGACCTTGCCGTCGACGGTCTGCAACTCGTTGGCGAACACGTAGTCGATGCCCAGCCTGGCCTGCAGTTGCTTGGCGAAGTAGGTGAAGCCGCCGGAGAGGATGGCGGTCTTGTAGCCCAGCCGCTTGAGCTCGGCGAACAGCACCTCGGCGCCCTCGGTCAGGCGCAGGGAGGCGCCGATCTCTTCCAGCACGCCCTCCGACAGCCCCTGCAGCAGGGCCAGGCGCTCCTTGAAGCTGGCGCGGAAATCCAGCTCGCCGCGCATCGCGCGCTCGGTGATCTCGGACACCTTGTGGCCCACGCCATGGGCCTTGGCCAGCTCGTCGATGACCTCCGCCTCGATCAGCGTGGAGTCCATGTCGAACACCGCCAGGCGGCGGTTGCGGCGGAACACCGAGTCACGCTGGAAGGCGATGTCGACGTTCAGCTCCTGGGCCACGCTGAGAAACTCGGCGCGCAGGGCATCGACATCCGCCGGCTCGCCACGTACCGAGAACTCGATGCAGCCCTTGCCTTCGTCGGCCGGCATGTCCAGCGGCATGCGCCCGGAGAGGCGGTCGATATGGTCGATGTTGAGACCGTACTTGGCGGTGATCGCGCTGACCCGCTGCAGCTGCTCGGCCGTCACCTTGCGGGTCAGCAGGGTAACGATGTAGCGGCTCTTGCCCTGGCCGCCGACCCACTGCTGGTAGTCGGTCTCGGACACCGGGGTGAAGCGCACCTGCTGGTCCAGCTTGTAGCCGGTGAACAGCACGTCCTTGAGCACCGAGGAGCCGCGCTCGGTGTCCGGAATTTCGACCAGGATGCCGAACGAGAGGGTGTCGTGGATCACCGCCTGGCCGATGTCGAGGATGTTCACGCCGCCCTGCGCCAGCACGCCGGTGACGGCCGCGGTCAGGCCCGGGCGATCTTCCCCGGTGATGTTGATCAGGACGATTTCGCGCAAGGCTTCACTCCAGGCGTACAAATGGGTCGGCGAAAAGGCGCACATTCTACCCCTAATCCGGCCCTTCGGCGCACGGGCGGCGCTTTGCCCGCCTGGGGGCGCTGGTTATACTGCGCGGCAATTCAAGTCGAGAAGAGCCGCGCTCTGTGAACCGGCCCGTTCAGGTCAAGCCCGATAATTTCTTCCTGTTGCTGTTCAATGCCCTGCGCCAGCGCCGCGTGCCGCTCGCCCTGCGTATCGCCAGCCACAGCCTGCTGCTGGTCGCCCTCGCACTGGTGATCTACGCCTGGGTGATGGGCATGCAGTTCAAGCAGGCCATGCAGCAGCAGGCCGATGCCCTCGGCCAGAGCCTGACCGTGCAGACCGCCGCCTCGGCCACCGAGCTGCTGGTGTCCAACGACATCCTCAGCCTCAACGTGCTGCTCAGCAACCTGGCGAAGAACCCTCTGGTGGCCCATGCGGCCATCTACAGCGTGGACAACCGCATCCTCGCCGAGGCCGGCTCGCGTCCGACCCAGAGCATCCTCGGCGAAAACGAGGGGCTCTACTCCACGCCCATCACCTTCCAGGAAGTGATCGCCGGCCAGCTGCGCATCAGCCTGGACATGCAGCAGTTCCAGCAACCGATGACCATCAGCCTGCAGAGCATGGGGCTGCTCAGCCTGATCCTGCTAGCGCTGGCCATGTCTCTGAGCCTGCGCCTGGGCCGACACATCTCCACGCCACTGCTGCAGCTGCGCGTCTGGCTGCGCGATCCGGACGACCCCGCTCCCGGCGCCGGCCGCCAGGACGAAATCGGTGATCTGGCCCGCCAACTGCAATCCCGTCTGGTGCCGCCGAAGCCGGAGCCCGAGCTGGAGCCGGAAGAGCTGGAGGAGCACGACGAGTACGCCGACCTCGAATTCGACGGCGAGCACGACGACCGCGAGGCCACATTCGACGCCGCCGGGCTGCGCGCCGAGCCGGATGACGACGACGCGTTCGACGAACCCGCGCCGCGTACGACGCCCACACCGCCGCATGACGAGGACGATCCGTTCGCCGAGGTCCGCGATCTGCACAGCGAAGTCGCAGCGCCAACGACTCCCGCCGAGCCTGCGCCGCTGCCGACCTATCAGCCGTCGCAGCCCGAGCAGGCCGTCAGCAGCGCGGTGCTGGCCATCCAGCTTGGCGCCCAGGAACAGCTGCGCCACCTGCCGCGCGCCCGCCTGCTGGAGCTGCTGCAGCGTTACCGCGACTGCCTGGAACGCGCCGCCGCGCTGTACCAGGGCAAGCTGTTCACCCTCAGCGACGGCAGCAGCCTGATGCTCTTCAGCAGCGAGCAGAGCGGCGACGACTACCTGACCCATGCCCTGTGCTGCGGCGAGCTGATGCGCGCCCTCGGCCACGCCCTGCAGATCGAGGTGGCCGACAGCGGTATCACCCTCCAGTTGCAACTGGGCCTGACCCGCACCGACGACGAGATCAGCCCGAGCCACGCCGAACTACTGCTCAGTGAAGCGGCCCAGGACGCGCTGGCCCTGGCCCAGCACAGCCGCAATCTGCTGCTGGTGCAGCGCAGCGTCGCCGACGACCCGCTGCTGCGTAAGTGCGCGCGCATCCGCGCCATCGCCAGCCCCGAGGGCGCCAGCTGCGTCGAGCGCCTGCTCGAGCCTTATCCCTCGCTGCTGGAGCGCCAGCTGGCGCGCATGCACGAACACACGTGACCACGCTGATCACCCACCCGCTGCCGATCCTGGCGCTTGGATTGGCACTCGGGCCGCGGGTGATTCCGCCGCGCCTGCTGCTGGCCGGTTTCCTGCTCGCCCTGCTGCCCGACGCCGACATGCTGGCCTTCAAGTTCGGCATCGCCTACGCCGACGCCTTCGGCCACCGCGGTTTCAGCCATTCGCTGCTGTTCGCCGGATGCTGCGGCGTCCTGGGAGCGCTCGCCTGCCGGCTGCTGCGCTGCGGCCCGCTCAGGGCCTTCTGCTGGATCGCACTGGCCACCGCCTCGCACAGCCTGCTGGACGCGGCCACCGACGGCGGCCTCGGCGTGGTCTGGCTATGGCCGTGGAGCGAGCAGCGCCACTTCCTGCCCTGGCGGCCGATCGAGGTCTCGCCCTTCATTCATGGCTTCTTCAGCCAGCGCGGGCTCGAAGTGCTGGCGTCGGAGGCCCGCTGGGTCTGGCTGCCCTGCCTGGCGCTGGCTCTCGGCGGCATGGCCCTGCGCGGATTGCTACGCCCGCGCCAGCAGGCGCTCTAGACCGGCGAGCAGGCGCGCCAGGGCGCCCTGATTGGCGCGCAGTACACCCAGCCCGGCATCGGCCCGCCGTGCCGCCTCGGCCGGGTCGGCGAACAGCAGGCGCAGCCCCGCGTGCAGCTGCGCCGCATCCTCGACCTCCAGCAGATCGCCGGCGCCACGCAGCTGGGCAGCGATTTCGAGAAAGTTGAACAGGTGCGGGCCGGTGAGCAACGGCTTGCCCAGCGCCGCCGGCTCCAGCAGGTTATGTCCGCCGTTGGCAATCAGGCTGCCACCGACGAAGGCCAGGTCGGCCAACGCGTAGAGGAACAGCAGCTCGCCGAGGGTATCGCCGACCAGCACCTGGGTATCCGCCGTCACCGCCTCGCCGGTGGAGCGGCGCAGCGTGGCGAAGCCCTCGCGTCGGCTCGACTCGACGGCCTGCTCGAAGCGCTCGGGATGGCGCGGCACCAGAATAAGCAATGCATCCGGCCGCTCGGCGAGCAACTGGCGATGGGCCGCGAGCACCACTTCGTCCTCGCCCAGATGGGTGCTGGCGGCGATCCATACCGGCCGCTGCTGTGCGCCCCAGGAGGCGCGCAGCTCGGCTGCGCTGCGCGGCAGCGCGGCGTCTACGCTCAGGTCGAACTTGATCGAGCCCGTCACCTCGACACAATCGGACCGCGCACCCAGCCGACGGAAGCGCTCGGCCTCAGCGGCGGTCTGCACCGCGATCAGATCCAGCTCACCCAGCATCGGTGCGGTCAGCCTGGCGAAACGTGCATAGCCGCGCGCCGAGCGCTCGGACAGCCGCGCATTGGCCAGCGCCACGGGAATGCCGCGCTTATGGCAGGCATGAATATGGTTGGGCCACAGCTCGGTCTCCATGATCACCGCCAGCCGCGGCTGCAGGCGTTCGATGAAAGGGGCGCAGGCCCAGGGCAGGTCGTAGGGCAGGTAGCAGTGCTGGATGCGGTCGCCGAACAGCGTCTGGATGCGCTCGGAGCCGGTCGGCGTCATGCAGGTGACGGTGATCGGCAACTCGGGATGGCCCGCCAGTAGCTCACGGATCAGCGGAGCCGCGGCGATGCTCTCGCCCAACGACACAGCGTGAATCCAGATGCCGCCGCGGCAAAACGCCGGCAGGCCGACAGCGAAACGCTCGCCGATGCGCTGCCCGTAGGCCGGAGCACGCCAGGCGCGCCACGCCAGACGCAGGAAGATGAACGGCAGGGCCAGATGCAGGATCAGGGTATAGAGCGGTCTGTTCATGGGCGCGCAGCTTAGCAGGCCAAGGGGGATCCACCTACGCCGCCGCGGCTCCGCTCAATCCCCAACAGCGCGGGCCTGGCACCCGACCGGCGTGCCACAATGCGCGCCGATCCCCTGGAGAGCATGTCATGAGCGGCTATTTGTACCTGGCCATCGCCATCGTCGCCGAAGTCATCGCCACCACCGCGCTGAAGGCCGTGGACGGCTTCAGCAAGCCGCTGCCGCTGATCTTGGTGGTGATCGGCTACGGCATCGCGTTCTGGATGCTCAGCCTGGTGATGAAGACCATCCCGGTGGGCGTGACCTATGCCATCTGGTCGGGCCTGGGCATCGTGCTGATCAGCATCGCCGGCCTGCTGGTCTACGGCCAGAAGCTCGACCTGGCGGCGCTGCTGGGCATGGCCCTGATCATCGCGGGCGTACTGGTGATCCAGCTGTTCTCCGGCAGCAGCGGCCACTGAGCGCGGCCGGTTATACTGCGCGCCTGTTTCGCAGCGAGCCCCGGCATGTCCCAGTCCCTCAGCACCGATATCCTGATCGTCGGCGGCGGTATCGCCGGCCTCTGGCTCAACGCCCGCCTGCGCGCGCTCGGCTACGCCACCGTCCTGGTGGAGAGCGGCAGCCTCGGCGGCGGCCAGAGCCTGAAGTCCCAGGGCATCATCCACGGCGGCGCCAAGTACGCCCTGCACGGCGCATTGACCGGCGCCTCCGAGGCCATCGCCGACATGCCGCGGCGCTGGCGCGAGGCCATCGAGGGCCATGGCGAACTGGACCTGTCCGGCGTGCGCCTGTTGTCCGAGGCCCACTACCTATGGTCGCCGGGCAGCCTGGCCGGCAACCTGACCAGCTTCTTCGCCAGCAAGGCGGTGCGCGGCCGGGTCGACCAGGTCAAGGGAGAGCAACTGCCGCCAGCGCTGCAGCATCCGAAATTCAAGGGCAAGGTCTACCGCCTGGCCGAGCTGGTGCTCGACGTGCCCGGGCTGATCGCCCGCCTGGCCGAGCTGGCCGGCGAGAGCCTGCTGGCCGGCCGGGAGATCACGCCGCTGCGCGAAGGCGACGAGCTGATCGGCCTGCGCGTCGACCGCCGCGAGATCCGCGCCCGCCGCGTGGTGCTCAGCGCCGGCCAGGGCAACGCCGAGCTGCTCGCCGCCCTCGGCGTGGAACAACCCCGCCAGCAGCTGCGCCCGCTGCACATGGTGCTGGTCAAGGGCAAGGCCCTCAAGCCGCTATACGCCCACTGCCTGGGCGGCGGACCCAAACCGCGGATCACCGTGACCAGCCACCCGGCCGCCGATGGCCAGTGGGTCTGGTACCTCGGCGGCGACATCGCCGAGGCCGATGGCGTGGCCCGCAGCGAGGCGGCGCAGATCGCCGCGGCGCAGAAGGAAGTACAACAATTGCTGCCCTGGATCGGCCTCTCCGATGCCCGCTGGGCAACCCTGCGCGTCGACCGCGCCGAGCCCGCGCAGTCCGGCCTGGTGCGCCCGGATAACGCCTTCTTGGCCGAACAGGGCCGCCTGCTGGTGGGCTGGCCGACCAAGCTGGCGCTGTCGCCGGACTTTGCCGACCGGGTCATCGCCGCGCTCGAGCGCGACGGCATCGCCCCAGGCACACACGCTCCGTTGCCCGAGCTGCCGCGCCCGCCATTGGGCGAGCCGGTGTGGGAGGAACTGCTGCCGTGAGCCTGCAAGACCTGCATCGCCCGCTGGGCGACACGGGCCTGATCGTCTCGCCGCTGGGCCTCGGCACCGTCAAGCTAGGCCGCGATCAGGGCGTGAAATACCCCAACGGCTTCACCATCCCCGATGACGCCGCCGCCCGCGCCCTGCTCCATCAGGCCCGCGACCTGGGCATCAACCTGATCGACACGGCGCCGGCCTACGGCGTCAGTGAGCAGCGCCTGGGCCCGCTGCTGCGCGGCCAGCGCGAGGACTGGGTGATCGTCAGTAAGGTCGGCGAGGAATTCGAGGGCGGTCTGTCGCGTTTCGACTTCTCGCCGGCGCACACCCGCCTGTCGGTCGAGCGCAGCCTGAAGCGCCTGGAGACTGACCGCATCGAACTGGTGCTGGTGCACTCGGACGGCAACGACGTGGCCATCCTGCGTGACAGCGGCGTGTACGAGACCCTGGCCGAGCTCAAGCGCGAGGGCAAGATCCTCGCCTTCGGCCTGTCCGGCAAGACCGTGGAAGGCGGCCTGCTGGCGCTCGAGCGCGGCGACTGCGCCATGGTCACCTACAACCTGGCCGAGCGCGGCGAGAAGCCGGTGCTCGACCACGCCGCGGACCACGGCAAGGGCATCCTGATCAAGAAAGCGCTGGCCAGCGGGCATGCGGTGCTGGTAGGGGAAGATCCGGTGCGCGCCAGCCTCGAGCTGGTGTTCGGCCACCCGGGCGTCGGCGCCGCCATTGTCGGCACCATCAATCCGCAACATCTGGCGGCAAACGCGGCCGCCGCCGCCGCGGTGATCCGCGGCTAAACTGCAAGGCTCCGACCGCGGTCTGAACCTGACCGCGTACCCGCCCATCCGATGCAGCCCAGCGCTGCCGAACGAGGAGCCGACATGTCGAGACTGCTGGCCCGCAAGGCCCCAGGCAACTTCAAGACCCTGCCGCTGTACGTGGAAGCCACGGCGGACGGACTGAATTACCGCGGCCTCGGCCTGCCGTTGAATTTCACCCAGATGCTCGAGCGGCGCCGGCCGGTGCAGGTTGCCGACGGCCAGCGCTTCGCTCTGGAGCTGGCCAACCTCGGTGTCTCGGTACGCCTGACCCTGGCCTGGCAGGGCCGCGATCACTGGGTGGTGGTGCGCCAGCAACGCCCGGACCGTGGCGACACCGTGCTCAAGCTGATCTCGGGCTACGTGCCGGCCCACGAACTGAACCTGCCGCTGCTCACTGCCATCCAGGAGGTCGCCGAGGAATGCCTGATCGAGAGCGACGGCGATTTCTGGCTCGGCGGCCGCTACGCCGACACCTGGCTGCCGACGCCCTACCCGCTGCGCTACCGCGAGGGCAGCCATTTTCGCCTGAGCCCGCTGTCCGGCTCCGCGCGTCCGGTGCAGTGCGGCAACCTGATGCTGATGGAACGCCCGCGCGCCTACGTGCATCTGCCCACCGCCTCGCTGCAACTGGTCTACGACCTGCGCCTGGAATTGCCAGCCGATTGCCGCAAGCCCAGCCTGTTCCATGTCGACGAACGCCTGGAGGGCGAGGAGCTGGTGGCCTGCCTGGAGCGGCGCCGTCCGGACATCTACCTGTTGCCGCTGAACCAGGGCAAGCCGAGCGGCGAATTGCTCACCCTGCGCCGCGGCGAGCTGACGCCGATCAGCACCCGCGGCCTGTGGCTATCGGAGAGTTTCGCCGCGCAGGACGGCTGGCTGGTACGCGACGAGCGCATCCGCTGGCGGGACTGGCTGGCGCGCCTGAACCAGGCGGAGAGAGAACCCGGCCGCCTGGTCGGCTGAGGGGAAGCGGCCGCCGCAGGGCGGCCGCGGGCATCACTTGCTGCGGATCTTCTCGACGATGGCGGTGGTCGAGCTGTTTTCCACCAGGCCGAGCACCCGCACTTCGCCGCCGTAGGCGCGGACGATGTTGGCGCCGACCACCTGGTCGATGCCGTAGTCGCCGCCCTTGACCAGCACGTCTGGGCGTACCGCGCGCAGCAGGTTCTCCGGAGTGTCTTCGCTGAAGCTCACCACCCAGTCCACCGCGCCGAGGCCGGCGAGCACGGCCATACGCCGGTCCACCGAATTGATCGGTCGGCCCGGGCCCTTGAGGCGCGATACCGAGGCATCGTCGTTGACCGCGAGCACCAGGCGATCGCCCTGGGCGCGGGCCTGCTCCAGATAGGTCACGTGGCCGGCATGCAGGATGTCGAAGCAGCCGTTGGTGAAGACGATCTTCTCGCCGTGGGCGCGGGCGTCCTCGATGGCCACCAGCAGCTGTTCGAGGCCCAGCACGCCACGCTCGGAACCCTGCTCGCGCTGCACCGCGCGGCGCAGCTCGGGGGCGCTGATGGCGGCGGTGCCCAGCTTGCCGACGACGATGCCGGCGGCCAGGTTGGCCAGGGCCACGGCCTGCGGCAGCTCCTCGCCGGCGGCGATGGAGGCGGCCAGGGTGGAGATCACCGTGTCGCCAGCGCCGGTCACGTCGAACACCTCACGGGCACGGGCCGGCAGGTGCAGCGGTGCATAGTCCGGGCGCAGCAAGGTCATGCCGTGCTCGCCGCGGGTCACAAGCAGCGCGCCCAGCTCCAGCTCGCGCATCAGCTCGGCGCCCTTGGCCACCAACTCGGCCTCGTCGGCGCAGTGGCCGACGATGGTCTCGAATTCGTTGAGGTTGGGGGTGATCAGGCTGGCGCCGCGGTAGATGGAGAAGTCCTTGCCCTTGGGATCGGCCAGCACCGGGATGCCCTTGGCGCGGGCCAGCTGGATCAGCGCCTGGTGGTTCTTCAGCGCGCCCTTGCCGTAGTCGGACAGCACCATCACCTTGACCCCGGCGAGCAGACCGTCGACCTCGCGGGCCAGGGCCTCGGCGTCGGTGGCGAAGGGCTCCTCGAAGTCCATGCGCAGCAGTTGCTGGTGGCGGCTCATGACGCGCAGCTTGACGATGGTCGGCTGGGTGTCGATGCGCTGGAAGTGGGCACTCACACCGGCGGCGTTGAGACTGTCGGTGAGGCTGTCGGCGGCTTCGTCTTCGCCGGTCACCCCGACCAGCTGCGCCGGCGCGCCGAGCGCGGCGATGTTCAGCGCGACGTTGGCGGCGCCACCCGGGCGATCCTCGATCTGCTCGACCTTGACCACCGGCACCGGCGCCTCGGGGGAGATGCGCGAGGTGCCGCCATGCCAGTAGCGATCAAGCATCACATCGCCCACCACCAGAACGGGGGCTTGGTCGTAACGGGGCATGGACAGCTTCATGGACACAGAACTCTCGGCAGGGGAGCGGCAAAATCGCCGCGGATCATAGCATGTCGGGCCGGCAGCCGAGTCAGCCCGGCCGCGCCTGGCGCCAGATATCAAGCCACGCAACAGCGGTTACTGCCGCTCGGCGGCGATTGCCTTTAGAATCCCCCCTCCGATATCTGGCCCAGTCTCAGTAATGCACTATCCATCGAGTCATCGCCTGCCCTCTCTCTATGCGCCGCTAAGCGACTTCATCAGCATGCGCTGGCTCACGCTCGGCTACTTCCTGCTTTTGACCGGGCTGTTCTGGCTTCCGAACCCCAGCGCCCACACCAAGGTGTACTACGCCGCCATGGCCGCCCCGGCTCTGCTGGCCATGATTCTCGCGCCCAGGGTGCTGGGGGAAATGCTGCGTGAGCCCATCGTGCTCGCCTACCTGGGCCTCGCCGCCTGGTTGCTGCTGAGTCTGACCTGGACGACCTCCGACTCCAGCCTCACCAGCCTGGCAAAGCGGCCGCTCTATGTATTCATGGCCATCGCATCCTGCACATTGATCGCCCTGCGCGACCAGGCGCTGCTGATGAAAGCGCTGCGCTTTGCCGCCATTGCCGCCAGTCTGGCAGCGCTCATCAACGTGACCTACCACCTGTGGACATCGCCGAGCGTGCGCATGGTCGGCGGGGGAGCATTGCGCAATTCCCTGTTGAGCTCCCACGTGTTCGGCTTCTTTCTGACGTTCTGGGTGGCGAGCTGGGCCAGCCGAAACGAGCAACGACAATGGCTCCCGCTGCTGTTGGCGGCGCCCCTGCTCGCCGCCTGCCTGGCGACAGGATCCCGCACCTCGCTGATGGCCCTAGTGATCGTCTGCGGCTGGCTGACTTTTTTCTCCTGGCAGCGAGGCCGGGTATTGATAGGCGCGCTGGCTGCCGTGACCGCGCTCGTCGTTGTGCTCGCACCGGACTGGCTGCTGCAGCGTGGCGTCTCGTTCCGTCCGGAGCTCTGGACGGACGCGCTGCGTCAGGCCCTCGAGGCATTCTGGATCGGGCATGGCTATGACAGCCGCTTCGTATTCGATGTGCCGGGGCACACTCCCCTGACCGACCCCCACAACGTCGAACTGGCAGTGCTCCTGGAGCTCGGGATAGTCGGCCTGATCGCCTGGCTGAGCATGCACCTGCTCAGCCTCTGGCGCTGCTATCGCCAGCGTCACCTACCCCGCTTCCAGATCGCGTCGGCCTTGCTGATCTACGGATTGGCCGCCGGGTTGACGGAGGGCAGCAACTTCCTGGCCCGCCCCAATGAAAGCTGGTTCATCATCTGGATTCCCCTGTCGTTGATCGCCGCACTGTCGATCAGTCATAGAGGCCTCGCAGAGCGATGAGGACGCTGCGCGACAAGGACCTCGACAGCCTTCTCGAAGGCTCGGAGGTGATCGAGCAAGACGGTTACGGCGTCAAGGTGGCACGCCTCAAGGATGGCGACTTCCTCAAGCTCTATCGCCGCAAGCGCCTGCTTTCGTCGGCACTCTGGGCGCTGCCCGCCAAGCTGTTCGCACGTAATGCGCAGCGGCTGCAAACGCTGGGTTTTGTCGCGCCGGCCATCACCGACCTGCTGGTCATTCCAGCACGACAACTCAATGCCGTCCGCTACCGTCCACTGCCAGGCAAAACACTGCGCCAGCACTGGAAGACGCTTGCCGCAGTCGAACGCCAGCAGGAAGTACAACGATTCGGCTCATTCCTCGGCGAATTGCACGAGAAGGGCATCTATTTCCGCTCGCTGCACCTGGGCAATGTGCTCATCCTTCCAGATGACAGGCTGGGATTGATCGACCTGTCCGACATGCAGATCGGCAAGCAAGCGCTCTCCCACTGGAAGCGCGCACGCAACCTTCAGCACATGCTGCGCTATGCGGAAGACCGGAGCTGGCTGGCCGAACAGCACAGAGCGGCGCTCCTGGCCGGCTATCGGCAACGCTGCGGCGATATATTTGCGGACAGGCTCGAGCGCGCGCTGCAGGCGATCAAAATCCCTTGACGCCTGTGCAGCCGAGCCTGGCCTCAGAAAGCACTCGGTCTAAGCTCGCTAAGACAACTCGAAAGCTGACGCTCGGCGCTCAAGCGAAGAGCAACCGCCCCAGCGCCCGTAGCGTCTTGGCGTTCCAATGGCGCAGGGGAAGTTGCCGTAACAGCTCGCGAGCGAGCGGCTTGTCCTGGCGAGCGCATTTCAACAGCATCGAATTCAGAAAGCGCGCACAGACCTGTGGATAGGCAGGATGGTCGGCGAAGCGCGCATAGGTCGCCATGACCGTCTCGATCATGAAGCGCCGGTTCTTGTAGGTATTCGCGCCATGCACGCGATACTGGGCCAACACGTCCGGCAACACATCGATGAAGTAACCCGCCTGCGTAATCTTGAGTTCGATCAGCAGATCCTCCAGACGAATGCTGGGATCGAAGCCGCCGACCCGCTCAAGCGCCTCACGCCGAAAGAGCAATGTGGGCGCCGGCGCGCCCGCCTGATCGCCGCAAAACACGGCATCGAAATCCAGCCGACGGAAGGCTCGCTCACGGTCTCGTTTCGACAGCGAGGCTCCGTTACCGTCGATATGGGCGATGTTGCCGGCACAGATGCCGACCTCCGGCTTGTCTCGCATGTAGGCCACCTGGGTGGCGAGGCGCCCGGGCAGCATCACGTCGTCGGAACCGAATGGCGCAATCAGGCTGCCGCGCGAGCGAGCGATGCAATCGTTGAGCGTACGTGCAAGCCCCTGGTTGGCCTGGGTCCGGAAGTCAAAACCGTGCGTGCGCTGCAGCGCCTGGATACGTGCGACGCTGTCGTCCGTGGAGCCATCGTCGACCACCAGCAGCTCTATCGGTGCGTAGGCTTGAGACAGGACGCTCTCGATCGCCGCTTCGATGTAGGGAGCATGGTTATATGAGGCGATGATCACGCTGACCAGAGGTTGGTCAGACATCACGGCGCTCCAGCATCCGCTCGATCAGCTCGCGATAATGCCGCCGGAAATCTTCGACCGCATGTGAACCGCGCAGATAGTCGTATGCGCGCCGGCCCATCGCCTCGCGCGCCTCGGCAGGCTGGCCGAGCATGTTGCGCAGCTGCCGCTCCAGCGAGGGAACGTCGGCAGGCTCGAACATCAGGCCGCCACAATCCTGGAGGATCGGCTTCAGGCTATCGATGGATGCCCCCATGACCGGGAGTCGGCCACTCATACCCTCCAGCAGCGCAAGCGGCAGCCCTTCACTCAGCGACGGCATGATGAAGATATCGAAAGCCTTCACGTATTGCAGGGCGTCATCCAGTGTACCCGGCAGGTGTACGCGGCCCTGCAGCCCTTGCTGGTCGATGCAGGCTTGCAATTCGGCGCGGCATCTTCCGTCACCGATGATAACGAGCTGTGCCGCCGGGAACTCCTGCTTCAGGCGGGCAAACGCCTCCAGCAGGTAGATATGCCCCTTGACCGGCACGAGGCGGCCTATGGTGCCGACGATCAACGCGGATGCCTCCAGCCCCAAGCGCGCACGGGCCTCGCCGCGGTCCAGCTGCAACGCCTCGGACCGCTCGATATCGATGGCGTTGTTGATCTGGACCGTATTGCCCGGCTCCATTCCACAGCTGGAACCAAGCAGATCTTCCCTGACCGCCCGGGAAACACCGACGAAGCGCCACTGCCCGGTCAACAGACCTCGCGTCACCCATTGGCGATAGCGACGGTCAAACTCGCCCAGGCCATGCAATACACCGACGCAGGCGGGGAATCTCAAGACCCGGTTCAGCAGCATGAGCAGGTTGATAGGCTTGAAACGATGCCCGATCACAAGATCGTAATCGTTTTCCCGACAGTGCCGGTATAGCGCCCACAGCACTCTGAGACGCATGCCCTTGGTCGCCGCCTGGCTGAAGCCGAAATACACGGAACGAGGCGCACAACTGTGCGGTTCATCGGCCGAGGGGCGCCCGCGCAGGAAGGCGGTGGTGACTTCATATCGCTCGCCAGGCAGCGCCTTGACGATCTGCTCGGCCAGGTCGGCGGCGCTGACGTTGTAGCGATTCTGCAGCTGCAGCACTTTGAAACGGCGCGTCATGAGGGCCGCCTCCGGCTCCGCAAGCCCAGCAATATGCGTAGCGCTTTACGTGTGTAAGTCCAGCGCAGCAGCACCCGGGGATCCGCTTTCAGGGCGTCACGAAAGAACTTCATCGCCTCTGCGTTGCGCTCCGCAGTGCTGAACAGGCGAAAGAGCGAGAGGCAACGCTGAGCGTGATAGCGACGCCGCAGGTGCTGGTGATCTGCCGGCATCCGCCGTTCCGAAAACACCTCATCGACCAGCTCGACGCCGGTTTGCCGCGCGTAGTCGAGATTGCGCCGCAAGCTAGTGGGATGCTTGTAGATCGCCGCCATCGGCGCATTCAGCACCGTGCAGGGGAAACGTGCCAGCACCTGCGCGAACACCGGGATGTCCTCGGCATTACGAATACGCTCCGGGTACACCCCCGCGGAGAATACCTCTCGGTGCATGGCACAAGCGCCATTGCACAGCGAGAGGGTCTTGTCGAACAGGTAAGCTATTAGACGTGCATCGGGCGTAGCGGGCAGTTGCCCCACGGGATGTTCGAACTTTCGCCCGTCGAAGGCCACAGAGTGATGACCGGCGATGACCATTCTGGTGTGCGGCTGCTGCGAGATATGAAGACTCAAGGCAGCCAATGCGCCGGGCAGCATTTCATCGTCGGCATCGAGAAAAACGAGGTACTGGCCACGAGAAGCAGCTATCCCGTGATTTCTCACCGAGGCCAGACCGCCGTTTTCCCTATGCAGGGCAGTGAAGCGGTCGCCATACAGGTCCCGCAGCTCGGCAATCACCTGGCGAGTGTTATCCGTGGAGCCATCGTCGATGACCAGCAACTCGGCATCGGCATCCGACAGTTGCGCCATCACCGACCCTACCGCTCGCGGCAGCACAGAGGCGTAGTTGTAAGTCGGAATGACCACACTGATCAGCTTATCAGCCATTGGCTACCTAACGCTTAACGCAATAACAGGTCGGTATTCAAAGACGCCTCAGACGTCAGCCTGAACAGGCGGCTGCTCATCATCCAGCCCCATGGCGTGAAGCCGCGCATAGTATCCATTTGCCGCCAACAATTCCCCATGGGTACCGCGCTCGACGATTCGCCCCTGGTCCATCACCAGTATTAGATCCGCCTTCTCGATGGTCGACAGCCGGTGCGCAATAACCAGCGTGGTGCGCCCTTCCATGACGGTATCCAGCGCACTCTGGATATAGCGCTCGGACTCCGTATCCAAGGCCGAGGTCGCCTCGTCCAGAATCAACAGCGGCGCACTCTTAAGCAGGGCACGTGCGATAGCCAGCCGCTGGCGCTGACCGCCCGAGAGCATCACGCCATTTTCGCCCACGACGGTATCGAAGCCCTGCGGCAGGCGGTCAATGAATTCGCTGGCATAGGCCGACTGGGCCGCTTGCTCGATGGCCTCCCGCGGCAGATCGCGCAGATCTCCGTAGGCGATGTTGTTGCGCACCGTGTCGTTGAACAGTGATACCTGCTGCGTCACCAGAGCGATGTGCTTACGCAGGTTCTCGGCGCGATAGTCTTCGACCGGGGTTCCATCGAGCAGGATCTGGCCATCCGTGTGCTGGTAGAAGCGGGGTATCAGGTTGGCCAAGGTCGACTTGCCGCTGCCGGAACGGCCGACCAGAGCGACCATCTGCCCCGGCTCCACACTGAAACTGATGTCCTGCAGAACGACCTTCTCGGTGCCCGGATAGACGAAGCTGAGATTGCGCACCTCGAGCGTTCCGCGCACGTCACCCTTTTCGACAGTTCCAGAGTCGGGCTCTGGCGTTTCATCTAGCTGCTCGAAGATGCTTTCCGCGCCGGCCAGCCCCTTCTGAATCGTCGAGCTAACTTCGGACAGCTGACGGATCGGCTTGGGCAGCAATCCGGCCGCCGTGATATAGGCCACCAGATCACCCACGCTCGCATCCCCACGCAGAAAGAGCACCAGGAACATCAGGAATGCCATGGCGGCGTAGTTCACCAGCTGCAGAGTCGGGGTATAGATTGCGCTGGTGCGGGTCATACGCAGCTGTTTGCGCGTACTGTCCTCGCTCGCCTCGCGGAAGCGCTCGCGTTCATAGCGTTCACCGCCGAAGCTGCGTACCACTCGATAATTCTGAATGGTTTCCGACGACACATGGGTCAGCTCGCCCATGGCGCTCTGAATCTTGCGGCTTTGGCTGCGGAACTTCTTGCTCGCGCTCTTCACCATCAGTGCGATCAACGGCAGGATCGCCACCATCACCATGGTCAGCTTCCAGTTCATCCACAGCAGATATCCGAACAGGAAAACGACCGTCAGCCCCTCCCGCACCATCACCTTCAAGGCATCCGTCGCGGCTCCGGTGACGGAGCCCACGTTGTAGGTGATGCGGGAAATCAGATAACCCGTGGCATGGTTGTCGAAGTAACGGTTAGGCAGCGTCAGCAGATTGTTGAATAACGCGATACGAAGATCCTGCACCAGACCGAGCGACACGCGAGCGAGATAGTAGCCACCGAGAAAGGACCCTATCCCCTGCCAGACGGTGATCATCAGAAGCGCGAGCGGCACCCCGTAAAGCAGGTGGACGTCGCCCGCTAGCGGCAGATCGACCGCAGCCGCCTGCGGGTCGGCCAAACCGTCGACAAAATACTTGAGCAGACCGGCCAACATCGGCTGAGTCGACGCAAAGATGATGTAGCCGACCATGCTGACCCCGAACATCAGCCAGTAGCGCTTCATGTAGCTCAGCAAGCGCATGTAGAGCTTGAAGCTGGAGAGGGAGGACTGATTAACGCGAGGATCAGACATGAGACACTGGCTCTGGAGCGAAGCACGCAAGTGTATCACTCGGACCCCGGCAGCCAAATTAAATGAGGGCCAGTGCCCCATGCCTCATTTTCCAATGAACAGCCTCGGTCGCCCAGCCCTACCGAGGCAGGTGCAGTTCCTGAGGCGGCCGCCATCTCGTCGGCTTTACCAGGAGGACTTCGTCACGCCACTCCGCTAGCAGTGCATGCGCATCGAATGTCGCTACACCTGCGTTATCGAGATAGGCTGTGGCGGCTGCGTTCATGTCCGAGTTGCCTAAACCCAAGGCACGTAGGCGCAACATAATCTTCTTGAAATCCTCGATGCCTCCGGCTTCCGTAAACGCCACTGAGCGTTCGAAATCCAGCACATAGGCTTCCGTGTCAATCAAAAAGTTATACGGATTGCAATCGCCATGAGCGATACCGAGGGCATGCAAACGCCCCAAGAGCGCTAGCGACAGGCACGCACCCGACCGCAATTCCTGGCCGGCGAGGGTGGCCAATGGCACTCCCGGAAGGTGGCGAGTCAACAGCAAGCTCTCGTGGAAGCCGGGACGATGGGACTCGGTATACATGAGGGGCTCGGGAGACGGATAACGAAGCTCATGCAGCTTGGCTAAGACGGTCGCCTCGTCAAACAGTGGAGAATGGTATGGCTTGCGAAAGAGTCTCTTCCACCAAGGCTTCATTGACCTACGATAGCGCTTGACGAAGACCGCCCCGTCCTCACCATGAATCTTGGCAACGGCCCTGCCCGGCGAGAAATCGACCAGTCCTTGAAACACCTGGGTCAACGCCCGAATCTGACTCTGCCCTAAATCATCTTTTTGAAAAACAACCAACTTCCCCACACCTAAGCCCTTTTATATTATGAATCTTATTGACGCGTGACGCTTGCAGCGCAGCGATGGCAGGAACCTTTGCATCATGTACGAACTTTACGCCAAGACAAAAGAAAACTTAAGACTCGCCAGCCATGGCGGATACGACATTTGTAACCCAACCGCGGCATTGCTGGCGCATATTTTCTTCGATCACCGACCCGTTAGAAAGAAAATCCGCCGCGCTCTCAAGTTGATCACGCTCACTCCGCGGTACAGCTGCCGGGATACGTTAAAGGGGGACGCTTTTATCTGGCATTGCGACAGAGAGGATCAAGCGCAACTCGCACTGAGCATCGCCAAGGAAATTTCCCGGAAGAAAAAGCTAAACATCAACTTCCTCCCTGACATCAAGAAAGACTCCTGCAAGTCTTTGGATTGGAGAGCCATGGGTGCGGCACTGAGGATCACACTTCAGTGCAAACAATCACTACTCGAGCGCATTTATATCTTTTGCGCACTCTGCCACAGCATAAAACATGTAAAAGCTATAAAAGAGGCAAAAATACTCGACCGATTAACCTCCGTGGTAAGCTACAACAGCGCCAATATTCCGGAGTGCTTTCTAGTCAATATGTGCCGGCAGCGGGACATCAAGACCTATTCACTACAGCACGGCCTCTATCACCGTTATCGCCATGAACGCCCTATCGACATCATTAATTATGACAACGTCACTGCGCAGGAACTGCTTGTTTGGAGTGATTTCTGCCGTAACGAAATAATGGAATTTCATCGTGAGTTGGGCAGAACACCTGAATTCAATATAACCGTAGCCGGCTATATCAACTCTATCGAGCGTAGTGCACCTATCAGCAAGTCGCACCAATCCGACTTGACCCGAATCGTTTGCCTACTGCCTGGCAAGCGTTATGTGCAAGATTGTACTGCTCTACTTCATCTACTGCGTGATCTACCGAGCGACTATGAACTCACGATTCGCCTGCACCCATTGCTGGCAGACAGTCGTGAAATCAGAGAAGCACTACCCCGCAATGCGATACTGGATACCAACGAGACGCTGGCACAAACACTTACCCAGCAACGATACGATCTGGCAGTAGGCTTCAATACGACCAGCTTGTTCGAGGCGACGCTGTTCGATATCCCCTGCGCGCTTTATCTCGCGCCCAGCCTGAATCTCGAGGTGGGGGATCTGCCCAACTTTTCCAATGTCGAGCAACTGATCGCGCTGGCTCAGCACCCTGTCTCGACGCAGGCTCTCGCCGACTTTGTCTTGGGCGCGTCCATATTTCGTTATGCAGACATCATTGCTGCAGACGGCAATTAACTCAGGAGGAACCTGAGCGCAAAACGCCACTGGGAGGGATATCGATACACGCCAGAGGCCTTGAGCCAGCGGAGACGCAGCGGCAGCGGCAGGCGCGCACGCCTGAGCAGGCGCAACCAGTAGCGCACGGCGAGAATTTCCTTACTACGGCCGTTTTTGATTGCTCCGCTCACGCCTGCCGGAAAAGGGAAAGGTGGGCTGGCCGCATAATCCAGCGCCTTTGAAGCCCAAGCCTCGCCGAAGCTGCCGAGGGAAAAATGCAGAAGATCGACGTCGTAGATCACCGCGACCTTAGCTGCCTGGGATACCCGCAGGCTGAAATCGACATCGTAGAAGTGAAAGCCCTTGCGGGCCTCATCGAAGCGAACCGCGGACCAGACAGAGCGCCGGACGAGCATCCATACGCCATCGATCGCCACGACGGGAATACTGCTCGCGTCCGCAAGGGCTTCTGGCTTGCAGAATCCCGTCACCGCAGCTTCGCGGCTCGAGCCGTGAAGGATGTTGATGCAGATATCGCGCTTATCGCCACAGTGCCAGCCGGACGGCACTTTCGCCTTGTATCGGCTCCCCGCGAGACCGACCAGCCCGAGATCCGCATCGGCAGTGAAATGAGCGAGCGCTCGCACGCCCCAACCCTCACTCAAAAATTCGACATCCTCGTGCACGAAGCAGATGAAGTCGTAGCTCGCACTCGATGCACCTTCGTTATACACCTCGCACAGCCCGCGCCCCTCGACTCTGTTGTCTATGGCGATAAGCTCGTGTTCGACGCCGATAGTCGAGGCGATATTGGCAGCGACGGCCTGCAGGCGCTCGGGTTGCACGCTGCATATGACGATTGATATCAAGCAGAGCCTCGTAAAGCGCGATGAACGATCATTTGATTTTCTTCAAACCCAAATAATAGAGCGGAAATTTCAGGTAGAGCTTGAGGCGCTTACGCAGCAAATAGCTCCAGCTTCTTCCTTTCCACTTTTCTTCAAATATGTATTTGGCGCGCTTTGTCATCAGCCACTGCCTGGCGGAAGTGTGGGTTGCCAATGTTCGGCTGTCGAGATGGTCGACGACGGCCGTTGACACCAACGCATGTTTGAGACCGTGGGATTGAAGCGTCAGCGCATAATCATCATCGGCGTACCAGAAATAGAATCGCTCATCCAACTTACCGATGACATCCAGCAAGCTGCGTCGGAAAACGAGGCACCAACCGGATATTTCCTTCAGGACTCCATAGCCATAATAAAGCCCGCTATTCAGCGGGAAGCCACTGGGGGGATGGTGCCGGGAGCAGACTGGGCTCGCACTGACCAACTGCCGGTCTTCCGCAAACGCCTTGAGCAGACTCGACGCCCATCCCGGATGAAATTCCAGATCGTTATTGCAGATCGCCACAAAAGCACCGTTACCCGCGGCGATGCCTCGATTCATATAACGGTGGTAATTGAAGGGAGGCGGTAAATAAAGCGTCTCGACGCGCTCGAAGTCGTAGACCGGCGATGCATGGTTGGACTCGATGACCTTGACCCGAAACTCGATCGCAGCAGGATCTTCCGAAGCCAGAAGCGTGCGCAGACAGTGTTCCGTCATGCGTCGAAGCTCGTCATTCTTGGCGAAACTCAGGATGACCACGTCCATGACAGCCGGGCTGCTCTGCGAATCAAGCATGGCGTTTCTCCACGGCATTGCTCTTCTTCAACAGCAAGTGCCTTATCCGTTTCAATAGCTGCTTGTCCCAATACTTGAAAGGCACCTGACGCAGCAGGCCCCACGCATAGGGCTTGTCGTCGGTGACCGCCATCCGCAGCGCCTTGGTAATCAGCCTGGCCTTGGCCGAACCGTAGGCCGGATGTTCCCGATAGGCCTGGATGACCTGCAGACCGTAGTCGTATTCGGACTTGTAGTTCTTGGACAAGCTGTTGGCATGCTTGCGGTAGAGCGTTACGACATCGGGAAGGATATCGACGAAGTAGCCCGCCTGCGCCACCTTCAAGGTCATCTGGAAATCCTGCACCTTAATGGTGGCGTCATAGCCTCCCACCGCGACCATCGCGTCGCGTCGATAAACCGCGATATTGCCGCCAACCACCAGGGCAGCCGCCAAGGCCTGAGCGAAATCGTAGCGCCGAACGCCCCGCTGCTTGTCCTTTTTGGGCAGCACAGCGCCCTGCTCGTCTATACGAATCGCAACGCCCCCGAGGCAGCCCACCTCCGGATGTTCGCTCAGGTAGGCGGCCTGCAGCGCCAGCCGACCCGCCGGCATCACATCATCGGCATCGAATGTCGCGACAAACACGCCTTGCGCCAGTGCGAGCCCGGCATTCAGCGCGGCACTGACGCCCTGGTTCGCCTGCCTGACGAAGTGCAGGCGACGCACCCTGCTCGAACCTTGACAGGCCTGCAAGGTGTGCTCGATGACCTGCACGCTCTCGTCCGTAGAGCCGTCGTCGACGACGATCAGCTCGAAGTTCGGATAGTCCTGCTCCAGCACGCTACGCAAGGCTTCCCCTACATACGAGGCGTAGTTGTAGCAAGGTACGAGGACCGAAATAAGCGGCTCGTGGGCATTCATTGAACCCTCTCCTCGACCGGCAACGCTCGCCAACCTTGCGGGCCAATCTGCCAGGCGTCCGCCTTGGGCAGGCCCGGCGGCCCGAGCAGAACATCTGGCGATACGCCCTTCCAGGCACTGTTCTTCCAGACCATGAAATGCAGATAAGGAAGCTCGGTGCCCCCTTGCTCACTGTTGGTCAGGCGACCCTCTCGAAAGAACCAGGTTTCGGGCACCACTCGGCGCCCGTCCTCGTGCAGGGTGTAGGTGCTGTGGGCTTCCATGAACTCGCTTTGCCGGTTCCAGGTGTTGAAGCGGGCCGCGAAGCGCTGCAAGGGCTCGGGCCAGTTCTTGTGACGGATGAAGATACGGCTGAAGGCGCCCTCGTCCAGTGCCTGATGAGCCTGATCCTCGTAGCGTTGCTGCCAGCGCGGAATGCGGCGAAACGCATTGATCATGCGCGGCGTGTTACGCAGCAGGCAGAGGTGCCCGGAAATTCGACGCTGATGGGTGGCGAACAGATCCTTGCGACTTAGGCGATCCGCCGTGAAGTACCGACGAAGATCCCCGTAAACGACATCGATATCGCCGAACGCCCAAAAATCGTATCCCGCCAGCGCGTCGGCATGCACTGCCCCTAAAGCAGGCTTGATGTCGCACAGCTTGTAGGGGTCACGAGGCCGGAAGTCGATGCCCAGGCGCGCAGAGACCAACTCGCAGTACTCGTCGAAGCCGATGCGGGTGAATTGCACATTGCCGGGCGCGTCATCGGGGATGGGGCAGTCGGTGAACAAGAGCCAGTCGATGCTGGGGTTGCGGCGACAGCTCTCCAGAAAGAATTCGAACCAGAACGGCCAGCGGCCGAAATAGGGGATGAGGAAGCGGATGCTGGGGGCGCCGCCTTCCTGAGCGTGTTGCTCCTTCATTCACAAAATCCAGATTGATCCATGAGTTTCTTCACGGCCGGTAGCGCCCAAAACTGCTGCCTGACCGCCCTATCTGAAAAGTGCTCCGTCAGACGCTGCCGCATCGCCTGGCGGATCTCTCGAGCCCCCTCGGGCGAGAGCCGCGAAAGCTCGATCAGGCATTCGGCCAGCTTATCGGGGCGCCCCAGCGGGAACAGCGAACCGACGCCTTCGGCCACTTCGCGACCACCACCACAGCTCGTGCAGATGACCGGGACCCCTGCCACCATCGCCTCGAGCAGCACCATGCCGAATGGTTCATGATCCGAACTCAGGGCGAACGCATCGAAGGCGCGGAAGTATCTGCGAACGTCAGGAACCTGCCCGAGAAACACCGTGCGTTCTTCAATCGAGAGATCGGCAACCAGGCTTTTCAGCGTCTTTTCCAGGCGCCCTCTGCCGGCTATCGCCAGTACGCTGTTCGCAGGCAGGCTCGGCAAGGCCGCGGCGAATCCCCTGATCAACGTTGCCTGATCCTTGTCAGGATGCAGCCGCCCTACGTTGCCGACGACCCAGGCATCCTCGGGCAGGCCCAGCGCGAGACGCGCTTCCCGCCGCTCGACCAGATGCATCTCGGCGCCTGCCACATCGAGCCTGTTGTAGAGGGTGGCAACTCGGTCGATCAGCCAGCCGGGCAGGCAGGTTCGGATGTCGTCACGCACCGCATTGGAGACGCCGAGCAGCGTCAGCCGCTGGCGGAACAGGCGGGCGAATATCTGGCGGACACGTCGACGATACACCCCGAAGGCATGGTTCACGGCGATGACCGGCAGCCCCGTGGCCAGACAGGCCACATAGGTAGGCTTGAAACGGTGCGCGATGCACAGTGTGAAGCTGCGCGAGCGGGACAGACGCCGGATGTCGCGAATGGCCCGCAGCTTGAGACCGCGCATATCGCGCGAGTCGTAGCCGAGAAAAACCACCTCATCGGACGCCGAACCTTTTTCGACCACGGCATCGGCGCGCCCAGTCAGGTACACGGTTAGCACCTTGTACGGCGTGCCGGAAAACAGACTGGCATATTGGCGAGCGCAGTCCAGAAACGGCCCGTCATAGCCATGACAAATCTGCAGAATCCAGGACTGCGTGATATTGCTAGCGCTCATTGTTGGTCTGCGTTGCTAGCGTTCATGGAAGAAGACTCTACTGCTGATGGGAGTGGCTGACGGCTGCGACTGTTAGGGTGGCGGCCACCCTGTGATTCCTCGCGAGCTGCGCCATCGCTCCGAACATCTCAGCGGCTTTCTCCCTGCTTTCCCTAAGAAAGCGCTCAATACCGGCGAGTTCAGCTTCGCTGAAGGCCATGCCAGCACTGCCGGACAGCGCCCGCTCGTAGGAAGGCTGCAGGCGGCCAGCCAGCCCGGCCTGCGCCAGCAGCGCCTCGATCTTGTGGGTATTGGAAGGCAGGGCAAAAAAAGGCGTGCCGGTCACCAAACACAGGGTTACCAGATGGAAACGACCGGTAATCACACCCTCCGAGCGCCCCAGCAGTGCCAGGAAACGGTCGGTCGACAACACGGAATAACGCCAGCGCAGCCTGTCGATCAGAGATTTCGGCAGGTCGGCGGGATAGCGGTAGAAATAGCTCGCGACGATCCGCTTGTAGGATTTGAGGCGTTTGCGCAGGCTGCGCATCAGATAGAAGTCGAAACCTCTACCCATCTGCAGGGGCGCCACGGTACGAATGCTGACGTAGCGCAGCTCTGGGTTCGCAAGCTTGGCTTGCCAGGCCTCGCGCAACCGCTCGACGATGACACTACCGTTGACCAGCACTCCCCGACGCGACCGCCCTGCCGGCGTGTGCTCGTAGGAAAGAGTCAGATCGGGCACGACCTGCGCGGCGACCCCTACTTCGGCCAATGCCGCCTGGCTCATCGTGTCGCGCATGTACAAGGCGGTAAAGCACGGCGCGTCTGCGTTCAGCTTGACGTTGTTCTGCCAGACCGAATTGATCAGAAAGCAGGGGACGCCCTTTTCCTGGCAGTAGCGGGCCAGGGCGCCGTAACGCAGCGCCAGCGGAGCATCGTCGTGCATCGTGCCTTCACCATTGACGATGCAGAGATCGGCGGCCTGGATATCCCGCTGCAAGTCCGGGTCCGTCTGCCAATCGTGATACATCGGACATGCACGCTGGATATCGATGCCCGCGCGCTCGGCCAGCGTGAATATCTGCCGCATCACCAGCTGGCAGCCGTGATGCCCTTCCGAAGAAGTGTCGTTGAACAGAATCGCCTTCAGTCGGGCCATCGGCTATTGCGCTGCTTCAACGGCGACTGCGGTATGGCCGGCCTGGTCCTTGATCACCAGGATGTCTTCCATGATCAGGTACTGCAGATCCGAGCCATAGAACATGTCCAGCGCGTCGGTCGGCGAGCAGATCATCGGTTCGCCGCGGCGGTTGAGCGAGGTGTTCAGCGACACGCCGTTGCCGGTCAGCTTCTCCAGTTCGAGCATCAGGTCGTACCAGCGCGGGTTGAAGCGGCGCTCCAGTACCTGGGCGCGGGAGGTGCCGTCTTCGTGCACCACTTCGCCGACACGTTCCTTCCACCCCTCGTTGACCTCGAAGGTGAAAGTCATGAACGGGCTCGGATGGTCGACCTTGAGCATCTGCGCCGCGACGGTGTCGAGCATTGATGGGCAGAAGGGTCTCCAGCGCTCGCGGAACTTGATCTGCTCGTTGATGCGGTCGGCCACGCCCGGCACGCTCGGGCAGCCGATGATCGAACGGCCGCCGAGGGCGCGCGGACCGAACTCCATGCGACCCTGGAACCAGGCCACCGGGTTGCCGTCGACCATGATCTTGGCGATCCGCTCGGGCACGTCGTCGACCTTCTGCCAGACGGGTTTGTTCGGGTGGCGGGCGCAGGCGGCGATCACGTCCTCGTTGGAGTAGGACGGGCCGAGGTAGACGTGCTCCATCTTCTCCACCGGCACGCCGCGCTGGTGCGAGACATAGGCGGCGGCGCCGACCGAGGTACCGGCGTCGCCGGAGGCGGGCTGCACGAACAGCTCCTTCACGTCGTCGCGGGCGATGATCTTCTGGTTCAGCTTGACGTTCAGCGCGCAGCCGCCGGCGAAGGCGATCTTGCCGGTCTCCTTGAGGATGTCGCCGAGGTAATACTCCATCATCTCCAGCGCCAGCTTCTCGAACAGCGCCTGCATGCTGGCGGCGTAGTGGATGTAGGGGTCGTCGGCGATGTCGCCCTGGCGCTTCGGCCCCAGCCACTCGATCAGCTTGGGCGAGAAGTAATAGCCCTTGCCGTTTTCCTTATAGCGACGGAAGCCGATGACGTTGGCGTAGTCGGTGTTGATGATCAGCTCGCCGTTCTCGAATTTGGCCAGGCGAGAGAAATCGTATTTGGCCGCGTCACCGTAGGGCGCCATGCCCATGACCTTGAACTCGCCGTCGAGCATCTCGAAGCCGAGGAATTCGGTGATCGCGCCATACAGGCCGCCGAGCGAATCCGGGTCGTAGAACTCCTTGATCTTGTGGATCTTGCCGTTCTCGCCGTAGCCGAAAAAGGTGGTGGCGTACTCGCCCTTGCCGTCGATGCCGAGGATCGCGGTCTTTTCCTTGAAGCCCGAGCAGTGGTAGGCGCTGGAGGCGTGGGCCAGGTGGTGCTCGACCGGCTCGATCTTGACCTTCTTCAGGTCAAAGCCCAGCTGCTCCAGACACCACTGGATCTTCTTGTGGTAGCGCTTGTAGCGGCGGTTGCCCATCAGGATCGCGTCGAGCGAACGGTCCGGGGCGTACCAGTAGCGCTTGGCGTAGTGCCAGCGGGCCTTGCCGAACAGGCTGATCGGGGCGAAGGGAATGGCCACGACGTCGACGTCGGAAGGCTTGATCCCGGCCTGTTCCAGGCAGAACTTGGCGGACTCGTAGGGCATGCGGTTCTTCGCATGCTTGTCGCGCACGAAGCGCTCTTCCTCGACCGCCGCGATCAACTTGCCGTCGATGTACAGGGCGGCGGACGGGTCATGGCTGAGTGCGCCGGACAGGCCGAGAATGGTCAATGCCACGGGAAAAGCCTCTTACAGCTACGGGCGGGCTGGGCCGCCGGGAAAGTGGAGGGGCGAACGGTTTCGCCCACGCAAAGGCGGGGATTATAACGACAGACTCCGGCCGCGGGTATCGCCGGTGCCGACCGCGCGGTCGCGCTACAGTCGCGGCAGGCGCTGGTCCAGCAGACGGTACAGGGCGGACTCGGCCGGCCAGTTGCGCAGGAAGCGCGCCCTGTCGCGGGCATAGGCGCGGGCGAAGCCGGACTGATCGGCGTGCTGGTGCATGGCGTCCAGGTCGATCAGGTTCCAGCGGTTCTCGTGCCAGAACAGGTTGGTGCCCTTGAAGTCACCATGGCTGATGCGCTCGCGGATCAGCGCGGCGAACAGCCGGTCCAGCGCCTGCAGCTCGACCTCCGGCGGCACGCCGTCGACATGGGCGGCGAAGCGCGTGGTCAGGTCCTCGCCTGCGCAATGGTCGGTGACCAGCCAGGCGCGGGACCGCAGCCAGCACCAGCGTCGCTCGACCACCGCCAGCGGCCTGGGCGTGGCGATGCCCAGCAGTTCCAGGCGATGGCCCTCGACCCAACTGTGCCAGGCGCGACTCGGGCGCCAGAAGCGTTTCAGCCAGTGCTGCCAGCCCTTGATGTTGTAGCGTTTGAGCACCAGCGGACGACCCTGCCAGTGGAGGCAGACCACCGTCGCGCTACCGCCGTCCTTCAGCAACTGGCCAGCGGCGATATGCCTGTCCGGGTCCGCCAGAAGCGGCGCCAGTTCGGCTTCGTGCTCGCGGCGCACCACGCGCAGGCCGAAGGCACCGATGCGTGCCGCGAACAGGCTGCAGTCGCGCCCGACTTTTTTCAGGTAGTCGCGCAGGCGCCACTGGCGTACCCGCGCCACTTCCTTCATCAGAGCCTCCAACGGCAAGGCATGCTCGGCATTGGCCAGCAGGTAATGCACCAGCAACTCTTCGATAAAGGGCTCCAGCTCGGCCGGCAGCTGGGCGAAGAACACACCGAGATTCTCCAGCACCCTCTGCCGGGACAGTGGCTGGCCGGCCGCCTCGGCCTGCACGCCGCCGCCGTCGATCAGATACAGCAAGCCTTCGTGCCGTAGCAGGTTGTCCAGGTGCAGGTCGTCCTGCCACAGCCCGCAGGCATGCATCTGCGCGATTGCCGCCAGCGCTTCACCCAGAACCGCCTGCTGCGCTTGCGCCAGCAGCGGCTCGCGCTCGACCGCACGCCAGGCGTCGCCGAGGCTCTCGGCATCGTCCAGGTAGTCGAACAGCAACCAGCCGCCCTCGCCGGCTTCGAAGCCGTCCGCCAGCAGCGACGGCGTGACCAGGCCCTGCTCGGCGAGCTGTCGCGCACCGTTCAGCTCGCGCCGGAAGTGTCGCTCGGCCTTGTCCCCGACCAGCAGCTTGGCCAGCACCGCACGCCCGCGCCAGCGGGCCAGGCCGACGTATCGCTGGCCCGGCAGCACACGCAGCAGGCGCTCCATCGCAAGGGCCTCGCCGTTCAGCTCCAGCGCGAGCGGCAGGTTCGGCTCGCGCCCCGCCTGCCGCAGTTCGTGCAAGCGCATCAGCGCGACTCCTTGTGCTGGCGACGGGCGCCGAGGCGCCGGCTCCAGCGCTCGAGATCCTTGCCCTCGCCCAGATAGGCGGCCAGCAACTGGCGCACCTCGGCCTCGCTCCAGGCACTGGCTCGGCGCAGCAGCGGCTCGAGGTCCTTGACACGGTCGCGCTCGCCCAGCAGCAGCGGACGGGTTTTCTCCAGGTCGATCAGCTGCGCCTCGAACCCGTCCGGCGTCTCACGCAGGAAAATATGCTTGGGATAGAAGCAGCCGTGCTTCTGACCCGCGTCATGCAGGCGCCTGGCCAGCGCTCCGCAGGCGCGCAGAATGGCGGCGCGGCGCACCTCGGTCACACGCGGCCAGTCCTGCAGCCACTGGTCCAGATCCTGCCAGCCGTCGAGTGCCCGGGTCAGCAGAACGGCCCGACGCTCACCGGCCACACGCCGCTCGCCAAAGAAGGCGGCTTTCAGAGCGGGAATGCCCAGCGCCGCGTAGCGGTGGATATTGCGGAACTCCCGGGCGAAGGTCGGCTCACCCTGCGGCCGCAGAATGCTGCGGGCCAGGTGATTGCTCTGCCGTTTGAGGTAGTAGGCGGCCTCGCCCAGGTCCAGCCGATACACGCTGCTCCAGCCGCCACGCTCGCAATTGGGTTCGTCCACCGCCTCCAGCTCGAGCGCCCAGAGGGCGTCGTAGCTGGCCAATCCATGGCGTTCGAGCAATGCCCGATCCTCAGCGGCGATGAAATCGCTCATTCCCTGCCCTCGAAGAACTTCAGAATCTGCCTGACCTGGCGCTTGTCGGCGGCGTTCAGGCGCTGGCGACCGCTGTACTGCCGGTAGAAACGCAGGCGCTGGCTGCGCGACAGCACCTTGCTGGCCACCTTGTCCAGACAGGCCAGGTCCTTGACGATGCGATAGCGCAGGAACGGCCCCCACCAGAAGGCGCCGGTCGGGCAATCGATAAAGAACAGCTCGCCCTGCTGGTTGACCAGCAGGTTGCGCCACTTCAGATCGTTATGGGCGAAGTGATGGTCGTGCAGGGCTCGGGTCGCCCTGGCCAGCTGTCGACTGACACCGTCCACCCAACCGGCATCGCGCAGCCGCTCGTCAGCGCTTCGCGCCATCACCGCCAGGTCGCGCGTCTGCACCAGCTCACGCGTGATCAACGCACCGCGCACGAACGCGCCGGCCTTGCGTTCCAGCCCGTAGCCAACGATGGGCGCGGTAGGAATGCCCCACCGCGCGAAATGCCTGAGGTTCTGCCACTCGGCCTTCACCCGCGGGCGACCGATGTAGCGGCGCAGCCCCTTGCCGGCACCCCAGTAGCGCTTGACGTAGTAACGCACGCCGTCGCGCTCGATCAGGATCACCTCGGACAGCGGGTCGCGCGTCACCTGCTCGCCTTCCAGGGCGAACACCTGCTCGAGTCCGGGGAGCTCCCGAGCGAGCGCGTCAGTCGCCTCCTCGGTCAGACGCCAGCCACTCACCGCGAAGCTCCTGGCGCGTACTTGCGCAGGTAGCGCTCACGCAGGCGCTCGCCCTTGCGCTCCAGCCAGCTCAGCAGCGCCGCCTCGTCGCGCAGGATGTCGCGCAGCGGACGCTGGAAATAGGCGCGCAGGAAGCGCAGCTTGTCGCGCCGGGTCAGGCCGATGTCGAGGGCCGAGAAATACAGGGCGGCCAGGTCCTTGTTGCGCCAGCGCAGCGGCGTGGCGGCGCGCACCTGGGCGCGGTGCAGGTCGATCAGCGACAGGCGGAAGTCGTCGGCGCTGATCGGCCGGTCGGTGTGCACGAGGAAGTGGCAGATGTAGCAGTCGCGATGATTGACCCCGGCGCGGTGCATGGTGCCGGCCATCTTCGCCACCTCGGCGATCAGCGCGCGCTTGAGGCGCGGCGCAGGCGGTTGCTCGGCCCAGCTCAGGGTCAGTTGCTCGAGGTCGGTGGTCGGCGCCAGTTCCTCGGTGACGATGAACGAATGCTGCGCCGCCGGGTTGCCGCCGCGCTCGCCATAGGCCACGGCGGTCATGGTCGGCACGCCGGCCTCGGTCAAACGCTGGATCGCGCGCCATTCCTGGCCGGCGCCGAGCACCGGCGCCTTTGCGGTGAGCAGGTTCTTGGCGATCTCGCCCCAGCCGATGCCGCGGTGGATCTTGACGAAGTAGCCACGCCCCTCGACCTCGGTGCGCAGCGTGCGGCGCCCTTCCAGCTCGCGGTAGACCTTGCCCTGCAAGGCCTCCACGGCGGCGAAGGCATCACGCCCGGCCCACAGCGACTTGAATGGCTCGGCGAGGATCAGCTTCATGCGCGTTCCGCCAGGATCACGTCGGCCGCGCGCTGCGGCATGGAATACAGGTCAGCGGTATCGGCGAAGGCCAGGCCGTTGGCGCCCCACTTCGCCCGCGCCGCGTCGTCGCCGAGCATCTCGGCCAGCATGCGATTGAGCTCGTCCTGCGCGAACGGCGCCGGCACCACGCGGCCGGCGTCGGCCTCGGCGATGTAGTGGGCGTAGCCGCACACCTCGCTGACCAGCACCGGCAGGCCAGAAACCACGGCCTCCAGCAGCACGGTGCCGGTGTTTTCGTTGTAAGCCGGGTGAATCAGCAGGTCGGCGCCGAGCAGGAAGCGCGGAATGTCGCTGCGCCCCTTGAGTATCTGCACCTGATCGCTGAGCCCCAGCGCCTTGACCTGCAGCAGGAAGGGCTTGGGATCGTCCTGGCCGATGGCGATCAGCCGCGTACGCTGCTTCAGCGCCCGCGGCAGCGCGGCCAGGGCCTTGAGGCTGCGGTCCAGACCCTTGGTCTTGAAGCCGGAGCCGATCTGCACCAGCAGCAGGTCGTCATCCGCTAGCTTGAACTCGCGACGGAACTCGGCGCGAATCTCGGCGGCATTGGCCGGGGCGCGGCGATCCTGGGCGATACCCGGCGGCAGCAGGTGGAAGCGCGCCTCGGGCGTTTTGTAGTGCTTGATGAACAGCGGCTGCTGCACCTCGGAGATCATCAGGATCTCGGTCTTCGACTCGGGAGCAAACACCGCCCGCTCGTAGTCGGCGAAGTGCTTGTAGCGGCCCCAGCGCTTGTAGATCGGCGCGCGCAGGGTCTGCGCCTTGTCCTCGTAGCAGCCGTCGGCGGCGTAGTAAACATCGAGGCCCGGCATCTTGTTGAAGCCCACGACCCGTTCCACCGGGTCGCGCGCCAGATCCGCGGCCAGCCAGGCGCTGAAGCGCTCGTTGCGATGGTGGTTGAAGAACGCCTTGATCGGCGCCACGCGCACATCGAAACCGGCGGGAATCTCACCCTCCCAGATCGGCGTATAGACACGAATGGCGTGGCCACGCGCCTGGCACTCCAGGGCGATGCGCATAAAGTCGCGCTGCAGGCCGCCGAAGGGGAAGTACTTGTAGAGCACGAAGGCCAGCTGCATCACACGGACTCCTGCTGCGCCAGCAGCATGGTGTTCAGCGCATCGCCCACGCGCTGGGCGTCAAGGCCGTCGAAACAGGGCTTGTGCCGATCGCCCTCACCGGCTCCCGGGCCGCTGGCGCATAGGTGCACCTGGCCGCGACCGTAGGCGCCGACCTTGCCCGGCAGGGTCGGGCCGTAGAGGGAGATGGTCGGCACATCCAGCGCCGCGGCCAGGTGGCCGAGGCCGGTGTCCACGGCCACGCAGGCGGTGGCGCCGGCGATCACCTTGGCCACGCCGGCCAGGTTCAGCCTGGGCAGCACGGCGGCATTGTCGATGCCGGCGACGATGCGCTGGGCACGCTCACGCTCCGTCTCGTTGCCCCAGGGCAGGCGGATGGCCCAGCCCTGCGCGGCCATGCGCTCGGCCAGGGCGCGCCACTCGGCCTCGGGCCAGTGCTTGCTGGCCCAGGTGGTGCCATGCAGGAACAGCAGATACGGCTGCGCGGCGGCATCGGCCATGGCCGCGCGATCCAGGCCGTAGTCGCCCATGGTCTCGGACAGTTCGTAACCCAGGGCCTGAGCGAACAGCTGACGGGTGCGCTCCAGCGCATGCTGCTCCTTGGGCACCGGGTACAGATGATCGTAGAAGCGGCAGGCGATCGGCTCGCGTGCCGAGTCGCGGTCCAGGCCGGCCACCGGCGCCTTGGAATAGCGGGTCAGCACGGCGCTCTTGAACAGGCCCTGGGCATCGATCACCAGGTCGTAGTCGACCTCGCCCAGGCGCTGCTTGAAACGCTTCCATTCGCCGCTCTTCCAGGTCTGCAGCAGGTGCTTGCGCCAGCGGCGGATGGCCACCGGGATCACCTGGGCCACGGCCGGGTGCCAGGCCGGGATCTCGGCGAAGCCCTCCTCCACCACCCAGTCGAACTGGATGCCGGGAATCGCCCGCGCCGCGTCGGTGAGCGCTGGCAGGGTGTGGATCACGTCGCCGAGGGACGACGTCTTGATCAGCAACACCCTCATCCGGCGACCTCGACGGGATCGCCGACCAGGCGGTCCAGCGCCTCGAGCACCGGACGCGGCTTGAGCTCGCGCAGGCAGTTGTAGTGGCCGAAACGGCAGGTGCGGTCGAAGCAAGGACTGCACTCCAAGCCCAGACGCACGATCTCCACCTGATCGGCCAGCGGCGGAGTGAACTGCGGCGAAGTGGAGCCGTACACAGCCACCAGCGGGCGATTGAGGGCGGCGGCCACATGCATCAGGCCGGAGTCGTTGGAGACCACGGCGCCGGCGGCGGACATCAGGTCGATAGCCTCGGCCAGGCTGGTCTCGCCGGCCAGGTTGACCGCTTCCTCGCGCAACCCGGGAATCAGGCGGTGGCGAATGTCCTCGCAGCCGGGATGATCGTTCTTCGAGCCGAACAGCCACACCTGCCAGCCGGCGCGGATCTTGATCTCGGCAACTTTGGCGTAATGCTCGACCGGCCAGCGCTTGGCCTCGCCGAACTCGGCACCGGGGCACAGCGCCAGCACCGGGCGATCCAGGGACAGACCGAACTTGGCCAGGGCCGCGGCGCGGCTGGCCTCATCGATCACCAGACGCGGCTGCGGGTAAGGCCTGGGAATCTCCGCACCGTCTTCGTACGCCAGCGCCATGAAGCGTTCGATCATCAGCGGCAGGCGCTCTTTGTCCAGCTTGCGGATGTCGTTGAGCAGGCCGTAGCGCATCTCGCCCTTCCAGCCGGTGCGCTTGGGGATGCCGGCGAAGAACGGCACCAGGGCGGACTTGAGCGAGTTGGGCAGCAGGATCGCCTGGTCGTACCGGCCGGTCAGGGACTTGCCGATCTTGCGGCGGGTGGCGATGTCGAGCACGCCATGGCCGAGCGGGAAGCTCAGCGCCGCGCGCACCTCGGGCATGCGCTCGAGGATCGGCCGGCTCCACTCGGGCGCCAGCACGTCGATCTCGCAGCCGGGGTGGCGTTGCTTGAGGCAGACGAACAGGGTCTGCGCCATCACCATGTCACCGACCCAGCTCGGGCCCACGATCAGTATTCTCATCACGACTCCGGAAATGAGCGGGGAGGCTCACGCCTCCCCAGTCACTGCCCTCTTATCTCTTTCGTCACCGCACCGGCCCGAACCACGGCGGTTCGCGGCGGAGCGATCGTGACCCATACATAAGGTTTCGGTCACGATTTTTCAATCCGGGCTTATTTGACCGGGGTACGCCATTCGGCGTGGGCGCTGGTCTTGCCGGTGACCAAATCGAAGTAGGCCTTCTGCAGCTTCTCGGTGACCGGGCCGCGGCGGCCGATGCCGATCTGCCGGCCGTCCACTTCGCGAATCGGCGTAACTTCGGCGGCGGTGCCGGTGAAGAACGCCTCGTCGCAGATGTACACCTCGTCGCGGGTGATGCGCTTCTCCACCACCTTGATGCCCAGCTCGTCGGCGAGGGTCAGGATGGTGTTGCGCGTGATGCCGTTGAGGCAGGAGGTGACTTCCGGGGTGTACACCACGCCGTCCTTGACCAGGAAGATGTTCTCGCCCGAGCCCTCGGCCACGTAGCCTTCCGGGTCCAGCAGCATGGCCTCGTCGGCACCGCCGGAGATGGCTTCCTGCAGGGCCAGCATCGAGTTGATGTAGTTGCCGTTGGCCTTGGCGCGGGTCATGGAGATGTTGACGTGGTGACGGGTGTAGGAGCTGGTGCGCACCTTGATGCCGGTCTGCAGCGCCTCTTCGCCCATGTAGGCGCCCCAGTGCCAGGCGGCGACGATCACGTGCACCTTCAGGCCCGAGGCGCGCAGGCCCATGCCCTCGCTGCCGAAGAACACCATCGGGCGCAGGTAGGCGCTCTCCAGGCCGTTCTCGCGCACCGCGGCGCGCTGGGCCTCGTTGATCTCTTCCTTGGAGAAGGGGATCTGCATGTTGAAGATGTGGGCCGAGTCGAACAGGCGGTCGGTGTGCGCCTGCAGGCGGAAGATGGAGGTGCCGTCCGGCGTGTTGTAGGCGCGCACGCCTTCGAATACGCCCATGCCGTAGTGCAGGGTATGGGTCAGCACGTGGGTGGTGGCGTCGCGCCACTGCACCAGTTCGCCGTCATACCAGATCACGCCATCACGGTCGGACATCGACATCGTTGCCACTCCTCAGTATTCGTCTCGTTCAAATTCGGGTCAGCTCAGGCCCAGCGCGCGCCACAGGCGCATCACGCTGCGGCGTTCGTCGGCGAACTGGTCGCCGCCGACCTTGCCTGGCTGCTTCTGCAACGCCTGCCGGTGGGCGGCGGAGCGATAGGCCTTGTAGGCCTCCTGCAGCAGTTCGACGTCCGCGGCGGGCATCAGCCCGACATCGCGCAGGCCGTCGAGAATGCGGATGTTGTCGGTGTAGCGGTGCAGCTCGGGGTGCTGCCGCGACCACGCAAGGGCCGCGTATTGCACCATAAATTCGATATCGACGATACCGCCGGCGTCCTGCTTCAGATCGAAGGAAGCCGCGGCGTCGAAGGCGTTTTCCGCGGTGCCGGCGGCGGTCGTCGGGGTGCCGAGATTGTCGCGCATCTTGGCGCGCATCTCGCTGACTTCGGCCTGCAGTTTGGCCATGTCGCGTTCGCGCTCGAGAATCGCCGCACGCACCCGCTCGAAGCCTTCCGCCACCCGACCGCAGCCGGCCAGCACGCGGGCGCGCACCAGCGCCTGATGTTCCCAGGTCCAGGCCTCGTTCTCCTGATAACGCTGGAACGCGCCGAGGGAGCTGACCAGCAGCCCCGCCGCACCGGAGGGCCGCAGGCGCATGTCGACGTCGTAGAGCTGCCCCGAAGTGGTCTGGGTGGTCAGCAGGTGGATGATGCGCTGACCCAGGCGGGCGAAGAACTGCGCGCCGTCGATGGGCTTGGCGCCGTCGGTCTCGGCCTGGGAATCACCGTCGTGGATGAACACCAGATCGAGGTCGGAACCGTGGCCCAGCTCCAGGCCGCCGACCTTGCCGTAGCCGACGATGATGAAGTCCGGGTCGCACAGGCTGCCGTCGGCGCGACGCGGGTTGCCGTACTTGGCCACCGTCTGGCGCCAGGCCAGGGCCAGCACCTGGTCGAGGATGGCTTCGGCCAGCCAGGTCAGGTAATCGGACACCTTCATCAGCGGCAGGGTGCCGGCGATTTCCGAGGCGGCCACGCGCAGGCCGTGAGCCAGCTTGAAGTGGCGCAGGGCCTCCATCTGCTGCTCCAGATCATCCTCGGGAATCCGCGTCAGCCGCTCGCGCAGCTCGGCGGCCAGCTCCGGCGCCAGCGGCGGGCTGAACAGGCGCCCCTCGTTGAGCAGCTCATCGAGCAGCAACGGGAATCGGGTGATCTGCTCGGCGATCCACGGGCTGCCCGCGCATAGGCTCATCAGCCGCTGCAGCGCACCGGGGTTCTCGGTGAGCAACACCAGGTAGGCCGAGCGCCGCGCCACCGCCTCCACCAGCGGCAGCACGCGTTCCAGCACCAGGTCCGGCTCGTCGTGTTCCACCGCCTGGGCCAGCAGGCGCGGGATGAAGGCATCCAGGCGCTCGCGACCGAGCCGCTGCATGGTGCGCACTTGGGTGCCGCCGCGCAGGTCGATCAGCCGCTTGAGCGCGGCGGCCGGCTCCTTGAAGCCGGCTTCGGCCAGCTGCCGCTCGGCCATCTCGGGCTCCAGCGCCTCCTCCCACAGCGGCAGCCATTCGCCGCCGACGCAGGTCTCGGCCTCGCCGCCCTCCTCCTCGTCCGGATCGGCGATGACCTGGCGGAAGTGCCACTCGATGCGCCCGCGCCATTCCATCAGGCGCGCATGGAAGCTGGCCCAGTCGGCGAAGCCCATGATGCAGGCCACCCGCGCGCGGTCGATGTCGTTGTCCGGCAGCATCTGGGTCTGGCGGTCGGCGATGGCCTGCAGGGCGTGCTCGGTGTAGCGCAGGAATTCGTAGCCCTGCTTCATCTCGGCGACCACCGCCGGCGGCAGATAGCCCTGACCTTCCAGGGTATCGAGCACCTTGAGCAGCGGCCGCTGCTGCAGGCTGAGGTCGCGGCCGCCGTGGATCAGCTGGAAGGCCTGGGCGATGAACTCCACCTCGCGGATGCCGCCGGAGCCGAGCTTGACGTTGTCGCTCATGCCCTTGCGCCGCACCTCCTGCTGGATCAGCTGCTTCATCGAACGCAGCGCCTCGATGGCCGAGAAGTCCAGGTAGCGGCGATAGACGAAGGGCCGCAGCATCTCCAGCAACTGCTTGCCGGCGGCCTGGTCGCCGCCGACCACCCGCGCCTTGATCATGGCGTAGCGTTCCCAGTCGCGGCCCTGGTCCTGGTAGTACTGCTCCAGCGCATTGAAGCTGAGCACCAGCGCGCCGGACGAGCCGTACGGACGCAGACGCATGTCGACGCGGAACACGAAACCGTCGACGGTGATGGCGTCGAGCGCCTTGATCAGGCGCTGGCCGAGGCGGATGAAGAACTCCTGGTTGTCCAGCGAGCGCTTCACGCCCTCGGTCTCGCCGCCCTCGGGGTAGCCGAAGATCAGGTCGATGTCCGAGGACAGGTTGAGCTCGTGGGCGCCGAGCTTGCCCATGCCGAGGATGACCAGGTGCTGCGCCTGGCCGGAGCGCCGGCCGATCGGCGTGCCGAACTGTTCGCAGTGACGCGGGTAGAGCCAGTGGTAGGCGCCGTCGATGCAGGCGTCGGCGAGGTCGGACAGGTCGCGGCAGGTCTCGGCCAGGTCGGCCCGGCGGGTCAGATCGCGCCAGACGATGCGCACCTGCTGCCGGTTGCGGAAGCGGCGCAGTCGACGGCCCAGTTCGTCCTCGTCGGCGCAGTCCTGCAGCAGGGCCTGCAACTGCCCGCGCAGCTCGCCTGCGGCGAAGCGTCGCTCCAGTTCGCCGCTCGCCCCCAGTGTCGGCAGCAGCTCGGGGTCGCGCACGGCCTGCTCGTGGACGAAATCGCTGAGGGCACAAAGTCGGCGCAGGTCCTGCGCGCGGGGCTCCGACCAGTCCGCAGGGAGCACGGCAGAGGCACGATCGGCGAGGGCTTGCAGGGTGTTCGGAAGGGCGGCCGGTACGGGCAAACTCATGGTCTATCCTTGGGGACGGGCGGCGAATCCCGATCCATACCCAGGCGCCGCTGCCCTTCCTGAAACTGTAGTTTTACTACTAAAGAATGTGTCCCGGACTCTACAGGCGCCATCGAAATGTAGTAAAACTACAAGAGCGACCACGACTACGTCGGTCGACACGACTTCACGTAGCCCGCCCAAAAAGCGTGCACGAGCCCAGGCCTCCGATTCTGGAAGCCTTTCCGCCCTGGAGCAAGCCATGCAAGACCTCGATCCCGTCGAAACCCAGGAATGGCTGGACGCCCTCGAGTCCGTCCTCGACAAAGAAGGTGAAGACCGCGCCCACTACCTGCTGACCCGCATGGGCGAACTGGCCACCCGCAGCGGTACCCAACTGCCGTACGCCATCACCACGCCCTACCGCAACAGCATCCCGGTTGGCCACGAGGCACGCATGCCGGGCGACCTGTTCATGGAGCGCCGCATCCGCTCGCTGGTGCGCTGGAACGCCCTGGCCATGGTGATGCGCACCAACCTGCAGGACCCGGACCTGGGCGGTCACATCTCCAGCTTCGCCTCCAGCGCGACCCTCTACGACATCGGCTTCAACTACTTCTTCCAGGCCCCGACCGAAGAACACGGCGGCGACCTGATCTTCTACCAGGGCCACGCCAGCCCCGGCATCTACGCCCGCGCCTTCCTCGAAGGCCGCATCAGCGAAGAGCAGATGAACAACTTCCGTCGCGAAGTCGACGGCAAGGGTCTGTCGTCCTACCCGCACCCGTGGTTGATGCCGGACTTCTGGCAGTTCCCCACCGTGTCCATGGGTCTGGGCCCGATCCAGGCGATCTACCAGGCGCGCTTCATGAAGTACCTGGAGAGCCGCGGCTACATTCCCGCCGGCAAGCAGAAGGTCTGGTGCTTCATGGGCGACGGCGAGTGCGACGAGCCGGAATCCCTGGGCGCCATCTCCCTGGCCGGCCGCGAGAAGCTGGACAACCTGATCTTCGTGATCAACTGCAACCTGCAGCGCCTGGACGGCCCGGTGCGCGGCAACGGCAAGATCATCCAGGAACTCGAAGGCGTGTTCCGTGGTGCCGAGTGGAACGTCAACAAGGTGGTCTGGGGCCGCTTCTGGGACCCGCTGCTGGCCAAGGACGTCGACGGTCTTCTGCAGCGCCGCATGGACGAAGTGATCGACGGCGAGTACCAGAACTACAAGGCCAAGGACGGGGCCTACGTGCGTGAGCACTTCTTCAACAGCCCCGAGCTGAAGGAGATGGTCAAGGACCTCTCCGACCAGGAAATCTGGAACCTCAACCGCGGCGGCCACGACCCGTACAAGATGTACGCGGCCTACCACCAGGCGGTCAACCACAAGGGCCAGCCGACCGTGGTCCTGGCCAAGACCATCAAGGGCTACGGCACCGGTGCTGGCGAGGCGAAGAACACCGCGCACAACACCAAGAAAGTCGATATCGACAGCCTGAAGAAATTCCGCGACCGCTTCGACATCCCGGTCAAGGACGACGAGCTGGAGAACCTGCCCTTCGTCACCGCCGAGCCGGGCAGCCCGGAATACAAGTACCTGCACGAGCGCCGCGCCGCCCTCGGTGGCTTCGTGCCGCAACGCCGCGCGCAGAGCTTCAGCATCCCGACCCCGCCGCTGGAAACCCTCAAGGCCATCCTCGACGGAACTGGCGACCGCGACATCTCCACCACCATGGCCTTCGTGCGCATCCTCTCGCAGCTGGTCAAGGACAAGGACCTGGGCGCACGCATCGTGCCCATCGTGCCGGACGAGGCGCGTACCTTCGGCATGGAAGGCATGTTCCGCCAGCTCGGCATCTACTCCTCGGTCGGCCAGCTCTACGAGCCGGTGGATAAGGACCAGGTGATGTTCTACCGCGAGGACAAAAAGGGCCAGATCCTCGAGGAAGGCATCAACGAGGCCGGCGCCATGTCCAGCTGGATCGCCGCCGGCACTTCGTACTCCACGCATAACCAGCCGATGCTGCCGTTCTACATCTTCTACTCGATGTTCGGCTTCCAGCGTATTGGCGACCTGGCCTGGGCCGCCGGCGACAGCCGTGCCCGTGGCTTCCTGATCGGCGGCACCGCCGGGCGCACCACGCTGAACGGCGAAGGCCTGCAGCACGAGGACGGCCACAGCCACATCATGGCCGCGACCATCCCCAACTGCCGGACCTACGATCCAACCTACGGCTACGAGCTGGCGGTGATCATCCGCCACGGCATCAAGGAGATGATCGAGCAGCAGCAGAACGTCTTCTACTACATCACTGTGATGAACGAGTCTTACCAGCAGCCGGCCCTGCCGGCCGGTACCGAGGACGGCATCATCAAGGGCATGTACCTGCTCGAGGAAGACAAGAAGGAAGCCGCGCACCACGTCCAGCTGCTGGGCTCCGGCACCATCCTGCGCGAAGTGCGCGAGGCGGCGAAGATCCTGCGCGACGAGTTCAACATCGGCTCGGACGTGTGGAGCGTCACCAGCTTCAACGAACTGCGCCGTGACGGCCTGGCCGTGGAGCGCTGGAACCGCCTGCACCCGGGGCAGAAGCCCAAGCAGGCGTTCATTCAGGAATGCCTGACCGGGCGCAAGGGCCCGGTGGTGGCCTCGACCGACTACATGAAGCTGTTCGCTGAGCAGGTGCGCCAGTGGGTGCCCAGCAAGGAATACAAGGTGCTCGGCACCGACGGCTTCGGCCGCAGCGACAGCCGCAAGAAACTGCGCCACTTCTTCGAGGTGGACCGTTACTGGGTGGTGCTGGCCGCGCTGGAGGCGCTAGTCGACCGTGGCGAGATCGAAGCCAAGGTGCTGGCCGACGCCATCGCTAAGTTCGGCATCGATCCTGAAAAAGCCAACCCCCTGGACTGCTGAGGAGACGCATTGTGAGCGAGTTGATACGCGTACCCGATATCGGCGGCGAAGGTGAAGTGATCGAACTGCTGGTCAAGGTCGGCGATCGCGTCGAGGCCGAGCAGAGCATCCTGACCCTGGAATCCGACAAGGCTTCCATGGAGGTGCCCTCGCCCAAGGCCGGCGTGATCAAGAACCTGAAGGTCAAGCTCGGCGACAAGCTGAAGACCGGCGACGAGCTGCTGGAGCTGGAGGTCGAGGCCGCCCCGGCCGCCGAGGCGAAGTCCGAAGCGGCTTCGGCACCGGCCCCGAGCAAGCCGACCCAGGCCGTCGACGAGGCCGAGGCGCCCAGCGCACCCGAGCCGCAAGCAGCGGCCGAGCCCGCCGGCGAGAGCGTGCAGGATGTGCACGTGCCGGACATCGGCACCTCCGCCAAGGTCAAGGTCATCGAGGTCATGGTCAAGGCCGGCGACAGCATCGAGGCTGATCAATCGCTGATCACCCTGGAGTCGGACAAGGCCAGCATGGAGATCCCCTCGCCGGCCGCCGGCGTGGTGGAGGAGGTGCTGGTCAAGCTGGACGCCGAAGTCGGCACCGGCGACCTGATTCTCAAGCTGCGCGTGGCCGGAGGCGCCGCGTCGCCGGCACCGGCCGCGCCCCAGGCGGAGAAGGCCGCACCGGCCGCGGCCTCGGCGCCCGCGAGCCACAGCACGCCGCCGGGCGCCCGGCCGGAAGTGGCCGCGGAGGTCGGTGCCATCGCCGCGCTGTCCGCTGCCGCGGCTGCCGTCACCGCACCCGTGCGTGACGGCAGCAAGGTCCACGCCGGCCCGGCCGTGCGCATGACCGCCCGCGAGTTCGGCGTCGACCTGGCCGCCGTGCCGGGCACCGGCCCGAAAGGCCGCATCCTCAAGGAAGACGTGCAGAACTACGTCAAGGCCATGCTGCAGCAGGCCAAGAACGCCCCGGCGGCAGGCGCCACCGGCGGTGCCGGCATCCCGCCGGTCCCGGCAGTGGACTTCAGCAAGTTCGGCGAAGTGGAAGAAGTGCCGATGACCCGCCTGATGCAGGTCGGCGCCGCCAACCTGCACCGCAGCTGGCTCAACGTGCCCCACGTGACCCAGTTCGACAGCGCCGACATCACCGAGCTGGAAGCCTTCCGCGTGGCGCAGAAGGCGGTGGCGGAGAAGGCCGGTGTGAAGCTGACCGTGCTGCCGCTGCTGCTCAAGGCCTGTGCCCACCTGCTCAAGGAGCTGCCGGACTTCAACAGTTCGCTGGCGCCGAGCGGCAAGGCGCTGATCCGCAAGAAGTACGTGCACATCGGCTTCGCCGTCGACACCCCGGATGGCCTGCTGGTGCCGGTGATCCGCGATGTCGACCAGAAGAGCCTGCTGCAACTGGCCGGCGAGGCCGCCGAGCTGGCCGACAAGGCGCGTAACAAGAAGCTCTCGCCGGACGCCATGCAGGGCGCCTGCTTCACCATCTCCAGCCTCGGCCACATCGGCGGCACCGGCTTCACGCCGATCGTCAACGCGCCGGAAGTGGCGATCCTCGGTGTAAGCAAGGCCGCCATGCAGCCGGTGTGGGATGGCAAGGCCTTCCAGCCCAAGCTGATGCTGCCGCTGTCGCTGTCCTACGACCACCGGGTGATCAACGGCGCCGCCGCCGCGCGCTTCACCAAGCGCCTGGGCGACGTGCTGGCGGATATCCGCACCCTGCTGCTGTAACGAACCAAGCTGTGCTTTGGAGGCATCGACGCCTCACTCCTCGGCCCCGCCTCTTGGCGGGGCTTTTTTATTCAGGAGTGCCAATGTGAGCGAGGCGCTTGGCGCCGGTCCACCGATCAGCCGTAGCCCGGATGCAATCCGGGAAACAGGCAACTCCGCCCCCGGATTGCATCCGGGCTACCACTACGAGACCCTGCTGCTGTAACGAACCGCGACGTGCTTTGGAGGCATCGACGCCTCACTCCTCGGCCCCGCCTTTTGGCGAGCTTTTTTATTCAGGAGTGCCAATGGGGAAGCGAGGCGCTTGGCGTCGGCTACCGATGCCGTAGCCGGATGCAATCCGGGAAACAGGCGCCTCTGCCCCCGGATTGCATCCGGGCCACCCACTGCAGACAAAGAAAAGCCCCGTGGAAGCGGGGCTTTTTGTGCATCGGCCTGCCGTTCAGTTCTTCTGCAGATTGCGAATCAGGAAGCTGATCGCCTTGGCCAGGTCGGCCGCGCCTTGATGGTCGCGCAGCACGGTGATCCACGGGCTGCCGTCGGCCGGGTTGGTGAGCACACAGGTTATGCCACTGGTGGGACATTCATAACGGATATAAGGGTCGAGCCCGAACACCGACAGACGCTGGTTACTCACCGCCAAGCTCTGCGCCTTTTCCGCCCGGGTTTCCTGGCGCACCAGCAGCTCGCCGGGCCCGGCGACGCTCAGCTGGTAGCGCAGGTCGCTGCGCTGCGCCGGGGCCTTGCCCAGCTGGTAGCCGGCGCGCAGCGCGTAGGTGTCGAGCAGCGCGTTGCTGTGCGCCAGCAGCGCCTTGCGCTCGTCCTTGGTCAGGTACAGCCGCTTGAGCTCGGCCAAATAGCGCGTCTGCTCCTCCCCGCCCAGCTGGGCCTCGCTGGCCTGCGCCGGGGCACCCGTACCCAGGCTCAGCATCAGCAATAACCCGCTCAGTCTTCTTGTCAGTCCCAGCCGCATGATGCACCCTTGCCGAACTTGGTTGATGTAACAGACCTAGGAACCCGCTGAAGCCCCGCCCGCCCATCGATGCAGGTCAGGAAGCACTGCCTTCTGACCTCACTCGCGAGCCGGACGCAAACGGTTCTAAGCCTGCCCGGAAGCGGCAGCATAATGGAAGCCAGTCGTTCGATGAAAAGCCATCCCGATGCCGCTAGCCGTCAGGCGGCCGAGGTTGTGACGCAGTTGCCAGTGCCTTCGCGCCTGGGCATGCTGCGCTTCGAACGTATTAATGAAGCTAGCTGGACCCTGCTGTTCCTCGATCCCGCCTGCGAACGCCGCTTCGGTGTCAGTGCCGGCGAACTCTGCGCCCTGCTCGACTCCCCCTACGCCAGCCTGATGGAACCCGAGGCGCGCTACCGCCTGCACGACGAGATCCAGCTGCAGCTGCTCAACGCCCAGCATTACTCGGTGCGCTACCGCCTGCACACGCCCAATGGCGCCCTGCACCTGCTGGAGATCGGTGAGACCTTCCAGCAGCGCGGCCGCTCGCTGCTGCGCGGCTACCTGCTGATCACCGCCGAGGCCGGCGAGAGCCTGGCCGAGCAGCGCCTTCAGGATCTGGAGGAGCAGAATACTAAGCTGCAGACGTCGCTGGAGCTGTACCAGCACTCGCAGGAAGAGCACCTGCAGCATCTGATTCGCTCGCGCGCCCAGCAGAGCCTGATCGTGCGCCTGGCGCGGCATCGCTACAGTGCGCTGGACCCGCTTCGCGAGGCCGCCGAATTGATCACCCAGGCCGCCTGCGAGGCCTACGACGTGGCCCGCGCCAGCATCTGGCACATCAATGGCGAGCGCCTGGAGCCGGTGGCCCTGTACCGCCGCGACATCGACCGCCACGAGCTGCCGGCGCCCATCGACGTCAGCCTGTTCCCGCGCTATCTGGAAGCCTTGCACAGCGGCCGCGCCATCGACGCCCACAACGCCCAGCGCGACCCGCGCACCAGCGAACTCACCCGCGGCTATCTCAAACCCCAGGGCATCAGCGCCATGCTCGACGCCAGCATCCGCCTGGGCGGCGAAGTGGTCGGCGTGCTGTGCCTGGAACACATCGGCCCGGCGCGCACTTGGCAGGCCGACGAGATCGGCTTCGCCGGCGAGCTGGCCGACCAGTTCGCCCAGGTCATGAGCAACCAGCAGCGCCGCGACGCCACCAGCGCGCTGTTCCTGTTCCAGCGCGCCGTGGAGCAGAGCGCCAGCGCCTTCCTGCTGTTCGACCGCGACGGCCTGGTGCAGTACGTCAACCCGAGCTTCACCTCGATCACCCAGTACGGCGCCGAGGAGGTGCAGGGCCGGCGCATCTCCCAGCTGCCGGCGCTGGAGAATCTCGGCGAACTGCTGTTCGACGCCCAGACCGGCCTGGCCGAGCGCAACAGCTGGCAGGGCGAGTTCCGCAGCCGGCGCAAGAACCTCGAGCCGTACTGGGGCCAGCTGTCGATCTCCAAGGTCTACAACGACGACGGCGAGCTGACCCACTACATCGGCATCTACGAAGACGTCACCCAGAGCAAGCTGGCCCAGCAGCGCATCGAGCGCCTGGCCTACAGCGACAACCTCACCGGCCTCGGCAACCGCCCCTACTTCATCCGCTGCCTGGAAGAGCGCTTCGCCCGCGCCGACGGTCAGGCCTTCAGCCTGCTGCTGGTGGACATCGACAACTTCAAGCGGATCAACGACAGCCTCGGCCACCAGACCGGCGACAAGCTGCTGACCAACCTGGCCCGCCGCCTGCGCAACAGCCTGAGCCAGAACACCAGCCTGGCGCGCTTCGCCAGCAACGAGTTCGCCGTGCTGCTGGACGGCGCCGACGAAAGCGCCGGCCAGCAGCTGGCCCAGGACCTGCTGTCGACCCTGGACAAGCCGCTGTTCGTCGACAACCAGCTGATCAGCGTCACCGGCTCGGTCGGCCTGGCCTGCGCGCCGGCGCATGGCGACGACCCGCATCTGCTGATGAAGCACGCCGGCCTCGCCCTGCATAAGGCCAAGGCCAACGGCAAGCACCAGGTCCAGGTGTTCACCGAGGCGCTCAACGCCGAGGCCAACTACAAGCTGTTCGTCGAGAACAACCTGCGCCGCGCGCTGACCCAGAACGAGCTGGAGGTGTACTACCAGCCCAAGCTGTGCCTGCGCACCGGGCGCCTGCTCGGCCTCGAGGCGCTGCTGCGCTGGCAGCATCCGGAAAAGGGCATGATCAGCCCGGACCAGTTCATCAGCGTGGCCGAGGACACCGGCCTGATCATCCCCATCGGCAAATGGGTGGTACGCCAGGCGTGCCGCGCCAGCCTGGAGCTGACGGCGCTCGGCATGGGCCAGATCCAAGTGGCGATCAACCTCTCGGCCAAGCAGTTCACCGACCCCGACCTGGTTGGCTCCATCGCCGCGATCCTCGAGGAAGAGCAGCTGCCGCCACACCTGCTGGAGCTGGAGCTGACCGAGAGCCTGCTGCTCGAAGGCAACGACACCACCCGCCAGCAGGTGACGCGCCTCAAGGCCCTGGGCCTGACCCTGGCGATGGACGACTTCGGCACCGGCTACTCGTCGCTGAGCTACCTGAAGAAATTCCCGATCGACGTGATCAAGATCGACCGCAGCTTCATCAAGGACATTCCGGAAAACCAGGACGACATGGAGATCACCTCGGCGGTGATCGCCATGGCCCGCAACCTCAAGCTCAAGGTGGTCGCCGAGGGCATCGAGACCGCCGCCCAGCTGGGTTTCCTGCGCCGCCAGCAATGCGATGTCGGCCAGGGCTACCTGTTCGACCGGCCGATCCCCGGCCGCGACCTGGTCGACCGCCTGCGCCGCTATCCCTGCCGCGGCGTCTAGCCCTTGCCGCCGGATGAGGCGCTGTAATTTCCGCCCCGCCGCGACGTCTATCCATCACCCCCTGTCGGGGTAAGCTAGCCCTCTTCCTCATCGCTCAATGGGAAACGACCATGGTCCTGCGTTCGCAAATCCTTGCCCACAAGCTCGAACTGCCCAGCGCCGAGCAGGCCCTGCCGGGCCGCGCCGAGAGCGTGCCGGTACCCGAGCGGCACCACGTCAACGGCAACCCGCTCAAGCCACCGTTCCCCGCCGGCCTGCAGCAGGCGGTGTTCGGCCTCGGCTGTTTCTGGGGCGCCGAGCGGCGCTTCTGGCAGCAGGCGGGCGTCTGGAGCACCGCGGCGGGCTACGCCGGCGGTCACACGCCGAACCCCACCTACGAGGAAGTCTGCTCCGGCCTGACCGGGCATACCGAGGTGGTGCTGGTGGTGTTCGATCCGCAGCAGATCCGTTACGAAGACCTGCTGAAGGTGTTCTGGGAAGCGCACAACCCGACCCAGGGCATGCGCCAGGGCAACGACATCGGTACCCAGTACCGCTCGGCCATCTACTGCTTCGACGCCGCCCAGCGCGCCGCGGCCGAGGCCAGCCAGGCGCGGTTCCAGGCCGAACTGGAAAGGGCCGGACTGGGCCCCATCACCACCGAGATCGCCGATGCGCCGGCCTTTTACTATGCCGAGCCCTATCACCAGCAGTATCTGGCGAAGAACCCCGGCGGCTACTGCGGCCTGGGCGGCACCGGGGTGTGCCTGCCGGCCTGAGGGGGAACCTCCGCCGCGCGGCGGGGGTCGACCCCATACAGCCTTGAATTCGGAGCCATCGCCATGGAGCTCAGCAGCATCGCCAGCGCCGTGTCCAACGCCAACGCCGCCCAGGCCGCGGCGATGGCTTCGGTACTGCTGTTGAAAAAGACCCTGGACCTGCAGTCGGAGACCGCCATCGGCATGATCCAGGCGATCCCGCAGGTCACCCCGCCGAGCAATCCGCCGCACCTGGGCAATTCGATAGACGTGATGGCCTAGCGCCGATCAGTCCAGCGGCCGCCACTCCCGATTGAGCCGCTCCAGAATGCGCCGCAACTCGCCCGCATCCTCCGCCCCCAGCACCTGCGCCAGCTGCGCCTCGGCCTGTGCCGAGAGCTGCAGTGCGCGGGCGTAGAGCGCCTCGCCGCGCTCGGTGAGACGCACGCGCTTGGCCCGGCCATCGTCCGGATCGGCCTCGGTCAGCAGATAGCCCAGCTCGTGCAGCTGCTCCACCAGATAGGCCATGCTCTGCTTGGTCATGCCGGCGGCGGCGGCCAGTTCGACTACCCGGCTGCCGCCGGGCGCGATATGGCGCAGCACCGCGCTGTGGGTCAGGCGCACGCCGGGGAATTCTTCGCCCAGGCGGCCATAGAGCCAGGCGGCCAGCTGTTCGTAGGGCAGGCGCAGGAGCGCGCCGAGGGTCTTGCGCAGGGGATCGACGGTCATGGCGGCAGCTTGCATTTTAGTCAGTCTATATGTCTATTATAGACAGACAAACTGACTTATTTGGAGATTTCATGGACAGCATCGCCCGCAACCTCGAGGTCGTCGACTGCCACATCCGCGGCGAGGCCCAGGACGTCGACTCGGTTCTCGACCTGTATACCGACGACATCGTCATGAGCATTCCCGGTCGCGGCATCGAGCTGCACGGCAAGGCGCCGATTCGCGCCATGTACCTGCGCCTGTTCGGCGCCATGCGCGATATCGAGCTGCAGCCGCTGGACCGCTTCGCCACCGCGGACCGCGTGGTGGACGACATGCGCGTGCGCCTGACCATCGCCGGCGACGGTATCGACAACTGCCCGCTGCCGGTCGGCAGCCGCGCGGAGCTGCGGCTGGTGCATCACTTCCAGATGCGCGACGGGCTGATCGCCCGCGAAGAGGTGTTCGAGGTGTGGAAGGCGCTTTGAACCGCGCCCCGGCCGAACGGCGGCGGAAGCAGTCCGCCGCCATCGGAGAATCACCGGATCAGAGCGCCGCGCCGGCCATCACCGCTTCCGGCTGCACCGGCATATGCAGCAGCTGCAGACGCTCGCTGCTGTAGGCGCGGATGCGGTTGGTCAGCTCGATGTCGTCGTTCAGCTTCTGCCCGTAGGAGGGAATGATCTCCTTCAGGCGCGCCTGCCATTCGGCCGAGGCGACCTTCTGCGCGAAGTTCTTCTCCAGCACCGAGAGCATGATCGGCGCGGCGGTCGAGGCACCCGGCGAGGCGCCCAGCAGCGCGGCGATGCTGCCGTCGGCGGAGCTCACCACCTCGGTTCCGAACTGCAGCACGCCGCCGTGCTCTTCGCTCCGCTTGATGATCTGCACGCGCTGACCGGCGGTGATCAGCTCCCAGTCCTCGTCACGCGCCTCGGGGAAGTAGTCGCGCAGGGCGTTCATGCGGTCCTCGTCGCTGAGCATCAGCTGGCCGACCAGGTACTGGGTCAGGTCCATGTTGTCCCAGCCGGCGTGCATCATCGGGCCGACATTGTCGGTACTGACCGAGGCGAACAGGTCCCACAGCGAACCGTGCTTGAGGAACTTGCTGGAGAAGGTGGCGAAGGGTCCGAACAGCAGCACCTTCTGGCCGTCGATCACGCGGGTGTCGAGGTGCGGCACCGACATGGGCGGCGAGCCGACCGACGCCTTGCCGTACAGCTTGGCCTGGTGCTGGGCGACGATTTCCGGGTTCTTGGTCAGCAGGAATTGGCCACCGACCGGGAAGCCGGCATAGCCCTCGGCCTCGTCGATACCGGACTTCTGCAGCAGGGTCAGGGCGGCGCCACCGGCACCGATGAAGACGAACTTGGCGTTGACCGTGGTTTCCTTCTCGCCGTCGGCGAGGTCGGCGACCACCACGTTCCAGCTGCCGTCTTCGCTGCGCTTGAGATCGCGCACTTCATGGCGCAGGTGCAGCGCCACGCCGTCGCGCTGGGTCAGCGAGTCGACCAGCTGGCGGGTGATCTCACCGAAGTTGACGTCGGTACCGATCGGCATGCGCGTGGCGGCGATCTTCTGCGCCGGGTCGCGGCCGTTCATCGCCAGCGGCACCCACCGGGCAATCTGCGCCGGATCCTCGGAGTACTCCATGCCGCGGAACAACGGGCTGTGCTGCAGCGCCGCATGGCGCTTCTTCAGGAACTCGACGTCCGCCTCGCCCCAGACCACGCTCATGTGCGGCACGTTGTTGATGAAGGACTTGGGCTCCTTCAGCACGCCCTGCTCGACCTGGTGCGCCCAGAACTGCCGGGAGATCTCGAAGGCCTCGTTGACGTTGAGCGCCTTCTTGATGTCGATGCCGCCGTCGTCGGTCTCCGGCGTGTAGTTCAGCTCGCAGAATGCCGCGTGGCCGGTGCCGGCGTTGTTCCACGGGTTGGAGCTCTCGTTGGCGACCTGTTCCATGCGCTCGTAGATGTCGATGGTCCAGCCCGGCTCGAGCTCTTTCAGGTAGGTGCCGAGGGTGGCGCTCATGACGCCGCCGCCGATCAGCAGCACGTCGACGCTGCGCTCAGGCTTGGGCGGCTCCGAGCAGCCGACCGCGGCCAGGCAGGCGAGTATCAGTAACAGTTTTCTCATGGTGAACATTCCGGTTGCAGAGGCAAGGCGAATCGGGAGCCCCGCCGCGGCTGTACGCCTGCGACGGGCATGTGAACGATTCGAGGGGGATACAGCGACAGACCGTCCAGTCGGTTGACCGCCAGACTGGCCTGGAGTGAAGTCTTTTGCCGCGATAAGCAGACAAAAGGTCGCGCAGCCTTTAGCAAATCCGATGCCTGCCGCGCCGAGCCGCGTGGCATCGGGCCCGCCGGCCGTTCCTGTCGGCGAAACCGGAGGATTTTCGCCAGCGCAGCGGCGACATTCCGCCAATCGGGCGACCTGACGTCGGCAGGCGCCTGGCGCTAGACTGCAGGCAAAGAGCCATCTACAGGACCGGCATGTCGGCCACTACCCTCTACATCTCCCCCGAGCAGCTGTGTGTCGGCCTCTACGTCCACCTGGACCTGAGCTGGTGGGAGCACAACTTCGCCTTCAGCAATTTCAAGATCAAGGACGAGGCCCAGCTGCAGGCGCTGCGCGAGCTGGGCCTGAGCCAGCTGCGCTACGACCCGGCGCGCAGCGACTGCCCGCCGCTGCCCCTGCCGGCGGCCGAACCGCAGGTGGTGGTCGAGGAACCGGCCAAGCCCAGCCCCGAGGAACAGGCGCGCCAGGCCCGCGCCGCCAAGCTGAGCGTGCTGCGCAAGCGTCTGGCCGAAGTGGACCGCACCTTCGTCCAGGCCAGCCAGCGGGTGAAATCGCTCAACCAGGTGCTGCGCAACCAGCCCGAGGAAGCGCTCAAACTCGCAGGCGAAGTGGTGCGCGAGCTGGTCGACGCGCTGCTCGGCGAGGACGGCGCGGCGCTGCACAGCATCAATGGCAAGGCGGCCGATGACGCCTACTTCCACTCGCTCAACGTCACCGTACTGTCGCTGATGCTCGGCCGCCAACTCGGCTTCGATAGCGAGGCCTGCCACAGCCTCGGGCTCGGCGCGCTGCTGCACGACATAGGCAAGCTGGACGTGCCCAGCAAGGTGCTGCTCAAGCCCGCGCCGCTGACGCGCGCCGAACAGCAGTTCAAGCAGATGCACGTGGACTTCGGCGTGCGCCGCGGTCACGCCCTGATGCTCGACGACGAGGTGTTGCGCGTCATCCAGGAGCACCACGAACATTGCGACGGCAGTGGCTATCCCAAGGGCCTGCACGAAGCCGCCATCGGCCGACTGAGCCGGGTGGTGTGCATCGCCAACACCTTCGACAACCTGTGCAACCCGCTCGACCCGCGCGACGGCCTCAGCCCCCACGAGGCCCTGGCGCTGATGTTCAAGCAGCAGCGCGAGCGTTTCGACGACGTGGCGCTGAAGGCCTTCATCCGCTGCATGGGTGTGTACCCGCCGGGCAGTCTGGTGCAGCTGGACGACGACCGCTACGCCCTGGTGCTGGCCATGCACCCGAGCCTGCCGCTGAGGCCGACGCTGATCCTCTATGAGCCGAGCGTGCCCAAGAGCGAGGCACTGATCCTCAACCTCGAGCAGGAGCCCAACCTCGCCATCGCCCGCAGCCTGCGGCCCGCGCAGCTGCCGGCCGAGGCGCTGGAATACCTCAACCCGCGCCAGCAGCTGACCTACTACGTCGACCCACGCCAACGCGGAAAATAACCGGGCCTCTCCCCGCCACGCGGTCGCCCGCCTACACTCTGCCAACGCTCGCCGCCAACCCGCGCTCGCCGCCAACAAGAAGTAGAACCGGCCCATGCCCAGCCCGCGCTTTTCCGACCTCCACGAGATTCCGCCCAGGGCCTTCAGCCCCGCCGCGCTGGCCCTGCAGGTCTCGCCCTGGCTGCTGATCGGCCTCGGCGCCTGGGGCGGCCTGCCGCTGTGGATCTGCCTGTTCTGCGGCCTGTGCCTGAGCCTCGGCCTGCTACCCGCGCTGGCCACCGCCACCCATTGGCGCGCGCTGATGCAGCCGCGGCCGGCCGTCGTCGAGATGCCGCCCTGGCTCGCCAGCCTGGGCGAAGAACTGGAAAGCCTCTGCGCCCACCAACGCGAGCGCATCGAGCGCCTGCATGAGGAGCTGCAGTCCGCGCAGTCGCAGCGCCAACTCCATTGGCAGGCGCTGCAGAACAGTCTGCACGAACACGCCGAGGCGGCGGCCACGCTGCTCGCCGCGCTGCCGCAGGAGGGCGATGAATCCTCCGAGGCCCGGCAGGCGCTGGACGCCCTGCTCGAGCAGCAGCGCCAGACCGGCGCGCAGGCCGATGCCCTGGCCGAGCGCATGCGCGGCATCGCCCAGCAGGCCGAGACCATCCTGCGCGCCACCGATGACATGGACGCGATTGCCAAGCAGACCAATCTGCTGGCCCTGAATGCCGCCATCGAGGCGGCGCGGGCCGGTGACAGCGGGCGCGGTTTCGCCGTGGTGGCTGACGAGGTGCGCGCGCTGTCGAGCCGTTCCACCGACTTCTCCCAGGCCATCCGCGGCACAGTGGCCGAGATGCTCGAGGCGCTGCGACAGGCCGACGATCAGGCCGCGCGCCTGAGTCATGCCGATGCGACGACCGGCGACGAGGCGCAGCGGCTGATCGCCGCCCGGCTCAGCGGGCTGAACGAGGACGGCACACGCGCACGGGAGATCGCCGGCCAACTGGCCGAGCGCGCCCAAGCGCTGCCTGCCGCGCTCGCGCCGCTTCCGCCGGAGCGCGACGACCTCCTCGGCGAGCTGACCCAGCAATCACACGCGCTGACCGAACTGGCCACGCGCCTGCGCCCGGCAGCCTCGAACACCACGCCTGCGGCCTGACCCGCCGAGCGGTCGACTCGCGGCGTGGCAGAACCAGCGAACCCCCGCTAAGGTCAACTCGCTGAACCGAGCAGTCCCCGTCCACCGCACACGAGGTCTGCCATGCCCGCCTCCCGCCTTCCCCTATCTTGTCCGCTCGGCCTGCTGGCCTGCCTGGCACTGCCGGCCCTGGCCCAGCAACTGAGCGTCACCACCACCGCCGACGAATTCGATGGCGCCTGCACCGCGCAGCACTGCTCCCTGCGCGAGGCCATCGCCGCCGCCAACGCCACGCCGGACGAACCGGCCTCGATCCGGCTTCCCGCCGGCACCTACCCGCTGAGCCAGCCCAACGGCAATGACGACCAGGGCCTGCCGATCGACGAGAACGCCAATCGCGTCGGCGATTTCGACCTCCTCGGCCAGATCACCCTGCTCGGCGCCGGCGCGGATCAGACGCTGATCGACGGTGGACGAAGCGACCGTCTCATCGACGTCCAGCCCGGTGCCGATGTCGAACTGCGCGGCCTGACCCTGACCCGGGGCGGCACGCTGTACGACGGCGGTGGCATCCGCAATCACGGCTCCCTGCGGCTGATGGAGGTGACCCTGCTCGACAACCGCGCCTATGCCCACATCGACAATGTGCAGAGCCGTGGCGGGGCCCTGGCCAATTTCGCCACGGCGCAGCTGCACCACGTGCGCGCCGAAGGCAACTCGGTGGACGGCGGCTACATGACCATGGGCCAGGGCGGCGCCCTGTTCAACGCCGGCACGCTGCAGGTGCGCGACAGCCGCATCGAATACAACCGCTGCGGCGACTACCACGAGGTGGGCATGGGCTGCGGCCTCTACAACCAGGGCACGGCGGACCTGGCGCGCGTCGCGCTGAACGGCAACCGCGCCATGCCATTCGGCATCGGCGGAGCCATCTTCAACCGGGGCACCCTGACCCTGGCCAACAGCACCCTCAGCAACAACTACAGCGGCAAGGGCGCCGCGCTGGACAACGGCGACCGCTACAACCCGCAACCGACCGGCACCCCCTACGCCACGCTGGTGCATGTGACCATCGCCGACAACGACGGCTACGGCCTGCTCAACGTCGACGGCACGGTCAGCCTGCGCAACGCGATCATCGCCGGCAACCAACAGCGCGAGACCGGCGAGCCGCGCAATTGCCACAACCAGGCGACCGCCGTCGCCATGCACATCCGCGGCCTGCTGCTGGGCAGCGATGCCGGCAACTGCACCGGCAGCATCAGCGTGGACAACGATCAGGTGCTGGTGCGCGAACTGTTCCCGCTGGCGGAGAACAACGGCACCCCGGCCCACGCCCTGCGCCGCACCAGCGCCGCCCTCGATAGCGCCGAGGGCAGCTGCCCGCGGCACGACCAGCGGCGCCTGACCCGACCGCGCGATGGCGACGGCGACGGCATCGCCCGCTGCGATCTGGGCGCCTTCGAGCGCGCCGGACCTTGAGACCCCATTGACGATCTCGCCAACAGGCGCCCGCTTGCCCCATTGGTGGAAATGCTTCGCAGTTTTCCACCCTACTCAAGCCTGCAGGCCCTGTAGGGGGGGATAACGCGTTGCTTATCCACCGGCTCGTGCGGTGCGCGGAAAGGCCGCGAACAGGCTCGAAAGAAGACGGGCAAAGGTCAGTCGGCGATCAGCCAATCCAGGCGGAAGCTGCCCTGGCTCTGCGCCAGCTTGCCGGCCAGCCACGGCAGCAGCTGCTTCAGCTCGTCCTCCAGGCCCCAGGGCGCGTTGGCGATGGCCAGGCCGGAGCCGGCCAGGCGATTGGCATCGTCCGGCGCGTGGACGAACAGCTCGACGCGCAGCAGCTTGGGCGCAGTGGACTTCTCCAGGTTCTGGTAGAAGCGCTTGAGCTGGCGCTCGTCCTTGATCGGATACCAGATGGCGACAACGGTCTGACGCATGCGGCCGATGGCCTCGTCGAGCGCGGTGACGCAGCGCTCCAGCTCGTCGGCCTTCTCGAACGGCGGATCGATCAGCAGCAGCGCGCGCTTCTCCGCCACCGGCAGCAGGGCGCGCGGCACGTGCCAGCCCTCGCCCAGGTGCACGGCCACGCGGCGGTCGCCCTTCATGTTGTCCTTGAGCAGCTGGCCGTCTTCCGGATGCTTCTCGTTGAGCAGCACGCGATCCTGTTCGCGGGTCAGCTGGCGCGCCAGCTCGGGCGAGCCGGGGTAGTAGCGCAGCGCACCGTCCGGGTTGAGATCGCGCAGCACGCCGAAGTAGTCGGTGGTGGATTCGGGCAGGTCCGGCGCGTCCCACAGTCGGGCGATGCCTTCCAGCCATTCGCCGGTGCGGGTCGCCTGGTCGCCCTGCAGGTCATAGAGGCCGACGCCGGCATGGCTGTCGAGGTAGGCGAACGGCGCTTCCTTGCGCGACAGCAGGGCGATGATGCGGCTGATGACGAGGTGCTTGAGCACGTCGGCGTGGTTGCCGGCGTGAAAGGCGTGGCGGTAGTTCATGGGCGCTTACCTGAAGCAGGACCTGGAGCGGGCGCGAATTGTAGCCCGAAGGAAGGACGCGAGCAGTTTCTAGCCCAGCATCAGGGCGATGAATCTTGCTAGGCAGCCTCTATTCACAATTCTAGACTTCAGGAAGATCCCACCGGAGACGCGTTTCATGTCCGAGTCCCTGCTCAGTTCCCGCAACCTGGCCTTCGAGCTCTACGAAGTGCTGGACGCCGAAGCCCTGACCCAACGCCCGCGCTTCGCCGAGCACAACCGCGAAACCTTCGATGCCGCCATCGCCACCGCGCGCGGTATCGCCGAAGAACTGTTCGCCCCGCACAACCGCAAGAACGACGAGCACGAGCCGCAGTACGTGGACGGCGCCGCGGTGCTGATCCCGGAAGTCGCGCCGGCGCTCAAGGCCTTCCACGAGGCCGGCTTCCTCAATGCTACCCGCGACTTCGAGGCCGGCGGCATGCAGCTGCCCAACCTGCTGTCGCAGGCCTGCTTCGCCCACTTCCAGTCGGCCAACTGCGCCACCAGCTCCTACTCGATGCTGACCATGGGCGTGGCCAACCTGATCGAGGCCTTCGGCAGCGAGGAACAGCAGCAGCGCTACCTGCAGCCGATCATCGATGGCCGCTTCTTCGGCACCATGGCGCTGACCGAGCCGCACGCCGGCTCGTCGCTGTCGGACATCCGCACCAAGGCCGAGCCGCACGCCGATGGCAGCTACCGCATCAAGGGCAACAAGATCTTCATCTCCGGCGGCGACCAGCCGATCTCCGAGAACATCGTGCACATGGTGCTGGCCAAGCTGCCGGACGCGCCGCCCGGGGTGAAGGGCATCAGCCTGTTCCTCGTGCCCAAGTTCCTGGTCAACGACGACGGCTCGCTGGGCAAGCGCAACGACGTGACCCTGGCCGGCCTGTTCCACAAGATGGGCTGGCGCGGCACCACCTCCACCGCGCTGAACTTCGGCGATAACGGCGAGTGCGTCGGCTATCTGGTGGGCAAGCCGCACGCCGGCCTCTCCTATATGTTCCAGATGATGAACGAGGCGCGCATCGGCGTCGGCATGGGCGCGATCATGCTCGGCTACGCCGGCTACCTGTACTCGCTGGAGTACGCCCGCCAGCGCCCGCAGGGCCGCCAGCCGGACGGCAAGGACCCGGCCAGCCCTCAGATCTCCATCGTCGAGCACGCCGACGTGCGGCGGATGCTGCTGACCCAGAAGGCCTACGTCGAAGGCGCGTTTGATCTCGGCCTGTACGCCGCACGGCTGTTCGATGACACCCACACCCTGGAGACCGAGGAAGAGCGGGCGCAGGCGCTGCAACTGCTCGACCTGCTCACGCCGATCGTCAAGTCCTGGCCCTCGGAGTTCTGCCTCAAGGCCAACGAACTGGCGATCCAGGTCCTCGGCGGCCACGGCTACACCCGCGAATACCCCGTGGAGCAGTACTACCGCGACAACCGCCTCAACCCGATCCACGAGGGCACCCACGGCATCCAGTCGCTCGACCTACTCGGCCGCAAGGTGTCGATGAACGGCGGCGCCGCGCTCAAGCGCCTGATGGGCCTGATCCAGGCCAGCTGCCAGCGCGCCGCGGCGTTCGACTCGCTCGACCGCCTGCGCCAGCCGCTGGAACAGCTGGTGCAGAGCCTCGGCGGCGTGACCCTGGCACTGCTCGGCGACCTGCTCGCCGGCAAGGTCAACCAGGGCCTGGCCAACTCGGCGCTGTACCTCAAGGTGTTCGGCCACGCGGTGATCGGCTGGCGCTGGCTGGAACAGGCAATCCGCGCGGAAGAAGGCCTGGCGCGCATCGCCAGCGGCGAAGGCAATGCCGCCGACACCGACTTCTACCGCGGCAAGCTGCAGGCCGCGCGCTACTTCCTGACCTGGGAAGTGCCGGGCTGCCACCACGAGCTGGCCATCCTCGAGGCGCGTGACGACACCTGCCTGGCCATGCGCGATGCCTGGTTCTAATCGAAAACCCAAGCATCTGATTCCGCTGAAAAAACGCCCCGCACCTGCGGGGCGTTTTTCTTTGACAGGGCGAGGAAGGCAGAGGTTAGAATCCGGCATGCCCCCTGCATGAAAATGCCCACCCTCTCGCCGGAGTAACGCTTTTGGACGCCAGCGCCATCAACAGTCTGTTCCTGATAGGCGCACTGCTGGTGGGCATGAGCATCCTGGTCAGCGCCTTCGGCTCGCGCTTCGGCATCCCCATCCTGGTGATCTTCCTCGGCGTCGGCATGCTCGCCGGCGTCGACGGGCCCGGCGGCATCGTCTTCAACGACTACTCCACCGCCTACCTGGTCGGCAACCTGGCGCTGGCCATCATCCTTCTCGACGGCGGCATGCGTACGCGGGTCTCGAGTTTCCGCGTGGCGCTGTGGCCATCGTTGTCGCTGGCCACGGTCGGCGTGCTGATCACCGCCGGCCTGACCGGCGCGGCCGCCGTCTGGCTGTTCGACCTGAACTGGATGCAGGGCCTGCTGATCGGCGCCATCGTCGGCTCGACCGACGCCGCCGCGGTGTTCAGCCTGCTCGGCGGGCGCGGCCTCAACGAGCGGGTCAGCGCCACGCTGGAAATCGAATCCGGCAGCAACGACCCGATGGCGGTGTTCCTCACCGTTACCCTGATCGACATGCTGGTGAAGGACCAGGCGGGTTTCAGCTGGAGCTTCCTCGTGCACCTGCTGCAGCAGTTCGGCATCGGCGGCCTGCTGGGCCTCGGCGGCGGCTGGCTGCTGCTGCAGCTGGTCAACCGCATGACCCTGGCCGGCGGGCTCTATCCGCTGCTGGTGGTCAGCGGCGGCCTGATCATCTTCGCCATCACCAACGCCGTCGGCGGCAGCGGCATTCTCGCCATCTACCTCTGCGGCCTGCTGCTGGGCAACCGGCCGATCCGCTCGCGCCACGGCATCCTGCACATGCTCGACGGCCTCACCTGGCTGGCGCAGATCGGCATGTTCCTGGTCCTCGGCCTGCTGGTGACACCGCACGAGCTGCTGCCGGTCGCCATCCCCGCACTGGCCCTGGCGCTGTGGATGATCCTGTTCGCCCGACCGCTGTCGATCTTCCTCGGCCTTCTGCCATTCCGCGCCTTCCACGACCGCGAGAAGATCTTCATCGCGTGGGTCGGTCTGCGCGGCGCGGTGCCCATCATCCTCGCCGTGTTCCCGCTGATGGCCGGGCTGCCCAATGCCCAGCTGTTCTTCAACGTGGCGTTCTTCATCGTGCTGGTGTCGCTGCTGCTGCAGGGCACCAGCCTGCCGCTGGCGGCGCGCCTGCTCAAGGTGACGGTACCGCCGGACCCGTCGCCGATTTCCCGCGCCGGCCTGGAGATCCACCCCACCAGCGAGTGGGAGCTGTTCGTCTATCGCCTCGGCGCCGAGAAGTGGTGCATCGGCGCGCCGCTGCGCGAGCTGAAGATGCCCGAAGGCACGCGCGTCGCCGCGCTGTTCCGCGGCACCGAGCTGCTGCACCCATCCGGCAGTACAACGCTGAAGGCCAGCGACATTCTCTGCGTGATCGGCCACGAGCACGACCTGCCGGCCCTCGGCAAGCTGTTCAGCCAGGCGCCGGAACGCGGCCTGGACCTGCGCTTCTTCGGCGACTTCGTGCTGGAAGGCGACGCCCAGCTCGGCGCCATCGCCACGCTGTACGGGCTCAAGCTGGGCGAGGTCGATGGCCAGACCCCGCTGGGTCGCTTCATCGCCCATGAAATCGGCGGCCAGCCGGTGGTCGGCGACCAGGTTGAGTGGAACGGCCTGACCTGGACAGTCGCGGTGATGGAAGGGAATAAGGTGCGCAAGGTCGGCGTCCGATTCCCCGAAGGCCAGGCCAAGCCCGGACTCTTCCTCTGACAGGCACGCCGAATCTGCCGTGCACCTCGGCGCGGGCGGTGCGCCTGGCATATCATTAGCCGCATTTCTGTCCAAGAGCCGCACCCGCGACCATGTCTTCCCTGCGCCCCCTGCTAGCCGGCCTGCTGCTGAGCCTGTGCCTGACCTCTCCCCTCTTCGCCGCCGAACCGCCGTCGACCAAGGCCGTGCAGGACAGCCTGAACGGCCTCGAAGCGCGCAAGCTGCCGGAGGCCGAGCACAACGCCCTGAAGGCACGCCTGGAAGAAACCCTGGCGTTCCTGGCCAACCGCGACGAGAGCCGCGAGCGCCTGGAGGCGCTCAAGGTACAGCTGCGCGACGCCCCGCGCCTGACCAGCGAGGCCCAGCGCGAGCTGACCCGCATCAAGGCCACCCCGCCGACCGCCATCGCCAGCCGCTTCGCGCGCTCCAGCGTGCAGCAGCTGGAGCAGATGCTGGCCGAGCGCAGCACGCAACTGAGCGACTGGCAGCAACAGCTGACCGAGGCCAGCAGCCTGCTGATCACCGCCCAGACCCGCCCGGAACGCGCCCAGGCGGAGATCAGCAGCAACCAAACCCGCACCATGCAGATCAACAACCTGCTCAAGGTCGGCAAGGAAGGCGGCAAGGCGCTCAGCGGCGAACGCCGCGACCAGCTCAACGCCGAGCTGGCCTCCCTCGAAGCGCAGACCGAGCTGCTGCGCCAGGAGCTGGCCGGCAACAACCTGCTGCAGGACCTGGGCAGCGCGCGCCACGAGCTGTTGCAGGAGCGCATCCGCCGCCTCGACCAGGAGAGCCTGGACCTGCAGGCGCTGATCAGCGAGAAGCGCCGCGCGACTTCCGAGCAGACGGTCGCCGAACTCTCCCGCGAGGCCGAGAAGGCCACGCCCGACAGCCTGCTGGCCCAGGAGAGCGCGACCAACCTGAAGATTTCCGACTACCTGCTGCGTGCCACCGAGCGCCTCAACCAGGTCACCCGCATGAACCTGGAGGCCAAGCAGCAGCTGGACAGCGTGACCCAGGCGGCCCAGGCCCTGGAAGAGCAGGTCAGCGTCCTCAAGGGCAGCCTGTTGCTGGCCAAGATCCTCTACCAGCAGAAGCAGGCCTTGCCGAGGCTGCAGCTGGACAGCGACCTGGCCAACGAAATCGCCGATATCCGCTTGTATCAGTTCGAGCTGAACCAGGAACGCGGAAAGCTCGACGACCTCAATGTCTACGTCGACAGCCTGCTGGCCAGCCAGCCGAGCGAGCAGGTCACGCCGGAGCTGCGCAAGACCCTGCTGGACCTGGCCACCACCCGCGGCCAGTTGCTCGACCACATGAACCGCGAGCTCAATGCGCTGCTCAACGAATCCATCAACCTGCAGCTGAACCAGAAGCAGCTGCAGGCGATGGTGGACGAGCTGCGCGATACGCTGGAAGAGCAGATGTTCTGGATTCCCAGCAACAAGCCGCTCGATTTCGCCTGGCTGCAGCAGGTGCCGAACCTGCTCGAGCGTCAGCTCAAGGAAATGCCATGGGGCTCCGGCGTGCGCGAGCTGGGCGCCGGCCTGGTCGACCGTCCTTGGCTGTTCATTCCGCTGCTGCTGGTGATCGGCGGGCTGCTGTGGCGGCGTAGCTGGCTGTTCGGCAAGCTGCAACAGCTGCACGAGGACATCGGCCACTACAAGCGCGACGGTCAGTTGCATACGCCGATGGCGATCTTCCTCAACGTCCTGCTGGCGCTGCCGGTGACGCTGTTCCTCACCCTCTGCGGCATCGCCCTGCTGGTCGATGCCCGCGGGCAGAACGCCACCCTGGGCAGTGCCCTGCTGGAAATGGCCCAGGCCTGGCTGGTGTTCTACACGCTGTACCGCATCCTCGCCCCGGGCGGCGTAGGCGAACTGCACTTCCGCTGGCCGCCCGCGCGCGTCACCTACCTGCGCACCCAGGTGCGCCGCCTGGGCCTGGTAGTGATGGCGCTGGTCGCGGTGGTCACCGTGGCCGAACACCAGCCCGCCGTGCTGGCCGAGGATGTGATCGGCATCTTCGTGGTACTCGGCTGCTTCGCCCTGATGGCCTGGCTGCTCAGCCGCGTGCTGCTGGCGCGGCCGATGCGCGAGGACGGCTCGCCGTTCCGCACCGTCATCGGCCTGGGCTTCACCCTTCTGCCGATCGGTCTGTTCGTTGCCGTGTGCTTCGGCTACTACTACACAGCGCTCAAGCTCACCGACCGGCTGATCGACACGCTCTACCTGCTGATCCTCTGGCTGGTGCTGGAGGCCGCCTTCGAGCGCGGCCTGGCCGTGGCGGCGCGCCGCCTGGCCTATGCCCGGGCCTTGGCCAAGCGCCAGGCCCAGCCCAAGGAAGGCCCGGAAGGCGAGACGGTGGTTGAGGAGCCGACGCTGGACATCGAGCAGGTCAACCAGCAATCCCTGCGCCTGGTGCGACTGGCCCTGCTGGGCGGCTTCATCGCCTGCCTGTACTGGGTCTGGGCCGACCTGATCACCGTGTTCACCTACCTCGACAACATCACCCTGTACGAATACAGCAGCGGCACCGGCGACGCGGCGACCATGATGCCAATCAGCCTGCTGGACCTGCTCGGCAGCCTGATCATCATCGGCCTGACCATCGCCCTGGCCAGCAACCTGCCGGGCCTGCTGGAAGTGCTGGTGCTGTCGCGCCTGAAGCTGGCCCAGGGCAGCGCCTACGCCACCACCACCCTGCTGACGTACGTGATCGGCGGCGTCGGCTTCGTCGCCACCCTCGGCGCCCTCGGCGTCAGCTGGGACAAGCTGCAGTGGCTGGTGGCCGCGCTCTCGGTGGGCATCGGCTTCGGCATGCAGGAGATCTTCGCCAACTTCATCTCAGGCCTGATCATCCTGTTCGAACGCCCGGTGCGCATCGGTGATGTGGTGACCATCGGCAACCTGTCGGGCACGGTCAGCCGCATCCGCATCCGCGCCACCACCATCACCGACTTCGACCGCAAGGAAATCATCGTCCCGAACAAGACCTTCATCACCGGCCAACTGGTGAACTGGTCGCTGACCGACACCGTCACCCGCGTCACCGTGCAGATCGGCGTCGGCTACGGCTCCGATCTGGACCTGGTGCGCAAGCTGCTGCTGCAGGCCGCCAAGGAAAACTCGCGGGTGCTGCGCGATCCGGAGCCACTGGTGTATTTCCTCAACTTCGCCGAGAGCACGCTGAACCACGAGCTGCGCATCCACGTGCGCGACCTGGCCGACCGCAACCCGGCGGTCGACGAGATCAACCGCTTCATCGACCGCGAGTTCAAGAAGAACGGCATCGATATCTCCTTCCGTCAGCTCGATGTGCATGTGAAGAACCTAAACGGCGGCGAGTACCATCTGGTGCAGGGCAAGCCCCGCGGGCCCTCCGGCGCCAACGAAGCGCATCAGGCGGAGCCGCCGCCCGGCGACGGCGAATGATGCACGCTGGACGCTCCGCGACAATGCCGAGCACAATGCTCGGGTATTGCCGCGGAGCCCGCCGTTGAAAGCCCTCGCCGACCTCGTCTTCGATAACCGCTTCGCCCGCCTGGGCGACGTCTTCTCCACCCCCGTTCTGCCCGAGCCGCTGGACGAGCCACGCCTGGTCGTGGCGAGCCCGGCGGCCATGGCCCTGCTCGATCTCGATCCGGCCGAGGCCGACGCGCAGGTGTTCGCCGAGCTGTTCTCCGGGCACAAGCTGTGGAGCGACGCCGAACCACGCGCCATGGTTTATTCCGGGCACCAGTTCGGCGTCTACAACCCGCGCCTGGGCGACGGCCGTGGGCTGTTGCTGGGTGAAGTGGTCAACGACGCCGGCGAGCACTGGGACCTGCACCTCAAGGGCGCCGGCCAGACCCCCTACTCGCGCATGGGCGACGGTCGCGCCGTGCTGCGCAGCTCGATCCGCGAATTCCTCGCCAGCGAGTACATGCACGCCCTCGGCGTCCCCACGTCGCGCGCCCTCTGCGTCACCGGCTCGAGCACGCCGGTGTGGCGCGAACGGCAGGAGACCGGCGCCATGCTGCTGCGCCTGGCGCCCAGCCATGTGCGCTTCGGCCATTTCGAGTACTTCTACTACAGCAACCAGCACGAGCGCCTGAGGGAGCTGGGCGAGCACGTGCTGGCCTGCCACTTCCCCGAGTGCCAGGCGGCGGAGAACCCCTGGGCCGCCATGTTCCGCGAGATCGTCGAGCGCAACGCCGGGCTGATCGCCCAATGGCAGGCCTACGGCTTCTGCCACGGCGTGATGAACAGCGACAACATGTCGATCCTCGGCATCACCTTCGACTACGGACCCTACGCCTTCCTCGACGACTTCGACGCCAACCATATCTGCAACCATTCCGACGACAGCGGCCGCTACAGCTTCAGCAACCAGGTGCCCATCGCCCACTGGAACCTGGCGGCGCTGGCCCAGGCGCTGACGCCTTTCGTCGAGGTGGCATTGCTGCGCGAGACCCTCGACCTGTTCCTGCCGCTGTTCCAGGCCCACTACCAGGACCTGATGCGCCGTCGCCTCGGCCTCACCCAGGCGGAAGAGGGCGATGCCGAGCTGATCGAACGCCTGCTGCAACTGATGCAGGCCGGCGCGGTGGACTACTCGCTGTTCTTCCGCCGCCTCGGCGAACAGGCACCGGCCGAAGCGCTTGCCGTGGTCCGCGAGGACTTCGTCGATCTCTCAGGCTTCGACCAGTGGGCGCAGGAATACCAGGCCCGTGTCGAGCGCGAAGGCGGCGAACAGAGCGCCCGCCGCACGCGCATGCATGCGGTCAACCCGCTCTACATGCTGCGCAACTACCTGGCGCAGAACGCCATCACCGCCGCCGAGCAGGGCGACTACGGCCCGGTGCGCGAACTGCACGCCGTGCTGTCACGGCCCTTCGAGGAACAACCCGGCATGCAGCGCTACACCGAACGCCCGCCGGAGTGGGGCAAGCGCCTGGAGATCAGCTGTTCGTCCTGACACGCCGCTTCCCCTCTCCTACTGGAGAGGGCCGGAGTGAGGGAGAACGGCAATCTCTTCAACCGTAGCCCGGATGCAATCCGGGACGCTCCCTCCCCGGCCACCACCTGCGCAACTCCTTGCACATCCGCTCTTCCCACCACCGCGCCAGCCCGCCAGCGCCGCGCCCCACGGCCCCTGCGCAAGCCCC
>NZ_JAMXBF010000014.1 GCF_023823685.1 Pseudomonas subflava
GACCGCTCGCCGCGTTGTCTATCCGTATCGATAGCGGGCGCTCGCTTTGGCAAGGAAGCCTGCAGACTGCCAGAGTTCCTGCATGGGCGAACCGGATGCGAGGGCGGCTACAGTTAGCGGAGCAGTAGAGCCGGGCTGCGACTAGCGAATCTACGCACGCTCAAGAACAGCGCTCATTAAAAAGCCACCGATCAGGTGGCTTTTTAGTCTACGAGTCGAAGGTATTTTTCAGTCGCCGCGGTATTCGCAGCCACTGGTACAAGTCTCATGCACCCGAATGCGGGAAAGCTCTGGCAGCATTGGCTTGAGCTCCCGCCAGATCCATTTGGCCAGATTTTCACTAGTAGGATTCTCGAGGCCTGGGATGTCGTTCAGATAGTTGTGGTCGAGACGCTCATAAATCGGCTTGAAGATCGCCTTGATCTCGGCGAAATCTCGAATCCAACCGGTGTGTGGATCGACGTCGCCTTCGATATAGATCGCGGCACGGAAGGAATGGCCATGCAGGCGTCCGCATTTGTGGCCTGCCGGTACATGAGGCAGAAGATGAGCGGACTCGAAGGTGAATTCTTTGAACAGTTCCAAGGCAAGCGCTCTGCTAAGTGGATACGACGGTATAAAAAATCGCCGCGCAGTTTATCAGCCCGAGTGTTTTTTCCGCGTGGAGCACGCAGCGCCCGGATCTCCGGGCGGCTAACCGTCCTAGAGCGGAGCCAGGCGTTCGCCGATACGGCCGCTATCGGCGAGTTCGAGAAACTCGTCACCCAGCCGTTGGCTTTCGGCCATCGCTTTGCGCCAGCAACGCTCACGGCCGTCGTCGTTCCCCAGATAGCGTTTGAAGTCGCTGCGATCTGGCAGTTTGCCGTGGGGTAGGCTCGCAAGATATTCGCGCGAGGGCGCCAACAACAGAACATCCTGCAAGCGCTCGCCGTCACCCCTGCGCCACGGCAGGCCTTTATCGAACCAGCCGGGAATCACCCGGTCGGTGAAGTGCGGATACAGCACCACGCCGTCGCCCTGATAGGGAAGGTCCAGGTGATAGTCGAGCAGGCCACCATCGCGATAGGTGCCAGGCTCCAGACCAGGGATGTCGCGGATCGCCTCCATGACCATGGGGATCGAGCCGGATGCCAGTAGTGCATGGCGCAGATTGGTTTCGGCCAAGGCATGGAAATGGGAGCGGAAGTCATTGAGCGTGGCCAGCGGTGGCGTCTGCCGGGCATCGTGCATGATCACACGGTCGAAATGGCGCCCAAGGCGGCTGCGTCCGAGCAGGTTGCTGCCGATCACCGAAGAGAGTCCCAGCCCCAGCTTGCCGCGATGGTCGTGCTGCAGCAGACCGTGGCTGCGCACCACCACCACATTTAGGCGGTAGAAGGGATTGTTGAGCACCGCTGCGTCCTGCCCTTCAAGCAGTTCGTCCAAGAGTTTCACGCAGCTACGCGAGACCTCGGCCATGCTCACGCCCTTGGCGAAGCGCTGGCTGGTGTAGAGCTCGCCCAGACGTTGGATACCTGCGCAGGCATCCGGTAGACAGGCGCTGGCGAAGCGCCAGGAGCCGATCGAGGCGCCGATCAGGGTGCGCTCGCGAGGTGCACGGGGAAGCCATTCACCAAACAGCGCCAGATCCAGGCCCTGAATGCCCAGGCCCTTTGGACCACCGGCGGCGCCTGGCAGAATGCCGACGTCGGCCGGCTGCAGGCCACGTTCGCGGATACGGACCAGGGCGCGTTTGCCGGCGCGCAGACTGAGGGCGGGTGACTTGACGTGAATGGCGGTCATGCTCGGCTCCGATTGCAGGCCTGCGATTATAGTGGCGTGGTGGACCAGACCAAGCGACTTCAGACCATGAATATCGCAACTGTTGTGGGTGGTCGGGGCTGTCGCCGACAATTCAGCTTCAATTAAGTCGGCATGAGTATCTTGAACATCGTAGACAGCAGATACCCCCGAGGAGAACACCATGAACAAGCTGACCAGCCTTTTCGCCATCGCCGCCCTGGCCGCCACTGCCGGTATCTCCCAGGCTCGCGATCTTGGCCCGGACGAGGCGCTGAAACTGCGTGATGCCGGTACCATCCAGAATTTCGAGAAGCTCAACGAGGCCGCGCTGGCCAAGCATCCGGGCGCGAAAGTCGAGGACACCGAGCTGGAGCAGGAGCATGGCCGCTACGTCTACCAGGTCGAGCTGCGTGATGCCCAGGGCGTGCAGTGGGATGTGGAGGTGGACGCCACCAATGGCCAGATCCTGCAAGAGCACCGGGATGACTGATGAAATTCGTGTTTCGCTATAGCGGCATCCTCACGCTGGTTCTCGCGGTGCTGGCACTCGATGCCCAGGCGCGCGACTTGGACCAGGACGAGGCACTGCGGCTGCGTCAGGAGGGGGTGATCCGCCCCCTGGAGATGCTGATGGCACCGGCCCTGGGGCGTTACCCCGGGGCCGAGCTGCTGGAGGCGGAGCTGGAAGAGGAAGACGATGTGCTGGTCTACGAGGTCGAGTTGCTGACGCTCGACGGCACCGTCCGTGAACTGGAGCTGGATGCCCGCGACGGTCGCATCCTCAAGGACGAAGTGGAGGACTGATGCGTCTGCTACTGGTCGAAGATCATGTACCGCTGGCCGACGAACTGATCGCCGCGCTAGGGCGCCAGGGCTATGCGGTGGACTGGCTGGCGGACGGCCGCGATGCCGTCTATCAAGGCGCCACGGAACCGTATGACCTGATCGTGCTCGATCTAGGCCTGCCCGGCAAACCGGGCCTCGAAGTGCTGCGCGAGTGGCGTGCGGGTGGTCTGGCCACGCCAGTGCTGATCCTCACGGCGCGTGGCTCCTGGGCCGAGCGCATCGAGGGCCTCAAGGCCGGTGCCGACGACTACCTCACTAAGCCGTTTCATCCCGAGGAACTCGCGCTGCGCCTGCAGGCGTTGGCACGCCGCGCCCATGGCCTGGCCAACCAGCCGCAGCTCGAGGCAGCGGGCCTGCAGCTGGACGAGGGACGCCAGTGCGTGACCCGCGACGGCGAGCAGATCGAGCTGACTTCCGCCGAGTTCCGCCTGCTGCGCTACTTCATGCTGCACCCAGGGCAGATCCTGTCCAAGGGCCAACTCGCGGACCACCTGTACGACGGCGAGAGCGAGCGCGATTCCAATGTGCTCGAGGTGCACGTCAACCGTCTGCGCGGCAAGCTCGGCCGCGAGGTGATCGAGACGCGCCGCGGCCAGGGTTACCGCTACGCCGGGGTCGGCGCTTGAGGTCCATCCAGCGCCGCCTCAGCCTGGGCCTGGCGGGAGTGCTGGTGGTGGTGGGGCTGATCCTGGCGCAGAGCAGCCTGTGGCTGTTCGATCACAGTCTGCGGCGTTACCTGCGCGAGGACCTCGAAGACGAAACCCAGACCCTGCTGATCGCGCTCGTGCGCGGCCAGAACGGCGTGCAGCTGGATGAGCGACGCCTGGACCCGACCTTTCAGCGGCCGTTTTCCGGCCATTACTTCCGCATCGACTTCGGCGATGAAACCTGGCGCTCCCGTTCCCTGTGGGACCGGAGCCTGCAACCGCCGGCCAAGGAAGGGTTGCAGGACGGCCTGGGCGACGGGCCGCAAGGCCAGCGGCTGCTGGTGTTCCGCGCCGACTATCGGCGCTTCGGCCAGACCTTTTCCATCAACGTGGCGCAGGACTACACGCCGATCCTGCAGGGCTTTCGCCGTCTGCAGTGGCTGGGGCTGGCGCTGGGCGGCGGCGCGCTGCTGCTGATCCTGCTGGCCCAGCGCTACACGGTGCGTGTGGCCCTGCGGCCGCTGGAGCGGGTACGCGGGCAGATCGCCCAACTGCAGCAGGGACGCCGCAGCGAGCTGGACAGCCAGGTGCCTCAGGAGCTGGAGCCGCTGGTGGGGCAGATCAACCGGCTGCTGAGCCATACCGAGGAGACGCTCAGGCGATCGCGCAATGCGTTGGGCAATCTGGGCCATGCCCTGAAGACGCCGCTGGCGGTGCTGGTCAGCCTGAGTGAACGGCAGGACCTGCGTGACCAGCCGGAACTACAGGCAACGCTGCGTGAGCAGCTGACGCAGATCCAGCAACGGCTGGAGCGCGAACTGGGACGTGCACGGTTGGCCGGCGAGGCGCTGCCTGGCGCGCATTTCGATTGCGCGGCGGAGCTGCCGGGGCTGTTCTCCACTCTGGGCATGATCCACAGCCATGGCCTCAAGCTCGACTGGCAAGCCGCGCCGGGCCTGTGTCTGCCATGGGATCGGGAGGATCTGCTGGAACTGCTCGGCAACCTGCTCGACAACGCCTGCAAATGGGCCGATGCCGAAGTGTGTCTGAGCCTGGCGGAGGAGGGTGATGCCTACCGGCTGTGGGTCGACGATGACGGCCCCGGGATCGCGCCGCAACGCCGCGCCGACGTGCTGGGCCGGGGCACGCGGCTGGACGAGCAGGTCGCCGGGCATGGCCTCGGCCTCGGGATCGTGCGCGATATCGTCGACGCCTGGGGCGGCACTCTAAGCTTGGAAGACAGCCCGCTGGGCGGGCTGCGGGTGGTGGTGCGCTTGCCGAAGAACTCGTCCGTTGCCTGAGGAGCGAGATTCGGCGAGGGCGCTCCGTCACATGCCGTTGGTGAAGGCCGGCTCGCTCAGGTCGATGGCCGCGCGTACCGGCTTCAGCGCCTCGGCGTATTTGCCGAGAATGTCCAGGGCGTAGTCGGCGCGCTTGCGGATGCGCAGGTCGTCCTCGTCGCGTGCCTCGCCCTCGTTCATCACCGCTTCCACCTGGCGCACGATCAGGTGCTCCGGCAGGTAGGCGATGCGGCAGTTCTTGTAGCCCGAGGCGCGCAGTTCGCTAATCGGGTAGGCGCCGCCGATACCGGAAGATACGCCCACCAGCAGCGCAGGCTTGTGCGCCAGTTCGGCCTTGCTGGCGTAGAGGAAGAAGTTCTTCACTGCCGGGCAGGCCATGCCGTTCCACTCCGGCGCGATCACCACCAGCGCATCGGCGCCTGCCAGCTGTTGCTGGTAGTCGGCCCAGGGGCCCTTGTCATCGGACGGCCACAGCGGCAGACCGCGCTCGCCGAGATCGATCAGGCTGCTCTGCTCGGTGCTGCTCAGACCGAGTTCGATCAGACGTTGACGCAGATAACGGGCGACCTTGGCGGACTGGCTGCCGTTGCGGCTGGAGCCGGCGATCAGGGCGATATTGAGCATCGGGATTCTCTCTGGCGAATGATTGCGCGCAGGCTACCGGCCGCTCTGGGCCGGGGCAAGTGGCGAGGCGTCAGGGACGCCGACGGATGACGCCAGCTAGATCGAGGGCGCCGCGTGGGACTGTTCACGGTCTTTGGACTCAGCGCTGGAAAACGCCTGGCGGACCCCGCAAAAAAGCGGCCGAGGATGCAACATGTACGAGAGGTACATGAGCATTCCGCGGCCGCCTTTGGGCCCGGCGGACGTCAGACGCGGAACTGGTCCATCAGCCCCTGCTGGTGGTTGGCCAGGCTGTTCAGGCTCTGGCTGACCTGCGCGGATTCCTCGGCCTGGCTGGACAGCGTCTCGGTGACGTCGCGGATGTTGGCCACGTTGCGGTTGACCTCTTCGGCCACCGCACTCTGCTCCTCGGCGGCCGAGGCGATCTGCAGGTTCATGTCGTTGATCACGGTGACCGAGTCGCCGATGCGGCGCAACGCGACCACGGCCTGCTCGACCAGCTCGACGCTGCTCTGGGCCTGGGTGTGGCTGCTGTGCATGGAGCCGACCACGTCGCGGGTGCCGCTCTGCAGGTTCTCGATCACCTGGCGGATCTCTTCCACCGAGTCCTGGGTGCGCTTGGCCAGGTTACGTACCTCGTCGGCCACCACGGCGAAGCCGCGGCCGGCTTCCCCGGCGCGAGCGGCCTCGATGGCTGCGTTGAGGGCCAGCAGGTTAGTCTGTTCGGCGATGGCGCGGATCACCTCCAGCACCGAGCCGATCTGCTCGCTGCTGCTGGCCAGGCTCTCCACCTCCTGCATCGCCGAGCTCAGCTCGCTGGCCAACTGTTCGATCGACAGCGTGGTGCGGTCGATCACGGCCAGGCCTTCGCGGGCCGCGGCATCGGCGCCACGGGCGGCATCGGCGGCCTGGGCGGCGTTGTTGGCCACGTCGTGGGCGGTGGCGCTCATCTCCTGGGACGCGGTGGCCACCTGATCCACCTCGCGGAACTGCTGCTGCATGCCGGCGCTGGTCTGGCTGGCGATGGCGGCGGACTGGTCGGCGGTGCTGCGCGCGTCCTGCACCGAGCGCTTCACGTCGGCGATGATCGGCTGCAGCTTGTCGAGGAAACGGTTGAACCAGCCGGCCAGCTCGCCGAGCTCGTCCTGCTTGGCGTATTCCAGGCGGCGGGTGAGGTCGCCTTCGCCGCTGGCGATGTTCTTCAGCATGCTGGCCACATCGAGGATGGGCCGGGTCACGCCGCGGGCGGTCAGCCACATCAGCAGTACACCGACACAGATGGCGATCAGCGCCAGGACCAGGGAGAAGACCGTGTCGCCGGTGCGGCGCTGCTCCAGTTCCTGCTCAAGCTTCAGGGCGGGGCCGAGCAGCGTGGCAGTGGGCACCTCCAGCAGCACGCCCCAGTGCTTGGCCTCGGGAATCGGCAGCAGCGGTTCGAACACCCGCAGCTTGCCCTCGCGCTCGAGGAAATGAGCCTGGCCGCCGGCAAGCATCTTGGCGATTTCATCGCCCTGATGGGGAAATGCGGTGGTCAGGGCCTTGCCCAGGTGGGTGGCGTCCCGGCTGTGCCCGGCCAGCAGGCCGGCGGCGCTGATGATGCTGACATGGGCCTGCCCGCCGTACAGCTCCGCGCTGGCCTTTTCGCTGATCTGCTGCAGGTTCTCCAGGCTGATGTCCAGGCCCATCACGCCGATGATCTTGCCGCCCTGCTCAAGCGGGAAGGCGATGCTGGTCATCAGCACCTGCTTGCCGTTGACGTCGTCGAAGTACGGATCGAGTACACAGGCGCGGCGGGTGTCGCGCGGGCAGGTGTACCAGGCGTTGTACGGCGCGCCGCTGGGACCGGTGCTGGTGTCCTGCAGCTCTTCCTCGCTCATCGACTCAGACTCCAGCTGGCCCGGCGTGCTCTGGGACCAATACAGCGAGAAACGGCCGGTGTCGTTGCTGCCCAGTTCGGCCATGTTGGCGAACAGCTCGTCCTTGCCATCGAGCGCGTTGGTTTCGAACACCAGGTACAGGCCGAGGAGGTTGGGGTTGGCCTCCAGCGCCGAGCGCACCTGCCGAGTCATGTCCTCGCGCAGGTCGAAGGCGTCGAGGAAGCGCTTTTCCGCCTGATCCTTGAGGAACAGCACCTGGCGCGAGAAGCCGGCGCCGTACTGGTAGGCGTCCATGAAATAGCGCTGGATACGTATGGCCTGCAGCTCGCCGCGCGAAGCCATGCGCGAGCGGGCCGACTCTTCCAGCATCTCGGAACTGGAGGTCTTGACCAGCCTGGCGCTATGGGTGGACTGATAGAGCGAAGCGCCCACCAGCATCGTTACTATGGCCAGCAGGCAAAGGCCGGCGAGTAGGGTGATTTTCAGCTGGATGGACAGGCGCGACGGCATGAGCGGGTCCTTGTGGGCTAGCAGACTTGTGAGTCAATTATCGGCGGCCTTGTCAAAAACTTGACCGCGGCTGCGCATTTTACGCATTTGTGCTGCGACCACGACCCACGCAAGAGCCGTGCAAGGCAGGCGCTACCGGTTTTGACAGCGCCCCGGTGATGGGGCAGAGTGCGCGGCTTTTCGTTGCCCTGCCTGGGAGTTTTCCATGAACGCAGTCGTTGCCGCAGTCGGCATCATGCTGATTCTGAGTCTGTGCCGGGTGCACGTGGTGATCGCGCTGATCGCCGGCGCGCTGGCCGGTGGGGTGATCGGCGGGCTCGATCTGCAGGCCAGCCTGGCCGCCTTCAACAAGGGCCTGGGCGCAGGCGCCAACGTGGCGTTGTCCTACGCGCTACTCGGTGCGTTCGCGGTGGCCATCGCCAAGTCGGGCCTGGCCCACGCGCTGGCGGACAAGGCCCTGGCGCTGGTGGGGCGGCAGGAAGCGCAAGGCGGCGGCGCCCTGAAGTGGCTGATGGTCGGTGTGCTGCTGGCGGTGTCGGTGGCCTCGCAGAACATCCTGCCGATCCATATCGCCTTCATTCCGCTGCTGGTACCGCCACTGCTGTATGTGCTGACCCGCCTGCAGATCGACCGCCGGCTGATCGCCTGTGTCATCACCTTCGGCCTGATCTCGCCCTACATGTTTCTGCCGGTCGGCTTCGGCGGCATCTTCCTCAACGACATCCTGCTGGCCAACGTCGCCAAGGGCGGCGTCGACATCGAGGGCATCAGGGTCACCGAGGCGATGCTGATTCCCGCCCTCGGCATGCTGTTCGGCCTGCTCATCGCGGTGCTGTTCAGCTACCGCAAACCGCGCCGTTACGACCTGGACCGGATCGTCGACGCCGAGCAGGTGAGCGTGCCCTATAACGGCAAGAGCATGGCCGTCGCCGGCGTCGCGGTGGCCGTGGCGTTCGCCGTCCAGCTCTGGCTGGATTCGATGATCGTCGGTGCGCTGCTCGGCTTCGTGATCTTCTCGGTGTCCGGTGTGGTGCGCTGGCGCGAGACCGACGGGCTGTTCACCGACGGCATGAAGATGATGGCCATGATCGGCTTCATCATGATCGCCGCCCAGGGCTTCGCCGAGGTCATGAACGCCACCGGCCAGGTCAAGACGCTGGTGGACGCCTCCGCCGCCTGGATCGGCAACAGCAAGGCGCTCGGTGCGTTGCTCATGTTGCTGGTCGGCCTGCTGGTGACCATGGGCATCGGCTCGTCGTTTTCCACCGTGCCGATCATCGCCGCCATCTTCGTGCCACTGTGCGAGCAGCTGGGTTTCAGCCCGCTGGCCATCGTCAGTCTGATCGGCACCGCCGGCGCGCTAGGCGATGCCGGCTCGCCGGCGTCCGACTCCACACTCGGCCCGACCGCCGGCCTGAACGTGGACGGCCAGCACAATCACATCTGGGACACGGTGGTGCCGACGTTCCTGCACTACAACCTGCCGCTGCTGGCCTTTGGCTGGGCCGCGGCCATGCTGCTGTAAAGCGTCTAACACGCACTTCAGGTTGCAGCGGGGTTGCCGATAACAGGGCACCCCGTTTTGCTTTGTGCGCTGCCGATAGAGAGAAGGAATCCATATGCGCCTCACGCTGAAAACCAAAGTCATGCTGCTGGCCCTGGTGCCGGTGATCCTCTTCGCCCTGGTACTGAGCGGCGCCGCCGCGAAGATCCTGACCAACCTGGCGGAGGACGAAGTGGCGCAGACCCGCGAGCGTCTGATCCAGGAGAATCGTCAGGAACTGAAGAACTACATGCAGATCGCCCTGGGCTCGGTGCAGGCGCTGTACGACGCCGCAAGCCCGGGCGACATGGCCAGCCGCGAGCAGGCCATCGAGATCCTGGCGAAGATCAAGTACGGCCAGGACAGCTACTTCTTCGGCTACGACTCGCAGGTGATACGCCTGTTCCGCGGCGACAGCCCGACCGACGTGGGCAAGAGCTTCACCGGCCGCAAGGACCCCAACGGCGTTGCGGTCAACGACGAGCTGGTGCGCGTCGCCAAGGACGGCTCCAACTACGTGGAATACAGCTCGCCGCTGCCGGGCAACGAGAGCGTGCTGGTGCCCAAGCTGGGCTACAGCTACTACCTGCCGAAGTGGGACCTGGCGCTGGGCACGGCGGTCAACCTGGACGGCGTCGAGGCCCAGGTGGCGGAAGTCGAGGCGGCCATCGAAGAGCGCGTCGCCACCATCCTCACCAGCATCCTGGTGATCGCCGCCGTGATGCTGGTGGTATTCGGCATTGGCGGCCTGACGCTGAGCAACGCCTTCCTGCGTCCGCTGCAGCAGATCAAGGCCAACCTCGACGACATCGCGGCCGGCGAGGGTGATCTGACCCGCCGCCTGCCGGTGGCCAGCGAGGACGAGCTGGGCCAGCTGGCCGGCTCGTTCAACCGCTTCGTCGAGAAAATCCACGGCCTGGTGCGGCAGATCGCCGAGATGACCGAGCAGCTCACCGGCCTGGTCGGCCAGGTCGCCGCCCAGGCGCAGCGTTCCGAGCACGCCATGGAGCGCCAGCGCCACGAGACCGATCAAGTGGCCACGGCGATCAACGAGATGTCCGCCGCCGCTCACGAAGTGGCCAAGAGCGCCCAGGGCGCCGCCGAAGCGGCCCAGCAGACCGACCGCGAGGGCCAGGCCGCCAAGCAGGTGGTGGATGGCAGCATCACCCGCATCCATGCGCTGGTCGGTGACATCCGCTCCAGCGGCCAGTCGCTGGACAGCCTGCAGCAGGACGTGCAGTCCATCGTCAGCGTGCTCGACGTGATCCGCTCCATCGCCGAGCAGACCAACCTGCTGGCGCTCAACGCGGCCATCGAAGCGGCCCGTGCCGGCGAAGCCGGTCGCGGCTTTGCGGTGGTAGCGGACGAGGTGCGCGCGCTGGCCAGCCGTACCCAGCAGAGCACCCAGGAAATTCAGGGCATGATCGACCGTCTGCAGCAGGGCACCCAGGCCTCGGTCACCGCCATGCGCCGCTCCAGCGACGCCGGCGAGGACACCAGCAATCAGGCCAATCAGGCCGGTGCCTCGCTGGACGCCATCGCCGGGCTGATCGGCACCATCAACGCGATGAACGCGCAGATCGCCAGTGCCGCCGAGGAGCAGACCGCGGTGGCCGAGGAGATCAACCGCAGCGTGCACCAGATCGCCGTGGCGGTGGACAGCGTCGCCGACGAAACCCGTCAGGGCGCCGAAACCGCGCGCAGCCTGTCGGGCCTTGGCGAGCGCCTGGGCGGCCTGGTGCGTCAGTTCCGCATCTGATCGCGAGACGACACGGGAGGCGCTACGGCGCCTCCCATGGGCGAGAAAGCTCGCACTTAACGGGGCGGCAGGAGGACTAAACAGCAACAGTCCCGACCGGTCCCGCCGCCCATGTATTCACCGCGCATCGAACAAAAATCCTTCCTCACGCTCCTGGTGCTGGTCACCCTGGCCTTCGGCTGGATCCTCCTGCCATTCTGGGGCGCGCTGTTCTGGGCGGTGGTGCTGTCGGTGCTGTTCGCGCCGCTGCAGCGGCGCATGGCGCTGCGCTTCGGCGGGCGCGGCAATCTCTCGGCGCTGGTGACGCTGTCGGTATGCCTGTTGGTGGCGATCCTGCCGGTGATCCTGATCAGCCTGGCCCTGGTCAACGAGGGCACCGCCATCTACCAGCGGATCGAGAAGGGCGAGCTCGACATAGGCACCTATGTCGAACGCTTCAAAACCTTGCTGCCGGACACCTTGCAGCGGCTGCTGGACCGCTTCGGCCTGGGCAACTTCGACGCGCTGCGCGAGCGCATCGCCCGGGGCGCCATGCAGGGCAGCGAGTTTCTGGCGACCAAGGCCTTCGACATCGGGCAGAACACCTTCCAGTTCCTGGTCGGCTTCTTCGTCATGCTCTATCTGCTGTATTTTTTCCTGCGCGACGGCCCCGAGCTGGTGCGTTTGGTGCGCACGGCCGTGCCGCTCGAGGATTCGCTCAAGCGTAGGCTGCAGATCAAGTTCACCCGCGTGGTGCGCGCCACGGTGAAGGGCAACCTGGTGGTGGCGGCGGTGCAGGGGGCGCTCGGCGGGCTGATCTTCTGGCTGTTGGGCATCGGCAGCCCGTTGCTGTGGGGTGTGCTGATGGCCTTCCTGTCGCTGCTGCCGGCGGTGGGCTGCGGCCTGGTGTGGGGGCCCGTGGCGCTGTACCTGCTGGCGTCCGGCGAGGTGACGCAGGGGATCGTGCTGATCGCCTTCGGCGTGCTGGTCATCGGCCTGGTGGACAACCTGCTGCGCCCGATACTGGTGGGCAAGGACACGCGGATGCCGGACTACCTGGTGCTGATCTCCACGCTGGGCGGGTTGACGCTGTTCGGCCTCAACGGCTTCGTCATCGGCCCGCTGATCGCCGCGCTATTCATCGCCAGCTGGGGTCTCTACAGCAGCCGGCGCCAGGTCCGATTGCCCTGAGTCGTCGAAAGACGCGCATAAAAAAACCGGCCGGGGCCGGTTTTTTATGCCGGGTCGCCGTCAGGGCGCGACGGCCACCAGAGCGGCCTGTTGCACCAGTTCCAGCAGCGGCTGCGGATACACGCCGAGGAAGAAGGCGAGCAGGGCGACGACCAGCAGCATGATGCCGCCGGCGCGCTGGCCCCAGTTGAACGGCGCATCGTGGCGCTTCAGGTTCGGCTCGGCGAGGAACATGGTGACCATGACCCGCAGGTAGTAGTAGACGCCCACGGCGCTGCCCAGCACCAGTGCGCCCAGCAGCAGCCACTGCTGCGACTCGACACCAGCGGCGATCACGTAGAACTTGCCGATGAAGCCGGCGGTCAGCGGGATACCGGCCAGCGACAGCATCATCACGGTGAGCACGGCGGTCAGGTACGGACGGCGCCAGAACAGGCCGCGGTATTCGTACAGGGCGTCGGCGTCGCGGCCGCTGTAGGGCGTGGACATCAGGGTGATCACGCCGAACGCGCCGAGGCTGGTCAGCAGGTAGGTGGCCAGGTACACGCCGATGGCTTCCTCGGCCAGGCCCTTGCTGGCGATCAGGGCGATCAGCAGGTAGCCGAAGTGGGCGATGGAGGAATAGCCGAGCAGGCGCTTGAGATTGCTCTGCAGCAGCGCCAGCAGGTTACCGAACAGGATCGAGGCGATGGCCAGCACGGTCAGCAGGTCGTTCAGCCAGCCACCGGTGGTCACCGGGGAGAGCTGGTACAGACGCAGCAGCACGGCGAACACCGCCACCTTGCTCGCGGTGGCCAGGAACGCGGCCACCGGCGCCGGGGCGCCCTCGTAGACGTCTGGCGTCCACAGGTGGAAGGGCACCAGCGACAGCTTGAAGGCCAGGCCGATCAGCATCATGCCCATGCCGACCTGGGCGATCAGGCTGGGCAGGCCGTCGGCGGCCAGTTTGGCACCGATGCCGGCGAAGCTCAGGCTGCCGGATTCGGCGTATAGCAGGGCCATGCCGAACAGCAGGAAGGCCGAGCCTGCGGCAGACAGCACCATGTACTTGATGCCGGCTTCCAGCGAACGCTTGTTGAAGAAGGCGTAGGCGATCATCCCGAAGGTCGGTACCGACAGCAGTTCCAGGCCGATGAACAGGCCGGCCAGGTGCTGCGCGCTGACCAGCACCAGGCCGCCGGCGGCGGACAGCAGGATCAGCAGGTACAGCTCTTCACGGTTGCCTGGGTAGCCCTGCTTGCCCGACTCGCCGCCCAGGTAGGCGTGGATCAGCGTGGTGCAGGCCAGCGTCGCGGCCAGCACCAGCGCCATGTAGTAGCAGGCGAACTTGTCGATCAGCAGCAGCGGGGTGACCTGGATCGGTGTTACGCCCACGGCCGGAATCACCGACAGCAGGGCCAGGTTGAGGCCCAGCACCGAGAGCACGAAGGCCATGGCGTGGTTGCGCTTCCAGGCGATGGCCAGCATCACCACGACGATGGTGGTGCAGGTGACCAGCAGCGGCAGCAGCGCGATGAAGTGTTGAGTCGTCAGTTCCATAGCGCTTGATTACCGGACCGAGGCGAGTTGAGTGAGGGCGCCGCTGAACCACTGCTGCACGCCGTGCATGCTGGCGGCGGAGGTGTCGAGCACCGGTTGCGGGTAGACGCCGAGGAGGATCAGCAGCACGGCCAGGCCCAGTACCATGTACAGCTCGCGAGCCTTCAGGGCCTGCAGCGGAGCATCGGACTTGGCCGGGCCGAAGTAGGCGCGGTGGATCATCGCCAGCGAGTAGACCGAGCCCAGCACCAGGCCGCAGGCGGCCAGCACCACGACCCACGGCGCGGCCGGGAAGCTGCCGATCAGGATCAGGAACTCGCCGACGAAGTTGCCGGTACCCGGCAGGCCCAGCGCCGCCGCGGCGAAGAACAGGCTCACGGCCGGCAGCCACGGCAGGCGCGCCCAGATGCCGCCCATCTCGCGCATGTCGCGGGTGTGCAGGCGCTCGTAGAGCTGGCCGCAGAGGATGAACAGTGCGGCGGCCGACAGGCCGTGGGCCATCATCTGCACCACCGCGCCCTGCAGGGCGATCTGGCTGCCGGAGTAGATGGCGATCAGCACGAAGCCCATGTGCGAGACGCTGGAGTAGGCCACCAGGCGCTTGATATCGGTCTGGGCGAACGACAGGAAGGCCCCGTAGGCGATGGCGAACACGCCGAGCCACATGGCGATCGGCGCGAACTCGGCCGAGGCATTGGGGAACAGCGGGATGGCGAAACGCATCAGGCCATAGGCAGCGGTCTTCAGCAGGATACCGGCCAGATCCACGGAGCCGGCGGTCGGCGCCTGGGCGTGGGCGTCCGGCAGCCAGGAGTGCACCGGTACCACCGGGAACTTCACGGCGAAGGCGGCGAAGAAACCGAGCATCAGCACGTACTCGGTGCCGGCCGGCAGGTCGGTCTTCAGCAGGTCTTCGTAGTTGAAGGTCAGCATGCCGGTGGCGTTGTAGTTGATCAGCACCAGGGCGAGGATCGCCACCAGCATGATTAGGCCGCTGGCCTGGGTGAAGATGAAGAACTTGGTGGCGGCGTTGATCCGCGAGTGACCCTTGCTGCCGCTATGACCCCAGAGCGCGATGAGGAAGTACATCGGCACCAGCATCATTTCCCAGAAGAAGAAGAAAAGGAACAGGTCGATGGCGAGGAACACGCCGACCACGCCACCGAGAATCCACATCAGGTTGAGGTGGAAGAAGCCGACGCGGTTCTGGATCTCGTTCCACGAGCACAGCACCGAAAGCACGCCGAGCAGGCCGGTGAGGGCGATCATCAGCACCGACAGGCCGTCGAGGCCGAGATGGATGCTGATGCCGAGACGCTCGATCCACTGGACCTTGAACTCGGCGGCCCAGGCCAGCTCCGCGCCGGGTGCCGGCGCCAGGGCGAAGTCGGCCGTGGCCCACAGCCACAGGCCGAGGCCGAACAGCAGGCCCATGGTCAGCAGGGCGATCCAGCGCGGCAGGGTGTTGCCGAAGCGCTCGCCTTGCCAGCACAGCAGGCCGCCGATGAAGGGGATCAGGATTAGCCAGGGCAGGATCATGACGGGCTATTTTCCTTAATTCAGAAACAGGAGGACGGCGAGCACGAACACCGCGCCCCCGGCAATGGAGGCGGCGTACCAGCGCACCTGGCCGGTCTGCAGGCGGGCCAGGGTGGCGTTGCCGCCACGGGCCAGGCGCGGCACCAGGCCGATGGTCTGGTCGATCGGGTCGCGGCCGAGCAGACGGCAGATCAGCAGGTACGGCTGCACGAAGAGCTTGTCGTAGAGCCAGTCGAAGCCCCAGGCGGCGAACCACCAGGCCGACAGGAAGCGGCCCGGCGCGCTGGCGGCCACGGCGCTGACGAAGCGGCGCTGGCCGAGGAACAGCAGGGCGGCCAGGAGGATACCGGCGAGGGCGATGGCGCCCGAGGCGATCTCCAGGCTGTGCTTGGCCTCGCCACCGGCATGGCCGATGCTCTGCGGCAGCACGCCAGCCAGCGGCGGGGTGATCAGCGCGCCGACGAAGGTCGACAGCACGATCAGCGTGGCCAGCGGCAGGTTGTGGGCGATGCCATGACCGGCATGGGCCTCGGTCTTCTGCTCGCCGTGGAAGGCGATGAAGATCAGGCGGAAGGTGTAGATCGAGGTCAGGAACGCACCGGCCAGGCCCGCGTAGAGCAGCTCGCTGTGACCGCTGGCGAAGGCTTCCCAGAGGATCTCGTCCTTGGAGTAGAAACCGGCGGTGACCAGCGGCAGCGCGGCCAGGGCGGCGCCGCCGACCACGAAGCTGGCGTAGGCCAGCGGCAGCTTCTTCCACAGACCGCCCATCCTGAAGATGTTCTGCTCGTGGTGGCAGGCGTGGATCACCGCACCGGAGGCGAGGAACAGCAGCGCCTTGAAGAAGGCGTGGGTCATCAGGTGGAAGATCGCCGCGTCCCAGGCCTGCACGCCGAGGGCGAGGAACATGTAGCCGATCTGGCTCATGGTCGAGTAGGCGAGGATGCGCTTGATGTCGGTCTGCACCAGAGCGGCGAAGCCGGCCAGCACCAGGGTCACGGCGCCGACGATGCCGACCAGCTCGAGGATCTCCGGGGTCAGCAGGAACAAGCCGTGGGTACGGGCGATCAGGTACACGCCCGCGGTTACCATGGTGGCCGCGTGGATCAGCGCAGAAACCGGAGTCGGGCCCGCCATCGCGTCGGCCAGCCAGGTCTGCAGTGGCAGCTGGGCGGATTTGCCCACGGCGCCGCCGAGCAGCATCAGGGTGGCGACCCACAACCAGGTATCGCCGGCCACGTACTTCTGCGGTGCCAGCACCATCAGCTCCTGGATGTTCAGGGTGCCGAGGTTCAGGAACAGGATGAACAGGCCGATCATCAGGAACACGTCGCCGATGCGGGTGACGATGAACGCCTTGAGCGCCGCGTTACCGTTGGGCACGTGCTTGTAGTAGAAGCCGATCAGCAGGTACGAGCACAGGCCCACGCCTTCCCAGCCGAAGAACAGCACCAGCAGGTTGTCGCCGAGCACCAGCAGCAACATGCTGAAGATGAACAGGTTAGTGTAGGCGAAGAAGCGCGAGTAGCCCTCTTCACCGCGCATGTACCAGCTGGCGAACAGGTGGATCAGGAAGCCGACGCCGGTGACCACGCCGAGCATGGTGGCGGACAGGCCGTCCAGGTGCAGAGTGAAGTTCGGCGCCAGGCCGGCGACGTTCATCCACTGCCACAGCGTCTGTGTGTAGGCGCCACCCGCCGGCGTGTTGCCGAGGAACTGCAGGATGACCCAGGCGGCGCTCAGCGCGGCCAGGCCGACCGAGCCGACGCCGATCACGGCGGCGGTGTTTTCCGAGATGCGTCCGCGGGAGAAGGCCAGCAGACACCAGCCGATCAGCGGGAAAAGAAGGGTGAGGAATAGAAGGTTCATCCGCGCATCTCGCTGGCAGCGTCGACATCGAGGGTGTTGAAGCGGCGATACAGCTGCAGCAGGATCGCCAGGCCGATGCTGGCCTCGGCGGCTGCCAGGGTGATCACCAGAATGAACATCACCTGGCCGTCCGCCTGCACCCAGCGGCTGCCGGCGACGACGAAGGCGAGGGCGGTGGCGTTCATCATCACTTCCAGGCTCATCAGCACGAAGAGGATGTTACGGCGCACCATCAGGCCGATCAGGCCCAGGCTGAACAGCACGGCGGCCAGCGCCAGGCCGTGTTCCAGAGGAACGGCATTCATACGTTCGGCTCCTTGGCTTCGTGGCGGCCCAGGTGGTAAGCGGCGACCAGGGCGGCGAGCAGCAGCATGGAGGCCAGCTCTACCACCAGCAGATACGGACCGAACAGGCTGACGCCGACGGCCTTGGCGTCCACGGTCTCGAGACCGATGGCGGCGCCGCTCGGGCTGGCGAACAGAGCGTACAGCAGCTGGCCCAGCAGCAGCAGGGAGAGAATGGCGGGACCGGCCCAGATGCCGGGTTTCAGCCATTGCTTCTCCTGCTCGGCAGCGGCCGGGCCGAGGTTGAGCATCATCACCACGAAGACGAACAGCACCATGATGGCGCCGGCGTAGACGATGATCTCCAGGGCGCCGGCGAACGGCGCGCCGAGGGCGAAGAAGGTCGAGGCCACGGCTAGCAGCGAGACGATCAGGTTGAGCAGGGCATGCACTGGGTTGGTCCCGGTAATGACCATCACCGTGGATGCCACGGCAACGCCCGCGGCGAGGTAGAAAGCAAATTCCATCATCCCCTCCTTAGGGCAGCAGGCCTTTGACGTTGATCGGTTCGGCCTCGTTCTGCGCGGCGCCTTTCGGCTTGCCGGCGATGGCCATGCCGGCGACGCGGTAGAAGTTGTAGTCCGGGTTCTTGCCGGGGCCGCTGATCAGCAGGTCTTCCTTCTCGTACACCAGATCCTGGCGCTTGTACTCGCCCATCTCGAAGTCCGGGGTGAGCTGGATGGCGGTGGTCGGGCAGGCTTCCTCGCACAGGCCGCAGAAGATGCAGCGCGAGAAGTTGATGCGGAAGAACTCCGGGTACCAGCGACCGTCGTCGGTCTCGGCCTTCTGCAGCGAGATGCAGCCAACCGGGCAGGCCACGGCGCACAGGTTGCAGGCGACGCAGCGCTCCTCGCCGTCGGGGTCGCGGGTCAGCACGATGCGGCCGCGATAGCGCGGCGGCAGGTACACCGGCTCTTCCGGGTATTGCAGGGTGTCGCGCTTGCGGAAGCCATGGCTGAACACCATGACCAGGCTGCGCAGCTGGGTCCAGGTGCCGTGCACCACATCCCATATGTACTTGAGCATTGCGTGTTTCTCCTTACTGGGCCGAGGCCAGCACGAGCGCGCCGGTCACCAGCAGGTTGATCAGAGTCAGCGGCAGGCAGAACTTCCAGCTGAACGCCATGACCTGGTCATACCGCGGACGCGGAATCGACGCGCGCAGCAGGATGAAGATCATGATGAAGAAGCAGGTCTTCAGGGCGAACCAGATGAACGGGATTTGCGGCAGGATGCCGAACGGGCCGTGCCAGCCGCCGAAGAACAGGGTCACCAGCAGGGCCGAGATGGTCACGATGCCGATGTACTCGCCAACGAAGAACATGCCCCATTTCATGCCGGCATATTCGATGTGGTAACCGTCGGCCAGCTCCTGCTCCGCTTCCGGTTGGTCGAACGGGTGACGGTGGGTCACGGCGACGCCGGCGATGAAGAAGGTACAGAAGCCGAAGAACTGCGGAATGATGAACCACAGGTTTTCGGCCTGGTAGTCGACGATGTCGCGCATGTTGAACGAGCCGACCTGGGCGACGATGCCCATCAGCGCCAGGGCCAGGAATACCTCGTAGGAGATGGTCTGGGCCGAGGCACGCAGGCTGCCGAGCAGGGCGAACTTGTTGTTGCTCGACCAGCCGGCGAACAGCACGGCGTAAACCGACAGACCGGCCATGGCGAAGAAGAACAGGATGCCGATGTTCAGGTCCGCCACACCCCAGGTCGGGGTGACCGGGATGATGGCGAAGGCCATCAGCATGGCGGCGAAGGCGATCATCGGCGCCAGCATGAAGATGAACTTGTCGGCGAACGGCGGCGTCCAGTCTTCCTTGAAGAACATCTTCAGCATGTCCGCAGCGATCTGGAACATGCCGAACGGGCCGACGCGGTTCGGACCGTAGCGGTCCTGCCACCAGCCCAGCAGACGGCGTTCGACGAAGCTCAGCAGCGCGCCGCAGACCACCACCACCAGCAGGATGACGATGGCCTTGAGGACGGCGATGAAGACGTCGAGCAGTTCGGGCGTCAGCCAGCTCATTGGGCGGCCTCCTGCAGTCCGGTAGCGGTCGCGCCGGCGATGGCCGCCGGGATGCCGGCGAAGCCGGCCGGCAGGCCGACCAGGCCCAGGGCCAGGTCTTCGCTGACTTTCACCGGCAGGCGCAGGGCCTGGCCAGCGACGGTCAGGCTGATCAGCGCGCCGTCATTGACGCCCAGGCGATCGGCCTCGGCCTTGGCCAGGGCGACGTAGGCGGGCTGGATGCGCTCCTGTACCGGAGCTGCGCGGGAGGAGTTCTCCTCGCTGCCGAACAGGTGGTGGAACGGCACGACCTGCCAGGTGCCCTGGGCCGGGGCGAAGGCGCCCGGCACAGTGAACCAGGCCAGGGTCTTGCCCTGGGACTCGATCAGGCGCACGCCAGGGTCACCGGCGCGCAGATGGCCACCGACTTCGTCCTGGAACTTGTTCCAGGCCTGCGGCGAGTTCCAGCCCGGCGACCAGGCGAACGGAATCTGCTGGCGGTCTTCCTTGCTGCCCGAATAGCCTTCCATGGAGAAGGCGAAGGCGGAGTCCTGGTCCTGCGGCTGACGCGGCTCGTGCACGCTGATGTTGGCGCGCATGGCGGTACGGCCGCTGTAACGCAGCGGCTCGCGCGCGAGCTTCAGGCCCTTGATGCGGAACGAGGCGTTTGGCGCGGCGTCCTTGATCGCGGCCAGCGCGGAACTGCTGGCGGCCACGGCTTCGGTGACCTGGTCCAGCTGGGTCCAGTCCACGGCCTTGCCCTGCAGGGTGCTGTGCAGCGCGTGCATCCAGCGCCAGCCCTCGCGCACCAGGATGTTGCTGTCGTAGTAGCTCGGCTCGAACACCTGGAAGAAGCGCTGGGCGCGGCCTTCCTGGCTGACCAGGGTGCCATCGCCTTCGGCGAAGCTGGCGGCGGAGAGCACCAGGTGGGCCTTGGCGGTGGTGGCGGTCTGCTGGTGGTCCGCGACGATCACTGCCTTGGCGGCCGCCAGCGCGGCATCGACCTTGGCGGCGTCGGCGCGGCGGTACAGGTCGTTTTCCAGCACGACCACGGCGTCGGCTTTGCCAGAAGTCAAAGCTTCCAGCGCAGCATCGACCGAATCACCACCAAACAGGGCCAGGCCCATGCTGTTGGCTTCCGGCACCACCAGGCTGATGGAGGCGTTCTTCTCGCGGTTCTTCAGGGCCTGGGCGATGTTCGCCGCGGCCTCGACGATGCTCTTCTCGCCCAGCGAGGCGCCACTGACGATCAGCGGGCGCTTGCCGGCCAGCAGGGCGTCGGCGATCAGTTGCACCAGCTCGGCAGCCTCGTCGTCCAGGCCGGTGACGGCCGGGGCGCTTGGGTCGATGGCGTGGGCCACGGCGAAGCCGATGCGCGCGAGGTCAGCGGGCGCGGCATGCACGCAGGCTTCGGCCACGTCGTCGAGGCGGGTGGCGTCGACGCTGGCGATGAACAGCGGATGCAGGGCGTCCTGGGCCACGTTCTGTACAGCGGCCATGTGCCAGTCCTGGATCTTCATCGAGGCGGCGATCTCGGTGGCCTTGCCCTTGACCGACTGGCGCAGGGCCAGGGCGACGCGCGCGGCGGTCTGGGTCAGGTCTTCACCGAGGACGAACACGGCGTCGTGGTCTTCGATCTCGCGCAGCGACGGCACCGGCAGCGGGCCGTTCTGCAGCACATCGCGGATCAGGCGGATGTTTTCCAGCTCGACGGCGGCGATGCCGCTGTAGAAGTTGGCTTCGCCGACCAGTTCGCGCAGGGCGTAGTTGCCTTCCAGGCTGGCGCGCGGCGAACCGATGCCGATCACACGCTTGCCCTTGAGCAGCTCGGCAGCCTTGTCCAGTGCGGCGTCGATGCCCAGCTTGGCTTCACCGCCGCTCTTATCAAGAAGCAGGGGCTGGCGCGGGCGATCTTCACGGTTGGTGTAGCCGTAGCCGAAGCGGCCGCGGTCACACAGGAAGTAGTGGTTCACCGAGCCGTTGAAGCGGTTCTCGATGCGGCGGATCTCGCCGTAGCGCTCACCGGGGCTGATGTTGCAGCCGCTGGAACAGCCATGGCAGATGCTCGGGGCGAACTGCATGTCCCACTTGCGGTTGTAGCGCTCGGAGTGGGTCTTGTCGGTGAACACGCCAGTCGGGCAGACCTCGGTGAGGTTGCCGGAGAACTCGCTCTCCAGCACGCCGTCCTCGACGCGGCCGAAATACACGTTGTCGTGTGCGCCGTATACGCCCAGGTCGGTGCCGCCGGCGTAGTCCTTGTAGTAGCGCACGCAGCGGTAGCAGGCGATGCAGCGGTTCATCTCGTGGGAGATGAACGGGCCGAGCTGCTGGTTCTGGTGGGTGCGCTTGGTGAAGCGGTACCGGCGCTGGTTGTGGCCGGTCATCACCGTCATGTCCTGCAGGTGGCAGTGACCGCCTTCCTCGCACACCGGGCAGTCGTGCGGGTGGTTGGTCATCAGCCACTCGACGACGCTGGCGCGGAAGGCCTTGGACTCTTCGTCGTCGATGCTGATCCAGGTGTTGTCGGTCGCCGGCGTCATGCAGGACATGACGATGCGGCCGCGCTTGTCGTTCTCGTCGGTGTACTGCTTCACCGCGCATTGGCGGCAGGCGCCGACGCTACCGAGCGCCGGGTGCCAGCAGAAGTAGGGGATGTCGAGCCCGAGAGACAGACAGGCCTGCAGCAGGTTGTCCGCCCCATCGACTTCGAAATCTTTGCCGTCTACGTGGATAGTGGCCATGGTTCAGGTTTCTTCTTTACCCGCCGGAGCAGGCTTGGCTAATGGAATCACGGTTGCTTCGCGGCCTCGGCCGCGAGGTGAATGCTTCAGGCCGGCGCGAACTGCGCGGCGGCCGGTTCCGGAATGACCGAGCTGGATACGCCAGCCTCGAACTCCGGACGGAAATACTTGATCGCACTACCCAGCGGTTCGACGGCGCCCGGTGCATGGGCGCAGAAGGTCTTGCCGGGGCCGAGGAAGTTGACCAGGCCGAGCAGGGTATCGATGTCCTGCTGGGTGCCTTGCTTGCGCTCCAGGGCGCGGAGGATCTTCACGCTCCAGGGCAGGCCGTCGCGGCACGGGGTACACCAGCCGCAGGATTCGCGGGCAAAGAACTCTTCCATGTTGCGTAGCAGCGAGACCATGTTGACCGAGTCGTCCACGGCCAGGGCCAGGCCGGTGCCCATACGGGTGCCGACCTTGGCGATGCCGCCGGCGAACATCGCCGCATCCAGGTGCTCGGGCAGCAGGAAACCGGTACCGGCGCCGCCGGGCTGCCAGCACTTGAGCTTGTAGCCATCACGCATGCCGCCGGCGTAGTCCTCGAACAGCTCGCGGGCCGGGAGGCCGAACGGCAGCTCCCACAGGCCGGGGTTCTTCACCTTGCCGGAGAAGCCCATGAGCTTGGTGCCCATGTCTTCGCTGCCCGGGCGGGCCAGGGTCTTGTACCAGTCGACGCCGTTGGCGACGATCGCCGGCACGTTGCACAGGGTCTCGACGTTGTTCACGCAGGTCGGCTTGCCCCACACGCCGACAGCGGCGGGGAAGGGCGGCTTGGAGCGCGGGTTAGCGCGGCGGCCTTCCAGGGAGTTGATCAGCGCGGTCTCTTCACCGCAGATGTAGCGACCGGCGCCGGTGTGGACGAACAGCTCGAAGTCGAAGCCGCTGCCGAGGATGTTCTTGCCCAGCAGGCCGGCGGCCTTGGCTTCATCGATGGCGCGGTTCAGGTTGGCGGCCGCGTCGACGTACTCGCCGCGCAGGAAGATGTAGCCGCGGTAGGCCTTGAGCGCGCGCGCGGAGATCAGCATGCCTTCCACCAGCAGGTGCGGCAGCTGCTCCATGAGCATGCGGTCCTTCCAGGTGTTCGGCTCCATTTCGTCCGCGTTGCACAGCAGGTAGCGGATGTTCATGGATTCGTCGGCCGGCATCAGGCCCCACTTCACACCGGTGGGGAAGCCCGCACCGCCGCGGCCCTTGAGGCCGGAGTCCTTGACGGTCTGCACGATGTCGGCCTGCGCCATTTCGCTCAGGGCCTTGCGGGCGGCGGCGTAGCCGTTCTTCGCCTGGTATTCCTCGAGCCATACCGGCTGGGCGTCGTCACGCAGGCGCCAGGTCAGCGGATGGGTCTCTTCGCTGCGGGCGATGCTGTTGATCGGGCCGATGGAGGTGAGAGTCTTCATAGCGGCGCGCCCAGTCATTGATAAGACTCCAGCAGCTCGGCGACGGAGTCGCCGTTGAGGTTGCCGTAGGTGTCGTCGTCGATCATTACGGCCGGGGCCTTGTCGCAGTTACCCAGGCAGCACACCGGCAGCAGGGTGAAGCGGCCGTCGGCGGTGGTCTGGCCGGGGACGATGCCGAGCTTGTCCTTGAGGCTGCCGAGCAGGTTTTCGTGGCCGCCGATGAAGCAGGTCATGCTGTCGCACACGCGGATCACGTGGCGGCCGACCGGCACGCGGAAGATCTGGCTGTAGAAGGTGGCCACGCCCTCGACGTCGCTGGCGGGGATGCCGAGGATGTCGGCGATGGCGTAGATGGCGCCGTCCGGCACCCAGCCACGCTGCTTCTGCACGATCTTCAGGGCTTCGATGGACGCCGCGCGCGGGTCCTCGTAGTGGTGCATTTCGTGTTCGATGGCGTCGTACTCGGCCTGGCTGAGTTCGAAACGGTCGGTTTGGATCAGGTCTGCCTGGCTCATGTGATTAACGGTCCACGTCGGCCATAACGAAATCGATGCTACCCAGGTAGGCGATCAGGTCCGCGATCATGCTGCCGCGGATCACCGAGGGGATCTGCTGCAGGTGCGGATAACTGGGCGTCCGGATGCGCGTGCGGTAGCTCATGGTGCTGCCGTCGCTGGTCAGGTAGTAGCTGTTGATGCCCTTGGTCGCCTCGATCATCTGGAAGCTCTCGTTGGCCGGCATGACCGGGCCCCAGGAAACTTGCAGGAAGTGGGTGATCAGGGTCTCGATGTGTTGCAGGGTGCGCTCTTTCGGCGGCGGCGTGGTCAGCGGGTGATCCGCCTTGTACGGGCCTTCCGGCATGTTGCGCAGGCACTGGTCGATGATGCGGATGCTCTGGCGCATCTCCTCGACGCGGACCATGCAGCGGTCATAGGCGTCGCCGTTGTGGGCCAGCGGCACTTCGAACTCGAAGTGCTCGTAGCCGGAGTACGGGCGCGCCTTGCGCAGGTCGAAGTCCAGGCCGGTGGAGCGCAGGCCGGCACCGGTGGTACCCCACTCCAGCGCTTCCTTGGTGGTGTACTGGGCCACGCCCTTGGTACGGCCGATGAGGATGCTGTTCTTCAATGCGGCCTTGGTGTACTCGTCGAGGCGCTTGGGCAGCCAGTCGACGAACTCCTTGACCAGCTTGTCCCAGCCGCGCGGCAGGTCGTGGGCGACGCCGCCGATGCGGTACCAGGCCGGATGCAGACGGAAGCCGGTGATGGCCTCGATCACCTTGTAGGCGCGTTGGCGGTCGGTGAAGGTGAAGAACACCGGGGTCATGGCGCCGACGTCCTGAATGTAGGTACCCAGGAACAGCAGGTGGCTGGTGATGCGGAAGAACTCGGCCAGCATCACGCGGATGAAGTCGACGCGGTCCGGCACCTTGATGCCGGCCAGCTTCTCGACGGCCAGCACGTAGGGCAGGTTGTTCATCACCCCGCCGAGGTAGTCGATGCGGTCGGTATAGGGGATGTAGCTGTGCCAGGACTGGCGCTCGGCCATCTTCTCGGCGCCACGGTGGTGGTAACCGATGTCCGGCACGCAGTCGATGATCTCTTCACCGTCCAGCTGCAGGATGATGCGGAACGCACCGTGGGCGGACGGGTGGTTCGGGCCGAGGTTGAGGAACATGTAGTCCTCGTGCTCGCCCTGGCGCTTCATGCCCCAGTCTTCCGGCTTGAAGCGCGCGGCTTCTTCTTCCAGCTGCTGCTTGGCCAGGGTCAGGCTGAACGGATCGAACTCGGTGGCGCGCGCCGGATAGTCCTTGCGTAGCGGGTGACCTTCCCAGGTCGGCGGCATCATGATGCGGGTCAGGTGCGGGTGGCCCTGGAAGGTGATGCCGTACAGGTCCCAGACCTCGCGCTCGTACCAGTTGGCGTTGGGCCAGATGCCGGTGACGGTCGGTACGTTCAGGTCGCCTTCCTTGAGCGCGACCTTGATCATCACGTCGCTGTTACGCTCGATCGACATCAGGTGATAGAACACGGTGAAGTCGGCGCCCGGCAGGCCGCGGCGCTGGGTGCGCAGGCGCTCGTCCATGCCATGCAGGTCATACAGCATGACGTAGGGGCGCGGCAGGTTGCGCAGGAAGGTCAGCACGTTGATCAGGCGATCACGGGCGACCCACAGCACCGGCATGCCGGTGCGGGTGCTCTGGACGGTGAAGGTCTCGGCACCAAAGCGGGAATTCAGTTCGACGACCACGTCCTGGTCATCGGCCTTGTACGGTGGAACGGACAGAATGCTGTCTGCAGTCATGGTCTCGGTCGCTATCGGCGGTATACGGCGTCAGTGAACGGGGCGGAACGCCGGTTCACACTTCGTCGGGGCTGCGCAGGTTGGTCACAGCGATGCGTTGCTCGCGGCGCTGCTCCTTCTGCGAAGGCATTTCGGCACGGTAGATGCCTTGGTCGCCAACAACCCAGGATAGCGGGCGACGCTCCTGGCCGATGGATTCCTGCAGCAGCATCAGGCCTTGCAGGAACGCCTCGGGGCGGGGCGGGCAGCCGGGAATATAGACGTCCACGGGAAGGAACTTGTCGACACCCTGGACCACCGAGTAGATGTCGTACATGCCGCCGGAATTCGCACAGGCGCCCATGGAGATCACCCACTTGGGCTCCAGCATCTGCTCGTAGAGGCGCTGGATGACCGGGGCCATCTTGATGAAGCAGGTGCCGGCGATGACCATGAAGTCGGCCTGGCGCGGTGATGCACGAATCACTTCCGCACCGAAGCGGGCGATGTCGTGGGGCGCGGTGAAGGCCGTGGTCATTTCCACGTAGCAGCAGGACAGACCGAAGTTGTACGGCCACAGGGAGTTCTTGCGACCCCAGTTCACCGCACCGTTGAGAACATCTTCGAGCTTACCCATGAAGATGTTCTTGTGGACCTCATCCTCTAGCAGTGGATCGGCTACGGTCTCCCGCTGGCCGATCGGATACTGCTCGTTGGGAGCATCCGGATCGATCCGAGTAAGTTTGTATTGCATCGCCAAAGCCTCATTGTTTTAGCTTCGCCTGCCGATTGCGACGGCCTTCGGGCGCCCAGTCGAGCGCGCCTATACGCCAAAGATAGACAAGACCAGCCAACAGAATTGCTATGAAAACTGTAGCTTCGATCAGGCCGGCCCAGCCGCTTTCGCGTACCGAGACAGCCCAAGCGAAGAGAAAGAGGGCTTCAACGTCGAAGATCACGAAGAGCATCGCGACCAGATAGAATTTTGCGGAAAAGCGCAGACGGGCATTGCCGACGGGCAGCATGCCCGACTCGAACGGATCGTTCTTGCTGCGGCCCCAAGCCTTGCTACCCAGCAGGCTGGACAGACCGAGCATGAAGGCGATGAGCCCGAAGACTCCGAGCAGGAATACAGCGAAGGCCCAGTTGTGGGACATGGTCGTTACCGCATCAGGCATGCCGGGACTCCTTGGGTAAAGGGGCGGCTTTTTAATAATGGTAGAGCAAGCCGATGGGATTGCCCTGCAAAGTAGTGGCGGCAATTTTATGCGCGCTTGGCGCACCAAGTAAATTTTTCCGAATAAAAAAATGAACGGCCGTTGCGCTCTATTTGCTTGGCGATCACTGCAAATGCAGGTGGGCCGAGGCCTTTGGGCAGACTTAGTGCTTTGGTCCTATGGCCATTCGCAGCGGCAATGACGCGTTTCTGAAAGAGTCTGTCGGTAATTGTTTACAGCGGAGCCGCTTATTGATGCGTGAGCGGAGCGCACTGTTGTTATTTCCGATCAACTTTTATTTACGCTGGCTCAAATAGCGCTGCGATTGTTGGCGGGAGTCGACGGCGAAGATCAGTGCGCCGCCGCGCAACGCGGCGATCACCGCGTCACGGTCCGCCGCGGCCAGCACCAGGCAGCCATGGCTGCGCCCAGCCACGCCGTGGCGCCGGATGAAATCCTCCTCCATGTAATCCTTGGCGTGCAGCACGATGGCGCGCCGCTCCGCATTGGCGTTGCTGGCGCTGAGGCCGAGCAGGCGCATCGACAAGCCGTGGCCCGGCTCCTCGCTCTGGTACACCTGGGTGGTTCGGAAGGCGCCGAGCGAGCTGGCGCGGCTGCCCTCGGCATCGGAGAAGCTGTCGGCGTAACCGTCGTGGTCCGGGTCGGAGCCGCGGCCATGGGCGACCCGGTAGCTGGCGACCAGGTGCAGGTCATCGCGTTCGAACAGCAGCAAGCGTGGCTGACTGGAATGGCGGGCGTAATCGACGACGGCGAAGTGCGCATGGCGGTCGTCATGAAGCTGCTCGAGGACCGCCTGCGCGGTATGTGCGGGCAGGAGCCGTTGCAGGTCATCGGCGCTGGCGCCGGGGCAGATGATGAGCAGGCTGATGATCAGGAGTTTGCGCATGAGCGAATCCAGGGATCGGGTGCGCTCTTGTTACGCCGCGCAGAGGGTTTCTGGCAAGGGGCGGAGACGAAGAAGCCCCGGCATCGCTGCCGGGGCTTCCACTTAACACCTGCGGCTAAGCCGCGGAGCCGGTTCCTATCAGTGGAACTGGTTCATGGTGTTGTCTTTACCGCTGGCCTTCAGAGCGGCTTCGCCAGCGAAGTACTCTTTATGGTTATCGCCGATGTCGGAGCCAGCCATGTTCTGGTGCTTGACGCAGGCGATGCCCTGACGCAGTTCCTGACGCTGGACGCCTTTCACGTAGGCCAGCATGCCCTGGTCGGCGAAGTAGCCTTTGGCCAGGTTGTCGGTCGACAGAGCGGCGGTGTGGTAGGTCGGCAGGGTGATCAGGTGGTGGAAGATACCGGCCTGAGCGGAACCGTCGCGCTGGAAGGTACGGATCTTCTCGTCGGCAACCTGGGCCAGTTCGGTCTCGTCGTACTCGACGCTCATCAGCTTGGCGCGGTCGTAGGCGGAGACGTCTTTGCCCTCGGCGCTGAACGCGTCGAACACTTGCTGACGGAAGTTCAGGGTCCAGTTGAAGGACGGGCTGTTGTTGTAGACCAGCTTGGCGTTCGGAATGACCTTGCGGATCTCGTCAACCATGCCTTTGATCTGGCCAACGTGCGGCTTCTCGGTCTCGATCCACAGCAGGTCGGCGCCGTTCTGCAGCGAGGTGATGCAGTCCAGGACGCAGCGAGCTTCGCCGGTGCCCTTGCGGAACTGGAACAGGTTGGACGGCAGACGCTTCGGACGCAGCAGCTTGCCGCCGCGGTTGATCACGACGTCGCCGTTGCCCAGGTCGGCAGCGGAGATTTCGTCGCAATCCAGGAAGCTGTTGTACTGGTCGCCCAGGTCGCCCGGCTCGTTGGTCACGGCGATCTGCTTGGTCAGGCCGGCGCCCAGGGAGTCGGTACGAGCGACGATCACGCCGTCGTCGATGCCCAGTTCCAGGAAGGCGTAGCGAACGGCGTTGATCTTGGCCAGGAAGTCAACGTGCGGAACGGTGACTTTACCGTCTTGGTGGCCGCACTGCTTCTCGTCGGAAACCTGGTTCTCGATCTGGATGCAGCAGGCACCGGCTTCGATCATCTTCTTGGCCAGCAGGTAGGTGGCTTCGGCGTTACCGAAACCGGCGTCGATGTCGGCGATGATCGGTACGACGTGGGTCTGGAAACCGTCGATCTGAGCCTGGATTTCAGCGGCCTTGGCGTTGTCGCCGGCGGCGCGGGCAGCGTCGAGGCCGGTGAACAGCAGGTCCAGTTCGCGGGCGTCGGCCTGGCGCAGGAAGGTGTACAGCTCTTCGATCAGAGCGGCCACGGAAGTCTTCTCGTGCATGGACTGGTCCGGCAGCGGGCCGAAGTCGGAACGCAGGGCGGCGACCATCCAGCCGGACAGGTACAGGTAGCGCTTGTCGGTGGTCTTCAGGTGCTTCTTGATGGCGATCAGCTTCTGCTGACCGATGAAGCCATGCCAGCAACCCAGGGATTGGGTGTACTTGGAGGAGTCGGCATCGTACTCGGCCATGTCTTTGCGCATGATGGCCGCGGTGTACTTGGCGATGTCCAGGCCGGTCTTGAAGCGGTTCTGAACGCGCATGCGAGCGGCGTACTCGGGGTTGATGGCGCCCCAGCTGCTGCCGTATTTCTCTTTCAGGGCGGCAACGGCCTTGATCTCGGTCTGGTAAACGGACATGGTCAATCCTTCAAAAAGTGTGTGTTGAGCACCGACTGCCCACAAACCTGCTGACAGGTCGCGAAGTGGGATGCTACCGCTGGGACGTCGAGGATTCGACCGAGGCGAGGATGTACCGCGAGGAGGGGTGACGAGACGAACAGTGGAACTGGGCCGATGTGATGTGTCACCGACTGGCTCGTGGATGCCGTTGGGTGACGCTGAATGGCTTTCAGATCCGGCTGATACGGCTAAACGCTTCCCCGTCCCTCAGGACAACCTCGTTCCAGTCGCAACCTCGTCGAACTGCCTTGTGGGCTGGTAGGACACTGATCGTCCCGACGGTGGGTCGGTGCGATCTGGAGGCCCTGAATCAGGACCCCTGGCTAGCGGGAGCGGCGCCATCATGCGCTTTCAAACGGGCGTTCGTCAATCGTTTTGTAGTGCTTTTTTAAGGCGACTACATGGTCGAGGGCCAGACCTTAGTCGAGGGCCTCGACGCGGATGCGCATGCTCATGTCGTTGCTGCCGCGGGTGGAGTGCTGGCGCAGGAACGCCGAGTTCTGGCTGCTGTTTTCGCCACTGACGCCGCCGAGCGGAATCCATTCTCCGAGCCGGCCACTGACCCGGGTGTCGGTGCTCTGGGTGTCGATGACGCCCTGCTGGTACTGGTTCATCCGGTCGTTGTTGCTGCTGATGCTGACATGGACGATGTCGCCGGTGACGCTGGCGGTGACGTAGAAGCCCTGGTTGACGTTGCGGTACTCGGTGTTCTGGTACACCTGGCCATAAGGGCCGACGCTGGTGGTGGTCAGCGGCACGCTCTGGCCGACCTGGATCAGCGCCGGGTAGCCCTCGGTGGCCTGCACCTGCTGCGTGCCGCCGCTGCGGCTGTCGGTGGAGCGGCGGATGATTCGCACCTGGTCGCGGCCATGCACCTCGCCACGCCCGGCGATGACCTCGGCGTCGCCTGCGCTGGCGCTGCCATCGACGCGGTAGCCGTCGCGGTCCTGAAAGCTGCTTTCGCTGGTGTCGAGGCTGATCAGCAGACGGCGCGGCGCGGTGTCCAGCTGCTGCAGCAGGTCGCGCACTTCCTGGATCTTCTCCGGCGAGGCGTTGATCACCAGCTGGTTGCCGTAGGGGCTGACCTTGCCCTGGCCGTCGAGCGCCGACTGCACCACCGGTAGCACGTCCTCGGCGGTGCGGTAGTTGAGCTGGATCAGCTCGGTGGCCGCCTGCAGAGGCAGGCTGAGGCCGAGCGACAGGGCAAGCAGGCAGGCGCGCAGGGTCATAGCAGGAAGCTCCGCAGGTCGGGGTCGGAAAGGCTGATATCCCATGCCCGGTCGAACTGCGCCTGGCGCTGGCGCACACGGCCGGGGTCGTTGTACAGGGCGTAGCCGGCGTATTGCTCCGGCACTTCACGCAGCAGCAGGCCGCGATCATCCGCCAGAAGGTAGGCGCTTTCGTCGACAGGGTGATCGGGATTGATCCTGCGGATGTGCAGGTTGCTGGTGATGCGCTGGGCGAGGTTGAGCAGGCGATGACCCTGCTTCACCGGTTTGCCGGCATCGCGTACCAGGATGCGCAGGCGGTTCTTCGGGCTGGCCAGAAGAAACCGTGCGCAGGCGTTCTGCACGCTGCTGTGGCTGTACAGCCAGGCCTCCAGATCGGGGCTGTACAGGCACAAGCTGAATTGCGCCTGCTGCAACAGCGCCAGGGCGTGGGCCTGTGCCTGTTCCGGGCGGGTGAAGCGCTCCAGGTCACCATGCCCGCCGAGGACGAACGGCGCCGGTTCGCGCGGCTCGCTGGCGATGCCGGGTTGGCTCTGCGGGTTGCGCACGGAAAAACGCCCCGGCGACTGGAAATCGATGGCCGGTAGCTCGGGCTCGTTCTCGTCGATCGGGGCGTTTTCTTCGCTCATGCTTCGATCCTAGTCGCTATGGCGCACCATCATCACGTGGGGAATACCGGCCTCGAGGTACTCGTCGCCCTCGATGCAGAAGCCCAGGCGCTCGTAGAAGGCGGCGGCATGAACCTGGGCGCTGAGCCGCTGTTCGCGCTGACCACGCTCTTCGGCGGCCTCGATGGCGGCGCGCATCAGTGCATCACCCACTTTCAGGCCGCGCCAGTCCTTGAGCACCGAGACCCGGCCAATCTGACCGTCCGCCAGCAGGCGCGCGGTCCCGATCGGGTAGTCACCCTCGCAGGCGAGGAAGTGCATGGCCTCGATGTCCTCATCATCCCATTCGAGCTCGGCCGGCACCGCCTGTTCCGCGACGAACACCGCCTCGCGGATGCGTCGCAGGTCGGCATTGTCCTTCTGCCAGTGGGCGAGGCGGACATGAATATCACTCATCAGCAAACTCCAAACTTCCTTGCTGGACCAGTTCGCGTACCAGTGTACGCCCGTCCTCGTCGGCCAACCAAGGCGCCAGGTTGTCGCCATGCAGCGCTTCGGCGGCGCAGATCAGGCGCAGCAGCTCGCGCAGGTGGGCCGGCAGCAGGCGGCTCTGGCCGCTGGCGAACAGCACCAGGCCAACGTCCACCTCGCTCCAGGCCAGGCGCGCGCTGGGATTGCGCACCAGCACGGCGCCATCCTGCAGGGCGCCGAGGAAGTCCTGCTCCTCGATCTCGGGGCCGTTGACCAGTTCCGGGTAGCGCGGCTCGGTCATGAACTGGCCGAACCAGGTCAGCAGCAGGCGCTCGTCGCTCATGTGCTCGGCCAGCAGGGCCTTGAGGCGGTCGAGGGCATCCTGCTGGATCTGGTGCGAGTCGCTGCCCGGCGCCATGCCGGCGTCGCTGTAGCGCTCCTCGTCCGGCAGGAACTGGGCCAGGAAGTCGGTGAAGTGAGTCAGCACCTCGGCGGCGCTCGGCGCGCGGAAGCCGACCGAGTAGGTCATGCAGTCGTCTTCGGCGATGCCGTAGTGGGCCAGGCGTGGGGGCAGGTAGAGCATGTCGCCGGGTTCCAGCACCCATTCGTCGGTCTGCTCGAAGTCGGCGAGGATGCGCAGATCGGTGTGCTGCAACAGCTTACTGTCGGCGTCGCACATCTGGCCGATCTTCCAGCGGCGCTGGCCTTCGGCCTGCAGCAGGAACACGTCGTAGTTGTCGAAGTGCGGGCCGACGCTGCCGCCGGGTGCGGCGAAGCTGATCATCAGGTCGTCGATACGCCAGCTGGGCAGGAAGCCGAAGTCCTTGAGCACTTCGGCCACTTCCGGGACGAACTGGTCGACGGCCTGCACCAGCAGGGTCCAGTCGCGCTCGGGCAACTGGCTGAAGGCGTCCTCGGCGAACGGGCCGCGGCGCAGCTCCCACGGGTGTGCGCCGTGTTCCAGCACCAGGCGCGACTCGACTTCCTCTTCCAGCGCCAGGCCGGCCAGTTCGTCGGCGCTGATCGGGCTCTCGAAGCCGGGGATGGCCTGACGGACCAGCAGGGGCTTCTGTTGCCAGTAGTCGCGCAGGAACTCGCGAGGAGTGAGGCCGCCCAGCAGCTGCAGAGGAGTATCAGGATTCATGGCTAAGCCCTTGAAAGAGATGAAATGGCTAAAACAAAAACGCCCGGCTCAGCCGGGCGTTGGAGAGGCTGGTGGCGCTCAGATGCGCTTGGCCTGGGCGACGGCGTTGCCGATGTAGCTCGCCGGGGTGAGCTGCTTGAGCTCCTCCTTGGCGGCAGCCGGCATGTCCAGGCCATCGATGAAGGCGAGCAGCGCCGCCGGGGTGATGCCCTTGCCGCGGGTCAGCTCCTTGAGCTTCTCGTAGGGGTTCTCGATGGCGTAGCGACGCATCACGGTCTGGATCGGCTCGGCGAGGACTTCCCAGCAGGCGTCCAGGTCGGCGGCGATGCGTTGCTCGTTCAGCTCCAGTTTGCCGATGCCCTTGAGGCTGGCTTCGTAGGCGATGACGCTGTGGGCGAAGCCGACGCCGAGGTTGCGCAGCACGGTGGAGTCGGTCAGGTCGCGCTGCCAGCGGGAGATCGGCAGCTTGCTGGCCAGGTGCTGGAAGATCGCGTTGGCGATGCCCAGGTTGCCTTCGGAGTTCTCGAAGTCGATCGGGTTGACCTTGTGCGGCATGGTCGAGGAGCCGATCTCGCCGGCCACGGTCTTCTGCTTGAAGTAACCGAGGGAGATGTAGCCCCAGACGTCGCGGTCGAAGTCGATGAGGATGGTGTTGAAGCGGGCGATGGCGTCGAACAGCTCGGCGATGTAGTCGTGCGGCTCGATCTGCGTGGTGTAGGGGTTGAACTGCAAGCCCAGGTCGCCTTCGATGAACTGCTTGGCGTTGGCCTCCCAGTCGATCTGCGGGTAGGCGGACAGGTGGGCGTTGTAATTGCCCACGGCGCCGTTGATCTTGCCCAGCAGCGGCACGGCGGCTACCTGAGCGATCTGGCGTTCCAGGCGGTAGACGACGTTGGCCAGTTCCTTGCCCAGGGTGGTCGGCGAGGCCGGCTGGCCGTGGGTGCGCGACAGCATCGGCACGCCGGCGAACCTCACCGCCAGCTCGCGGATGGCGGCGGCGATCTGCTTCATCAGCGGCAGCAGCACGCTGTCACGACCTTCGCGCAGCATCAGGGCGTGGGACAGGTTGTTGATGTCTTCGCTGGTGCAGGCGAAGTGGATGAATTCGCTCACGGCGGCCAGTTCCGGCAGCTTGGCGGCCTGTTCCTTGAGCAGGTATTCCACGGCTTTCACGTCGTGGTTGGTGGTGCGCTCGATCTCTTTCACGCGCTCGGCGTGTTCGATGGCGAAGTTCTCGGCCAGCTCGTTGAGCAGGGCGTTGGCTTCGGGGGAGAAGGGCGCCACTTCGGCGACGCCTTCGTGGGCGGCCAGGCGTTGCAGCCAGCGCACTTCGACCATCACGCGGAAACGGATCAGGCCGTATTCGCTGAAGATCGGGCGCAGGGCGCTGGTTTTGCCGGCGTAGCGGCCATCGACGGGGGAAACCGCGGTGAGCGAGGAGAGCTGCATGGAGGCGTTCTCGGACAGGTCGGTCAACGAAAAGGGCGCACATCATACATGAACTCGCCCGGACTGGCCCGCTTGGCTAATGTGCGACTGGTCGGCGGGCGATGGACAGCAGGCCGGCCGCGAAGATCAGCGCGGCGCCGAAAATCGACGTGAGATCCGGTATTTCGCCCCAACGCAGCCAGGCGATGATGCCGGCGAAGACGATGGCCAGGTAGGCGAAGGGGCCGATCAGCCCGGGCGGCGCCAGGCCATAGGCCTTGGACATGACGATCTGGCTGACTGTGGCGAGCAGGCCGATTGCCAGCAGCAGGCCGAGCTGCTGCTGGCTCAGCGGCTGCCAGGCCCAGGTCAGCGGCACGGTAGAAATCAGCGCGCTAAACAGCGAGAAGTAGAACACGATGCGGAAGGCCGGCTCGGTGTCGCTCATCTCGCGGATCGACACGAAAGCGAAGGCTGCCAGAAGGCTGGCCGCCAGGCCGACCAGGGCTAGAGCGTCGAACAGCGCCTCGCTTGGCTTGGCCACCAGCAGCACGCCGATCAGGCCGATGGCGCTGGTGATCAGCATGCGCTTGGTCAGCGGCTCCTTGAGCAGCCACCAGGCCAATACCGGCGTGAACACCGGCGCGGAATAGGTGAAGAGCATGGCGTCGGCCAGCGGCAGGTGGGCGATGGCGTAGAAGAAGCAGTACATCGCCGCCAGGCCGTACGTAGCCCGCCAGAGATGGGCCTTCGGGCGTGCGGTCTTGAGCGGGCGTGTGCCTTTCACCAGCAGCAACGGCAGGAAGAAAAAGACCCCAACCAGGCTACGGAAGAACACCACCGTCTCGTTATTGACCCCGCCGGAGACTTCGCGGATGCCGACGCCCATCAGCGAGAAGAGCAGGGCGGAGAGGGCCAGGAGCAGAGCGCCCTGGACCGGCTTCACGCTGCGGCTGGGAATGCTCACGTCAGCCCCGCAGCAGCGGATAGAGTTCCTTGAGCAACTTGCCGCGGCTGAACACCAGTTGCCAGCGATGGCCGCCGAGCTGGCGCCACAGGCGCGCCGAGCGGATGCCGGTGAGCAGCAGGGCGCGCACCTTGGAGGCGACTGCCGGTTGTTGCAGGAAACGCATGTCGCCGTGCACCTGGATGCGCTGGCGGAAGGTGCTGATGGTGTCCTGATACAGCCCGCCGCAAGCGGCGACGACGTTGTCGTGGGTCGGTCCGAAGTGCTCGACCTGGTTCTGGATCTGGTCCAGGCGGGTGCCGATCACCTGCAGCAGGTCGTCGCGCTTGGCCAGTTGGCGCTCCAGGCCGAGCAGGGCCAGGGCGTAGCGCAGCGGCTCGCGCTGCAGGCTGGTCGGATTGCGCTCCAGGGTGCTGACCAGGGCCTTGTAGCCTTCGCGCAGATTGAGGTCGTCGCCGCCGTAGACTTCCAGTGTGCTCTTCGGATCGCGCACCAACAGGCTGCCGAGCAGGCAGCCGAGCTGGGCGTCGCTGATCTGGCCGGTGCGGGCCAGCTTGTCGACCAGGCTGGCGGCCTGGAATACGGCGGAGAGGGCGATCAGCTGTTCCTGAATCGGAGTCATGCGCGCGGAGCCTCGTTGGCACAGGGCTCGGCGACTTCGATCACGCCGCCGCCCAGGCAGACTTCGCCGTCGTAGAACACCACCGACTGGCCGGGGGTGACGGCGCGCTGCGGCTCGTCGAACACCGCGCGGTAGCCGTGCTCGGTCTTCTCCAGGGTGCAGGCCTGGTCGGCCTGGCGGTAGCGCACCTTGGCGGTGAGGCGGCGCGGGCTGGACAGATCGATGGGATTGACCCAGTAGATGTCCGAGGCGAGCAGGGCGCGGGAGAACAGCCAGGGGTGGTCGTTGCCCTGGCCGACGATGAGCACGTTGCGCTTCAGGTCCTTGTGCAGCACGTACCAGGGCTCGTCACCGGCATTCTTCATGCCGCCGATGCCCAGGCCCTGGCGCTGGCCGATGGTGTGGTACATCAGGCCGACATGGCGGCCGATGACCTCGCCCTCGGTGGTCTGAATATCGCCCGGCTGGGCCGGCAGGTACTGCTTGAGGAAGTCGCTGAAGCGGCGCTCGCCGATGAAGCAGATGCCGGTGGAGTCCTTCTTCTTGGCCGTGGCCAGGTCGTATTTCTCGGCGATGGCGCGCACCTGCGGCTTCTCCAGTTCGCCCACCGGGAACAGGGTGCGACCGATCTGCTCGCCGCCGACGGCGTGTAGGAAGTAGCTCTGGTCCTTGTTCGGATCGAGACCCTTGAGCAGCTCGCTACGGCCGTCGATGTCGCGGCGGCGCACATAGTGGCCGGTGGCGATCAGGTCGGCGCCGAGGCTCAGCGCGTAGTCGAGGAAGGCTTTGAACTTGATCTCGCGGTTGCACAAGATGTCCGGGTTCGGCGTGCGCCCGGCCTTGTATTCGGCGAGGAAGTGCTCGAACACGTTGTCCCAGTATTCCGCCGCGAAGTTGGCGGTGTGGAGCTTGATGCCGATGCGGTCGCACACGGCCTGGGCGTCGGCCAGGTCGGCCATGGCGGTGCAGTATTCGGTGCCGTCGTCCTCTTCCCAGTTCTTCATGAACAGGCCTTCCACCTGGTAGCCCTGCTCGAGCAGCAGTAGGGCGGAAACGGAGGAGTCGACGCCGCCGGACATGCCGACGATCACTCGGGTATTGGCTGGTTCGCGCATGGGAATTCGAAGGGGGCTGACTGCAGAAAGTGGGCGATTCTATCAGGAGCGGGCGGCGCGCGGCGAATCAGGCCGGGCCGCGATCGGCCGGGTCGCGTATCAGGCTGAGGTCGTGGCGTTCGCCGGCCAGGTAGTCGTCGATGCAGCGCAGCACCAGCTCGCTGCGCCAGCGCTTGGGCTGGGCGGCCAACTCCTCGCGGGTCAGCCAGCGCGGACCGATGATGCCATCGTCCAGCGGCGCGCCGGGCAAGTGGCGCAACGGTCTGGCGGCGAAGCACACGCGCTGGTAAGTCACGCCATTGCTGGGGGCGGTGTACAGGTAGATACCGGTAACGGCGGTCAGCTCGACTTGCCAACCGGTCTCCTCCAGCGTTTCGCGCAGGGCAGCCTCGATGAGACTTTCGTCGGCTTCCAGATGGCCGGCGGGCTGATTAAATACCGCCTGGCCGCCGGCCAGTTCCTCGACCAGCAGGAAGCGGCCCTGGTCCTCGACGATGGTGGCGACTGTGACATGGGGGGTGAAGCGCATTGCGTTAAAACCTCCGCTGGTGGCGGCAAACTGTCGGCTGCAAGGGCAGTCAAAGAGCAATCTGGAGCCGAGCTGCTAGGATTGAAAGCGCCTTCGAGAGGCATTCTGTAGCGTCGCTGTAGTTTGACTACATAAAGCGCGCTGAGCCAGGTTTCAAGCAGTCTAGACTGTCGTCGAGCTGCCAGTAAATGGCGAAAAGTGCGTGACTTTCTGTAGAAAAACTACAAGAATGCGGCACCTTTCCGAGACCCAGAAGTATCGTTCGCCGCGCCACCAGTGCGGCGGATTGTCAGACCACGAAAACAAACGGAGTCCAGCATGGGATACCAGAAGATCCAGGTGCCTGCGAACGGCGAAAAAATCACCGTCAACGCCGACATGTCCCTGAACGTGCCGAATAACCCCATCATCCCGTTCATCGAGGGTGACGGTATCGGCGTCGATATCAGCCCGGTGATGATCAAGGTCGTCGACGCGGCCGTCGAAAAAGCCTACGCCGGCCAGCGCAAGATTGCCTGGATGGAAGTCTACGCCGGTGAGAAAGCCACCCAGGTCTACGACCAGGACACCTGGCTGCCGAAAGAAACCCTGGAAGCCGTGCGCGACTACGTCGTGTCGATCAAGGGGCCGTTGACCACTCCGGTCGGTGGCGGCATCCGCTCGCTGAACGTGGCCCTGCGTCAGGAGCTGGATCTCTACGTCTGCCAGCGCCCGGTTCGCTGGTTCGAAGGCGTGCCGAGCCCGGTCAAGAAGCCGGGTGATGTCGACATGTGCATCTTCCGCGAGAACTCCGAAGACATCTACGCCGGTGTCGAGTGGAAGGCTGGCTCCCCCGAGGCCGAGAAGGTCATCAAGTTCCTCACCGAGGAAATGGGCGTCAAGAAGATCCGCTTCACCGAGAACTGCGGTATCGGCGTCAAGCCGGTCTCCCTGGACGGCACCAAGCGTCTGGTGCGCAAGGCCCTGCAGTACGCCGTTGACAACGATCGCAGCTCCGTGACCATCGTCCACAAGGGCAACATCATGAAGTTCACCGAAGGTGCCTTCAAGGATTGGGGCTACGAGGTTGCGCGCGACGAGTTCGGCGCCGAGCTGCTGGACGGCGGCCCGTGGATGCAGTTCAAGAACCCGAACACCGGCAAGAACATCGTTGTGAAGGACGCCATCGCCGACGCCATGCTGCAGCAGATTCTGCTGCGTCCGGCGGAGTACGACGTGATCGCTACCCTCAACCTGAACGGTGACTACCTGTCCGACGCCCTGGCGGCTGAAGTAGGCGGTATCGGTATCGCTCCGGGCGCCAACCTGTCCGACACCGTGGCCATGTTCGAAGCTACCCATGGCACCGCGCCGAAGTATGCCGGCCAGGACAAGGTCAACCCGGGTTCGGTCATCCTCTCGGCCGAGATGATGCTGCGCCACATGGGCTGGACCGAAGCTGCCGATCTGATCATCAAGGGCACCAACGGCGCCATCGCCGCGAAGACTGTGACCTATGACTTCGAGCGCCTGATGGACGACGCCAAGCTGCTGTCCTGCTCCCAGTTCGGTGATGCCATCATCACCCACATGTAAGCGACAAGCGGTAAACAAAAAGGCCGGTCAATTGACCGGCCTTTTTGCTATTGGACTCTTTTTCAGGCTTCTACCGGAGTGCTTTGCGGCGTGCTAGTGGTCGCCGGGGATTCACTGGTTGCCAGAATCGAGCTGATATTCACGGCGTGCAGACCCTTCGGGCCTTGCAGAATATCGAACTTGACCGCTTGGCCGGCCTTGAGAGTCTTGTAGCCGTCCATCTGGATAGCCGAGTAGTGGGCGAACAGGTCCTCATCTCGGCCATCGGCCACGATAAAGCCGTAGCCTTTGGCGTTGTTGAACCACTTGACCTTACCGCTGAGCATGCTGACATCCCTCTGCAAAGGACTCCATTACTGGAGTATCATCCACTTCAGCTCCACGTCCGACTACGGCCGTTTGGGCGCTAGCCGCGGAACCCCGATACCCGAGTAGGGTATGCACTGTTTGTAACACCGTTTTGCCTTTAGTCAAGGCGCTAGGACGGCCGCCGAGAAGCCGGTCAAACTCCGTCTAGCATCTACCTCCGACCGGTCATAACAGCTTTAGTTCAGCATGCATTCAAGCAGCCAGATTCGACTAACATTCAATCAGGATCGTCCCGGTGAGCGGGAGGATGAATCCGGCGGCTTGGCCGTGGAAGAGGCCAAGCCAGCGTTGCAGGCACCGCCGCTGTACAAAGTGCTGATGTTCAACGACGACTACACCCCGATGGATTTTGTGGTCGAAGTACTAGAGCTGTTTTTTGGCATGAACCGCGAGGCGGCGACGAAGGTCATGCTTACTGTCCATACCGAAGGACGGGCAGTGTGCGGGTTGTTCACCCGCGACATCGCGGAGACCAAAGCGATGCAGGTCAACCAGTACGCCCGGGATAGCCAGCATCCGCTACTCTGTGAGATAGAAAAGGACGGTTGATGCCGTCCCGCTTGGAAGAGGTGAGGCTATGTTGAATCGAGAGCTGGAAGTCACCCTGAATCTGGCCTTCAAGGAGGCACGTGCCAAGCGCCATGAGTTCATGACGGTCGAGCACTTGCTCCTGGCCCTGCTGGATAACGAGGCCGCCGCGACCGTGCTGCGCGCCTGTGGCGCCAACCTGGACAAGCTCCGGCAGGATCTGCAGGAGTTCATCGACTCCACCACCCCGCTGATCCCGCAGCACGATGAAGACCGTGAAACCCAGCCGACCCTGGGTTTTCAGCGTGTGCTGCAGCGCGCGGTGTTCCATGTGCAGAGCTCCGGCAAACGCGAAGTGACCGGTGCCAACGTATTGGTGGCCATCTTCAGCGAGCAGGAGAGCCAGGCTGTGTTCTTGCTCAAGCAGCAGAGCGTGGCGCGCATCGACGTGGTCAATTACATCGCTCACGGTATCTCCAAGGTGCCTGGCAATGCCGATCACCACGAGAGCGAGCAGGAAATGTCGGACGATGAGGGCGGTGAGTCCTCGGCTTCCGGGAATCCTCTGGATGCCTACGCCAGTAATCTTAATGAACTGTCGCGCCTCGGCCGTATCGATCCTCTGGTCGGTCGTGAGCACGAGGTCGAGCGTGTGGCGCAGATTCTTGCTCGTCGCCGCAAGAACAACCCGCTGTTGGTAGGCGAGGCCGGGGTCGGCAAGACCGCCATCGCCGAGGGCCTGGCCAAGCGCATCGTCGATGGTCAGGTGCCGGATCTGCTATCCGAGAGCGTGGTCTACTCCCTCGATCTTGGCGCGCTACTGGCGGGTACCAAGTACCGCGGTGATTTCGAGAAGCGCTTCAAGGCACTGCTCAACGAGCTGCGCAAGCGTCCGCACGCCATTCTGTTCATCGACGAGATTCACACCATCATCGGTGCCGGTGCCGCATCGGGCGGTGTGATGGATGCGTCCAACCTGCTCAAGCCGCTGCTGTCGTCCGGTGAGATCCGCTGCATCGGCTCCACCACCTTCCAAGAGTTCCGCGGGATCTTCGAGAAGGACCGCGCCCTGGCGCGTCGCTTCCAGAAGGTCGACGTCACCGAACCTTCTGTGGAAGACACCGTGGGCATCCTCAAGGGGCTCAAGGCGCGCTTCGAGCAGCATCACCACATCGAATACAGCGACGAGGCCCTGCGTGCTGCGGCAGAGCTGGCCGCGCGCTACATCAATGACCGCCACATGCCGGACAAGGCCATCGATGTAATCGACGAGGCGGGCGCCTACCAGCGCCTGCAGCCCGAGGAGAAGCGCGCCAAGCGCATCGAGGTAGCGCAGGTCGAGGACATCGTCGCGAAGATCGCGCGGATTCCGCCGAAGCACGTCAGCAGCTCGGACAAAGAGCTGCTGCGCAACCTGGAGCGCGATCTCAAGCTCACCGTGTTCGGACAGGATGCGGCAATCGACTCGCTGTCCACCGCCATCAAACTGTCCCGTGCTGGTCTCAAGGCGCCGGACAAGCCGGTCGGCTCCTTCCTCTTCGCCGGCCCCACCGGCGTCGGCAAGACCGAGGTGGCGCGTCAGCTGGCGAAGGCCATGGGTATCGAACTGGTACGTTTCGACATGTCGGAGTACATGGAGAGGCATACCGTTTCGCGCCTGATCGGTGCGCCGCCCGGCTACGTTGGTTTCGACCAGGGTGGCCTGCTTACGGAGGCCATTACCAAGCAGCCGCATTGCGTGTTGCTGCTCGACGAGATCGAGAAGGCTCATCCCGAGGTCTTCAACCTGCTGCTGCAGGTGATGGATCATGGCACCCTGACCGACAACAACGGACGCAAGGCCGACTTCCGCAACGTAATCCTGATCATGACCACCAACGCCGGGGCGGAAACCGCGGCGCGGGCGTCGATCGGCTTCACCCAGCAGGATCATTCCACCGATGCCATGGAAGTGATCAAGAAGAGCTTCACGCCGGAGTTCCGCAACCGCCTGGATACGATCATCCAGTTCGGCCGCCTGACCCACGAAACCATCAAGAGTATCGTCGACAAGTTCCTCACCGAGCTGCAGGCGCAACTGGAGGACAAGCGGGTGCAGCTGGAAGTCAGCGACGCGGCGCGCAGCTGGTTGGCGGAAGGTGGCTACGACGTGCAGATGGGGGCGCGGCCGATGGCGCGGCTGATCCAGGACAAGATCAAGCGGCCGCTGGCCGAGGAAATCCTGTTCGGCGAACTGGCCGAGCACGGTGGCCTGGTGCATGTCGATCTCGAAGATGGCGAACTACGCTTCGAATTCGAGACGACCGCCGAGCCAGCCTAATCGGTAGCAAACGAAAACGCCCGGCAATGCCGGGCGTTTCTGCATTCGGATTCCGCGTGGTGGGAATCAGCGGGCGCGATAGGTGATGCGGCCCTTGCTCAAGTCATAGGGCGTCAGTTCAACGCGGACCTTGTCGCCAGTCAGAATGCGGATGTAGTTCTTGCGCATCTTGCCGGAGATGTGCGCGGTAACGACGTGCCCGTTTTCCAACTCCACTCGGAACATGGTGTTGGGCAGGGTGTCGACGACAGTACCTTCCATTTCGAAGCTGTCTTCTTTCGACATGCAGTAAAGCCCTCGGTATCCAAAGATTGGCCCGGCGCAACGGCGCCCAGGCAAAAGCGGCGTGCATTGTGCCCGAAAAGGGTCAGGGCCGCCAAGTGGCTGGAAAGTCGGGAGGTGGTCGGCTCAGGTCAGTACGACCCAGCGCTGGTTGACGAACAGCTCGATGGGGCGGTACTGGGTCTTGTAGCTCATCTTCCGGCAGTTCTTGATCCAGTAGCCGAGATAGACAGCCTGCAGGCCTAGGCGTGCGGTTTCTCCGATCTGCCAAAGAATGGCAAGGCGCCCCAGGCTGCGGCGCTCTTCGTCCGGGTCGTAGAAGGTGTAGACCGCCGATAGGCCGTTGGGCAACACATCGGTAACGGCGACCGCGAGCAGGCGGCCGGACAGACGGAATTCGTAGAAGCGCGCAAACGGCAGGTCGCGGACCAGAAAGGTGCTGAACTGATCCCGGCTGGGCGGATACATGTCGCCATCGGCATGACGCTGTTCGATGTAGCGCACGTAGAGGGCGTAATACTCCTCGTTGAACGCCGGGCGTACGGCGCGCACCTCGATGTCGGCGTTGCGCTTGAGGATGCGCTTTTGCTGACGGGTTGGAATGAACTGATCGGCGGGAATGCGCGCCGGCACGCAGGCGGTGCAACGTTGGCAGTGGGGGCGGTAGAGGTGATCGCCGCTGCGACGAAAGCCCATCTCCGAGAGTTCGGCATACACCTGCACGTCCATGGGCTGACTGGGATCGAGAAACAGGGTGGTGGCCTGTTCCTCGGGCAGGTAGCTGCATGGATGTGGCTGAGTGGCGTAGAACTTGAGGCGAGCCAGCTCGGTCATGGTCGGTCCTCGGGATACCCCTCGGGCAAGTGTATGTCAGCCTCCGGGCGCCTACCACAAGGCGGGATCACGGCCGCCAGTCCGCGCCGCTGGGTTGATCGAGATGGCGTTGCAGGTAGTGGGCGAACGTCTGGCGCGTGATGGGGCGAGCACCGAAGCTGTGCAGGTGCTGGGTCGGCATCTGGCAGTCGATCAGGGCGAAGCCCCAATCATGCAGCCGCGCGACCAGCGTGGCGAAGCCGACCTTGGATGCGTTGTTGGCGCGGCTGAACATGGACTCGCCGAAAAACAGTTGTCCCATGGCAAGACCGTAGAGGCCGCCGACCAGTTCCTCTCCCTGCCAGACCTCGACCGAGTGGGCGATGCCACGGGCATGCAATTCGAGGTAGGCGGCGCGCATGGCGTCTGTGATCCAGGTGCCGTCGGTGTAGTCGCGTGGGCCGGCGCAGCCGTCGATGACGGCGGCGAAATCTTGATCGAAGGTCACCCGGAAGCGCTGTTGGCGAATCAGCTTGGCCAGGCTGCGTGACAGGTGGAATTCATCGGGCAGCAACACGGTGCGCGGGTCGGGCGACCACCACAGCAGCGGCTGCCCTGCACTGAACCAGGGGAAGCAGCCGTGCCGGTAGGCGGCGATCAGACGCTCGACGGACAGGTCGCCGCCGGCGGCCAGTAGGCCGTTGGGCTCTTGCAGAGCGCGGTCCAGCGGTGGGAAATCCAGCGAATCGCGCTGCAGCCAGGTCAACATAAGAGCGAGGAGGGCAGGGCGGGTGCGGCTGCACCCGCTGCGGCTCAGGCGTCGAGATACTTCTCGGCGTCCAGCGCGGCCATGCAGCCGGCGCCGGCCGAGGTGATGGCCTGGCGATAGACGTGGTCGGCCACATCGCCGGCGGCGAATACACCTTCGATGCTGGTGGCGGTGGCATTGCCTTCGCCGCCACCCTGGACCACCAGATAGCCGTCGCGCATCTCCAGCTGGCCGCTGAACAGGTCGGTGTTGGGCTTGTGGCCGATGGCGATGAATACGCCGGCCAGTTGCAGCTCCTGGGTGCTGCCGTCGGTGGTGCTCTTCAGGCGTACGCCGGTCACGCCGGTATTGTCGCCCAGCACCTCTTCCAGGGTCTGGTTCCAGTGCAGGCGGACATTGCCATTGGCGGCCTTGTCGAACAGCTTGTCCTGGAGGATCTTCTCCGAGCGCAGCTTGTCGCGGCGGTGGATCAGGTGCACTTCCTTGGCGATGTTGGACAGATACAGCGCTTCCTCGACGGCGGTGTTGCCGCCGCCGACCACGCAAACCACCTGGTTGCGATAGAAGAAGCCGTCGCAGGTGGCGCAGGCGGAAACGCCCTTGCCGGCGAAGGCCTCCTCGGACGGCAGGCCGAGGTACTGGGCGCTGGCTCCAGTGGCGATGATCAGTGCGTCGCAGGTGTAGGTGCCGCTGTCACCCTTGAGGGTGAACGGCTTGCTCTGCAACTCGGCGGTGTGGATATGGTCGTAGACGATCTCGGTGTCGAAGCGCTCTGCATGCTCCTGCATGCGCTGCATCAGCGCCGGGCCGGTCAGACCATGGACATCGCCGGGCCAGTTATCGACTTCGGTAGTGGTGGTCAGCTGGCCGCCGGGCTGGATGCCGGTGATGACGACGGGCTTGAGGTTGGCGCGGGCAGCGTACACGGCGGCGGTGTAACCGGCCGGGCCGGAGCCCAGGATGATCAGGCGGGAATGCTTGACTTCGCTCATAAAAAGACCCCATAAGCCTTTGTCACAAAAGAGAATGCGTGGTCCAATTGACGGGCCCGCAAGAGATGGCCGGTATGCTACACCGAAGCAGTTGGACCGGCAAAACGGTGCCTCGGCCTGGCACGATACCTGTAAATTTGTACAATGGTTGCCTCTTTGCGTGTTCCACCGATCGTCAGTCGCCCCCCGCGCGCAGGAATGACAGCGTTTTGAAGAATTCCAGCACAGCAGCACAGGCTCCGGCCTGGCGCCAGCAATTGCACTACCGCCTCAAGGAAGGTGCCCTGATCGCGCTCGGCGCGCTCTGTCTGATCCTCTGGATGGCTTTGTTGACCTACGATCAGAACGATCCGGGCTGGAGCCATACCAGCAGCGCGCAGCAGGTACAGAACGCGGCCGGCCGCGCAGGCGCCTGGTTCGCCGACATTCTGTTCATGGCCCTGGGCTACTTCGCCTACGTGTTCCCGCTGCTGCTGGCAGTCAAGACCTGGCAGGTCTTCCGTAATCGCCACCAGCCGTGGCAATGGAATGGCTGGCTGTTCTCCTGGCGCCTGATCGGCCTGGTCTTCCTGGTGCTGGCCGGCGCAGGCCTGGCCTACATTCATTTCCATTCCGCGGCCGGCCTGCCGGCCTCGGCCGGTGGTGCGCTGGGCGAGAGCCTGGGGCAGCTGGCGATCAACGCCCTCAATGTGCAGGGCAGTACGCTGCTGTTCCTGGCGCTGTTCCTGTTCGGCCTGACCGTGTTCACCGACCTGTCGTGGTTCAAGATGATGGACCTGACCGGCAAGATCACCCTCGACCTGATTGAGCTGGTGCAGAGCCTGATCACTCGCTGGTGGGAAGCACGTCTGCAGCGCAAGCAACTGGTGGCTCAGTTGCGCGAGGTGGACGAGCGTGTCGCCGAAGTGGCCGCTCCGGTGGTGTCGGATCGCCGCGAACAGGCCAAGGTCAAGGAACGCCTGATCGAGCGCGAAGAAACCCTGGCCAAGCACATGGTCGCGCGCGAAACCCGCACCGCGCCGATTATCGCGCCGCCGCCCCCGCCCAAGGCCGCCGAGCCGAGCAAGCGCGTGCTCAAAGAAAAGCAGGTGTCCCTGTTCGAGGACTCCGCCGTCGCTGGCACCCTTCCGCCGATTTCCATCCTCGACGTGGCGGAGAAGAAGCAGAAGAGCTTCTCGCCCGAATCCCTCGAGGCCATGTCGCGCCTGCTGGAGATCAAGCTCAAGGAGTTCGGCGTCGAGGTGGTGGTGGAGTCCGTGCACCCGGGCCCGGTGATCACCCGCTTCGAGATTCAGCCGGGTATCGGCGTCAAGGTCAGTCGCATTTCCAACCTGGCCAAGGATCTGGCGCGCTCGCTGGCGGTGATCAGCGTGCGCGTGGTCGAAGTGATCCCGGGCAAGACCACCGTCGGCATCGAGATTCCCAACGAAGACCGCCAGATCGTGCGTTTCTCCGAGGTGCTGTCGTCCAACGAATACGACGATGCCAAGTCGCCGGTGACCCTGGCCCTCGGCCACGATATCGGCGGCAAACCGATCATCACCGACCTGGCCAAGATGCCGCACCTGCTGGTGGCCGGTACCACCGGCTCCGGTAAATCGGTGGGCGTCAACGCCATGATCCTGTCGATCCTGTTCAAGTCCACGCCGGAAGAGGCGCGGATGATCATGATCGACCCGAAGATGCTCGAACTCTCCATCTACGAAGGCATCCCGCACCTGCTGTGCCCGGTGGTGACCGACATGAAGGAAGCCGCCAACGCACTGCGCTGGTCGGTGGCCGAGATGGAGCGTCGCTACAAGCTGATGGCCGCCATGGGCGTGCGCAACCTGGCCGGCTTCAACCGCAAGGTGAAGGACGCCGAGGAGGCCGGCACGCCGCTGCACGACCCGCTGTATAAGCGCGAGTCGATGGAAGACGAGCCGCCGTACCTGAAGAGCCTGCCGACCATCGTGGTGGTGGTCGACGAGTTCGCCGACATGATGATGATCGTCGGCAAGAAGGTCGAAGAGCTGATCGCGCGTATAGCCCAGAAGGCACGGGCCGCGGGTATCCACCTGATCCTCGCGACCCAACGCCCCTCTGTGGACGTGATCACCGGCCTGATCAAGGCCAACATCCCGACCCGTATGGCGTTCCAGGTATCGAGCAAGATCGACTCGCGCACCATCCTCGACCAGGGCGGTGCCGAGCAACTGCTGGGTCACGGTGACATGCTCTACCTGCCGCCCGGCACCGGTTTGCCGATTCGCGTACACGGCGCCTTCGTCTCCGACGATGAGGTGCACCGCGTGGTCGAGGCCTGGAAGCAGCGCGGCGCGCCGGACTACATCGAAGACATTCTGGCTGGCGTGGAAGAAGCCGGCAGCGGCTTCGAGGGCGGTGGTGGTGGCGAAGGCGGCGAGGGCAGCGAGGAAGACCCGCTGTACGACGAGGCCGTCAATTTCGTCTTGGAGAGCCGCCGTGCCTCGATTTCCGCCGTGCAGCGCAAGCTGAAGATCGGCTACAACCGCGCCGCGCGCATGATCGAGGCCATGGAAATGGCCGGCGTGGTGACCGCGATGAACACCAACGGCTCGCGCGAAGTCATCGCGCCAGGGCCGTCCCGAGACTGACGAAGAGGAATTCCATGCGCCTGATCCGCATGCTGCTGTTGGCCGCGCTGGCCTGCAGCCCCGTGTTTGCCCATGCCGACGACGAAGCCGCCGTCAAGCGCCTGACCGGCTTGCTCGATCAGGCCCAGACCCTCACCGGTCGCTTCTCCCAGCTGACCCTGGACGGCAGCGGTACCCAGCTGCAGGAAACCTCCGGGCAGATGGCGCTGCAGCGTCCCGGTCTGTTCCGCTGGCACACGGACGCGCCACAGGAACAGCTACTGGTGTCCAACGGCCAGAAGGTCTGGCTGTACGATCCGGACCTGATGCAGGTGACCATTCAGACCCTCGACCAGCGCCTGACTCACACCCCTGCGCTGCTGCTGTCCGGTGACGTGTCGAAGATCCGCGAGCACTTCGAGATTACCCACAAGGAGGGCGGCGACGTGGTCGACTTCATCCTCAAGCCCAAGGCCAAGGACAGCCTGTTCGACAACCTGCGCCTGTCGTTCCGCAAGGGCGTGATCAACGACATGCAGCTGATCGACAGCATCGGCCAGCGCACCAACATCCTGTTTCTCGGCGTGAAAATGAACCAGAAGCTGGACCCCGCCCAGTTCGAGTTCCAGGTGCCGGAAGGCGCCGACGTCATCCAGGAATAACGAGGCCGTTCGCCACCGTGGACCTGTTCCGCTCCGCACCCGTCGCCCAGCCTCTGGCCGCGCGCCTGCGCGCCACCAGCCTGGACGAGTACGTCGGCCAGGAGCATGTGCTGGGCCAGGGCAAGCCGCTGCGCGAGGCGCTGGAGCAGGGCGCGCTGCACTCGATGATCTTCTGGGGCCCGCCCGGAGTCGGCAAGACCACGCTGGCCAAGCTGCTGGCCCAGGTCTCCGACGCGCATTTCGAGACGATTTCCGCCGTGCTCTCCGGCGTGAAGGAGATCCGCCAGGCGGTGGAGGTGGCCAAGCAGCAGGCCGCCCAGTACGGCCGCCGCACCATCCTCTTCGTCGACGAGGTGCATCGCTTCAACAAGAGCCAGCAGGACGCCTTCCTGCCCTATGTCGAAGACGGCACGCTGATCTTCATCGGCGCGACGACGGAAAACCCTTCCTTCGAGCTGAACAACGCACTGCTCTCGCGTGCTCGCGTCTACGTGCTGAAGAGCCTGGACGAGGCGGCCATGCGCAAGCTGGTGGCGCGCGCGCTGGGCGAGGGCAAGGGCCTTGGCGAGCGCAATCTCTCGCTGCCCGAAGAGAGCTTCGAGATCCTCCTGGCCGCCGCCGATGGCGATGGCCGGCGCCTGCTCAACCTCTTGGAGAACGCCGCTGACCTGGCCGAAGACGGCAGTGAGATGGGCCCGGAGCTGTTGCACAACCTGCTGGGCGACACCCGCCGCCGTTTCGACAAGGGTGGCGAGGCCTTCTACGACCAGATATCCGCGCTGCACAAGTCGATACGCGGCTCCAATCCCGACGCTGCGCTGTATTGGTACGCGCGCATGATCGACGGCGGCTGCGACCCGCTTTACCTGGCCCGGCGCGTGGTGCGTATGGCCAGCGAGGACATCGGCAACGCCGACCCGCGCGCCCTGACCCTGTGCCTCAACGCCTGGGACGTGCAGGAGCGCCTGGGCAGCCCCGAGGGCGAGCTGGCGGTGGCCCAGGCTGTCGTCTACCTCGCCTGCGCGCCGAAGAGCAACGCGGTGTACATGGGCTTCAAGGCCGCACTTCGCGACGCGGCGGAACATGGCTCGCTGGAAGTGCCGCTGCACCTGCGCAACGCGCCGACCAAATTGATGAAGGAGCTGGGCTACGGCGAGGAATACCGCTACGCCCACGACGAGCCGGATGCCTATGCCGCCGGCGAAGACTATTTCCCCGAGACGCTTGCGCCGCGCCGCTACTACGAGCCGGTGCCGCGCGGCCTCGAGCTGAAGATCCGCGACAAGCTGGCCCACCTGGCCAGCCTGGACGCCGCCAGCCCTCGGCAGAGGCGCAAACCGTGATCGGCTTGGTCGTCGCCGTTGCTCTGGGCGGCATGCTCGGCACCCTGGTGCGCTACGCGTCTGGTAGCTGGGTCACCAGCCACTTTCCCCAGCATTTCTACGGCGCTACTCTGGCGGTCAACCTGGTCGGTTGCCTGTTGATCGGTTATCTGTACGGCCTGTTCCTCATGCGCCCGGAGGTGCCGGAAGCGCTGCGCGCCGGGCTGATGGTCGGCTTCCTTGGGGGCCTGACCACCTTTTCATCCTTTTCCCTCGATACGCTGCGCCTGCTGGAAAACGGCCAGGCACCCATGGCCATCGGCTATGTGGCCGCCAGCGTATTGGGTGGCCTGCTCGCCACCTGGGCCGGCCTGACATTAACCAAGCTCTGAACGAGAACCTCCCATGCTCGACTCCAAACTGGTCCGTACCCAACTGCAGGAAATTGCGGATCGCCTGGCTACCCGTGGCTTCCAACTGGACGTGGCGCGCTTCGAAGCGCTCGAGTCCCAGCGCAAGTCGGTGCAAATGCGCACCGAGCAGCTGCAGGCCGAGCGCAACGCCCGCTCCAAGTCCATCGGCCAGGCCAAGGCACGTGGCGAGGACATCGCCCCGCTGCTGGCGGAAGTCGACAAGATGGGCAGCGAGCTGGAGGAGGGCAAGCGCGAGCTGGACAGCATCCAGACCGAGTTGGACAACCTGCTGCTGAACATCCCCAACCTGCCGCACGAATCCGTGCCGGTGGGCGCGGACGAAGATGGCAACGTCGAGGTGGCGCGCTGGGGCACCCCGCGCAGCTTCGATTTCGAGGTCAAGGACCACGTCGCCCTCGGCGAGCAGCACGGCTGGCTGGACTTCGAGACCGCCGCCAAGCTCTCCGGCGCGCGTTTCGCCCTACTGCGCGGTCCGATTGCCCGCCTGCACCGCGCCCTGGCCCAGTTCATGATCAACCTGCACACCGGCGAGCACGGCTACGAGGAGGCCTACACCCCGTACCTGGTGCAGGCCCCGGCGCTGCAGGGCACCGGCCAGCTGCCGAAGTTCGAGGAAGATCTGTTCAAGATCACCCGCGAAGGCGAGGCGGACTTCTACCTTATCCCGACCGCCGAAGTCTCCCTGACCAACATCGTCTCCGGCGAGATTCTCGACGCCAAGCAGCTGCCGCTGAAGTTCACCGCCCACACCCCATGCTTCCGCAGCGAGGCGGGTGCCTCCGGCCGCGACACCCGCGGCATGATCCGCCAGCATCAGTTCGACAAGGTCGAGATGGTGCAGATCGTCGAGCCGTCCAAGTCCTTCGAGGCCCTGGAGGGCATGACCGCCAATGCCGAGCGCGTGCTGCAGCTGCTCGAGCTGCCGTACCGCAAGCTGGCCCTTTGCACCGGCGACATGGGCTTCTCTGCAGTAAAGACCTACGACCTGGAAGTCTGGGTGCCGAGCCAGGACAAGTACCGCGAGATTTCCTCCTGCTCCAACTGCGGCGACTTCCAGGCCCGCCGCATGCAGGCGCGCTACCGCAACCCGGAGACCGGCAAGCCGGAGCTGGTACACACCCTCAACGGCTCCGGCCTGGCGGTGGGCCGTACCCTGGTAGCGGTGCTGGAGAACTATCAGCAGGCCGACGGCAGCATCCGCGTCCCGGAAGTGCTGAAACCCTACATGGGCGGCATCGAAGTTATCGGCTGAGTCGATAGCGAGCGCACAATAGCGGGGTGGCGATGGCCACCCCGTTTTTTTACCTCTGGTGAGATTGAGTCATGGATTTCCTTCCGCTGTTCCACAAGCTTCAGGGGCGTGTCGTGCTGGTCGTCGGTGGTGGCGAGGTGGCGCTGCGCAAGGCCCGCTTGCTGAGCGATGCCGGCGGGCGGTTGCGCGTGGTGGCGCCGGAGGTACGTGGTGACCTGCGTGAGCTGGCCGGCGAGGAGGGTGTATTCCTACGTGGCTACGAATCAGCGGACCTGCAGGGCGTGGGCCTGGTGATCGCCGCTACCGATGACGAGCCGCTCAACGCGCGCATCTCCTTTGATGCTCAGGCGCTGGGCATTCCGGTCAACGTGGTGGACGCGCCGGCCCTGTGCAGCGTGATCTTCCCGGCCATCGTCGACCGTTCGCCGCTGATCGTCGCCGTCACCAGCGGCGGCGACGCGCCGGTGCTGGCGCGGCTGATCCGCGCCAAGATCGAGACCTGGATTCCCGCCACCTACGGGCAATTGGCGGGGCTGGCCAAGCGCTTCCGTGAACGGGTCAAGCAGCTGTTCCCCGACGTGCAGCAGCGCCGCGTGTTCTGGGAGGACGTGTTCCAGGGGCAGATCGCCGAAAGCGTCTTTGCCGGCAAGCTGGGCGAGGGCGAGCGTCTGCTCGAGGCGAAGATCGCCGGCGCCGCGCCGCGCGCGCTGGGCGAGGTCTATCTGGTCGGTGCCGGCCCGGGCGATCCCGACCTGCTGACCTTCCGCGCCCTGCGCCTGATGCAGCAGGCCGATGTGGTGCTCTACGACCGCCTGGTGGCCCCAGCCATCATCGAACTGTGCCGCCGCGATGCCGAGCGCATCTATGTCGGCAAGCGCCGCTCCGAACACGCCGTGCCGCAGGAGGAGATCAACCAGCTGCTGGTCGATTTGGCCAAGCAGGGCAAGCGCGTGCTGCGTCTGAAGGGCGGCGACCCGTTCATCTTCGGCCGTGGCGGCGAGGAGATCGAGCAGCTGGCCGCCGAGGGCATCCCGTTCCAGGTGGTGCCGGGCATCACCGCGGCCTCGGGTTGCGCGGCCTATGCCGGCATCCCGCTGACCCACCGCGACCATGCCCAGTCGGTGCGCTTCGTCACCGGCCACCTCAAGGACGGCAGCTCCGATCTGCCCTGGGGCGACCTGGTGGCGCCGGGCCAGACCCTGGTGTTCTACATGGGCCTGGTCGGCCTGCCGAGCATCTGCCAGGAGCTGATCGCCCATGGTCGTTCCGCCGATACGCCGGCGGCCCTGGTGCAGCAGGGCACCACGCAGAACCAGCGGGTGTTCACCGGAACCCTGGGCGACCTGCCACAGCTGGTTGCCGAGCACGAGGTGCACGCGCCGACGCTGGTGATCGTGGGTGAAGTCGTGACCCTGCGTGACAAGCTCGCCTGGTTCGGCCAGTAGCGTCGCCCCCGTTTCGCCGCGGTGGTGACGAAACGGGAGAGGGCTCTTTTCTCAACGCGCCTTGCGAGCGATGCCGCTGCCCGGCAGGGCCTCGCGTCCGTGGGGCTGGTCGAAGCGCTGCTGCGGGCCCAGCGGAACGATGCCGGTCGGGTTGATGGTGTGGTGACTGGCGTAGTAGTGGTGCTTGATGTGCTGGAAGTCCACCGTCTGCGCCACGCCCGGCCACTGGTAAAGCTCGCGCAGCCAGCCGCTCAGGTTGGGATAATCCGCCAGGCGTCGCAGGTTGCACTTGAAATGGCCGTGGTACACGGCATCGAAGCGGATCAGCGTGGTGAACAGGCGGATATCGGCCTCGGTCAGGTGCTCGCCGGTCAGGTAGCGACGCTTGCCCAGTAGCTGCTCCAGCCAATCCAACTCGTCGAACAGCGTGCCAAAGGCCTCTTCGTAGGCTTCCTGAGTGGTGGCGAAGCCGGCGCGGTACACGCCGTTGTTCACCGCCGGGTAGATGCGCGCATTGAGCGCGTCGATCTCCTCGCGCAGGGCCTCCGGGTAGAGGTCCAAATCGTTGCCGGCAATGCCGTCGAAGGCCGAGTTGAACATGCGGATGATCTCCGCAGATTCGTTGCTGACGATGCGCTGCTGTTGCTTGTCCCACAGCAGTGGCACGGTCACCCGTCCGGTGTAGCGAGCATCGTCACGGGTGTAGCGCTGATGCAGAAACTGCAGATCATCCAGGGCGTCGCCGCTGGAGCCGGTGGCCTTGTCGAACGTCCAGCCCTGCTCGCGCATCAGCCAGCTGACCACCGACACGTCGATCAGCCCGTCCAGGCCCTTGAGCTGGCGGTAGATCAGGGTGCGATGGGCCCAGGGGCAGGCCAGTGACACATAGAGATGGTAGCGGCCGGCCTCGGCGCGGAAGCCGCCTACGCCGCTCGGGCCTGCGGCGCCGTCGGCGGTGATCCAGTTGCGGCGCTGCGCGTTCTCGCGCTGGAAGCGGCCGTCCTTGCTGGTGTCGTACCACTGGTCATGCCAGCGGCCTTCGATGAGTTGTCCCATGGTGAACTCCACTTGCTGGTAGGCGTTGGAGTCCAGTCTATGGATTTGCGTTCGATGGATAAGCGCAAAAACAGGGTTTCAACTATCGATCAGCTCGATGGGTGTCTCGCATCCCAGCGTTTGCGGGCCTCGGCGAAGGCGGCCTCACGTTCTTGACCCAGGCCATGCAGGGCCAGCGCCATGGTGCTCAGCACCGCCAGTTCGCCGTAGCTGTCGTGTTCCTCACCGCGCCAGAAGGCCAACAGATGCTGTGGGTCCAGGCCCTCCGGCTTGACGTGGCGCTGGGCGGAGAGGGCGGGCCATTCCTCGTCGCGGATCTCGCCGTGCTGGGTGCCGAACAGCTGACAGATCCCGTCCGGGTTGACTTCGATCTCACCGCCTTCGCCCTTGATCACGATGGCGTGGTCGCCCAGCAGCCGACTGGCCTCGCGGTGCACCGCCTGGTAGCCGGGGTGGAAGATGCTCTGCAGACCGACCCGCGCGCCCAGCGGGTTGAGGATGCGCGCCAGCGAGTGGATCGGCGAGCGGAGGCCCAGGGTGTTGCGCAGGTCGATCATCCGCTGCAGCCGCGGCGCCCAGGCGCCCAGCGAGGTGAAGGCCAGGTTGTGGCGATCCAGTGCCTCGCCGACTTCGCGCCAGTTTGCGCACAGCGGAATCTCCAGTGTCTGCAGCAGCTGTTCGCTGTACAGGCGCCCGGCGGTATGTGCGTCGCCGCCATGGATCAGAATGCGCACGCCGCTGGCCGACAGCGCCTTGATCGCCAGCAGGAACCAGGGCAGGTGACGCTTCTTGCCGGCGTAGGTCGGCCAGTCGATATCCACCGCGATCCGCGGAGCATTCAGGCGTGCGCGAATGGCCTCGGTAAAGCCGGCCAGCTCCTCGGCGCTTTCCTCCTTGTGCCGCAGCAGCATGAGGAAGGCGCCGAGCTGGGTGTCTTCGACCTTGCCGTCGAGCAACATGCCCATGGCCTCGCGGGCCTCGTCACGGGTCATGTTGCGGGCGCCGCGCTTGCCCTTGCCGAGGATGCGCACGAACTGGGCGAAGGGATGTTCCGGCGGGGCGACGAGATTCATGGCGAGACTTTCACAGACAATTCGTGGGTTTTGGCAGGCCGGCCAGCTTGGCGGCGAGCTTGGCGGGCGTGCCCTTGAACAGGCGGTTGAGGTTCAGGCTGTTGCCCTTGTCCGGGCCCAGCTTGAGGGCTACGTACTTGATCAGCGGGCGGGTGGCCGGCGACAGCTGGAACTCGGAGTAGAAGCCGCGCAGCAGTTCGAGGATCTCCCAATGCTCGGCGGACAGCGGCAGCTCCTCGCGCTCGGCCAGCGCCTCGGCGGCGGCCGGCGACCAGTCGCTCAGCTCGACCAGGAAGCCGTCCTTGTCCAGGGCGATTTCCTGGCCATCGATCAGCAAGGTGCTCATAGCCAGCTGTTGACCTTGGCGTAGTGGCCGCAGAGCTCGACGAACGTCGGGTAGTCGATCGCCTGGGCGCGAGCCGGTGCGCTCAGGGCGCGGGCCTGCAGGTCTTCGTCGAGCGCGTACAGGGCGATGCTGGCCGGCATCAGTTCCAGCGCCTGGAGTTGGGCGGTACCGGGCTGCAGCGCATAGACGGCGTCACCGCTCAGCAGCACGCCGTCGTCGGGGCCGAGCAGGCGCAGGCAGCTGGCCAGGCGGCTGTCGCTGAAGGGCGAATGGGACAGCAGATGCAATGTGGCCATCAGATGGTTACCACCTGGTCGAAACGGTCGAGAAGCTGGGCGAGGGCGTGATCATCCAGCTCCACCGCTGGCAGAATCAGCTGCGCGTCGATCAGGCCACGTTCGGTCAGGCTGCGGCTGGAGACAAACAGCTCTTCCACACCGAACAGCGGCAGCGCCTGGAGGTTGGCGGTGAGGTCCTTCTGCTGCAGCGCGGCGGCCTGCTGGCCGGCGACCAGCTGGAATACGCCGTCGTCGAGAAACAGCAGCCCCAGCGGCAGGTCGAAGGCGCCACCGGCCAGGGCGATGTCCAGCGCCTCACGGGTGCTGGGGCCTGCCCAGGGCGCCTGGCGGCTGATGATCAACATGGATTTGCTCATCACTGGCCCCCGAAGCAGACCAGGCGGTCCGCCATTTGCGCGGCTTCGTGCAGCTGGCCGAGGCCGGACAGTTCCCAGGGCGCGTCCAGATTGGCGGCCGGCCTGCCGTAGCGCTGCGCTTCCTCGGCGTTCAGTACGCCGCGGCGCAGTGCCGCGGCGATGCACACCACGGCGTCGAGATTGTGCTGCTGCACGAAGTTGCGCCATTCGCCCGCCAGGTCGAGTTCGTCCTGCGGGCTCACCACGTTGCTGGACGCGCTGTGCACCCCGTCCTGGTAGAAGAACAGGCGGACGATCTCGTGGCCGCCATCTACCGTCGCCTGGGCAAAGCGCAAGGCGCGGCGCGAGGAGGGCGCATGGCTGGGAGCGAACAGGGCGATGGCGAATTTCATGGCGGCTCGGCGGCGATATGAGTGGCGCAATGATAAACGCCGAAGCATGAAAAAGCCCGCCGAAGCGGGCTCGTTCAATAGTGCGGCGACTCAGTCGTCGCTGCCCATGATGCCGAAGATCTGCAGCAGGCTGATGAACAGGTTGTAGATCGACACGTACAGGCTGATGGTGGCCATCACGTAGTTGCGTTCGCCGCCATGAATGATGGCGCTGGTCTGGAACAGGATGCAGGCCGACGAGAACAGCACGAAGCCGGCGCTGATGGCCAGTTGCAGGCCGCTGATCTGGAAGAAGAAGCCCGCGATCATGGCGCCCAGCAGGACGAAGAAGCCTGCGGTGATGAAGCCGCCGAGGAAGCTCATGTCCTTGCGGGTGGTCAGCACGTAGGCGGACAGACCGAAGAACACCAGTGCGGTCATGCCCAGGGCGCTGGCGATCAGCTCGCCGCCGTTGGCCATGCCCAGGTACATGTTGAGGATCGGGCCCAGTACGTAGCCCATGAAGCCGGTCAGGGCAAAGGTGGTGAGCAGGCCCCAGCCGCTGTTGCGCAGCTTGGCGGTGAGGAAGAACAGGCCGTAGAAACCGACCAGAGTGACGATGATGCCGGGATGGGGAAGGTTCAGTTGCGCGCTGAAGAAGGCGCAGAGCGCGCTGAACACCAGGGTCATGGCCAGCAGGCCATAGGTGTTGCGCAGGACCTTGCTGGTCTCCAGCTGGTCCGCCTGCGCGTGGGCGAGTGCGTAATCCTGTTCGTGCATGACATCCCTCCTGAGGGGCTGAAATCCGTGGTCAGGCCGATCATAGCAGAGCCCCTTGCCCTGCCAATGCCGAGAGTTTGACAGTGTGTTGCGTTCGGGTAGTATGGCGGCCCGCAAATGCGGAGGTGTGGCCGAGTGGTTTAAGGCAGCGGTCTTGAAAACCGCCGATGGGCAACTATCCGTGAGTTCGAATCTCACCGCCTCCGCCATCTAACATGCTGTTTTTCCTAGTATTTCCTGGCGATACACCCCCGAAAGGGAGCGTTTTGGGAACATTTTGGGAATGACAGGCAAAAAAAAGGGGCCCCGCAGGGCCCCTTTTTCGTTGTTTCAAGACAGTCTCAGCGCCTGGTTGAGCAGGCCGACGATGTCCGGCCCGTCCTTGCTGATCCACTTGGCGTAGTGCTTGAAGATCATCGCCGTGGACGTGTGGCCCATCTGGTCGGCAATCCATTCTGGCGTGGCGATGCCGCTGCTCAGCATCTGGCTGGCGAAGGTGTGGCGGCACTGATTCGGCCCGCGCTGGCGGATGCCGGCTTTCTTCAAGTGACCATTCCACCAGCCGTTTCGCAACGTGTCCGACGTTGAGAAAGCCTCACCGCTGGCTGTGTTGTGGAACACGAAGCGCACCTGTTGGGCCTTCCTGGTGCGGTTGTCTCGGTCGATCACCTCGATCGGCACCGGTTTCAGGTCCTTGGTCAGCTTGGCCTGGCGCTGCAGCGCACGCAGCGCTGGCGCCAGCAGCTGCACCTTCCTGGTTGAGCGGCGGGTCTTGGTCACCTTGTACTGGCTGCGCACCCGAGCACGGCGGAATAACACCGTGCCCGCCTCCAGATCGATATCTTCCCAGGCCAGCGCCATGGCCTCGCTCACGCGCGGGCCGCTCCAGATCATGAATTCGATCAGGTTGAGCTCTGCCCCCCGGTGGGTAGGCGTGGCCAGGATCGTTTCGATTTCCTCGCGAGTGAACGGGTCCGGGTCTTCGGCATCCGGCAGGGTGATTTCGATGCCATCGGTTGGGTCGTGCGCGGTACGGTTGCGGGTGCGGTACAGGCGGAACACCTGGCGCAAGTTACTCACTACCTCGCGTACCGTCTTGTTGTGCAGCTTGGGCATGAGGCTGTTTTGTACCCAGTTCTGCACGTCCAGGTGGTCGATGCCATCGGCCTGGCAGTCGCCCCAGCGCGGCCTGATGTGGGTTTCCACCCTGCTGCTGTAGCCGCGAAAGCCACTGGCGGCCATCTTGTTGCGCTTGATGTCGAGCCAGAGGTCGATGTAGTGGCCGAGAGTGTTGGTTTTCACCCTGGGCGAATCAGGAAAGTGCCGGGCATAGCTGAACGTGCCGGCCTTGATTTCGTAGTTGATCATGCCTACCAGGCGCTCGGCCTGTGCTTTGTTATCGGGCGTGGCGTCGCCGGGGAATGGCTCCCGGCACAGCTCGCCCTCGTAGCGGAAATACACGCGTACGCGGTTGCCGCGCACCTCAACCCCTTCGGCCATCTGCGTCCCCCACGCATATGAAAACGGCGCCAGTGTAGGGGCGCCGCAAAGTCGCGGCCCGAGTGCGGGCCGAGAATCTCGGTCTGCTACTTCTTGTCTGGTTGGCCGGGCTGATCAGCTCGCCCGTATACTCACTGCACGCCCGCCGGCCGCGCATCGGCAAGGATGACGGCCGGGCAGGGTGCCCTCAACTCAGGAGCGTGCAAATGAATTGCCCCGTCTGCCTCCAAAAAGCCGAAGCGATACCTCCGCGCGGTAATTACCAGGATGTCGATTGCCCTGGGTGTGGCCGCTTCAAATTTACAGGCACGCTAAAGGCCATTCAGGCCGATAAGGTCTTCGACGTCCCCGAAGCGCGAGCTCGATTGGAGCAGCGGCGGCAGGGGGACGAAGTGCCCATGCTGAGCAGTGATGACGCCGACCTTCTGCGGGATAAGTAGACTCATGCGAAGCTACCTCCGCGATTCAGTTGCTGCTTGATCCGCCGGCCGATCCATCGCACCACCGGCACCGCCTTGCTGTTACCGATGGCCTTGTAGCGCGGGCCGTCCGGGCATTCCTCGGCGGGCTTACCGCGCCATGGGATCAGCGTGTGGTCGTCGGGCATGCCCTGCAGGCGCTCGCACTCGCGCGGGGTGAGCCGGCGCACCTTTGAGCTGATCAGCGTCGGTGGCCGCTGTCCCTTGGCGAGCGTGTGGCAAGGATCTCCCGGTTGGGGGTTGCTCCTGCAGGTTGGTGAGGTGATCTGCGTCTGGTCGAACACCAGGATCGCATTCTCCTGGCCGCTATTGCGGCCCAGGGTGTGCGTTTGGTCTACCTCTACGCACGGGTCTTGGGTGCCGTGCACAACCAACAGGCCTGCATGCACATCCTGCTGGGTTACGCTACCTGCTGCCTTACCGTTGGCCTGCAGGGTTCCGGCAGTCAGGGGGATGTCATCGTAGCTGTAACCTCCAGACTTGCGGCCGCCACCTGCCAAGGTAGGGGCGACGCAGAACGTCTCGGAGGCGAAGTCGTTGCGCTGGCCGTGGGCTGTCAGGGCGCCGGCCTGGAACAGGTTGCCGCTCTGGTTCTCGCCGCCGAATGCCGGCACGCCGGCCATCACCTCCACGGCTGGCCCCTCGTCGCCCTCGCAATTCGGGCAGCCGTACTCGCCCAGGCTCAGGCCGAAGGTGTATCCGCATCCGCACTGGAGAGCAGGGCCGAATGGAGCGTGGCCGGCAAGGTCTTGCCCCTCGCCTCGGCGCGGCGGATGATCCCGGCGCAGGCCTTCGGACTCAAAAAGTACCGCTGCGGGATCGAAGCCTGCTCGAGCACTTGCGACAACGAACACACGGCGGCGTCGTTGGGCCACTCCGAGATATTGGGCATCCAGCACCCGCCACGCGGCTGCTCGCTTGGGTCCATACACACAACCAGCGTTCGTCCACCTTCCCCCTGCCGGGAGAAGCGCATCGGATTCGCCCACCAGGGCGCCGAGGAAGCACCCGAACGCATTGCCTTTGTCGGAGAGGACGCCGGGGACGTTTTCCCAGACGACGATACACTCGTCTCCGGCGGGGCGAACATGGTCAACTGCATCTGCCAGCTCCACGAATTTGATGGTGAGGGCGCCACGCGGATCGGCCATGCCGGCGCGCATACCGGCAACGCTGAACGCCTGACAGGGGGTTCCACCGACGAGAATCAGCGGTGCGGCGACTATGCCCAGCAGCACCTCGCGGGCCAGCTTGGTCATGTCGCCCAGGTTGGGGACCTTCGGCCAGCGGTGGGCGAGCACGGCGGAGGGGAAGGGCTCGATCTCGGCGAACCAGCGAGGCTCGAAGTCTAGGCATTCCCAAGCCAGCGACGCCGCCTCGATGCCGCTGCAGATGGAGCCGTAATCGATTGCGCAAGTCATGCATCAAGCTCCTTAACGGGCATGTCGCGATCCCTTTGTTTTCTTAGCAGCGACGTTGGCCATGTAGGTGGCCCACTCTTCGCGCTTGAGCTGCTGGCGCTTGCGGCTGCAGGCGGCGTGCTTCCGGGTCGATCGAGCGTTGCCGCAGATGTCGCAGATGCTGGGGAGCTCCAGCCGGTGGCTGGCCATGGTCGGCCGGGAGCGAGCGGTGGTAGCCTTCTCGCCGCTGACTTCTTGGGGGTTCACTTGCATGGTGCTTCTCCTTGGGGTTGGTCAGGCCCTGCCGAGTTGCCGCTCGGCGGGGCCTTCTTGTTTCTGGGCTATTCGCTGAGGGGGTCGAAGGCGAACTCGCCTGAGTCGACGAAATGGACATGTGGAGCATCCACGCCGAACCAGCAGCAGCGGGGCTCGACCAGGCTGCTGATCTGCAGCGAGCAGGTCTGCCCGTAGTAGTCATCGAGGCTGATCAGCGGAAAGCCCCGCTCGGTGACGGTGCAGGTGAGTTCGCTATTGCTCATGGCCGGCCCTCAGCTCGCCACGACGGCATTGATGGTCAGGTCTGCGGGCACGTCGCCCTTGAGGCTCTGCAGGCGCTCGATCTGCTGCTCGCTGCATTCGTCGATGCAGATGACCTTCGCGCCGCGGCTGATGCGGTGGCGCACGAGCAGTTCGAGGTCGTCCGCCTTGTGGTAGGCGCTGCCCTTGATGATCTGGTGCTCGTCCTGCCCGGCCGCGCTGGCCTTCTCGCGCAGGCGGGTGGTCTTGCCGGTCATGGGGGCGCCGCGTTCTACGTTCAGTTGCATGGTGCTTCTCCTTGGGGGTGTTGCCCGGGCGTTGCCGCGCCCGGGCTTGGGGTTCATTGCAGGGCTACAGCCAGCAGCGAGGGGCCGAAGTAGCCGGCCAGCGCCAGGGCCAGCAGGGTCAAGCCGCTGATGGCCAGGGTGGCCAGCGCTTCGGCGCGGCTGGCGGGGTAGAAGTCGTCGTTGTCGTCGTGCATGGCGGGCCCTTAGCCGAAGCTGCAATCGGTGAGGGCGAAGGCGACGACCAGGTCGTAGCCCAGGTTGAGGATCATCAGCAGCAGGGCCAGGATCCCGAGCGAGGTGCCGAGGATCATCAGGCGGTTGAGCAGGCGCTGCTGGTTGAGGGCTTCTTCGTTGTGCATGGTGCTTCTCCTTGGGGTGGTACCGGCGTTGCCGCGCCGGCGGGCTTACAGGGCCTTGAACAGCCAGCACTTCACCGTGGTGGGGCGCTGGTTGCTGGCGTTGTTTCGGATGTTGAAGGCGGCGCGCACGGCGCTGTCGACGGCCTTGTTGGCCTCGATCAGGGGGCGGCTACGGCTGTTGCGCAGCAGGGTGCGCAGGGTGTCGGGGTCGGCCAGCTTCTGCTTGTGCTCGGCGGCCCGTTCGCAGAATTCATTGATGTGGATGGCGATGACGCCATCCTTCTTGGAGTGGTTGACCGTGGGCTCCTCGCTGAGCGACTCGAGGTAGTCGAAGACCTCCCAGAATTCCGCCACTTCCTTCGGGTCGGAGTTCACCGCGTGCTGGCGGGCCACGGCCATGGCGCGCAGCTCGCGCAGCACGGCGTCGTGCTGGCGGTCGGTGATCGGCGCCACCAGGCGCAGCGCGTCGACCAGGGCCATGATCTGGGCGTGGTTCTTGATGATCCGCTCGATGCGGATCTCCTTCAGGCCGCGCAGCTCCTGCTCGTACACCCTCACGCGCTCGCGGAACACCTCCAGCACCTTCTGCTCCTGCCGTACCGCCAGCAGCAGGAAGTGGCTCACGTCACCCACCTGCAGGTGGTTGAGGTTGTCGGCCGCGGCGCGGCTCTGGTCGGTGACCTCGGGCCGCACGAAGTGCAGCTTGACGATGCGGGTGAGGATGGCCTCGGAGGCCACGACCGTGGCGTTCTGGCTCATCACCATGGCGCCGCGGAAGGGCGGTTCGTGCGTCTCGTTGCCCGACGTCTTCACGCCGGTCACGCCCAGGCTGCCGCCGTTGAACAGCGGTTTGAACTCGTCCCAATCGAAGGCCTTGGAGGCGTTGCCCTTGTCGTCGCTGCGGTCGGCCTCGAGCATCACCACCGGCATACCGGAGATCTGGCTCAGCCAGCGGCGCAGGCCGGCCTTCGACATTTTCGACGGGTCCTTGCCTTCCTCGTCGGGGCGGCCCAGCAGCTTCCATAGGAAGGTGATCAGCGTGGTCTTGCCGGCGCCGGCCTCGCCGGTGGCTTCCAGAAAGGGAAAGCTCTGGAACTCGGCGCGGATCTGCTCGCAGAACAGCGCCCCGAACCAGTAGGTGAGGGCGATGAAGCCCTGGGTGCCGAAGCACGTCCACAGCCAGCTGAGCCACTCCTTGCGGTAGCCCTCGTCGGTGCGCGCGATCTCCATGCGGATGGACTTCTGCAGGGTCTTCAGGCGCAGACCCTTGAACTCGAAGTAGTCCTCCGCGTTGGCGGCCTCCACCACGCCGCCGCGTACGGCCAGGTCGCCGAACACGTAGCAGCTGTGATCCTTGCTGTAGCCGATGAAGTCGATGGTCTTCACCGTTTTCAGGGCGAAGAGCTGCTCCTTCATGATCTTGTCGAGCTGGGCGCCGCTGCCGGTGAATACGGCGCCGGCGGCCATGCCCAGCAGGCGCTTCTTGAACTCGCTGGCGGCCGCCACCTGGCCGCCGGTGAAGGTGTTGCGGACGGTGGGCTCGTCGTGGGGGAAGTCGACGCGGAAGTAGTACCAGCTCTCGTCCGTCACCTCGTTGCGCTGGAAGTACAGCGCCTGCGGGTAGCAGTTGGCGATTTCCACCACACAACCGGCCTGGCGCAGTGCCTTCTCGCGCATCTGCTTGGTATTGAGCAGCTGCTCTTCGTGGTCGTCGCTGTCTTCCAGGCCCTGCATGGCCCGGTTGAATTTCTCCAGGTCCAGCTTGAACCAGTACAGGCGGTTGTCGAAGCCGAAGTGGAATTCGCCCAGTTCGCGCCAGTCGTACATCAGCAGCGCCTTCTCGCTGGCGTTCTCGGCCAGCAGCAGGGCGCCGTGGTACCGGGCCAGCTTGAGGTCACGCTCGCGGGCCTCCTGGCGCTTGCCGGCATCGTCGATGAAGCCCCAGCGCTGGTGCAGGTCGTTCCAATCCACCTTCTTTTCGCGCTGCGGGTACTGCGCCGCCTCGCATTTGAAGCCCAGCTCCCGCGCCATGGCGACGTGCTTGCGGGTGTAGCGGTGGGCGCCTGGCTCGTTGTCCAGCGCCCACACCAGTGTGGGCAGCTTCTGGCCCTCGTCGGCGCGCGCCTTGGCCAGGGCCTTGAGCGACTCGAAGGGGAACGCGCCCGAACTCATGGCCGACACGGCGGAGATACCGTGATGCACGAGGGCGATGGCGTCGAAGATGCCCTCAACCACCCATAGCTCACTCACCTCGGCCAGGTCGACGCAGGGCGGGCACCACCAGTAGCCCTTTGGCGAGCCGCCCGGGGCGAAGCGCGCCTTCATCTTGCCGAAGCGGTGCGGGCGGTCGATCAGCCGCTCCCAGTAACCGCCGTGCTCGAGCGCGAAGCGCACCGTGGCGCTGCCGGCGCCACCGGGAATCTCGCGGCTCCAATAGTTCTCCTGTGTGTACCAGCCCTTCACCAGGGCCAGGTCGAAGCCGCGGGCCCACTGCATGTAGGCGTCTGCCGAGGCGTGTGGCGCCTGATCGGTTGCGGGGTGCTGCTTGCTGTAGTCGTCGAACAGGTCGTCGAACAGCTCCTTCACGTGCCACTGCTCGCCGCACTTGCTCTCCCGGCCGCACTTGATGAACCAGGGCTCGTCGTGGCGGGAGTACAGCTCCTTTTTGCCGCAGGCCGGGCACTTGCCCTTGCGCATGTAATCGGAGCCGCTGATGCGCTTCAGCTCGTAGCGGTCCTCCAGGCGGCGCAGCACTTCCTGGCGGATCTCGTTGGGCATGGACTTCATTGCGTGGCCTTACTGGTTGGCTGCAAGGGCGGCTTGCAGCGCGCCGATGGTGCGTTTGTGGCCGGCGAGGGCCGGGTAGTCATCGAGGATTCGCCGGCTGCGCAGCTCCTCCGGTACCGCCCGGTAGCGATCGTCGTACCAGTGCTCGGTCAGCCCGCGGCGCAGCTCGCAACGCAGGCTGGCGAGCAGGGCCTCAGCGACCGGCTTGGGCATGTCCAGCTGTATGGCGAGCGCTTCGGGCATGGCGGAAACCTCGAATTCAGGGTGCAACTTCCCCAAACCCACGGCGGTGGGGCTGGGTGTGATTGGGCTTAGCGGGTGGCCGAGGCGGCCAGGAATCGGTCGGGCAGTGTGCGCAACGGCGGCTGGAGCCAGCAGCGCGTGCGGTTGTCCAGCACCGCGCCGGTGGCCAGGTCGACGCTGGCCAGCGGCCGGCCCTTGGGCAGCCGGTCGCTCATGGCCAGGTGGGTGATGCGGTCGGCCATGAACACCGGCACGCCCATCGCGCCGACCAGGTACTGCACCGTGCGGCCGAACAGTTGGTCGTCGTGCAGGTGCTCCGCCTCATGGCGCTCGATAAAGCCAGTGGCCGCGGCCTGCATGCTGGTCAGGTAATCGTCGGCCTGCTGCTGGGTGAAGGTGGTGGTTTGCATCGTCAGGCCTCCAGTAGATCGAGCTGGGTTTCGTCCGGGCTGCGCATGGCATCGCGGCGCAGCGCCGCCGGCGCCAACGGCAGCCGCACCCCGGGGTTCGGCATGCCCGAAGGGCTCATTTCGTGGGTGATCTCGAACTGGGCGCGGAACGTGGCCCCGCAGGCCTCGTTGCAGCACTGGAGGTAAGCGGTGCGCAGGAAGATGTGCTGTCCGACACTCGTGCGGATGCGCAGGCTCTTCCCGCAATGCGGGCATACCAGCTTGTAGGTCATATCTCTCCCCGGCCGCCAGACGCGGCCCCGGCCGAAGCCGTTAAGTTGCGACGCCTCGTGCGCCTACTACTGTTCCTGCCCGCCCGGTGTTGCCCGGTGCAGGGTGATAACGGCGCCCACTTCGGCGTGGCGCGCGGCAATGTGTTCGCGGTGAGCGGCGATGATCTCGGCCAGCTCCTGCTCGGTGAGGCGCCCGTCCTCGAGCGCCTTGACGATAATCTGGTCGACCTTGCCCTCGGCCACGTCGGCCACCAGGGAGCGCTGGTACAGGTCCAGGTTGTCCAGCTCGCCGTTCTCCGGCATGGGCACGTGCACGCCGCTGTACAGGCCGGAGACGTAGTCGGGCAGGTAGGAGGTGCCAGCAATCAGCTCCAGCTGGCGGATCTGGTCATCCAGCAGCGGGCGGTGGCCCGGGTTTTCGTAGGCCTTGTTGTCGAACTGCTTAAGGTCCATGCCCAGAGCGGTGGCGGCGCACTCGCGGCCGCCCGGGAAGGCGGCAATCACGGCCTGCACTACGCGGCGGCGGCTATCAAGAATCGGGCGCTTCATCTTCTCGTTTTCCCCTTGCGCCGGCGGCACTACTGTTCCCTCGCAGCTGCGCCATTGGGGGGCGTAGCGCGAGCGGACAGGAATTCGGTGATGTCGCCATCCTTCAAACGCAACAGAACGGCGATGGCGTGCGCATGTCCGCGGATGCAGCGCTTGCGCCCGTTGATGACCTCGTTAACCGAGTTGGAATGTACGTGGTGCTCCCGAGCCCAACTCTTGAGAGCGATGCCGGTGGAGTGGAAGGCAGCTTTCGCCTCGGCATGGGTCTTGAGTGGGGAGGCAAGGTCGCTGCAGAGAAACAGCTCACGCGCACAGACCACACAGCGAGAGGGGTTGGCGGCTTTCATTCTTCCGTTACCTGCTTGATGCCCAGTGCAACGGCAGCCTTGTGGGCCTCGCCGCGGCGGCCCTTCTTCTTTCCAGCCAGGACCTGGTAAGTGGTCGACTGGTCGAGCCCGTTTTTCTCGGCGAAATCCTTGACGGTAACGCCCTGAGCTTCGAGCCAGGCTTTCGCTTGTGCTGGGGTACGAGTGGCGTGCATCATCCGAAACCATCCAAAAACATCCAATGTGGCAGAGAATACCACTCAAACGAGTGGTGTCAATGGGGCTTTCTATCCGAATGAGTGGAATCGGTGATCGTTTGCGCGAGGAGCGCGAGCGCCTGGGGCTTTCTCAGGGTGCATTCGGAGAGCTGGGCGGGGTGAAAGCCAACGCTCAAGGCAACTATGAGAAGGGAGACAGGTTTCCTGATGCTGCCTATCTGGCTGCTGTCGCCGCAGTAGGTGTCGACGTGCTTTATGTGGTGACTGGTGAGCGCAAGCCGCAGCCAGCTAGCAGCATTACCGCCGAAGAATCTGAGTTGCTGAAAAACTTCCGCCGGCTCACCGACGCCGAGCGTGGCTACACCGGGAATATGGTCGCCGGTCTAGCTATCTTGAGCGACCCGGCTGCACGTTTTTTTGAGGGAAAAAAAGGATAACTGCGCTCAATGATGGGCGTGATTTAGTTCCAATGGACCTTGCAAGGAGAGCGCTATGGCTCTGGTCGTCTGCAAAGACTGTAAAACCGAGATTTCTACCGATGCCAAGGTTTGCCCTCAGTGCGGTGCACACAGCGCTGCCGGCTACACCGGCGTGCGAGTCGCCGGCCTGTTCTACCTTGCACTGATCGGCCTGCTGTTCTGGTGGGTCTGGGGATTGATGACCCCGGACAGCTCGCAAGACGTTGTGGTGGCCAACGCCCAAGCTGAGCAGCCTAAGGCCCCGGCGCTCGCCCCAAAACACTTCGCCACCGTGGGGGAAATGATCGAGGACCGAGGCGACTACTCGGCCGAGAACGGCACCTTCGAGCAGATCGCCGCGGAGCCGCTGAAGATCCTGATCGCCGGCACCATCGTTCCGGGCGACCTGGCCGAGAACAATGCCCGCGAGGTGCGCCGCGCCGCGCTGTACGGCGTGTATCGGACGTTGATCCACACCGGCGCCAACAAGGTTACCGTTGTCGCCGTGCCGCGCGAGCTGAACATCCGTGAGGGCACCTCGCGTGTGCTCGACCGCCCGACCTTATCCATCACCGCTACGCGCGCGCAGGCGCTCGAAGCCGCTAGCCGCTTCGTGAAGGTGGACACGGCCGCCGACCTGGTGAACCCCCAGCAGGAGTACGGCATACAGCTGGACAGTTGGAAGCCAGAGTTTGAGGCCGTCTATATGAGCGACCAAGGCCAGATCAAGCTATTAGAGGCGATCAAGGCCGCCGGCGGAGACGTAATCAGCAACGGCTGAAGGTAGCCGCTAGCACGTCGAGTCACCTTTATTTAGAGAGAGGAATCTTGTGAGCGAAGTAGCAAGCACTCCTTGGGATGACGATCTATTCAAAGATCGCAAAGCAGCAAGCGAATTTCTAACTTCATATATGCTTGCAAATCCAGATATTAAAGTACTTAACGTCAATTCTCCTTGGGGAAGCGGTAAATCCTTTTTCTTGCAGCGCTGGTGTAAAGCACTTAGTCAGAATCACGTGTGCATCTATTTCAACGCTTGGGAGAATGACTTTGCTGCTGAGCCCCTAGTTGTTCTAGTGACCAGCATTGAGGAGCAAGCCGCTGACCCCCTGGATATCCAAGGCTCTTCAGCAGGAAGAGGCTTGGTAAAAGGCACATCCGAATTGGTCAAGTCGGCAGCACCATTGATTGCTAAAGGGCTTTTCAAGAAATACTTGGGTTGCGAAATGGATCAAGTGTTTGGAGAGGGGGCGGGCGGTGATGGCGCAGATGCTACCAGTGAATTGGTTGGACGTTTGATCAAGGAGCAAGCAGAGAGCAAGGACAATATCCAGCATTTTAAAGACGCCGTGAAAAACCGTCTGAGCCAAGCTGCTGTAAACCAAGGGAAGAAAAGTCCGGCTTTCATATTCATCGATGAGCTGGATCGGTGTCGGCCTACTTACGCAGTAGAGCTTCTAGAGCGTGTAAAGCATTTCTTTGAGATCGAAGATTGCCGCTTTATAGTCGCATCTGACTCTGAGCAGTTGTCGCACTCAATTTGTGCCATTTATGGCGAGAAGTTTCAATCTCAGAAATATCTCAGGCGTTTCTTTGATGCTGAATATCGGCTTGATCAAGTTGGATTGTCGCTTTTTATTGTAGCTAGTACGCCTGAGTTGAATGATTTTGGTCACCTTGTGCCTTACCGAAAAGCCAGGACTCAAGATTATGCGTCTGGTGTCGTTTTCATAGACTTGCCGACTTATCCGGTTGCCGCGCTGTTCTTCTATGCTTTAGCAAAATTCTTCAATTTTGAGGCGCGTGATGTGCTCCGCTGTATTCGGCAAACAAAAGCCGTTTGCGATGCATTAAAGCAAAGTAACTATGACGTCTTCTGGGCGGCATTCCTAGTATTCATGCATAACTCTAGTCTTGAATTTACCGCTAAGGATATTATCCTTCGTCCTAGTCAGGTTGAGGCGGCCCTACAAAAGATACCAAGTGTATGTTTGAACACTAATCCAAAGCCTACCAGCATTTACGATTTGGTCGCGATGTATTTGCAGCTGATGAACAATCCTGAGGCTGTTTGGAATGTCTATAACACCGATAGGCAGCTTCCACAGTGGAAGGACGGTATTTATTCTATGTATATGCGAGATTCGGACGCGCTAAAGCGTTACGTAAATCTAGTGGAACTGGCTGGGCATCTGGCCTAAAAGCTCGCAGCCTAAATACGGCATAAATACGGCCACCGATCATGTATCCAGGCAAATTCCTCGGGCGGATCGGTGGTTACCACATACACCCGCTGCTGTTCTCCCTCGCCGATCACCAGGCACTCCAGGGCATAGCCCTCCGGCACGTCGAACCAATGTGATGGCCGATTCTTGTCGCCGGGCTGGCCTTCCTTCTCCATAAAGCGCTGCACCATGCCGAAGCCGCGGCGCGGCTTGTGCTTGGCCCAGCCGCCGGCCGCCACGGTGCTGAGCCGCGCCCAGCCGCCTTGGGGGCCGCTGCCGGCTTCCTCTTTGCGCCGGCCCCAGTGGATCCAGTCCAGCTGGCCCGTATCCTCCAGCAGCACCGGGATGGCTGACTTCGGGTTGGGAAAATAGATCTTCCATATCTTGTCCGCCTCGCGGGCTTCAACGCCGCCGCACATGACTCTTTCTCCTCTGTGGGCCATTGCTCAAACGGGTGGCTTACCCTGTTCTAGACTCCCAGCGCCAGGAAGGCATTCCCCACGAATGGAGCTCACCCATGCGCTACCTCAAATACCTCGCTGTTGCCCTCGCTTCTGCCTTGCTTTCCGCCTACGCCGCCCTCTGGTTTGCCGCACCGGCCACCGCCGAAGCGCCACATTCCGTGGTCCGCCCACCGCTGCTGGTGGAGCAGAGCGGCGATACGCTGCTGATCTGGGGCGGGTGGGAAACCCAGCAGGGGTACGAGGCCCCGGGCACCAACGCCATCGAGATCCGCTGCGAGCGCGCAAGCGGCCGCTGCGTTGAGGCCTACGCCTCGATACTGCACCACGACGAGGGCGAGGACCTGGAAGCGCAGGCGTTCAGCTACGCCGTGCAGAGCTGGTCCGACACCGAACTGACGGCCGTTGCCGAGCGGGCCATGGACTGCCTGAGCCGCCGGCTGCTGGTCGATCTGCCCGGCAAACAGGCGCGGCTGGAGTGGTTCCCCGGCACAGACGCTGGCTGCGATGGCGATGTAGGCGCCGCGGTGCTGGCCGGCGACCCGATACCGCTTGTTGACATCGACCTCCCGCAGTAACCCCGCTCGAACCCCGCACCCACCACCGGAAAAGGACTTTCGCATGGGCTACCTCTGCCTGACCCGCCGTGACGGCGAGAACATCCGCCTCACCATTGACCCCGGCGTAGACATGGCGAAGCTGCTGCACCTGCTGCTGCGCGACGGCATCACCATCCGCATCGACACCCTGGGCCAGGGCGCGGTGCGCGTGGGCATCGAGGCGCCGAAGCAGATAGGCATCTACCGCGAGGAGCTGCTCGAGGGCTGACTGCCTCCTGTCGGTGGCGACCGTGTCGCCGATTGACCGGGTTCGGGTCTTCGCAAATACTGTTCGCATATACAGTAGTTTGCGGATGTACCGATGTCATCTCTTTCCATACTCGCCCGGGGTGAGCGCTTGCGGGAGCGCCTGCTTACCGACGTGGCCACCGACCTGCGCATTACCGGCTTCCAGTCGCCCGCCGAGGACGAAAAGGAGGAGGGGCTTTCCCTCGATCGGCTCACCGGCCTGGGTGCGCCGCATATCTGGGGCGTGCAGGTGCTGGACGACAGCCTGGTCGGCTTCGGCATCTTCCGGGGCGACCGGCTGATCGTGAACCGGGCCGCCAGCCACCTGGATGACAAGCTGGTGGTGGTGGACCTGGGCGGCGAGGGCTACCGCGTGCGCCTGGCGCAGCGGGACCTGTTCGGCGGCCGCTGGCTGAAGGCCGCCGACCCGGTGGTGCCGGATGTACAGCTGGACGGCGAGGAGATCATCGAGGTGTGGGGCGTGGTGTCCTGGGTGGTCAGCCGCGTGGCGCCATGAGCAGCCGGGGGCGCGTGTTCGCGCTGATCGACTGCAACTCCTTCTACTGCAGCTGCGAGCGCATCTGCCAGCCAGCGCTGAAGCGCCGGCCGGTGGTGGTACTGTCGAACAACGATGGCTGCGTTATCGCCCGTAGCGCCGAGGCCAAGGCGCTCGGCATCGGCATGGGGGCTCCCTTCTTCCAGGTGCGGGAGCAGATGAGCCGCCAGGGCGTGGTGGCGCGCTCCAGCAACTACACGCTGTATGCGGACATCAGCAACCGGGTGATGCGGGTGATGGCCGAGATGCTGCCCGGCATCGAGGTGTACTCGATCGACGAGGCCTGGGGCGACATGACCGGCGTGGATGACCTGCACGGGCTTGGCCGGAGCATTCGCGAGCGCCTGGCGCGCGACGTTGGCATGCCGGTGGGCGTGGGCATCAGCACCACCAAGACGCTGGCCAAGCTGGCGAACTGGGCGGCGAAGAAGTGGAAGGGCACCGGCGGCGTGCTGGACCTGACCGACCCGGCCCGCCAGGAGAAGCTGCTGCGCCTGGCACCGGTGAGCGAGGTGTGGGGCGTGGGGCGCCGCTCGGCGGCCAAGCTGGCCGCCCTGAACATCGCCACCGCCTGGGACCTGGCGCGGTTCGATATCGGCACCCTGCGCAAGACCTTCGGCGTGACCATGGAGCGCACGGCGCGCGAGCTGCGCGGCATCAGCTGCATCGGCTTCAACGAGGGGCCGCCGCCGAAGGAGGCCATCTGTTCGAGCAAGATGTTCGGCAAGCGCCAATCGGAGCTGCCGCCAATCCGCGAGGCGCTGGCCGCCTACGTGAGCCGGGCGGCGGAGAAGCTGCGCAGCCAGGCCTCGCTGTGCAGCACCATTCAGGTGGGCCTGCAGACGCAGCTGGCAGACCAGAAGGGCCCGCGCTACGCCAACGCGGTGACCCTGGCGCTGCCGGCGCCGACCGATGACACCCGCGAGATCCTGGCGCTCGCCCAGCAGGGGCTGACGCAGATCTACCGGCCCGGCTACCCGTATTCGAAGTGCTCCATCCTGCTGATGGACCTGAGCCAGCGCGGCGAGCTGACGCCTGACCTGTTCGCCCCCGCGCCACGCCGCGGCGCCGAGCGGCTGATGGCGGTGATCGACCAGATCAACCGCAAGGAGGGGCGCGGCACCGTGCGCATCGGCAGCGTGCCGGCCGCGCCGGCCTGGGCCATGCGCCGGGAGATGCTCAGCCAGCGCTACACCACGCGGTGGGAAGAGGTGATAGGCGTGCGCGGATAGCGCCGCCGGCGGCCCAGGCTATCAGAACCCTCGAAAGCGCAACCCCACCAAAGGCCTGAGTTAGACGGGCTTGCATCTCCGAAACTGGCGATATGGTCAAGGCTCACTGCCAACATGGAGATGCAGAGAATGACCGATTTTCGAGAGGCTGATAGTCGTCAACCGGCGGAGCCTGTTGATCAGCCCCTGATGGAACCTGTTACGGCTAAGGAGCGCTTGCTGCTGAAGTTTTACCGAAAGCTAGATGAAAAGGAGCAGGATTTTATGAGGCGAGCAATTGAGGCGATGGCAATGCTTTAGATCCGCCGCTGCAATGAAAGGCCTCGAGCCTCGAGCCTCGAGCCTCGAGGCCTATTAGGCCGCAGGCTAGTCAGATGACATATCGTGCCGCGCACGCTAAGGCACGCACTCGTCGAAGTAGATGTTGTTCTGGCGAATCATGTGTGTCGGGGAACCTAGGCCATATAGAAAGAAGCACATCTGAGCCCACAGCTGCACAAAAATAATATCCGCCGAACGCAACTAACTTCAATCTGAGGGCCTTGGGACGAGGTTGGATTGGGGTAAAAAATCTCTCCCAAAACTGATCTGGATTAAATCGCGCCGCTCGCTCGAACGCACTTAATTGCTCCCTTTCGTGTTGCAATCTTTGGAGCGCTAGAAAAGACATTCCATTCGCCATTGTCCCACCACCCGGCGCGAAGTAGGACATGCCGTCCCCCAACTGGATAGTTGTGTTTATATTTTTATTGCGCAAAGCACGCAGGTCGTCGACTGTAGGTGGAGTCGGGGACGGTAAGCAGTGCTTATATTGGAACGGAGCAATCAAATCTGGCCAGTTGCAGCGAATGATTTCCAGCAGGTCAATCTGGTACCAGTCATGTTCACGTATGTCGAGTAGGTATGCATGGGAAGAGGTAAATACGCCGTAAAGGATTAAGGGGCCTCCCTCAATTAGGCCGTCCGATTGGTAGCTTGTGCCTAAATGTAGATGCTGAATGCCCCAGCAGTTAAGGAGTCCATCATGGAATTTGAACTTACGTATTCTTCGGCTTAAGTGTGGGAAGACACTTTCCCCAGTCTGCAATTTATAAACTAGCAAATTGAGCCCTTCTTTGCATCCTTCAGGGCATTTGAATTCGCGACTGAAAACTATTGTGCGAGGAACTGGGTCGATCATGCGTTGGCAGAGTTCAAAATATCCCAGTTGGATTTCTTCGTCAGACAGGCCTCGAATATCCGATTGCCACGCCTTCAATTCTCTTCGAAGAATATCAATGAAATCACTTTGGAAATTCGAAATCACGTCCATGAAAGGCATGCGATGATCTCTGCAGGCGGTGGCGTGGCATCGAGGCTATTCTCGGATAGCCAGCGAGGCGGCTGGGATGTCATAGGAGAAAAGAGATGATTCCACAAGGTAAATGCCCCAAATGCCAGTCGATGGTGGCGAACGTACTTGTAGAGAATGTAGGAGTAGTAGTCGGGGTTGAGGAGAGATGGACGGGCGTATCCTACCTGTGTCAGCACTGTAAAACGGTACTTTCCGTTGGGATAGATCCGATTGCGTTGAAGGCTGCTACGGTCGCCGAAATTAAAAAAGCGCTTGGCCGTTAGACTGATGTGCTCTCGAGGCCCCTAGACGGGGCCTTTAGTTGAATCTGGATCCGCTTCCACTCCCGATCAAGAGCGCGCTGCGCAGCGGCCTTGCTCTGGTAGAGGTGGGTGAGGCGCCGCGGCTTGACCTGGTCGCCCTCGGTGAGCTTGTGCTGCTGGCCGGTCTTCTCGTCGCGGTACCAGGCGACGAGGCCGGTGAAGTTGCCGTCGTCCTCGGCCAGGCCGGCTACGTCGTCGCCGTCGGGCAGCTGGGACTCCAGCTCCAGGGCGGTGGTGTAGCTGTTCGGCGTGTAGCTGTGGCGGATGTTGCCGCCGAGCCAGACGATGGCGGCGATTTCTGCCTTGATGCCGGCGAGGGTGTAGGTTTGGTCCGGGATCAGCTCCGGCCGGCCTTTGGCCAGGGTGTAGCTGAGGGTGGCGGTACCGCGCTGCAGCCTGTTCCATTCCGCGCGGGCGGCCTGCAGGGCGCTGGCCCGGTCGGTGTAGACGTGGCGCAGCTCCTTGATGTTCTCTCCGCCGCCGGCGATGGCCTCTTTCTTCTCCGCGCTGTTGACCTCGTAATAGTACGCCTTGGCGCCTGTGTAGGCGTCGCGATCGGCCTGCAGAAAACGGTGCTGGTCGCCGTCCGCCCGCGTTAGGGTGACGTGGGGCAGGGCCAGGCCGCTGGCCGTGGTGGCCTTACCGGTGGGCAGGAACAGCAGGCGGCCGGCCTTTACGGTGGCGATGGCGTCATGCTCGCGGCCGAGGCGACTGAGTAGGTTGGCGTCGCTCTCGTTGGCCTGGTCCAGGTGCAGCAGCTCAATGCCGGCGAGCACGGCGCTGACGACGGGCGTGAGGCCCTGGGCGGTGGCGATGGCGCCGATCACGGTGCCCAGGGTAGTGGCGTCGAAGCTGCGTTCCTTTTTGGTCTTGAGGCTGCCGCGCAGGTCCGCGCTGCGGGCGCGGATGCTGAGCAGGTCCGGCGCGCCGCTGTGCTCGGTTTCGTCCACGGTGAAGCTGCCTTTGTCGACCAGGCCGGTGTCGCTCCAGCCCAGCCAGAGGCGCACGGTGGCGCCCCGGGGCGGGATGGCCAGCAGGCCGTCGTGGTCGCTGAGGGTGATGTCGAGCTGGTCCGCCTCGAGGCCGCGGTTGTCGGTGAGCTCGATGCTCACCAGGCGCGGCTCCTGGCCGCCGAGCAGCTGGTCGGAGATGTCGTTGTCGTTAACCACCAAGCGGCAAATGGGGCGCGGGTAGGCGGTAGCGTCGCGGTACTGCTGCGCCGCGCGATCGAGCAGGGCGCCGGCCTGGCCCAGGATGCTCACAGCAGGCCCCCGAGCACGCCGCGCAGCGCCCCGCCGACGGCGCCGGCCAGGCTGCCGAGCATGTCGGTGCGGCCGTCGTCGATGCGCTCCAGGTTGATGGTGAACTCGTACCGCCGGGCGGTGCCGTCCTCGAAGAAGATCTGCTGCGTTTCGGTGATCGAGGTGATGACCCAGATGCCGTAGATGCGGCCGGTGCCGCTGATGAGTGGCCAGGCCTTGCCGGTGTCGGCCATTTTGCGCAGCACGTCGAGGCTCAGCGGCGAGCCGACCAGGCCGGGGAGCAGCGTGCCGGGCAGGGCGATCTTGTCGTCACCGCGGCCCATGAACTGCTTGCCGGGGTTGGTGCCGATGCGGCTGGTGGAGCCGTGGCGCCAGTCGGTGGTGCGCTGCAGCTCCTGGTAGGCGAGGGTGGGCAGGCCGAAGACGAACATGCCCAGGGTCATCATCATGGTGGTCTACTCCTGGTCGGTGAGGGCCGAGCGGCCCTTGGTCTGCGCTGCGCGCTGGGCCTTGGCGAGCTCCTGCTGCACCAGGCGCGCCAGAGCCTGTTCATCCATGCCGGCCGAGGGGTGGATGTTGATGATGATGGGCGCCGGCGGGGCCATGGCCACGGCGCGGGCCTGCGGGGCGGCAGACAGCGGCGGGCGGTTGTCCATGGCGATGGCGCTGCCGGCGGTACCGAAGCCGATGGCGCCGGCCGCAACGAGCTGCTTGCCCATGCTGGTGACCGCCGCCAGCGGGCCGCGCTGGCCCTTGAGCAGGCCTTGCTCCAGCCCGGCCATGGTGAAGCCGCCCAGCGTGGCGAACACACGCGAGGGCGAGTGAATACCGAGCTTCTCCTTGAACCAGCCGATGGTGCTGTCGCCGACCTCGCCGATGGCGGTTTTCACGGCGCCGAGCTTGTTGCGGATGCCGGTGACCAGGCCCTCGAGCAGCATGCTGCCGAACTCGCTGAATTTGCCGGGCATCTCTATGCCGAAGTAGTTCATCACGCCGGCGAAGGCGCGGTAGAACAGGCCGAGCGGCATGAAGTCGGCGATCAGCTTGGCGATACCGACCAGGCCGCCATCGAAGCCGGCCTTCACCTCGGCCCACAGCCCGAGGAAGAAGCCCTTGATGGGCTCCCAGTGCTTGTAGATGAGGTAGGCGGCGCCGGCGATGGCGGTGACGGCCAGGCCGATGGGGTTAAGCATCAGCGCGCGGCCGATGAGCATGATGGCCTTGCCCACCAGCGGCAGTGCGACGCGGCCCAGGTTGAGCAGCACGCCGGCGAGGCTGGTGCCCTTGAAGGCGAACAGGGTGAGCGCGTAGCGCGCCATGGCGAACGGGCCGAGGAAGCTGGCCATGGCCAGGGTGACGGCGCCGAAGCCCGCGGCCAGCAGGGCGACGCCGGCGACCGTCTTGAGGATCTGCGCGGCGAGTTCGGGGTTGGCCTTGACCCAGGTGTTCACGCGGCTGACCACGCTGTTGAAGCTGGTGATCAGCTCCAGCAGCGCCGGCTTGAGAGTTTCGCCCAGCGCGGAAGAGAGGTTGAAGGCCTGGTTCTGCGCCATCTGCAGGCGGGCGGACAGCAGCTGGGCGCGGATGTCCGCCTCGCGCTGCATGGAGCCGTCCGCTGCGGCGGCGTTGGCCAGTTCCAGCTGGCGGCGGTACTCGCCCATGTTCTGGGCCAGCTTGGCGGCGTCGTCGCTGAACTCGTCGCCGAACAGCTGGGTGGCGACGCTGAGCTGCTCGGCCTTGGGCAGCTTGTTGATGGACTCCAGCACCTGCTGCAGGGTGTCGGTGGCGTTCTCGGCCATGCCGTTCTGGATGGCCTTGGCCTCCAGCCCCAGGGCCTTGAGGCCCTTCTGGAAGCGCGCGGGCTGCTCGGTGGCGACGGCCAGCTCGCGGATCATCGCGTTGGTGGCAGTGCTGGCGGTTTCCGCCGTAGCGCCCAGGGTGAGGAAGGTGGAGCCGAGGGCGGCGGCTTCCTTGTAGCTCATGCCCACCGTGGCGGCGATACCGGCGGTGCGTTGCAGCACGTCGATGATGTCGGCGCCCTTGGACTTGGCGTTGTCGTCCAGGTAGTTGATGGCGTCACCGAGCTGGTCGACGTTGGCGATCGGCACCTTGTAGAGGTCGGCGATGCGCGCCAGGTTCTCGCCGATCTGGTCGGCCGGCAGTTCGAAGGCGGTGGCGGCATTGGCGGCGACGCCGGTGAACTTCAGCAGGTCGTCCTTGCCCTGCACGCCCATGCGCGCGGCGCCTTCCACCAGGGCGGCAATCTCGGTGGTGGCCATGGGGATGCGCGTGGACATCTCTTTGATGCTGGCCGCCATCTCGTGATAAGTGCCGGTGAGCTGGCCGTTGGCATCGCGGGCGCCGGCCACCTGCTTGGCGACGCCGGCCATGGCGTCTTCAAAGCTCATGTAGTCCTTGACCATGCTCACCACGGGCAGGCCCATGCCGGCGCCCAGGGCGGCCGCGCCGGCGCCGGTACCGGCCATGCTGCCGGCGAGCGCCTGGGTCTTGTCGTATTGGGCACGCGCCGCGGCCAGGCGCTTTTGCTGCTGCACCAGGGCCTGCATGCGCCGCGTCTGGGCGCCGATGGCCTCGGTGGTTTCCTGGATCCGCTGCTTGAGCTCGCGCGAGTGCTGGCTCAGGTCGCGGGTGCTGATGCCGGCAGCGCTGAGCTTGGTGCGTAGGCCCTGGAGTTCGGCCTGCTGCTCCTGGTGCTTGCGCTTGAGGTCGGTGGCGGCGCGGACGGCGGCTTGCATGTCCGCCACCATTTCGCGCGTTGGGACGCCGGTGGCTGCCATCTGCCTGCCGAGGTCCTTGACCTGGTCGCGGGCGGCCTGCAGGTCGGTGGCGGTCTTGGCGGTGGCGTTGCGCAGGATCGACCAGCTGCGGATGTCGGCTTGCTGCGCCTGCAGGGCCTTGAGCTGGTCGCGGGATTGTTTGAGGGCCTGGCCGAGGCCGATGTTGCCCTGGGTGATGGCGCGGATGGGGCGGGTGGCGCGGTCGATGGCCTGGAGGATTACCTCCATTTTCAGGTCATTTGCCATCGTTCCCTTCCCAGCGGCTTCTGGCCCGCTCGCGCCATTCCATCAGTTCCGACAGGGGCAGCGGGTCCAACTCCACCGGCCCCCAGTGAAAGACCATGGCCAGGTCGGCCATGGCGTCTTCTACGCAACGAGGGCAGCCGCCTTCGCCGACTTCGTGAGCAAAAAACTGGCGACGACCACCCCGCACTGGAGCAGGTCGGCCGGGTCCATGCGGCCGATCTCGGGGTCGGTGAGGCTGGGCAGGGTGATGCGCGGCAGCACCTTGCGCAGCGCGAGCACGTCCATCTGGGCCAGGTCGGCCAGGGTGACGCCGCGCAGCTCGCCGCTCATGGGCTTGCGCAGGGTGATCTGCTCGATCTTCTGCTCGCCGCGGACGATGGGGGTGTCGAGGGTGATGACTTCCTCGTTGGGGTTCTTGGCCTGGGCGGCCGGCGCCGGAGCTGCGGCTGCCGCGGCGGCCTGCGCTTCGTGGGTGGCTTCCTGCTGCATGTCGTGCGCGTTGTCGGTGATGCTGCCCATGGTGGGGTGCTCCTTCGTTCAGGGGGGAGGCCGGCGCAGCGCGCCGGCGGGGATCGGTCAGAGGCCGATGTTCTGGCGGTGGGCGGCGAGCAGGTCTTCGCCATCGACGATGAACACGAAGTTCAGGAGGTCGATTTCGATGATCACTTCGCCGTCGACGGTGAGCTTGTAGTAGGTGCAGGTGACGGTGATTTCGTGCTCGGTGTCTTCGCCCGGGGCGGCGTCGCCGAAGCTGATTTCCTCATGCCGGCCGCGCACCACTACTTCCACGGCGCTGGCGTCGCCGGTGTCGTCGCGCTGGACCGAGCCCATGAAGCGCAACATCACGCCATCGGCGCGGGTGATGCCGTACTGGCGCAGGGCGATGAGCGACCAGCCGCCCAGGGTGTAGCTGAGCTGGATGCCGTCGTCGGAATGGCCGAGGTCGACCTTGACCGGGCCGTCCATGCCGCCGGCGCGGAAGGACTCCATCTTGCGCGCGAGGTTCGGCAACGTGACGGTCTTGGCCTCGCCCTGGTGGCTGTTGCCGTCGTTGAACATGTTCATGTGCTTGAGCTTTTTGGGCAGCGCCATGGTGGTGCTCTCCTACGGCGCGGCCGGGGCCGCGCGGGTGAATGGGATCAGGCCTTGACGCTCTGGGCGAAGGTCATCAGGTAGCGGTCGGTGATGCGCTGGCGGAACAGCAGGTTTTCCAGCGGCGGGACGGGGGTGTAGTCGTAGTCCAGGAAGAGCTTGCCGGCCTTGAGGGTGGTGGCGTCGTTGGCGGACTCGTCGAACCAGCACTGGCCGTCGATGATGTAGCCGGCGGTCTTCAGCTCGCGGAACTTGGCGTTGACGCCGTCGATGATGTCCTTCACCAGGGAGCCGTGCATGGGCTTGTCCACGGCCCAGAAGTGGGCCTCGGCCATGGTGTCGGCCAGCACCTGGGCGGTGCGGGTGTAGTTCTCGAAGGCGAACAGCGGGTCGGCGCTGCAGGTGCGGTTGCCCCAGAAGCGGAAGCCCTCGCGACGGATCAGCGTGGTGACGTCCGCGGCGTTGAGCAGGCCGGCGTCTGTGGCGGGGTTCTGCAGGTCCCAGAAGATGTCTTTGGTGAGGCCGGACACGCCGTTGACCGGCACGTTGGACAGGGTTTTGTGCCAGCCGGTTTGCTCGTCGATCTTGGCGCGCAGGCCCAGGGCGCGGGCGACGGCAGAAGCCGGGGCGTTGGCGCTGGTGGCGGTGTCCCAGTTCACGAAGTCAGGCCAGATGAGCATCAGCTCGCGGGAGCCGAAGCCCTCGCGGTAGGCGATGGCCTCGGAGACGCTCTCGCAGTCCCAGGCACTGGCATAGGCGAAGGCGCGCATCTTCTCGGCGGTGGCGGCCAGCTCGGTGGACACGGCGAGGTTGTCCAGCCCTGGCACGCCCAGGATGCGCGGGCGTACGCCGAGCTGCACTTCTGCCGCCAGCAGGGCCTTGAGGCCGGTGTATTGGCCGTCGGCAGTGACACCGCCGATGATCTTGGTGGTTTGGTCCGCTTCCTTGGCGGCGGCATCGGCGCCTTCGCCTTCGGCCACGCGCACCACGACGGTGACCGGGCTGGCCTGGTCGGCGATGGCGTCCAGGCTGCGGGCGAGGGTGCCCAGCTCGCCGGCCTTGCCGGACGCGGTGAGCACGTCGGTGAGCAGCACGGGTTTGTTGAGCGGGAAGGTGGCGGCGTCGGCATCGCTGGCGGTGCAGACCATGCCCACCACGGCGGTGGCGATAGTGCGAATGGGGCGGATGCCCTCGTTGATTTCGAGGACTCGGACGCCGTGATGGTAATCGGTGGCCATTGGGCAGCTCCTGGTGGGCGTGATGCCGGTTCAGTGAGCCTTGAGAGTGACGCGCGCGCGCAAGCGGGGCGAGCGGCTGGCGGTGTAGCGGGGCGCGCTACAGGGCGGGCATAAAAAAGCCCGCCGAAGCGGGCAACCCCTCCCCAGGGATTCGGTCAGGTGCCGGTGTTGTTACCGATGCCGGCTACGGCGGCCTCGATCGCGGCGATGGTTTCGGCGGCGATGTCCTGGGCCTGTTCGATATCGCCCGCGTCAATGGCTACGCGGATCTGCTCCTTGGCCTGCAGGCGGGTTTCGCGGATGAGGTAGAGCGCCTCGGTGTAGGCCGCCGCCTCGGCCAGGATGCTGTCGGCGGCCTGGCGCGGCGTGCGCCCGTTGATGGCCCAGGCGGCGACCATGCGCGGCACCTCGCCCTGGTAGCCGGCCGCGGCGAAGGCTTCCGCCTCGAGGCGGGCGCGGTCGTATTCCACGGCGCGCAGCGGGTCGCCGGCGACCTTGGCGCGAGCCGCATCTGCGGCATCGTCTATGCGCTGGCACAGATCGTCGCTGGTGGTTGCGGGTTCGGGGCGCTCGACCAGTACCGGGTGGCCGTTAGCGTCCGGCTGGATGACCTTGCCCGCCGTTTGGCCGGCCAGCAGAGCCTGATAGGCCTTATTGGTGACCGGTACCGCATCCGCTGGCATGCGGTCGCCATGGATGGCGCTGTGGAAAAAGCCCATGGCAGAGGGTGAGAAGTAGTGCATTGCTGTCTCCTTAGTAGCCGATGGAAATCCACGGCGCACTGGGTTGCCCTGTGGTGCCTAAGCAGTAAACGTTGAACTGGACACCGTTCACGTACTGAACGCCGAGGCTGCTGGTGAAGCTCGTGGAGCCTTGGGAGAAGGAGTTGCCGACCAGAGTGAGCAGGGCAGCACTGGGGAAGGTGAGCGGACGGATGATAGTTACGCTTCCGCCCGCCTGAACCGCAGGACCCGTGCCCCATTGGATGATCAAACTACCGAGCCAGAAGGGGAACACGACGTAGCCGTTGGTGGCGATCAGGATGGCGAAGCCCCAGCGCAGCTTCTTGGGCGTGACCGCTACGTCGTCCAGCGCGCCGGCATTGACCTCGGCTTGCGTGCCCACGCGCAGGACACCGCGCAGGGCTTCCGTGGCGTTCGCGGCGGCCGAGCGGATGGCCTGGAACACGCGCAACGCTGTCATGCGACGGGTGTTGTTGGTGCCGCCTTCTGCGTCCACCTGGGTGGCGTTGAGCGCCGCGGTTAGCTCGAACGTCAGAGCGGTGGTACCGACGGTGATGGCGCCGTTGGTGGTCAGCTCCCAGATGGTGTCCGCATGGGTGGCGCCTTGCTCCACGGGGACGGTCATGCCGGAGGTTACGTCGGTGCTGCTGTCGGCGTCGGTGGCACGCTCCCAGGCGGCGGCTGCGGCGATGTAGATGCCATTGTCCTTGGCGGAGGCCTGGTCTTTGACCAGGACACGGGCGCCGGCAGTGAGCAGGACACCGTCGATGGTCTGCAGGCCGCTGAGCACGATGTTGGCGGTGGTGGCCACCAGCACGCTGTCCTTGCTGTCGAGACGGGCCAGGGCGGCGGCGACGCTGATGTCTACATAGCTGCGGGTGGCCAGCACCACGCTGGGGTCGATCTTGAGGGTGATGTTCTGGGTGCTGCTGACCAGCAGGTTGATGCGTACCACCTGGGTGCGGCCGCTGCCCTGGCTGAGCTGGGGCTTGAAGGTCGGCGGACTGTTGGCGATGGCGACCATGTCGCCGTCTTCGTCGTACAGGCTCACCTCGCGGATCCACCAGCCGCCCACGTCCTCGGGGATGACCTGTTCGGCCACGATGATCGAGGCGTTGGTGGGGGACACGCTGAGTTGGTTGAGCGGGGCGCGGCGGCGCTCGTTGATCAGCGTGGTTTGATCCCTGTTCGGCGTTGGCTCGGCTCCGCCTGCGTCGCCGACGCCCATCTGCGAGATGTTGAACGGAAGGCCCAGCGCCTGGGCATTCGCCAGCTTCGCCTCACCGACAGCGGTGAGGATGGCCATGTATTGCGAGTTCTGGTCTGCCATTAGTAGATGTCCATATGGTCGATGACGTGTTCGCGGGCGCCCCAGGCCAGCGTGCCGCCGACCTCGATCGGCCGCGCCGCGGGCGGGTAGATGTCCAGCTCGTCGCCAGTGGTGAGGACGGCGCCGATGTGCTCGGTGCCGTGAAGGTCGAGGCTGATGGCCAGGCCGATCAGGTGGCGGGTGAGGGGTTTGGCGTCGTCGATCAGCCAGGTGAGTTCCTGGTACATCTCGTCGGTGATGCCGGTGTCGAGCACGCCGACCATCAGCCGGAAGGTGCCGGGCACGCCGGACGGCACCTCCTCGAACCACTCGAAAACCTCGATGAGGTAGCCCAGCGGCTCGACCACGCGGCGGAGCGCGCCGATGGTGCCTTTGCGGGCGTGGATGAAGTAGGCGGCGCGGATGGCGGCGCGCTTGGCGCTCTCCGGCCAGGCCTGGGACCAGCGGTCGACCGAGAAGGCCCAGGCGAGAAACGGGAGGAATGCCAGCGGGCAGGCGTCCGGGTTCCAGAGGTCGCGGATGGGCACCGGGACGCGCTGAATTTCCGCCAGTGCTTCGGCGGCCAGGCGCTCTAGCTCGCTGGCATTGCCGGGCAGCAGGCGGGCGGCCATCACTCGGCCACCGTGACGCTATGCGCGGTGCAGTAGGGCGCCTGGCTGTCGGTGGCGATCACGTCCAACCAGCCGGGGAGCTCGACCTTGCGGACGCCCTCGATGTGCAGGGCGGCGTCCAGCGCCGAGCGGTGCACACTCATGCCAAGGCGGCGACGCCGGTTCACAAGGGCGACCAGGCGGGCCTCCGCGGCGGCGCGGATGACCTCCGACTCCGGACCTACGGTGTTCAGATGCAGCACGGCGGTGACGGTGTAGTTGAGCACTTCGGCGCTTTGCACGGTGAGCCGATCCGCTACCGGGCGGCGGTCGTCATCGCTGAGGTAGGCGGCGACTCTGTCGAGCAGGTCCTGGCTGGCGGCGCCGTTGCCGAGTACGTCCTGCACGGTGACCACGGCTACGGCTGGCGACGGGCTGGCGGCGGTGGCATCGGCGACGCGGCCGTCTGCGCTGCGGGCGTGGAAGATGTAGGCGTTGCGCGGGCCAGCGACGGACAGGCCCTCCATGGCCATCTGGGTGCGCTCGCGCAGGCTGTCGTCGCCCTCCATGACGGCGGCAACGGGCGGCACGGCATTCGGGTCGGCCGGGATGATGGTCAGCTTTTCGACGTTGAAGCGTGCTGCGATCTGTACCAGGTCGTCGCCCTTGGCGAACGCCAGCATGGTGGCGAGGGCCGCCTCGTTGACGCGTTGACGCCAGACGGTTTCGCGGTAGGCGTTCTCCTGCAGCAGCTTGGTGATGGGCTCGGACTCCAGCTCCAGGGTGGCGGCGACCTCGGCTTGCTTGTCGGATGGGTGCAGGCTGACGAAGTAGGCCTTGCGCGCGGCGAGGATCACTTCGTAGTCGATGGGCTCGACGACGTTGGGGGCCGGCAGCTGGCTGAGATCGATGGGCGTGAACGTGCCGGTCATGCGATGGCTCCCAGGCTCAGCGGCACGCGCAGGCTGAGCGGCTCGTTGGTGTCGGTGCGGGTGCCTTCGATGTCGAGCACGGCGGCGCCGGGCGTGGTGCTCGGCGTGAGCTGCACGCGGCTGAGGCGGATGCGTGGCTCCCAGCGCAGCAGCGCCATGGTGATGGCGGCGTAGGCCTGCAGGCGGGTGGCGTTGTTGAGGGGCCAGTCGAGCAGGTCCGCCATGGCGCAGCCGTATTCGCGGCGCATGACGCGGCTGCCGAGGGGCGTGGTGATGATGTCGCTGATGGACTGGGCCAGGTGCTGGCTGCCGGTGAGGGTGCGCCCGTTCTTGGCGCTCATGCCGATCATGGTCAGCCTCCGGCGAACACGTTGGGCGAGCCCTGGGCGACGGACGAGCCGCAGCCGACCGGGTCGCCGACACGGCCCAGGGGCTGGCCGTTGACGAACACGGTTGCGCTACCGTCGGCCAGGGTGCTGGCGTGGCAGGAGGGCGACGGGTCGCAATGCGCGGCCCAGCCGTCGCCCTTGCGGTGGGCGGGAATGCCATTGATGAACACGTTGGGGCTGGCACCGGTGGACGGGCGCGGCGGAAATGCGCCGTGGCCGGTGCAGAGGTCGCCCAGGCGAGCTACGGCCGGCATCAGTTGATCCTCACGTTGGCGCCGGTGATGAAGACATCGCCGGTGGCCGCGATCTTGATCTTGCCGCCGCTGGTGAGGCTGATGTCGCCGGCCGCGGTGACCTCCGCGGAGCCGGGCAGGGTGGCGCGCAGATGCTTGGCGATGCTGTCGTACTCGATCACGGCGCCGTCGGGATAGGTGCGGCGGTGTAGGCCTTCGCGGTCGCCGTTGGCGGGGTTGGCCTCGCTGAACAGGCCGACCAGGGCCACGCCCTGGGTGAGCAGGCCGGACGGGCTCAGCAGCAGGACCTGCTCGCCTTCGGTGGGTGGGTCCCATTCCTTGGAAGTACCGGCGCGCAGGGCCAGCCAGGGCAGCCAGGCGGTGGTGAGGTTGCCGCTTTCCACACGCACGCGGGCCGCTGCCACGTCGACCTCGGCGATGGTGCCGAGACGGATGAGGTTCTGGATGAGGCGGGCAAGCTCGGCGAACTGGTTCATGCCGCTGATGCTGCGGCTCACGCGCGCGGGGCGCACTCGGGTGGCGCTGTAGCGGGGCGCGCTACAGCGCGAGGTCAGCCGGCGAGGTGGGCGAGCAGGCGGTCGCGGATCATTTCGAGGTCGGCATCGGCGAAGCCGAGCAGCTCGCGGCGGTCGTACTGCACGTCGGCCTGGCCCCGGCCGGGGCGGTCGCGCAGGCCGTACTGGTGCACGCGGGCGATGCGGGCGACGCGGCCGGCGAAGCCGATAGCAATGGCGTCCGGGGTACTCATCAGGCGCAGGTGCTTGGCCTGGCGCAGGCGGGCGAACATCTGGCGCTTGATGCGGCCGGCCTTGCCGCGCAGCTGGCGGGGCTTGCGGGCGGCGTAGGGGGTGCCGTCCGGGTTGCGCTGGGCGGCGATGCGCTGTTGCTGGCTGCGGCGCAGGTCGCGGCCGATGCTGTTGCCGAACTTGCGGCGCTCGCCCGGGGAGAGCCTGGCGAGCAGCAGGCCGGCCCAGTCCTCCAGGGCGTGCAGGTTGTCGGTCACAGCTCGTAGTCCGGCTCGGGCGGGTGCGTGACGTCGAGGTCGCCGTTGTCCAGGTGTTTGACGATCACGCGCTCGGTGAGCGGCAGGGTGATGGCCATGTCGACCTTGCCGCCGTCGAGGATGTCCGCCTCGAAGGTGATGGCGTCCTTGCCGCGCTCGAGGTTGGTGAGCAGCTCGGGCTGGTTGCGGCGCAGCCACTCCAGGACGGGAATGAATACGGTGTCGGGGTGCCCGGCGTAGTCGGTGAGGATGACCTGCAGGGTGAAGCTGTACTCGAAGGACAGCCCGGTTACGGCGGTGCAGCGGACGTTGCCGGCGTCGATGAAGATCAGCAGGCGGTCGGGGTTCTTCTTGAGGCCTTTGACGGCGTTGAGCAGGTGCTCGCGCAGGCTGTTGGGCTTGTTCACTGGGCGGCTGCCTTCTGCTGGCACTCGTAGACGACATCGACCTTGGCGGCGCAGGCTGCCCAGTCGGCCTCGGTGATGTCCTGGTCGTCGAGCAGCTCGCCGTTAGTGGCCGGATCAGTCGCGCTCAGGGTGCAGCGCGTCACGGCCGGACAGCCAGTTACGATAACCGTCTGCTCCGGTGATGGCTGGGCGCTGCCGCAGCCGGCGAGCAGCAACAGGCAACTGAGCAGCAGCCCACTCGCGTAGTTCGGCGTTCTCACGTTTCAGCTCCTTGATTTGCTGCTTGCGGACGTCCAGCTCGCGGCGCAGGTCCTGGCTTGTCTGTTGCAGCGAGGCCTGGGCTTGGCGCTCGCTGGACAGGGTTGTGTGCAAGGTGGTGATGGTGGTGGCGTCGCGCTCGATGCGGGCGTTGGTGTTGGCCAGTCTCTCCTGGGCCAGGGCGCTGCGACCCAGCTCGGCCTGCAGGCGCTGGTAGCCGCCCCAGATGAGCAGCGCCAGGGCGGCGAGCAGGGCGGCGCCGTAGAGGGCCTGGCGGAGGGTGGTCATTTGCGGTACCAGCCGGCGGCGTTCATGGCGGCTTCATCTAGGGCATGGACGTCGCCCAGGACGATCAGACAGCGGATGTTGAGACCGTCCGGGCCGAGGGCCGCCACAAGCTCGCGGGCCTGTTCGTATGTGGTGTCGGCTGGCAGGCAAACGACGTCGCCGTTGCGCAGCTCCAGGCGGCGGGCGTGCTCGATCAGGCTCATGCCGCCTCCTTGCCGCAGCCGCAGCCGGCGTGCAGCTCATACGCGCGCTCGAGCTTCACGTCGTAGAGGTTGCGGGCGTAGTTGGGGCCGTTGTAGGCCTTGGCGAAGGCTGCCCACTTCTTGCCCTTGAGCGCCTTGTGCAGTGCTGGGTCTGCCTCGATGAAGCGGACGAACGCCTCGAACTGCTGGTTTTCGTCCTGGCTCATCAGCTGGGTGAACTCGTCGACGCTGGCGTAGCCCAGGCGCTCGGCGTGGTAGCCCATGATCTGGAAGGCGCCCCAGCTGGTCGACTCGTTGGCGGCCAAGGCGTCGATCATGCGGGCTTGGGCCAGGCGTTGGTGTTCGCCGGTACCGCCGACGTAGCCGCCAGCTCTGGGATAGACCAGGGTCGGGTAGATCATGGCCAGGTCATCGGCGCGGCGCTCCAATGCGGTGGCATCTTCGTCATCGCGCCGGGGCGTAGAAAGGCGCACGTACATGACGTGACGCTCGTACAGCACCTTGGGCTTACCGTTGGACAGGAAGCCGGAGCCGGAGCTCTCCACCTCGTTGACGGCGTAGACGGCGGCCAGCTCGACGCCGAGGCGGGCCGCGGCAGCCACGAGGGTGGCATTGCGCAGCAGCTTGGAACAGTCGGCACCGGCCAGCGCGGCGAGGGTCTTCTCGCCGGCCTTGCCGTCGACCACCAGGCCGATCTTGGTTTGATAGGCGCGTACGGCCTTCTCGGTGGCGTCGCCGTAGTCGCCGTCGTCGAGCAGCTTGGCGCCGTTGGCGTTGAGCTGCCGCTGCAGGCGGCGGACGGAGAGGCCTTTGTCTCCGTGCTTGAGGGCTTCGGTCATAGCTGGTCTGCCTTGCGGGTGGCGATGCGTTTGAGGCTGGAGCGGACGAAGTCGGCGCCGAGCAGGCCGACCACGCCGCCGAAGAACGGGGCGAACTGCTCGGGGATGCCGAACAGGGCGAGGCCGTTGCTGACGGCGAGGGTGATCAGGCCGCAGATGAAGCCCTCACCCAGGGCGCGGCGCAGGCTGCCGCCGGCGTAGATGAAGCGGGCGGAGGCCAGCAGCGCGGAGAGGACGGCGGCATAGATGAGTGGGTGGTGCTGCTCCATCCAGGCGAGCAGCATGGCCCAGGTCTCGGGGCGGTCAGGCATCTGCGACATTCCTTGCGTCCTGTGGAAGGGAGTGGGCGAGCTGCACGAACGGCAGGCGGTTGATGCGCTGGACCACTTCGCTCAGCAGCACGGGGCTGAATCGGGGGGCTGCCTGCTGCAGGCCGAGGGCGGCCGCGCAGAACTCGCTGCAGAACATGCGGCGCTTGTCGTCGATGCCCAGGGGAAGGAACTGGGCGAGCAGGATGCCGAGCCAGTCGTAGCCCTTGCCCTCATGCCGGTCGAACACGGCCTCGACGAGCTTGGCGTTGGCCCAGGGCAGGGGGACCAGGTCCCAGTGCTCGAGCTTCAGCTCGATGCGCTTGGCGCGCACGCCGCCGTCCATGGCGCTGGCCGACAGACAACGACCGTCGGGCATGACCAGCTCGCAGTGGCTGTACTTCGAGCGCGTCCAGAGGCGGATGAGGCGGTTGAACAGCTGGCCTTTGCCCTTGTAGACGGCGAGGTAGATCAGTCCCATAGGTTCACCACCTGGCGCTGCTCGGGTTGAGGGGCGGCATCCGGCAGGGTGACTTGGGTGCCGTGGGGGATGACGGGGCCGTGATCGGCAAGGCCCGGGTTGGCCTCGAGGACCGCCTCGGTGACGCCCGCGGTGCGGCCGTAGTAGGCCCAGCAGATGCTGTCGACGGTGTCGCCCTGGGCGGCGATGACGGTGGCCACTACAGCAGCTCCACGGTGGTGTGGCTGATGCCCAGGATGTCGCGCACGGCCCAGCGGGCGTCGCGGCGTAGCTGGTCGGCGCTGGTCTCTTCCTCGGTGACTTTCTGGTCGCCGCTGTTGGTGGCGTCGAAGCTCGTGTAGCGCTCGACCAGCTCGGCCAGGGCGCGGCAATACACGGCGCGGCGGTACTGGTGGAGAAGCTGGCTTTCGTTCTGGATCTGCTCGACCGGTACATCGGCCAGCGCGGAATGCCCTTCGGCGCGGCGAGCATCGCGGTAGTCGGCAAGCTCTGCGTTGGTGAACAGCATGGCGCCGACCACAGCGACCTCGAGGCGGGCATCCGTGACGCTGGCGTTGATCCGCATGGCGGCGCGCAGGTCCTGGCCGTCGATATCGGGCCAGAACTGGGCGTTGCTGATCGGGTAGGCGTCGGCCGGGATTTCCCCGCCGGCAACGAATGCGCTCATGGTCGGACCTTGAATTGGTGGGCGGTGGTCGGGGCTTCACAGCAAGGGAAGGAGTGAACCCTGCTGATCCGCCCCGAGCCGCCCGGGTGCGGGGGACCGCTCGGTTAGCTGGCGGGGCCAGCGTGTTTCTTGAGGAGGCGCTCGACGCGCTCCAGGTCTTTCTTGCCGCCACAGGTGCCGTGCAGCTCGATGGCGCGGCCGAGGTACTGCTTGGCCATGGCGAGGTTGCTGGCGTCGTGCTCGGCAGGCTTTCCATCGTCCACCGAGGCGGCGGCCAGCCGACCGATGGCGAGCATCAGCTTGGCGCGGGCTTCGTCTGGCATGTCGTGCTCGGCTGTCATCCCCTCGGCCTGACGCAGGACGCCGATGTCGAAGGTGCCGCCGGCCTTGAGGGCCTTGAGCGCCGCCTCGGCCACTTCCTCGGCCACGACGCAGCCGGTGGTGCGGTTGAAACGGTCGGGCATCTTGAGGCCGTATTGCAGGACGTAGCGGGCGGCGGTAAGCCCGCCGGCATAGTCGCCTGCATCGAAGCGCCAGAGCATGACGGTGACGAGGACGTCGTCCTGGGCGCCTTGGCCGGCGCTGAGCACGCCGTCGACCCAAGGCTCGTAGTCGGGCAGCAGCTCGGACTTGAGCTTTGCCTTGCCCTCCTGGGACTGCACCTGCTTGAGGCGGAACTGGTCCTGCTGGAGCTTGGCGAGTTGCAGCTCGTAACCGGTTGCGTTCTCCATGGCGGCGCCCGGCGCGGCTGCCGCTGCCTCGATGGCGGCGGTGACGCGCTGGAAGTGACGGCGGCAAGGGTTGCTCATGGTTGGCGGCCTCAGGCGATGACGACGTTTTCGGCCAGCGCGGCGCAGCCGAGGTCCTCGACGACGTAGGCCTCGTTGACCGACTCGTAGTTCTCGATGCGGTCACGCTTGGCGTTGTCGACGACGGTGCGGCGGCGGCTGCCTTCCTGCCAGTAGGTCGACAGGTTGTCCAGACGGGTAACGAACAGGCCATTGGCCGGGAAGTGCGGCACGCGGATAGCCGGCAGGTTGCCGATGCGCTTCTGGCTGGTGACGATGTCCGCGGCGAGCATCTCGGACGGAGCCTGGTTCTTGTTGATGATCGGGAAGTACTTGTCGGCCAGGATCTTGCGACCGCAGATGACGACCAGCTCGGTGTCCTCCTGGTACCAGGGCTCGATCAGCTCGTTGACCATGGCGAAGACCAGGGCGTCGATGTTCTCGAAGTCCTTGCCGGTGCCGATTTCGATCTTGTTGCTGCCTTCGACCACCTCGCTCATCACGCGGGCAGCATTCTCGGTGCGCATCTTCTGCAGCCAACCGATGTTGACGTCCTGGAGCAGCGGATTGGCGACCGGATCGGAGGTGGCCGCGCGGCTGGTACCGTTCCAGCCGATGCAGATGCGGTTCAGCGCCATCAGTTTGATGATCGCGTCGCGGATGCGCGCCTGGAAGTCCGGGAACTTGGCCCAGGCGTCGAGCTTGGCGTACTTCAGGTGGGTGTCGTAGTTGGTCTGGGTGCAGACGTAGCCACGGCCATCCAGGCTGCTCGGGTCGCGGGTTTCGCGGTCCTTGATGTCGGTGTTGGTGGTGCCGGCGATGTTGCCGGTGACGCCGAGACCGATCTTCTCGCCCATTTGCTCGGGCACGCCGTAGATGTTGATGCGGCCGAGGAAGTCGCTCGATTCCTGGATGCGAGTTTCCAGGGTCTGGGCGACCGCCGGGGCGGCGGCAAACTTGGTGGTGACATCGTCTACACCGTGCAGCTGGGCAAGCTGTTGCAGGTAGGCGTTGAACAGTACGCGGGTTTCGTTGCGCATGGGGTTCTCCGGTGGTCCTTGGCTGTGGCGAATCCGTTTTCAGCAGTCGGTGACGGTGCGGCCGTCGTTGCCGGTGACCGGCGGACGCTGGGTGCTGTGCTTCTTAGTCGGGGTGGGTTCGTCGTCGGCCGGAGTGGCTTCCAGCTTCTGGACCAGGGCGTTGAAGTCGGCAGACAGCTTTTCGTGTGCTGCCTGCAGCTTCTGGTGGGCGGCATCGAGTGTGCTGAAGGCCTTCTCCTGCTCGCTGCCGTGCGTGGCGACCTGCTCGATCATCTCGGCCAGGGCGCTGAAGTTGGCGGCGTCCGTGCCTTCTTTCTCCTTGTTCTTGCCGAGCAGCTCGCCGAGCTTTTCCCGCAGGGCGGCGAATGCGCCCGGGGTCTCGGTGACTTCCTCGAGTTCGATGTCGACCTCTTCCGCGGCGGTGAAGAGGTTGTCTTTGTCCTGCTTGCGGCTGGCCAGGGTGCCGTGTTGGGCGCTGAATTGAAGCGCTTCGGTACCGAGGCTGGCCGGGTTGTCGGTGATGGCCAAGCCGACCAGGTAGGGCTTGCCGGTGATGGCGAGCTTCGGGTGGATCTCGGCGGAGGTGTAGATCTTTTGGCGCTTCTTGTTCAGGGCGATCAGCGACTCGGTCGGGTCGATCTGGGCGAACAGGGCCAGCTTCTTGACACCGGCGATGTCGACCTCTTCAGCCTTCAGGGCGATCACGTCGCCGTAGCTGCCAAACACGGAGTCCGGGGCCAGGCCCTTGATGTGCTCGCAGTTGATGCGCGCACCGTAGGTGGTGGGGTTGTAGGTGGCGGCCATGTCCTCGATCCAGCTGCGCTGAATCTCGCGGCCGTCGGTGGTGCCACCCTCGACGGCGATGCGGAACATCTTGGAGCGGGTTTTCGGGGCGGGGGCGTTGGTAGCGGCCATTCGGGCTGTCCTCGATGCGGTGGCGGCGGTTGCCGGTGCGTTGAGGGCATGGTCGACAGTGAGAGGGTACGCGGCAACGCGGTTACGGTGTAGCGCGCCCCGTTACAGGTCGCGGCGGTAGGGGCTCTCGCGCGCGGGCGGCAGCATCGGCGCCATGAATGCCATCGTTGAGCTGCCCACCGATCCCCGCCGCCACGCCAAGCACCTGTATTGGCAGGGCTTCCGCGTGTGCGAAATCGCCGAGCTGACCGGCGAGAAAGAGAAGACCCTGCACAGCTGGAAGACCCGCGACGACTGGGACCGAGCCACGCCGCTGGAGCGTATTCAGGCCGCCACCGAGGCGCGCCTGGTGCAGCTGATCCTCAAGGACCCGAAGAGCGGCGCGGACTTCAAGGAAATCGACCTGCTTGGCCGCCAGTTGGAGCGGCAGGCGCGCATTCAACGCTTCCAGGAGGGCGGCACCGAGGCGGAGCTGAACCCGGAGCTGGACAAGCGCAACGCCGGGCCAAAGCGTAAGCCGAAGCGCAACGACATCACAGAAGAGCAGACCGAGAAACTGATCGAGGCGTTTCTCGATGGCTGTTTCGATTACCAGAAGGACTGGTACCGAGCTGGCAATCAGCGTACGCGTGTCATCCTCAAGAGCCGGCAGATTGGTGCGACTTACTACTTCGCCCGCGAGGCGCTGATCGACGCACTCACCACCGGTCGCAACCAGATTTTCCTATCCGCCAGCAAGGCGCAGGCGCACATCTTCAAGGCCTACATTCAGGCCTTCGCCCGTGATGTGGTCGGCGTCGACCTGGCTGGCGATCCCATCATCCTGCCCAACGGCGCGGAGCTGCACTTCCTGGGCACCAATGCCCGGACCGCGCAGGGCTATCACGGCAATTTCTACTTCGACGAATTCTTCTGGACCTACAGGTTCCAGGAGCTGAACAAGGTCGCCAGTGGCATGGCGATGCAGAAGCGCTACCGCCGCACGTACTTCTCGACGCCCAGCTCGATGGCGCATGAGGCCTATACGTTCTGGACTGGCGAGCGCTTCAACAAGGGCAAGCCGACCTCCGAGCATATCTCACTGGATGTGAGCCACGGAGCCCTGCAGCAAGGGCGGCTCTGCGAGGACAGCATTTGGAGGCAGATCGTCACCATCCTGGACGCCGAAGGGCGTGGTTGCGATCTGTTCGACATCGACGAGCTGCGACGTGAGTACGACGCTGCCGCCTTCCAGAACCTGCTCATGTGCCAGTTCGTGGACGACGGGGCGAGCATCTTCCCGCTGGCCATGCTGCAGCCGTGCATGGTGGACAGCTGGTCGATCTGGGAGGACTACAAGCCGTTCGCCATGCGGCCCTTTGCCGACCGGCAGGTCTGGGTGGGGTATGACCCGGCGGAAAGTGGCGACTCGGCTGGCCTGATCGTCGTTGCCCCGCCCGCGGTGCCGGGCGGCAAGTTCCGCATCCTGGAGCGGCATCAGTTCCGCGGTATGGACTTCACCAATCAGGCCGAAACCATCCGCAAGATCACCCAGCGCTACTGGGTGACCTACATCGGCATCGACACGACCGGGCTCGGCAGCGCGGTGGCGCAGCTGGTCAAGCAGTTCTTCCCGGGGCTGCGCACGTTCTCCTACAGCCCAGAAGTGAAGGTCCGCCTGGTGATGAAGGCCTGGGACGTGATCAGCAAGGGCCGCCTGGAATTCGACGCCGGCTGGACCGACGTAGCGCAGTCGCTGATGGCCATTCGCAAGACCGTTACACCGGGCGGGCGGCAGTTCACCTACACCGCCGGGCGCAACGAGAACACCGGCCATGCCGACCTGGCGTGGGCGCTCTTTCACGCATTGCACAACGAGCCGCTGGAGGGCCAGAGCACGGCCAACACCGGCATCCTGGAGATTTACTCATGACTATGATCGAGCATGCCGGCGCCCAGCCGGCGCAGGACGCGCAACCTCCGGCAGCTGAGCCAGTGCATGCGGAGGCCTTCACCTTCGGCGAGCCGGCGCCGGTCCTGGATGGGCGTGAGATCCTCGACTACTTGGAGTGCTGGAGCAACGGGCGCTGGTTCGAGCCGCCGGTATCCCTCGACGGGCTGGCGAAGTCGACCAAGGCCAGCGTGTACCTGCAGTCGGGCCTCACCTTCAAGCGCAATGCGCTGTCCAGGACATTTGTGCCTCATCGCCTGCTCAGCCGGGCAGCGTTCGAGCAGATCGTCATGGATTGGGGGTGGTCGGGCAACCTGTACCTAGAGAAGCGCGACAACATGCTGCGCCAGGCGCTGGGGCTGCTGCCGTGCCTGTCGAAGTACATGCGGCGCGGGCTCGATATGGAGACCTATTACCAGGTGCGCGGCTGGAAGGACGAGCACGCCTTCAAGCCCGGGAAGGTCTGCCACCTCCGCGAGGCGGACGTCAATCAAGAGATTTACGGTCTGCCGGAGTGGTTGCCGGCGCTGCAGAGCGCGCTGCTCAACGAGAGCGCCACGCTGTTCCGACGGAAGTACTACCAGAACGGCAGCCATGCCGGCTTCATCCTGTACATGACCGACGCGGCCTTCGACGAAAATTACGTCAGGGACCTGCGTGACGCGATGAAGAACAGCAAGGGGCCGGGCAACTTCCGTAACCTGTTCATGTACGCGCCGAACGGCAAGAAGGACGGGATACAGCTGATTCCGATCAGCGAGGTAGCGGCCAAGGATGACTTCAGCTCGATCAAGAACATCAGCCGCGACGACCAGCTGGCCATGTTGCGCATCCCGCCGCAGCTCATGGGGGTGGTACCGCAGAACGCCGGGGGCTTCGGGTCTATCCGCGATGCCGCACAGGTGTGGGCGATCAACGAACTAGAGCCGGTGCAGGCTCGGCTGCGACAGATCAACGACTGGCTCGGGGAAGAGGTGGTGCGGTTCAACCCCTACGAGCTGCCGGCCGCTGCCAGCTGAGCCTGTTGAACTGACACAAAAATGCCGCCTCAAGGGCGGCATTTTCATTTCATGGCGTTGGTGAGGCTGCCAAGGCTGCTGTCCACTGTTCAGCAAACCCGTACCAGTCAGATGGGCTGCCTGCAGCCTCGAAGGCTGCCTGGTCCATTTCATCAGTCGCCACCTTTGGCACCACCTGCCAATTAGATGACAGCGCATCAAGCGCGCCCAAAGCAGCGGCCCGAGCTTGTTCATCGCCGTAGGCTTCGACCACGAAGGCCCTAATCTTTTCGAGTGCGTGCATGAAGCGACTCCATGTAGCCCACAGATAGGCATGGGCGCGCGGAAATTTTCGTCTTTACCAACGTATAAAACCCCAGTGAACACTATCGCATTCAGTGCTTTCAAACCAGCGCTTAATGGCGTGCGGCCCAGTGGTTTCGGGGCTTTCAGCGTGGCAGGTGACCAGCGGTGCACGGTGGTGGCGCTTGGGCTGGTCGCCTGCTGGCAAGAGGAGGGAGGCAGCCGGCGGAAGGCTAGGACGGGGCTGCCCCAGACCCCCGATTCCGACCCGGCGCGCGCGCTCGTCCCCCCGCCACGCCACCGGGCTAAACGAGGCGCTTTTTCTGCACCCCTGCAGTCGACTGCAATCGGCCCAGGTGCTGGGCTTCGCTGAGTGGTTTGGCGTCGCCTACAGCCTGCGTTTCCCTGCGCGCGAGGGGCTGGGAAGGGATAGAAGCCCGACCTGTATACCGAAGTTCAGGCGAGGCTCTGGCAACGGGTAATTTCGTTTAGGAGGAAGGTACGAGGAGCCTGTAACCCGCATGGGCATGGGTTCTAGGAATTACCTGCGAAGGTGATTTGAGGTAATTGGTTAGGTAATTTTTCTGTAAGTGATTGATTTATATGGGATAGCAAATTTCCGGATTTCACCCTGGTTGAAGGTAATCTGGTTACCTGCAACTTACCTAGAAATTACCTTTAACTAAGTCTCTGGGACCCCTTATCTAGAGCGTTTGCAGAGCAGGCGAAAGAAGAAATTACCTTTATTACCTAGTTTTGTTGGGTCAAGCGAAAATCAGGGAAATGGCAAAACTGAGCAGATTCTTCATTGCCCCGCGCTGATCTCTGGGAACACATTGGGAACAAAAATCGCGTTCCTGCTGGGGCGAAGGTCCCGTAAATCAAGGCCTCCAGGCCGACAAAGTACGGTTTGATGAGTTCGAATCTCACCGCCTCCGCCATCCAAATTCTGCCGTCGGCAGATCGAGAAAAGGAGCCTTCAGGCTCCTTTTTCTTTGCCCGGATTTCCATGCTCAGGCGCCGGGCGGTACCCCGATGAGCGAGCAGTTGTTGCCCTCGAACAGCCGCCCGGCCGCGACTTCCCGGCGAATGCCGCGCTGGGCCTGCTGGTCGAGCTGAACGCTGTAGACCTCTTCGAGTGCCTGATAGGCGCGTCCTAGGATGAACTCGTAGTTGGGCCCGCCGTTGACCATCAGAAAGCCGGTCGGCGCGCCATCGAGGGAGGCGGTGCCGGCCCGTACTGCCTGAAGGAAGGCCAGCCCAGCCTCGTAGCCCAAAGCGAACAGCCGCTCGTATTCCTGCTTGTCGCCGCTGTTGCGGGCTAGTACCGCGCAGGTGAAGGACGTCCAGGACAAATCGGCTTTCAACTGCTGCTCGGCCGCGGCTTGGGCGGCGTTACAGAACAAAGTCGTTGCCAGCAGTACGAAGATCACCCGCTTGCTGAAAAGAAATCCCATGCCCGTGCTCCGCTCGGTGATATGACCTGTGCTGCGTCCGGCAAGGCTAGTTGATCGGCGGGCAGCTGCCGCGCAGGTTGTCGTCGAAACCGCTGATCTGCGGCAGCGCCTCGCCCTTTTCGCCCGCGTCGCAGGCGATGTGGTAGATGGTGTTCTGGCTGTAGGGCAGCTCCCAGGAACGGTAGGTCTTGGCGATGTCGGCACCGGTGCCGGAACGGCCGAGCACGGCGCGAGGGAAGTCCGTACCGTTGTGAATGCAGATCTGGTTGCCGGCGACCGGCATCTTCTCCGATTGCAGCGCGCCCGGTGCCGGGATGTAACACCAGGCCACGCTGACGTTATGGTCGCAGTTGTTGATCAGGGTGATGGTGTTGGCGCCGCTGCTGGTGATCTGGATGCAGCCGTTCACCGGGTTCGCGCCGCTTTGTACGGCAACCTCTGGCGCCGATGGCTGGGGCGCACTGGGCCGGGTGCCGACGGCCGCCAGACGCGCCGCGAGTTGCTCGATGCCGCGGTTCACCTGAGCCACCTGCTGTGGGCTGCGCATCACGCCGGGGCGCTTCTCCTCGATGCGCTCGAGCCGGGCCGCCTGGTCGGCATAGACCGCGGCCAGGCTGTATTCGCCCTGCCTGGCGTAATGCGCACGTCGAGTCTCGGTCGCGCGCAGCTCCTGGTCGACCGTGGCGGCGTGCAAGTCCGCCGCAGCATCTGCCTCGAGGCGCTTCACGCGTGCCAGGCGCTGACGCAGAAGGCGGGCCTCGCCCTCGAAACCATGCCTTCTGGCAAATCCGGTGGCGAGTTGCGGATAGAGGTCGCCGGCGCTTTCCACGTATTGGCCCGATAGGCCGAACAGATAGAGGCGCATGGTCTGCCGGCGATCCTTCAGCGCCTCGGAGCGGCTGGCGGCCTTGACAAGTTCCAGGCCGGGGCCGGCGTACAGCATCCGTACGTCGTCACGGCGCTCGAGCATCGCGCCGTAGTACCTGGCGGCTTTCGAGGCGTCACGTTCCAGCCAGTATTCGGCCAGGCGGCCCTCGACTGCGGTCAGTGCTTCGCCCTCCAGCGGGCGGCGGTCCGTTACTCCCTCGGATTGCTGCCAGGCCTGCAGGGCCACTCGATGGCCGGCTTCCAGGGCGGCGAGTTCGCGTTCGGGGAGGGCGCTCTGGCGGAAATTGTCGGCCGCCATCACGTAATAGGAGGCGGCGCTGCTTTTGAATCCCTGACGCTCGCTACGGCTGGCGTCCTCTAGGTTGAGCTCCGCGGCTTCGCGGTGTCGGCCGGCCTGAGCAAGGTCCGAGCTGGTAGGGCTCTTGAGCGGCAGCGAGCAGCCGATCAGCAGGGCCGAGAACCCGAATGCCCCGGCGATTCTGATCACCCATCCTGTCATCTGCCTTTTCCTTGTTCGATTGGTTACAGCTGCGTCCCCGTTTGGCCAAGCCCGGCGAGCCAAGTTCCCGTTTGGTTTCCTTGGAGGACTTCGCCCGCGTCATGCTTAGGCATGAATTCCTGTTGGCCGCCGGCTTCGCTAGATCTACAGGTGTCATAAAATCAAAATAAGCTATTGATATATAAATATTTATCTTTGGTTGTTGACTGCCTGTCGAGTTTTGCCGCCGACAACCGATGCGTGTAATATCGCCAAATTCCTGCCTGGTCGGCATTCCGACGAGGGCTGCGTTTCGCAACCGGCGATCATCCAGGAGCGGTTTTTTGGCGTTTGCTTTCTGACGTGATTGCGCCAAGCTGGATAGGTCGATGGTGCGGTGACGATGCAACGAGGTGTCGCTTGATTAAGGTGCTGGTGGTCGACGACCACGATCTGGTGAGAACGGGCATTACCCGCATGCTGGCCGACATCGACGGGCTGCAGGTGATTGGTGAGGCCGACTCTGGCGAAGAGGCGCTCAAGAAGGTGCGCGAGCTGCGCCCGGACGTGGTGCTGATGGACGTGAAGATGCCCGGCATCGGCGGCCTCGAAGCCACCCGCAAATTACTGCGCAGCCATCCGGACCTTAAGGTGGTCGCGGTCACCGCCTGTGAAGACGATCTGTTTCCCACCCGCCTGCTACAGGCCGGCGCCGCCGGCTATCTGACAAAGGGGGCGGCGTTGGAGGAAATGGTCCAGGCCATCCGCATGGCGTTCGCCGGGCAGCGTTACCTGAGCCCGCAGATCGCCCAGCAGCTGGCACTCAAATCCTTCCAGCCGAACAACGGCGGCTCGCCGTTCGATCTGCTCTCCGAGCGTGAAATCCAGATCGCCCTGATGATCGCCAACTGTCAGAAGGTGCAGACCATCTCCGACAAGCTCTGCCTGTCGCCGAAGACGGTGAACACCTACCGCTATCGCATCTACGAGAAGCTCTCGATCACCAGCGATGTCGAGCTGGCGCTGCTGGCGGTACGCCACGGCATGGTCGACGCCGTCAGTTGAGCCTTAGGCAAGCCGGGGAAGAGGACGTAAACTGCGTCCTCTTCGTTTTTCCGGCCTATCGATTTCGATGATTTCCACGCCCTTCGATCCCAGCGCCTTCCTGGCCACCTGCAGCGGCCGGCCGGGCGTCTATCGCATGTTCGACGAGGCGGGCAAGCTGCTCTACGTCGGCAAGGCGTCCAACCTGAAGAAGCGCCTGGCCAGCTATTTCCGCAAGACCGGCCAGGCGCCCAAGACTGCCGCATTGGTCGCACGCATCGCGCAGATCGAGACGACCATCGTCGCCAACGAGACCGAGGCGCTGCTGCTCGAGCAGACGCTGATCAAGGAATGGCGTCCGCCGTACAACATTCTGCTGCGCGACGATAAGTCCTATCCCTACGTGTTGCTGTCGGACGGCGACTACCCGCGCCTGGGCATCCACCGTGGTGCGAAGAAGGAGAGGGGGCGCTACTTCGGGCCTTACCCGAGCGCCGGAGCCATTCGCGAGAGCCTCGCGCTGTTGCAGAAGACCTTTCTGGTGCGCCAGTGCGAGGACAGTTATTTCCGCAACCGCACCCGACCCTGCCTGCAGTACCAGATCAAGCGCTGCAAGGGGCCCTGTGTCGGTCTGGTTGCCCCGGAAGAGTACGCCGAGGACGTGCGCCGCTCGGTGATGTTTCTCGAGGGGCGTAGCAATGCCCTGGCCGAAGAGCTGTCCGGCGCCATGGAAAAGGCGGCGATGAACCTCGAGTTCGAGCGCGCCGCCGAGCTGCGCGACCAGGTCGCGCTGCTGCGCCGGGTGCAGGACCAGCAGAGCATGGAGGGCGGTACTGGCGACGTGGACGTGGTGGCCGCGATGGTCAACCCGGGCGGCGCCTGCGTTCACCTGATCAGCGTGCGTGGCGGGCGGGTATTGGGCAGCAAGAACTTCTTTCCCCAGGTGGGCATCGAGGAGGAGGGCGGCGCGGTGCTCTCGGCGTTCATCGCGCAGTATTACCTGTCCAATCACGAGCGCGATCTGCCGGGCGAGCTGATCGTCAACGTGACCCATGAAGATCTGCCGACGGTGGCGACCGCCATCGCCGAGCTGCGGGGCCGCGACATCGCCATCAGTCATCGTGTGCGCGGCACCCGCGCGCGCTGGCAGCAGCTGGCGGTGACCAACGCCGAGCAGGCTCTGAGTGCGCGGTTGGCCAACCGGCAGCACGTCGCCGCGCGTTTCGATGCGCTGGCCGAGGCGCTTGACCTGGACGAGCCGCCACAGCGGCTGGAGTGCTACGACATCAGCCACTCCAGCGGCGAGGCGACGGTGGCCTCCTGCGTCGTGTTCGGCCCGGAAGGGCCACTGAAATCCGACTATCGCCGCTACAACATCGAGGGCGTCACCGCCGGTGACGACTATGCGGCCATGCATCAGGCGCTGACCCGACGCTTCAGTAAGCTCAAGGAGGGCGAGGGCAAGCTGCCGGACATCCTCTTGGTGGACGGCGGCAAGGGGCAGCTCGCGATGGCCCGAGAGGTGCTGCAGGAGCTGGCGGTGCCGGACCTGATCCTGCTCGGCGTGGCCAAGGGCGTGACCCGCAAGCCCGGCCTCGAAACCCTATACCTCAACGACGCCGATCACGAGTTCACCCTGCCGGCCGACTCGCCGGCGCTGCACCTGATCCAGCAGATCCGCGACGAGGCGCACCGCTTCGCCATCACCGGTCACCGGGCCCGGCGCGGCAAGGCGCGACGCACCTCCAGCCTCGAGGAAGTGGCCGGCATCGGGCCGAAGCGCAGGCGCGAGCTGCTCAAACACTTCGGCGGACTGCAGGAGCTCAATCGCGCCAGCGTCGAGGAGATCGCTAAGGCGCCGGGCATCAGCAAAAAGCTGGCCGAGACAATTTATGCGGCCCTGCACAGCGAGTAGAATGCGCGTTCAACTCGCTGGCCAGTGGTCCCGATGAACATCCCCAATCTGCTCACCGTACTGCGCGTCGCCCTGATTCCGGTCTTCATCCTGTTCTTCTATCTGCCGTTTGCCTGGAGCTACTGGGCCGCCAGCGCGGTGTTCGCCCTGGCAGCGGTGACCGACTGGTTCGACGGCTATCTGGCGCGTCGTTGGGAGCAGAGCACGCCATTCGGCGCGTTCCTCGATCCGGTGGCCGATAAACTGATGGTGGCGGTGGCGTTGGTGCTGCTGGTGGAGGAGCACGCCAACCTGTGGCTGAGCCTGCCGGCGGTGATCATCATCGGACGCGAGATCGTGGTGTCCGCCCTGCGCGAGTGGATGGCCGAGCTGGGCGCGCGGGCCCACGTGGCGGTGTCCAATCTCGGCAAGTGGAAGACAGCGGCGCAGATGGTGGCGCTGGTCATTCTGCTGGGCAACCCGCCGCAGCTTACCGCCTGGGTCGGCTTGGGTTACGTGCTGCTGATCATCGCCGCGGCGCTCACTCTGTGGTCGATGGTGCAGTACCTGCTGGCCGCCTGGCCGCACCTCAGCATCGACACCGAAAAGAAATAAGCTTTTTTGAATCAAGGGGTTGACGCAGCGTTTCGAATCTATAGAATGGCGCCCGTCACCACGACGCGGGAATAGCTCAGTTGGTAGAGCACGACCTTGCCAAGGTCGGGGTCGCGAGTTCGAGTCTCGTTTCCCGCTCCAGATTGTTGACGTTGACGCCGCGGTAAGCGGCGTCTTCGTTTGAGGCCGGGTGGCAGAGTGGTCATGCAGCGGATTGCAAATCCGTGTACGCCGGTTCGATTCCGACCTCGGCCTCCACTACAAGGAAAGCCCCGTAGATCATTGATCTACGGGGCTTTTTCTTTGTCGGCCGGGCATGCTGGCGACCTTGCCGGGCCGGCATGGGCTGTATATAGTCCAGCCCTCGCTTCACAGCGCTACCGCCCGAATGGCGAAATCGGTAGACGCAGGAGACTTAAAATCTCTCGCCAGCAGTGGCGTGCCGGTTCGAGTCCGGCTTCGGGCACCATCTTCCATGCGGCTTTCGGCGACCAGCTAGGTCGATGCCGATTTCCGCAATTCCTGATCTTTCCGCGATTTCCACCGTGGCGGCACAGTTCGTTGCCGTTGCGTCTCGGTATGCTCTGAATTCAGCTGCCCAAGAGGCAGAAAAAAAGAAACCCGGCGCGAAGGCCGGGCTAGATGGGGTATGGAGTATCACGCTGATACTGTGCGCTGCGCGATGTGAAATTAGCGTGAAGACTTCTACCGCCCGTCGGCACTCGTGGTCGCTATTCAACTGCAACCCAGGTCAAGCCAGACGGCTCCAAGTGGAATGGTGCCTGCCCGGGCGCTGTGCTACAGCTGATGTAACGGCTCAATGGCCATAAGGAGAGAAGCAATGAGCATCCCGTTCTGGTGCGTCTTCATCGCGGCGTTGTTGATCTATGTCGCCAAGCTGCCCGTCGCTCGTGCCATGAAGGCCGACTCGGGTGGGTATGACAACCACAACCCCCGCGAGCAGCAGGCGCGGCTCCGGGGTTTCGGGGCCAGGGCGCATGCCGCCCATCTGAACAGTGTCGAGATCTTCCCGTTGTTCGCCGCCGGTGTGCTGATGGCCCACACCACGGATGTATTCGGCTGGTGGGTGGATCTGCTGGCGATTCTGTTCATCGTCAGCCGCGTGCTTTATCTGCTGTTCTACTGGCGTGATCTGGCCTGGCAGCGCTCGATGGTGTGGACGGTCGGTCTGGTGTGCTGTCTGTTGCTGATGCTCAGCCCGTTCTTCCGCTGGCTGATGATTCAGCCATAACGAACAAGGCCCGCAAAAGCGGGCCTTGACGTTTCAGGGCGGGCCTCACTGGCCGTCGACGGCGTCCTTGGCCTCGTCGCCCGCATCCTGGATGGCTTCTCCGGTGTCCTCGGCGGCCTCATCCAGGCGCTCGCCGGCGGTGGGCTCGTTTCCGGTGGCGCGATCGACCTTCTGCTCGACGGCCTCGCCGCCGTCTTCTGCGGCATCACCCAGCGACTCCATGGCTTCGGAGACGTTCTCCTTGGCTGATTCCGTCTTGTCTTCCGGGGTTTTCTCGCAGGCGGCGAGACCGAGGCTCAGGGCGAGGAGCAGGGCATAGGAAAGGGGCTTGTTCACGTTTTGATTCTCCTTGTCGATGCGGACGCCAGCGATGTGCATCCGTACCGCTTGGAGCGAAGCGAGAGCGGTGAAGTTCCGATGCCTGCACGAGGCAGGCACCGGTGACCTGCGCTTACTGCTGCGGCTGCTGGCCGGCCGGGGCGGGCGGCGGGGTCGGCATGGCGGGCGGAGCCGGCTGGTTGTTCTCTTCGGCGCGCTCCTCGGCGGCCTCCTGACGCTGCTCGGCGGCTTCGTTCATCGAATCCTGAGCGTCGTTCATCGACTCACGGGCGTCTTCCTGAGCATCGCGGGCGTCCTCGGCGCGATCTTCGGCAGCATTGTCACAGGCGGCCAGGCCGAGGGTGGCGGTGAGCATCAGTGCATAGGCGAATGGTTTGCGCATGGGCGATTTCTCCTCGTGGGTAGGACCATCGATGTTTCGAGGCTCAGCCAGGCGGGAAGGTTCAGACTGTTTTAGCCGCGGCTGTAACCCGGGCGGGCACGGCGCTATCATGCTGGGCTTTTTTGCATCGCCCGAGGAGTGACGATGAGCGATAACCCCGTGCTCGAACGCGCCCAGCGTTTCCTGGCGGCCCTGCGCCACTGCCAGGTCCTGGGTATGGCCGTCCATGAAGCTGCGGCCGAGGGGCTGACCCTGCGCCTGCCCTACAGCACCCGGATCATCGGCAATCCGGAGTCCGGGGTAATCCACGGAGGCGCCATCACCACGCTGATGGACACCACCTGCGGCATCTCCACCGTCTGCGTGCTGCCGGAGTTCGAGATCTGCCCGACCCTCGACCTTCGCATCGACTACATGCGCCCGGCCCAGCCGCACAAGGATGTATTCGGTTTCGCCGAGTGCTACCGCGTCACCGAGAACGTGATCTTCACCCGCGGCTACGCCTACCAGGACGACCCCAGCGAGCCCATTGCCCACGTGGTCGGCGCCTTCATGCGCATGGGCAAGGGCGCCCAGAACATTTCGGGAGGTGCCGCCTGATGGCCGCGCTCAATCTCAATACACTGGTGCGCGAAGCCCACGAGAAGAACGATTACGACACCCTGATCAGCCTGATCCCCTACGCCAAGCTGCTCGGCATCGAATGCCTGCGCCTCGGTGACGACATGGTGTTCCGCCTGCCGGCGAGCAAGGACAACATCGGCAATCCGATCCTCCCGGCGCTGCACGGCGGGGTGATCGCCGGCTTCATGGAGCACGCGGCGATGCTCCATCTGTTGATGTTCATGGGCATCCCGCATTTGCCGAAAATCATCGACTTCTCGATAGATTACCTGCGCGCCGGTCATTATCGTGACACCTACGCCCAGTGCCAGGTCTGGCGCCAGGGCCGCCGGGTGGCCAACGTCGCCATCACCGCCTGGCAGACCAGTCAGAGCGAACCCATCGCCACGGCCCGCGCCCATTTCAAGGTCGACGAACCCTGATTGGCGCGCGCGGCCCGCACAACGACAAGGAAATTGAATGGATGCGTTGCTGATCCTCGGCGGCCTGCTGCTGATGGTGGCCGGCCTGGTCTGGCTGGTGATGCTGGCCTTCTCCACCAGCCTGCTGTGGGGCTGGGGGAGCCTGATTCCCCCGATCACCCTGGTCTACGTGTTGCGCCACTGGCGCACGGCGCGCAAGGCCGTGGTGCTGGTCGGGCTGGGCGGTATTCCGCTTGTGGTCGGGATGGTGCTGATGGCCAGTCAGGATGCCGCGCGCCTGGAGGCCATTCTCAGCCTGCGCTGGCTGAAGGAAGCGCCGAAGGCGCCGGCCGAGCTGAATATCCGCCTGCACGGCGAGCTCAACGGCCAGCCGTTTTCGCCGCAGTACGCAGAGCTGGTCGACGGTGTGCTCAGCCTGCGCGAGGGCGAGGACTTCTTCGCCCGGCGCGAGGTGAAGATCCGTCTGCCGCAGGCGCAGAAGGCGCCGGTGCAGCTGGACGTACTGCCGGCCGACGAGGGGCCGCTGCCGGAGGTCGAGATCAGCTGGCTGCTGCCCGAGCAGGACCTGCCCGAGGCACGGCGCCTGGACAAGGGCTACACCCTGCACCTGGACCTGCAGGCGCTGCCGCCGAACAAGCTGCAGGGCGACTTTCACCTGGTTCTGCCGCCGTCCTTCAAGACCAGCCTGAGCGGGCGCCTGGAGCTGTTCGCCGATCGCCTGCGCTACAAGGATGGCCGGCTGGATACCCAGTTCGACTCGCGCGAGACCCTGGCCAAGGTGGTCGAGGACTACCTCCAGCGCCGCTTCGCCACCCGCGTGGTGCAACTGGCCGAGCTGCCGGAAGTGAGCTTTCCGACCCGGCGCGTGCCGCTGACGGTGCAGGCGCGGATCGATGGTGCCGAGCAGCGCCTGCCGCTGGTGCTGGAGAAGGTCGCCGCTGGCTGGCAGGTCGAAGGCGACCGTTATCCGCCCTTGCCCGAGCCGCGCGCGGTGGAGCCGGCCAAGCCGGCTGTGGAGGAGAACGCCGCGGCCGAACCGGCGCGGCCAGCCCTGGATCGCCGCCAGCGTTTCTCCCTGGTGCGCCTGCAGCGCAACCCGGAACAGTATCGCGGCCTGAGCATGCGCGTGAGCAGGGCCGATGGCGGCACGGTCGAGGGGCGCTTCGTCGGCCTCGACGGCGACGGCAGCCTGCGCATCAGCCAGCAACTGGGTAGCGGCGGCGGGCGGGCGAGCTTCAGCTTCAAGCCGGAAGAGATCGGCAAGATCGAATTGTTGGAGCCGTGATTTCGCCAAGGCCTTGAAATCCCTCTCGAACTCCCCATCTGTATGACATCCGCCGCAATGGTGCGGCCTGTCCTGCATGTGGAGTTCGACGACCATGAGTGTGGAAACTCAAAAAGAAACCCTGGGCTTCCAGACCGAGGTGAAGCAGCTGCTTCACCTGATGATCCATTCCTTGTATTCCAACAAGGAAATCTTCCTCCGTGAGCTGATCTCCAACGCCTCCGACGCCGCCGACAAGCTGCGTTTCGAGGCGCTGGCCAAGCCCGAGCTGCTCGAAGGCGGCGCCGAGCTGAAAATCCGCCTGAGCTTCGACAAGGACGCCAAGACCGTCACCCTCGACGACAACGGCATCGGCATGAGCCGCGAGGAAGTGATCGCGCACCTCGGCACCATCGCCAAGTCCGGCACCGCCGACTTCATGAAGAACCTCACCGGCGACCAGAAGAAGGATTCGCACCTGATCGGTCAGTTCGGCGTGGGCTTCTATTCGGCCTTCATCGTGGCCGACCAGGTCGACGTGTTCACCCGTCGCGCCGGCAGCCCGGCCAGCGAAGGCGTGCACTGGTCGTCGAAGGGCGAGGGCGACTTCGAGGTCGCCACCATCGACAAGGCCGAGCGCGGCACCCGCATCGTTCTGCACCTGAAGAGTGGCGAGGAAGAGTTCGCCGATGGCTGGCGCCTGCGCAACGTGGTCAAGAAGTACTCCGACCACATCGCCCTGCCGATCGAGCTGCCGAAAGAACACCATGGTGAAGAGGCCGACAAGCCGGCCGAGCAGGAGTGGGAGACCGTCAACCGCGCCAGCGCGCTGTGGACCCGCGGCCGCACCGAGGTAAAGGACGAGGAGTATCAGGAGTTCTACAAGCACGTCGCCCACGACTTCGAGAACCCGCTGTCCTGGAGCCACAACAAGGTCGAGGGCAAGCTGGAATACACCTCGCTGCTCTACGTGCCGGGCCGCGCGCCGTTCGACCTGTACCAGCGCGAAGCGCCGAAGGGCCTGAAGCTGTACGTGCAGCGCGTGTTCATCATGGACCAGGCCGACGAGTTCCTGCCGCTGTACCTGCGCTTCATCAAGGGCGTGGTCGACTCCAACGACCTGTCGCTGAACGTCTCCCGCGAGATCCTGCAGAAGGATCCGGTGATCGACTCGATGAAGTCCGCGCTGACCAAGCGCGTGCTGGACATGCTGGAGAAGCTGGCGAAGAACGAGCCCGAGCAGTACAAGCAGTTCTGGAAGGCCTTCGGCCAGGTGCTCAAGGAAGGCCCGGCGGAAGACTTCGCCAACAAGGAGAAGATCGCCGGCCTGCTGCGCTTCGCCTCCACCCAGGGCGATGAAGGCGAGCAGAACGTGGGCCTGGCCGACTACATCGGCCGCATGAAGGAAGGTCAGGACAAGGTCTACTTCCTCACCGGCGAGACCTTCGCGCAGATCAAGAACAGCCCGCACCTGGAAGTCTTCCGCAAAAAGGGCATCGAAGTGCTGCTGCTCACCGACCGCATCGATGAGTGGCTGATGAGCTACCTGACCGAGTTCGACGGCAAGCAGTTCGTCGACGTCGCCCGCGGCGACCTGGACCTGGGCAAGCTGGACTCGGAAGAGGACAAGAAGGCCCAGGAAGAAGTCGCCAAGGCCAAGGAAGGGCTGCTGGAGCGCCTCAAGGGTGCGCTGGGCGAGCAGGTCGCCGAGGTGCGTGTATCGCATCGCCTGACCGACTCGCCGGCGATCCTCGCCATCGGCGAGCAGGACCTGGGCCTGCAGATGCGCCAGATCCTCGAGGCCAGCGGGCAGAAGGTGCCGGATGCCAAGCCGATCTTCGAGATCAACCCGCAGCACCCGCTGATCGAGAAGCTGGATGCCGAGCCGGACGAAGACCGCTTCGCCGACCTGTCGCACATCCTCTTCGACCAGGCCGCGCTGGCCGCCGGCGACAGCCTGAAGGACCCGGCCAGCTACGTTCGTCGCCTCAACAAGCTGCTGGTCGAGCTGTCCGCCTGACCATCGCGCTGGGAAAGAGCCCGCTTCGGCGGGCTTTTTCATACCTGCGGTTCGGTGTCCCGGCGAATGGTGCTGGAGTTTCCCAGGTGATGGCTATTTAATGTCAGCCTAAAGCGCGGAGACGGACCTGCCGATAGCTTCCTGCACCCCCAGTGTCCCGTGTCTTCCAGCAGTAGACGCCCGCCATGTCGTACCTGACCAGCCTGTTTCTCGACAACGATCCCAGCCTCCTGCTGCAGGGCACCTATAGCCCCTGGCTGGTGCTGCTGTCCCTGGCGATCGCCATGTTCACCTCGGGCATGGCCCTGCAGGTGGCCGGCATGGCCCGCCTCAGCCGCAACACCTTTCACCGGCAAACGGCGCTGCTCACCGGCTCCCTGGCCCTGGGCGGCGGCGTCTGGGCCATGCATTTCATCGGCATGCTGGCGTTCCAGCTGTGCGCGCCGGTCAGCTACTCGCCCGGCCTGACCCTGCTGTCGCTGCTGCCCAGCCTGGCGGCGTCCTGGGTGGCCCTGCAGCTGCTGGCGCGGCGCCAGGTGACGCGCATGCAGCTGATCGGCAGCGGCGTGCTGGTGGGCGCCGGCATCGGCGCCATGCATTACAGCGGCATGGCGGCAATGCGCATGGCGCCGCTGCTGCGTTACGACCCCTGGTGGTTCGCACTGTCGATCCTGGTGGCGGTGGCGCTGGCCATCCTCGCCTTGTGGGTGCGCTTCGGCCTGCGCGGCAAGCTGTCGTCGGGCAAGGCGATCATGGTCAGCGGCGTGGTCATGGGCCTGGCCATCAGTGGCATGCACTACACCGGCATGGCCGCCGCGCGTTTCGTCGGCGCGGCCGATCCGGTCGGTGCGCAAAGCGACTTCAGCCTGTTCCTCGCGCTGGCGGTGGCCTTGATCACCGTCTCGCTGACCATCTTCGTCGCCGGGGTCAACGGCCTGCTGCGTTATCGCCAGCTGTTCCAGCAGGTTCAGGCCAGCGAGGCGCGGGTACGCGCGATCCTGGATACCGCGGTGGATGGCGTGGTGACCATCGACGACCGCGGCATCATCGAGGGCATGAACGCCGCGGCCGCCAAACTCTACGGCTGGAATCGCGAGGAGCTGATCGGCAAGTCCATCGATACGGTGATTCCCGAGAGCTACCGCAACGGCATGGCCGACTACCTGCCGCAGCTGCTGAACGCCGGGGAGACGCAGATCATCGGCGGCAGCCGCGAGGTGGAAGTGCTGCGCAAGGACGGCAGCGAGTTGCCGATCCGCCTGGCCATCGGCCGCGCCACCTTGCCTGACCGCACTTTGTACGTCGGCTTCATCAGCGATATCAGCGAGCGCAAGGCGATGGAGAAGGCCCTGCGCGAGAGCGAGCAGCAGTACCGCTCGCTGATCGGCAACATCCCCGGCGTGGCGTTCCGCTGCCTGCTCGACGAGAGCTGGAGCATGCTGTTCATCAGCGACGCGGTGGAGACGCTGACCGGCTGGACGGCGGAAGACTTCACCAGCCGGCGCAAGTCGATCAGCGAGCTGTATCACCCGGACGATTTCCAGCGGGTGGCCGAAGAGGTGCTCATGGATATCGCCCTGAAGCGCAGCTACACCACGGAATACCGCATCTTCGATCGCGAGGGCCGGGAGCACTGGATCTGGGAGAGCGGCAGCGCGGTGCTCGGTGACAACGGCGCGCCCAACTGGATCGACGGGGTGCTGCTGGACATCACCGAGAGCAAGCTGCGCAACGCCGAGTTCGAGGGCACGGTCAAGGCCATCAGCCGCGCCCTGTCGGTGATCGAGTTCGATCTGCAGGGCCGGGTCCTCAGCGCCAACTACAACTTCCTCGAGCTCATGGGTTACGAGGAGGACGAGATCATCGGCCAGCACCACCGCATGTTCTGCGAGCAGGGCTGGGTGGACAGCGGCGCCTACGACGAATTCTGGACGAGCCTGGCGAGCGGCGAGCTGCACGCCGGCGAATACATGCGCCTGGGCAAGTGCGGTCGCGAGGTGTGGATCCAGGCCTCCTACAACCCGATCTTCGATGCCGACGGCAAGCCGTTCAAGGTGATCAAGTTCGCCACCGACCTCAGCCAGCGGCGTGAGATGGAGGAGGCGCTGCGTCACGCCAAGGAACATGCCGAGATGGCCGCCGCGGCCAAGACCACCTTTCTGGCCAACATGAGCCACGAGATCCGCACGCCGATGAACGCCATCATCGGCTTCACCGAGCTGCTGCTCGACGGCGTGCTCAGCGAGCAGCAGCGCCGCCACCTGTGCACCGTGCGCCAGGCCGCGCGCTCGCTGCTCGGCCTGCTCAACGACATCCTCGACACCGCCAAGCTGGAGCGCGGCGCGGTGGAGCTCGAGGACATGGACTTCTCCCTGCGCGAACTCTGCGGGCAGGTCTGCGATGCCCTGCGCCTGGGCGCCGAGGGCAAGGGGCTGAGCCTGTGCCTGGACTATCAGGAAGGGCTGGGCGACTTCTTCAAGGGCGATCCGCTGCGCATCCAGCAGGTGCTCACCAACCTGGTGGGCAACGCGGTGAAGTTCACCGAGAGCGGCTGGGTGCGGCTCGAGGTGAGTGGCGAGCCGGGCAGGGTGCAGCTGGCGGTGCGCGACAGCGGCATCGGTATCGCCGAGGATCGCCTGCAGCACATCTTCGATCCCTTCGCCCAGGCGGATGCCTCCATGAGCCGGCGCTTCGGCGGCACCGGCCTCGGCACCACCATCGCCCGCCAGCTCACCGAGCTGATGGGCGGCAGCATTCGCGTGGAGAGCCGCCTGGGCGCCGGCAGCCTGTTCCTGGTGGAACTGCCGCTGCGGGCCGGCGAGGCGAGTGGCATCGACCGTGGCGTGGTGGTGCAGCAGCTGCCGGAGCTGAACATCCTGGCCGCCGACGACGTGGCGCAGAACATCGAGCTGCTCGGCCTGACGCTGGGCGCCATGGGCCACCGGGTGACCACCGCCAGCGACGGCGAGCAGGCCCTGGCGGCGTTCGTCGGCGGGCGCTACGACGTGTTGCTGATGGATGTGCAGATGCCGCGCATGGACGGCCTCGAGGCGACCCGGCGCATCCGTACCCACGAGGAGGCCCACGGCCTGCAGCGCACGCCGGTGATCGCCCTGACCGCCAGCGTGCTGGAGCAGGACCGCCGCGCCGCGCGCGAGGCCGGCATGGATGGTTTCGCTTCCAAGCCGCTGGAGATGAACAAGCTGCTGGCCGAAATCGCGCGGGTGATCGGCCTGACACCGACGCCGGCGGATCAACCGGCGGCGACCGGCGAGGCGGCGGAGGACCTGTCCATCGACTGGCCGCGCGGCATCCAGCTGTGGGGCAGCGAGCAGACGATGGCCGCGGCGATCCGGCGCTTCCTCGCCGAACATGCCGACAGTTGCGCCGAGATCGAGGCGCTGTTGCAGGAAGGCTGGCGCATCGAGGCCATCGAGCTGGTCCATCGCCTGCGGGGCGCCGCCGCCAACCTGGCGCTGGTGCGCGCCAGCCGCCTCGCCGGGCAGCTGGAGCATGCGCTGAAAGGCGCTATACCGGCCTCGGTGGACGAGCTGCTGGCCAGCCTGGTCGAGGTTCTGGCCTCGCTGCCGGAGGAATTGCCGCCACCAGTGGCTACAGTGGAAGAGGGCGTGACGCTGTTGAGCCCCTCCGAACTGGCCGAGCTGATCGAACAGGCGCGCGGAGCCCTGCAGCACGGCGAGCTGCCGGAGGACGCGTTGCGCCGTCTGAACGCCGCATTGCCGGCACGCCAGGCTCAGGCGCTGGAAAGCGCCATCAACGATTTCGACTTCGAGCGCGCCGACGCGCTGCTGGCCGAGCTGCTTGGCACAGGAGACATGCCGCAATGATCAGACCCGCCGATGCCCGCCCCAAGCTGCTGCTGGTGGACGACGAGCCGACCAACCTGCAGGTGCTGCGGCAGATCCTGCAGGACGACTACCGCCTGCTCTTCGCCAAGGACGGCGACAAGGCCCTGGAACTGGCCGAGCGCGAGAGCCCGGCGCTGATCCTGCTCGACGTGATGATGCCGGGCATGACCGGCTACGAGGTGTGCGCGCGGCTCAAGGCGCAGCCGGCCACGGCGGCCATCCCGGTGATCTTCGTCACCGCGCTGGCCGACGTGGAGGACGAGGCGCAGGGGTTCGAGGCGGGCGCGGTGGACTACATCACCAAGCCGGTCAGCGCGCCCATCGTGCGTGCGCGCGTGCGCACCCATCTGTCGCTGGTGCGCGCCGACGAGCTGCGTCAGACCCGCCTGCAGATCGTCCAGCGTCTGGGCCTGGCCTCGGAATACAAGGACAACGAGACCGGTCTGCACGTGATCCGCATGAGCCACTACACCTACATCCTGGCCAAGGCCGCCGGATACAGCGAGCTGGAGGCGGACGACCTGCTGAACGCCGCCCCCATGCACGATGTCGGCAAGATCGGCATACCCGACGCCATCCTGCAGAAGAACGGCAAGCTCGACGAGGCCGAGTGGGCGGTGATGCGTCAGCATGCGCAGATCGGCGCGGAGATCATCGGCGAGCATGATTCGGGGCTGCTGAAGACGGCGCGGATCATCGCCCTGACCCATCACGAGAAATGGGACGGCAGCGGTTATCCCAACGGTCTAAAGGGCGAGGAGATACCGCTGGCCGGGCGTATCGTCGCGATCGCCGACGTGTTCGACGCTCTCACCAGCGTGCGCCCGTACAAGCCGGCCTGGTCGCTGGACGACGCGCTCGATCTGCTCCGCCGCGAGAGCGGTCGCCACTTCGATCCGGAGCTGGTGGAGCTGTTCATCGGCCAGTTGCCTGCGATTCTCGAGGTCAAGGAGCGCTGGGCGGAAGCGGGCTAGCGCCTCGCCCCGGCCCGATGCCCTCAGGCGCGGCGGCGGGCGCCGGGATGACGAACCGGCAGAATTGGCTAGTCTTCTGCGTTCGATGTCCCGACCGGAAAGGAGAAAACATGAGCCAGATCGTCAACCGTACCGTGCGATACGAGATCGGTGGCCAGCTGTTCGAGGGCCAACTGCTGTACGACGATTCCCGCTCTGCGCTGCGCCCCGGGCTGCTGCTGACCCCCAACTGGATGGGGGTGGCCGCAGGCGTGATCGAGATGGCCGCACGGGTGGCTCAGCGCGGTTACGTGGTGTTCGTTGCCGATGTCTATGGCGTGGGCGTGCGCCCGCAGAACCACGATGAAGCCGCCGCGGCGATGATGTCGGTGAAGGGCACACCGGCCCTGCGCCAGCGCCTGCAGGCATCGCTCGACACCCTCAAGGCCCAGCCCGGCGTGCCGCTGGACACCAGCCGCATGGCCGTCTTCGGCTTCTGCTTCGGCGGCCATTGCGCCCTCGAGCTGGCCCGCCACGGTGCGCCACTCCAGGCCGTGATTTCCTTCCACGGCACCCTGGATACCGCCGACCCGGCGGACGCCAAGAACATCCGTGGCGCGGTGCTGGTGCTGGACGGCGCCGAGGACCCGCTGGTGCCCCGCGAGCAGTTGGTGGGCTTCGCCGCGGAGATGAGTGCCGCCGGGGTCGACTGGCAGCTGACCAGCTACGGCGGCGCCGCGCATTCCTTCACCGATCCGCAGGCCAACGTGCCGGGCAAGATGCAGTACGACGCCAAGGTGTCGCAACGCGCTTTTGCCGCGATGTACGCGCTGCTCGACGAGGTCTTCGCCTAGTCGGCATCAGGGCGTGTCGGTGTTCTCGGCGATCGCGGGCGGATAGTCCAGCGTCACTTCCTCGGCCGTGTACAGCGGCGCCGCCAGGGCCGGATCGGTGAGCGCCACGCGCACCCGGTAGCGGCCTGGCGTCAGCTCGGGGAAGAAGGGCACGTACGCGTCCTGCTGCTGTTCGTCCGGGTGGTAGATGACCAGGCGGCCGTCGCGCCGCTCGATGTAGTTGTCATCCAGCAGATGACTGCCGCCGGCTGCCAGTTCGATGCGGTGGTTGGCTGCGTACAAGCGGTGGCTGCGCCGAGTGCCGTCCGCGGTGGCGAACAGCAGGTGCACTTCGGCGTGCTCCAGGGCCAGCGGCCGTTCCGCGCTCAGGCCAAGGCTGAACAGCGGCGAGGCCGGGTCGGAAAAGTCGCTGACGCTCAGGCTCAGCCCGTCCGGATGCGGCCCCGCGCGGTAGCGCTCATGCAGGTCGTATGCGCGGTCCAGGGAGATCCAGCGCTCCAGCGGGCCCTTGCGCGAGGCGTAGCGAATCTGCAGCCATTGCCCCTGGCGTGCCAGCACCTCGCAGACATCGCCCTCGATCAGGTACGCCTTGCTGCGGCTGGCCTCGTTGGGTTCGTGGTGCAGATACAGGCGGGGCGCCGGCACCGTCCAGGTCTGTGACTCGCCGTCATCGTCGATGGCGCGGCTGGCCACCACCTCGCCCTGCGGGTCGAAGGTCTTTTCGAACAGCGGGAAGAACAGGTAGGGATAATCCGGGCTGTAGTCATCCTGCACCTGCAGGGTCTTGTACAGCCAGGGCCGGCCGTGGTCGAAGCGGAAGGCGTCGTGATACCAGCGCGGGCCGCTGCGGCAGCTGCTGTACAGGGCACGCTCCTCGACCTTGCGCTCCAGACCCCAGAAGCCCGAGCAGCTGAGACGGTCGATCAGCGTCTCCGGGATCTTCAGGAACTCGAAGCGGCGCTGGGCGGGACGGTAGAGGTACAGGTGATAGACCTGGTTGACCATGCCGGCGGACATGCTCACACCCAGGTCGTCGTAGCCATCGAAGTCGTAGTCCGCGACCTCGAAGCGCGGCTCCGCCTCGTTCGCCTCGGGAATCTCCAGCTCGATCCGGCTGCCGTCCGGCTGCAGCAGCAGGTATAGCTCGCCGTCCCGTTCCACCCGGGCCGTTGTGCCGGGCTCGGGTTCGAGTGTCGGCAGGTTCGCGTAGGCGACCAGCGGCGTGAGTAACAGCGAGGCGGCGAGCAGGCGACGAATGAGGGACACGGCGGCAATCCTTTGCAAACGGAGGTCGGCAGTTTACTGCCTGATGGGCAGACCAACCCGTGACCGAGCTGGCAATCAGCTGCCGGGCAGGCGGATGCGCTCGCTTTCGCCGGGCACCCGTGGCCAGTTCCAGGCCGTCCAGTTCTGTTTGGCCTGCTCCAGCAGCGCCGCGTCGCTGGCCACGAAGTTCCAGTACATGCGCCGCGGCCCCAGCGGCTCGCCGCCGATCAACGCCAGGTGGCATTCGCCGCAGGCGCTGAGCAGCAGTTCCTCGCCCTCCGGCAGCACGGCCAGGCTACGCAGCGGCAGTTCGGCGCCGTCCAGCTGCGCTTCGCCCTCGATCAGATACAGGGCGCGCTCGCGGTGTTCTGCGGGAATCAGCAGGCTGGCACCAGCGGCCAATTTCAGCTCCGCGTAGAGGGTGGGCGAGGGTACCGGCACCGGCGACTCCAGGCAGAAGCCGGAGCCGGCGATCAGGGTGATCCGTACGCCCATGGCCTCGCTGCGCGGCAGGCTGGCGGCGGGATGGTGGCTGTAGCTCGGCTCGCCTTGCTCCAGGTGTTGCGGCAGGGCCAGCCATACCTGCAGACCGTGCAGGCGCGAGCCGCTCTGCCACAGGGATTCCGGAGTGCGCTCGACATGCGCGACGGCGCGCCCGGCGGTCATCCAGCTGACGTCGCCGGGCTGTACCCGTTGGTCCGAGCCGAGGCTGTCCTTGTGCTGCAGCTCGCCCTCGAACAGGTAGGTGAGGGTCGACAGGCCGATGTGCGGGTGCTGGTCGATGTTCATGCCGCTGCCGGCCGGGTAGACCTTCTCCAGCATGTGATCGAAGAACACAAAAGGCCCGACGCTGCGGCACTTGGCCGAGGGCAGCGGGCGCAGGATCGGCTGGCCGGCGATGTCCTCGGCCTTGGGCGTGATCAGCAGCGGCTCGCTCATGCGCCGTCGCCCAGGCGGGTTTCCACCTGCACCTCGATGCTGGTCATCAGTTTGTGGATCGGGCACTTGTCGGCGATGCGCAGCAGTTGCTGGCGCTGCTCGTCATCCAGGGCGCCGCGCAGGCCCAGCTCCACGGCCAGGCGGTAGGTGCCCTGGCGTTCCTGGCTGTCATCGCGGGCCACACGTACGTCCAGGCTCTCCAGCGGCAGGCCGCGCTGCTTGGCATAGAGCATCAGGGTCAGGGCCTTGCAGGCGCCCAGGGCGGCATCGAACAGGTCGTGCGGCTCGGGGCCGGAGGCCGTGCCGCCGAATGATGCGGGCACATCGGTGTGCAGCAGGTGTTCGCCGATCTCGATGCTGTGGCGCAGGCCGGACTCGGTGCTGATACGGATCATGATGGTTCCCTGGCTAGGTTGGATGCGCCAGCCTAGCCCAGGCGGCGATCTTCAGACCAGCACGGAAAGGCGCACGTCGGCGCCAAGCACGCGCAGCAGACGGCCATCGGTACCGAGGATGGGCACCGATACGGTGAAACAGAAATCGTCGGTGGCCGAGGAGCGATAGACCGGCGTGATGTGGCTGCGCAGGTCGTCCGCCACGCTGCGGAACCAGGGGCGAGTGCTCCAGTCGCGACCACGGCAGCTCGGCGCGGACTGATGTGGCACACCTTCGGCGAAGATGTTCTCCGAGACCTGCACGCCACGGGCATCGACCAGGTAGAACAGCTCGAAGCGGCCGTCGCGCTGCAGCGTTTCGGCCAGCAGGCGCTCGGCACCGACGGCGTCGCCAGCCAGGCGTGCGTCGGCCGCGAGCGCCTCGACGCCGCTCTGCACCGAGCGGTGCAGCTCCAGGCGAAAATCACCCAGGCCTTGCAGCAGACGGTCGCCATCCTCGCGCACGGCCTGGCTGTGGCGCAGTACCTGGCCGGCCTTGCCGAGCAGATCGCCAGCGACCTGGGCGATCTGCTGCACGTCGCCATTGATCGAGCGCACCGCCTGGCCGATCTGCTCGGTGCCGGTGGCGATATGGCCGACGCGTTCGTCCAGGCGGTCCATGGCCTGGCGCGTGCTATCCAGGCCGTTGCCGACCTGCAGCATGCCGATGCGGCCATCCTCGACGGCCTGGTGCATGCGCTCGCCGGCCGCGCCGAGCTGACCCATGCCGTCGCGAAAGCGCTCGATGATCTGCCCGACCTGGCCGGTGGCCTCCGTGGTATGGCCGGCCAGACGACGCACTTCCTCGGCGACCACGGCAAAGCCGCGGCCATGCTCGCCGGCCCGGGCGGCCTCGATGGCGGCGTTCAGAGCCAGCAGATTGGTCTGCTGGGAGATGCTGGCGATCACGCCGATGACCTTGCTGACTTCTTCCAGCTGCGCCGTGAGGTTGCCGATCACCTCGCCCAGCTGCGTCTCGCAGGCGCCGATGGCGTCCACCTGGCCGAGCACGGCCAGGCCGCTTTGCTGGCATTGCCGCAGGGTCGCGGCGACTTCGCCGGACAGCCGCGCCACCTCGGCGGCGCCGGGCACCAGTTCGGCGTCCAGGGTGGTGGTGACCTGCTCGCTGGCGCTGGCGATCAGCTCCGAGGACTGCGCCAGGCTCTGTCCGCTGGCCTGGTTGGCGCTGGCGATGCTGGCCAGCTGCGGCGCGTGTGCGGCAATGCCGACAGCGGCGCCGAGGCTGGTGCGGATGCGCTGGTGCAGGCCGTCGCTGAAACGGTTGAGCCGGCCCATCCACGGCTGCTGCTCGGGCAGGCGGGTGGTCAGGTCGTGGCGGGTGAAGAGGGCGGCGAAGGCTTCTTCGTCCAGCTCGCGTCGCGAGGGTTTGCGCAGCAACTGCAGCATGGTGCATCTCCCTGAGAGTCCTGACGGGAGCGGTGCAAGCACAGTGCCATTATGCGTTGCAGGCGATATCGATGGGCATATGTCGATCACGCGTGCTCAATGCTGCGCCAACAGAGTTCGTCCGGCGCTATTGCGGTGCGCCCGGCCGGTACCAGAACTCCTGGCGCTTGAAGGGCGTCTGCGCCGGCAGATCGAGGTTCTCCAGCTCGATGATCTGGCGTTTGCCGAGCCCGGCGCGCTTCAGGGTCTCGCCGTGGTACTGCTGGAACAGGGCCTCGAAACTGCCATCGGCGATCATCGCTTCCAGACCATGCTCGATGGCCGCGGCCAGGTCGGCGCGGGCGCGCGAGGTGAAGAAGTAGAAGGCGCTCGGGTAGTGCAGGGCGATGTGCTCGTCGACCTCCAGGGCCAGGCCCTCCTGGGCGACACGGGCCTGCTCGTTCCAGGCCACCACGACCTCGCGAGGAAAGAGGTCGAAGCGGCCGGCGTCGAGCATGCGGAACAGGCTGACGTAGCTCTGGCTGGTGATCACCTGCAGGCCGTTATCGCGCAGGATGCGGGTGTCGGGCCAGTCGGCGCGCTGGCCGAAGCGCATCGGTTTGAGGTCTTTCAGCGTCTTCACCTTGGCCAGCCAGCGGTTGTCCTCACGTCGTATCAACGGCACGCGCCAGCCGATCAGGCCCTTGTAAATGGGGATGCGGACCGGCAGCAGGCTCTCTTCGCGGGCGCGGGTGGTCATGGTCCACATCAGCTGCACGGCGCCGTCGTTGCGCTCCAGGGAATGCTCTGCGCGGCTTTGGGTCATGGCGCGGTGCGAAGGGCGCGGCTGGTAGTCGCCGCCGCTTTTGGCCAGGGCCTGGCGCAGCAGCTCGACGACATAGGCCTCCGGATCGGGCCCCTCGGAGTGCAGCGGATAGACCACCGGCTCGGCGTTCAGCGAAGCCGAACAGAGCAGGGCGAGCAGGGCGGTGAAGCGCAGCTTGGACATACGTGGAAGTTCGCGGCGGCAGATGATGGATGATGGCCCCTGGTCGGGCCACTTGCCAGTGAACGCCAGCGAGGCGGTAGCGGTCTACCCTTGCTCGAAAGCCAGGGAGTGACTCCATTGTCGATCCGCCGCTCATTGTTTGCCGCTTTGCTCGGCCTGTTGGTCGTGCAGGCCGAGGCCCGCGACTACCGCTTCAGCGATGCCCATCTGCATTACGTGGACTTCTTCCAGGAGAGCGAGGGCATGAAGCCGCTGCTGGACGCCATGGCCGCGGGGAACATCGACCACGTGATGATCAGCGGCATCCCGGTGGCCAAGAAATGGCATGAGGACGAGCCCAAGCGGCCGCGCTACTACGCAGGCGACGATGCCGGTGCCTACTGGTACAGCGCCACCGACGTGCTGGTGGCCGCGGCGGTGAAACGCGTGCCGGCCGAGCAGCGCAAGCGCTTCCATCCGTTTCTCAGCGGCTTCAACCCCGCCGACAAGAATTCCGACGCGCACATCCGCCGCATGCTCGAACTCGACCCGGGGCTATGGCAGGGCATCGGCGAGGTCTTCACTCGCCACGATGACCTCACCGCGCTGACCTACGGTGACACCCCGCGCGCCAACAACGAGGCGATGACGCGCATCTATCACCTGGCGGCGGAATACGACCTGCCGGTGCTGGTGCACAGCAACATCACCTCCAAGCGCGAGCGCAACCCACTGTACCTGGAGGAGATCGAGGAGCCGCTGCGCAACCACCCGCACGTGCGCTTCATCTGGGCCCATGCCGGCACCAGCATGGAAATCCACCGCCATCAGGAGAAGCTGGATTTCCTGCTCTCGACGCTGGAGCGGATGCTGGGCGACTACCCCAACCTGTACATCGACCTGTCGTGGACGGTACTGCAACCCTACCTGCTAGATGCCGAGGGCCGACCCGACCCGCGCTGGGTGAAGCTGGTCAGCCAGCATCCGGAGCGCTTCATGCTCGGCTCAGACGTGGTCGGCCGCTTCGAAGGTTTGGGCGACTACCTGCTGGCATTCCGCCCGTTCCTCGACGCATTGCCCGAGGACGTGGCGCACAAGGTGGCGCGCGACAACTTCCTCGCCGTGTTGCCGCGCAAACGCCAGGCGGAGCTACGCGACTGATTGTCATCAGCCTGTAACCGCGGCGTCATAGCCTCGCGCCAACTTTCCTCAAGGAGCGCGAGATGAAGCACCTGTTCAGCCTGTCCGTCCTGGCCCTGGGCCTGTCCACCAACCTGGCCCTGGCCGAAGTGCGTGTCGACGGGCCCATCGAGTACGGCGTGTTCGCCAGCGCACCGATCAAGGACCCGCAGCCGGGCGAACGCATCCTCAGCCGCGCGAATCAGCCGATGGAGCAGACCGAGGTGGTCCCGGCGCGCCTGGGCACCAAGTTCGGTGTGCGCTACCGCCTTCTCGGCAAGAGCGAGGGCGAGCAACCGCTGACGTTGCTGTATTTCACCCCTGGCCTGGTGGGCCCCGATGGCAAGCGCCAGGACAAGATCGAGCTGCAGCAGAAGCTGGTGGTCGGCGCTCCGACGGACGTGATGGCCTTCGAGTTCACCGAACACTATGAGGTGGTGCCGGGCGAATGGCAGTTCATGGTCTTCCAGGGCGACCGCAAGCTGCTGGAGCAGCGCTTCACCGTGCAGTAAGCCGGTGCGGAAAAGAAAACGGCGCCCGAAGGCGCCGTTTTTCATGGAGCGGGCGATCAGGCCTGGTAGCGCTGCAGCACCAGGGTGGCGTTGGTGCCACCGAAGCCGAAGCTGTTGCTCATCACGGTGTTCAGCTGCACGTCGCGGGTCTCGCGCTGGATCGGCAGGTCCGCCACTTCAGGGTCGATTTCCTCGATGTTGGCCGAACCGGCAACGAAGCCGCCCTGCATCATCAGCAGGCAGTAGATCGCCTCGTGCACGCCGGCGGCGCCCAGCGAGTGGCCGGACAGGCTCTTGGTGGAGCTGATGACCGGAGCCTTGGCGCCGAACACTTCGCGCACCGCGCGGGCCTCGGCAGTATCGCCGACCGGGGTGGAGGTGCCGTGGGTGTTGAGGTAGTCGATCGGCGCGCTGACGGTGGCCAGCGCCTGCTGCATGCAGCGCACGGCGCCTTCGCCGCTCGGGGCGACCATGTCGTAGCCGTCGCTGGTGGCTCCATAGCCGACGATCTCGGCGTAGATCTTGGCGCCGCGCTTGAGCGCGTGCTCCAGTTCCTCGACCACCACCATGCCGCCGCCGCCGGCGATGACGAAGCCGTCACGCTTGGCGTCGTAGGCGCGGGAGGCCTTCTCCGGGGTTTCGTTGTACTGGGTGGAGAGGGCGCCCATGGCGTCGAACAGGCAGCTCTGGCTCCAGTGCTCTTCTTCGCCGCCGCCGGCGAACACCACGTCCTGCTTGCCCATCTGGATCTGCTCCATGGCGTGGCCGATGCAGTGAGCACTGGTGGCGCAGGCGGAGGAGATGGAGTAGTTCACGCCCTTGATCTGGAACGGCGTGGCCAGGCAGGCCGACACGGTGCTGCCCATGGTACGCGGCACACGGTATGGGCCGATGCGCTTGACGCCCTTTTCGCGCAGTGTGTCGATGGCTTCCATCTGGTTCAGGGTGGAGGCACCGCCGGAGCCGGCGATCAGGCCGACGCGCGGGTTGGAAATGTCCTCCAGGCTCAGGCCCGAGTCCTTGATCGCCTGCTCCATGGCCAGGTAGGCGTAGGCGGCGGCGTCACCCATGAAGCGCAGCACCTTGCGGTCGATCAGCTCTTCCAGGTTCAGGTCGACAGAGCCGGATACCTGGCTGCGCAGGCCCTTCTCGGCGTATTCCGGGTTGAAGCGGATACCCGCCTTGCCGGCGCGCAGGTTGGCGGAAACGGTGTCCTTGTCATTGCCCAGGCAGGAAACGATGCCCAGGCCAGTGATCACGACGCGACGCATGCGGAAATGTCCTTCAGAAGCTGTCGGTAGAGGTGAACAGGCCGACGCGGAGGCCTTCGGCGCTGTAGATTTCGCGACCGTCGACGGCCACGTTGCCGTCGGCGATGCCGAGGATCAACGAGCGGTTGATGGTACGTTTGATATGGATGTTGTAGGTGAGTTTCTTCGCAGTCGGCAGCACCTGACCGAAGAATTTCACCTCGCCCGAGCCCAGGGCGCGGCCGCGGCCCGGGTTGCCCTGCCAGCCGAGGTAGAAGCCGACCAGCTGCCACATGGCGTCGAGGCCCAGGCAGCCTGGCATTACCGGATCACCCTCGAAGTGGCAGGCGAAGAACCAGAGGTCCGGGTTGATGTCGAGTTCGGCGACGATCTCGCCCTTGCCGTATTTACCGCCGGTTTCGCTGATGTGCACGATGCGGTCGATCATCAGCATGTTGGGGGCGGGCAATTGCGCATTACCAGGGCCAAACAGTTCGCCGCGGCTGCAGGCGAGCAAGTCTTCCCGGGTATAGGCGTTTTGCTTGGTCATGCGAACTCCTCAATGGTCCCCGCTCGACGGGGCTAAGCTGTGCCGCTGATGTTCTTGTGTAGCGGCAGACTAGTCATAGACTGTTGCGTCATGGTGAAAGTCACAGCCCAGTGTGAACATCTGTATACCGGAAGTTGTTGCCGCAGATCATCGCCGGGCCTCGCCATCATCCGGTGATGATGGCTCCGCCGCGTTGCGCTTGGCCACCCAGCGCAGCAGCACACGCTCCAGATCGGCACGTTTGAACGGCTTGGCCAGGTAATCGTTCATCCCCGCCTGCAGGCAGGCCTCGCGATCGCCCTGCAGGGCATTGGCGGTCAGGGCGATGATCGGTGTGCCGCTTTCCGGAGCGATGCGACGGATCTGCCGGGTCGCCTCGTAGCCGTCCATGACCGGCAGGCGGCAGTCCATCAGCACGGCGACGAAGCGGCGCGCGTCGAAGGCCTGCACCGCCTGCGCGCCGTCGCCCACCAGCGCTACCTGATAGCCAAGGCTGCGCAGCATCGCCTCGATCACCGTCTGGTTGACTGGGTTGTCCTCCACCAGCATTACTTCCTGGCCCTCGCCGGCAGGCGTCTCGTCTCGTGCGGTGGCCGGGCTGGTGAGAGTGCGCGGGCTGAAGGGCAGCGGGATCTCCAGGGTGAACACCGAGCCGCTGCCTTCCGTGCTGGCGGCGTGCAGGGTGCCGCCCATGCGCTCGGCCAGGGTGCGGGCGATGGACAGGCCCAGGCCGGTGCCGCCGTAGCGCCGGGAAATCGAGGTGTCCGCCTGCTGGAACGCATCGAACATGTGCTCCAGGCGCTGCGGGGCGATGCCGATGCCGCTGTCGTGCACCGCGCAGGTGAACCACAGCACCTCGTTGTCCAGCGGCTGCCAGCGGGTCTCGATGCGGATGCCGCCTTCCTCGGTGAATTTCAGCGCGTTGCCCAGCAGGTTGACCAGGATCTGGCGGATGCGGGTCGGGTCGCCCTGCACCTCGAAATCCTCGAGCCCCGCCTGGTTGTCCAGGCGCAGGTACAGGCCGCGCTGCTGGGCGCTGTGCTGGAACACCTGGATGGAGCCGAGCAGCAGGTCCAGCAAACTGAAGGGGATGCGCTCCAGCTCCAGGGCGCCGCGCTCGATACGCGAGAAGTCGAGGATGTCGTTGATCACCTTGAGCAGGTGTTCGGTCGACTCGGTGGCCAGGGCCGCGTATTCCGCCTGCTCCTGGGTCATCTCGGTGGTTTCCAGCAGCTGCAGCATGCCCAGCACGCCGTTCATGGGCGTGCGCAGCTCGTGGCTCATCATCGCCAGGAAATCGGATTTGGCGCGACTGGCCTGCTCGGCCTCCTCGCGGGTCTGGATTAGCTGCTGCATAGCCTCGCGCTGCTCGCGGCCGGCGCGTTCCAGTTCGGCGGCCAGGGCGTTGATGTGGCGTGCCAGATCGCCCAGCTCGCCGCTGTCGGTTTCCGCTAGGCTGGTGCGGTAATCGCCGGCCTTGATCGACTCGAGCGCCTGGCCCATGGCGCTCAGCGGCTGCGCCAGACGCCGCGCCAGCTGGCGTGCGAGGAAGAAGGTCAGCACCAGGGCGATTAGCGCCAGCAGCGTGGCCTTGAGCAGGATGCCCTGCTGGCGGCTGGTGAAGGCCTCGTCGGACATGCCCACCACGACGCGCCCCAGATAGTCGTCGGTAGTGCCATGCTCGCGGCGGATCGGCGCATGGAAGATGTCCACCCGGGATGCGGGCTGGTCGACCCTACGCTCGACGTAGACCAGGATGTTCTCGGCCCGGTCGCGCACTTCCAGGAAGCGCACGTTGGGCGTCTGCAGGGTGGCGCGCAGGAGCGTCTCCAGCACCTGGACATCGCCGATGGCCACGCCGTGGGCCGTGGCCGGCGCCAGCTGGTTGGCCATCAGTTGGCCGGCCTGGTTGATCTCGTAGCGCAGGTCCTGCAGCCGCGTATGGGTGAAAAAACCGGTCAGCAGCAGGGTCAGCAGCAGGGCTGGGCCGACGCTGATCAGCTGGGTGCGGGTGTGGATGTCCCACTTGCGGCCGAACATCAAACGCCGCCCCAAACGCTGCGGAGAGGGTGGACGGGGACGGGCGGGGAGGAGGGATGAACGCGCACGGAACGGCCTTGTTCTCTCTGGCATGACAGGCGCATGTTAACCGAGAAGCCCGGCTTTGCCAGTGCGCGGGTCACGCGCAGGACTGGCCGGTCGGCCGAGCCTTCGTGATAATGCGGCATCCGCCTTCGATGGCCCGTTTGGATTTCCTATGACCGAGCAACTACCCGTTGCAGTACTGGGCGGCGGCAGCTTCGGCACCGCTCTTGCCAATCTCCTGGCCGCCAACGGCCAGCGTGTCCTGCAATGGATGCGTGATCCCGAGCAGGCCGAGGCCATGCGCACGCGGCGCGAGAACCCGCGCTACCTCAAGGGCATCAAGCTGCTGCCCGGCATCGAACCGGTCACCGACCTGCCGGCCACGCTGGCCGCCTGTGAGCTGGTGTTTGTCGCGCTGCCGTCGTCGGCGCTGCGCCAGGCGCTGCAACCGGTGGCCGCAGGTCTCGCCGGCAAGCTGGTGGTGAGCACCACCAAGGGCATCGAGGCCGAGAGCTTCAAGCTGATGAGCCAGATCCTCGCCGAGGTGGCGCCGCAGGCGCGCATCGGTGTGCTGTCCGGACCCAACCTGGCGCGCGAGATCGCCGAACACGCGCTGACCGCCACGGTCATCGCCAGCGAGGACGAAGCGCTCTGCGAGCGGGTGCAGTCCGCGCTGCACGGCCGCACCTTCCGCGTCTACGCCAGCCGCGACAGCTTCGGCGTCGAGCTGGGCGGCGCGCTGAAGAACGTCTACGCCATCATCGCCGGTATGGCCGCCGCACTGGGCATGGGCGAGAACACCAAGAGCATGCTGATTACCCGTGCCCTGGCCGAGATGACCCGCTTCGCCGTCACGCTCGGCGCCAATCCCATGACCTTCCTCGGCCTGGCCGGGGTGGGCGACCTGATCGTCACCTGTTCGTCGCCGAAGAGCCGCAACTACCAGGTCGGCTACGCCCTGGGCGAAGGCCTGTCGCTGGAGGACGCGGTGGCGCGCCTGGGCGAGGTGGCGGAAGGCGTCAACACCCTCAAGGTGCTGAAGAACAAGGCCGAGGAGCTGCAGGTCTACATGCCCCTGGTGGCCGGCCTGCATGCCATCCTGTTCGAGGGGCGCACGCTGGATCAGGTGATCCAGGCGCTGATGCGTGGCGAGCCCAAGACCGACGTAGACTTCATTTCCCCTAGCGGCTTCTGAGAAGGAGAGCGGCATGAGCAACGAAACCAAGGAACTGGAACACGAATCCATCGCCCTGCGCATTCTGTGGATGGTGATCTTCGCCATCGTCTGGCAACTGGCCGAGATCGTCCTCGGCTGCGTGGTCCTGCTGCAGCTGGGCTACCGCCTGTTCTACGGTGCGCCCAGCGGCTCCCTGCAGGGCTTCGGCGACAGCCTCAGCCAGTACCTGCAGCAGATCGGCCGCTTCGGCACCTTCAATACCGAAGAGAAGCCCTGGCCGTTCGCCGACTGGCCGACCCCGCGCGCGCCGGAAGACAACGAGCCGCACGTCGTGCCGCCGGCGCCGCACCCGGTGCGCGACGAAGAACCCAAGCTGTGACCCTCTGGCTGCTCCGCCACGGCGAGGCCGAGCCGCGCGCGCGTAGCGATGCGGAGCGCGCCCTCACCGAGCGTGGCCGCAAGGAAGTGCGGTGCAGCGCCGAGCACCTGCGCGGCCGGCCGCTGACGCACATCCTGGTCAGCCCCTATCTGCGCGCCCAGCAGACCGCCGAGATCGTCCGCGAGGTGCTGGGCCTGAAACTGCCGCTGACCACGGTGAACTGGGCGACGCCGGACGATTCCGTGCGCGAGGCGGCCGGCCACCTGGACGGCTTTCCGGGGGAGTCCCTGCTGGTCAGCCACAACCCGCTGCTGGGCAATCTCTCCGGCCTGCTGATCGACGGTCATCTGCAGCAGCCGCTGGGTCTGCACACCGCCAGCCTGGTGGAACTGGACGGCGAGCCCGTGCCCGGCCTGATGCATCTCGTCGGCCTTCATCACCCGCAGTAGAGCGGCTCCGCGCTCTGTAACATTTCTTCACTTGCCGCACCTCCTGACGCATGGAATATTCAACCAAGCAAGTGCTTGGTTGCTCCCTGTGACAAAAACAATAAACAAGGAGGCCCCGTGGCCAGTGCAGTCCGTTTGCCGCTCGAAGCGTTCTTCGAACGCGAATCGCGTCACCCGAACAAGACCTACCTGATCCAGCCCTTGGCCGGCGGGCAGGTGGAGCAGCTGACCTGGGCCGAGGTCGGCGAGCAGGCGCGGCGTGCCGCGGCCTGGCTGCGCAGCCTGGAGTTGGAGCAGGGCAGCAAGATCGCGATCATTTCGAAGAACTGCGCCCACTGGATCGTCACCGACCTCGCCATCTGGATGGCCGGCTACGTCTCGGTGCCGCTGTATCCCAACCTCACCGCCGAATCGGTGCGTCAGGTACTGGAGCATGCCGAGGCGAAAGTGGCATTCATCGGCAAGCTGGACGACTGGCCGGCCATGGCGCCCGGCGTACCGGAGAGCGTGACCACCGTGGCCCTGCCGCTGCACGCTGAGGGGACCTTCGACCGCCTGTGGAGCGACCTGCAGGCCTGCGCGCCGATTCAGGACAAGCCGCGCAACCAGCCGGACCAGCTGGCCACCATCATCTACACCTCCGGCACCACCGGCATGCCCAAGGGCGTGATGCACAACTTCGGCAATTTCGGCTTCACCGCCAGCCAGGCCACCGAGCTGTTCGGCGTGAGCGAGCAGGACCGGGGGCTGTCCTACCTGCCGCTGTGTCACGTGGCCGAGCGCATGTTCATCGAACTCAACTCGCTGTACAGCGGCATGACCGTGTACTTCGCCGAGAGTCTCGACACCTTCCTCGAAGACCTGCGGCGTGCCCGGCCGACGATCTTCTTCGGCGTGCCGCGGATCTGGACCAAGTTCCAGATGGGTGTGTATTCGAAGATGCCGGCGCAGAAGCTCGACCGCCTGCTGTCGATCCCGCTGATCGGGCGGCTGGTCGGGCGCAAGGTGTTGCGCGGCCTGGGCCTCGACGCCGTGCGTTTCGCCCTGTCCGGCGCCGCTCCGGTGCCCGATGCTCTGCTGGCCTGGTATCGCCGCCTGGGCCTGGAGTTGCAGGAGGTCTATGGCATGACCGAGAACTGCGGCTATTCCCACGTGTGCCGCCCCGGCCGTTTCAAGAAGGGTTGGATCGGCCAGAACAACCCGGGTGTCGAGGTGCGCATCAGCGAAGTGGGCGAGGTGCTGGTGCGCAGCGGCTCGACCATGCAGGGCTATTACAAGGAGCCGGGCAAGACCGCCGAGGCGATGACCGAGGACGGCTTCCTGCGCACCGGCGACAAGGGCGAGCAGGACGCGGACGGCAACCTGCGCCTGACCGGGCGGATCAAGGAAATCTTCAAGACCAGCAAGGGCAAGTATGTGGCCCCGGCACCGATCGAGAACCGCCTGGCCGTGCACAGCCATATCGAGCAGGTCTGCGTGGTGGGCGACGGCCTGCCACAACCGCTGGCCCTGTGTGTGCTGTCCGAGGCGGGGCGCAAGGAGCCGCGTGAGCATCTGGAGGGCAGTCTCAGGCGTCTGCTGGATGAGACCAATCAGGTGCTGGACAAGCACGAGCAGCTCAACGGGCTGGTGCTGGTATCCGAGGTCTGGGCGGTGGACAACGGCTTCCTGACGCCGACGCTGAAGATCAAGCGCGCTTCGGTGGAGAGTGTCTACGGCGCGCACTTCGGGGCCTGGGGCGAGCGGCGTGAAGGGGTGGTTTGGCACCAGCAGGCCAGTTGAGCATCTTGGAATGGGGAGCTCTGATACCGCGCTGGCAAGATTGTGTGAGCTTGGAGGGGATTTGCTTTCAAGCCGATTATCGAGCCTACCGATACTTCCCGTTTCGCCCTTCCCGGGCGACCTACTTTTCCAGTCGCGGAAAAGTAGGCAAAACGCTTGCCCCTGCATACGGCCCTGCGCTTCGCTCCGGGTTCGTTCGCTCCATCGCCGCTCCAGGGGCACGTCGCGAAGGGCCATCCCTGGCCCATCGCGCCTCTCGCGGCTTCCATGCCGCTCAACCCCTTACGCAGCGATTCCACTCACCCTCCTGAAGGGGCGTTTGGTGCTGCCTGATGGTTCGCATGAGAAATCCAAGAGCGAAAGAAAACACCCAAGCAACTCGGAGTCCGAGTCCCCGTCAGGAGGCCGAGTGGAGGTGTTGCGTAGGGGAGCGAGCCGCAGGGACGCGGCGAGAGGCATAGCGGGACAGGGATGGCCCGTGTATGCCGGCCCCCGGAGCGGCACCGGAAGGAGGGACCCCCGCCGCAGGCGGGGCCGGATGTCGGGGGCGCTTTCTTTTGCTTACTTTTCTTTGCGCAAACAAAGAAAAGTGAGTCGCCCGAAAGGGGCGAAACAGGAAGTATCTACATGCTCGGCAATCGGCTTGAAATCAAATCCCCTCAGCCTCACACAGCCTTGCCAGTCCGGAGTCCAGGCCTCACTCCTTCTTGAACCAAAAAAAAGCCCGGCCAAACCGGCCGGGCTAAGCACTACTCCGCAGGAGCGAAGGGGATCAGGCAATTTCTGCCAAAGCTTGAATCTGTTGCTGCGACGCCACTTCGCCGATCACCAGGATCGCCGGACTCTTCAGCGCAAAATCGATGGCGGCCTGCTGCATGGCGGCCAGGGTGCTGCGGCACTCGCGCTGCTGCGGCAGCGAGGCGTTCTCGATCATCGCCACCGGCATGTCCGCGCGCATGCCGCCGGCCAGCAGGCTTTCACGGATTTCTGGAAGCTTGGCCACGCCCATGTACACCACCAGAGTGGTGCCGCCCTGGGCCAGGGCCTGCCAGTTGAGGCTGCTGTCGTCCTGGGTGTGGGCGGTGACCAGGGTCACGCCGCGGGCCACGCCGCGCAGGGTCAGGGGGATGCCGCAGTGGGTGGCACCGGCGAGACCTGCGGTGATGCCGTTGACCATCTCCACGTCCACGCCGTGTGTGGTGAGCCAGTCGGCTTCCTCGCTGCCGCGGCCGAAGATGCACGGGTCGCCGCCTTTCAGGCGCACCACGCACTTGCCCTGGCGCGCATAGCGCAGCATCAGGCGATGGATGAAGGCCTGCGGAGTGGAGCGGCAGCCGCCGCGCTTGCCCACCGGCACGACACGGGCATCCGGGCAGTGCTCCAGCACGGCGGAGTTGACCAGGTCGTCGATCATCACGATATCGGCCTGTTGCAGGGCCTTCACCGCCTTGAGGGTCAGCAATTCCGGATCGCCAGGGCCTGCGCCTACCAGCCAGACTTTTGCATTCATGGTTCTACTCCTCAGGCTTCCACGGCGACGGCGGCCACATGGGTGACCAGCAGTCGTTTGATTTCCGGCACGCACGAGCCGCAGCTGGTGCCGCACTTCAGCTCGCGCTTGAGCCCGTCCAGGTCCAGGCCGCGCTCGATACCGGCGCACACCGCGTCCTGGCTGACGTTCATGCAGTTGCACAGCACCTTGCTGGCCTTCATGCCGCCACCCGGCGGGGTGGCCAGCGGGGCGAGCAGCCAGCGGCGCAGGTCGGCATCGGTGCTGCCCTGTTCCCACAGGCCCTTGAGCCAGTCGCGGGCGGCGGTTTCGCCGGCCAGGCGCACGGCGACGATGCGCCCGCCCTCGATGCGCACGCGCTTGCCCACGCGGCGCTTGGCGTCGTCATAGGCCAGCACCGGGCCCTGGTCGACGCCGAGCAGGCTGTCGATCTCGGCCAGCAGGTCGGCGTCCGGCGCCGCCTCGGCAGCAGCCTTGATCAGCAGGGCCGGGCGCTGCTCGCGGCCGGTTGGCGTCAGGCTGGCGTAGGCGAAGCGTTCGAACAGTGGGCGCAGGGCCTCGAAGCGGCTCTGCACATCGCCTTCGATCAGGGCGAAGAACTGCCAGGGCAGCTCGGCGCGCTCCACCTGCACGGCGCTGATCTTCAGCTCCGGCTGCTTGGACAGCGGGTCGAACGCCGGCTGGGTCAGCACGTTGGTGCCCAGGCCCTTGAGGAAGCGGTCGCCCCAGTGCATCGGCAGGTAGGCCTGGCCCGACTGCAGGGCGTCGTCGGCCTGCACCGGCAGGATCAGGCCGCCACGGCGGCTGCGCAGGTGGATCAGCTCGCCGGGCTGCAGGCCGCGCTGGCGCAGCTCGTCCGGGTGCAGGCTCAGCACCGCCTCGGGGGCGTGGCCGAACAGCCGTGCCGCGGTGCCGGTGCGGCTCATGCCGTGCCATTGATCGCGCAGACGCCCGGTGTTGAGCAGCAGCGGGAAGTCGCTCTCCTGGCGTTCCCTGGCCGGTACGAACGGATCGGCGACGAAGCGCGCGCGGCCGCTGGCGGTGGGGAAGATGCCGTTCCCGTACAATCGTGCGGTGCCCTGCTGGGCGCCGGCCGGGAACGGCCATTGTTGCGGACCTTGGTCGTCCAGGATCGCGTAGCTGAGACCGGAGAGGTCCAGGTCGCGGCCCTGAGTCAGGTGCTTGTATTCCTCGAACAGCATTTCTGCGCGGTCGAAGTCGAACAGGCTGGGCAGGCCGGGGCGGAGCTGTTGTTCCAGGCGACGGGCGAAGTCGCAGACGATCGCCCAATCCGGCCGCGCCTCTGCGGGCGCTGGCACGGCGCGGCGCACGTGGGTCACGCGCCGCTCGGAGTTGGTCACGCTGCCTTCTTTTTCTCCCCAGCTGGCGGCTGGGAGCAGAAGGTCGGCGTAGTGGCAGGTTTCGGTGGTGAAGAAGGCTTCCTGCACCACCACGAAGGGGCAGGCGGCCAGGGCCTCGTGGACTTTCTGCTGGTCCGGCAGGGACTGGGCCGGGTTGGTGCAGGCGATCCACAGGGCCTTGATCTTGCCTTCGCGCACCGCCTCGAACAGTTCGATGGCGGACAGCCCGGTGCTCTCCGGCAGGCCGTCCACGCCCCAGTAGTGGGCGACTTCGGCGCGGTGCTCGGCATTGCTGGCCTCGCGGTGGCCGGGCAGCAGGTTGCTCAGGCTGCCGGTCTCGCGGCCGCCCATGGCGTTGGGCTGGCCGGTGAGGGAGAAGGGGCCGGCGCCGACCTTGCCGATCTGCCCGGTGGCCAGGTGCAGGTTGATCAGCGCGCTGTTCTTGGCACTGCCGGCGGTGGACTGGTTGAGGCCCATGCACCACAGCGACAAGAACGCAGCCGACTTGCCGATCATCTCGGCGGCGCGGCGCAGGTCGGCCTCGTCGATGCCGCACAGACGCGTCACTTCGCTCGGCGGGTAGTCGGCGGCCAGCTCGCGCAGGGCTTCGAAGCCCTCGGTGTGGGCGTCGATATAGGCCGGGTCGTAATCGCCGTTCGCCAGCAGCAGGTGCAGCAGGCCGTGGAACAGGGCGACGTCGGTGCCCGGGGCGATGGCCAGGTGCAGGTCGGCCAGCTCACAGGTGTCTGTGCGGCGCGGGTCGACCACGATGATCTGCATCTCCGGCCGCGCGGCCTTGGCCGCTTCCAGGCGACGGAACAGGATCGGGTGGGCGTAGGCCATGTTGCTGCCGGCGATCAGCAGGCAGTCGGCCTGTTCGATGTCCTCGTAGCTGCAGGGCGGAGCGTCGGCGCCCAAGCTGCGTTTGTAGCCGACCACCGCCGAGCTCATGCACAGGCGCGAGTTGCTGTCGATGTTGTTGGTGCCGACCAAGGCGCGCGCCAACTTGTTGAAGGCGTAATAGTCCTCGGTCAGCAACTGCCCGGAGATGTAGAAGGCCACGCTGTCCGGGCCATGCTCGCGGATGGTCTCGGCGAAGACATTGGCGGCGTGGTCGAGGGCGCTGTCCCAGTCGGCGCGGGTGCGTGCCAGGCCCTTGCCCAGGCGCAGCTCGGGATACAGGGCGCGGGCGTCCAGGTCGCCGGTCAGGTGCAGGGTCGAGCCCTTGCTGCACAGCTTTCCGTGATTCGCCGGATGGCGGGGATCACCCTGAACGCCGAGAATCTTCTCGCCGTCGTGCTCGATCAGCACGCCGCAGCCGACGCCGCAGTAGCAGCAGGTGGCGACGGTGATCCGGTTCGCCGGCAGCGCGACCTCAGGCATGGGCGGCTTCCCTGATCAGGCCGGCCGCATCGATGCTGGCCTGGCCGAACATCAAATGGTCACGCACGCCGCTGATGTCGGCGCCGCCGCAGATCTGCTGGAAGTACCAGGCGCCGTCCAGGGTGTCGCCGTACAGGCAGCCGCCGACCAGCACGTCATCCTTGATCACCAGCTTCTTGTACACGCTGCCGATGGGGTCGGAGAGGATGATGCTCTCGGTGCCGTCGCCGCCCATGAAGTCGCCGGCGGAGAACAGGTCGATACCGGTGACCTTGAGCTTGGTCGAGGTCACCGAGCCCTGGTAGCGGGCGGTACCGAGCATGGCCAGGTGGTTGGCGCAGACCTTGGCCTGTTCGTACAGCGGCGCGACCAGCCCATAGGCGATGCCGCGGTGGTTGGCGCATTCGCCGACCGCGTAGATGCGCGGGTCGTAGGTCTGCAGGCAGTCGTCGACCTGGATGCCGCGGTTGCAGGGCAAGCCGGCCTTCTCCGCCAGTTCGGTATTGGGGCGCACGCCGGCGGCCATCACCACCAGGTCGGCGGGAATGGTGTCGCCGCTCTTGAACTGTACGGCGCAGACGCGGCCGGTGCCGTAGTCGAGCAGCTCCTCGGTCTGTTCGCGCAGGCGGAAGCGGATGCCGCGGGCCTCCAGCGCCTGTTTCAGCAGTTCGCCCGCAGTACGGTCCAGCTGGCGCTCCAGCAGCCAATCGGCCAGGTGGACCACGGTCACGTCCATGCCGCGCTGGCGCAGGCCGTTGGCCGCCTCCAGGCCGAGCAGGCCGCCGCCGATCACCACGGCGTGGCTGTGGGTGCGGGCGGTCTGCATCATCGTCTCGGTGTCGGCGATGTCGCGGTAGGCGATCACGCCGTCCAGGCGGTTGCCCGGCACGGGCAGGATGAAGGGATTGGACCCGGTGGCCAGAATCAGCCGGTCGTACTGGGCGGTACTGCCGTCATCGGCGATCACCTGGCGCTTCTTGCGGTCGATGGCGACCACCTTGCGGCCCAGGCGCAGGTCGATGCCGTGGCGCTCGTACCAGTCGACGCCGTTGAGCACGATCTCGTCGAAGGTCTGTTCGCCGGCCAGCACGGGGGAGAGCAGGATGCGGTTGTAGTTGGGATGCGGCTCGGCGCCGAACACGGTGATCTCGTACAGATCGGGGGCGAGCCGGAGCAGCTCCTCCAGGGTCCTGACCCCGGCCATGCCGTTGCCTACCATCACCAGCTTGAGCTTGTTCATGCCGGCCATCTCCTGCGTAAAAATCGTGAGCAACAAAAAAGGCGTCCCGCTAGCTGCCTAGCGAGGACGCCTTTGTCCTGGTCCCGATCTGTCGGGAGGCAGCACCTTCAACGTTGAGGGCACTGCCGTTATGTAGTCTCGAGGTCTGTTTTGCAGGTGCCGTGCCAAGTCATTAAAGCCGCGGCTGACGGGGCCTGGGTCCATGTTTCTGGCGCTTTTCAGCCTCGAGAATCGCACCCGTTTAAGGCGGCTCGCGCCCTTGTGGTGCACCGCTGCGCTAGTTCAGCGACAGCACCAGCAACACCAGATTGGCGAGCAGCGAGGCAAGGGCCACGCCGCGCCAGACCTTCAGCGGCTCACGCTCGAGCAGCGGCCGCGGTCGTACGCTGAGCGCCTGGCGCTCGCCGTGCTCCAGGGCCAGCAGCCATTCCTCGGCGGTCTCGAAGCGCTCGTCGGGGCTGGCGGCGACGGCGTGCAGCAGACAGTCGTCGAGCCAGGCCGGCAGATCGGGGCGGTAACGGCTGGGCGCCGCCGGGCTGCCGAAGCGCGGATGCTGGAACGCCTCGATCTCGCCGTAGGGGTAGTGGCCGGTGAGCAGCCGGTAGAGCGTGACGCCGGCGGCGTAGAGGTCCTGCTGGCGGTCCGGGGCGGCGCCGGCGAAGGACTCCGGGGCGATGTAGCTGGGCGTGCCGGGCAGGGCGTGCTGCTCGTCGCGGGACAGGCCGGGGCAGTAGGCCAGGCCGAAGTCGAGCAGGCGCAGCTCGCCGTCGTCGCACCAGAGCAGGTTCTCCGGCTTGATGTCGCGGTGCAGGATGTTGCGCCGGTGCAGCAGGCCGAGGGCCTTGAGCAGGCGCGGCGCCAGGTCCAGCCACTCCGGCAGGCCCAGCGGGCCGCTCAGGCGCAGGTGCTCGGCCAGGGTCTGGCCGGCGTATTCGCGCTGCACGTAGTACAGGTGCTGGCGCTGCGGCAGCGGGTGTGCCTCGGGAAAGTGGCGCCCGGCGACGCGGCGCAGGAACCATTCCTCCAGCAGCAATGCCGGGCCGGCCTGGGCCTCGTCGTGGCGGCTGGCCGGCAGGGTCTTGAGCAGCCAGCGCCGTGCCTGGCCATCGCGCACCCGATAGACCATCGATTGCCGCGATTCCGCCAGTACGCGCTCGATCTGCCAGCCCTCGAACTCCTGGCCTTCGCGCAGCCGCGGCGGCAGCGGCCACTGTTGCAGCTGGGCGAGCGTATCGGCCAAGTCGTTGTCCGGCAGCTCGTCGACCTGCACCAGCACGGCGCTGGCATTGTCCTGGCTGCCGGCCAGGTGAGCGGCGGCGACCAGTGCGTTACAGGCCGCAGCCGGGTCGCTCTCGTCCTGCAGCAGGCTGCGGATGCCGGCGTCGCCCAGGGTCGACCAGACGCCATCACTGACCAGCAGATAGCGCTCGCCCTCGCGCAGCTCGCCCTCCAGGTAGTCGACCACCAGATGCTGGTCCAGGCCCAGGGCGCGTTTGAGCACGTGCTGCATGCCCGGCTGCTCCCACACATGGTCCTCGCTGAGGCGTTCCAGCTGGCCCTGGTGCAAGCGGTAGGCACGGCAATCGCCGACATGCGCCAGGGTGAAGCGGCGGCCGCGCAGGATCAGGGCGGAGAGGGTGGTCAGCAGCGGCTGGCCGCCGCCGTTGGCCTGCAGCCAGCGGTTGTGGGCGACCAGCAGGCGGTCCAGCGACTGGGCCACGGCCCAGGTCTCGGGCGTCGAGTAGTAGTCCAGCGCCAGGGCCTGCAAGGTGGCACGGGCGGCCAGGCCGCCGTCGGCGCACTGGCTGACGCCATCGGCCAGGGCGAACAGGAAGCCCTTGCTGGCCGCGAGGCTCGGCGCCGGGGTGACCACGCGGATGGCATCCTGGTTTTCCGCGCGCGGGCCGGTGGCGGTGGCTTCGCCGAAGCTCAGTTGCAAGGCCATGAGGGCTCTCTCGTGCGAAGGGCGCCACCGAGGCGCCCGAGGTATTCAAGTCGGTTGAGACAAAGGCCGAGCCGCCCGGCTCCCAGGAGTGTTGCCACTCCACCTTTCCTGACCAGTGCGAGGGAGTCCGTGACCGCCCCGCCTTTGTCGCAACCGTCCTGCGGCGAACGCCGGGCGCACGAGGCGCCCGGCGGGTGGATCAGACGCGGGCGGCAGTGACCGCGGCGCTGCCCCAGGTGGTGCGCCAGCGCAGCTTGACGCCGTGCAGGCCGAACCAGGCCAGCACGCCCAGGCTGGCGAACAGCCACAGGCCCAGCTGGTAATCGCCGGTGGACTGCTTGATGGCCCCCAGACCTGCGGTCAGACAGAAGCCACCGATGCCGCCGGCCATGCCGATCAGCCCGGTCATCACGCCGATCTCCTTGCGAAAACGCTGCGGCACCAGCTGGAACACCGCACCGTTGCCGGCGCCCAGGCTGAGCATGGCGACCACGAACAGGCCGAGCGCGGCGTAGGCGCTGGGCAGGTTGAAGCCCACCGCGGCGATGCAGATCGAGGCGCAGGTGTACATCATCAGCAGCGAACGGATGCCGCCGATGCGGTCGGCCAGGGCGCCGCCCAGCGGGCGCATCATGCTGCCGGCAAACACGCAGGCCGCGGTGTAGTAGCCGGCCTTGATCGGGTCGAAGCCGTACTGATCGTGGAAGTAGCCGGGCAGGGTGCTGGCCAGGCCGAGGAATCCGCCGAAGGTGATGCTGTAGAAGAACATGAACCACCAGCTGTCACGGTCACCGAGGGCCTTGAGGTAGTCGCCGAGGGACTTCGGCGCCGGGCGTTCGGGGGCGTTCCTGGCCACGCTGGCGAAGATGATCAGGGTCAGCACCAGCGGGATCAGCGCCAGGCCGAACACGTTGCCCCAGCCGAAGGCGGCGGCCAGCCCCGGGGCGAACAGGGCGGTCAGCACGGTGCCGGAGTTGCCGGCGCCGGCGATGCCCATGGCCTTGCCCTGGTGCTGCGGTGGGTACCACTGCGAGGCCAGCGGCAGGGCTACCGCGAACGAGGCGCCGGCGAAGCCGAGGAACAGGCCCAGCAGCAGCGCCTGCTCATAGTTGTGAATGCCGTGATGCCAGGCCACCGCCAGGGCGGAGATGACGATCACCTGGCCGATCAGCCCGGCGGTCTTGGGCGAAGTGCGGTCGGCCAGCAGGCCCATCACCAGGCGCAGCACGGCGCCGGCCAGGATCGGCGTGGCGACCATCATCGCGCGCTGCTGGGTGGTCAGGCCCAGGTCGGTGGCGATTTGCACGCCCAGCGGGCCGAGCACGTACCAGATCATGAAGCTCAGGTCGAAGTAGAGAAACGCGGCGAACAGCGTCGGTGCGTGGCCGGCTTTCCAGAAACTCGTATTCATCCAACACCTCGTCATTGAGAAGAGTCCCGCCAGCGGCGAGGTGACGCGATCGTGGGCACGTCGCCTCGCCGGGGCGGGAGAGCCCGGCGCTTGTGGCACCAGGCCCGTGGCCGAAGCCACAGCCAGGTTGCGAGCCGGCTCGCGAGATCGAGAGCCGGCTCTTCGAGAGTTACCGGCCGGGCCCGGATCACGGGCGCCGACCGCCCCAGTCACTGGGGCTGAAACGCAAAAGGCGCCGCACCACTGGCCGCCAGAGCGGAGTAGGTGCGACGCCTTTGTCGTTTCGGTGGCAACCGCCGTTGGATGCCCTGTCAGCGCTTGAGCAATAGTCGGGCCAAGGCAGGATTGATTGGCAAATCAGTGGCTTACAGCGAAGGGTGGCAATGTCGCTGGTTCAATACCGTGCGCACGGTGGGTGGTGCGCACTGAGTTGAGGCGGTGAGCGGCGGCAACGACCGATGCGACGCCGCTATTCGACGACGGTCAATTGCGTTGCCTGAGGCGACGGTCCAGCGCATATCCCGCCGCGCCGCCGGCGAGAATGGGCAACAGCGCGTAGATTGGGATGAAGATGATGCCGAGGGCGGCCTGGGCATCCGCGGCGAGATCGAGGGAGTAGTGCGCCCAGGCCAGGTAGCCGAAGCCGAGCACCGATGGCAGCAACAGGGGCTGCGGGCAGTGATACAGCAGGCTGATGCCGAGGATGCTGCCCCAGGCGATGGCGTTGAAGGCGCCGAGGAAGATCCAGCCACCGACGCTCGTGTCGGTGTACTGCCCGAGCCAGTCCGGGCCACCGGGAAGCCGCGCCAGATAGGGAAGGGCCACGCCCAGCAGAATCACCATCAGGCGTGCCTGGAACAGGGTCATCGATGTGCCTCGTTTGGGTCCGTCAACAGGGTGAGTGTCCCAGAACCAGATGATTGATCAAACTGACGCCATCGACCGCCTGGGCTGGCGGTTACGCGAGAGTGCCCGTGGCAGCTGAGTCCGCCAGGCTTCTTCTTTCAGTCCAGCCAGTTCACATCCGGAAAGGTCGCGCGAAACTCTTCCGGCATCGGCACCACCTTGTTCTGCACGTAGTCGAAGAACACGAAGCCGGACTTGGCCAGGGCGATGAGCGTGCCGTCCGCCGGGCGGGTGATGCGGAAGATGATGTCGCCGCCATAGCGGTTGAAGTCCATGACGCCGACCTCGAACAGCAACTGGTCACGCGAGTGCGACTCGGCGCGGTACATGGTGGCCAGGTCGGTGACGATGATGCCGTGCTGCTGGTCCGCCTCCTTGATGCCGAACTCGAAGAGGAAGCGCGCCCGGGCCTCGGAGATCATCGAGATCATGGCGTCGTTGCCCAGGTGGTTGCTGGCGTTGATGTCGGTGCTGCGCACGGTCATGTGGGTGCTGTAGCAGAATTGCTGGCGGGAGAAATCGAGCTGGAGACGGGCCATGACTGCTGCCTGGTCGGAAAGGGGGCGACAGTCTACCCTCGGCGCTCCGTTGCGAAAGCATTGTCATGGTGAATGGGGGAACGCATGACCTGGAACACGACCCTGCAGGTCGGCCTGTGGGGCTGGTTGGCGGCGAGCAGTCTGTTGCTGGGTGCGGCGATCGGGCTGCTGGTCAGGCTGCCGCGCAAGGCCGTGGCCTCGATCATGGCCTACGGCAGCGGCGTGCTGATCGCCGCCGTCTGCTTCGAGCAGTTGCCGGACGCCCTGCGCATGGGCGGGCACCTGGCGACGCTGGGCGGGATGTTCTGCGGCGGGCTGGTGTTCGTCCTCGCCAGTCGCGGGCTGGAGCACCTGCAGAGCGGCGGCCAGGGCGCCATGCTGGGCCTGCTGATCGCCGCCGGGGCCTTTCTGGACGGCATTCCCGAGTCCCTGGGCCTGGGGCTCGGCCTGCTCGACGGCGGCTCGGTCAGCCTGGTGATGCTGGTGGCGATCTTCCTTTCCAATCTGCCAGAGGGCCTGGCCAGCGCCGCCAGCCTGCGAGAAGAGGGCCGCAGCCGGGCCTGGGTGTTCGGCCTGTGGGGCGTGATCGTGTTGCTTTCGGGCCTGGCGGCCATGGCCGGACCGAGGCTGTTCGCCGGGCTGCCGGATGTCTGGCTGGCCTTCGTCCTCGGCTTCTCCGCCGGCGCCGTGCTGTGCATGCTGGTGGACAGCATGATTCCCGAGGCCTTCGCCGAGACCCATGCGCTGACCGGGCTGATCACCCTGAGCGGCTTCATGACCGCGCTGGCACTGGACAAGGTGTTCTGACCACGGCCGCGGCTTCCGCTACAATGCGCGGCGTTTTCAGCCCGCCGTGAGCCCCTCATGTCCTGCCAGACCCCGATCATCGTTGCCCTCGATTTCCCGTCCCGTGATGCCGCCCTGGCGCTGGCCGACCAGCTCGACCCGAAGCTGTGCCGGGTCAAGGTGGGCAAGGAGCTGTTCACCCGCAGCGGCCCGGCGGTGGTCGAGGCCCTGCAGGCCAGGGGCTTCGAGGTGTTCCTCGACCTGAAATTCCACGACATCCCCAACACCACCGCCATGGCGGTGAAGGCGGCCGCCGAGATGGGCGTATGGATGGTCAATGTGCATTGCTCCGGCGGCCTACGCATGATGGCGGCCTGCCGCGAGACGCTGGACCAGTTCAACGGCCCGAAGCCGCTGCTGATCGGCGTGACCGTGCTGACCAGCATGGAACAACCCGACCTAGCCGGCATCGGCCTGGACGTGGCGCCTCAGGAGCAGGTGCTGCGTCTGGCCGCGTTGGCCGCTGAAGCCAAGCTGGATGGCTTGGTCTGCTCCGCCCAGGAAGCCCCGGCGTTGAAGATCGCCCAGCCAGGGCTGCAGCTTGTCACCCCCGGCATCCGTCCGGCCGGCAGCGCCAGCGATGACCAGCGCCGCATTCTCACCCCGGCTCAGGCCTTGCAGGCCGGCTCCGACTACCTGGTGATCGGCCGTCCGATCAGCCAGGCCGCCGACCCGGCCAAGGCGCTGGACGATATCGTCGCGCAGCTGGGCTGACCCCGCCCGCATCCAGAAGAGTGATGAAGCGCCGGTAGGCTTCATCATTCCTTTGGATGATCCGGCACATCGCACTCTGATAGTGCTGCTTGCCCGCGGCCGCGCTGGCTAGACTTCCGCTCATTTCCACTCCTGCGAGGATGCAGACATGAGCATGACTTTCTCGGGCAAGGTCGCCCTGGTCACCGGCGGCGGCGCCGGCATCGGCCGTACCACCGCACTGGCATTCGCTGCCGAAGGCCTGCAGGTGGTGGTGTCGGACGTCGATGTGGCGGGCGGCGAAGGTACCGTCCAGGCGATTCGCGACGTCGGCGGCGAAGCGCTCTTCGTGCCATGCGACGTGACCCGCGACGCCGAGGTCAAGGCGCTGATGGAGCAGGTGGTGGCGGCCTTCGGGCGGCTGGACTACGCCTTCAACAACGCTGGCATCGAGATCGAGAAAGGCAAGCTGGCCGACGGCGACGAGGCCGTGTTCGACGCCATCATGGGCGTCAACGTCAAGGGCGTGTGGCTGTGCATGAAGCACCAGCTGCCGCTGCTGCTGGCCCAGGGCGGTGGCGCCATCGTCAACACCGCCTCCATCGCCGGCCTCGGCGCGGCGCCGAAGATGAGCATCTACGCCGCCTCCAAGCACGCGGTCATCGGCCTGACCAAGTCCGCCGCGGTCGAGTACGCGAAGAAGAAGATCCGCGTCAACGCCGTATGCCCGGCGGTGATCGACACCGACATGTTCCGCCGTGCCTACGAGGCCGACCCGAAGAAGGCCGAGTTCGTCGCCGCCATGCACCCGGTCGGCCGCATCGGCAAGCCGGAGGAAATCGCCGCCGCGGTGCTGTACCTCTGCAGCGATGCGGCCGCCTTCACCACCGGCCACAGCCTGGCCGTGGACGGCGGGGCCACTGCGATCTGAAGAGACAAGGGCGCCGCGAGGCGCTCTTTTTCGTTGGCGCCCAGGTAATCATTTGGCACACAAAGCCAGTTACATGGGCTAGCCGACTCGTCAAGAATCGCCGCTGGATCGTTCCGGAGAACAATAACAATGACCGCAAGTGCCTTGACCACCACGTTCCTTCCCATCGCCCTGGGCATCATCATGCTCGGCCTGGGCCTGTCGCTGACCCTGGCGGACTTCGCCCGGGTGGTGAAATTTCCCAAGCCGGTGCTGATCGGCCTGGGTTGCCAGCTGCTCCTGCTGCCGCTGGTGTGCTTCCTCATCGCCAAGGGCTTCGGCCTGGCGCCGGCCCTGGCGGTCGGTCTCATGCTGCTGGCCGCCTCGCCCGGCGGCACCTCGGCCAATCTCTACAGCCACCTGGCCCACGGCGACGTGGCGCTGAACGTGACCCTGACCGCGGTCAACTCGGTGGTGGCCATCCTCACCATGCCCTTCATCGTCAACCTGTCGCTGGCCCACTTCATGGAGGGCGACCAGGCCATTCCGTTGCAGTTCGCCAAGGTGGTGCAGGTGTTCGCCATCGTCCTCGGTCCGGTGGCCATCGGCATGATCATCCGCAAGCTGGCCCCGGGGTTCGCTCAGGCGATGGAGAAGCCGGTGAAGATCATCTCCGCGCTGTTCCTGGTGCTGGTCATCGTCCTGGCCTTCGTCAAGGATTGGCAGACCGTGCTGGATTACGCCCCGGTGGTGGGCCTGGCCGCGCTGCTGTTCAACCTGATCAGCCTCGCCGTCGGCTACGGCGTGCCGCGCCTGATGAAGCTGCCGCGGCGCCAGGCGATCGCCATCGGCATGGAGATCGGCATTCACAATGGCACCCTGGCCATCGCCCTGGCGCTCAGCCCGATGCTGCTGAACAACGCCACAATGGCGGTGCCGGCGGCGATCTACAGCTTCATCATGTTCTTCACCGCCGCGGCCTTCGGCTGGTGGGTCAACTTCGCTCACGGCAAGGAATTGGCGGCCGAGGAGACCCAGGCCGCCTGAACCCAGCCGCAAATAAGAAAGCCCGGGACCTGCCCGGGCTTTTCATTTGCGGCGGATCAGCGTCTGCGCCCGTTGAGGATCAGCAGAGTTACGGCACCGCCGATCAGGCCCCAGAAGGCCGAGCCGATGCCCAGCAGGGTCATGCCCGAGGCGGTGATCATGAAGGTGATCAGCGCCGCGTCGCGCTCGGCCGGCGCGCTCATCGCCTGGGCCAGGCCGTTGCCGATGGAGCCGAGCAGGGCGAGCGCCGCGATGGACAGGATCAGGGCGCTGGGCAGGGCGACGAACAGAGCAGCCAGGGTGGCGGCGAAGATCCCGGCTATGCCGCAGAACACGCCGTTCCACAGGGCTGCGGTGTAGCGCTTGCGTTTGTCCTCGTGGGCCTCGGCACCGGTACAGATGGCCGCGCTGATGGCCGCCAAGTTGATGCCGTGGGAGCCGAAGGGCGCCAGCAGCAGCGAGGCGATGCCGGTGGTGGCGATCATCGGCGAGGGCGGCACGTCGTAGCCATCCGCGCGCAGCACAGCGAGGCCGGGGATGTTCTGCGAGGCCATCGCCACCACGAACAGCGGGATGCCGATGCTGATCGCGGCGCTGAGGGAGAAGCTCGGCGTGGTCCACACCGGCACCGCCACCTCCAGTTCGAAACGGCTGAAGTCGAGCATGCCCTGCGCGCCGGCCACGGCTGCGCCGACGATCAGCGCGACCATCACCGCATAGCGCGGCACCAGGCGCTTGCACAGCAGGAAGCTGAAGAACATGGCCAGCACCAGCAGCGTGCTGGTCTGCGCAGCGACGAAGATCTCGCTGCCGATGCGGAACAGGATGCCGGCCAGCAGCGCCGCCGCCAGAGAGGCCGGCAGGTGGCGCATCACCCGCTCGAACGCACCGGAAAGGCCGAGGAGGGCGAGCAGCACCGCACAGAGCACGAAGGCACCGACCGCCTCCGGGTAGCTCACTCCCGGCATGCTGGTGATCAGCAGCGCCGCGCCGGGGGTCGACCAGGCCACCACGATGGGCGCGCGGTAGCGCAGCGACAGACCGATGGTGCAGATGGCCATGCCGATCGACAGCGCCCACAGCCAGGAGGCAATCTGCGCGGCGCTCAATCCCGCGGCCTGGCCGGCCTGGAACATCAGCACCAGCGAGCTGGTGTAGCCGGTGAGGGCGGAGACGAAACCGGCCACCACGGCCGAGGGCGAGGAGTCGGCGAGCGGGCGCAGGCGGCGGGAGTCGTCCATGGTCGAGTCGGTCATCAGAAGCTGTCCTTGAGAATAGGGTAGAGCGAGGCCACCAGCAGCAGGGCCATGCCGATGTTGAAGGCGCGCAGCACGCGCGGGCGGTTGAGCCAGCGGCGCAGCAGGCTGCCGGCCACCGTCCACAGGCCGACGCTGGGGCAGTTGACCAGGGCGAACAGCGCGGCGATCAGCAGCACGTTGACCAGGAAGCCGTCCTGCGGCGTGTAGGTGGTGATGGCGCCGATGGCCATGATCCAGGCCTTGGGATTGACCCACTGGAAGGCCGCCGCCTGCAGGAAGGTGAAGGGTTTGCCGGTGGCCTTGCCGTCGGCGTCCGGGGCGCCTGCGCCTGCGATCTTCCAGGCCAGGTACAGCAGGTACGCGGCGCCGCCGTAGCGCAGCGCCGTGTACAGCGGCGGGAACCGCTCGAACAGCTGGCCCAGGCCAAGGCCCACGGCGGCCACCAGCACCATGAAGCCCAGGCTGATGCCGAGCATGTGCGGCACGCTGCGGCGCACGCCGAAGTTCACTCCGGACGCCAGCAGCATCATGTTGTTCGGGCCGGGCGTCACCGAGGTGACGAAGGCGAAGAGGACGAAGGCGATCAGCAATTCCGAGGTCATGGCGGTTCTCCGTGGATGCTGGCAGCCTATGCGCAGCCTGCTCGGGCGTCGCGGTACAGCGATTCGGTCAAACGGCCGTACAGTTTCATAGCCTGACGGGGCCGGCGGCGACTGTTCCCATTACACAAGGAGAAATGCTCGATGGATCAGAACAATCCCTATGCCGCGCCGCGGGTGGAGTTGGTCGACGCCCAGGCACCGCGCCCGCTGTCCGGCTGGAATCCGGGGCAGCTCAGGGGGCTCGGCTGGCTCAACCTGGCCTATGTAGTGGTCACGCTGGCGGTGATCGGCCTGGCGTTCGCTCCCGAGCTGACCCTGGTCGGCGATTGGCTGAGCCTGGCGGGCACGCTGCTGGGCTGCTATCTGGCACTGCGCCTGAAGGCGTTCCTCGAGGCGCGCTTCGATGCCCGTGGCCTGACCTGGCCGGTGTGGCTGAGCGTGGCACTGAGCCTGCTGCTGGAGCTCGCCCAGCTGTATTGGGGCGAAGCGTCGCTGAGCAACCTCGGCGCGCCTTCGATCACCTATTTCGCGCTGCTCGCACTGCTTGGGCTGGTGATGTTGTGGACGGGCATCGTGCTGCTCAAGGTGGTAAACGCCTATCCCTCCGTGCGTGTCCTGGCCTGGCTGAATGTCGCCGCAGGCGTGCTGGTGGCCTCGGTGATCCTGATGATGATCGGCGTATTGCCGTTGCTCGCGGCCATGGTGGCCTCGGCGCTGGTGTTCTTCGGTGGCGCCAAGGAGCTCGAGGGCAGCCAGGCGGCCTGATCAGTCCTCGCCGGCGGCCTGGCGGGCCTTGCCCAGGGCCTGGTTGATCGCCAGCCAGGCGCGCACGGCCGGTTCGCCGGCGTCCTTGAAGACCTTCTCCAGCAGCCGCGCCTGCTCGCGGCGCAGCGCCTGTTCGAGCCTGGCGCCCTCGGTGGTGAGACCGAGCTGGCGTTTGCGCTTGTCGTCGCTGGCGGCGACGCTCTCGACCATGGACATTTCCTGCAGCTGGCGCAGCGGGATGTTCAGCGCCTGCTTGGTCACGCCGAGGTAGCCGAGCAGTTCCTTCACGCTCAGGCCTGGATAGCGGGCGATGAAGAACAGGATGCGATGGTGCACGCGGGACAGACCACGGCGTGCCAGCATCTCGTCGGGCTTGGCGGTGAAGGCCTGGTAGCCGAAGAAAAAGGCTTCCATGGCGGCCTGCTGCGAGCTCGGCTTTTTCAGGTCAAGCATATTGACGTATCCATTCCCGGCGTCGTAGTTTCGGTCAAACAGTTTGACCCAATTTATCCTGCCCGTGCTACCGGTGACTCTCCCATGGCCTTCTCCGAACGCGTTGCCCGCCTGAAAAGCTCCCTGATCCGCGAAATCCTCGCCGCGGCGCAACGTCCGGAGGTGATGTCCTTCGCCGGCGGCCTGCCGGCCGAACCGATGCTGCCGAAGGTGGACTGGAGCGAGATGCCGGCCTCCATCGGCCAGTACGGCATGAGCGAGGGCGAGCCAGCGCTGCGCGAGGCAGTGGCCGCCGAGGCGCGCAAGCTGGGCGTGCCCTGCGACGCGAGTCAGGTGCTGATCACCTGCGGTTCGCAGCAGACCCTGGACCTGGCCAGCAAGCTGTTTATCGATCCGGGTACGGAAATTCTCGTTGAGGCGCCGACCTACCTGGCCGCGCTGCAGTCGTTCCAGCTGTTCGGCGCCGACTGCATCACCGTGCCGCAGGAGGCCGACGGCCCCGAGCTGGAGGCCCTGCGCGAGCGCCTACAGAACCATAAGCCGGCCTTCGCCTACCTGATTCCGACCTTCCAGAACCCCTCCGCCGTGCGCTACAGCGAGGCCAAGCGCGACGCCGTGGCGGCGCTGCTCGACGAGTTCGACGTCACCCTGATCGAGGACGAACCGTACCGCGAGCTGGTGTTCGACGCCGGTAGCGCCACGCCGATCGTCAGCCGCCTCAAGCGCACCAGCTGGATCTACACCGGCACCGTGTCGAAGACCCTGCTGCCGGGCCTGCGCGTGGGCTTCCTGATCGCCAGCCCGGATCTGTTCCCGCACCTGCTGCGCCTGAAACAGGCCGCCGACCTGCACACCAACCGCATCGGTCAGTGGCAGGCGCTGCAGTGGTTCGGCACCGAGAAGTACAGCGCTCACCTGGCCGAGCTGCGCCACTTCTATCGCGTACGCCGCGACGCCATGCAGGTGGCCCTGGAGGAGCACTTCGGTGATCTGGCCAGTTGGCAGGTGCCGCAGGGTGGTCTGTTCTTCTGGCTGACCCTGAACGACAAGCTGGACACCCGCACCCTGCTGCAGCCGGCCATGGCGCAGAACGTGGCGTTCATGCCCGGCGAGCCGTTCTTCGTCGATCCGGATGCCAACCCCGGTCATCTGCGGTTGAATTTCAGCCATGTGCCGCCGGAGAAGCTGGGCGAAGGCCTGCGTCGCCTGGCGGCGGTCATCCGTGAAGCGCAAGGAGGGCAATAGCGATGTTCAAGGTCTACGGCGATTACCGTTCCGGCAACTGCTACAAGGTCAAGCTGATGCTTCATCTGCTGGGTCACGAGTACCAGTGGCTGCCGATCGACATCCTCAAGGGCGAGACGCAGACCGCCGAGTTTCTGGCGAAGAATCCCAACGGCAAGATTCCGGTGCTGGAGCTGGAAGATGGCACCTTCCTTTGGGAATCCAATGCCATCCTCAACTTCCTCGCCGATGGCAGCGAGTTCCTCCCGGCCGAGCCGCGCCTGCGCACGCAGATGCTGCAGTGGCAATTCTTCGAGCAGTACAGCCACGAACCCTACGTGGCGGTGGCGCGCTTCATCCAGCTGTACCAGGGCCTGCCGGAGGCGCGCCGTGCTGAGTACGAGAACTGCCATAAGGGCGGCCACAAGGCTTTCAAGGTGATGGAGCAGCAGCTCGAGCGCACGCCGTATCTGGTGGGCGACCAGTTCACCCTGGCCGACATCGCCCTGTACGCCTACACCCACGTGGCGGACGAAGGCGGCTTCGACCTCTCGGGTTATCCGGCGATCAACGCCTGGCTCGACCGGGTCGCCAGCCACCCGCGCCACGTGAGCATGTTTGGCTGAGGTCTGATGGAGCGGGCCCCGGCGGGCCCGCTTCAGCTGCTTACCGGGCGGCGAAACGCTCGTTCAGGTAGGCGCCGATGGCCTTGGACTTGTACAGCCAGCGCACTTCGCCGGACTCCTCGATGCGCAGGCAGGGCACCTGCACCTTGCCACCCTGTTCCAGCAGTTCCTGGCGGCGGGCTTCGTCGTTCTTCGCGTCACGCAGCGCCACCGGTACGTTCAGGCGGTGCAGGGCGCGGCGGGTTTTCACGCAGAACGGGCAGGCGTGGAACTGGTACAGCGAAAGATTCCTGGCGGCGCTCTCGACCCGGGCCTGATCCTGCGGGCTGCGCTTGAGCTTGCGCGGGCGGGTGATGAGGTCGAGAAAGATGATGATCTGGCCGAGGCCGATCCGCAGTGCCTTGATAAGCATCGCCGGTTCATTCCTGCTGAGTGATGAAAGGGGCGGCAGGGTACCCGAGTTGTCCCGTCTTGGCAGCGCCGGATGTCGATTCGCCTGGCGAGCCCGGTGCCGGCGAGCTAGCGTGCAGCCTGTCCCATCGCACAGGAGTGCCGGCCATGCGTTATCCAGGGAGTTGCCACTGCGGCAAGATCAGTTTCAGCGTGAGCGGCGAGATCGACAGCCTTACCGAGTGCAACTGCTCGCTGTGCAGCAAGCGCGGCGGGCTGCTGTGGTTCGTCGGCCGTGACCAGCTGCAGCTGCAAGCGCCGTCCGGCGAGCTGCCGACCTACCGCTTCAATACCCGCAAGATCGCCCATCACTTCTGCGACGTCTGTGGCTGCTCGCCCTTCAGCGAGGCCCAGGGCCCGGATGGCAGCCCGATGGCGGCGGTCAATGCGCGCTGCCTGGACGGGGTCGATCTGTCGCCGTTCAAGGTCGTGCCCTGGAATGGCCGCGACCACTGAGGCATGAAAAAGCCGGCGCAGGGCCGGCTTTCGGGTACCGCGCGGCGGCTCAGCCCTTGATCAGGCTGAGGAACTCGCTGCGGGTGGCGGCGTTGGCGCGGAATTCGCCGAGCATCACCGAGGTGACCATGGAGGAGTTCTGCTTCTCCACGCCGCGCATCATCATGCACATGTGCTGCGCCTCGATGACCACGGCGACGCCCAGGGCGCCGGTGACCTGCTGGATGGCCTCGGCGATCTGCCGGCTGAGGTTCTCCTGGATCTGCAGGCGACGGGCGTACATGTCGACGATGCGCGCCACCTTGGAAAGGCCCAGCACCTTGCCGTTGGGAATGTAGGCCACATGAGCCTTGCCGATGAAAGGCAGCAGGTGGTGTTCGCACAGCGAGTACAGCTCGATGTTCTTCACCAGCACCATCTCGCTGCTGTCGGAGCTGAACAGCGCGCCGTTGGTGACTTCTTCCAGGGTCTGCTGGTAGCCGCGGCAGAGGTACTGCATGGCCTTGGCCGCCCGCTTCGGGGTGTCGAGCAGACCTTCGCGGGAAACGTCCTCGCCAAGCTGGCCGAGAATCGCGGTGTATTGCTGTTCCAGGGACATGGATCTTCCTGTGGGGGTTGATGCTCAGGGGCGCAGGGTAGGGCGCGGCCGGAGAGCTGGCAAGAGCGTAATACGCCAGCGCGGTTTACTTTTCCGGCCGCTGCGGTAGCTGGGCGGCCCAGTCCTCGGCCCACAAGGCCAGCGGCAGACAGCGTTGTACCAGCTCCACGCCCAGCGCGGAAAGCTGGTAGCCACGCTCGCCGTTCTCCAGCAACCGTGCCTCGCGCAGCTCGCCCAGGCGTGTATTGAGCACCGAGGGTGAAACCCCTTCGCAGCGTGCCTGCAGCTCGCGGAAGCTGGCCGGCGCCTGGTGCAGCTCCCAGAGCACGCGCAGGCTCCAGCGGCGGCCGAGCAGGTCGAGCAGGGCCATGATCGGCCGGCCGCTGCTGGAGCCGCGTACCGGATCGCCGAGTTGGGGAAAGCTCATTCTCGCTCCTTGCTTCTTTTTTAGTAGCGGAGTAGCGTCTGCATGCTACTTATTTCGTAGCATGACAGGAGTCCTCGTGATGAACCAGCCTCGCGTACAACCGCTGAACCCGCCCTATGCCGCCGATATCCAGGCCGCGTTCGACCGCGTCATGCCTCCGGGTATGCCGCCGCTCAAGCTGTTCCGCAGCATGGCGCACAACCCGCGCGCATTGCAGCGCATGCTCGCTGGCGGCCTGCTGGACCGTGGCAGCATCGAGCTGCGCGAGCGCGAACTGCTGATCCTGCGGGCCACCGCGCTGTGCGGTGCGGAATACGAATGGGGCGTGCACGTGGCAGCGTTCGCCGGCAAGGCCGGTTTCAGCGCCGAGCAGATCGCCGATACCTGCAGTGGCCGTATTGATCCCAGCCTATGGAGTGAGGCCGAGCGGGCGCTGCTGGAACTGGCGGACAGCCTGCACGCCAGCGCCTCGGTCGATGAAGGGTTGTGGCGGCGCCTGGGCGTGCACTTCAGCGACGAGCAACTGATCGAGTGCCTGCTGCTGGTCGGCTTCTACCACGCGGTGTCGTTCGTGGTGAACGGCCTGCGGGTGGAACGGGAAGAGTACGCGCCGCGCTTTCCGGCGCAGTAGCTTGCGTACGAAGAGCGTCTGTGCAGCACGAAAAAGTGGCGCCTTTCCTCGTCGATGCTGAAAGCCAGCAAAACAGGGCATCTCAAGGCATCATTAAGCTCAAAAAATGTGGCAAGCTGGTGATTAGGGAGCTTTTTGGGACAGAGCGCAGGTAGGTATGGACGCAAAGGGTTTTGAGCTCTATCTGGCTGGCGCAACAGCTCTAATTTTGGCGGCCATCGGATTTGCCGCGCTACTTAGATTTGCTATCAGAAATGACCCTGATGCTAGCTCCGCTCTTCTACAGAAAGGTAATCCTGAGCTGGGCCTTAGCAGCACGGTAAGCACCCTGAATACCCGCTTTCTACTGCCATGTGTTTCGCTGCCTCCCCTCACTATAAGCCCCCTTGCCCTGTTCGCCTTCTGGGCCGCACGCGTCTCCTCTTGGAGCTCCATGGCAATGCTCGCTATGGGCCTAATCTGCATCTTTTTCCGCTGAGAGGGCCCAAATGTCGCGCACGAGTCGTCAGCCATACAGAATCAGAACTTGGCTTCGCGGATACCTACCATGGGTTCTGATCGACCTGGGGTTCGCGGCCAAGGGTGAAGACTGCGAAAAAGCTGGTGGTGAACATGAGTGGTACAACAAAGATGGCAAACAAAGTGCCTGCTATCACTGCCAGATCGTCCGCTCTGGGCAGTTGTGGAAGCGGGCCACAGAGCCGCTGTAGAGCTAGGCCTTATGAAAAATCAGCACTTCTGCTCCCAAAGCCTCAAAGACTATTAACCTAGCTCTCCAGCCAGATCGCAGTCCAATAAACAGTGGCAGAATGTAGAAATCTGCCCAATCTGGGAAAGTCCGGCAAGGAGCTCTGGATGCCCGTCGAACAGCTTGGTCCTACAACCCTATCTGTAAGCCCGCTCTACTGGGACGGCAAAGGTCTTGGCGATCCTATTGCCGACCAGATGTGGACTCAGTTTCCTCATGCACTCCAGCAGATTGCGTTGGCCGAGCTTGCTGCTGGAAATGTACCCCGCTACATCCTTCGCAATGACGACAGGGGTTCGTGGTACTCACCTTTGCATCATCCCCAAATACCCCAGCCCCTTTAGATAGAATGATCCTAGTGCATACAAGGTTTGCGCCAGGCAACTACTGCTACGACGACACCCTCTGCACGTTCGAATGCATCCAGCCTAGTGGTTTTTTGGCTTTCGATGACCCTGACTGGGTAGAGTGACTTCAAGATTGGTGTCAAGGACGACCAATGGCTCCCTATCCCCCGCAGCAGCTTGTAACTGACTGGATATCCTGGGCCGAGATAGCCTCATTTCAAGGCAAATATTCGGAGCCAGAGAATCCATACATCATCGCCTTCGATGAAATGCTGTGGCTGGTGGCTAACAGCCCAGATGCCGCTTGGAGTGCCATTCTCGACATCCTGCAGCTTGATCCACCAGCTCAGGTGCAAGCGCTGTTGGCGGCCGGCCCTATTGAGGATTTGTTGTTCCTTCATGGGGCCGAGTTCATCGAGCGTATAGAGCGGGAGGCCAGAGCCAATTCGAAGTTTTCCCTTTTACTAGAAGGTGTCTCCCAACTCGAAACCGCTCCTGACGTCTGGGAGCGATTTGTGAAGTTGAGGGGAGGCGGTGCGTAGTTTTATGAATGCGCGAACCGCCGCTTCACAACTCGCCCAGTACGGGTGTTCCTGCGAAACCTAGAACTCGTCACGGCCCTCGAGCATGGTGCGCTTGAGCAGCACGTACACCGCGCCGGCGCCACCGTGCTTGGCGATGCAGGAGGCGAAGCCCAGCACCTGCGGGTGCTGGCGCAGCCAGGTGTTGACGTGACTCTTGATCATCGGCCGCTTGCCGTCGGTGCGCACGGCCTTGCCGTGGGTCACCCGCACGCAGCGGACTTCCATGCGGGCGGCTTCGGCGAAGAATTCCCAGAGCGTCTCGCGGGCTTTCTCCACGGTCATGCCGTGCAGGTCCAGGCTGCCTTCGAAGGCCACCTGGCCGGCCTTGAGCTTGCGCATCTGGCCGTCCTGCACGCCGTCGCGGGCCCAGTAGAGTTCGTCCTCGGCGCCCACATCGATGACGAACTGGTCGGAGAGGCCATCGACCCGAACCTCATCGGTCTTCACCGTGGCGGCCTGACGCAGGGTGCTGATGCGCTGGCGGTCGGCCTTGGGCTTGCCGGTGTCGGCCCGATCGTGGCTGATCGGCTTGACCCCGCGCACGGCGGAATGGAACAGGGAAAAATCGTCGTCTTGCATGAAAGGCCTCCACGGATGAGGCCAGTGTACCGGCATCAGCCGCGCTTTTTCAGCAGCCCCGGCGACATGCTCAGCTCGCTGCCGTGCTGTCGGCGCATGCGCCGACGACAGCGGCGCCAGACGTTGACGCCGCCCCACAGCAGGAGCAGGCCGAACAGCAGCAGGACGATGGCGGCACCGATACTGTCGTTGAGCGGCCCCAGGGCCGGCGGACGGCCGAGCAGGGTGGCCGCGCCCGCCATGGTGAGCATCACGCCGAACGCGGCGAACAGCGCGGCGAGTGCGGCGAGAAAACGCCAGCGCCAGAACGCCGAGCCGCGCGGTCGGAGGCGGCGTGCATCGAATCCATCGTCGGACAACTTCATTCCGTTCTCCTTTGGGCTACCGGCGCTATGACCGGCCCCGTCGGCAGGGGTTCCGGGTCACTGCCCGCGGAGGCGAAGCCTCTCGCGGATAGCGGCCGCGAACGGCCTTCCTAGATCAGTGCGCGGGCCTGGGGCACTACCATCGCATAGTTGTCGGCGAGGGCCGCCAGGGCCATGCGGTGCAGGGCGCGGGCGGGAATCAGCTCGCCGTCATAGGGCAGGTCGCGGGTGGCGCAGGCGGCGTCGACCACGGTGCAGCGGTAGCCGTAATCCTTGGCGGCACGCACGGTGGTGCTGACGCTGGAGTGGGTCATGAAGCCGCAGATGATCAGGTCGAGATGGCCGAGCTGCTGCAGGCGCTCGTGCAGGTCGGTGCCGGCGAAGGCATTGGGCAGTCGCTTTTCGATGACCGGCTCGCCATTCAGCGGTGCCAGCCCGTCGATGAAATGCCCGCGCGGGCCCTGGGGATCGAGCAGCCCGCCGGGAATGCCGAGATGGCGCACATGCGCGACGGGCGCACCGATGTTGCGTGCGGCCAGCAGCAGGCTGCCGATTTCCTCGGTGGCGGACGCCACGTCCGGCAACTGCAGCACGCCGCTGCGGTATTCCTCCTGGGCATCGATGACCAGCAGAGTGGCCTTGCCGAGGGTGGCCGGGGCATAACCGCGTCCGAGCAGTTGGAACAGGGTTTTGGGGTCGGACATGGGTGGGCTCCTGTAACGGCGATGCGTCTATTCTCTGCTCGCCAGGCGCATATGTGAACCTCTTCCGCTGCTTCGGTCGCGTGCGTGCGACCGGCCGCGGCCTGCAGCAAGCGACACACCGGGGAGCACATGCGCTTCGGCCTGCTAGAATCGCGCACCGATTTTCGAGGTATCCACCGTGTCCCCATCCCGCCTGCGCACCGTGCGCGACCATATCCGCTGGGCCGTCAGCCGTTTTCACGAGGCCGGCCTGTTCTTCGGTCACGGCACCGACAACGCCTGGGACGACGCTCGCCAGCTGGTGCTGGGCGCGCTGCACCTGCCGTTCGAGATCGCCGAAGGCTACCTGGATTGCCGCCTGGAAGAAGACGAACAGCAGCACCTGCTGGCGCTGATTCGCCGCCGCGTCGAGGAGCGCGTACCGACCGCCTACCTGCTGGGCGAGGCCTGGTTCTGTGGCTTGCCGTTCCTGGTCGACGAGCGCGTGCTGGTGCCGCGCTCGCCCATCGCCGAGCTGATCGGCCAGCGCTTCGAGCCCTGGCTGCCGACCGAGCCCATGCGCATCCTCGACCTGTGCACTGGCTCCGGCTGCATCGGCATCGCCTGCGCATATGCCTTCCCCGAGGCCGAGGTGGTGCTGGGCGACCTGTCGTTCGATGCGCTGGAAGTGGCCAATCAGAACATCGAGCGGCACGAGCTGGATGAGCGGGTCTACACCGTTCAGGGCGACGGTTTCGACGGCCTGCCGGGGCAGCGTTTCGACCTGATCGTTTCCAACCCGCCCTACGTGGATGCCGAGGACTTTGCCGACATGCCGGCCGAGTACCATCACGAGCCGGAGCTGGGGCTGGCCTGCGGCGATGACGGCCTGGACCTGGTGCGGCGCATGCTGGCCGAGGCGGCGGATCATCTGAGCGAGAAGGGGTTGCTGATCGTCGAGGTGGGCAACAGCCAGGTCCACGTCGAGGCGTTGTACCCGGAAGTGGACTTCACCTGGCTGGAGTTCGAACAGGGCGGGCAGGGCGTGTTTCTGCTGGCGGCGGCGCAATGCCGCGAATACCAGAAGCTGTTCCGCTCGCGAGCCAAGGGCTGAGACTCGGACGGGCTGCCCGCTGGTAGCCCCGATACAATCCGGGAGCGGAGTTTCCTGCATTCCCCGGATTGCATCCGGGGTACAGAATGCGGGGCATCGAGTGGTCTTGGCGGGCTGCTCGCTTCGCGAGCGAGGCCGCCCTACGATGCGCCCGAATCTCCGCGGTTTAGCGAGTGGCGATCCAGATCAGCAGGCCGGCCTGGAACAGCGCCAGCGCCACCAGGCAGGCGATGGTGAAGCGCAGGCCGCTGTCTTCGCGCTTGAACAGGTCGATACGGCGCTCCAGCTTGGTGATCTTCACCTGCTGCTCGTGCAGGTTCTGGTCGGCCTGCTGCAGCATGGCGCCGCAGTCGAGCAGGTCGATGACCTGCACCTTGTCTTGATTCCACTCCGGATTGAGCACGCTGACCCGGCTGGCGCTGTAGCTGGCCTTGACCTGGGCTAGGTCCTGGTAGGCCACGTCGAAGCCCTGGATGCGCAGGAAGTGATCGCGGCGCAGGCGGGCGTCTTCGCTGAGCACGTCCTTCACCGCCAGGGCGCCGCCTTCGACCGTGTAGCTGCCCCAGCGCTGGCGTGCCCAGGCGATGCCCTGGGCCAGCAGGAAGCGCCCCAGGCCGCGGTCGAGCGGCTCGATCTGCAGGCCCTGGTCGGCGCCGAAGCGGACTTCGCGGTTGCGATGGTCGACCCACACCTCCAGCACGTTCTGCTCACGGCGCAGGCGCTGACCGGGCAGGTCGACCGTCAGGCGCAGCAGGCTCTGGGCGCTGCTGTGGCGCTCGGCCCGGCCGAGCCGGACGAAACGCAGCGGGCGCAGGCCGCTGCTGCGGTCCGCCGGCAGCGGTGCCAGGCGCAGCAGCTGGAAATGTTCGGCCTGCAGCCCCTCCCAGGGATGCGGCTGCGGGGCCTGTTCGGCCTGTTCTTCGGGTTGTGGGGCGTCGGTGTCGTTCATTCGCGGCGTCCTTGGGCGTGCGTACAGGCATTATCGGCAGCTTTCGGCGCAACTGCAGCCTGGCGATGCGCCTTCGCAGGTGAACTGACCCGGCACCGGCGCTATACTCGCCGACCTTTGTTCGAGGCAGATTTCGCGGAGCGCCCTGCATGTCCGGCAACACCTACGGCAAGCTGTTCACCGTCACCACCGCCGGCGAGAGCCATGGCCCGGCCCTGGTGGCCATCGTCGACGGTTGCCCGCCGGGCATCGAGTTGTCCCTGGAAGACCTACAGCGTGACCTTGACCGCCGCAAACCGGGCACCAGCCGCCACACCACCCAGCGCCAGGAAGACGACGAAGTCGAGATCCTCTCCGGGGTGTTCGAGGGCAAGACCACCGGTTGCCCGATCGGCCTGCTGATCCGCAATACCGACCAGAAGTCCAAGGACTACTCGGCGATCAAGGACCTGTTCCGCCCGGCCCACGCCGACTACACCTACCACCACAAATACGGCATCCGCGACTACCGTGGCGGTGGCCGCAGCTCGGCCCGCGAGACCGCCATGCGCGTCGCCGCCGGCGCCGTGGCCAAGAAGGTGCTGGCCGGCCTGGGCATCCAGGTGCGTGGCTACATGAGCCAGCTCGGCCCGATCGAGATTGCGTTCAAGACCTGGGACAGCGTCGAGCAGAACGCCTTCTTCAGCCCCGACCCGGACAAGGTGCCTGCGCTTGAGGCCTATATGGACCAGCTGCGCCGTGACCAGGATTCCGTGGGTGCCAAGATCACCGTGGTCGCCGAAGGCGTGATGCCGGGCCTGGGCGAGCCGATCTTCGACCGCCTGGACGCGGACCTGGCCCACGCGCTGATGAGCATCAACGCGGTCAAGGGCGTGGAGATCGGCGCCGGTTTCGCCTGCGTGGCCCAGCGCGGCACCGAACACCGCGACGAGCTGACGCCCGAAGGCTTCCTCAGCAACAACGCCGGCGGCATCCTCGGCGGCATTTCCAGCGGCCAGCCGATCGTCGCTCACCTGGCGCTGAAGCCGACCTCCAGCATCACCACTCCGGGCCGCTCCATCGATGTCGACGGCAACCCGGTAGACGTGATCACCAAGGGCCGCCATGACCCCTGCGTGGGCATCCGCGCCACGCCGATCGCCGAGGCGATGATGGCCATCGTGCTGCTCGACCACCTGCTGCGCCACCGCGCACAGAACGCCGACGTGCGAGTCAGCACTCCGGTACTGCCGCAGCTGTGACCGGTCAGCCGCTGCCGTACTGGCGGCTGTCCGCGTTCTACTTCTTCTACTTCGCGATGCTGGGCGCCACCGCGCCCTTCCTGCCGCTGTACTTCCAGCACCTGGGCTTCTCGCCGGCGCGCATCGGCGAGCTGGTAGCCATTCCCATGCTGATGCGCTGCCTGGCGCCCAACCTGTGGGGCTGGCTGGGCGACCGCAGCGGCCAGCGCCTGCGCATCGTGCGCTTCGGCGCGCTGTGCACGCTGCTCAGCTTCGCCCTGATCTTCGTCGACCAGAGCTACGCCTGGCTGGCCCTGGTGATGGCGCTGCACGCGTTCTTCTGGCACGCCGTGCTGCCGCAGTTCGAGGTGATTACCCTGGCCCACCTGCAGGAGCAGACCGCGCGCTATTCGCAGGTTCGCCTGTGGGGCTCGATCGGCTTCATCGTCGCGGTGATCGGCCTGGGCGAGCTCTTCGAGCGCTTCAGCCCGGGACTGTTTCCGGCCATGGTGGTGCTGATCCTCGCCGGCATCCTGGTCGGCACCTTGTGGGTGCCCAACGCGGTACCGCAGGCACGGGCCGGGCAGGGCGGCGAGGGCGGTTTCCTCGCCCAGCTGCTGCGTCCGGGCGTGCCGGCGTTCTTTCTCTGTGTCTGCCTGATGCAGCTGTCACACGGGCCGTACTACACCTTCCTCACCCTGCACCTGGAACAGCTCGGCTATGAGCGCGGCTTCATCGGCCAGATGTGGGCGCTGGGTGTGGTGGCGGAGATCGTGCTGTTCCTGTTCATGGCACGCATCCTCACGCGCTTCTCGGTGCGCTGGGTGCTGGCGGCCAGCTTCGCGCTGGCATCGCTGCGCTGGCTGCTGGTGGGCAACCTGGCCGATCAGCTGGGCGTGCTGCTGTTCGCCCAGCTGCTGCACGCCGCCACCTTCGGCAGCTTCCACGCCGCCGCCATCCATTTCGTCCAGCGCAGCTTCGGCCCCAATCAGCAGGGCCAGGGCCAGGCGCTGTATGCGGCACTGGCCGGCACCGGGGGCGCCTTGGGCGCGCTGTACGCCGGCTACAGCTGGGTCGGCCTCGGTCCGAGCCTGACCTTCGCCATCGCCAGCTTGGTCGCCCTGGCCGCGGCCTTTATCATTGCCATCCGTTTGCGCGAGGAGCGGGCATGAACCGTGAACAACTGACCCGGCAGATCATCGAGGCCGGGCGCTTCCTGTACGGCCGCGGCTGGTCGCCGGCCACCAGCAGCAACTATTCGGCGCGCCTGGCGGCCGACCAGGCGCTGCTGACCGTCTCCGGCAAGCACAAGGGCGAGCTGGGCGAGGGCGACGTGCTGGCCACCGACCTCGACGGCAACAGCCTGGAGCCGGGCAAGAAGCCCTCGGCCGAGACCCTGCTGCACACCCAGCTGTACCGCTGGAAACCGGAGATCGGCGCCGTGCTGCACACCCACTCGGTCAACGCCACCGTGCTGTCGCGCATGACGCTGGCCGATTCCCTGGTGTTCGCCGATTACGAGTTGCAGAAGGCCTTCGCCGGGATTTCCACCCATGAGAGTCAGGTGCTGGTGCCGATCTTCGACAACGACCAGGACATCGCCCGCCTGGCCTCCCGGGTACAACCCTGGCTCGACGAGCATGCCGACTGCGTCGGCTACCTGATTCGCGGCCACGGCCTGTACACCTGGGGCGCGACCATGGCCGACTGCCTGCGCCAGGTCGAGGCCTTCGAATTCCTCTTCGAGTGCGAGCTGAAGGTGCGCGCCCTGCAGCGCTGACGCCATCCTCCGGTGCGCACGAACGCACCGACAGAACATGAGCCCGATGGGCCGGAGACCGACCATGAGCAGCCTGACCGTCTACCACCAGTCCAGCCCCGACGTGCCGAACAAGGTGTTGACCCATGCCGAGGACATCGCCGCCACGCTGGCCGAGGTCGGCGTGCACTTCGAGCGCTGGCAGGCCAGTGCGCCGATCCAGCCCGGCGCCGGCCAGGACGAGGTGATCGCCGCCTACCGCCCGCAGATCGACAAACTGATGAGCGAGCGTGGCTACGTCACCGTCGATGTGGTCAGCCTGAACAAGGACCACCCGCAGAAGGACGAGCTGCGCGCCAAGTTCCTCGACGAGCATCGCCATGGCGAGGACGAGGTGCGTTTCTTCGTCGCCGGCCGCGGGCTGTTCACCCTGCATATCGACGACTACGTCTACGCCGTGCTGTGCGAGAAGAACGACCTGATCTCGGTGCCGGCCGGCACCCGCCACTGGTTCGACATGGGCGAATTCCCGCACTTCGTGGCGATCCGCCTGTTCAACAACCCCGAGGGCTGGGTCGCCAACTTCACCGGCGACGAGATCGCCGGCCGTTTTCCGCGTCTGGAGGACTGAGGCGCTCTATCCCTTCCCGCGTGTGAGGCCGGACTGTTTACCCTCTCCCAAGCCCTCTCCCACGCATGGGAGAGGGGGCGGTGTAACCGCATCGAGTCGCCCGTTTCTCTCCATTTACGAGAGAGTGCTAAGGGAAGGGGGCGGGAACCTGGTGTTCTTCCATGAACGGGGCGGCGCAGTTCAGCGCTGCACGAGTCGGTTGCTCCGCTCTCCGCTTGCGGGAGAGGGGCCAGGGGAGAGGGCCGTAGACATCGCCTCCCCGTTGTCATCTTTTTCAGGAGTCATCCATGCCCATCAAAGCCATCCTCACCGACATCGAAGGCACCACCAGCGCGGTGAGCTTCGTCTTCGACGTGCTGTTCCCCTATGCCGCCGAGCACCTGCCGCAATTCGTCATCGAGCACGCCGGCGAGCCGGCCGTGGCCGCGCAGCTGGACGCGGTGCGTGCCGAAAGCGGCGAGGGCGGGGCTGACCTGGGTCGGGTGATCGAGATCCTGTTGCAGTGGATCGCCGAGGACCGCAAGGCCACCCCGCTCAAGGCCCTGCAGGGCATGATCTGGCAGCAGGGCTATGCCGCCGGCCAGCTCAAGGGCCATGTCTACCCGGACGCGGTGGAGGCGCTCAGGCGCTGGCATCGGGACGGCTACGCACTGTACGTCTATTCCTCCGGCTCGGTGCAGGCGCAGAAGCTGATCTTCGGCTGTTCCGAGGCCGGCGACCTGAGCCCGCTGTTCTCCGGCTACTTCGACACCACCAGCGGTCCCAAGCGCGAGGCCGGTTCCTATCGCAGCATCGCCGAGGCCATCGGCCTGCCGGCCGAGCAGATCCTGTTCCTCTCCGATGTGGTGCAGGAGCTGGACGCCGCCCGGCTGGCCGGCCTGCAGACCGTCGGTGTGGCCCGCGAGGGCGGCAGCCTGGACGGACATGACACGGTGGCGAGCTTTGCGGTGATCGATCTGGATCGGCTGTAAACGCTCCGCGAGGTTGAACCCGGGCCCGACGGAGAAACCCTAAGGAAGGGAATCGTTGCCGGGAGAGATGCCGATGTTCGACCGCCTGATGCACCTGCCGGACTGGCTGTTCTACGGCGTGCCCGCGCTGCTCTATCTGCTGTTGACGCTCTGGGCCCTGTCCCACGTACTGGGCAGCGCCAGCCGGCGTCCGCAGAAAATCCTCTGGGTGGCGCTGCTGGTGCTGTTCCCGCTGCTCGGCCTGTTCAACTGGATGATCATGGGGCCGCGTCGGGCCGCGCAGTGATGCGTCCATAGCTGCCGGTGCGCACAGCGCACCCTACCCATACTCCGTAGGGTGTGCCGTGCGCACCGCTTGCGGCGGCGCGGTGGACGTCGCTGCGTCGGCGAGCTTCTCGAGCGATCACGCCTGTCCGGCCGACTCTGTGCGCACAGCACACCCTACGGCCGCGCGATCACACACCCTACCGGGATTGCGGCGCGGCGTTGCGCTGGTGGCGGTACACGCTGACGGCCTCGTACACCGCCTTGCGCAGGCGGTTGATGCCGCCGATCGGCCGGTGCTCCGGCAGCGCGTGCCAGGGGTTGAAGGAGAGGTTGTCGCAGAACAGGTTCTGCTCGCGGGTATCGAAGTCCTGCGCCGCTACGCGGATGGTCGCCACCGTCTCGAAGGGCGAGATGTCCTCGCTCCATTCCACACTGGTGTCCTCGATGGGCATGTAGTAGTTCGGATTCTGCCGCTGCACCTGCAGGGCGAAGCAGGCCGGCACGCGGTCCAGCGAGAGCTGCTGGTACAGCGCATTGCGCAGGAAGTTGGGCAGGGCGGTGTTCTGCTCCGGCAGCTCGTAGCGCGGGCAGCTCTGCGGGTCCGGTACCACGCGGTACTTGATGTTGTTCGGGCCGAGCTTGAACGGTGCGATGGAGCTGTAGGTGGCGTCCACCGGGCTGTCCGGCGCCGGGGCCAGGGTCTTCAGGGCGATGAACAGGTGGCGGACCTCCCAGGTGCGCGGGTCGAGGCTGGGGAAGAACGCCCGGATCTTTTGGCCGCTGGCCTGGGCGGCGAAGTTCTGCTTGTACTCGGCTACGTCGCGAACGAAGAACAGCGAGTTGTTGAACATCACGAAGTCCTGGTCGCCGGCGGTCGCCTTGCTGCTGAGCAGCTTCTCGCCGGGCACGTCGAGCAGCTTGATGGCCATGCCGCGGGCGTCGCGGGCGCTGTCGAACTGCGGGTAGGCGTTGCCGTTGGACAGGCGCATCCACGCCTGCCAGGTCTTGCCCGGCTCGACCAGTACGCCGTGGCGCAGCTCCGGCACCAGGTTCTGCAGCACGGTCATTTCGGCCTTCACGCAGCCGTGGGCCTTGGCATGGGCGTCGCGCAGCACGCGGGTGTTGTCGCGGTGCTGTTCGACGATGCGGATGGCGTCCTCGATGATCCCCTGGGTCATCGCCGCCTCGTCCTTGGGAATCTCCTCCTCGGTCGACACGGGGCCCGAGAATTTCCAGGCGTAGTAGGCCTCGCCGAGGCCCCAGCCGAGGGCGCCGACCACCACGAGAATCAACAGCAGACGGCCGACGAGGCGGCCGAGCCAGAGCCAGAAGCGTTTGAGCATGGCAGCGAATCCTTAATTGTTGTTCTGGCAGTTGGGGCCGGGCGTCCATGGGCGGCTTTCGGCGGGTTCGAGCCGGCTCTCCAGCCGGGCGTCGCCCATCACCTTGAGGTATTCGATCAGCGCGTAGCGCTCCTGGGGCTCCAGGAAGCGGCCGATCACCCCCTCGTTGCGGCAACCGTCGCGGAACTCGTGGCCGCGGTTGCCGTTGCCGGTCACGCCGGTGTCGAACAGGAAGCCGCCCTTGAACTCTCCGGTGAGGAAGCCCGCGCGCTTGGGGTCGTACTCGAAGTTGCCGACCCAGAACCGGGTGTCGCGCTCGACCACCGGCGACAGCAGCTGGAACAGGTTGGGCACCGAGCCGTTGTGCAGGAAGGGCGGGGTGGCCCAGATGCCGTGCAGCGGTCGCGCCTTGTAGCCGCGCTTCTCCTGTACGCCGATGGCCAGGCCGTAGCCGTCCATGTCCGCGCGCTCGGCGGGCTGGATGCCGGCGTCGTGGTACGCGCGGTTCTCCACGTACGCGGTGACGTAGGCCAGGCCCTTGGCGCTGGAAATGCTGGCGAAGTCGACTTCCTCGAGGTCCGCGCCGAACAGCTTCACGTCCAGCCTGGCCAGCTCCGCCTTCTTCCAGCCCAGCCGACGAATGTCGAAGCGGTGATCAGCGATGTTGTCGGCGGTGGTCGGGTCGGTGCCGATGATGCGGGTCGGCACGATGCGCATGCGCCACTCGGGATCGCGCGCCGGCGCCAGGCGACGATCCGGCGGCACCGGGTCGGGCGCGTGGCAGTAGGCGCAGTTCTCGGCGAACAGTGCGCGGCCCTGGCTGGCGAGATCGATATCGACCTTGCCGAGCACCTCTTCCGGCCAGGTCGGCGGCTTCAGCTGCTTGAGCGTCTCTTCCAGGGTGTAGAGGTCGTGCAGGCGCACGCTGGAGGGATAGCGCTCGTCTTCCGGCAGTCGCGCGCCGTTCTCGTCGAACAGGTGCAGGGTGGCGCCTACGCCGAGGGCCTCGCCGATGTTGCGCGCCATCGGCTGCATGGCCGAGCCGTTCCACTGTACCCAGTCGAACTTCCAGATGTCCCAGACCTGCGGGTAGCTGACCGGGGCGTTGGCGACGCGATAGTTGCTCTCGTCGATGGCGTCGCCGAACACGCTGTTGGCGATGCGGCCGAAGGCGTCGGTGCGGCCGAAGCCTTCCTCGGTCGGGTAGAGGCCCCGGTGCCAGTCGTTGAAGGCGGTGCCGAGCAGGCGGTCGAGCACCGTCTTGAAGTCTTCGCGCAGCTGGTCCTTGCCCTGCTCGTAGTTGTCGCCCAGCACGGTCCTGGCGAAGCGGTTGAACTTGATCGGGTTGTAGTAGGTGAAGGCCATGCTCATGCCCATCGCCTGCCCGAAGCCGCCACCCTTGAGGGTCGGCACCGTGGAGGCCAGGGAGTGCAGGGCGGCGCCGCCGTCGATTCGCACGGCCTGGCCCTGGTAGCGCAGCTCGCCGCTGTGGCAGGCGGCGCAGGTGATGTCGAGGTAGTGGATGCCGGCCTCGTCGTCCTGGTGGCGGGCGAAACCCACCGGCAGGTTGCCGGGGTTCAGCGCGCCGGGCTGCTGCCGCGGATCGGTGAGGAAGCCGAAACGGGCCAGGTAGTCGGGACGGGCGAACTTGTCCCTGGAGAAGGGCATTTCCAGGGCGGTGAACCAGTCGTAGCGCAGGCCCTTCACCGTGGTGCCCTGGGGGGTGTAGTAGTAGGTCTGCCGGGCCCGCTCGTCCCACTGGTCGAGGTAATGCACCTGCTGCGGTTTGTCGAAGACCGGCAGGTTGGGCCGTGCGATGTAGTAGAGGACGACCGCCAGGGCGCCGAGGGCAAGCAACAGGATCAGGCCAACTACGCGGCGCAGGACTCGCATGACATCAACATCCCTGTGGTTATTTCTTATGGGGAACGTTTATGCCAAGCCGCGCAGACGATGGCAAGCGGCCATGATGGCGAAAAATTGCGCAGTTCTCTGTCGAAACGGCGGCTCGCGGCCGCCCGCGCGGCCTGCGGCACAGACAGTGGGCGTCCACAGCGGCGTGAATATCAGGTTATTGACGCCAGCAATCGGTATGCGCGGATCAACAGCCCAGCGAATCGGCCTGGCGATAGAGCATCAGCAGCTTGCGCGTGATGGTCTGCTGGATGTCGTCGCGCTCGAACGAGGAGAGGCGGGTGAGGCGCTGCACCTGCAGGCGATGCAGGTGGATATAGGGCATCTTCTGGTCGAACTCGCGCAGGTCGCCCTTCATCAGGATCGGCAGGAACACGTCGCCGATTTTCTTCTGGTTGCTGATGATCTGCGCCAGCGCCGGCTTGAAGGCCATGGTCTTGGGCGCCGGGCTGCCTTCCTTCATCTGCGTGGTGAGCAGCAGCCCCGGCTTGCCCAGCACGACCCCGGGCAGCACGCACAGACCGGTCTTGCGCACCGCAGCCGGGTCGATGCCGTGCAGGGTGTCGTGGAAGGCGTAGGGATTGGGCAGCACCACCATCTTGCGCCCGTAGTCGCTGGGAAAGTGCAGGTTGTAGTTGGTGTACAGCTGGCGGGTGGACTCCGAATACACGCACAGGCGGTTCTCGAACAGCATGATGAAGCGCTCGGCCAGCTCGCGTCGGGCGATGCTGTCCAGGTCCCAGATCAGGTCCTGGTTCTGTTGCTGGCCGAGATCGACCTCCTGGTGCTCCATACTGCTCATCGACACCTCATACCCGGAATTGCCCCAATAGCCCGTTGAGCTGCCCGGCCAACTGGCCGAGGCGCTGGCTGGCCTCGCTGGAGCGATCCGCCGCCAGGGCGTTCTCGTGGGCCAGCGTGGCCGCCTGGGTGACATTGTGGTTGATATCGTCGACTACGTGCGACTGCTGCAGCGTGGCACTGGCGATGGAAGCGTTCAAACCCGTCAGGTTGCGCAGGGCGGCGGCGATATGGGCGAGACTCTCTCCGGCCTGGCGGGCCAGGTCAACGGTCTGCCGGGACGCCTGGCTGCTGGCGTTGATCACCTTGACCGCGGCCTCCGAGTTGCCCTGCAGGCGGTCGATCATGCCCTGGATTTCCTGGGTGCTCTGCTGGGTGCGGCTGGCCAGTGCGCGTACCTCGTCCGCCACCACGGCAAAGCCGCGACCCGCCTCGCCGGCGCGGGCCGCCTCGATGGCGGCGTTGAGCGCCAGCAGGTTGGTCTGCTCGGCGATGGAGCGAATCACCTCCAGCACGCTGCCGATCTGGGTGCTCTCCTGGGCCAGGTTCTCGATCACCTGCACCGCCTGGCCGATGGTCTCGGACAGATGATCGATCTGGCGCAGGCTGCTGTCGATGTTGTGCTGCCCCTGCTGGGCCTGCTGCTCGGCCTGGCGGACTTCGCTGGCGGCGTGCTCGGCGTTCTTCGCCACGTCCTGCACGGCGTAGGAGACCTCGTTGATGGCGGTGGCCACCAGTTCCATCTGCTGCGACTGCTGCTGGCTGTGGGTATGGGCGTCGCCGGCGATCTGGCCCAGGTCGCGCGCGGCCTGATCCAGGCTGCCGGAGGTCTGCAGCGACTGGCCGATCACCCCGCGCAGCTTGCCGGTGAAGGCATTGAAGTGGCCGCCCAGGGCGGTCAGCTCGTCGCGGCCGTGGTTATCCAGGCTGCGGGTCAGGTCGGCTTCGCCGCTGGCGATGTTGGCCATGGCGCCGACCGCCTCGTCCAGCGGCCGGGCGATGCTGCGGTTGATCAGCAGCACCAGGGCGCCCAGCAGCAGGGTGATGACGATCAGGATGCCGACGGCGCGCAGGGCCTGGTCGCGAAATTCCTGTTGTACATCGTCGACATAGATGCCCGAGCCGAGTATCCAGCCCCAGGGCTGGAACAGCTCGACGTAGGAAATCTTCGGCACCGGCTCGTCGGAGCCCGGCTTGGGCCAGCGGTAGTCGACCTGGCCAGAGCCCTGCTTCCTGGCGATGGCCACCATCTCGTTGAACAGGAATTTACCGTCCGGGTCCTTCAGCCCGGAGAGGTTCTGGCCCTCCAGCTTGGGATTGGTCGGGTGCATGACCATCACCGGGGTCATGTCGTTGATCCAGTAGTAGTCGTCCTGGTCGTAGCGCAGGCCGCGGATCACCTCCATGGCCTGCTTCTGCGCTTCCTCGCGGGCCAGGCCGCCGGCCTCCAGGCCCTGGTAGTGCTTGAGCACGCCGAGCGCGCTCTCCACCACGTGGCGAGTCTTGAGGGCCTTGGCTCGATAGAGATCGTCATGGATCTGCTGCAGCATCAGCCCGGTCAGGGCCAGGAGCATGAGGATGGACGACAGCAGGATCAGCCACAGACGCCGGCTGATGGGGAGGGTGCGCAGGCTGCTCATGTACGGTGCTCCGGTTCTTGTTCTTGGAATGCGTGCTAGCTAATCGTCAGTCTAGAAGCTGCGCCATTAACCGTTGGCCAGGCAGCGCGGCGGGGCGCCATCTGGTAGCATGCCCGCCGCTTTCTGCCTGTGTGCCAGGCGCCAACCTAGTTATCGGCCGTTTCGCGGAAAGGGCCAGCCCGAGGTCATTCATGGATTTGTGGACAGCCCTGCAGGTACTGATTCTTGGCATCGTGGAGGGGCTGACCGAGTTCCTGCCGATCTCCAGTACCGGCCACCAGATCATCGTCGCCGACCTGCTCGGTTTCGGCGGCGAGCGGGCGATGGCCTTCAACATCATCATCCAGCTGGGCGCCATCCTGGCGGTGATGTGGGAATACCGCCGCAAGATCCTCATCACCGTGTTCAACGTGCCGCGCCAGCGCCAGGCGCAGCGCTTCACCGCCAACCTGCTGATCGCCTTCCTGCCGGCGGTGGTCATCGGCGTCGCCTTCGCCGATCTGATCCACGACTACCTGTTCAACGCCGTCACCGTGGCGGCGGCTCTGGTGATCGGCGGCGTGGTGATGCTCTGGGCCGAGCGGCGCACCCACGAGGTGACGGTCGAGGAAGTGGACGACATGACCTGGAAGGAGGCGCTGAAGATCGGCTTCGCCCAGTGCCTGGCGATGATCCCCGGCACCTCGCGCTCGGCTTCCACCATCATCGGCGGGCTGCTGTTCGGTCTGTCGCGCCGCGCCGCCACCGAGTTCTCCTTCTTCCTGGCCATGCCGACCATGGTCGGCGCCGCGGTCTACTCCGGCTACAAGTACCGCGACCTGTTCCAGCCCGGCGATCTACCGGTGTTCGCCTTGGGCTTCGTGGTGTCGTTCGTGTTCGCCATGATCGCCGTGCGCGGCCTGCTCAAGTTCATCGCCAACCACAGCTATGCGGTATTCGCCTGGTACCGCATCGGCTTCGGCCTGCTGATCCTGGCCACCTGGCAGTTCCACCTGATCGACTGGAGCAACGCCCAGGGCTGACATGGAGAAGCGTGGCGTCCTGAAGAGCTGGAACGACGGCAAGGGGTTCGGCTTCATCCAGCCGGAGAGTGGCGGCGAGCCGCTGTTCGTGCATATCTCCGCTATGCGTGGCGATAGCCGGCCGCAGGTTGGCGACGCGGTGGTCTATGTCGCCGGTAGCGATGCCCAGGGTCGGCCGCGTGCCCAGCATATGCGCCACGCCGCGCTGAGCCTGGATCGACCGGCGATTCGCCGCAAGCCGACGGAGTCTGCCAAACCAGCCAGGGCTGCCGCTGCGAAGCGTGCCCGCCCGCCTCGCGGCGAGCGGCCGGTGCAGTCGAGCATTCAGCAACTGCCGCTCAAGCTGCTGGTGCTGGCGGCGCTGTGCGTGCTGCCGGTCTGGGGTGGTCTGGCGCTGCTGGAGCGAGGGCTAGTCTGGGTCCTGCTGGCTTATCCGCTGGTCAGCCTGTTCAGCTTCTGCCAGTACTGGCTGGACAAGCAGTCCGCGCAGAAGGGGCTCTGGCGCACGCCGGAAAACAGCCTGCACATCGCCGAGCTGCTCGGCGGCTGGCCCGGCGCCCTGGTGGCGCAGCAGGTGTTCCGCCACAAGACGCGCAAGGCGTCCTTCCAACTGGTGTTCTGGGCCATCGTCGCGCTGCACCAGGCCTTCTGGATCGACCAGCTGGCGCTGGGCGGCCGCTACCTCGGCCACCTGCTACCGCTCTAGTCGAGCAGCAAGCCCACCTGGCGGATCTTCGGCAGCCGGCGCACCACCAGCTGGTGGGAGCGCGCCAGCAGGTCGCGCAGCTCGGCGTCACCGAGGGGGAAGGGCGGTGCCATGCTGATCCAGTGCGCACGGGCCAGATACGGCGCGGGGCGGATGCCCGGCCGGTCGACGTAGCCGAGAAACAGCTCCGGCTCGACCTTGAACGCCAGCGCGTCGCCCATGAAATCGAGGATGGCGAACATTTTGTTGCCCGCTATTGAGAACACCCGGTTGCTGCCCCATTTTAGATCCTCGCGCGCACCCGGCAGCTGCAGGCAGTAAGCGGCGACCTGTTCCGCGTCCATCATGTCCAGCCTCCTGTCGCTGTGACGGCTAACCTAGCAAAGGAACCTTCCCCATGTCGCTGTCCCTCTACCAGGCCTCGGTGCCCGTATTCGTGCGCATGTTCGGCAACCTCTCGGCCATTCTCGACAAGGCCGTGGCCGATGCCGAGGCCAGAAAGATCGATCCTTCCGTATTGCTCAACGCACGTCTGGCGCCGGACATGCACCCGCTGACCCGTCAGGTGCAGATCGCCAGCGACGCGGCCAAGGGCTGCGCCGCGCGCCTGTCCGGTGTCGAGGTCCCCAGCTTCCCGGACACCGAAAGCAGCTTCGCCGAGCTGCAGGCGCGCATCGCCAAGACCCTGGACTTCCTCAAGAGCCTGAGCCCCGAGCAGATCGACAGCGGCGCGGGTCGCGAAGTCGTGATCAAGGTGCCGGGCAGCGAGCTGAAATTCAGCGGCGAGGACTACCTGCTGCATTTCGTGCTGCCGAACTTCTATTTCCACGTCACCACCGCCTACGCCATCCTGCGCCACAACGGCCTGGGCATCGGCAAGATGGACTACCTCGGGCGGCCCTGAGCCGGGGCGTCGCGGTAGTGCGCACGGCGCACCCTGCGATCGGCTCCGAATTGCGTCCATGAAAAAGCCCCGCACTGGCGGGGCTTCTTTTTGCTTCGCGAAACGGGCCTCAGACGATCACGCCCTGGCTGCGCAGGTAGTCGTCGTAGGTGCCGCTGAAGTCGGTCACGCCGTTCTCGGAGAGCTCGATGATTCGGGTGGCCAGGGAGCCGACGAACTCGCGGTCGTGGCTGACGAAGATCAGCGTGCCCGGGTAGTTCTCCAGCGCCAGGTTGAGCGCCTCGATGGATTCCATGTCGAGGTGGTTGGTCGGCTCGTCCATCACCAACACGTTGGGCTTCTGCAGGATCAGCTTGCCGAACAGCATGCGGCCCTGCTCACCACCGGAGATGACCTTGACCGACTTCTGGATCTCGTCGTTGCTGAACAGCATGCGGCCCAGAGTGCCGCGGATGGTCTGCTCGCCCTGGGTCCACTGGCCCATCCAGTCGAACAGGCTGACGTCGTCCTCGAAGTCATGGGCGTGGTCCTGGGCGTAGTAGCCGACCTCGGCGCTCTCGGTCCACTTCACCTCGCCGGCATCCGGCGCCATCTCGCCGACCAGAGTGCGCAGCAGGGTGGTCTTGCCGATGCCGTTGGGGCCGATGATGGCCACGCGCTCGCCGGCCTCGACCTGGAAGCTGAAGTTCTTGAACAGCACCTTGTCGTCGAAGGCCTTGGAGACTTTCTCCAGGGTCACGGCCTGGCGGTGCAGCTTCTTATTCTGGTCGAAGCGGATGAACGGGCTGACGCGGCTGGACGGCTTGACTTCGGCCAGCTGGATCTTGTCGATCTGCTTGGCGCGCGAAGTGGCCTGCTTGGCCTTGGAGGCGTTGGCCGAGAAGCGGCTGACGAAGGTCTGCAGCTCGGCGATCTGCGCCTTCTTCTTGGCATTGTCGGCCAGCAGCTGCTCGCGCGACTGGGTCGCGGCGGTCATGTACTCGTCGTAGTTGCCCGGGAACAGGCGCAGCTCGCCGTAGTCCAGGTCGGCCATGTGGGTGCAGACCGAGTTGAGGAAGTGACGGTCGTGGGAAATGATGATCATGGTGCTGTTACGCGCCGTGAGGATGTTTTCCAGCCAGCGGATGGTGTTGATGTCCAGGTGGTTGGTCGGCTCGTCCAGCAGCAGCACTTCCGGGTCGGAGAACAGCGCCTGGGCCAGCAGCACGCGCAGCTTCCAGCCCGGAGCCACTTCGCTCATCGGGCCGAAGTGCTGCTCCAGCGGGATGCCCAGGCCGAGCAGCAGCTCGCCGGCACGGGATTCGGCGGTGTAGCCGTCCATCTCGGCGAACTCGCCCTCCAGCTCGCCGACCTTCATGCCGTCTTCTTCGCTCATCTCCGGCAGCGAGTAGATGCGGTCGCGCTCGGCCTTGACCTTGTACAGCTCCTCGTGGCCCATGATCACGGTGTCGATCACGGTGAATTCTTCGTAGGCGAACTGGTCCTGGCGCAGCTTGCCCAGGCGCACGTTCGGCTCGAGCATCACCTGGCCGCCGGAAGGCTCCAGATCGCCGCCGAGGATCTTCATGAAGGTCGACTTGCCGCAACCGTTGGCGCCGATCAGGCCGTAGCGGTTGCCGTTGTTGAACTTGACGGAAACGTTCTCGAACAGCGGCTTGGCACCGAACTGCATGGTGATGTTGGCGGTGGAGATCACGGCAAAATCCTGTGGGCGAGGGCGCATGGCCCGAGAAAAAGGGGCGCATTGTAGAGTGATTGGCGCGGATTCGACAGGTTTGGCTGTCGGCCGGTCGGCGAACAGGCTATAACGCGGAGCGGTTTCTTCGGTGCTCGCGCGTGCTCGACCTCTCTCTCTACCTGGGCCTTTTCCTGTCGGCGTTCGGCGCCGCCAGTCTGCTGCCGCTGCAGTCGGAGGCGGTGCTGGTCGGGCTGTTGCTGGGCGGTGCGCAGCCAGTAGTCGTGCTACTCGTCGTGGCCAGCGTCGGCAATGTGCTCGGTTCGGTACTCAATGCGGCGATCGGCCGCGGCGTCGAACGCTTCCGCGAGCGACGCTGGTTTCCGGTCAGCGTGCAGCGCCTGGAGCAGGCCAAGGCGACCTACCGGCGCTACGGACGCTGGTCGCTGCTGCTGAGCTGGGTGCCGGTCATCGGTGATCCGCTGACGCTGGTGGCCGGTGTGATGCGCGAGCCATGGTGGAGCTTCCTGCTGCTGGTCGGCCTGGCCAAGATCGGCCGCTACCTGGCGCTGGCGGCCATTACCCTCGGTTGGGCCTGAACCCGGTCACTCGCGGTAGAAAACCTGGATCAGGTGATAGCCGAACTGGGTCTTCACCGGGCCGTGCACCTCGCGCAGCGCCTTCTTGAAGATCACCTGGTCCACCGCACGGACCATCTGCCCAGGGCGTACCTCGCCCAGATCGCCGCCTTTCTTGCCGGAGGGGCAGGTGGAGTGTTTCTTCGCCAGCACGTCGAAGGCTTCGCCGGCGGCGATGCGCTTCTTCAGGGCGGCTGCTTCCGCCTCGGTCTTCACCAGAATGTGGCGGGCCATGGCCTTGGGCATGATGCGGTCCTCATTTCGCGAGGGCGCTATTGTGCCAGCATTCGCTGCGCCATCAGAATGGCGCCATTTTTCAGCCTGCCTGGCCGGCGAAGCTGGCCTACCTTTTCAATCTGCCTAGGTGTTCGGGAGAGATAGGCGGATTCCACTCATCCAGACGGAAGCGTGCGCGATGGACCTCACCCAGATGCTGAAAATCCTGTCCAGCCAGGACGGGTCCGACCTCTATCTGTCCACCGGCGCGCCGCCCTGCGCCAAGTTCAACGGCGTGCTCAAGCCGCTCAGCCAGGAGCCGCTCAAACCGGGCGACGTGGCCGCCATCGCCGCCAGCGTGATGGACGCCGAGCAGCGCGCCGAGTTCGAAAAGGAGCTGGAGATGAACCTGGCCATCTCCGTGCCCGCCGTCGGTCGCTTCCGCATCAACATCTTCAAGCAGCGCAACGAGGTGTCCATCGTCGCGCGCAACATCAAGATGGAGATCCCCAAGTTCGAGGACCTCAAGCTGCCCGAGGTGCTGCTCAAGACGGTGATGGAGAAGCGCGGCCTGGTGCTGTTCGTCGGTGGCACCGGTTCGGGCAAGTCCACCTCGCTGGCAGCCCTGATCGACTACCGCAACCGCAACAGCGGCGGCCACATCATCACCATCGAGGACCCGGTGGAGTACGTGCACCGGCACAAGAAGTCGATCATCAACCAACGCGAGGTCGGCGTGGACACCCGCAGCTTCCACGCCGCGCTGAAGAACACCCTGCGCCAGGCGCCGGACGTGATCCTGATCGGCGAGATCCGCGACCGCGAGACCATGGAGCACGCCCTGGCCTTCGCCGACACCGGCCACCTGGCCATCTCCACGCTGCACGCCAACAACGCCAACCAGGCGCTGGACCGCATCATCAACTTCTTCCCTGAAGACCGCCGCCCGCAGTTGCTCAACGACCTGGGCAACAACCTGCGCGCCTTCATCTCTCAGCGCCTGGTCAAGACCACCGACGGCAAGCGCCGCGCCGCCGTGGAGGTGATGCTCGGCACGCCGACCGTGCGCGACCTGATCAAGCGCAACGAATTCTCCGAGCTGAAGGAGATTATGGAGAAGTCGAAGAACCTCGGCATGCAGACCTTCGACCAGGCGCTGATCGACCTGGTCAACGAAGGCGCCATCGAGGAGGAGGAGGCGCTGAAGAACGCCGACTCGGCCAACAACGTGCGTCTCAAGCTCAAGCTGTACAAGGACAACCCGGCCGCGCCCCAGGCCGCCGCACCGGCGCCTACCCCCGAGGCGGCGCCCGCCGCGGCCCCGGCCAACTGGGCGATGGAGCTCAAACTGGAAGACATCGAGGAAGAAACGCCGCCGGAAGACCCGGGGCGCCCGGGCATCTGACACGGACGCGACTTAAAGAAGGGCGGGCGGCCGCCCTTCGTTTGCCGGTCAGTACGGGCAGTTCTGCCGATAGTCGGAGATGGCGAAGTCGCCCTCGTGATTCGGACCGCAGAGGAACTGGCTGTAGCGGTTGTCGAAGTCGATGAATCGCTTCATCCAGGCGATGCCGTACAGGCCCAGCAGATCCTCGTTGGGATAGCCGGAGTTGGCGCAGAAGTGCGAGCCGCCGTAGATCTCCAGGAAGGCCTTGGGCGTGGAGCCAGGGATCCGGTTATAGAACGGCGAGGCGTGTACCGACACCGGGGCCACGGTGTCCGCGCTGCAAGCGAGGATGAGCGCCGGGGTCTTGATGGTGTTGAAACTGTTGCTGCCGGAGTACCAGGGAGCCTGGGGAATGATCGCATTGAGCGAACGCTGGGTGGACAGCTTGAGCGAGCCGCCGCCGCCCATGGACCAGCCGATGGCGCCCAGGCGGGTGCTGTCGATCTTGTTGTAGATCGGGCTACTGCTGGTGTTGCTCTGGGCGATCAGGTAGTCCAAGGCCTTGCTCAACTGAGTGGCGCGGCTATCCGGCTGGTCGTAGATGGTGCTGGTGTTCATGGTCATCACCACGAAGCCATGGGAGGCCAGACGCGGTCCCCACCATTCGATGCTGCTCTCGTAGGACAGATAGCCCGGGATGACGGCGATGGCGCCCATCCTGCCGGTGGTATTGGTCGGGTAGTACACCGTGCTGTCGCCGAATCCCTTGAGAAAGCCCGATACCGAGAAGCGCGCGGTAGTGAACGGTCCTCGGTCGCTCTTCAGCGAGGCTTCGGTGGGGTTGGGGCCGCGAGTGCAGTTGCTGCAGGGGGCGGAGGGGCCGGGCGCCGATAACACATGTGAACTGACCAGCAGTGAAGCGACAAACAGAGCAGCTGTAGCAAGGGATGCCTTCATAAGGTTGCCTCGTCGTTATTGTTCTCAGAAAGTCCTGCAGCTCGCCAGGGACAAGCGAACTGCGCTGAAAACTAGCAAGGGCCCCACCGACCAACAATTGCTACCCAGGCTCAGTTCATACAAGAAACTCCCCGAGTCGCAAGATACTTCCGAAGACTGATACGCGTATGGCTGTAGTGCATTCGTCGGCTGTTTGTTTCGAATCGTTTACGTCCTGCCTCAATCGTTTCCGTCGGTATCGCCGGGGTGTCATGGCTGCTTCTGGAAGAGCCTGTTTCAGCGGCTTATAGCGGACCCTTCCGATGGTCGCCGTGCTCGTTAATGCCTAAGTTCGACTCGGGTATGAGTTTGCAGTCGGCGCGTTGACATCAACTTCCCGAGCCAAGTAGTTGTTGAGGCTCGAGCTGTTTTCTGATGTCGAACGCATATCGGAATGGCCATGCCTAACAGACTGTGCCCAAATACTTGTCCGCCGGCGCTGATATATGTGTCCAGTCGGCGTTATATCTACCTCGGCCAGACCCAGCTGCCCATTCGGGATCTGCATTCGGCGGCGGCCTCGCTGGTGGTATGCCTGCAGGGCTCGGTGAGCTTCCGTGCGGCTGGTGCGCGGCGCTGGGTGTCGACGCGGAGCCTGCTGATACCGGCCGGCAGCCGCATCTGCATCGATAACCAGGGCGCCGTCTTCGCCGCCTGCTACCTGGACGCAGCCAGGGGCGATTGCTCCGTGCTGCGCCGCAGGATGAACGCGATGAGCGATGGCATCTGCCACGATATTTCCGACGAGAGCCTGTTGATCGCAGAGCTGATCCGCCTGCGTGGCGATGCCCCGGACTTCGCCGAGGCTCAGCGGCGCATGCAAGCCCTGATCCTACAGGGCGCAACGGATGCCGGCAGCGACCCGCGGATCGCCCACGTGATCGAAAGACTGCGTGATACCGCCTCGCTGAACATCCCGGTCGGGGCACTGGCCGAGGAGGTTGGCCTGTCCGAGTCAGGCCTGATCCGCCTGTTCGGCCTGCAGGTGGGCGTGCCGCTGCGCCGACACCGGCTGTGGTACCGGCTGATCGACTTTCTACTGCTAGTGCTGAAGGGCATGCCGACGCCCTTGGCCATCCGTCGCTCCGGCTTCACCGATGCAGCCCATTTGTCGCGCTGCTACAGCGGCTTTTTCGGCGTGAACCTTTCCTACGCGTTTTCGAAGAACACGCATGTGCGCTACATCGCCGCTCCGTCGGCCGCCAGCGCCTTGGCGGTGGGCCGCCCCGGCTAGGCCTGCAGGCCGGCGCGCCGAGCGGTTGCGCGAATAGCGTCCACCACGCACTGCGGCTCGGTGAACTGCGGAAAATGGCCGCTTCCGGCAGCGATGATCTGCTCTCCGAGCGGTGACAATCCGGCCAGTTCCCTTTGATGCTTGGCCCTCGCCGCCAGCGCCTGCTGCGCCGTGGCCCAGCGCATCGCCGGCTTGCCGCCGCTGACGACGGTCAGCGGAATGGGCGGAAAGGGTGGCGCCGACTCGAGTTCGACGACGGTGGCCGCAGCCTGCTCGGTTTCGGCGTTCGGGTTGGCTGGCGCGAGCCGGCGCAGCGCGCCTTGCAGCAGGCGCTGCAGTCCGGTCGCGTGGGTTTTCAGGACGGCCACATCTCGCGGCGCCGTCGCTTCGACCATCACCACCGCCGCTACCTCGTTCGGATGCAGGCGGGCAAACAGGTTGACGATCAGCCCGCCGAAGGAGTGACCGACCAGCACATAGGGTGGCTCGACGCCGGCGGCCTGCAGCGCACCTCGGAGGCTGCGTACCAGGTGCGTGCCGCGCTGCGGATAGGAGGGCTCGGTGCTGCCGCCGATTCCCGCCCTGTTGTAGGCGAACACCCTGGCGAAACCCGCAAGTGGCGCGAATACCTTGTGCCAGCCCTCGATCGGGCCTCCGGAGCCATTGACCAGCACCACCGTGAATGCGCCAGCCCCGGCGCTCAGGTATTCCAGTGTCTCGTCCAGCACCAGTGCGGTTCTTTTCGGTGGAAATCGGTACATGGCGCAGCCCCTCATCCGTGATCAGCGGGATTGTCCGAGTGCGGGCCGTTTGGGCTCAAGCCGAGGATCGTGGCAGGAGATTACCGCGTCTGTTTCCATTCGTACCGGCGGCGAAGCGGGGCGCCGCCGGTGGTTAGAGTGCCTGTCAGCTCTGCAGGTCCGGCAGGTCGCGGAACAGCTCCAGCGCCTGTGGATTGGCCAGGGCGTCGGTGTTCTTCACCGGCTTGCCATGCACCACGTTGCGCACGGCCAGTTCGACGATCTTGCCGCTGATGGTACGTGGGATGTCGGCCACGGCGATGACCTTGGCTGGCACATGGCGCGGCGTGGTGTTGGCGCGGATCACCTGGCAGATGCGCTGCTTGAGCTCGTCGCTCAGTGCTACGCCGTCGCGCAGGCGGACGAACAGCACCACGCGCACGTCGCCGTCCCAGTCCTGGCCGATGGCGATGGACTCCAGCACTTCCTCGATCTTTTCCACCTGGCGGTAGATCTCGGCGGTACCGATGCGCACGCCGCCGGGATTGAGCACGGCATCCGAGCGGCCGTGGATGACCAAGCCGCCGTGCGCGGTTTCCTCGGCGTAATCGCCGTGGGCCCAGACGCCGGGGAAGGTGTCGAAGTAGGCGCTGCGGAATTTCTCGCCATCGGCATCGTTCCAGAAGCCCACTGGCATGGAGGTGAAGTGCCGGGCGCAGACCAGCTCGCCCTTCTCGCCGATCACCGGTTTGCCATCGTCGTTCCAGACCTGCACGTCCATGCCCAGGCCCTTGCACTGCAACTCGCCGCGGCGCACCGGCAGCACCGGGTTGCCGAGGGCGAAGCAGGAGACGATGTCGGTGCCGCCGGAGATGGAGGACAGGCAGACATCGGCCTTGATGTCGCGGTAGACGTATTCGAAGCTCTCGTGGGCCAGCGGCGAGCCGGTCGAGAGGATGGCCTTCAGGCGGCTCAGCTTGTGCGTTTCGCGCGGCTTGGCGCCGGCCTTCTCGAGGGCGGCGATGAACTTGGCGCTGGTCCCGAAGATGCTGATGTTCTCGGCGTCGATCAGGTCGATCAGGCGCTCGGCGCCCGGGTGGAAGGGCGAGCCGTCGAACAGCATCAGGGTGGCGCCGAGGGCCAGGCCTGAGACCAGCCAGTTCCACATCATCCAGCCGCAGGTGGTGTAGTAGAACAGGGTGTCGTCGGCATGCAGGTCGGTGTGCAGGCCGAGTTCCTTGACGTGCTGCAGCAGGGTGCCGCCGGCGCCATGGACGATGCACTTGGGCACGCCAGTGGTGCCGCTGGAATAGAGGATGTACAGCGGCTGCTCGAAGGCGACCTGAGTGAACTGCGGCTCGCCGCCGGCCTGGTAGAAGTCGCCCCACAGCGCCACAGGGGCAGCCGTCTCGAAGTCGTCCGGCTGGGCGTTAGGGTTGGAGTAGGGCACTACCACCAGTTGCTGCAGGGTGGGCAGGCGCTCGAGGATCTCGTTGAGCTTGCCGGTCAGGTCGAGGTTCTTGCCGGCGTAGCGGTAGCCGGCCGCGGCGATCAGCACCTTGGGCTCGATCTGGCCGAAACGGTCGATCACGCCCTGGGTGCCGAAGTCCGGCGAGCAGCTCGACCAGGTGGCGCCGAGGCTGGCGGTGGCGAGCATGCCGACCAGGGTCTGCCAGGTATTGGGCATGAAGGCGGCGACTCGATCGCCAACGCCGACTCCGGCCGCCTGCAGGCTGCGTTGCAGGCCGGCGACATGGGCGGCCAGTTCGGCGTAGCTGAGCTGTTCACGCGAGCCGTCCTCGCCGATGGCGACCAGCGCCGGATGGTTGTCGCGACGACGCAGCAGATGTTCGGCGAAGTTCAGGGTGGCGCCGGGGAACCAGTCGGCACTGGGCATGGCGGCGCCTTCGCGCAGTACCGCCTCGGGTTGGGCGGTGAAGCGCACCTCGAAGAAGTCGACGATGGCCTGCCAGAAGGCTTCGCGCTCATCCACGCTCCAGGCATGCAGCGCCGGGTAGTCGGCCAGTTGCAGGCCGTGGCGCTGGTTGACGAAGCGGCGGAAGGCATCCATGCGGGTGGCGGCGATGCGTTCGGCGGAGGGGGTCCAGAGGGGAGCGTTCATCGATACATCCAATCAGGCGAGAAAGTAGAAGCAGCCGGAGATCACCAGGCCGGAGTAGAGCAGTGCGATCAGGCAGTAGCCCATGATGTCGCGGGCGCCGAGGCCGACGATGCCGAGCAGCGGCAGCGCCCAGAACGGCTGGATCATGTTGGTCCAGGCATCGCCCCAGGCGATGGCCATGGCGGTGACGGCCGGATCGACGCCGAGGGCTTGGCCGGCCGGCAGCATGATCGGCCCCTGCACGGCCCATTGGCCGCCGCCGGACGGCACGAACACGTTGACCACACCGGCGCTGAGGAAGGCCAGCAGCGGGAAGCTGTTGGCCGAGGAGCCCTCGATGAACAGCTGGCTGATCTGCCCGGCCAGCGACACGCCGTCGGCGTTGGTGCCGGTCATCATACCCATGATGCCGGCGTAGAACGGGAACAGCAGGACGATGCCGCCGATGCCGCGCACGCTGATGTCCACGGCGCGCATGTAGCGTTCCGGCGAGCCGTGCAGCAGCAGGCCGAGGAACAGGAAGATGCCGATCACCGTGTTGAGGTCGAGGGCGAAGCCCTTGGCCATGAAGTGGCCGACGTAATAGAGCGCGGCGATGGCCACCAGCGCCAGGCCCAGCAGGCGGCTGTCGTCCAGACGCTGGGCCGGCGTTTCGCGCGGCGGCGCCTCGGCCTGGGCTTCGGCCAGCAGATCGGGGTCGGCGACCTTGCTCAGCGACGGGGCCGGGTGCATGGCGCGGTTGAGCAGCGGCAGGCCGATCACCAGCAGGGCGATGATGGTCAGGTTGAGCGGGGTGAACAGGGTCAGTGCCACGCCGATCGGCGCTTCGATCACGCCGCCGCTGACCTTGGCCACGTCGGCGCCACCGCCGGCCAGCGCCAGCGGGATGGAGCCGGACAGGCCGCCGTGCCAGACGAGGAAGCCAGAATAGGCCGAGGCGACCAGCAGCGGGTAATCGACGCCCTTGACCTGGCGCGCCAGGGCGCGGGCCATGACGGCGCCGATCACCAGGCCGAAGCCCCAGTTGATCCAACTGCCGAGCAGCGCGATCAAAGTGATCATCAGAATCGCCTGGGTCGGGCTGCGCGGGATCGCCGCCAGCCGGTCGAGCAGGCGGCGCAGGGGCGGGGCGCTGGCCAGCGCGTGGCCGGTGACGAAGACCAGCGCCATCTGCATGGCGAAGGCCAGCAGCGCCCAGAAGCCGGTGTGCCAGTGGCGCACCATGGTCGGCAGGCCCTGCTGGGTGCTGAACATGGCCAGCAGCAGGACGAACAGGGTGAGCAGCGCGGAGAACACGAAGGGCGACGGCAGGTAGCGCTGGACCAGCTGCACGCTCCAGTGGGTGATGCGAGCAAACATGAGCAAACCTCTTTTGTTGTTGTTCAATGAGGTCTAGCGGGCCAGCCAGCCGCCGTCCATGTTCCAGGCGGCGCCACGCACCTGGATGGCGGCGTCGCTGCAGAGAAACAGGGCCAGTTCGCCGAGCTGTTCGGGGGTGACGAATTCCAGCGACGGCTGCTTCTCGGCCAGCAGGTCGTGGCGCGCCTGGTCGAGGCCGCCGGCCGCGGCGGCGCGGTCGTCGATCTGCTTCTGTACCAGTGGTGTCAGCACCCAGCCAGGGCAGATGGCGTTGCAGGTGACGCCCGTGGTGGCGGTTTCCAGCGCCACGCTCTTGGTCAGGCCGACCAGGCCGTGCTTGGCCGCCACGTAGGCGCTCTTGCCGGCCGAGGCCGCCAGGCCGTGGGCCGAGGCGATATTGATGATCCGCCCCCAGTCGCGCTGGCGCATGCCCGGCAGCGCCAGGCGCGTGGTGTGGAAGGTGGAGCTGAGGTTGATGGCGATGATCGCGTCCCAGCGCTCGACCGGGAATTCCTCCACCGGCGCCACGTGCTGGATGCCGGCGTTGTTGACCAGGATGTCGATGCCGCCGAACTCGGCCTTGGTGGCGTGGATCAGCGCCTCGATCTCCTCCGGCTTGCTCATGTCCGCCGGATGGTGAGCGACCTTGCCGCCGTGGGCGCGTACCGCCGCCAGCGCGGCCGCGCTGTCGCCGAAGCCGTTGAGCATCAGGTTGGCGCCGGCCTCGGCCAGCTTGAGGGCGATGCCCAGACCGATGCCGCTGGTGGAGCCGGTGACCAGGGCGGTCTTGCCTTGCAGGTTCATAACAGTCTCCTCAGACGATGCCGGTGGCGTAGAACACGCCGATCACGAAGAACACCGCCAGGGTCTTGATCAGGGTGATGCCGAAGATGTCCTTGTAGGCCTCGCGGTGGGTCAGGCCGGTGACTGCCAGCAGGGTGATCACCGCACCGTTGTGCGGCAGGGTGTCCATGCCGCCGGAGGCCATCGAGGCCACGCGGTGCAGCACTTCCAGCGGGATGTTGGCGGCGTTGGCGGCGGCGATGAAGGTGTCGGACATGGCCGCCAGGGCGATGCTCATGCCGCCCGAGGCCGAGCCGGTGATGCCGGCCAGTAGGGTGACGGTGACCGCCTCGTTGACCAGCGGGTTGGGGATGTTCTTCAGCGCATCGGCCAGCACCAGGAAGCCGGGCAGCGAGGCGATCACCGCGCCGAAGCCGTATTCCGAGGCGGTGTTCATCGACGCCAGCAGCGCGCCGCCGACGGCGGTCTTGGTGCCTTCGGCCAGCTTGGCCTTGATCGCACGGAAGCCGCACACCAGCACGAACAGGATGCCCAGCAGCAAGGCCGCCTGCACCGCCCAGATGCCGGTCAGCTTGGCCACCTCGCTGGTCACCGGCTGCGCCATGCCGGCCAGTTGCAGGCTGTGGGTCTTGCCGTAGAGCGCGGGAATCCAGTGGGTGAACAGCAGGTTGGCCACACCCACCAGTACCAGCGGTGACAGCGCCAGCCAGGGGTTGGGCAGGGCGATGTCCTCGGCGGTTTCCGGCTCGTTGCGCAGCTCGGTGCCGTAGCCCTCGCCATTGCGCTTGGCCTTCGTCAGCTGGCGGCGCAGATAGAGCATGCCGATGCTGAACACGAACAGGGTGCCGATCACGCCCAGCCACGGCGCCGCCCAGGAGGTAGTGCCGAAGAAGGTGGTGGGGATGATGTTCTGAATCTGCGGGGTGCCGGGCAGGGCGTCCATGGTGAAGCTGAACGCGCCGAGGGCGATGGTGGCCGGGATCAGACGCTTGGGGATGTCGCTCTGGCGGAACATCTCGGCGGCGAACGGGTACACGGCGAACACCACCACGAACAGCGACACGCCGCCGTAAGTGAGCAGGGCGCACACCAGCACGATCACCAGCATGGCCTGGCCGGTGCCGAGCAGGCGGATGGCGGCGGCGACGATGGAGCGCGAGAAGCCGGACAGCTCGATCAGCTTGCCGAACACGGCGCCGAGCAGGAACACCGGGAAATACAGCTTGATGAAGCCGACCATCTTCTCCATGAACACGCCGGTGAAGGCGGGCGCCACGGCGGAAGGATCGGTGAGCAGTACGGCGCCGAGGGCGGCGATGGGGGCGAAGAGAATGACGCTGTAGCCGCGGTAGGCGGCGAGCATCAGCAAGGCGAGTGCCGCGAGGGCGATGATCACGCTCATGGAGCTATCTCCTGGCGCCACGTCGAGGCGCGGCATTCATTGTTGTTGTCGGCGACCGGAGAGGGCGCGTGGCAGGAGATAGCGACTTCCGTGCCAGATGGCTAACTAGTTGAAATGAAAGGCTTATTTCGTTTGGTTGGTGTGTGGTTCAGTCGCGTTTGTCTCCATATGGAAACATGCTTGGAGCGGAGGCCGGAAATACGCGGGTCGGACTTCAGTCTCTATTTGGAGATACGTCTCCATTTCAGGACGCCAGTCCCAGTGCGAGCATCTTCTTGTACAGGGTCGAGCGGCCCAGCCCCAGGCGTTTGGCGGCCTCCGGCACGTTGCCGGCGTGCTCGGCCAGGGCCTGGCGGATCAGCTCGCGTTCGTACGCCTCGCGGGCGGCGTAGAAATCGGTGGCGAGCGGTGCGCCGGGTTCGACGGCGTTCGGGCGTGGCGCAGGCGGCGGTACGACACGGCCGATCGCCGCGCGCAGCGCATCTGCGCTCAGCCGCGGCTCGTCGCCGAGCAGGGCGGCACGCTCCAGCACGTTGCGCAGTTCGCGGATATTGCCCGGCCAGGCGTGGCTGGCGAGCAGGGTTTGAGCTTCGGCGTCCAGCTCATGGTGGCCGGGCAACTCATCAAGGATCGCCTCGCACAGCGCCGGTAGATCGTCCAGGCGCTCTCGCAGCGGCGGCAGCTGGATCGGCAGCACGTTGAGGCGGTAGTACAGGTCGGCGCGGAAACGCCCTTCTTGCACCGCAGCTTCCAGATCCAGCGAGGTGGCAGCGATCAGGCGCACGTCGCTGCGGCGCACCTCGTTGGAGCCGACCGGCTCGAACTCCTTCTCCTGCAGTACGCGCAGCAGCTTGCTCTGCAGGGCCAGCGGCATGTCGCCGATCTCGTCGAGGAACAGGGTACCGCCCTGGGCGATTTGCAGTTTGCCGGGGCGGCCCTTGCGGTCCGCGCCGGTGAAGGCCCCGGGCGCGGTGCCGAAGAACTCGGCCTCCAGCAATGTCTCCGGAATCGCCGCGCAGTTGACGCTGACGAAGGGCTTGTGTGCCCGCGGCGAGGCGCTGTGGATGGCGTGGGCCAGCAGCTCCTTGCCGGTACCTGTCTCGCCGAGCAGCAGCACCGGCGACTCGCTAGCCGCGCCACGCCGGGCACGGCGCTTGACCTCCAGGCTGGCGGCGCTGGTGCCGATGAAGTGGGCGAAACTGTACTTGGCCTGGCGCGCCTGCAGCAGCGAGCGGGTCGAGGCCAGCTCTTCCTGGATCTGCATGAAGCGGGTCACCAGCGGCGCCAGGTTGCGCAACTGGTCGAACAGGGCGAAGCCGATGGCGCCGATCACCGCGCCGGCATCGTCGTGCACCGGCAGGCGCATCACTACCAGCGGGCCGCCAGGGGTGTCGAGCATGTCCAGCAGGATCGGTTCGCCAGTCTCCACCACCTGGCGCAGCAGGCTGGCGGGGATGACCTTTTCCACCTCCTGGCCGACGGCCTGGCTGGCGTCGTCCAGGCCATAGCGGCGGGCGTAACGCTCGTTCATCCAGACGATGCGCGCGTCCTTGTCGACGATCACCGTGCCCTCGCTGGACTGCTCGACGATCTCGAACAGCGAGCGGATCGCCAGCAGGCGCACATGCTGGTAGTCGCGCAGGGTGGAGGCGTCTTTCATCGGCAGTCTCGCTAGGGGGAAGAGGCCGAGCTTAGCGGGGCTCGGCCATCGGGCAATCTGACCTTGGTCGCAGCGACGGCGTTCAGCGGGCGGCCAGACGGGCGCGGGCGACGCGCGAGCCGTTTGGCTTGTCGAGCACCTGGCAGATGCGCGCGCCGGCGTCGATCAGCTTGTCCATGTCGATGCCAGTATGGATGCCCAGGCCCTGCAGCAGGTACAGCACGTCCTCGGTGGCGACGTTGCCGGTGGCGCCCTTGGCGTAGGGGCAGCCGCCCAGGCCGGCGACCGAGCTGTCGAACACGGCGATGCCTTCCTGCAGGCTGGCGTAGATATTGGCCAGGGCCTGGCCGTAGGTGTCGTGGAAGTGCCCGGCCAGTTTGTCGCGCGGGATGTCGCGGCCGAGCACTTCGAACATGTGGCGGGTCTTGCCGGCGGTGCCGGTGCCGATGGTGTCGCCCAGCGAGACTTCGTAGCAGCCCATGGCGAACAGCTCGCGGGCCACGGCCGAGACCTGCTCGGGCGCGACTTCGCCCTCGTAGGGGCAGCCGAGCACGCAGGAGACATAGCCGCGCACGGTGATGCCGTGGGCCTTGGCCGCTTCCATCACCGGGATGAAGCGCTCCAGGCTCTCGGCGATGGAGCAGTTGATGTTCTTCTGCGAGAAGGCCTCCGAGGCGGCGGCGAATACCGCTACTTCCTTGACTCCGGCCTCGACAGCGGCCTCGAAGCCCTTGAGATTGGGGGTGAGGGCACCGTAGACCACGCCAGGTTTCTGCTGAATACCGGCGAAGACTTCGGCGCTGCCAGCCATCTGCGGCACCCACTTGGGCGAGACGAAGCTGCCCACCTCGATGTAGCCCAGGCCGGCGGCGCTCAGGTCGTCGGTCAGGCGCACCTTGTCGGCCACGCTGATCGGTTGTTTCTCGTTCTGCAGGCCGTCGCGCGGGCCGACTTCGACCAGGCGGACATGTTGCGGCAGGTTCATGCATGTTCTCCGTAGGGTGCGCCGTGCGCACCGTGCTGTTCGGTGGTGCGCACGGCGCACCCTACGCGATATCCATCCTACGCGGTGAGCGCTTCCTCCAGCTCCACCAGTGCGGCACCTTCGCCGACCATATCGCCTTCGCCACAGTACAGCGCCTTGACCGTGCCGGCCTGGGGCGCGCGGATGCTGTGCTCCATCTTCATGGCCTCCAGCACCACCAGGGCCTGGCCGGCTTCCACGGTCTGGCCGGCTTCGACCAGCACGCGGACGATACTGCCGTTCATCGGGGCTGTCAGCCCGCCGTGCTGGGCGTGGCTGGCTTCGGCCTCGGCGATCGGGTCGACGCGACGTACCTCGTGCAAGCGGCCCTGCCATTCCAGATAGAGCGCATCGCCACGGCGGATCGCCCGGTGCGCGCGGCGCAGGCCGTCCTGCTCGAGCCACAGCTGTTCGCCGAGCAGGCGCGATTGCGCCGGGCCGCGCAGGTGCACGGTATGGCGTTGCTCGCCGCTGCGCAGATGCACATCGGTTTCCGCGCCCAGGCCGGAGCGCCAGCCGCTGCTGGTAGCCCAGGGCGAGTGATAGTCCTCGTGGCTACGGCGCGGCGCCTCGCTCTGCAGCCACGCCTCGGCGGACAGCTGCCAGAACTCGGTCGGTAGCTCGGCCACGGCCGGCAGCAGTTGTTCCTGGTGCCGGGCGATAAAGCCGGTGTCCAGCTCCGCGTTGGCGAAGGCCGGATGGGCCAGCACGCGGCGCAGGAAGGGCAGGTTGCTGGCGAAGCCGCCGACCACCGTTTCTTCGAGCATGGCCAGTAGGCGCTGGCGAGCCTGCTCGCGGTCCTCGCCCCAGGCGACCAGCTTGGCCAGCATGGGGTCGTAGAACGGCGATACGGTATCGCCCTCGGCCACGCCGCTGTCCACGCGGCGGCCTTCGCCGGCGGCCGGCTCGCGATACAGCTTCAGGTCACCGGACGCGGGCAGGAAGTCGTGGTCGGTGTCCTCGGCGTACAAGCGCACCTCGATGGCATGGCCCATCAGCGGCACCTGTTCCTGGGTGATCGGCAGCGCCTCGCCACGGGCCACGCGAATCTGCCAGGCCACCAGGTCGAGGCCGGTGATGGCCTCGGTGACCGGGTGCTCCACCTGCAGGCGGGTGTTCATTTCCATAAAGAAGAACTGGCCGCGAGCATCCAGCAGGAATTCCACGGTGCCGGCGCCGACATAGCCGATGGCCTGAGCGGCCTTGACTGCCGCTTCGCCCATGGCGCGGCGCAGTTCGGGCGTCAGGCCCGGGGCCGGAGCTTCCTCGACCACCTTCTGGTGACGGCGCTGGATCGAGCAGTCGCGTTCGTTGAGGTACAGGCAGTTGCCGTGGCTGTCGGCGAATACCTGGATCTCCACGTGGCGTGGCTGCAGCACGTATTTCTCCACCAGCATGCGCGAGTCGCCGAAGGCGGACTGGGCCTCGCGCTGGGCGGATTCCAGGGTCTCGGCCAGCTCGGCTTCGCGCTCGACTACCTTCATGCCCTTGCCACCGCCACCGGCGGCAGCCTTGAGCAGCACCGGGTAGCCGATGCGTTCGGCGGCGACGCGGAAGGTTTCCACGTCCTGGGCTTCGCCGTGGTAGCCAGGCACCAGCGGCACGCCGGCATCGTCCATCAGCGCCTTGGCCGCGGATTTGCTGCCCATGGCGTCGATGGCGGACGCGGGTGGGCCGAGGAACACCAGGCCGGCGGCCTCGATGGCGCGGGCGAAGCCGGCGTTCTCGGAGAGGAAGCCGTAGCCCGGGTGGATGGCCTGGGCACCGCTGGCCTTGGCCGCGGCGATGATCTTGTCGATCAGCAGGTAGCTGTCGGCCGGCTTGGCGCCGCCGAGGTTCACCGCCATATCGGCCTCGCGAACATGGCGGGCGTTGGCGTCGATGGCGCTGTGCACGGCCACCGTCTTCAGGCCCTGGGCCTTGGCGGTGCGCATCACTCGGCAGGCGATCTCGCCGCGGTTGGCGACCAGCAGGGTGTCGATGTGCTTGTGGCTCATGCTTGCGGCTCCTGCCAGGCGGGCGTGCGTTTTTCCAGGAAGGCATTGAGCCCCTCCTGGCCTTCCGGGCTGACGCGGATGCGGGCGATGGCGTTCTCGGTGTAGCGGCGCAGGGCCGGGTTGAGCACACCGCTGGCCACTTCGCGCAACAAGTCCTTGCTGGCCTGCATGGCCTGCGGGCTATTGAGCAGCAGATTGTTCACCCAGCCTTCGACCTGGGCGTCCAGTTCGGCGGCTGGGTAGGCCTCGGCCAGCAGGCCCAGCTCGCGGGCGCGGTTGCCGGAGAAACGTTCGGCGGTCAGCGCATAGCGGCGCGCGGCGCGCTCGCCGAGGGCCTGGACCACGAAGGGGCTGATCACCGCCGGCGCCAGGCCGATGCGCACCTCGGACAGGCTGAACAGCGCGTCGTCCGCGCCGATGGCCATATCGCAGCAGCTGACCAGGCCCACCGCACCGCCGAAGGCCGCGCCCTGAACCACGGCCAGGGTTGGAATCTTCAGGCCATTGAGGTTGTACATCAGCTCGGCCAGCTCGCGGGCATCATTCAGGTTGGCGTTGTAGTCGAGCTTGGCCGAGGCCTGCATCCAGGCCAGGTCGGCGCCGGCGGAGAAATGCTTGCCACGGCCGCGCAGCAGCAGGAAGCGCAGGCTCTTGTCGGCGGCGATCGTGTCGATGGCGAGGATCAGCTCGCGGATCATCTCGGCGTTGAAGGCGTTGTTCTTTTCCGGGCGGTTCAGCCACAGGGTGGCGAAGCCGCGCGGGTCTTTTTCCAGCTGTACGGTAGTGAAGTCGGTCATGGCTTACATCCGGAACACGCCGAACTGGGTCGGCTCGATAGGCGCATTGAGGCTGGCGGACAGCGCCAGGCCGAGCACGTCGCGGGTCTGCGCCGGGTCGATCACGCCGTCGTCCCACAGGCGGGCGCTGGAGTAGTAGGCGTGGGCCTGCTGTTCGTACTGGGCGACGATGGGCTGCTTGATGCGCGCTTCTTCCTCGTCGCTGAACGGCTGGCCGGCACGGGCTGCCTGCTCGCGCTTGACCTGCACCAGCACGCCGGCGGCCTGCTCGGCACCCATCACGCCGATGCGCGCGTTGGGCCACATCCACAGGAAGCGCGGGTCGTAGGCGCGGCCGCACATGCCGTAGTTACCGGCGCCAAAGCTGCCGCCGATGATCACGGTGAATTTCGGTACCTTGGCACAGGCCACGGCGGTGACCAGCTTGGCGCCGTGCTTGGCGATGCCGCCTTCCTCGTACTTCTTGCCGACCATAAAGCCGGTGATGTTCTGCAGGAACAGCAGCGGGATGCCGCGCTGGCAGGCCAATTCGATGAAGTGCGCGCCTTTCTGCGCCGCTTCGGCGAAGAGGATGCCGTTGTTCGCCAGGATCGCCACTGGGTAGCCGTGGACATGGGCGAAGCCGCACACCAGGGTGGTGCCGAACAGCGCCTTGAATTCATCGAACTCGCTGCCGTCGACCACGCGGGAAATCACCTCGCGCACATCGAACGGCTGCTTGGCGTCGGCCGGGATCACCCCGTAGAGCTCATCCGCTGAGTGCAGCGGGGCGAGCGGGGCGCGGGTCTGCAGCTGGCCGAGCTTGCGCCAGTTGAGGTTGGCGATGCAGCGGCGGGCGATGGCCAGGGCATGCTCGTCGTCATCGGCGTAATGGTCAGCCACGCCGCTGGTCTTGCAGTGCACGTCGGCGCCGCCCAGCTCCTCAGCGGTCACCACTTCGCCGGTGGCGGCCTTCACCAGGGGCGGGCCGGCCAGGAAGATGGTGGCCTGGTTGCGCACCATGATGGTCTCGTCGCTCATCGCCGGCACATAGGCGCCGCCGGCGGTGCAGGAGCCCATCACCACGGCGATCTGCGGGATGCCCTGGGCGCTCATGTTGGCCTGGTTGAAGAAGATCCGACCGAAGTGCTCGCGGTCCGGGAACACTTCTTCCTGGCGCGGCAGGTTGGCGCCGCCCGAGTCAACCAGGTAGATGCACGGCAGGCGGTTCTGCTGGGCGATGGTCTGCGCGCGCAGGTGTTTCTTGACGGTCAGCGGATAGTAGCTGCCGCCTTTCACCGTGGCGTCGTTGGCGATGATCATGCATTCGACGCCTTCCACGCGGCCGATACCGGCGACCACGCCGGCGGCCGGCACGTCCTCGCCGTACACCTCGTGGGCGGCCAGCTGACCGACTTCGAGGAAGGGCGAGCCGATGTCGAGCAGGCGGTTGATGCGCTCGCGTGGCAGCAGCTTGCCGCGCGAGGTGTGGCGTTCCTGGGCCTTGGCGCCGCCACCTTCGTGGACGCGGGCGAGCAGGGCGCGCAGGTCGTTCACCTGGGTGAGCATGGCCGCCTGGTTGGCGGCGAACTCCGGCGAGCGGGTGTTGATCTGGGTATGCAGGATGGCCATATGTTGCTTCCTGTAGGGTGCGCCGTGCGCACCATGCGATGTTACTGGTGCGCACGGCGCACCCTACGGTTGCCCGCGTGTTACTTGGTCTCGTTGTACAGCTCGCGGCCGATCAGCATGCGGCGGATCTCGCTGGTGCCGGCGCCGATCTCGTACAGCTTGGCGTCACGCAGCAGGCGGCCGGCCGGGTACTCGTTGGTGTAGCCGTTGCCGCCGAGCAGCTGGATGGTGTCGAGGGCCATCTTGGTGGCCATCTCTGCGGTGTAGAGGATCACCGCGGCGGCGTCCTTGCGCGATTCCTCGCCGCGGTCGCAGGCCTTGGCCACGGTGTACAGGTAGGACTTGGAGGCGTTCATGCCGGCGTACATGTCGGCCAGCTTGCCCTGCACTAGCTGGAACTCGCCGATCGACTGCTTGAACTGCTGACGCTCGTGCACGTAGGGCAGTACCACGTCCATACAGGCGCTCATGATCCCGGTGGGGCCGCCGGAGAGCACGGTGCGCTCGTAGTCCAGGCCGCTCATCAGCACGGCTACGCCACGGCCTTCGCCGCCGAGGATGTTTTCCTCCGGTACTTCCACGTCCTCGAACACCAGCTCGCAAGTGTTGGAGCCGCGCATGCCCAGCTTGTCCAGCTTCTGGTGGCGGGAGAAGCCCTTGTAGTCGCGCTCGACGATGAACGCAGTCATGCCGCGCGAGCCGGCGTTGATGTCGGTCTTGGCGTAGATCACGTAGGTGTGGGCGTCGGGGCCGTTGGTGATCCACATCTTGTTGCCGTTGAGCACGTAGCGGTCGCCGCGCTTCTCGGCACGCAGCTTCATCGACACCACGTCGGAGCCGGCGTTGGGCTCGCTCATGGCCAGGGCGCCGATGTGTTCGCCGGAGCACAGCTTGGGCAGGTACTTGGCCTTCTGCTCGTGGGTGCCGTTTTTGCGGATCTGGTTCAGGCACAGGTTGGAGTGCGCGCCGTAGGACAGGCCGACCGAGGCGCTGGCGCGGCTGATCTCTTCCATCGCCACCACGTGGGCCAGGTAACCCATGTGGGTGCCGCCGTATTCCTCTTCCACGGTCATGCCGAGCAGGCCCATGTCGCCGAACTTGCGCCACATGTCCATGGGGAACTCGTTGTCGCGGTCGATCTGCGCCGCACGCGGGGCCAGCTCGGCCTGGGCAAACTGGTGCACCGAGTCGCGCAGCATGTCGATGGTCTCGCCGAGACCGAAGTTGAGGGTCGGGAAGTTCATGGGGGCACCTGCTGTAGTTGTCGTAGGGTGCGCCGTGCGCACCGGATCGGTTGGGGTAGTGCGCACGGCGCACCCTACATGGCAGTCTCTGCCAGCGCCGCCAGGCAGCGCTCTTCGGCTGTATCTAGTTCCAGCTGCATCTGTTCGATGTCCAGCAGCTGCTGCTCCAGCTGGGCGCGGCGGGCAGCGATCTTGGCCATGAAGGTCTCCAGCTGCTTGCGGTTGCCGCTGCTGGGGTCGTAGAGGTCGATCAGCTCCTTGCACTCGGCCAGCGAGAAGCCGATGCGCTTGCCGCGCAGGATCAGCTTGAGGGTCACCAGGTCCTTCGGCCGGTAGATGCGCTCCTGGCCGCGGCGCTCCGGCACCAGCATGCCTTGCTCCTCGTAGAAGCGGATGGCGCGGGTGGTGACGTCCAGCTCGCGGGCCAGATCGGAGATGGAATAGGTGATGGACATGGCCGGCTCTCGTTTACCTTTACGTTAACGTAAACCTGTGCAAATCTGCCTGTCAATGTCGGCAGGGTCCGACGCCTCATCGATTCGAGGACTGTTCATGCGTATCGAAGACTCCGTATTCCTGATCACCGGCGGCGGCTCCGGCCTCGGCCTGGCCACCGCGCGTGAGCTGGTAGGCCTGGGCGCCAGGGTGTTGTTGCTGGACATCAACGCCGAGGCCGGCGCCAAGGCGGCTGCCGAGCTGGGCGAGCGCGCGCGCTTCCTGCGCGCCGATATCATCAGCGAGGACGATGGCCGCGCCGCCGTGGAAGATGCCTTGCAGGCCTTCGGCGCCGTGCACGGGCTGGTCAACTGCGCGGGCGTGGCGCCGGCCGAGAAGGTCATCGGGCGCAATGGTGCTCACGGCCTGGACAGCTTCCGCCGCACCATCGAGATCAACCTGATCGGCAGCTTCAACATGCTGCGCCTGGCCGCCGAGGCCATGGCTAGGAATGAGCCGAACGAAGGCGGTGAGCGCGGCGTAGTCATCAACACCGCCTCGGTGGCAGCCTTCGACGGGCAGATGGGCCAAGCTGCCTATTCGGCTTCCAAGGGCGGCGTGGCCGCCATGACCCTGCCGGCGGCGCGCGACCTGGCGCGCTCGGGCATCCGCGTGATGTGCATCGCGCCCGGCATCTTCGAGACGCCGATGATGGCCGGCATGCCCCAGGAGGTGCAGGACTCCCTGGCCGCCAACGTGCCGTTCCCGCCGCGCCTGGGGCGCCCGGCCGAGTACGCCGCGCTGGTCCGCCACATCGTCGAGAACGCCATGCTCAACGGCGAGACCATCCGCCTGGATGGTGCGCTGCGCATGGCGGCCAAATGAGGACATGAGCATGCACAACGATCCGGTGGTGATAGTGGGCGCCGCACGCACGCCCATGGGCGGCTTTCTCGGCGACTTCAAGGACATGACGGCGGCCGAGCTGGGCGCCGCGGCGATTCGTGCCACGCTCGAGCGCGCCGGCGTTGCTGGCGACGCGGTGGACGAGGCGATCATGGGCTGCGTGCTGCAGGCCGGCCAGGGCCAGGCCCCGGCGCGCCAGGCGGTGCTCGGCGCCGGGCTGCCGCAGTCGGTGGTCTGCTCGACGGTGAACAAGATGTGCGGCTCGGGCATGAAGGCCGCCATGTTCGGCCATGACCTGCTGCTGGCCGGCGGCGCCCGGGTGGTGCTGGCCGGCGGCATGGAGAGCATGTCGGGCGCGCCCTATCTACTGGAGCGCGCCCGCGGCGGCTACCGCATGGGGCATGGCAAGGTGCTCGACCACATGTTTCTCGACGGCCTTGAAGACGCCTACGACAAGGGCCGGCTGATGGGCACCTTCGCCGAGGACTGCGCGCAGAGCTACGGCTTCAGCCGCGAAGAGCAGGACGCCTTCGCCATCGCCTCGCTGACCCGCGCCCAGCGCGCCATCGCCGAGGGCCGCTTCGCCGAGGAAATCGTGCAGGTAGAAGCCAGGGCCGGCCGCGAGCGGGTGATGGTGAGCCAGGACGAGCAGCCGCCCAAGGCGCGCCTGGACAAGATCGCCACTCTCAAGCCGGCCTTCCGCGAGGGCGGCACGGTGACCGCGGCCAATGCCAGCTCGATCTCCGACGGCGCCGCCGCACTGCTGCTGATGCGCCGCTCCGAGGCCGAGCGCCGTGGTCTGACGCCGCTGGCGCGGATCGTCGGGCATGCTTCGGCGGCCCAGGCGCCGAATCTGTTCACTACCGCGCCGGTCGGTGCAATCCAGCGCCTGCTGGCCAATACCGGCTGGTCGCTGGACGAGGTCGACCTGTTCGAGATCAACGAGGCGTTCGCCGTGGTGCCCATGGTGGCGATGCGCGACCTCGGCATTCCCCACGACAAACTCAACGTGCACGGCGGCGCCTGTGCCCTGGGCCACCCGATTGGCGCCTCCGGTGCGCGCATCCTGGTGACTCTGCTGTCCGCGCTGCGCCAATACGGCCTCAAACGCGGCCTGGCGGCCGTGTGCATCGGCGGTGGCGAGGCCACCGCAATGGCCATCGAATTGTATTGAGGCCACCGCCGCCGCCAGAGCGTAGGGTGCGCCGCGCGCACCGAAATCAGTCAATCAGAGGTGCGCATGCCGCACCCTACGGAGCCAGCCATGCTGCCCAACGAAGAAGAACTGCTGATCCGTGACACCGCCCGCCAGTTCGCCCAGGAACGGCTGAAACCCTTCGCCGCCGAGTGGGACCGCGAGCATCGCTTCCCGGCAGAAGCCTTGAAGGAAATGGCCGACCTCGGCTTCATGGGCATGCTGGTGCCGGAGGAGTGGGGCGGCGCGCAGACCGGCCACCTGGCCTACGCCATGGCCCTGGAGGAAATCGCCGCCGGCGACGGCGCCTGCTCCACCATCATGAGCGTGCACAACTCGGTGGGCTGCATGCCCATCCTCAAGTTCGGCAGCGACGAGCAGAAGCAGCGCTTCCTCCAGCCGCTGGCCAGCGGCGCCATGCTCGGCGCCTTCGCCCTCACCGAGCCGCAGGCCGGCTCGGACGCCAGCGATCTGCGCACCCGCGCCCGGCGCGACGGCGACCACTACGTGCTGAGCGGCGCCAAGCAGTTCATCACCTCCGGCAGCCACGCCGGGATGGTGATCGTGTTCGCCGTGACCGATCCGCAAGCCGGCAAGAAGGGCATCAGCGCCTTCATCGTGCCGACCGACACGCCCGGCTATTCGGTGGTACGGGTCGAGGAAAAGCTCGGCCAGCATGCCTCGGACACCTGCCAGATCCAGCTCGACGAGGTGCGCATCCCGGCGTCATTGCGCCTGGGCGAGGAGGGCGAGGGCTACCGCATCGCCCTGAGCAACCTGGAGGGCGGGCGCATCGGCATCGCCGCACAGTCGGTGGGCATGGCCCGCGCCGCATTCGAGGCGGCGCGCGATTACGCCCGCGAGCGGCAGACCTTCGGCAAGCCGATCATCGAACACCAGGCCGTAGCGTTCCGCCTGGCCGACATGGCCACGCAGATCGCCGTGGCGCGGCAGATGGTGCATCACGCCGCCAGCCTGCGCGAGGCCGGCCAGCCATGCCTGACCGAGGCCTCGATGGCCAAGCTGTTCGCCTCGGAGATGGCGGAAAAGGTCTGCTCGGCGGCCATCCAGACCCTGGGCGGCTACGGCTATCTCAAGGATTTCCCGGTGGAACGCATCTACCGCGATGTGCGCGTGTGCCAGATCTACGAGGGCACCAGCGACGTGCAGCGCATGGTGATCGCCCGCAGCCTCTGATCTGCTCTTGGGCGGGACGACATGGCCGGCCCGGGCGGGACGCGGTTGACGCTATGAAGAAGGGGCCTGTCGGCCCCTTTTTTTCACGCAGGCTCGGAGGCCTTGCGTTCCTGACTGAGGATCTGCTGCGACAGCTCGATCAGCTGCTCGCGCATCCAGCGGTTGGCCGGGTCCTGGTCGGTGCTTTCGTGCCAGTAGAGGTGGGTTTCCAGGGACGGCACGTCGCTCACCGGCAGGTCCACGTGATGCAGGCCGTGGCGGCGGGCGAAGCGCTCCGGCACGGTCACCACCATGTCGGTGGCGTGCAGCACGCTGGAGGCCATCAGGTAGTGCTGCGAGCGTAGGGTCACTTTGCGCTGCAGGCCCATCTTGCCCAGCGACAGGTCGACATAGCCCAGCCCGCTGCGGCGGCTGGAGATCTGGATATGCGCCAGCGACAGGTACTCGTCCAGGCTGATCTTGTCCTTGGCCAGCGGATGGCCGGGGCGCATGGCGCAGACGTAGCGGTCTTCCATCAGCTTGACGTGGCGCACCTGCGGGTCGGTGTTGAGCGGGGCGTCGACGGCGAAGTCCAGACGGCCTGCGGCGAGTTCCTTGGTGGTCTCGCGGCGCTTGGCCTGGAAACTCTCGATTTGCACCGCCGGCGCCAGGCGGCGCAGGCGCTGGAAAAGCGTCGGCAGGAGGATCTGCTCGGACAGGTCGGTCATGCTGATGCGGTAGGTCTTGTTCGCGCGCTGGGCGTCGAAGGTGCGGCTCTCCTGTACCGAAACGCGCAGCAGCTGCAGAGCGTTGCGCACCGGGCCGATGATGTTCTGCGCCATCGGCGTGGGCACCATGCCCTGGGCGGTGCGCACGAACAGCGGGTCGTTGAAGGTCTCGCGCAGGCGGGCCAGGGCATTGGAAACCGCCGGCTGGGTGATGCCGACGATCTGCCCAGCGCGGGTCAGATTGGCCTCGGTGTAGATGGCGTCGAAGACGATGAAGAGGTTGAGGTCTACCTTGTTCAAGTTCATGGTCGTCTCCGCGGCATCAAGCCTTATCGCATATCGCTTATGAATGTTGATAAGGCAGGAAAATAGCTTAGATAAATCGAGGGTGCTGTTCTAGCATCATTCCCCATCGAAGCCAACCATCAAGGTGTCCCCATGGATTTCGCCTACTCCCCCAAGGTTCAGGAACTGCGTGAACGCGTCACCGCCTTCATGGAAGCCCACGTCTACCCGGCCGAGGCCGTATTCGAGGAACAGGTCAACGAAGGCGACCGCTGGCAGCCGACCGCGATCATGGAGGAGCTCAAGGCCAAGGCGAAGGCCGAGGGGCTGTGGAACCTGTTCCTGCCGGAATCCGAGTACGGCGCCGGCCTGACCAACATGGAATACGCGCCGCTGGCCGAAATCATGGGCCGCTCGCTGATCGGCGCCGAGCCGTTCAACTGCTCCGCGCCGGACACCGGCAACATGGAGACCCTGGTGCGCTACGCCAGCGAGGCGCAGAAGAAACAGTGGCTAGAGCCGCTGCTGTCCGGTGAAATCCGCTCCGCCTTCGCCATGACCGAGCCGGGCGTGGCCTCCTCGGACGCCACCAACATGCAGGCCAATGCCGTACGCGACGGCGATGAGTGGGTGATCAACGGCCGCAAGTGGTGGACCTCCGGCGCCTGCGACCCGCGCTGCAAGATCATGATCTTCATGGGCCTGACCAACCCGGACGCGCCGCGCCACCAGCAGCACTCGATGATCCTGGTGCCGAGCGACACCCCCGGCGTGAAGATCGTCCGCCCGCTGCCGGTGTTCGGCTACGACGACGCACCGCACGGCCACGCCGAAGTGGTGTTCGAGAACGTCCGCGTGCCGTACGAGAACGTGCTGCTCGGCGAGGGTCGCGGCTTCGAAATCGCCCAGGGCCGCCTCGGCCCGGGCCGCATCCACCATTGCATGCGCTCCGTCGGCATGGCCGAGCGCGCGCTGGAACTGATGTGCAAGCGCTCCGTCAGCCGCACCGCCTTCGGCAAGCCGCTGGCCCGCCTGGGCGGCAACATCGACCACATCGCCAACTCGCGCATCGAGATCAACCAGGCCCGCCTGCTGACCCTCAACGCCGCGTACATGATGGACACCGTTGGCAACAAGATCGCCGCCAGCGAGATCGCCCAGATCAAGGTGGTGGCGCCGAACGTTGCGCTCAACGTGATCGACCGCGCCATCCAGATCCACGGCGGCGCCGGCGTCTCCAACGACTTCCCGCTGGCCTACTGGTACGCCATGCAGCGCACCCTGCGCCTGGCCGACGGTCCGGACGAAGTGCACCGCGCGGCCATCGGCAAGTTCGAGATCGGCAAGTACGTACCGCGCGAGGCGATGAAAGCCAGCCGCTGATCGCCAGCGCAACGCAAAAGGCCCGCAAATGCGGGCCTTTTCGTTTCCATCCGATTAATCCTGAACCCGACCGTAACGTGAACGGGGAAAGATCGGCGTGGCCTGCCTATGGTGGGCTGCCGCTGCGCGGCGAGACCACCCTACCGCACCGGGAGGCCTCATCCTCGTGGCGATGCGGCCACATGGCGCACTGCCTTCGGCGAGGGCGCCCTACGGGTTCATCCTACGACGGTGCGACGCCACGCCCGTAGGGTGGCCTCGCCGCGCAGCGGCAGCCCAACGGGCCGGCCGCACCGATCTTTCCCGCTTACGGTCATCCTCGTGGCCCGATGCGGCCACATGGCGCGCTGCCTTCGGCGAGGGCGCCCTACGATTTGCCCCTGCGTGGTCACCATGTACGAGCTAGGACTGCTCCTCGCTGCCCTCGTCCCGCAACTGCTGCCGCAGCCAGCCGAAGCGCAGGTGCAGCTGGGCGGCGAAGGTGCGGGCGGCGAGTTCCTCGTGGAAGGCCAATGCCCGTCGCCCCAGGCTCACCACCCACACGGGGCGCTCCGCGCTTTCGCGCCGTTCGATACGCACATCCGGCATCAGCTTTCATTCTCTCGGTCGCGGGTCTTCAGCAGCGACAGCAATACGCCGCCCGCCAGCAGGCCGAAGGTTACCCCGAGCGAGAGCAGGGCGGGAATCTTGCCGATGAAACCATGCAGGAAGATCTTGCCGCCGATGAAGATCAACACCAGCGCCAGCGCGTATTTCAGGTAGACGAAGCGGTGCATCAGCGCCGCCAGGGCGAAGTACAGCGAGCGCAGGCCGAGGATGGCGAAGATGTTCGAGGTGTAGACGATGAACGGGTCCTGGGTGATGGCGAACACCGCCGGCACGCTGTCCACGGCGAACACCAGGTCGGCCAGCTCGATCAGCACCAGAGCGAGGAACAACGGCGTGGCATACAGCAGCGCGCGCTCGGTACCCGGCGGACGGCGGCGGATGAAGAAGTGGCCCTCGTGCAGCTCATCGGTGACTCGCAGGTGCCGGCGCAGGAAGCGCAGCATGGGATTCTGCGACAGGTCGGGATGTTGCTCCTCGCGGCTGAACATCATCTTCACGCCGGTGAACAGCAGAAAGGCGCCGAAAATATAGAGAATCCACTCGAACTCCTGCACCAGCGCCGTGCCCAGGCCGATCATGATCGCGCGCAGCACGATCACCCCGATGATGCCCCAGAACAGCACCCGGTGCTGGTAGCGCCGGGGGATGCCGAAGAAGCCGAAGATCATCGCCATGACGAACACGTTGTCCATCGACAGCGACTGCTCGACCAGAAAGCCGGTGTAGAACTCCAGCGCGCTCTGCGCGCCCAGCTCGTACCAGACCCACAGGCCGAACAGCACGCCGACGCCGAAGTAGCCGCTGTACAGCAGCAGGCTCTCGCGCATTTCGATTTCATGCTGGTCGCGGTGCAGGATGCCTAGGTCGAACACCAGCAGGGCGATGACGATGGCGAGGAAGCTCAGCCACAGCCAGGTGGCGGTGCCGAGCAGGGGAGTGGTGAGGAATTCGAGCAACTGGCCCATCGGCCCCTCCGTCTCTGTCCGTTCAGACAGTGACTCCGACATCGCGGCGATGGCTCGCCGCCAGAGGGGCCCGGCGTCACTGGCGAGCGCATCGCGCGGTCGCTAGGGATAAGGCTAGAGCCAGTCGCCCGGCCCGGCAACTTCGTGCCGCTGCCGGCGCTCCACAGCGGGCGCGGAAGGGCGCCCGCAAGCTATCAGTAGACCCAGACCTCGACGCGGCGATTCTTGATGCGGCCCTCGTCGGCGCTGTTGGCTGCCACCGGCATCTGCTGGCCCATGCCGGTGATGTCGCGGAAGATCACGCCGCCCTTGGACAGGTCGCGGCGCACGGCCATGGCGCGCAGCTTGGACAGCAGGGCGGCGCGCGCCGGGTCGTTCTTCGGGTCGCCGAAGCCGACCAGCACGGCCTTCTGGCGCAGCTTGTCGTGGGTCTTCAGGTATTCCAGCACCCGCGTCAGGTCGCGCTGGGCCTTGTTGTCCAGCTCCGCGCTGCCTTCCTGGAAGCGGAAGTTCACCGACAGGCGCTGGGCCTCGCCGGCCAGCTTGCGGTATTCCTCGGGCATTGCCGCGTTCGGCTCGACCTTGACCGCCTGCACGGTCTGCGGAATGAAGCCGTTCTCGGCGACGATGGCCTGGCCGGCCGCGCTGTGGGCGAACTGCACCAGCGCCTGCACCCACTCGTTGGGCGTGTTCGGCGGGTTGTAGAGGAACAGGCGACGCGACAGCGGATAGTCCTCGGTGGCGATCAGCGTGGTGCTCGGCAGCATCGGCTGCGACTCGCCGTCGGCGACGGCCAGCGGCTTGCTCTTGCGCACGTAGGGCAGGCCGATGAAGCCGATGCCGCCGGCGTCCTGGCTGACGCCGTCGGACAGCTGGTTGCTCGACTCGAAGCGCTTGGCCGCGGGCGCCAGGCTCTTGCCATGGGCGGCCAGCACCAGTTCCTTGAAGGTGTCGTAGGTGCCGGAGTTGTTGTCGCGGGCATACACCGTGATGGCGCCGGGCTTGCCGCCCACGGCGGACCAGTCCTTGATCTCGCCAGCGAACACGGCGGCGAGCTGCTCGGTCGTCAACGCCCGCACCGGGTTATTCGGGTTGACGATGATGGCCAGGCCGTCGATGGCGATCACCTGCTCGGCCTTGGCGCTGCGCATGTCGCCCAGGCTACCCAGGCTGACCACTTCGGAATCCTTGATGGGGCGCGAGGCCGCGGCCAGTTCGGCGCCGCCGCTCTGGAGGCCGGCGAAGCCGGTGCTGGAGCCGTGGGCGGCGATGTCCACGCGCAGGCTGCGGCCCAGCTTGTCCTCGGCCAGCACGCGCTGCTCGTTTTCCGCGCCCGCTTCGGTACGCACGTTGCTGAAGCCCTGGCTCTCGAACAGGCCGCTCACCAGCGCCGGCGCCAGCTTGTCGCCGATGGTGTTGGAACCCTGGATGCGCAGCAGCGTCGTGGCTTCGGCGGCGAACACCGACCAGGGCAGGGCATAGCAGATGAAACCCAGGAACAACCACACGTAGGCATGGTTGAAGATGTGCCGATTGCTGACTGGCTGGGCTTGCGACATGGAGCGGACACCTTGTGCTAGAGGGGTTAAGGCGTCGCGGAGATTAAGTCGAAAAGATTGCGGAGATGTTACAGGCCGGCCGCGCCCCGTGATCCAGGCGCGGCTGGGCGGATCAGTTCAGCTCGAGCCAGATGGGCGCGTGGTCGGAGGGCTTCTCCATGCCGCGCAGCTCGTAGTCGATGCCGCCGTTCCTGAAGCGCGCCTGCAGGGCGGCGGTGGCGAGGATCACGTCGATGCGCAGGCCGCGCTTGGGTTCGTCCTCGAAGCCGCGGCTGCGGTAGTCGAACCAACTGAAGCGGTCGTTCACCGCCGGGTTGAGGTGACGGAAGCTGTCCACCAGGCCCCAGCTTTTGAGGGTCGCCAGCCATTCGCGTTCTTCCGGCAGGAAGCTGCATTTGCCGGTCTTCAGCCAGCGCAGGCGGTTGGCCTCGCCAATGCCGATGTCGATGTCTTCCGGCGAGATGTTGATGTCGCCCATCACCACCAGCGACTGGGCGGGGTCGAAGCGCTCCACCAGCAGCTGCTGCAGGTCGGAATAGAAGCGCTGCTTGCCGGGGAACTTGGTCGGGTGCTCGCGGCTTTCGCCCTGGGGGAAGTAGCCGTTCATCACGGTCACCGGGTTGCCATGGGCATCGGCGAAGGTGCCATAGATGAAGCGGCGCTGGGATTCCTCGCCATCGTTGGGAAAGCCCTTGTGCACCTCGAGCGGCGCCTGGCGCGAGAGCAACGCGACGCCGTAGTGGCCCTTCTGCCCGTGGTAATGGACGTGGTAGCCGAGCTGGCGGATCTCGTCCTCGGGGAACTGGTCATCGGCCACCTTGGTTTCCTGCAGGCCGATCACGTCCGGCTGGTGCTTCTCGATCAGCGCCTGCAGCTGATGGGGACGGGCACGCAGGCCATTGATATTGAAGGAAACGATCTTCATGAGGGTCACCGGCGGGAAAAATGCCGATGCTAGCCCAGCTCCCGGAGCACGGCCAGCGTCTGGCGAGGGCAGGGTGGCGGTGCTACCTTGGCCCTCGACCCGTTAGCGCCATAACAACAATAAAACCCGAACAACAGAGGTCAGCCCGATGCCCCACCGTACCGCCGAAGTCCGCATGCTCGACCATGGCTACGCCCGCGAGGCCCGCTCGCTGCTGTACCACGCCTACCGCCACGACCCGACCTTCTCCTACCTCTTCGAACGCGAGCGCCCCGGCTTCGACCAGCGTGTGCGCGCCACCGTGCGCGAACTGGTGCAGCAGCACTTCGCCGAGGAACTACCGGCCATCGGCCTGCTGATCGACGACCGCCTGGTCGGCATCGCCCTGATCGCCCCGCCGATCCGCCGCCTGGACATCACCGAGAGCTGGGGCTGGCGCCTGCGCATGTTGATGACCACGGGCTTTCGCTGCACCAAGCGTTACCTGGAATACCACGACGCGGTGCTGGCCTGCCTGCCGCCGGGTCCGTACCACGTACTGCCGCTGCTCGGCGTGCATCCGCAGTTTCAGGGCCAGCGCCTGGGTGAACAGCTGCTCGGCGCGCTGCACGACTGGTGCGCCGAGGACTCCGGCTCCCAGGGCGTGGTGCTGGACACCGGCAACCCGCATTATCTGGAGTTCTACAAACGCCAGGGCTACGAGGAAATCGGCGAGGTGGCGGTCGGGCCCATTCGCGAGCACGTCTTCTTCCACCCCAATCCCCAGCCCGCGCAGCAGGCCAGCGCCTGACGTCCGCGCGCCACAGAGCGGGGCGGAATGCCTGTACACTGCGTTCCCCGCTCGCGCTCGCCGGCGGCAACACCCCCATCGATATAAGGATTTGCACATGGCTCAAGTCACCCTCAAGGGCAACCCGATCCAGGTCGAAGGCCAGCTGCCGCAAGCCGGCCAGCAGGCCCCGGCATTCAGCCTGGTGGGCAAGGATCTCTCCGATGTGACCCTCGCCAGCCTGGCCGGCAAGCGCAAGGTGCTGAACATCTTCCCGAGCGTGGACACCCCGACCTGCGCCACGTCGGTACGCAAGTTCAACGCCGAGGCCAGCCAGCTGGCCAACACCGTGGTGCTGTGCATCTCCGCCGACCTGCCGTTCGCCCAGGCGCGCTTCTGCGGCGCCGAGGGTCTGGACAGCGTGGTCAACCTGTCCAGCATGCGCGGTGCCAGCTTCCTCAAGGACTACGGCGTGGCCATCGCCAACGGCCCGCTGGCCGGCGTCGCCGCGCGCGCCGTGGTGGTGCTGGACGAGCAGGACCGCGTGCTGCACAGCGAACTGGTCGGCGAGATCGCCGATGAGCCGAACTACGCCGCCGCGCTCGCCGCGCTGAAGTGATCGAAAGCGGCCACGGCGTCTCGCCGTGGTCACCGACGGCCTGCAACCTGCAGGCCGTTGTCATTTCTAAATTTCCAACTTCTTGTTACGTCAAAGAAGGGTAAAAAGGCGGTAAAGACCCTTTGCCTGGTTGCTGGGAGTACTTATCGTTCACCCTCCGAAGGATAGTGACCCCGCACCATGCCCGATTCCCGCAGTACTCCCCGATTCTCCCGTCGCTGGCTGATCGTCCTGGCCGTCCTGATCGTGCTGTTGGCCTGGTGGCTGATGCGCGGCGAGCCCGAAAAGAAGGCCCCCGAGTTCGGCCCCTGGCAGGGCCCGGTACCGGTGCGCCTGACCGAGGTGGAGCGGGGCGACTTCCCCATCGAGCTCAAGGCCCTGGGCACCGTCACCGCGCTGAACACGGTGAATGTGCGCTCGCGCGTGGACGGCGAGCTGGTCAAGGTGCTGTTCGAGGAAGGCCAGCGGGTCAAGGCCGGCGAGCTGCTGGCGCAGATCGACCCGCGCCCCTATCAGGTGGCGCTGCAGCAGGCCGAGGGCGTGCTGGCGCAGAACATGGCGCAGCTGAAGAATGCCGAGATCGATCTGGACCGCTACCAGGGCCTGTACGCCGAGGACAGCATCGCCAAGCAGACCCTGGACACCCAGCAGGCGCTGGTCGGCCAGTACCGCGGCACGGTGAAAAGCAACCAGGCGGCGGTCGCCGAGGCGCGGCTGAACCTGGGCTTCACCGAGATCCGCGCACCCATCGCCGGGCGCCTCGGCCTGCGCCAGGTGGACCTCGGCAATCTGGTGAGCAGCGCCGACACCACGCCGCTGGTGGTGATCACCCAGGTCGAGCCCATCGCCGTCAGCTTCACCCTGCCGGAAAAGGACCTGCCGCCGGTGCTGTCGCGGGTCCGCGACGAGCAGCGCCTGATGGTGCAGGCCTGGGACCGCGGCGAGCAGCAACTGCTGGCCGAGGGCGAGCTGCACAGCCTGGACAACCAGATCGACGTCGCCACCGGCACCGTCAAGCTCAAGGCGCGCTTCGCCAACACCGGCGAGCGGCTGTTCCCCAATCAGTTCGTCAACGTGCGCCTGCGCGTGGAAACCCGCGAGCAGGCCATTCTCGTGCCGTCCGCCGCGGTACAGTTCGGCGCCCGCGGCACCTTCGTCTTCGTCGTGGGCGACGATGGCAAGGTTAAGCTGCGCGACATCAAGGTCGCCGCCAGCGATGGCGCCATCAGCCTGATCGAGTCGGGTGTCGAGGTCGGCGAACGCCTGGTGCTCGAGGGCACCGACAAGCTCAAGGACGGCAGCGAGGTCCAGGTGATCGACACCCCGCCGGGCGAGCTGGCCCGGCCCGACGCCAAGGCCGAGCAGAAGCAGGACGCATGAACACCTCGCGCCTGTTCATCCTGCGGCCGGTCGCCACCACGCTGCTGATGGTGGCAATCTTCCTCACCGGTCTGATCGCCTACCGCCTGCTGCCGGTCTCCGCATTGCCGGAGGTCGACTATCCGACCATCCGCGTGCTCACCCTGTACCCGGGCGCCAGCCCGCAGGTGATGACCAGCGCCGTGACCGCGCCGCTGGAGCGCCAGTTCGGCCAGATGCCGGGGCTGAAGCAGATGTCCTCGACCAGCTCCGGCGGCGCCTCGGTGATCACCCTGCGTTTCTCGCTGGAGGTTAACCTGGACGTGGCCGAGCAGGAGGTGCAGGCGTCCATCAATGCCGCCACCAACCTGCTGCCGGATGATCTGCCGGCGCCGCCGGTGTACAGCAAGGTCAACCCGGCCGACACCCCGGTGCTGACCCTGGCGATCCGCTCCAGCACCCTGCCGCTGACCCAGGTGCACGACCTGATCGACACGCGCATGGCGCAGAAGATCGCGCAGATCAGCGGCGTAGGCCTGGTCAGCCTGGCCGGCGGCCAGCGCCCGGCCGTGCGCATCAAGGTCGACCCGCAGGCCCTGGCCAGCCACGGTTTGAACCTGGCCGACGTGCGCGAGCTGATCGCCGCGCAGAACGTCAACCAGCCCAAGGGCAACTTCGACGGCCCGACCCGCGTGTCGCAGCTGGATGCCAACGACCAGCTGAAGTCCGCCGAGGAATACCAGGACCTGATCCTCAAGTACGAGAACGGCGCGGCCCTGCGCCTGCGCGATGTCGCCACCACCGAGGACGGCGCCGAGAACGAACGCCTGGCCGCCTGGGCCAACCGCAACGAGACGGTGCTGCTGACCATTCAGCGCCAGCCCGGCGCCAACGTCATCGAGGTGGTCGACCGCATCCAGAGCCTGCTGCCGCAGATCACCGCGTCGCTGCCGTCCACCCTTGAGGTGCAGGTGCTCACCGACCGTACCCAGACCATTCGCGCGGCGGTCAAGGACGTGCAGTTCGAGCTGGTCCTGGCCATCGGCCTGGTGGTGCTGGTGACCTTCCTGTTCCTGCGCAAGTTCTCCGCCACCGTGATCCCGTCCATCGCCGTGCCGCTGTCGCTGATCGGCACCTTCGGCGTGATGTACCTGGCCGGCTTCTCGATCAACAACCTGACGCTGATGGCCCTGACCATCGCCACCGGCTTCGTGGTGGACGACGCCATCGTCATGCTGGAGAACATCGCCCGCCACCTGGAGGAGGGCGAGACGCCGTTCAACGCCGCGCTCAAGGGCGCCAAGCAGATCGGTTTCACCCTGATCTCGCTGACCTTCTCGCTGATCGCGGTGCTGATTCCCTTGTTATTTATGGCCGACGTGGTCGGGCGGCTGTTCCGCGAGTTCGCCATCACCCTGGCGGTGGCCATCCTGATTTCCCTGGTGGTGTCGCTGACCCTCACGCCTATGATGTGCGCGCGCCTGCTCAAAGCCGAGAAGGAAGAGGAACAGGGGCGCTTCTACAAGAGCGCCGGCGCGGTCATCGACCGCCTGATCGAGCGCTACGCCGTGGGCCTGAACTGGACCCTGCGCCACCAGGGCCTGACCCTGCTGGTGGCCGTCGGCACCCTGGCGCTCACCGTGGTGTTGTACCTGGTCGTGCCCAAGGGCTTCTTCCCGGTGCAGGACACGGGCGTGATCCAGGGCATTTCCGAGGCGCCGCAGTCGATCTCGTTCCAGGCCATGAGCGAGCGCCAGCAGCGCCTCACCGACGTCATCCTGCGCGACCCGGACGTGGCCAGCCTGTCGTCCTACATCGGCGTGGACGGCGACAACCCGACGCTGAACAGCGGCCGCCTGCTGATCAACCTCAAACCCCACGCCGAGCGCGACGTCACCGCCAGCGAGGTGATCGAGCGCCTGCGCCCCGAGCTGGCCGAGGTGCCGGGCATCGCCCTGTACCTGCAGCCGGTACAGGACCTGACCATCGAGGACCGGGTCAGCCGTACCCAGTTCCAGTTCAGCCTGGAGTCGCCGGACAGCGACCTGCTGGACGAATGGACGCCGAAGCTGGTGAGCGCTTTGAGCGAACGCCCGGAGCTGCGCGACATCGCCAGCGACCTGCAGAACCGCGGCCTGCAGGTGTTCCTCGAGATCGACCGGGACGCCGCGGCGCGCCTGGGCGTCAGCGTCGGCGACATCGACGATGCGCTGTACGACGCCTTCGGCCAGCGGCAGATCTCCACCATCTTCACCCAGACCAGCCAGTACCGCGTGGTGCTGGAGAGCCTCGGCGCCGGCACCCTGGGGCCGCAGGCGCTGGGGCGCATCCATGTGGCCACGACAGACGGCGCGCAGGTGCCGCTGGACTCGCTGGCGCGGGTGGTGGAGCGGCCTGCCAGCCTGCTGGTCAACCATATCGGCCAGTTCCCGGCGGTCACGGTGTCCTTCAACCTGGCGCCGGGCGTGTCGCTGGGCGAGGCGGTGGCGGTGATCGAAGGCGTGGAGCGGCAGATCGGCATGCCGCCGGGTATCCAGACCCAGTTCCAGGGCGCGGCCGAGGCCTTCCGCGCGTCGCTGTCGTCGACCCTGCTGCTGATCCTGGCGGCCATCGTCACCATGTACATCGTTCTGGGCGTGCTCTACGAGAGCTACATCCACCCGATCACCATCCTCTCGACGCTGCCCTCGGCCGGGGTCGGCGCGCTGCTGGCGCTGCTGCTGACCGGCAACGACCTGGGCCTGATCGCCATCATCGGCATCATCCTGCTGATCGGCATCGTCAAGAAGAACGCGATCATGATGATCGACTTCGCCCTGGAGGCCGAACGCAACCAGGGCATGGCGCCCACCGAGGCCATCTACCAGGCCGCGCTGCTGCGCTTCCGGCCGATCCTGATGACCACCCTGGCCGCGCTGTTCGGCGCCATTCCGCTGATGCTGGCCTCGGGCTCCGGCGCCGAGCTTCGCCAGCCGCTGGGCCTGGTGATGGTCGGCGGCCTGCTGCTCAGCCAGGTGCTGACGCTGTTCACCACGCCGGTGATCTACCTGGCCTTCGATCGCATGTCGCGTCGGCTGCTCGGCCGTAGCGCCTCGGGAGTGGCGCTGGCGCCATGAACCTCTCGGCCCCCTTCATCCGTCGGCCGGTGGCGACCCTGCTGCTGAGCCTGGCGATCATCCTCGCCGGCCTGGTGAGCTTCCGCCTGCTGTCGGTGGCGCCGCTGCCGAACATGGATTTCCCGGCCATCGTCGTCTCCGCCAACCTGCCGGGCGCCAGCCCGCAGACCATGGCCTCCAGCGTCGCCACGCCGCTGGAGCGGGCGCTGGGCAGCATCGCCGGCATCAGCGAGATGACCAGCCGCAGCGCCCAGGGCAACACGCGCATCATCATCCTGTTCGACATCGGCCGGAACGTGGACGCCGCGGCCCGCGAGGTGCAGGCGGCGATCAACGCCTCGCGCAACCTGCTGCCCAGCGGCATGCGCACCATGCCGACCTACGAGAAGTTCAACCCCTCGCAGGCGCCGATCATGGTGCTGTCGCTGACCTCGCCGCAGCTGGACAAGAGCCAGCTGTACGACCTGGCGTCCACGGTCATCGCGCAGAAGCTGTCGCAGGTACCGGGCGTCGGCAAGATCGAGATCGGCGGCAGCTCGCTGCCGGCCGTGCGCGTGCAGCTCGAGCCGCGCCTGCTCGACCAGTACGGCGTGGCCCTGGACGAGGTGCGCAACGCCATCGACGAGGCCAACCGCGACCGGCCCAAGGGCCACGTCGCCGACGCCGACCGCCAGTGGCAGATCCAGGCCAACGACCAGCTGCACGAGGCCGCCGAGTACCGCGACCTGATCATCCGCTACCAGAACAACGCCCCGGTGCGCCTGAGCGACGTGGCCACGGTCGTCGATTCGGTGGAGAACCGCTACAACTCCGGTTTCTACAATGACGAGAAGGCCGTGCTGCTGGTGGTCAACCGCCAGCCGGGGGCCAATATCATCGAGACCATCGAGCAGATCCGCGCCGAGCTGCCGGCGCTGGAGGCGGTGATGCCGGCCAGCGCCACGCTGGAGGTGGCGATGGACCGCTCGCCGGTGATCCGCGCCAGCCTGCACGAGGCGGAGCGCACCCTGCTGATCGCCGTGGCGCTGGTGATCATGGTGGTGTTCATGTTCCTCGGCCGCTGGCGCGCCTCGCTGATTCCGGCGCTGGCGGTGCCGGTGTCGCTGGTCGGCACCTTCGTGGTGATGTACCTGCTGGACTTCTCGCTGAACAACCTGTCGCTGATGGCGCTGATCATCTCCACCGGCCTGGTGGTGGACGACGCCATCGTCGTGCTGGAGAACATCTCGCGGCACATCGAGGCCGGCGAGAAGCCCATGGCGGCGGCCTACAAGGGCGCCCAGGAAGTAGGCTTCACGCTGCTGTCGATGAACCTCTCGCTGGTGGCGGTGTTCCTCTCCATCCTGTTCATGGGCGGCATCGTCGGCAGCCTGTTCGGCGAGTTCTCGGTGACTTTGGCGGCGGCGATCCTGATCTCCATGGCCGTGTCGCTGACCCTCACGCCGATGCTCTGCGCCCGCTGGCTCAAGGCCGAGGAGGAGGAGCGCGAGCCTGGGCGCCTGCAGCGCTTCGGCGCGCGGGTTCAGGAACGTGTGCTGGGCTTCTACGGCCGCAGCCTGGACTGGGCCCTGGCCCATTCGAAGCTGACCCTGTTCACCCTGCTGCTGACCATCGTCGGCAACGTCTACCTGTTCGTCGTGGTGCCCAAGACGCTGATGCCCGAGCAGGACACCGGCCAGCTGATCGGCTTCGTCCGCGGCGACGACGGCCTATCGTTCCAGGTCATGCAGCCGAAGATGGAGGCATTCCGCCGCGGCCTGCTGGAAGACCCGGCGATCCACAGCGTGGCCGGCTTCATCGGCGGCGAGAGCGGCATCAACAACGCCTTCCTGGTGGTGCGGCTGAAGCCCATCGCCGAGCGCGACGCCTCTTCTCGGCAAGTGATGGATCGCCTGCGCCAGAACCTGCCCAAGGTACCCGGCGCGCGGCTGATGCTGATGGCCGACCAGGACCTGCAGTTCGGCGGCCGCCAGGGGCGCAGCTCGGAAAACGAGTACGTGTTGATGGCCAGCGAGCTCGGGCTGCTCAAGGAGTGGCTGCCCAAGGTGCGCGACCGCCTCGCCGCGCTGCCCGAGCTGACCGACATCGACGCCAACGAGGGCGAGGGCGCCCAGCAGATCAACCTGGTGGTCGACCGCACCACCGCCCAGCGCCTGGGCGTGGACATGGCGATGATCACCAGCGTGCTGAACAACGCCTTCAGCCAGCGGCAGATCTCCACCATCTACGAGGCCCTGAACCAGTACAGCGTTGTGATGGAGGTCGACCCCAGGTTTGCCCAGTACCCGGAGGCACTGGACCAGATCCAGGTGATCGGCGCCGATGGCCAGCGCGTGCCGCTGTCCGGCTTCGCCCGTTGGGAACGCAGCCTCGAGGAAGACCGGGTCAACCACCAGGGCCAGTTCGCCGCCGAGAGCATCGGCTACACCCTGGCACCGGACGTTACCCAGGACCAGGCCAACGCGGCGATCCGCCAGGCCGTGGCCGAAGTCAACCTCCCCACCGAGGTGCAGGGCATGCTCGGAGGCACCGGCGGCCAGTTCGAGAAGGAGGCCCAGGGGCAGCCGGTGATGATCCTGATCGCCCTGCTGGTGGTGTACATCGTGCTGGGCATTCTCTACGAGAGCTACATCCACCCGCTGACCATCCTCTCCACACTGCCCTCGGCCGGTGTCGGCGCGCTGCTGGCGATCCTGCTGACCGGCAGCGAGTTCAGCCTGGTCTCGCTGCTCGGGCTGTTCCTGCTGATCGGCGTGGTGAAGAAAAACGCCATCCTGATGATCGACCTGGCCCTGGAGCTGGAGCGCGACCAGAAGCTGTCGCCGCAGGAGTCGATCCGCCGCGCCTGCCTGCTGCGCTTCCGCCCGATCATGATGACCACCCTGGCCGCCATGCTCGGCGCGCTGCCGCTGCTGCTGGGCCAGGCGGAGGGCGCGGAAATGCGTCAGCCGCTGGGCCTGGCCATCGTCGGCGGCCTGGTGCTCAGCCAGTTGCTCACCCTTTACACCACCCCGGTGGTCTATCTGTATCTCGACCGCCTGCGCCATCGGGTCAACCGCTGGCGCGGCGTGCGCAGCGACGCCGCTCTGGAAACCCCGCTATGAAGCCCGCATTGCCCCGTATCTCGCTCCTGTTCGTCGCCGTGCTGATGGCCGGCTGCGCCGTCGGCCCCGACTACCTGCGCCCGCAGAGCGCGCCCTCGGCCGAGTTCAAGCAGGCCGCCGGCTGGAAGGCCGCCGTTCCGGCCGATACCGCGTTGCGCGGCGACTGGTGGAAGCTCTACGGCGACACCGAGCTGGACGCGCTGATCGAGCGCCTCAACGCCAACAACCAGAACCTGGCCAGCGCCGAGGCCCAGTACCGCCAGGCCAGGGCCCTGGTACGCGGGGCGCGGGCGGCGTTCTTTCCGACTCTCGGCTTCAACACCGGCGTAACACGCGCGGGGCAGGGCGGTGGCGACAGCACCATCAGCACCAGCGATGGGGTGAGCGTCAGCGGCGCCAACGCCTCGAACGTGTCGAAGAGCTACGAGGCCAGCCTGGGCGTGAGCTGGGAGCTGGACCTGTGGGGCAAGCTGCGCCGCCAGCTGGAGTCGGAAAACGCCGGCCTCGACGCCAGCGCGGCCGACCTGGCCGCCGTGCGCCTCAGCCAGCAGTCGGAACTGGTGCAGAACTACCTGCAATTGCGGGTGATGGACCAGCAGAAGCGTCTGCTCGACGAGACGGTAGCTGCCTACAAACAGGCCTATCGCATCGCCGAGAACCAGTACCGTGCCGGCATCGTGCCCAAGTCCGACGTCACCCAGGCACTGACCCAGCTCAAGGGCACCGAGGCCGAGGCGGTGGACCTGGAATACCAGCGTGCCCAGCTCGAGCATGCCATCGCCGTGCTGGTCGGCGTGGCGCCGTCCGAGTTCGAGCTGGCGGTGCGCGACGCGGTGCCGGCGCTGCCCAGCGTGCCGGTCAGCCTGCCGTCGACCCTGCTCGAAAGGCGCCCGGACGTGGCCGCCGCCGAGCGCCGGGTGATCTCCGCCAACGCCGAGATCGGCGTGGCCAAGGCCGCCTACTACCCGGAGCTGAGCCTGTCGGCCACCGGCGGCTACCGCAGCGGCGGCCTGGACAACTGGATCAGCTCGCCCAACCGCTTCTGGTCGATCGGCCCGTCCTTCGCCATGACCCTGTTCGACGGCGGCCTGATCCGCTCTCAGGTCGAGCAGGTCGAGGCCAGCTACGACCAGACCGTCGCCGACTACCGGCAGACGGTGCTGACCAGCTTCCGCGAAGTGGAGGACTACTTGGTGCAGCTGTCCGTGCTGGAGCGCGAGGCGGTGGTGCAGCAGGAGGCGCTGGACGCCGCCCGCGAATCGCTGCGGCTGATGCTCAACCAGTACCGCGCCGGCACCGTGGAATTCACCGACGTGGTCAGCGTGCAGACCACTGCGCTGTCCAACGAGCGCACCCGCCTGACGCTGCAGGGCAGCCGCCTGACCGCCAGCGTGCAGCTGATCGCCGCCCTCGGCGGTGGCTGGCAGGGGCTGCCCGAGGAGTAGGGTGCGTCGCGCGCACTGACTTCGTGTAATGGCGCACCCCAGGGTTGATCGGACGCCGCGCTTCAGCGCCGCCGGCGCACCGGACGATTACGGCTGGATGATCGCCTCGATGCGCACGATCTTCGGCTCGCCGTCGATCAGGCGCAGGCTGGCGGTCTCCTGCATGCCGGCGCTCATCTCGTGGCCCTGCAGGCTCAGGGTTTCGTGCGTGGTGTCCTTGACCGTGGCGCTCTGGCCGTCTTCGGCGATGTTGATCGACTCGATGTCGACCTCCATGCGGTAGCTGTCCAGCCCACTCCAGCCCTGTTTGAGCAACTGCCGGTACTTGTCCGCATCCAGTTCTATGCTGCCCTTGGCGGCGGTGATGTGAATGCGCACGTCCTCGCTCATGTGCGCCAGGGTGCCGTCGATATCGCGTTCGGAGGCGGCCGCGGCGACCCGGTCGTACAGCGCGCGGATATTGGCCTCGGTCAGCGCCGCGTCGGCGTGGGCGAGCGGGGCGAGCAGGCAGAGCAGGGACAGCGCGAGCTTCTTCATCGAGGTTCCTCGGGCAGGGACAGGGATCGCCGATGCTAGCGGCATCGCACCGATAAGCGAAAGGACCAGGAACACAGGGTGCGCCACGCGCATCATTCCAGGCCTCCCCGACGATCAGTCCCGATCCGGCGCCCCCAGCGGGAAGAACGCCCGATACGGCCGCGCCTCGTCCACCGCGCGGGCGAAGGAAGGCCGCTGCAGCAGACGCTGGCGGTAGGCGCGTACGGTCGGGAAGGACTCGCCGATCGGCTGGGTCCAGTCCGCATAGAACAGGAAGGGCGCCGCCGCGCAGTCGGCCAGGCTGAACTGCTCGCCGGCGGCCCAGGTGCGGCCCTGCAGGCGCAGCTCCAGCCAGGCGTAGGCGGTGTCCAGCAGGCGCCGCGCCTCGGTGACGCCGTAGGCATCGCGCTCATCCGGCGCGCGCAGCGCATCGAACACGCACTTCTGCTGCGGAGTGGAGACATAGTTGTCGAACACCCGGTCCATGAACCGCGCCTCCAGGGCCAGCGCGGGATCGTCCGGAATCAGCCGCGCCGGCCTCGGATAGCGCAGCTGCAGGTGCTCGATGATGATGCTGGCCTCCATCACCGCCCGGCCGTCGTCGACCAGCAGCGGGAAGCGTCGCATGGGCCACAGCTCGGCCAGTCGCTCCATGTGTTGCGGCTGCTCCGGCGCCAGTCGGCGGTACTCGAAGGGGGTGGCGTTCTCGTAGAGTGCGATCAGCACCTTCTGGCAGTAGGAGGAGAAGGGGTGAGCGTAGAGTTCCAGGGCCATGTGGCGAGTCTCCATTGGTGGGAATTGCTACTGGTCGAACGGCGCAGGACCCGATCGACAATCCCCGTAACATTCGACGCCCGTCACAGACGGTGCGCGCCGCAGCGCCGGTAACCTGACCAGGAGGTCCGGTTCGCTGGACGTCCCGGCACGCTGGGCTAGGGTAAAGAGAAGATGCTAGCGGCAACTGGATGCCTCTATGGACAGATTATCCGTGCTGCCCTTTCGGCTAGCGGGGCAGCATCTCGCGGTACCTCTCGAGAACGTCATCCGGGTGATTCCGGCTTTGCAATGCCTGCCTCTACCCGGCGCGCCGCCGACCGTGCTCGGCCTGGCTAACTTGCGTGGGCAGGTCGTGCCCGTGGTGGACCTCGCGCGCCGCTTCGCCTGGCCGGCGACTTCGCTCGGCCTGTGGCAGCCATTCATATGGCTGCGCAGCCGCACCCGTGAACTGCTGATACCGGTGGAACGGGTGGACACCGCGACCGAGTGCGAGCCCGCAGACGTGATACCTGCCGACCAGCCACAAGTGCCCAGCGAACTGGTGCGCGGCGTGCTGCGTACCGCGACGGGCATGTTGCTGATCCAGGACGTCGAGCAGGTGCTGTCCGACGCCGACGAGGCCGAGCTGCAACGCGCCCTGGATATCCGAGGAGCGAACCATGCGCCAGGCTGAGCCACTCTGCTCGCCGCGCCTGCTGGAGTTGCTGGCGAGCAAGGTGCACCGGCACCTGGGCATGGATTTCTCCGGTGCGCGCCAACCCGAGCTGCAGCGGCGCCTGCGTCTGCTCGCCGAAGACCAGACCGAGGACACGACGGCCTGGCTGGAAAGCCTGGCCTTCGCCGAGTGGGACGATGCGCGCATCGAGCGGCTGATCCCCGCGTTCACCGTCGGCGAGACCTACTTCCGCCGCGACCCCGAGGCGCTCGACTGGCTGGCCCGCCAGCACCTGGCGCCGCTGCTGCAGCGCCGGCGCGCGGCGGGGCAGCGCCACCTGCGCGTATGGAGCGCGGCCTGCTGCACCGGCGAGGAGGCCTACAGCCTGCTGTTCCTGCTCGACGACCTGCTCGGTGCCGAGCGCGGCCAGTGGTCACTGGAAGTGCTGGCCAGCGACATCAATGCGGGTTTTCTGGCTCGGGCCGAACAGGGCCGCTACGGGCAGAACGCCTTCCGCCGCAACGAGGAGGCCTTCCGCCAGCGCCATTTCCAGGCCGAGGCTCGGGCCTGGCGGGTACGGCCGCAATGGCGCGAGCGCATCCGCTTCCAGCGCCACAACCTCGCCACCGGCAGTCTGCCGGATCGGCGCCGCGGCCTGGCGGAGGTGGACCTGATCCTCTGTCGCAACGTGCTGATGTACTTCTCCGCCGAACATGCCAGCGCGACGCTTCGGCGCCTGCTGGCCTGCCTGAGCGCGGACGGCATGCTGGTGCTCAGCGCTGTGGAGGCGGGTCTCGCCACCCAGGCCGGGCTCTCGGGATTCTGGGCCGGCAGCAACTATGCGCTGGCGGCTGACGCACGCCAACCGCCATCGCCGCCCGCCGCCGTCTTGCCTGCAGTGGCGGCGCAGGCGCCGCGGCCACGCCGCGAGCCCGCCCGGCACGAGCCACCCGCCGAACCGGCCGAGCCGCTGCGCGAACGCCTGTGGCAGCAGGCGCAGGAAGCCCTGCAGCGCGGCGATCACGCCCAGGCGCGGCAGGCGCTGCAGGATTACCTGTCGCAACCCGGCCTGACGATCGTCCAGCGCTACCAGAGCTGCCTGGCTCTGGCGCGCAGCTGGGCCGAGCAGCAGCGCGGCGACGAAGCTCGCGAGTGGCTGCAGAACGCCCTAGAGATCGACCCGGCGGCGCTGCCCGCCTACTGGCTGTCGGCCCTGCTGGAACGCCAGGAGGGTGACCTGCCGGCGGCACTGCAGGCGTTGCACAAGCTGCTCTACCTGGCCCCGGAATGCAGCATGGGGCACTTCCAGCAGGGGCTGTTGCTGCGTGAAACGGGGAAACGCCAGGCTGGGGACCGCGCGCTGCGCACGTGCCAGCGGCAACTGCTGGAAAGCGAGAACGACGCGCCGCTGCAGTTCGCCGAGGGCCTCGGCCGCGTCCAGCTACTGGCGCTGTGTGAACAATTGTTGGGGGATCGACCGTGCCCGCCTTCCTGAACGACGAACAGCATTGGCAACGTCTGCGCGAGCACCTGGAGGCCTTCGAGCGGCGCATCGAGGACGGCTTCGCCGTGGATGCCCAGACGCGCGAAGAGCGCCTGCAGGCCCGCACCCGCGAATGGGCACAGGCGATCGAGGAGGAGCGGCCGGAAAGCCTGATCGAGGTGCTGTGCTTCACCCTCGGCGAAGAGCTGTATGCCATCGAGACCCGTCACGTGGCCGCCGCGCTGCCGCTGCCGCAGTTCACGCCGTTGCCGGGCACGCCACCGTTCGTGCTGGGCATCGTCGGGGTGCGTGGGCACATCGTCTCGGTGCTGGACCTGCGGGTGTTCTTTCAGTTGCCCATCGAGGGGCTGTCCGACAAGAACTATCTGGTGGTGCTGCGCAGCGCGGACATGGAATTCGGCCTGCTGGCCGATCGCATCCGCGGCATCGAGCAGCTACGGCGCGACAGCTTGCAGAGCGAACTGGCCAATCTGACCGGCATCCGCGCCCGTTACCTGCTGGGCGTCACACTGGACCAGAAGACCGTACTGGACGGTGCGCGCCTGCTCGGCGATCCCGATCTTCTGGTTCGCGACGAGGAATGAGCGTGCGCCGCATCTGCCCAATATCCGCACGGGCCGCCGCCCGTCCCGCCGAGAGAGCCTGAACACACCATGCCCCTGGATCGCGACGCGCTCAGACAACGCCTGCTGGCCAGCTTTCGCGCCGAGGCTGCGGAGCGCCTCGCCACCCTGGCCGATGTGCTGGCCAACTGGCGCGAGAGCAGCGCCAGCCAGGACGACATCGAATCGCTGTTTCGCGAGGTGCACAGCATCAAGGGCGCCTCGCGCGCCGCCGGCGTGGGCCAGATCGAGCAACTCTGCCACGCCTGGGAAAACCTGCTTAGCGCGGTGCGGCATGGCGATCTGCCGCTGGATGGCGAGCGGGTCGAACTGTGCCGGCTGACGCTCAAGGTGGTGCAGCGCCTGCACGCCGAACAGGCGGTGGATGACCACGAACTGGCGCAGCTGATCGACAGCCTCAACGACAGCGCCCAGGGTCGCGCGGTCGCCTTGCCCGAGATGGCCGCCGGAGCGCCGGAGACGCCGCGGGACCCGGCCACGGTGCGGGTGACGACCCAGCGCCTGGATGCGTTGCTGTTCCACAGCGAGGTGCTGTTGCAGCACAAGCTGGAGGCCCAGGCCCATGCGCGGGCGCTGAAGGAGCATGCCGCGGCGTTCGAGCCACAGCGCGTCAAGCGCACGCTCGGCGCCGGCGCGCTGCGCCAGTTGCGGGACAACATCGAGGGGGTTCCCGCTGAGCTGCGCGAGGCGTTGGGCGATGCCCTCGACCATCTCGACTGGAGCATGGCCCAGTTCGACCGCCTGCACTTCAGTGCGAGCCGCATGGCCAAGGAAGCCGGGCTTCTGGCCGTCGGCATGACCCGGCTGTCCGAGTCGCTGGTGGCGGAGGTGCAGGAGGCGCTGCTGCTGTCCGGGGCCAGTCTTTTCGAGGGTGTGCCGGCCATGGTCCAGGACATCGCCAGCCAGGCCGGCAAGCGTGTCGAACTGGAGGTGGACGGGGCGAACCTGCAGATCGACAAACGCATTCTCGACGAGCTTCGCAGCGTGCTAACCCATTTGTTGCGCAACGCCGTCGACCATGGCTTGGAGACGCCGGAGCAACGCGGCCTTCGCGGCAAGCGTGCGGTCGGCCGGCTGCAGGTGGAACTGATTCAGGAGGCCGCCGACCGCTTCGAGCTGCGGGTCAGCGATGATGGCCAGGGCATCGACATCGGCCGGCTCAAGGCCAAGGCCGTGGCCGCCGGGCGTCTGACTCCGGAACAGGCCGAGGCCATGGGCACGCGCGAGGCGCAGGCGCTGATCTTCGTCTCCGGCCTGTCGACCAGCGCGATGCTCACCGACATTTCCGGCCGCGGCCTGGGCATGGCGATCATCCAGGACACGGTGGAGCGCCTCGGCGGGCGTATCGAGATCGACAGCGCGATGGGGCAGGGCACCTGCTTTCACCTGCACCTGCCGCTCAGCCTGTCGACCTTCCGCGCGGTGATCGTGCGCAACGCCGAGCGGGTCTTCGCCGTGCCGGCGCTGGCTGTGGAGCGCTGTCTGCGCCTGCCGACGAGCGCCATTCGCACCCTAGAGAACCGCCCTTCGGTCAGCTTCGAGGGGCGGGTGCTGCCACTCTGGCCGCTGGGCGACGTGCTCGGCCTGGCGCAACCGCCGCTCGGCGAGGGCGACCTGACCCTGCTTCTGCTGCGGGTGCGCGGCGAACGCTTCGTGTTGCTGGTGGAGGAGCTGCTCGGCGATCAGGAGATCATCGTCAAGAGCCTCGGCAAGCAACTGGTGCGGGTGCGCAATTTGATGGGCGCCACCTTGCTGGGCGATGGCCGGCTGGTGCCGATCCTGCATCCCGCCGACCTCTATCGCAGCGCCCTGGCCAGCGAGGCCTCGAGCCTCAGCCAGCAGGCGCGCCCGCGCGATTCGGCGGTCGCCAGGCGCCTGCTGGTCGCCGAGGACTCCTTCACCTCGCGTGGCCTGCTCAAGGCCATTCTCGAGGCCGCCGGTTACCGCGTGGTCACCGCCAACGACGGGCTCGAGGCCTGGAACGCATTGAAACAGAGCCATTTCGACCTGCTGGTGTCCGATGTCGAGATGCCGCGCCTGGACGGCTTCACCCTGACCAGTCGCATCCGTGCCGACCGCGAGTTGGCCGAGCTGCCGGTGGTGCTGGTGACCGCGCTGCACTCCGCCGAGGACCGCGCACGCGGTCTGGAGGCCGGCGCCAATGCCTATCTCGCCAAGGGCGGCTTCGAGCAGGAGAACCTGCTGGAAGCCATCCGCCGGCTGCTCTGAGGACGACTCAATGCGTGTGCTGATAGTGGACGACTCGCCGGTGACCCGCATGCTGCTGCGCGCCGTGCTCGAAGGCGAGGGCTTCGAGGTGCATGAAGCCGGCGGCGGCGACGAGGCGTTGCAGCTGCTCACCCAGCTCACGCCGGACATCATCACCATGGACGTGCACATGCCCGGCATGAACGGCTACGAGGCCACCGAACGCATTCTCGAGCTTCACGGCCTGCCGGTGGTCATCCTCTCCGCCAGTGTCGACCACCAGGCCTCGGCCACCGCCATGCGCGCGCTGGAGGCCGGCGCCCTGGCCGTGCTGGAGAAACCCTCGGCGCCGACCTCGGACGATTTTCCCGACCGCATCGAGGAGCTGCTGCGCACCCTGCGCACCATGTCCCAGGTGCGCATCGGCCGGCGCAAGCGGCGCACCGAGGCCACCGGACTCGCCAATGCCACGACCTTGGTGGAGCAGGCCGCGGCGCGTTCGCCACAGCTGGTGGCCATTGCCGCGTCGGCCGGCGGGCCGATGGCGGTCAAGGCACTGCTGCAGGCGCTGGCACCGCAGCCCTGGCCGGTGGTGCTGGTGCAGCACATCGCTCCCGGTTTCTTGCCCAGCTTCCGCGATTGGCTGGCCAGCCTCACGCCGATGCAGGTGCGCATCGCCGAGCACGGCCAGAGCCTGGTGCCCGACGTGCTTTACCTGGCGCCGGACGGCCACCACCTCGGCTTCGCCGCCAATCGCAGCGTGCTGCTCGACGACGGGCCGCCCGAGGAACACGTGCGCCCGGCGGCCAACCACCTGTTCCGCTCGGTGGCACGGCATTTCGGCCGGCGCGCGATCGCCGTGCAGATGTCCGGCATGGGCCGCGACGGCGTGCAGGGGCTGACTGAGCTGCACCGTGCCGGCGGCCTGACGCTGGTCCAGGAGCCGAGCTCCGCGGTGATCGACTCCATGCCCAAGGCCGCCATTGCCCAGGGCGTCGCCAATTGGGTGCTGCCGCCCGAGGGCATCGCCGAAACCCTCAACGAAATCGCCGCACAGATGGTCGCAGTGAATGGAATCCAAGGGAGGTAGACAGATGTACGCGGATGCCGAAATTCTGGTGGTTGAGGACAGTCCCACCCAGGCCACCGAGTTGCAGTACATGCTTGAGGCCGTCGGCTGCAAGGTACGCGTGGCGCGCAATGGACGCGAGGCGCTGGAGATGATCGCGGTGCGCAAGCCGACCATCGTCATCAGCGACATCGTGATGCCGGAAATGGACGGCTACGAGCTGTGTCGCCAGCTCAAGAACTCGGCACAGACCCAGAACATCCCGATCATCCTGGTCACCTCGCTGGCGGACGCCCGCGACGTGGTCCACGGCCTCGCCTCGGGCGCGGACAACTTTATCGTCAAGCCCTTCGACGAGAAGTACCTGATGTCGCGCATCCGCTATTTCCTGATCAACCTCGAGCTTCGCTCGCACGAGCGGGTGCAGATGGGCGTGGAGGTGGTGCTGGAGGGCGAGCGGCACTTCATCACCGCCGGCCGCCAGCAGATCCTCGACCTGCTGATCTCCACCTACGAGCAGGGCGTACGGCTGAACCAGGAGCTGCAGCACAAGCACGACGAGCTGACCCGCACCAACTCGTTGCTCAACTGCCTGTTCCACTTCACCAGCGGCCTGACCGATGCCAAGAGCGAGCACCATGTGATCAACGCGGCGCTGCGCCGCATTCTCGAGTTTCCCGATGCCGTGGGCGCCTGGCTGCTGCTGGGCAATGGCGGCGATGCCTCCCGGCCCGCCGTAGTGGCAGGCGCGTGCTCGCGGGGGCCGAGCTACTCGCCGGCCGACCTGGAGCGCTGCGCGCAGAACTGCCCATGCCGCCATGCCTGGGTCAGGGACCGCCTGAGCCAGCCGAGCAACATCAACCAATGCCCGGCGCTGAGCGACAAGCCCGGCGAAGGCATCCACGCCAGCATTCCGCTGCAGCTGAGCGGCGAAACCATCGGCATGCTCAACGTGGTGCAGCGCGATGCCCGGCCCTGGTCGGAAGAGTCGCTCAGCGCGCTGGCCTCGATCGGCCGGCAACTGGCCATGGCACTCGGCCGGGTGCGCCTGTTCGAGAGCATGGAGCAGCTGGTGGAGCAGCGCACCGATGCCCTGACCAAGAGCGAGCAGCTGCTGCGCAAGGTGCTCGACAACCTGCCGGTGGGGGTTTTCGTCACCGACCAGCAGGGCCGGCTGATCATGAGCAACCCGGAAAGCAGCCTGATCTGGGGCGGCTCGCATCCCGGCGGCAACGAGGGCTACGGCCACTACCGCGGCTGGTGGGCGGAGACCGGCGAGCGCATCACCGAGAGCGACTGGTCGATGATGCGGGCGGTCCGGGAAGGCAAGATCTCGCGCAACGAAGTGATCGACATCGAGACCTTCAAGGGCCAGCGCAAGACCATCCTCAATTCCGCGGTGCCGTTTCTCGATGCCAACCAGGTGATCCAGGGCGCCATCGTGGTGATCCAGGACATCACCGAGCAGCGCCGCCGCGACCTGGAAATCCGCACCCGCACCCGCGCCGTGGAGGCCAGCGTCAACGCGGTGATCATCACCGACGCCGAGCAGCCGGACCATCCCATCGTCTACGCCAACCCGGCCTTCGAGCGCATCACCGGCTACGCGGTGGACGAGGTGCTCGGCCGCAACTGCCGTTTCCTCCAGGGCCAGGCCCATGACCAGCCGGAACTGGACAACATCCGCCGCGCGCTGCGCGATCAGGAGGAGGGCGCGGCGCTGCTGCGCAACTTCCGCAAGGACGGCTCGGAATTCTGGAACGACCTGCGCGTGGCGCCAGTGATCAATGACCGCGGCAAGCTCAGCCACTTCGTCGGCATTCTCCACGACGTCACCGAGAGCAAGCGGTATCAGGAGGAGCTGGAGCACCAGGCCAACCACGACGGTCTCACCGGCCTACCCAACCGCAACCTGCTCAACGACCGCATCGGTCAGGCGATGGCCTTCGCCAGCCGCGACGGCAGCCAGTTCACCATCGCCTTCATGGACGTCGACAACTTCAAGGTGGTCAACGACAGCCTGGGCCATTCGGTCGGCGACCAGCTATTAATCGAAGTCGCCAACCGCCTGCGCGCCGGTGTGCGTGACATCGATACGGTGGCTCGCCTGGGCGGCGACGAGTTCGTCATCCTGTTGGTCGACGGCATGCAGCTCAGCGAGCAGATCAGCTGGCTGGAGAACCTGAAGAACAGTATCGCCACACCGGTGATGCTCGACGATCAGGAGGTGCTGGTCAGCTGCAGCATCGGCTTCTGCTGCTACCCGGCCGACGGCCGCGATGCCGAGACTTTGCTGCGCAACGCCGACACCGCCATGTACCAGGCCAAGCATCAGGGGCGTAACCGCCTGTGCGCCTTCATGCCGGAAATGAACGAGCAGGTGCAATCGCGCCTGGCCCTCGAACGGCAGATCCGCCATGCCCTGCAGAACCAGGAGTTCATCGTCTTCTATCAGCCGCAGCTGGACCTGCAGAGCGGTCGCCTGTGCGGCTTCGAGGCGCTGGTGCGCTGGAGCCGGGAGGGCAGCATCGTGTCGCCGGCGGAATTCATTCCGCTGGCCGAGGAAACCGGCTGGATCGTCTCCATCGACTTCTATGTGTTCGAGGTGGTGTGCAAGCAACTGGTGATCTGGCGTGAGTTCTTCGGCCAGGACCTCAGCGTGGCGGTGAACTTCTCGGCCATCAGCTTCGCCGAGGACGATTTCATCGAGCGCATTCTCGGCGTGCTCAAGGCCCAGGGCATTCCGCCACGCTGGGTCAAGGTCGAGCTGACCGAGACCATCCTGGCCAGCGACGCCGTGATGGTACAGCGCAAGATGCAGCGCCTGTGCGATTTGGGCGTGTGCTTCTCGATCGACGACTTCGGCACTGGCTACTCCTCGCTCGGCTACCTCAAGCGCTTCCCCTTCAGCCAGCTGAAGATCGACCGCAGCTTCATCACCGACATCCTCACCGAGCCGGACAGCGCGTCGCTGGCGCGATCGATGATCTCCATCGGCCACAACCTGGGCATCCGGGTCATCGCCGAGGGAGTGGAGCAGGCCGAGCAGATGAACTTCCTGCGCGCCGCGGGGTGCGACGAGATGCAGGGCTACTACTACTCGCCGCCGCTGCCGCCCCTGGCCTGCATGCAGTTTCTCCAGGGCAACGCGCCGCTCAGCCTGCCGACCAACATCCTCGACGGGGCGGAGCGCTATCTGCTGATCATCGAGCCCGGGCAAGACTCCCAGGAGGCCATACGCAAGGCGCTACGCCTGCAGAACTACCGGATCCTCGAGGCCACCAGCGGTGCCGAGGCCTTGAGCCTGATGGCTGCGTATCCGGTTGACGTGGTGCTCGCCGAATTGAGACTCGCCGACATGGGCGGCATGGAGCTGCTGCGCAAGATCAGGACCATCTACCCCGACGCAGTGCGCATGCTGCTCAGCCAGGCCAGCGAGGTCGGCAGCATTCTCAAGGCGGTCAACGAGGGCGTGATCTATCGCTTCGTCACCAGCCCGTGGGAGCCGGACGACCTACGCAGCCAGGTGCGCGAAGCCTTCCAACTGCGCGAGCTGCACCGGGAGAACCGGCGTCTGCGCGAGCGCATCGGCGCGGTACGCTGAGCAAAAAAATCCCCACGGACAAGGAACTGTACCGTGGGGGAGCGCAGTGGCCGACAAAGAGCGGGGTCGGCCCAGGAGGGAAGGGTTGAGCGTCAGGCGCTGGGCTGCCAGCCGCCGCCGAGGGCCTTGTAGATGGCAACGATGCCGCGGTACAGCTCGATCTCGGCAATGGCCTGGGCGTCTTCGGCGGCCAGGCGTTCGCGTTCTGCGTCGAGCAACACGAGGAAGTCCTCGGTGCCTTCGCGGTAGCGCACCGCGGCCTGGGCCGCAGCCGCGCGGCTGGCCTCGGACTGGCGTACCAGCGAGACCAGGCGCTGTTGGCGCTTGGCGTAGTCGCTGAAGGCGTTTTCCGATTCTTCCAGGGCCAGCAGCACCTGCTGCTCGTAGCTGGCCAGGGCGCCATCGGCGTCGGCCTCGGCGCCGCGCAGGCGGGCCCGCACACTGCCCAGATCGAACGCCGCCCAGCTGATGGTCGGTGCCACGCCCCAGGCTCTGGCATCGGCGGCGCCGAGCTGCGAACCACGCCCGGCGGTAAAGCCGAGGAAGCCGGACAGACTCACCCGTGGGAACAGGTCGGCGGTGGCTACGCCGACGTTGGCGGTGGCAGCAGCCAGCTCGCGCTCGGCCACGCGAATGTCCGGACGGCGGCGCAGCAGCTCGGCGGGATCGCCGATGGGCAGGGCCTTGGCGATCACCGGCAGCGGCCTCGGCGACAGGTCCACGGTCAACTGCTCCGGACGCTGGCCGAGCAGGGTGGCGATGCGGTTGCGTGCGCGCACCTCTTCGGCCTGCAGCTGCGGCAGGCTGGCCTCGGTAGCGGCCAGGCGGGCGTCGGCGCGCAGCACGTCCAGCTCGCTGCCGATGCCGGCGTCACGCAGCTGCTCGGTGAGTGCGCGTGACTGGCTCTGGTTCTTCAGGTTGTCGCGGGCGATCCGCTCCCTGAGCTGTGCGCCCCGCAGGTTGCCGTAGGCGTCCACCAGCTCGGCGATCAGGCTGACCTGCAGCTGATACAGCTCGGCCTCGGCGGCCTCGCTCTGTGCCTCGCTGGCTTCGATGCTGCGCTGGATGCGGCCGAACAGGTCGAGCTCCCAGGCCATGTCCAGGCCCAGGTCGTAGCGCTCCTGGCGGATGCGCTCCTCGCTGGTCGGTGGCTGCTGGGCCTTGCCGAACTCACCACTGGCGCGGCTGGTGATCACTGGCATCTGGTCGTTGCCGACGTCGTCGCGGATGGCGCGAGCGGCGCGCAGGCGGGCGAAGGCCACGCGCAGCTCGCGGTTTTCCTTGAGCGACTGCTGCACCAGTTGGCTCAGGGACGGGTCGTCGAACTGCTGCCACCAGGCCGCTTCGAAGTCGGTGCGGTCGTAGTCGCCGGCCTCCAGCGCAGCGATCTGCGCGGGCTGGGTTTCTGGCGCCTTATAGTCCGGGCCGACGGCGCATGCACTGACGGCGAGGGCGAGCAAGGCGGGAATCAACGGCTTCATGCATGTACCTCGTGAGCGATCTGGTTGGCCTTGCGCGCCTCGCGCTTCTCCACGAAGGCGCGGATCAGCACGTAGAACACCGGGGTCAGCAGCAGGCCGAAGAAGGTCACGCCGATCATCCCGCTGAACACCGCCACACCCATGGCATGGCGCATCTCGGCACCAGCGCCGCTCGACAGCACCAGAGGCACCACGCCCATGATGAAGGCGATGGAGGTCATCAGGATCGGGCGCAGACGCAGGCGGCAGGCTTCCAGCACAGCGGCCATGCGGTCCAGGCCTTCCTCCTGTTTCTCCTTGGCGAATTCGACGATGAGGATGGCGTTCTTGCATGCCAGGCCCACCAATACGATCAAACCGATCTGGGTGAACACGTTGTTGTCTCCGCCGGCCAGGATCACCCCGACGATGGCGGAGAACAGCACGGTCGGTACGATCAGGATCACCGCCAGCGGCAGGCTCCAGCTCTCGTACTGGGCGGCCAGCACCAGGAAGGCCAGCAGCACGCAGAGCGGGAAGATGAAGATCGCGGTATTACCGGCGAGGATCTGCTGGTAGGTCAGCTCGGTCCACTCGTAGGTCATGCCGTTGGGCAGTTCCTCCTTGAGCAGCTTGGCGATGGCCGCCTCGGCTTGGCCGGAGCTGTAGCCCGGGGCTGCCGCGCCGTTGATCTCGGCGGTGAGGAAGCCGTTGTAGTGCATCACCCGGTCGGGACCTGCGCTGTTGTCCACCTTGACGAAGGTCGACAGCGGGATCATCTCGCCACGGTTGTTGCGCACCTTCAGCTGGCCGATCTGCTCAGGCTCCAGACGGAACTGCTGCTCGGCCTGGACGTTGACCTGGTAGGTGCGGCCGAAACGGTTGAAATCGTTGGCGTACAGCGAGCCCAAGTACACCTGCATGGTGTCGAAGATGTCGCTGATGGCCACGCCATGGGTCTTGGCCTTTTCGCGGTCGATGTTGGCATCGATCTGCGGTACGTTGACCTGGTAGCTGGTGAACACCGACATCGGGTTCAGCTCCGGCAGCGCGCGCGCCTTGGCCAGGATGTTCTGGGTCTGGGCGTACAGCTCCTCGTAGCCGAGGCTGCCGCGGTCCTGGATCTGCAGACGGAAACCACCGATGGTGCCGAGACCTTGCACGGGTGGCGGCGGGAAGATGGCGATGTAGGCGTCCTGGATCTCGGCGAACTGGGCGTTCAGCTCGGCGGCGATGGCACTGGCCGAGAGGCTCGGGTCGGTGCGCTCGTCGAACGGCTTGAGCGGGGTGAACACGATGCCGCTGTTCGGGCTGTTGGTGAAGCCGTTGATCGACAGGCCCGGGAAGGCCACGGTGTTCTCCACGCCCGGATGCTTGCCGGCGATTTCCGACATGCGCTTGATCACGTCCTCGGTGCGGTCGAGGGTGGCCGCGTCCGGCAGCTGGGCGAAGGCGACCAGGTACTGCTTGTCCTGCTGCGGCACGAAGCCGGTCGGCGTGCTGGAGAAACCCAGGTAACCGAGCACCAGCAACCCGCCGTAGACCAACAGGGCGATGGAGCTGCCGCGCAGCACGCGCTTCACGGTACCGACGTAGCCATGGCTGGCGCGATCGAAGAAGCGGTTGAACGGGGCGAACAGCCAGCCGCCGAACAGTTTGTCCAGCACGCGGGAGAAACGGTCCTTCGGCGCGTGGTGATCCTTCAGCAGCACGGCAGCCAGGGCCGGCGACAGGGTCAGCGAGTTGAACGCCGAGATCACGGTGGAGATGGCGATGGTCAGCGCGAACTGCTGGTAGAACTGCCCGGTGAGGCCGGAGATGAACGCGGTCGGCACGAACACGGCGCACAGCACCAGGGCGGTGGCGACGATGGGGCCGGTCACTTCCTTCATGGCCTGACGGGTCGCTTCCACCGGCGATTTGCCCAGGCCGATGTTCCGCTCGACGTTCTCCACCACCACGATGGCGTCGTCCACCACGATGCCGATGGCCAGCACCAGGCCGAACAGCGACAGCGCGTTGAGCGAGAAGCCGAACATGTGCATCACGGCGAAGGTGCCGATCAGCGACACCGGCACGGCGGCCAGCGGGATGATCGAGGCACGCCAGGTCTGCAGGAACAGGATCACTACCAGCACCACCAGCACGATGGCCTCGAGCAGGGTGTGCACCACTGCCTCGATGGAGCCGCGCACGAAGATGGTCGGGTCGTAGACGATCTCGTAGTCCATGCCCTGGGGGAAGGCCTGCTTAAGCTCCGCCATGCGCTCGCGCACCGAGTCGGAGATCTCGATGGCGTTGGAACCGGGACGCTGGAACACCGGGATGGCCACGGCAGGCTGATTGTTCAGCAGCGAACGCAGGGCGTACTGGCTGGAGCCCAGTTCGATACGGGCGATGTCCTTGAGGCGGGTGATCTCGCCGTCTTCGCCGGCGCGGATGATGATGTTCTCGAACTCCTCCTCGCTGACCAGACGGCCCTGGGTGTTGATCGACAGCTGGAAGCTGTTGCCGGCATCCGACGGCGGTGCGCCGAGGGCGCCGGCGGCGACCTGGCGGTTCTGCTCGCGGATGGCGTTGACCACGTCGGTGGCGGTGAGGTTGCGCGAAGCCACCTTGTTCGGGTCCAGCCACACGCGTAGCGAGTAGTTGCCCATGCCGAACAGCTGCACGTCGCCCACGCCGTCCAGGCGCGCCAGCTCATCCTTGACGTTGAGCGCGGCGTAGTTGGACAGGTAGAGCATGTCGTAGCGCTGATCCGGCGAGGTCAGGTGCACCACCATGGTCAGGTCCGGGGAGGCCTTGTCCACGGTCACGCCGAGCCGCTGCACCTCGGTGGGCAGGGTCGGCATGGTGCGGGTCACGCGGTTCTGCACCTGTACCTGGGCGTTGTCCAGGTCGGTACCCAGGGCGAAGGTGATGGTCAGGGTCAGCTTGCCGTCGGCGGTCGACTGGGAGGACATGTAGAGCATGCCTTCCACGCCGACGATGGCCTGCTCCAGCGGCGAGGCGACGGTCTCGCCGATCACCTTGGGGTTGGCGCCGGGGAAGTTGGCGCGCACCACCACGGTGGGCGGCACCACTTCCGGGTATTCGCTGATCGGCAGCTGGAACAGCGAGATCGCACCGGCGATCAGCACCAGCAGGGACAGCACGGCGGCGAAGATCGGCCGCCTGATGAAGAACTGGGAGAAGTTCATGGCGTTCTACCTCAGCCGCGCGGCGCGTTGCTGGATTTGGCTTGTTGTTCGGCCACGCGCGGGGCGTCGCGGCCATCCACGGCCTGGCGCAGGCGCGCCAGCTGGGCGAGGGTGGCCTCGTCGGCCATCGGTACGGACTGCGGGTCAACGGTGGCACCGGGCATGGCGCGCTGCAGGCCGTTGACCACGATCTTCTCGCCCTTGGAAAGGCCGCTGCGGACGATGCGCAGGCCTTCCAGCTTCGGGCCCAGTTCGATGGCGCGGTAGTTCACGGTGTTGTTGTCGCCGAGCACCAGGACGAACTTCTTGCCCAGGTCGGTACCGACCGCTTCGTCCTTGATCAGCGCGGCCGGGTAGGTGCCGCTGCCGACCAGCTTGAGGCGGGCGTAGAGGCCGGGGATGAAGCGGCCGTCCTGGTTGTCGAACACCGCGCGACCGCGGATGGTGCCGGTGCGCGGATTGACCTGGTTGTCGAGGAAGTCCAGCTGCCCCTCGTGCGGGTGGCCGCTCTCGCTGGACAGGCCAAGGTAGACCGGGCTGGCGCCGCGAGCATCGCTGCCGGCCTTGCGCGCCAGTTCGATGTACTTGAGGAACACGCGCTCGTCGGCGTCGAAGTAGGCGTACACCTTGTCGGTGGAGACAACGGTGGTCAGCAGCGACTGGCCGGCGCCGACCAGGTTGCCTTCGGTGATCTCGGCGCGGCTGACGCGGCCGTCGATTGGCGAGGTGATGCGGGTGAAGCTGAGGTTGAGCTGGGCGTTGTCCAGTTCGGCCTGGGTCGCGGCGACCGCGGCCTGAGCCTCGGTGGCGGCGCTGGCGCGGGCATCGGCCAGCTCGGCGGAGATCGCGTTGCTCTGGCGCAGGCGCTCGCCACGACGGGCCTCGCTGGCGGCGCGGGTCTGGTTGGCGCGGGCCTGTTGCAGCTGGGCCTGCAGACGCTTGACCTCGGCCTCGAAGGGGCGCGGGTCGATCTGGAACAGCAGGTCGCCTTTCTTGACCAGACTGCCTTCGTCGAAGGCGACGCGGTCGATGTAGCCGGAGACGCGCGGACGGACTTCGACCGACTCAGGCGCTTCCAGGCGGCCGGTGAACTCGTCCCATTCGTTGATCGGTTGTTCGATGACCTCGGCGATGCTGACCTTGGCGGCCGGCATCTGCTGGCCGGTTTCCTCGCTCTTGCCGCAGGCGCTGAGCACCAGGGCCGCGGCGATGGCCAGAGGGAAGCGCCAGGAGAGATTGCGTGACTGTTCCATGTATGACTCCGCCAGTCGGATTTGAAGATGGGCGGAGTCTGCGCGGCGGAGTTTGAAGGCACGAATCGAAAGATCCGAAAATGACTATCATCCGGAATGATGATTCGCTCGCTCGCGTTAATAGTTCCTGCGGCGCCCGTGCCAGAGCGCTGGGTGGATCAGCCCAGGCTGTCCGGATCGCCGCAGAACATCTGGATGCGCGAGCGCAGCCAGCGCTCGGCGGGGTCATTGTCCTGAGCGCCGCGCCAGACCATGTGCAGCTCGAAGGTGGGGCCGTCGAACGGCAGCTTCTCGGCGCGCAGGCCGCCGGCGGCGGTGAGGGCGGCGGCGGTGTAGTCCGGCACGGTGGCGAGCAGGTCGGTTTCCGCAAGAAGGGCGCCGAGGCCGTTGAACTGCGGCACACCCAGCACCACGCGGCGCTTGCGTCCGAGCTTCTCCAGTTCCTCGTCGATGAAGCCGATCAGGTCGCCGGCGAACGACACCAGGGCATGCGGCCTGGTGCTGAAGTCGTCGAGGCTGAGGCTGCCGGGCACGCTGTCGGCACGCAGCACGCGCGAGCCGCCGCGGCGGATCACCTTGCGCTTGGCGTTGGCCGGCAGCTCCTCGGTGTAGGCGACGCCCACGGAGATCTCGCCGGAGGCCAGCAGGTTGGGCATCAGCAGGTAGTTGGCGCGGCGCACCACCAGCGACACACCGGGCGCCTCGGCACGCAGGCGGCGCAACAGCAGCGGCAGCAGGGCGAACTCGACGTCATCGGACAGACCGATGCGGAACACCGCATTGCTGGTGGCGGGGTCGAAGTCGGTGGCGCGGCTGACGGCGGTGGAGATGGAGTCCAGCGCCGGGGAGAGCAGGGCGAAGATCTCGTTGGCCCGCGCCGTCGGTTCCATGGTGCGGCCGGTGCGCACGAACAGCGGGTCGTCGAACAGGCTACGCAGGCGGGCGAGGGCGGCACTGATGGCGGGCTGGCCGAGGAACAGCTTTTCCGCCGCGCGTGTCACGCTGCGTTCGTGCATCAGCGTCTCGAACACGATCAGCAGGTTCAGGTCGACACGGCGCAGGTCGTTGCGGTTCATCGTGCTCATCCATGTTGGGTGTGTGAAAGGTGCGTCCGTGGCAAGATAACGTCAAGAGCGAGGTTGGCCGTTTCGTCAGCCATGAGCCTCGGCACCCCGATCATCCACATTTATGGTGACTATCAATGTGCGCGGGTGGTGTCGATGGATAAGCCCGTATAGAGTCCGGGGCCATAGAGTCCACGGCGAGGTGTGTGATGTCCCGCATGATCCGCTTCCACCAGTTCGGCGATGCCAATGTGCTGCGTCTGGAGGATTTGCCCACCCCGAAACCCGGCCACGGCGAAGTGCTGGTGCGTAACCAGGCGCTCGGCGTCGGCTGGCGCGATGTGCTGTGGCGCCAGAGCCTGTCTCCGGACGAAACCGCCCGGCTGCCGGCCGGCGTCGGCTTCGAGCTGGCCGGCGTGGTCGAGGCCGTCGGCCCCGGTGTCGAGGACCTCGCGCCCGGCATGGCCGTCGCCAGTTTTCCGGCCTTCAGCTCCAACCAGTACCCGGCCTGGGGTGATCTGGTGCTGATGCCGCGCCGCGCACTGACCCGTTATCCCGATGTGCTCACGCCGGCCGAGGCGGCGGTGCACTACACCCCCTACCTGCTGGCGTACTTCGCCCTGGTCGACCTGGCCGATGTGCAGCCGGGCCAGCGCGTACTGATCACCGAGGCCTCCCATTGCCTGGCACCCCAGGCGGTGCAGATGGCCAAGGCGCTCGGCGCCGAGGTCATCGCCTCCACCAGCGACGGCAGCACCCGCGCCTATCTGCGCGAGCTGGGCGCCGACAAGGTGATCGATACCGAGGAACAGGACCTGGTCCTGGAGGTGGAACGCTTCACCGACGGCAAGGGCGTCGAAGTCGTGCTGGACCAGTGCGCCGGCCCGCAGATGAAGTTGCTCGGCGACGTCGCCGCGACCCGCGGCAAGCTGATCATCTATGGGGTGAACGGTGGCAACGACGCGGCGTTCCCGGCCTGCGCGGCGTTCAAGAAGCACCTGCAGTTCTTCCGCCACTGCGTGCTGGACTTCACCGGCCAGCCGGACCTGGGCCTGCAGCGCAACGAGGAGGCGGTGCAGAAGGCGCTGGTGCGGATCAACCAGATGACGGCTGATCGCCTGCTTAAGCCGACCATCTCGAAGAGCTTCGCCTTCGAGGATTTCGTCGCCGCCAACGAGTTCATGGAGACCTGCCCGTCCGGCGGGCGCGTGGTAATGACGCTGGAGCCGTAACGGCTCGATCATGCTGGCAAAATGCCGCCTTCGGGCGGCATTTTTTATGGCGTGGAAAAAGTCGCTGCCGACGCTTGAATTGATAAGGATTATCATTAAGATGCGCCTCACAACACAGCCGAGGATCGGGCTATGGGAGTGCTTCAGAGTTGGGGCGAGCCTGGCGGTACGCCAGTACGCTTGAGCAGGGATGCCGGGCTGGAGAGCCTGTACGCCGGCCACCGGCGGGTGCTGATCGATGCCGCCCAAGGCGTGCTCGGATGCCGTGCGCGGGCCGAGGACGTGGTGCACGACGCCTTCCTCAAGCTCTGGGAGAGCGGCGACCGCCACGCCATCGAAGATCCCCTGCGCTACCTGTTCCGTATGGTGCGCAACCTGTCCATCGACCGCCTGCGTCGGCAGATTCTCGAGGGCCGTTACAGCGCCGACGATGAATTGCTCGACGAGCTGCCAGCGCCGCAGTCCGGCCCCGAGCAACGCGCCATCGGCCAACTCGAGTGGCAGCGCCTTCAGCACGCCCTCGGCGAACTGCCCGAGCGCACCCGCACCGTGTTCACCATGAGCCAGCTGGAAGGCTACAGTCAGCGGGAGGTGGCCAGCCATCTCAGCGCCTCGCCGACCTTGGTGCATTTCCTCCTGCGTGACGCCCTGAGTCACTGCCGCAGCCGCCTCCAACCCGAGGCGGCCTGATTCCCGCCGTTCTGGACCCGCCATGAAACTGCTCAAGCTGCTGTTCCGCGATAACCGCCTGCCGCTCTCCGGCATCGTCCTGCTGAGCCTGTGCAGCGCGGTGCTCAGCGTCGGCGTGATCGCCTTCATCAACCTCAAGCTGATCCGCCTGGAAGGCGAGCTGGCGACCACGCTGTTCAGCTTCCTCGGCCTGCTGGCGCTGCTATTGGTCTGTTCAGGAGCGGGGCAGGTGGCGCTGCACACCCTCGGCCACCGCTTCGTCTACCGCCTGCGCCGCAGCCTGGTGCGCCGCGTGCTGGACACCGACATCGAGCGCCTCGAGCAGATCGGCGGCGCGCGCATCCTCGCCAGCCTGTCCAGCGACATCCGCAACATCACCATCGCCTTCGTCTATATGCCGGAGCTGACCTACGGTTTGATCCTCAGCATCGCCGCATTCAGCTATCTGGCCTGGCTTTCGCCGGCACTGTTCGGCGTCACCGCCGGCTGGCTGGGGCTGACCCTGCTGGTGGGCTGGTTCTTCGTCGGCAAGGTCAACCACCACATTCGCCTGCTGCGCGAGGCTGAAGACCACCTGTACCAGGACTACCAGGCGATCATCGACGGCCGCAAGGAGCTGGCGCTCAACCGCGACCGCGCGCGCCTGCTCTACGACGAGGAGTTCGACCGCGACGCCCGCGCCTACCGCGACAACGTCACCCGCGCCGACATCTTCAACGGTCTCGCCGGTAACTGGGCCAACGCCATGGTGCTGGGCAGCATCGGCCTGGTGTTCTTCTGCGCCAGCGGCCTGGGCTGGGCCTCCGGCGAGGTCGCCGCCACCTTCGCCCTGACCGTGCTGTTCCTGCGTGCGCCGATGGTCGCCACTGTCGCCGCGCTGCCCAGCCTGCTGGCCGCGCGTATCTCGCTGGACAAGCTGGAGTCTCTGGAGCTGGCGCCGGAAACCGCCGAGATCGTGCCGACTCAACGCTTGGGCGACTGGCAGAGCCTGCGCCTGGACGGCGTCGAGTACCGCTATCCGGGCGAGGGCGACGAGGCCGGCTTCGACGTCGGCCCCATCGACCTTGAGCTGCGCCGCGGCGAACTGGTGTTCCTGGTCGGAGGCAACGGCAGCGGCAAGTCGACGCTGGCGCGCCTGCTCACCGGCCTGCATCGCCCGGCTGCAGGCGATATCCGCCTCGACGGCCGTGCCGTGCAGCCCCACGAGTGGCAGGCCTACCGCCAGCTCTTCGCCAGCGTGTACACCGACTTCCATCTGTTCGCCCGTCTGCTCGGCCCGGCCGGTGCCGAAGTCGACGAGTCGTTGGTGGGGCAATGGCTGGACCGCCTGCGCCTGCGCCACAAGGTGCGCTTCGCCAAGGGCCGCCTGGCCGATACGCGCTTCTCCCAGGGCCAGCGCAAGCGCCTGGCGCTGATGCTGGCGATGCTCGAGGACCGGGACATTCTGATCCTCGACGAATGGGCCGCCGACCAAGACCCGCTGTTCCGTCGCCTGTTTTACCGCGAGCTGTTGCCGCAGCTGAAGGCGGCCGGCAAGACCGTGCTCGCCATCACCCACGATGACCATTACTTCGACCAGGCCGATCGCCTGCTGAAGATGGACGGTGGTCGCCTCTCCGAGCTCACCGGCGAGGCCCGCGACCGCGCCACGCAGGATGCCGTGCGTGAAATCGGCGGTTCCATCCCGGCCTGATTTCACGTTATGGCATGGGCTTTGGGATTGCTCATTAGTCGCTCGTAAACCGAGCGTCCCAAGGCCCTTCGTTCGCTAGCTGCCAGCCGGGGATGGCTGGTGGTTGCTCTGTTTCTCCAATGGCGAGGTCAAGGGCAGGCTCTCGAGTCCTGCCGGGCACCGTCACGTCTGCGCAATCGAATTAAATGCAAATTATTCGCAGCTTCGTCCGTCTTTAAAGCGTGCCACTTTTCACGAGGGATACCCCATGAGCCTGGACAACCCGGAAACCACCTTTCTGGTCGTGGTCAACGACGAGCAGCAGTACGCCATCTGGCCCGCCTACAAGGCCGTTCCGGCCGGCTGGCGCGAGGAAGGCGTACGCGGCGACAAGCCGACCTGTCTGGCGCATATCGCCAGTGTCTGGACCGACATGCGCCCGCGTAGCTTGCGCGAGGCCATGGACGCCTGATGCAGCTGTTCTGCCTGGCTCATGCCGGCGCCAGCGCCATGCCTTATGCACGCTGGCGTAAGCGCCTGCCGCGTTGGCTGGAAGTCTGCCCGCTGGAGTTGCCAGGTCGCGGCGCCCGCGAGGGCGAGCCGCTGTGCCAGGAAATGCCGGCGCTGCTGGCCGATCTCAAGCAGGCCTGGCGGCGCGAGTGCAACGGTCCGTACCTGCTATGGGGCCACAGCCTGGGCGCCATGCTCGCCTTTGAGCTGGCCCAGGCACTGATCGCCGACGGGCATGAGGCGCCGCTGGCGCTGTTCGCCTCGGCGTCCCGCGCGCCATCCCGACGCCTGCAGGCGCCACGCATGACCTCGCGCAGCGACGGTGAACTGTTCGCCGGCCTGGACGGTTTCGCCCGCCTGCCGCGCGAGTTGCTGGCCGACCCGCTGTTCCGCCGCGAACTGTTGCCGGTGCTGCGCAGCGACTTCGCCCTGGCCGAGAGCTACCGCTACCAGCGCCGCGCACCCTTGCCCTGCGCCCTGCACGTGCTCGGCGCACGCCGCGACTGCCTGAGCGAGGATGACCTGCATGCCTGGCGCCGCGAGACCCGCGGCCCTTTCACCCTGGAATGGCTGGATGGCGATCACGCCTATCTGCGCCCCCAGGAAGACGAACTGCTGTCCCTGATCGAATTCCATGCCACGCGCCTGCTGCGGCGCGAGGCGGCCGGCATGCCCCTGGGCGCCTAGGCCACTCTTTGCGAGGTGCTGAGATGAACGCGCAAGTCCCGTCGAACCCTGCCCTGGAGTGGGCGCCGCTGTCCTTCGCCCAGCAGCGGCTGTGGTTCTTCAGCCGCCTGGAAAGCGGCAGCACCGCCTACAACATCGGCGGCGTGCTGCGTTTCGACGGCCAGCTGGACATGGACAGCCTGCGCCATGGCCTGGACCAGGTGTATTCGCGCCACGCCGCGCTGCGCACCGTGTTCCGCGAGCACGACGGCCTGGCCCAGCAGGCAGTGCTGCCGACCGGCTGCATGCCGCTGGAAATCATCGAGCTGGAGGGTGGCGCCGAGCAGGTCGAATCCCTGACTCGCGATTTCATCGAGGCCGGCTACGACCTGACCCGCGGCCCGCTGGTGCGCTGCGCCCTGTATCGCCTGGGCGAGAACAGCCATGCCCTGGCCGTGGGCATGCACCACATCATCTCCGACGCCTGGTCGGTACGCGTGCTGGTGGAGGAGATGGCCGAGTTCTATCGCGCCCGCCTGCAGAATCGCCAGCCGTTCATGACCCCGCAACCCGTGCAGTACAGCGAGTACGCCGTGGGCCAGCGCGAGTGGCTGGGCAGCGAGGCCGGCGCCCGGCAGATGGCCTTCTGGCGCGAGCGCCTCGGTGGCGAGCAGCCGCCGCTGAGCTTGACGCCGGACTACCCGCACAATGCCCAGGCCGCGCGCCGCGCCGCCTACCGCACTTTGCAGGTGGAGCCTGCGCTAGTGGCGCGCCTTAGCGACCTGGCCAAGGCCAACGGCGCCACCCTGTTCACCGTACTGCTGGCGGCGCTGCAGCTGCAGCTGGCGCGCCTCTCCGGCCAGCGCGAAGTGCGCATCGGCGTGCCGGTCGCCGGCCGTGCCAAGGGCTTCGAACGCCTGGTTGGTTTCTTCGTCAACACCGTGGTGCTCAAGGCCGAGCCGCGCCCCGAGCTGTCGGTGGCTGAGTGGCTGGAGCAGGCCCGTACCGGCCTCAAACAGGCCCAGGCCAACCAGGAAATGCCTTTCGAGCGCCTGGTGGAAGAACTGGCACCGAGCCGCAGCCTGGGCCAGCAGCCGCTGTTCCAGGTGGCCTTCAACTACCGTCGCCAGCACCCGCTGGCGGCCAACTGGCTGCCGGGCATCGAGACCCAGCTGGCAGAGCTGCCATCCAGCCAGATTCCCTTCGACCTGGCCCTGGACGCCGTGCGCGACCGTGGCGACGAGCTGCTGATCAACTTCGCCTATGCGGCCGATCTGTTCGCCGAGAGCAGCATCGAGCGCCTGATCGCCGGCTTCCTCGAAGTGCTCGACGGTTTCGCCAGCCAGCCCCAGGCGGCGCTGGGTGAAGTGGCGCTGGTGACTGCACCTGAACTGGCGCAGCTGAGCGAGTGGAATACGCCGCGACAGGACTTCGATGCCGCGCGCCTGTTGCCCGAGCTGATTGCCGAGCAGGCGCGTCTGCGTCCGGATGCCATCGCTTTGGTGCATGGCGGCGAGCGCATTGCCTTCGCCGAACTGGATGTGCGCTCCAATCGCCTGGCCAATCTGCTGGTGGCGCACGGCGTGCAGCCGGAGTCGCGTGTCGGCGTTTCGCTGGAGCGTGGCAATGCTATGATCGTGGCCATGTTGGCGGTGCTGAAGTCCGGCGGCGCCTTTGTGCCGCTCGACCCGGACTACCCGCGTGAACGCCTCAGCTATATGGTCGAGGATTCGGGGCTGAAGTGGCTGATCACGTCGTCCGACCTGGCGGAACGCCTGCCGCTGGGCGAGGGCGTAGAGCCGCTGTATCTGGATCGGCTCGATCTGTCTGTCTTCGAAGCTTCGACGCATGCCGTGCAGCTGCATCCGCTCAATCTGGCCTACCTGATCTACACCTCCGGCTCCACCGGCCAGCCCAAGGGCGTGGCGGTGAACCACCTCGGCCTGACCATGCATGTCCAGACCATTGGCCAGCGCTATGGCATGACCCCGGATGATGTAGAGCTGCACTTCGCCTCGATCAGCTTCGACGGTGCCCTGGAGCGCTGGACCGTGCCGCTGGCCTTTGGCAGCCGCCTGGTGATCCGCGACCAGGAACTGTGGAGCGCCGAGAAAACCTGTCAGGTCATCGCTGACGAAGGCGTGACCATCTCCTGCCTGCCGCCGAG
>NZ_JAMXBF010000015.1 GCF_023823685.1 Pseudomonas subflava
ATTCTACAGCGTTCAAAACCGCTGTCAACCACCTCCTTTACAGCATCTTCGATCACTTGATCGAAGCGCCAACAGGACTCAACCACCACCCTGTCAGCCCGGCGCATTCTACTCGAATCCGCCATCCGGTCAATCTCTTTTTTCGTCTAACTCTTTGTTTTTCAAGGAGTTTTTCGGGAGGACTGCGCCGGAAGTGGTGCGCATTATAAGGACCTAATTCCGGCCGTCAACACCTTTTCTGAAAAGATTCCGCAATTCTTTATCCCACCTCTATAGGCAGTTTTTAGGCCTGCATGATCCAGCCCTCGACACCCATCGCCGCCTGGCGCAACGCCTCGGAGCGAGTCGGATGGGGATGGCAGATCAATGCTATGTCCTCGGCAGACGCGGCAAACTCCATGGCCACGCAGTACTCACCGATCATCTCGCTCACGCTCGGGCCCACCATGTGGACGCCGAGGATCTCGTCGGTGTACTCGTCTGCCAGCACCTTCACAAAACCTTCGGTCTCGTGGTTGATCTTGGCGCGACTGTTGGCGGTGAAGGGGAACTTGCCCACTCGATAGGCCCTCCCCTCCGCCTTGAGCTGCTCTTCGGTCCTGCCGACGCAAGCCACCTCGGGCTTGGTATAGATGACGCTGGGAATGACCTCGTAGTTCACCTCGGCGGCCTTTCCGGCGATCTTCTCGATGCAGGCGATCGCCTCGTCTTCCGCCTTGTGCGCCAGCATTAGCCCGGACGTAACGTCGCCGATCACCCAGATGCCTGACACCGAGGTCTGGTGCTGCTCGTTCGTCAGCATGCCGCGCTTGTCCGTGGCCAGGCCAACGCTCTCGAGCCCCAGGCCTTCGGTATAGGGACGCCGGCCGATGGCCACCAGCACATAGTCAGCTTCCAGTGTCTGCGCATCACCGCCGGCAGCCGGCTCGATATTCAGCTCGACGCCCTCATCCTTGACCAATGCCCCCGTCACCTTGCTGCCGAGCCTGAAGCTCATGCCCTGCTTGCTCAGTGAGCGCTGTAGAGTCTTGGCCGTCTCGTCGTCCAGGCCGGGACAGATTCGATCGAGATACTCGACCACCGTCACCTCGCTGCCCAGGCGCCGCCACACGGAGCCCAGTTCGAGCCCGATAACACCCGCGCCGATGACGACCAGATGCCTGGGTACCTCGGGGAGAGACAGCGCTCCGGTGGAATCGAGGATGCGCTGGTTATCGATGGTTATGCCGGGCAGTGGCGTAGGCTCCGAGCCGGTGGCGATCACGATGTCCTTTGCCTGCAGCTCGGTCTGGCTGCCGTCAGCCGCGGTGACCTGCACCCGTCCCGCCCCCGCCAGTTTGCCCCAGCCCTTGATCCACTCGACCTTGTTCTTGCGAAAGAGGAACTCGATGCCCTTGGTCAGCGCGGTAACGCTTTCCTCCTTCTGCTTCATCATCTGGGCCAGATTGAGCACGGGCTTGACCTCAATGCCGAGGTTGGCGAACTCCTTGCCGGCCGCCGCATCGTAAAGCTCCGAAGCATGCAGCAATGCCTTGGATGGCATGCAGCCGACATTCAGGCAGGTGCCGCCGAGCGTCTCACGCCCCTCCACGCAAGCCACCTTGAGCCCCAGCTGCCCGGCGCGAATGGCGGCGTTGTAACCGCCGGGACCACCGCCGATCACCACTACATCATATGCTCTCATGAAGCATCCCCTCTTCGAGTCAGCGACTGGCCGGCACAGGCACTACGCTCGGCGCGCGGCTCAGCAGGTGGAAGGCCACGAAGGCCGCCGTGGCGAAAGAACCATGAAGAAGAACCATAGGCCACGACGTGCCGTCCTGCAGGAGAGCGAGCAGGACACCGGCCAAAGTGGCGCCGGCCATCTGCGCGAAGCCCATGAAGCCTGCCGCCAGCCCGGCGCGATGAGCGTTGGGAATCACCGCTCCGGCCACCGATGCCGGCAGCACCATGCCGCCGCCCACGTTAACCAGCACCTGCGGTAACGAAACACCCAGCACGGAGAGACCGAAGAGGCCATGGGCCACCAGTGTCAACGCCGCGCCGGCCGCCACCAGGGCGACGCCGATGGCGACGATGCGCTGCGGGCCAAGCTGCATGATCTTTCTCTGGGTAAACAAGGCGCCGGCAATCAGGCCGGAGACGATAGCGCCGAAGGTTACGCCGTACTCCGCGGCGGTCAGGCCCAGCAGCTTTATATAGACGGTGGACGACCCGGCGATTACACAGAACATCGCACCGTAGGTGAAGGCCAGGGTAAGCGCGAAGGTACGCACCGAGAGCCCGCGCAGCAGGTCCCGGTAATCGCCGGCGAGCCTCATCAGGCGCCCAGCCTGCGGGTCCAGGTGCGGGTTGCTCTCCTTATAGAAGAAGAGCACCGCCAACAACGCCACCCCGCCCACGGCCATGGCGGCCAGCACCGGCGCCTGCCACCCCCAATACGCAGTCAGCAGACCGCCGAGCATCGGGGCCAGAGCGATGGAGGTCAGCATGCCGATCACTGTCAGCGCCAGGGCCGGACCGGCATGGGCCTGCCACACATCGCGAACCATCGCACGCGCCAGAACCAGCGCCGAGCACGCTCCTAATCCCTGTAGTGCCCGGGCCGCGATGAATTCGGAAAGATCGCCAGCCAGCAGCATCCAGCCGGTTGCCAACAGATAGCCGAGCAGGCCGGCGATCAGAACCGGGCGACGACCGAGGCGGTCCGACAGCGGCCCCACTACCAATTGCCCCAGACCGAAGGCTGCAACGAATGTCGACAGCGCGGCCAGGCTCGAGCCCTGCGCGGCCGCAAAGCCCTGCTCCAGCTCGCCGAGCGCGGGAATCAGCAACTGGGTGGAGATTTCCCCCAGCGCGGTCAGCGTCATGAGCATCAGCAGCAGCGTTCTGGACGGTTTCGGCATGATCGATCTCCTGGTGCGAGGCCACCTCGAAGCGATGTGACCATTTATATTTCGACCATAATATGAAATATTGAATGATGTCCATCATCAAAAGACAAGAGGAACCACCATGCAGGCAACTACCCGCGAACAAACGCTTCATCACTGGCAGGAAGCCGAGCGCGCCGCCCGTGCCAGACTCGGCGAACCCGGCACGCTGTCGCTGAAACAGGTCAGCGAGCTGAGCGCACAGGAATTCTTCGACCGTATCGGCAGCGGCGAACTGCCCTGCCCGCCTTTCGGCCACTTGGTCGACTTCGTTCCGCTGGAATGGGAACCGGGGCGCTTCCTGTTCCAGGGCACGCCGGATGCTCGCCACTACAACCCGCTGGGCAGCGTCCATGGCGGTTACGCGGCGACCCTGCTGGATTCCTGCATGGGCTGCGCCGTGCATACCCGACTCCAGCCTGGCCAGGGTTACACCACCATGGACCTGAGGATCAGCTATGTACGAGCCATCACCAGCAAGGTCGGCCCGCTGCGCGCCGAGGGCCGCATCGTTCATATCGGCCGCTCCACCGCGTTGGCCGAGGGCCGCCTCTACGACGTGGATGACCGCCTATACGCGGTCGGCTCCACCACCTGCATGATTCTCGACCTGCAAGCCTGACCAAGCCCGGCCGGCCATGCCGGCCGAAGCTTCATAGAACGCTTCAATCCATAACATTACAATCAGCATATATACGCTCGTTTGAATAGCTTCTATCTTCTCTGCGAACGCGAATCCTCGCCTTCCACCACAGGACCCCTAGCCATGACTTCCATCGTGATCGCCGGTTACGCCCGCTCTCCCTTCCACTTCGCCAAGAAAGGCGGCCTGATCAACCTGCGCCCCGATGATCTGGCGGCCCAGGTGTTGAAGGGCCTGGTCAACAAACTCGACCTCGACCCCAGCCAGCTGGAAGACGTGATCATGGGCTGTGCCTACCCCGAGGCCGAACAGGGTATGAACATCGCCCGCATCGCCAGTTTCCGCGCCGGCTTTCCCGAGACCCTGGGCGGCGCCACGGTCAACCGCTTCTGCGGCTCGTCCATGACCTCGGTGCACTTCGCAGCCGGACAGATCATGCTTGGCGCCGGTGATGCGTTCCTCTGCGCGGGCGTGGAATCCATGACGCGCGTGCCCATGGGCGGCTTCAACATTTCCCCCAACCCCAGCCTGATGAGCAGCTTCCCGCAGGTCTACATGGCCATGGGGCATACCGCCGAGGAAGTGGCCAAGCGCTACGCGATCAGCCGCGAAGAGCAGGAAGCCATGGCCGTCGAGTCCCACGCCAAGGCCGTGCGCGCCCGCGACCTCGGCTACTTCAAGGACGAGATCCTCGCCGTGGAAACCCCGGACGGCGTGGTCAGCGAAGACGGCTGCATCCGCCCCGGCACCAACCTCGAGGCCCTGGCCCAGCTCAAACCGGCCTTCGGCGGTAGCGTCACGGCGGCCACCTCCTCGCCCCTTACCGACGGCAGCGCCGCAGTGCTCGTTTGCACGGAGGAGTTCGCTCGTAGTCGCGGTCTGGACATCCTGACACGGGTGAAGGCTGTCGCCGTCGGCGGTTGCGCACCGGAGATCATGGGCATGGGCCCGGTGGTGGCCACCCGCAAGGTGCTGGAGCGTGCCGGCTTGAGCATTGCCGACATCGACCTGGTCGAGATCAACGAGGCCTTCGCCAGCCAGTCGATCGCCTGCGTGCGCGAGCTGGGCCTGGACATGGCACGGGTCAACCTGGACGGCGGAGCCCTCGCCCTTGGCCACCCGCTGGGTGCTACCGGCGCGCGTATCACCGGCAAGGCCGCGTCGCTGCTCAAGCGCACCGGCGGCCGCTACGCTATCGCCACCCAATGCATCGCCGGCGGCCAGGGCGTGGCCACCCTGCTCGAAGCCGTCTAACCGGCACAGCAACAGGACGTGGCCCGCGCGGCCACGTCCTTTGGCGACGCTCCCCACGTGTCTGCACGCCCGAGCCCGCACTCGAGGGTGTAACATGAAGGTCAGCATTCCAATCCTGCCGGGGACTGACTCATGCGCTATCCCGAAGACCACAAAGCCAAGACCCATCAACGCATCATCGAGGAAGCCGCCCTGCGCTTTCGCCGCGACGGCGTACTGGCGACCGGCCTGCAACCTTTGATGAAGGCCCTGGGCCTGACCCACGGCGGCTTCTATGCCCACTTCAAGTCCAAGGACGACCTGGTCGAGCAGGCCCTGCAGCAGAGCGCCGACCAGCTCGAGGAAGGCCTCAAGGATCTCGAACAGGCTCCGCAGCCGCTGCAGACGCTGATCAAGCGCTATCTCTCCGCGGCCCACTGCGAATCGCCCGGCACCGGTTGCCCGCTTCCGACCATGTCTGCCGAGCTGGGCCAGCGCGGCCAGCCGAGCGAAGTCACCGACCGCATCGTGCGCGGGCGACTGGAGATGATCGCCAGCCAGCTTTCAGGCGAGCACGCCGAGCAGCAGAGTGCGCTGATCCTCTCGGCCATGGTCGGCGCTCTGGTGTTGTCGCGCAGCGTCAACGATCCGAAGCTGGCGGAACTGCTGCGGGTCGGTACGCGCAATCTGCTGCTGGAGCAGACGGCGGACTGAGCCGCATCTGCGGAGCACAAAAAAAGCCCCCGCGGTTTCCCTCGGGGGCTTTTGTTTTACGGCCTCAACGCTTGTAGCGCGGCGCCGCCTGATTACGCGACAGGTTCGGCCCCAGCGCGCCGCGGGCGGCGACGAAGGCCTGCCAGTCGGCAGCCTCCGGCAGCGACGGGATGGTGATCAGCTCGCCCTGGTCGAAACCGGCCAACGCCGCGTCGACCATCTCGTCGACCTCCATGATCATCTCCGGCGGCAACTTGCTTTCGTCCAGGCCGCTGCGCCCCCAGATCTCGGTGCGGGTCACGCCCGGCAGCACGGCCTGGACCTGTACGCCCTTGCCGGCCAGCTCACCGTTTAGAGTCTGGGTCAAGCTCAGCACGTAGGCCTTGGAGGCGCTATACACGGCGTTGAACATCTCCGGCGCCAGCGCCACTACCGAAGCGAGGTTGATGATGGCGCCGCGGCCGCGGGCGGAAAACTGCGCGGCGGCCACAGAGGCCAGCCGGGTCAGCGCCACGACGTTGAGCTGGATGAGCTTCTCGGCCAGGTCCAGGTCGGCCTCCGCCAGGGTGCCGTTGCTGGCGATGCCGGCGTTGTTCACCAGCAGGCCGATTTCGAGGTCGCTGCGCAGGCGGTCCTCCACCGCCCGCAGTTCGTTCTTGTTGGCCAGATCGGCCTTCAGCACTTCCACCTGAACGCCGTATTCCTGATTCAGACGAACAGCCATGGCCTCCAGGCGCTGGTTATCACGTGCCACCAAAAGCAGATCGTGGCCGCGGCGCGCCAGGCGCTCTGCATAGGTCGCGCCGATACCTGCGGATGCACCGGTGATCAGTGCCTTGCCGAGTTTGCTCATGTTTCGTCTCCCGAAGAATGGATAAGGCCGAATGGCCAACAACTATATTGGATTACGCCCGACATATTATATGACGAGCGTAATCCCACAACAGCTGTTTGCCTATGGCCCTCATAGACCGAGGGCTACCCCTACATATGACTATAAAAATAGTCTAAAAAAGTATTTATCTATTCCATTTTTATCACTTAGCTTTGCTCTACCGGACCACCGGACAAATCCCAAGAAGAACGACATCTGTCCAGTGGCTCGGCCTTCCCCGGAACGGTCCGCGCCCGTCCGAGGAGCATCAACATGAGCATTCCCTTCGCCCGCCGCCTGCTGGCGGTACTGACGATTTCCAGCCTGAGCCTGAGCGCCCAGGCCGCCGATTTCACCGTTGCCTACCAGACCACCGTCGACCCGGCCAAGGTCGCCCAGGCCGATGGCGCCTATGAAAAAGCCAGCAAGTCCGAGATCGACTGGCGCAAATTCGACGGTGGCGCCGAAGTCATCACCGCCGTGGCCTCCGGCGACGTGCAGATTGGCTATGTCGGCTCCAGCCCGCTGGCTGCCGCGGCCACCCGCCAACTGCCGGTACAGACCTTCCTGATCGCCACCCAGATCGGCGCCGCCGAGGCCCTGGTCGCCCGTGACGGTAGCAAGATCAGCAAGCCGGAAGACCTGATCGGCAAGAAGGTCGCCGTGCCCTTCGTCTCCACCGGCCACTACAGCCTGCTGGCCGCGCTCAAGCACTGGAACATCGACCCGGCCAAGGTGCAGATCCTCAACCTCGCGCCGCCAGCGATCATCTCCGCCTGGAAGCGCGGCGACATCGACGCCACCTACGTATGGGACCCGGCGCTGGGCGTGGCCAAGGAAAACGGCAAGGTGCTGATCACCTCCGGCGAGCTGAGCGAGTTGGGCGCACCGACCTTCGACGCCTGGATCGTGCGCAAGGACTTCGCCGAGAAGCATCCGGAAGTGGTGCGCGCCTTCGCCAAGGTGACCCTCGACGCCTACGCCGACTACAGCAAGGACCCGAAGGCCTGGTTGGCCAACCAGGACAACATCGCCAAGGTGGTGAAACTCTCCGGCGCCAAGGCCGAGGACATCCCGCTGCTGCTGCAGGGCAACGTCTTCCCCCTGGCCGCCGACCAGGCCACCGCCCTCGGCGCGCCGACCACCCAGGCCATCACCGACACCGCCAGGTTCCTCAAGGAGCAAGGCAAGGTCGACGCCGTGCTGCCGGACTACGCCCCCTACGTCAGCAATCAGTACGTCACCAACTGAGGACTGGATTGGAACCGCGGGCTTCACCCGCCCTACGTCGGATCCTTGCGCAGGGCGGGTGAAACCCGCGAACAACCAAGCATCGGGCCCTCAGTCGTGAGCCTTCAGGCTCGCAACTAAGGTTCGGCGGCAGGGAAACCGCCGCCGGATGCACCCACATTGAAGAGAAAGACATGGCCCTACTCGAACTGGAGCGCATCGGCGCACAGTACCCCGGCGCGGCCGAACCGGTACTGCAAGACATTTCCCTGACCCTCGGCCCCGAGCAGTTGCTGGTGGCCCTGGGCCCTTCCGGCAGCGGCAAGACCAGCCTGCTCAACCTGATCGCCGGCTTCACCGCCCCCAGCCAAGGGCGCATCAGCCTCGACGGCGTGCCCGTCACCGGCCCCTCCGCCGAGCGCGGCGTAGTGTTCCAGGACGACGCCCTGCTGCCCTGGCAGAACGTGCTGGACAACGTCGCCTTCGGCCTGCAGCTGGCCGGGGTGCCGCGCGCGCAACGCGAGGCCAAGGCCCGCGAGCTGCTGAGCCTGGTCGACCTGGCCGGCTTCGAACAACGGCGCATCTGGGAACTCTCTGGCGGCCAGAAACAGCGCGTCGGCCTGGCCCGCGCCCTGGCCGCCGAGCCGCGCGTGCTGCTGATGGACGAACCCTTCGGCGCGCTGGACGCCTTCACCCGCGAACAAATGCAGGAACTGCTGCTGCAGGTCTGGCGGCGCACCGCCAAGCCGGTGCTGCTGATCACCCACGACATCGAGGAAGCGGTCTTCCTCGCCACCGACCTGGTGCTGCTGGCGCCCAACCCGGGACGCATCGCCGAGCGTCTGCACCTGGACTTCGGCAAGCGCTACGCCGCCGGCGAGAGCGCCCGCGCCATCAAGTCCGATCCCGATTTCATCGCCACCCGCGAGCACGTGCTCGCCCAGGTCTTCGCCGAGCGCCAGAGGAGGCAGGCATGAGCAGCTACGAGTTCGTCTATGCCAAGAGCGAGGCCGAACAGCAGGCCGCGCGTGCGCCACGCCAGCTCAGCCTGCTCGCCCTCGGCCTGATCAGCATCGGCAGCCTGCTGTGGATCTGGTGGGCGGTGACCGCCGCCGGGCTGATCGAGCCGCTGTTCCTGCCCAGCCCGCAGACCGTGCTGGCGCGCGGCTGGAAGCTGATCACCGAGGGCTACCTGGATGCCAGCCTGTGGCAGCACCTGGGCGCCAGCCTCGGCCGCATCGGCCTGGCCCTGCTGTTTGCCGTGCTCACCGCCATCCCGCTGGGCATCGCCATCGGCCGCAGCCGCCTGGTGCGCGGCCTGGTCGACCCGCTGATCGAGTTCTACCGGCCGATTCCGCCGCTGGCCTACCTGCCGCTGATCGTCATCTGGTGCGGCATCGGCGAGCTGTCCAAGGTGCTGCTGATCTACCTGGCGATCTTCGCCCCCATCGTCATCGCCACCGCCACCGGCGTGCGCAGCGTCGACCCGGCCAAGCTGCGCGCCGCCCAGGCGCTCGGCGCCAACCAGGGCCAGCTGATCCGCCACGTGGTGCTGCCCAGCGCCCTGCCGGACATCCTCACCGGCGTGCGCATCGGCCTCGGGGTCGGCTGGTCGACCCTGGTCGCCGCCGAGCTGATCGCCGCCCAACGCGGCCTCGGCTTCATGGTGCAGTCGGCGGCGCAGTTCCTGGTCACCGACGTGGTGATCCTCGGCATCCTGCTAATCGCGGTGATCGCCTTCGCCCTGGAACTGGGCCTGCGCGCCCTGCAACGCAAGCTGGTGCCCTGGCATGGCCAGGCCCACTGATTCGGAAATAGCTGCATGAGCCTCAATATCACCCCCCTGAGCCCGGCGCTGGGCGCCATCGTCGGCGGTGTCGATCTGCGCCAGCCGCTGGCGGACGCCGACCAGCGCGCCATCGAACAGGCCCTGCTCGACCACCAGGTGCTGTTCTTCCGCGCCCAGCCGATCGAGCCGCGGCAGCAGGCGGCCTTCGCCGCGCGCTTCGGCGATCTGCACATCCACCCGATCTATCCGAACATCCCCGAGCAGCCGGAAGTGCTGGTGCTCGACACGGCGGTCACCGACGTGCGCGACAACGCCATCTGGCACACCGACGTGACCTTCCTCGAGACCCCGGCGCTCGGCGCCGTGCTGGCCGCCAAACAGCTGCCGGCCTACGGCGGCGATACCCTGTGGGCCAGCAGCAGCGCGGCCTTCGAGGCACTGTCCAAGCCCCTACAACGGTTGCTCGACGGCCTCACCGCCAGCCACGACTTCACCCGTTCATTCCCGCTGGAGCGCTTCGGCAATACGCCCGAGGCGCTGGAGCGCTACCACGAGGTGCAGCGCCAGCACCCGCCGGTGACCCACCCGGTGGTGCGCACTCACCCGGTCACCGGGCGCAAGGGATTGTTCGTCAACGAGGGCTTCACCACGCGGATCAACGAACTGGAGCCGGCCGAGAGCGACGCCCTGCTGCGCCTCCTGTTCGCCCATTCGACCCGGCCGGAGTTCAGCATTCGCTGGCGCTGGCAGGAGAACGACGTGGCCTTCTGGGACAACCGCATCACCCAGCACTACGCGGTGGACGACTACCGCCCGGCACGGCGGGTGATGCACCGCGCCACCATCCTGGGTGATCGCCCGGTCTAGTCCTTCCTGGCCTCGGGCGAGGCATCCTCGAAGCGGTCAACGGTGCGCAGGCTGCGGAAGCCCCACATCCAGCCGCCGACCACGCCGAGGGTGCACAGGCTGCCCAGCACCGCCGCCGGCACGGCGCCGAACCAGGCGGCGCTGCTGCCGGCGCGGAACTCGCCCAGCTCGTTGGAAGAGCCGATGAACAGCATGTTCACGGCATTCACTCGGCCGCGCATGGCGTCCGGGGTGGAGAACTGGATCAGCGAGGAGCGGATGTACATGCTCACCATGTCCGCACCGCCGGCCACCAACAGCGCGGCGAACGACAGCCAGAACAGGCTGGACAGCGAGAACACCAGGTTGGACACGCCGAACACCGCCACCGCGATGAACATGCGCATACCCACGTGGCGATTGAACGGCCGGGTGCTCAGGTAGAAGCCCACCGTCACCTCGCCGATGGCCATGGCGCTGCGCAGAATGCCGAGGCCGGTCGGGCCCACCTCCAGCACCTCATGGGCATACATCGGCAACAGCGCCACCACGCCGCCGAGCAGCACGGCGAACAGGTCCAGCGAGATGGTGCCGAGGATGATCGGCCGCGAGCGGATGAAATGGATACCGGCGGTGAAACGCTCCCAGGCCGTGGCCTCGAGCGGCTTGACCTCCTCGCGGAAACGCACCTGGACGAACGCCAGCATCACTACACCGGCGCCGAAGAACAGCAGGCACACCGCGTACGTCAGCTCACCGCCGCCCATGGCGTACAACGCGCCGCCGAGCACCGGACCGGAGATGGTCGACGCCCGCACGATCATGCTGTTGGCCGCGATGGCCGCCGCCAGCCGCTCGCGCGGCACGATCTGTGGCAGCAGGCTCGACAGCGCCGGGCCGGTAAACGCGCGGGCGCAACCGTAGGCCACCAGCACGCCGTAGAAGGCCTGCACCGGCCCGTGGATCAGCGACAGCCACAACAACACCGCGGCGCACACCGCCTCCACGCCCCAGCTCAGGCCGAGGATCCACTTGCGGTCGAAACGGTCGATCAAATCGCCGGCCGGCAGCAGCAGGAACAGCATCGGCAGGAACTGGGCCAGGCCGACATAGGCCAGGCTCATCGGGTCGCGGGTCAGGTCGTAGACCTGCCAGGCCACCACCACCGCGAGGATCTGCACGGCGAACATGGCCAGCACGCGGGCGGCGAGAAAGGGAGCGAAACCAGGCTGGCGGTAGACGGAGGGTTCGGCGGACACGGTGCAAGGTCCCGAGGCAGAAAGGAAGCGGCGCAATCTACTGGATCGAAAGCTGTCCGGGCAAACAGGTCCGGCATGCGGAGCGCAACATCCCGCTCCGCTGCGCCTTCAGGGCGACAGCACGGTTATTGTTGAGGACAGCCCCGGGCCCCGCGAAGTTGCAGCCCTCGCGCGCGGTTCAGCCTGTCGACGCGCTACCGGTTCAGCTCGTAGGCGCAGATGTTGACGGTGGAGGCCAGGTTCAGCGACTCGATGGCGCCGCAACCGGCGATGGTGAACGGCTGGGCGCCGAGCGCGCTGAGCTGCTCGCGCGGCACGCCGCGGGCCTCGTTGCCGAACAGGTAGCAATCGAAGTCCTTGAAGCTGGCGGACTGCAGGCTGTCGCCCTGCATATCCAGGCAGGCGATGCGCGGGAAACGACTGCTCAGCGAATCCAGCTGCACATCCAGCTCCAGCGGCGTATGGAAGATCGCGCCCATGCTGGAACGCACCACCTTGGGGTTGTACGGGTCGACGCTGCCGGGGCTGAGCAGGCAGCGGAAGCCACCGAACCAGGCCAGGGTGCGCAGGATGGTGCCGAGGTTACCCGGGTCCTGGATCTCGTGCAGGTAGATGGCGCGCTCGCCGGCAGCCACCGGCGCGGCTTCCTGCGGCATCGGCACCACGGCGACGATGCCCTGCGGCGTCTTGGTGTCGGAGATCTGCGCCATCTGCCGCTCACTGACCACATGGGTCTTGAACGGGCTCTGCCAGTGCTCGTGGGCGGCGGTCACGTACAGCTGGCTGCGCTGCAGCAGCGGGTTGTGCGCGGCGGCCTTCTGCAGCTCCAGCACCAGGTGCTCACCCTCCACCAGGAAGTGGCCGAACTCGGCGCGGTACTTCTTCTGCTGCAGCTTCTTGACGTCGTCGAGCTTCATCAAGCGCCCTGCCCGGACAGCATCGACTTGGCCACGGCCTCGGCGACCTTGATGCCGTCCACGCCCGCCGAGAGGATGCCGCCGGCGTAACCGGCGCCTTCACCGGCCGGGTACAGACCCTTGAGGTTGAGGCTCTGCAGGCTCTCGTTGTCGCGGGTGATACGCACCGGCGACGAGGTACGGGTCTCGATGCCGGTGAGGATCGCGTCGTCGCGATCGAAGCCACGGATCTGCTTGCCGAAGGCCGGCAGCGCCTCGCGGATCGCTTCGATGGCGTATTCCGGCAGCGACGGCGCCAGGTCGCCCAGGCGCACGCCGGGCTTGTAGGACGGCTCCACTTCGCCGAACTCGCTCGACGGCGTGCCACGAATGAAGTCGCCCACCAATTGGGCTGGCGCACAGTAGTCGCGCCCGCCCAGCTCGTAGGCCCGCGATTCCAGATGCTCCTGGAATTCCACGCCGGCCAGCGGGCCGCCGGGGAAGTCCTGCTCCGGGTTGATGCCGACGACGATGCCGGAGTTGGCGTTGCGCTCGTTGCGCGAGTACTGGCTCATGCCGTTGGTGACCACGCGCTCCGGCTCGGAGGTGGCGGCCACCACGGTGCCGCCCGGGCACATGCAGAAGCTGTAGACGGCGCGGCCGTTCTTGGCGTGGTGCACCAGCTTGTAGTCGGCGGCGCCCAGCTCCGGATGGCCGGCGTACTTGCCCAGGCGGGCCTGATCGATCAGCGATTGCGGATGCTCGACGCGGAAGCCGATGGCGAAGGGCTTGGCCTCGATGAACACGTTCTGCCGATGCAGCATGCGGAAGGTGTCGCGCGAACTATGCCCCAGCGCCAGCACCACGTGGCGGCTGCGAATGGTCTCGCCATCGGCCAGCACCACGCCCTCCAGTTGGCCGTCGTCGATCACGAGATCAGTGACCCTGCTCTCGAAGCGCACTTCGCCGCCCAGGGCGATGATCTCCTCACGCATGGCGGCGACTACGCCGGTGAGGCGGAAGGTGCCGATGTGCGGCTTGCTGACGTACATGATCTCTTCCGGCGCGCCGGCGCGGACGAACTCGTGCATCACCTTGCGGCCGTAGAACTTGGGGTCCTTGATCTGGCTGTACAGCTTGCCGTCGGAAAACAGGCCGGCACCGCCCTCGCCGAACTGCACGTTGGATTCGGGCGTCAGCACCTTCTTGCGCCAGAGGGCCCAGGTATCCTTGGTGCGGCGGCGCACATCCTTGCCGCGCTCCAGCACGATGGGTTTGAAGCCCATCTGCGCCAGCAGCAGCGCGGCGAACAGGCCGCAGGGACCGAAGCCCACCACCAGCGGGCGCTCGCTCAGGCCGGCCGGCGCCTGGCCGACCGGATAGTAGTGGGTGTCCGGCGCCACACGGATGTGCTGGTCATCGGCGAAGCGCGCCAGGACGGCTGCCTCGTCGCGCACCTCGAGGTCGATGATGTAGATGAAGAGGATGACGCTGTTCTTCTTCCGCGCATCGTAGCTGCGCTTGAACACGGTGAAGTTCAGCAGGTCGGCCTCGCCGATACCCAGGCGTTTGAGGATGGCCTGGCGCAACTCATCGGCGGAATGATCGAGGGGCAGGGACAGTTCGGTGATGCGAATCATGGGAATAATCCTGGCCGGTGACTCCGGCAAAGGAACAACAAAGAAGAAAGGTGCGAATTGTAGCCGTCACGGCCCGCCCCTGTCAGGCCGCCAAGCGCCGCGGATTTAACCTGCGCGGTGTTATCGGCCTATAATCGCCGCACTTCGCGGCCGGCGCCCCGCGCGCCGCCTCGCCTCAATCGATTTCCCGCACCTGGCCCCCTCATGAAACGCTCCAAAAGCAGCAGCCGCTGGCTGAACGAACACGTCAACGACCCCTACGTTAAACGCGCGCAGAAGGACGGCTATCGCTCGCGCGCCAGCTACAAGCTGATCGAGCTGAACGAGAAGGACAAGCTGATCCGCCCCGGCATGCTGATCATGGACCTGGGCTCCGCGCCCGGCGGCTGGTCGCAGGTGGCCGGAAAGATCGTCGGTGAGAGCGGACGGGTGATCGCCAGCGACATCCTGCCGATGGACCCGCTGGACAACGTCGACTTCATCCAGGGCGACTTTACCGACGACGGCGTGTTCCGGCAGATCCTCGACAAGCTGGGCGGCAGGCGCCCCGACCTGATCATCTCCGACATCGCCCCCAACATCAGCGGCGTCGCCGCCGCCGACCAGGCCTCATCGATGTACCTGGTCGAACTGACCCTCGACATGGTCCGCCAGGTGCTCAAGCCTGGCGGCAACTACGCGGTCAAGGTGTTCCAGGGCGAAGGCTCCGAGGCCTTCCTGAAAGACGTGCGCAGCTCGTTCGAGAAGGTCTCGATCCGCAAACCGGAAGCCTCCCGCCCACGCTCGCGGGAGGTTTATCTGGTGGCAAAGGGGTTCAAGGGGTAAGGCGCCGTTACGCGCCAGAACGTCGCACCGAACGTACGGTGAGCCACAAGGCCAGGACTGCCAACACCAGCGCGCCCACCGCGGGCGCCAACAGACCCCGCTCGATGAAGGGCGCGACCAGCGCCGTGCCCAGCGAGGTGGCACCGAGCATGGCGATGACAACGATGGCCGACGCGCGGGCATCGTCACCGTTCGCCGCCACCATGGCGGCATGGAAGCCCACCGGGCCACGCAAGCCGAGGCCTGCGTTGAGCAAAAGAAACATCAGCGTCACCATCAACGCCGACGTGCCGCCCGCCATCGCGTAGGCCGCGAGCAGCAGCGTTCCGAGCATGGCCAGCGCGGTACCCAGCGACAAGAGCGCGTCCCTGCCGAAGCGCCTGACCAGGAATCCCGACGCATTCGCCGTTGCGATGAACAGGGAGATGCCAACGATCTGCAAAGTGACGAAGCCGATGGACTGGCCCGCCAGCACACCGGCGAACAGCGCCGGCGCCGCGAACACCACCACCAGCAACGCCGCCAGGGTGAACGCGTAACCCAACGCCAATTCGAGGAACGCACCGTTGCGCAGCAGCGCGGCATAACCGCCCGGCTGCGCGGGGCGCGTGGCCGGTGGGAAGTGCCGATGCTGGCGAGCCAGCAGTATGGCCAGCAGCACTGCACCGCCGACCAATAGCCAGAAGCTGCCGCGCCAGCCCACCAGCGGCAGCAGCGCAGCTCCGAGCACCGGGGCGAAGGCTGGGGTCAGCGCCTCGATGCTGCCGAACAGCCCCATCGCCCGCACCGCCTGTTCGTCGCGATACAGCCGGCGCAGCATGCCAGGGGCGAAGACTGCCGCCGCCGCGCCCGAGGCGCCCTGGGCCAAGCGAGCGGCGATCAGCATCTCCAACGAATCGCTGTTGGCACAAAGCGCCGACGTGGCGGCGTAGGACAGGAGCGAGGCGCCGAGCAGATAGCGCTGATCGAAGCGCGCGCCGAGTTCGCCAAAACCGAGCAGGCCCAGGGCTGCGCCGGCGGTGAAGGCAGCCAGCACCAGCTGCGCCTGCTCCGGCCCACCGCCGAGGGCGGCGGGCAATGTGGGGATGGCGGGCAGGATCAGGTCGGTGCCGGCAATGCCAAGAATGGTGGCCGCCAGCAGCAGGCCGAATACGGTGGTGGTCGAAGCGGCGTGCACGATCAGTTCAATCTCAGGTGGAGCAACGGATAGGGGCGGCCTTCGCCGTCGAACTCGGAACGTCCGACGATTCTGAAACCCATTCGTTCGTAGAAGGTTCGCGCCCCCGGGTTCTGCTCATTCACGTCCAGGTACAGCGTGTGATGGCTGCGTCTGGCCAACTCGATGAGCAGTCGGCCAATGCCTTTGCCGTGAAATGCCGGATCGACGAACAGGCTATCGATGGTGAAGCCGGTCATGCCCATAAAGGCCAGTGGCCGGTCGCTGGCGTCGACCACCACCTGGAAACCGGCCTCCGGCAAGTACTGGTGCTTCACCTGAAAGGCGATCAGCTCCAGATGCTCGGCGCTGAGAAAGTGATGGGTGGCTTCGACGGCGCCGCGCCAGATCTCATAGAGGCGCGGTGCATCACTCGGCGTGCTGGGGCGAATGCATTTGACGATAGATTTCATGACTCGTGCTTTGTGTAGGGATTGAAGAAATCCAGGCAAATCGACGCGCCGCAGAGACGCAGCACGCACCGCGCACGCCACGGCGATCAGTTGCCAGGAGGTATGCTCACCGAGTACGGCGGCGATCCCCAGCAGCGGCTGCTCGGCTGCTCTAGCCGCCTGCCAGATGGGCCGAATGCGGCCGTGCTTGCGAGACCGGCGATGGACGAGAATATCGTCCCGGCTCGGGCAACGCCTCAGCCCAGCCGGCTTCGGCGTCCCTCAGGTTCAACGTGATGCATATGCAGGACCCGTCTCTACGAGGTGCTCGAGCGCGCCATCACTCGCATTTTCACGGGCGAGGCGAGCGTGCTGGAAAGCGGGCAACATTAACCGCGGACGGGTGCCGCCCGCTCGCATAATTCATGCGTGGCCTCCGCCCCACAGGCGCCCTAGGCTGTGGGGCGCAGTACAAGGCCAGCGCAGATGATGATTCATTAGTTCGGAGGCCGAGATGGCCAATCTCATCCTGCTCCAACCCTCTTTGGGCGGTGCCCTGCGCCGCTGGCGCGTGCAGCACCGAATCAAGCAGTCCCATGCCGCCGGCCTGTTCGGCGTCAACCAATCGACCATCTCGCGCTGGGAGACCGGTGTGCAGGAGATGAGCCCTGGCGAGCGTGCCCGTGTCGAGAGGCTGCTGCTGGCGCGGCTGGACTCAGCGGCCGATGCTGCCCTGGCCAGGCTGGTGCAGGACAGTACGAAGCCAGTGCACCTGGTGTGCGACCTGTCTCACCGGTTGCTAGCCTGCTCGAGCGCCCGCGCGGCCGAGTTCGCGCTGCCGCTGTCGGCGTTGCTCGGCGAGTCGCTCTGGCCGTTCGCTACCGAGGAGATCGCGCTCCGGGAAGCAGCGCTGGACGACCTGGGTTGGCGGGACATAGCGAGATCGGTATCGGTGGAATTCGCCAGCGGTGCCAATGGCTCGCCGCTGGTGCCCATCGTGCCAAGTCGATGTCGCTGGACGCGCCTGATGCTGTCCGATGGCACGGCGGCGCGCCTGGTGGAGACACTCGATCAGCCACGGCCGTAGGCGCCTCGTACTGCACCGCGAATTCCCTTTCACGACCTCGGTGCATGACAGATGGACGACGAGACCCTCAAGGCAAGGCTGGCATTCCTGCGCACGGCCGAATCGCTGAAGAACGTACTGCGCAGTGGGCGGACCTCCAACGGACGGCGCGAGAGCACCGCCGAACACAGCTGGCGGCTGTGCCTGATGGCAATCGCCTTCGAGGATCAGCTCCATGGCCTCGACATACTGCGTCTGCTGAAGCTGTGCGTCGTCCACGACCTGGCAGAGGCCATCGGCGGCGACATTCCTGCCGTCGATCAGCTCGCCCCCATAAGCAAACACCAGCAGGAACGACATGACCTGCATCTGCTCACCAGCGAGCTGGACGCAGGCCTGCGAAAAACCATTCACGCGCTCTGGGAAGAGTACGAATCGGCCTCCACCCCCGAGGCCCAGGCGGCCAAAGCGCTGGACAAGCTGGAAACCATCCTCCAGCACAACCAGGGCGCCAACCCACCCGGCTTCGACTACCGCTTCAACCTGCACTACGGCATTCGTTATATGGCGGCTCATCCGTTGTTCAGCCGGATCCGCCGGGAACTCGATGCCGACACGTGCGCAAGGATCGATGTTCAGGATCTCGCCTGACCGAGGCATCAGGCCCGCGCGCACTCGGCGGCCTTGCCCAGTTCGATCATCCAGTCGATGAACACCCTGAGCTTGGCGCTGACATGCCGGTTGGGCGGGTACGCCAGGTAGAGCGGCAGCGGATTCACCTCCCACTCCTCGAACAACGGCACCAGTGCCCCGCTCGCCCTGTGCGCCTTGGCCATGTACTCCGGCAGCCAGAGGATGCCGAGGCCGGCCAGCCCGGCGACGAGGTAGGCGTTGCCGTCATCCACCGTCAGCGCGGACCGACCTTGCAGGGCGATGCGCTCCTCGCCTCGCCGCAGCACGCCGGCGAAGGCCTTGCGGGAGCGAGCGCCGAGAAAACTGACGATCTGGTGCCCGCCCATTTCACCCGGATGTTCGGGCACGCCGGCACGCGCCAGGTAGGCGGGCGCGGCGTATACGCCGATGCGCAGGTCGCCCAGGTGGCGGGCCACTAGCGACTGGTCGGTGATCTCGCCGCCGCGCACCACGCAGTCCACGTTGTCGCCGATCAGATCGACGTAGCGGTCGCTCACACCCAGGTCGAGCTGGATCTCCGGATAGCGCGCATGAAAGGCCGGCAGCGCCGGGATCAGGATCGTACTGGCGAAGGGGCTGGGCACGTCCACCCGCAAGCGGCCGCGCGGCAAGGCGGAGGCGTCGGACAGGCTGGTCTCGGCGTCGTCCATGTCGGCCAACAGACGGATGACTCGCTCGTAGTAGGCAGCGCCGTCGGCGGTGACATGGACCCTGCGCGTGGTGCGGTTGAGCAGCCGCACGCGCAGGCGCGCCTCCAGCTGCTGCACCAGTTGGGTAACGCTGGTCTTGCTCATGTGCAGAGTATCGGCGGCCTTGGTGAAGCTGCCGGTTTCCACCACGCGGGCGAACGCCTGCATCGCATCGAAACGGTCCATCGCGACTCCGAACTGGGCGGGATTGTTTGGATTCTACAAACAGTGATGGACAGTGTTGCTCGTTTATCGGGTTGGCGCACGCGCCTAGAGTCGCCCCATCGATAACCCCGATGGAGAAACAAAGATGACTACCCGCAACGTGATTTACCCGCCCGACCGCCACGCCCTGTACGACCTGCACCGCTACTCGCCGGCGATTCGCTCCAACGGCTTCCTGTTCGTCTCCGGCCAGGTCGGCAGCCGCAAGGACGGCTCGGCCGAACCGGACCTCGCAGCCCAGGTACGCCTCGCCTTCGCCAACCTCATCGCGATCCTGGCCGAAGCCGGCAGTAGCTTTGACGATGTGGTCGACACGACCATCTTCATGGTCGATCCCGACTCGAAGTTCGAGACCATCTGGGAGGTAGCCGCCGAGTTCTGGGGCAAAGCGCCCTACCCGACGGTAACCGCCATTGGGGTAACGTGGCTGTCCGGGTTTGACTTTGAGATCAAGGTGATTGCCCGACTGCCGCAATGACCGCAAGCCCCACTCACGAGTGGGGCTTGTCTTTCAGCCTGCCAGCTCCTGCAGATAGATCCAGGGATAGATGCCCTTGTCGTGGCCATCGCTGAACACCAGCTGCACGCCGTAGCCCTGCTGATTGATGGCGCACAGGTGTACCTCGCTTGGCGCCGCGTCGATGCGCCCATTCAGGCGCGCCGCGCGGCACTGCGAGCAGGGGCAGGCGGCGCGCAGGCAAGCATGGCTGAGCTGGCTGACCTGGCCGTCCGGCCATTCCAGGCACAGCTGGCCGGCGGCGCTGCGCAAGGCGCTGGGCGCGTTCATCGCATCGCGCCCTGCAACTGGCCGAGGGCAATTCGCACGGCCTTGCGCACCTCGGGGTCGCCGTCGTTTTCCGCCGCCTGCAACGCCGGCAGCGCGGCCGGGTCGGCCAGCTCGCCCAAGGCCAGGGCCGCTTCCTTGCGCAGGTTGCTGATGCTATGGCCGAGCAGCTCGACCAGCGCACTCAGCGCACCGGCGAAACGCAGCTTGCCCAGCGCCCGAGCGGCGCGCAGACGCACCTGCCAATAGCCATCGGCCAATGCCTCTACCAGCGCCGGGCCGGCATCGCTCTGCCCGACCTTGCCCAAGGTGGTGGCGGCTTCCTCGCGCACCTGCCATTCACGGTCACGCAGCGCGGCGCGCAGGGCCGGCAACACGCTGGCGTCGCTGGCCAGGCCCAGGGCGCCGGTGGCGGCACGGCGCACTTCGGTATCCGGGTCGCGGCTGGCCAAGGTGGCCAGGGCCGGCAGCGCATCGGTCTGTTTCAGCCAGCCGAGGATGCCGACCGCCTCGCGGCGGACGAATGCGTCGCTGTCATGCAGCGCGCCCAGGGCCAGCGGTGCGGCCTCGGCCAGGCGCAGCTCGCGCAAGGCACGCAGGGCGCTGGCACGGACGAAGGCATCGCCATGGGCGGCCCAGGGCAGGATCACCCTGCCCGCCTCGGCGCTCTTCAGTTCGGACAGGCTCTGCGCGGCGGCGGCGCGCACTTCCTCATCGGCGTCGGCCAGGGCGGCGCACAGGGCGGCGACCACCTCGGGCTCTTCCCAAGCCTCCAGCAGGCGCGCGGCCTCGGCGCGCACCTCAGCGGCGGGGTCATCGCCCAGGGCCTGGGTCAGCCAGGGCAAGGCATCGGGGTCTTCCAGGTCGGCCAACTCGATCAGGGCGATGCGGCGCACACCGGCGTCGGCATCGGCCAGGCGCGGCTGCAGGTCGAGGATGTCCGGGTTGTCGGTAATCAGATCGGCGATGGATAGCGTGGTCATAGGGCGATTCGCAGTGGCGGATGTTCGGTGGTGGGCAGGCCCAGCGGGGTGAGGCGTGGCAGTTCGCGGCCTTCCTCGTGACGCAGCAGTTCCAGGCAGTGGCGCTTGAGGTGGACGAAGCCGGGGCTGGTCAGCAGGCTGGCGTTGCGCGGGCGCGGGAAGTCCAGGCGCAGGTCCTCGATGAAGCGGCCCGGACGCGGGCTCATCACCAGGATGCGGTCGGCGAGGAACAGCGCCTCGTCGATATCGTGGGTGACGAACACCACGGTGGTGCGGATGCGCGTCCAGATATCCAGCAGCAGCTCCTGCATGCGCGAGCGGGTCTGCGCGTCCAGGGCGCCGAACGGCTCGTCCATCAGCAGCAGGCGCGGCCGGTTGATCAGCACGCGGGCGATCTCGGCGCGCTGCTGCATGCCGCCGGAGAGCTGGTTGGGCCAGCGCGTGGCGAAGTCCTGCAGGCCGACCAGGCGCAGCATCTCGGCGGCCTGGCGGCGCCGTTCGGCCTTGCCGATGCCTTGCATCTTCAGGCCGAAGGCGACGTTGTCCAGCACGCTGCGCCAGGGCAGCAGGGTGTGATGCTGGAACACCATGCCGCGCTCCGGCGAGGGACCGGCCACCGGCGCGTTATCCACCAGCAGGCTACCGCCGGCGGGCCGCAGGTGACCGGCCAGGGCGCCGAGCAGGGTCGACTTGCCGCAACCGGACGGGCCGAGGATGCACACGAATTCACCGGGCTCGACGGCGAAGTCCAGCGCCTGCACCGCCTCGAAGGCCTCGCGGCCCTGGCCGAGGCGGATGGACAGCTGGCGGCCGTCGATGCGGCCGGGCTCGGGGGCTCTTTCGTAGACGCTCATCGCTGTGCTCCGCTGCGGTACCAGGGCGTGGCCAGGCCGCCGAGGCGCTTGACCAGGCCGCTGCTGGCCATGCCGAGCAGGCCGATCAGCAGCATGCCGACGACGATGTTCGGGTAGTTCTGGATGGTGTAGGACTCCCAGGTGTAGTAACCGATGCCGAACTGGCCGGAGATCATCTCGGCGGTGACCAGGCAGAACCACGAGGTGCCCATGCCGATGGCGAGGCCGGTGACGATGCTCGGCGCCGCGCCGGGCAGAATCACCTCGCGCAAGATGGCCAGGCGCCCTGCCCCGAGGCTGCGCGCCGAGGCGATCAGGCGCGGATCGACGCCCTCCACGCCGTGGATTGTGTTGAGCAGGATGGGGAACAGCGCGCCGGTGAAGGTGATAAACACCATCGACAGCTCCGACGAGGGGAACATCAGGATGGCCAGGGGAATCCAGGCCACCGCGGGAATCGGCCGCAGCACTTCCAGCGGAGGGAGCAGGCTGTCCTCGGCCCATTTCGAGCGACCGATGGCCAGTCCGAGCAGCACGCCGATCACGGCGGCGCTGAGGTAACCGGCAAACACTCGGCCCAGGCTGCTGCCGAGGTGAGCCAGCAGCTGGCTGGAGTGCAGCAGTTGCCAGGCCGCGTCGAGCACGGCGCTGGGCGTGGGCACATAGGTGAAAGTGAGCAGGCCCAGGTCCAGGCGCGCAGTGGCGGCCAGCTGCCAGAACAGCAGGCAGGCGGCCAGCGAGGCGAGGCGCAGGGGCCAGCGGTATAGAGAATTCATAGCCATCTCCGTAGCCCGGATGAAATCCGGGAATAACTGTGCGGTCCCGGATTTCATCCGGGCTACGTCCCTCTCCCATAAATGGGAGAGGGCGCAGTCCGTGCACGGCAGGCCGGCGCGAGTCATCCCTCTCCCCCTGTGAGAGGGGCCGGGCGGGCCGCGTAGGCGTGAGGGATTGGCAAGCCGCTCCGAGTTGCCTACGGCACCCTCACCCCAGCCCTCTCCCAAGGGGAGAGGGAGCTCACACGCCACGATGCCTCCTTAAAGACTGGCGACGGCCTGCTGGTTGGCGCTGACGAAGTCCAGCGCGGTGCCGCCGTGCTGCTGGGCGTAGGCCTCGGCCTGGTCCTTGAGCAGGAAGGCGGAGAGTTCACCCTTGCCGTTGCGCACGAACCAGGCCTGGTTGGCCAGCAGCTTGATGCCGCTGTCGGTGGCCTGGGCGTAGATGGCGCGGATGTCCTTGCCCTCCTGCTCCAGCGCGGCCAGGGCCTTGAGCGCGGCTTCCGGCGAGCTGTAGTGGCGCACCTTGTCCTCGCCGCGCACCCAGATCTGCGCCAGGCGCGAAACGTCGGTGATCGGCTTGCCGGTCAGCGCGTCATTGGCCTTGAGCGGCAGCGGCTGGTAGTCGGCCAGGGCCTTGTCGTAGTCGCGGCCGGCCTGCTTGAAGGCGGCGCGGATGTATTGGTCGTCGACGAACTTGTCCACGTCCAGGCCGCGGTCGGTCTTCTTCAGCAGCTTGAGGGTGTCGATAGAGGTGGCCAGCGCCTTGCGGTACTCCGGCTTCCAGGTCAGGTCGCGGGTCTGCAGGCCGAGCGGGCCGTGGAACAGGTAGTTCACCTCGGCCTCGATGCCGGTGACCTTCTCGATCAGCTCGCTGTATTTCTCCGGCGACTCGGCGAACAGGCGGTCGGCCTCGAGGCTGGCGCGCAGGTAGGCGGTGACCACTTCCGGGTACTTCCTGGCGTACTCGGCATCCACCAGCGCGCCATGGAAGGTCGGCGCGTTGGCCTGGGAGCCGTCGTAGATCTTGCGGGCGAAGCCACGGTTGGGGAACAGCTCGGCGAACGGCACGAAGTCGGCATGTGCCTCGATGCGGTTGCTGCGCAGGGCCGAGCCGGCGATCTCCGGCGGCTGGGCGATGATGCGCACGTCCTTCTGCGGGTCCCAGCCCTGCGCGGCCACGGCGCGCAGCAGCATGCCGTGGGCGGTGGAGGCGAACGGCACGGAGATGGTCTTGCCCTTCAGCTCGGCCAGCGACTGCACGCTGGAGGACGCCGGCACCACGATGCCGTTGCCGCTGCCACGGGTGCTGCCGGACAGCACGCTGAGGAACAGGCTGCGCTTGCCGGCATCGAGATGGGCGACGCCGTTGAACGAGCCAGGGAAGTCGGCCATGGCGCCGAAATCCAGCTTGCCGGCGACCATCTCGTTAGTCAGCGGCGCGCCGCTGGTGAAGTTCTTCCACTCGATCTCGTACTTCACGTCTTCGTACTTGCCGTCCTTCGGCAGGTACTTGTCGAGCAGGCCCAGCTCGCGGATGAGCAGGCCGCCGGTGGCGCAGTTGATGGTGGTGTCCTGGGTGCCGATGGCGACGCGGATCGTCTCGGCCTGGGCGTGAACGGAGGCGATGGCCAGGGCGAGGCCGGCCAGGGTAGTACGCAAGCGCATGGGTGTTTCCCCTCGAATCATGGTTTTTTGAGTCGTCTCCGCCATGCGGTTGGCTGGTGGGAAACGAGGGGTTTTGCAGGCAAGGCGTCCGGGGTTTCCGGATGGCGGTTTTCGCCCCCTCTCCCTCCGGGAGAGGGTTGGGGTGAGGGCGATACGGGCGGCTAGGTGTTCCCTCATCCGCCCTTCGGGCACCTTCTCCCAAGGGGAGAAGGAAGAACTCAGCGCAGCAGGTAGGGAATCTCCACCTTCACCGCACCGGTCGGGCAGTCCTTCTCGCAGGGCATGCAGTACCAGCACTCGTCGAAGGTCATGTAAGCCTTTTGCGTCGCCGGATTGATCGCCAGCAGGTCCATCGGGCAGACCTCGACGCACACGGTGCAGCCCTTGTGGGCGATGCACTTGTCCTCGTCGATGGTCACCGGCGCATTGCTGCGAAAGAAGATTTCCTGGGGCTGGTAGGCCATGTCACGGTTCCTCGGAGCCTGTGGCTCTCTCGTTTCTGCGGCCCCTGCTCGGGGCCTGCACGCAGGTGTGGTCAGGCGGCGTCGCTACGCACCCGCAGGCGCTGGTAGGCGTGCTGTTCCTCGTCATCCAGCGGAATCAGGTACGGCTCCACCGGCTTCTTGAAGCTGGTCATCTCGCCGTCCTCACCCTTCTTCAGGTGGCAGTGGGCGAACCACTCGGCGTCGTTGCGCTGCGGATGGTCGACCCGATAGTGGTACAGGCCCCAGCGGCTCTCGGCGCGGAACAGCGAGGCGCGCGCGGCCATCTCGGCGCAGTCGCGGATCACGCTGACTTCCAGGGCGCGCATCAGCTCGTGCGGGTTGTTAGCCTTGAGCTGGTCGAGGTCGCGCTGGATATCGGCGAAACGGGTCAGGCCGATCTCCATCTTCTTGGTCACCTTGGGCGGCTGCAGGTAGTCGTTGACCATGCGCCGCAGCTTGTACTCGACCTGGGCCGGCGGCAGGCCGTGCTCGCGATTGAGCGGCGCATACACCCGCGCCTGCTCGCGCTCGACCTGCTGCGCGTCGATCTCGGTGAATTCACGGCCGGCGATGTACTCGGCGGCATTGACCCCGGCGAACCAGCCGTAGGTGAAGGCGCCGAGCATGTAGTTGTGCGGAACGGCGGCCATATCGCCGGCCGAGTACAGGCCCTTCACGCTGGTCTCGGCCTTCTCGTTGACCCACACGCCCGAGGCGCTGTGGCCGGAGCAGAAACCGATCTCGGAGATGTGCATTTCCACCATGCCGGTGCGGTAGTCGGTGCCACGGTTGGCGTGGAACTGGCCGCGGCTGGGCCTCTCGTTGCTATGCAGGATTTCCTCGATGTTCTGGATGGTCTCCTCGGCCAGGTGGTCGAGCTTGAGGAACACCGGGCCGTTGCCGCCCTCCAGCTCCTGGTGGAACTCCCACATCATCTGCCCGGACCAGTAGTCGCACTCGATAAAGCGTTCGCCCTTGTTGTTGGCGGTGTAGCCGCCGAGCGGGCCGGTGACGTAGGCGCAGGCCGGGCCGTTGTAGTCCTTGATCAGCGGGTTGATCTGGAAGCACTCCAGGTTCGCCAGCTCGGCGCCCGCGTGGTAGGCCATGGCGTAGCCGTCGCCGGCGTTGGTCGGGTTCTCGTAGGTGCCCATCAGGTAGCCGGAAGCCGGCAGGCCCAGGCGCCCGGCGGCGCCGCAGGCGAGCACCACGGCCTTGGCGCGGATCAGGTGGAAATCCGCGGTGCGGCAGTCGAAGCCCATCACCCCGTTCACCGCGCCCTCGGCGTCGGTCAGCAGGCGGGTGGCGATGACCCTGTTGGTGATCTCCACCCGCGCGCGCTTGAGCTGGCGGTACAGCACCTTCTTGATGTCGTGCCCCTCGGGCATCGGCAGCACGTAGGCGCCCATGTGATGGACCTTCTTCACCGCGTAGTCGCCGGTCTCGTCCTTCTCGAACTTCACGCCCCAACGGTCGAGCTGCTCGATGGTCTCGAAGCTCTTGGTGGCGTAGGCGTATACCGCCGCCTGGTTGACGATGCCGTCGTTGGCGATGGTGATTTCCTTGGTGTACTGCTCGGGCGTGGCGTGGCCGGGGATCACCGCGTTGTTAAGGCCGTCCATGCCCATGCTGATGGCGCCGCTGCGCTTGACGTTGGCCTTGTCCAGCAGCAACACGCGCAACTCGCGGTTGGCCTCCTTGGCCTTGATCGCGGCCATCGGGCCGGCGGTACCACCGCCGATCACCACCAGGTCGTATTCGCGTTCAATCGTATTCATGCGTGGGAGCCCTTCTGGCGGTCGATGCGCAGGCGATACTGGAAGGCGTCGCCGCGGTAATAGAGGTATTCGAAGTCCAGCGGCGTGCCGTCGGCGCCGTGGGTCAGGCGCTCGATACGCATGATCGGCGCGCCCTCCTCCACGTTCAGCGCACGAGTCAGGTCGGCGTCGGCCAGCACCGCGTCGATGGCCAGGTCGGCATGGCCGAGGGCGATGCCGCAGTCGTTCTCGATGATCAGGAAGATGTCGCGGGCCACCAGGTCGGCCTTCTCCAGCTTCTCGCCGACGGCGCGCGGTACATAGGTGACTTCCAGCGACACCGGCTCGCGATTGACCAGGCGCACGCGCTTGATCTCGGTGACCGGCGCGCCCTCCTCCAGGCCCAGGCGCTCGGCGACGCGAGCATCGGCCGGCAGATGCTTGAGGCTGTGCAGGCGGTTGATCACCTCGTAGCCCATCTGCGACATGGACTCGGCCAGGCCCTGCAGGGTGCTGACGTTCTGGAACGCCTTAGGCTTGGCGACGAAGGTGCCCTTGCCATGAATCTTGAAGATCAGCCCTTCCTTCTGCAGATCCCCCAGCGCCTGGCGCACGGTGATGCGGCTGACGCCAAACGCCTGGCCCAGCTCGCTCTCCGAAGGCATGCGGCTGTGCGGCGGATAGGTACCGTCGAGGATGCGCCCACGCAGCAGCTCCTTGAGCTGGCTGTACAGCGGCACGGGGGACAGGGGAAGCAGTTCGGCCATGTTCTCGTCTCTGATCTCTACTTGTCATAACAAGCTGTGACGAGAAGATAGCGAGCATAAGAAATGCACGGGAAATACTTTTATTGCATAAGCTTATGATGCGATGGAGGTCGCGAGCCGAATAGCCCGCCTATTCGGCTCACGAGAGCGGATAACCCAGAAACAAAAAGGCCAGTCATTTCTGACTGGCCTTTGTCGCATCGCTATGTTTTCCCTGACGGTACGTGCTCTCTTCGCTCAGTTTCCGTGAGCGGCGCCGTCGCGCCGTTATGAAGAATGACAGCAGCCGCCGCATTACGCTTTGGAAATCCGGAACCGCCATAGTCACCCCCTAACCCTGTTGGCCGCGTAAACCACTCTCATCGAGGCCCGCTGCCGATTTCAGTATCTTCAAAATCACCAACGTAAATGCTCGGCTCTTGACCTCGTTATCCAGCACATCCAGCGACATTTTTTCATGATCGGTCATGGCGTCCAGAACCATATCCTCGACCCGCTTGGGGAACAGGCCGTGCATTACCTGTTCGGTCGAGTGGTTGCTGATCTGGGCCATCACCGCCTCGTCTTTGCTCAGGCGACTGACAATGCCATTGGCATAGTGGAGTTGGTTGTCATCGCCCACCTCCGCACCGAAGATATCGTTCAGCGCCTCGATGATTTCCGACAGCCGCTTCTTCTCCGGGTCGTGGGGCTTGCCGCTACCCAGCCCTGTAGCCGGATCAAGGCCATACTCGCCGCGCTCTTCACTGAGTCGCAACTGATGCTCGGCGCGCTTGGTCAGGCGGTAGTGGGTCAGTTGCAGTTCGCCCACGTCCACGTCTTCCTGCTCCAGGCGATCCACGCGCAGCAGCGGGTGCAGGTGCTTGGCGTACACGCACAGCTGCTCCAGCTCGCGATCCTCATAGGGAATGATCTGCGAGAGGAACTCGTAGAGGCGCACAAAGCTCTGCAGGTTCTTCTTGAACAGGTCGAGCTGATCCACCTGCTCGCCAGCTTCCTTCACTGCCGCCTCGGCCTTTTTCAGGCCCGCGCTGTCGCCGTTCTGCTCGGCGGTACGCCTGAACTCCAGCGCCTGTTGGCGTGATTCCTGGGCCAGCATGTAGCGCTTGGCAAAGCGTTCCTTGGCCGGTGCGCAGTAGTAGCTGAGTTTGCTGGCGGCCGCCTTGGGATCGAAGAAGGCCAGCGCGAACGCTGTCACTTCTTCCCAGTGGTAGATGCCCTCGGCATCCAGCTTCTTCTGTAGGTCATAAATGAGCTGCGGGTCGGTCACGTCGGTCAGCTCGGCCTTGGTGTAGTACGGCAGGAAGGCGTCGAGAATGTCCTGGGCGTCGTTGAAAAAGTCGAGGATGAAGGTCGGCTTGCTGTCGCCAAAGGTACGGTTCAGGCGCGACAGGGTTTGCACGCAGTCCACGCCCTGCAGCTTCTTGTCCACGTACATGGCGCACAGCTTGGGCTGATCGAAGCCGGTCTGGTACTTGTTGGCGGCGATCATCACGTTGAAGTCCTGGGTATCGAAGGCTTCCGCCAGGTCACGCCCGTTCAGACCGGGGTTGAGCAGATTGCTGCTTTCCGTCACCTCTTCGGGGATCACCCCGTCCGGCAATACGCTGCCGGAGAAGGCCACCAGCGGATGCACATCACCGTAGCCCATCTGCTTCACATAGGCCTGCACCGCCAGCTGGTAGCGCACCGCCTCCTGCCGACTGCTGGTGACCACCATGGCCTTGGCCTGGCCACCCAGCAGGTGGCGGATATTGGCGCGGAAGTGCTCGACGATCACCTCCACCTTCTGGCTGATGTTGTACGGATGCAGGCGCACCCAGCGCGCCAGCTTCATGCGCGCCTTCTTCGAGTCCACTTCCTCGTCGTCACCGTCCGGGTGGGCGATCTTCCAGGCGGTACTGTAGGTGGTGTAGTTCTGCAGCACATCGAGGATGAAGCCTTCCTCGATGGCCTGGCGCATGGAGTACAGGTGGAACGCCTCGGGCTTGTTGTCGGCGCTCGCCGGCAATGCCGGATTGGCCGAGCGACCGAACAGCTCCAGGGTCTTGGCCTTAGGCGTGGCGGTAAATGCGTAGTAGCTGATGCGTTCGTTGGGCGCACGGGCAGCCACGGCGGCGTCCAGCAGCTCTTCGGCGCTGATCTCTTCTGCATCCAGGGCATCGCTGCCGAGAATCTGCTTCAGCTTGCTGGCCGATGAGCCGGTCTGCGAGGAGTGCGCCTCGTCGGCGATCACTGCATAGCGGCCGCTGGCCAGCTTGGGGTACTTGTCCAGCGCATCGAACAGCGCCGGGAAGGTCTGGATGGTGACGATGATGATGCGCGTCTGCTCGGCCAGCGCCTCGGCCAGTTGCTCGGACTTGCTCTGATTGCCGATATCGCGGGTGATGCACTTGACCACGCCCTGGGCGTGCTCGAACTGGTAGATGGTGTCCTGCAGTTGCTTGTCCAGCACGGTGCGGTCGGTAATCACGATCACCGAGTTGAACAGGCGCTGGCCCTCGGCATCGTAGAGCGAGGCCAACTGATGCGCCGTCCAGGCAATCGAGTTGGACTTGCCCGAGCCGGCGCTGTGCTGGATCAGGTAACGCTTGCCCGGCCCTTCGGCACGGGTGGTCTCGATCAGTTTGTTGACCACTTCCCACTGGTGATAGCGCGGGAAGATCAGGGTCTCCTTGGTGACGCGCTGGCTATCGGCATCTTCCTTCACGCTCTTCTGCAGGTGCAGAAAGCGACCCAGCACCTTGAGCCAGGCATCCGGCTGGAACAAGCGCTGCCACAGGTATCCGGTGGCGTACTGGCTGTCGTCCAGCGCAGGCGGGTTGCCAGCGCCGCCGTCGAGGCTGCCGAGGTTGAACGGCAGGAAGAAAGTCTCCTTGCCAGCCAGCTGGGTGGTCATCGCCACCTCATCCTGGCTCACGGCAAAATGCACCAGCGCGCCGCGCTTGAAGGTCAGTAGCGGCTCGGGCTTGCGCGTCAGTGGGTCTTTTACCGGGCGGTCGTAGCGGTACTGGCGCTTGGCGTTTTCCACGCTCTGCTTGAACTCGCTTTTAAGCTCCAGCGTGGCGACGGGGATGCCGTTGACGAACAGCACCAGATCCAGACGCGGGTTGTACTCGCCTTCTCGATAGTGGGGCGAGTAAGACACCTCCGGCACCACGCGCAGGCGGTTGCACTGGTAGCGCTTGAGGGTGTCCGGGTTCATGCCGTGGTCGGGTTTGAAGCTGCACACCTCGATCTTCACCCCCGGCAGCTTGAAGCCATGGCGCAGCACATCCAGGGTGCCGTCCTGCTCCAGCTCGCGTACCAGTTTTTGTACCAGCACGCCTTCCGGGTTGTTCGGGTTGGCCTTGGCGAACTTGTCCCAACGCTCTGGCCAGGCGTCTTTGAAGTAGCCGAGAAAGTCCTCGGTATACAGCGCCGTGCGCCGGTCATAACCGCTGGCCGGGCCGTTCAGCCAGCCCTGGGCGACCATGGCGGTGATGATGTCCTGCTGAAACTGGTATTCCTTGCTGTCTGCCATGCCGCCACTCACCTTCCGTTAATCAACGCCGCACCTCAGATGCGCCAGATTCCTTCCGCGATTTCCGCCAGTTGCGCCTGCCGCGCCTCGATTTGCGGCAGGCCCCAACCCTCATAGGCGGCCAGCGCCTGGGACAGCGCGATCTTGGACTGCCGATAGAGCGCCAGCTTCTCGGCAAACGGCTGATTGGAAGCGGTGATATTCAGCTTGCCGCCCAGCAGTGTCAGGTTGCCCCAGCGATTGACGAACAGCTCATGCTGATCGGCATCCTCGCCCAAGGCCTCTCGCCAAGCGAGCGACAGGGTCTGCGGCATGATGTGTTCAATATGCACCTGCTGGGTGTTCAGCAGGGTCTTTTCTTCCGGCGAAAGATGATTCTCGATGCCGCGGAAGGTGTAGTTGACGATGTACTGCCGCCCCATCGACTGCTGCCGGAAGGCCAACACAAACTCCTCACTACTCGGCGATGCCGCTTCGAGAATCTTGCGCGCCTCCTCCAGCCCCTCTAAGCCCTTGGTTGCCAGCACCTTGGCCGCCTGATGATAGAAGCGCTCCAGCTCCTTGGAGTCCTTGCTGCAAATGGTGCTGTAGCGGAAGGTCAGCACTTCACACAGGCGCGCAAAATCGCGCAGGGCGTCGTTGCCCAGCGTTGCCGAGGCCGCCAGCAGCGCGGAATAGCACATGGTGGCGCGCAAGGTATTGAGGTTCTGGTAGACCTCACGCACGGCCTTGTCCGCCACCAGCTCGGGCTTGATGAACTGGCCGTAGAAGCGCGCCATCAGCTTGAGATCCTTGACCAGTGGCTTGACGCCCCGGCTGCCTACCTCCTTCTTGAACAAGGCAAACACATCGTCTTTCTGTACCTGGGCATGCTGTGTCAACAAGTAGTGACGCAGGAAGCGGGTAATGTCGCCGCCTTCCAGGCTGTCGATGATCATGTCCCAGTCGGCGGCCAGGGCCTCGACCGACTCGCTGGACTTGGCAGCCGCCGCGAGCAGGTGGTTCTTCAGCAGATCGCCGGCCGACAGCGCCAGGCCACGATCATTCAGGGTCTCGAAGATAATGAAGGCATTGGCAATGTCCGGCACATCGATGACCACGAATTCCAGCCCGGTCATGATCTTGCGTTCGATCTGCTCCAGCGCCTGCAAGGGGTTGTCGCTAGCCGCCAGCCAGGGGACGAGATAGCCCTTCAGACGTTCGACATTTTCAATCATTCGCAGGTTGCGGTTCAGCTCATGGCTGGCGAGCTGCCGTACGGTCGCCCAGTCGCGCCGTGAGTCATCGTCCGGGGCGCACAGGATGAAATCGGTAAACACCCGCGCATTGGCATTGCCGGGGCGGAACTTGAAGCGCAGGTCCGGCTCGGCATAGGCGTTCTGCAAAAACTGCTGGATGCGTCCGACCAGATCGGGCTTGCGCAGCTGATACTCATCGCGGATCAGCGCCAGCAACAGAATGATGGTGGTCAGGCGCTGCTGACCGTCGATGACCTCGGGGCGGGCCTGATCGGGCGAACACAGCACCACCGAACCCATGAAATGATTGCTGCCCAGCGTTTCGACAATGTCGTGCCACAGCTCATCCACCTGCTCCGCCTCCCAGGCGTAGGGTCGCTGATAGGCCGGGATGGTCAGTTGGCGATTAGGTACGCCGAGCAGCTTGTTCAGGTTGGTTTTATCGACATTGATGATCATGCGACTTCCTTGTGGCCTGCTGCTCAGGCGGTCATCTGTGTGGTGTGTTCAGGGGCTTTAGCGCTCGCCGGGGGCTGCCATCCGCGTATATCGATTTTGCCGGTGACGGCGGCGGATATTAGGGCGGAGCGGCGCTCTTGGAGTAGCCTCATGGCACACGCTGACTCGTTGATCAAGCTATCCAAATCTCGGAGCGTCTTGTTCAAAAAGTTGGAAATGCTAGCCTGCTCCTCCTTCGGAGGAATCATCATTTGATAATTGATAATGGTTGAGATATTCACGTGTGGCGATGTGGCTCCAACCGTATCGACTTCACCCTGCCTGTAAACGGCAATAGAGTTTAGCTGAAACATGAAGTACTCAGGGCAAACATGGGCGCTCACTCTGAACTGCATCATTCTCTGCCCGAGTGCATATAGATCAGACTCTGGAATCAAGGCGGCATACCCCCATCTTTCGCCTTCTCGCCCATAAACAATGTCACTCTTCTCTAAAGACGCTCGTCGAGTGCGATGCAAATACTCACTCCGATCCAAACGATACATTTGCTCGGGCTTCAGAATTCCTTGATCAATGTCTGCCGTCCGAATAACAAGATAATTCCCATCCGGATCGTAATTCGGAGTTTCATGAGGACAGTCAACAACGCGATCCGTCATGAATTTCAACTTTGATACCACCCAATGCGCCGGCACCTCGCCCAGCCACTCCACACCGGAGTCTTTCATCGGCACCGTCGGGTCGAGGCCTTTGGTGACTGCATGGGAGATCACCGCCTGGCGCTTTTCCTTGAGCAGCTCGATCAGGCTCTGCTGCTCTTCGATCAGGGCGTCGATGCGGGAGGTTTCGTGATCGAGGAAGCGGGCGATCTGGGTTTGTTCCGCCTCAGAAGGAACGCCCAGCACAATATTCTTCATGTCAGAAAAATTCGTGCTCCAAAGGTCAGCAACTATCCCCTTACCCCAACGGTAATATTCCTCTTGAAACAGCTCGCTTCTGAATAAGTGATGGATGTATGGACCGTGTAATCCAGTCGGGATTAATACGGTACATATCAACGAAACCGAGCCATCGAGTGGTGATAGCCCGGATGAGCCCTTTCGATCAGAGCGGCTATTGATAACAAAATCGCCCGCCAGCACCTTCTTCCGATTGTCGCCGTCCTGTGTTTTTGCTGCGCTTTCAAGCCGGGGAACAATTCCATGCTTGGTGACTGACAAAGGCTCGAACTCAGTATCACTGGCCCTTTCGCGGCGCTCATCGAAGTAATGACCAAGACGCTTCAGTACCCAGTGCTCAGGTACGCTACCCAACCAAGTAAAGCCTGACGCCTTATATTTCGGATAACTGGGAAACGTCATGCCGACAGCCCCTCGATCATCTGCTTAATGCGGTCGGTGCAGGCTTTCAGGTCACGGTCGATCTCTTCCAGCGGGCGCGGCGGCTGGAATATGTAGAAGTGACGATTAAACGGAATCTCGAAGCCGACGATGCCGACTTCACCATCCTGCGCATCCGTCTTGCTCTCGTCGATCCAGGCATCCGGCACATGGGGTTTTACTTCGCGCTCGAAGTAGTCGTACACCGATTCGCCCAGCGGCACGTTCTCGTTGTCGCGCAGGCCCGCATCGGCTTCCGGCAGGCCTTTGACCATGCAGATATCGGCCTCGGGGTCGCGCTCGCTCAGGGCGTTGAGGATGGCCTTCAGCTCGGGTGTGCTGGGGTATACGTCATGGGCGTTGAGCGCCTTCTTCAGCAGCTTGCTGAACTGCTCGCGGTTGCGGTGCAGAACGCTGGTGTCCATGGCCTGCAGGGCTTCGACCAGACGCTGGCGGGCCGGGGCTTCCAGCTTCTCGATGGCTTTTTCTTCAAGCACCTTCTCGATGCGCTCGGCGCTGGTCTGAAAGTTCAGGCGCAGCGGGCGCTCGACGGTGATGCGCCGATAGCCGAAGGCATTGACGGGGAAGATTTTGCTCTGCGGGGTTTCCTCGAAGCGGCCATACAGGCGCACCAGTTCGTCGATCTGCTCCTCGGTGAGGTACTGGCGCTTGCTGCCCAGCGACTTGCGCATCTTGGCGAAGTGCTGGCTGCCATCGATCAGCTGCACCTTGCCCTGGCGCACGGCGACCTTGTGGTTGCTCAGCACCCACACATAGGTGGCGATGCCGGTGTTGTAGAACATGTCGGTGGGCAGGGCGATGATCGCCTCGACCAGATCGTTCTGCAGCAGGTAGCGGCGAATCTCCGATTCGCCCGAACCGGCGCCGCCGGTAAACAGCGGCGAGCCGTTGAGGATGATGCCGATGCGCGAACCGCCTTCACGCGGGTCACGCATCTTGCTGACCAGGTGCAGCAGGAATAGCAGCGAGCCATCGGAGACGCGTGGCAGGCCCGGGCCGAAGCGGCCGGTGAAGCCTTTGCTGCTGTGCTCGTCGGTGATCTGCTTTTGCACCTTCTTCCACTCCACGCCGAACGGCGGGTTGCTGAGCATGAAGTCGAAGCGGCTGTCGGCCAGTTGGTCGTCGGACAGGGTATTGCCCAGCTTGATGCTGGTGACGTCCTGGCCCTTGATCAGCATGTCCGCCTTGCAGATGGCGTAGGACTCGGGGTTGAGCTCCTGGCCATGCAGCGACACGGTGACCTGCTGGCTGATGGACTGGATGTACTCGTCGCCCTCGGAGAGGAAGCCGCCGGTGCCGGCAGTCGGGTCGTAGATGGTGACGATGCTGTTGGGCTTGAGCTTGTCGTCCTGCCCGGTGATCACCAGCGAGGTGGTCAGGTGCACGATATCGCGCGGGGTGAAGTGCTCCCCGGCGGTTTCGTTGGAGCTTTCCGCGAACTTGCGGATCAGCTCTTCGAAGATGATGCCCATGCCAAAGTTGCTGATGCGCTCAGGCTCCAGCGGGGCGACAGCAAAGCGTTGCACTACCTGATACAGCAGGTTGGCGGCGGCGAGCTGCTGCACGAAGTCCTCGAAGTGGAAGTGCTCGAAAATCTCGCGGGCGTCCTTGCTGAAGGACTGCACATAGCTCATCAGGTCGGCGGCGGTCTGGGTATCGGACAGCGTGCCGAGGGTCAGTTTGGAGGCATTGAAGAACTGCTGGCCGGCCGCGCGCAGCAACAGCCGCTCACGCACCAGATCAGGCCGGCCTTCCTGCGCATAGGACTCACGGATCACCGCTTCCTTGGTCGGCTCCAGCACACATTCCATACGGCGCAGCAGGGTGAACGGCAGGATGATGCGACCGTACTGCGACTGCTTGAAATCACCGCGCAGCAGGTCGGCAATCGACCAAAGAAAGGCGGCCGTCTGGGAATGGTTTTCCGTGTTCACGCAACTTCTCCTGGAACAGGACAGCAAAAGCGCGAGTTTAACCTGACGGAAAGGTCGGGACCGCATCTCTATGAGCGCGTTTACCCCGGTGTTTACCTGAGCCCAAAACAAAAAAGCCTGATCATTTCTGATCAGGCTTTGATGTTGGGATTATTTGGTCGGGACGGAGTGATTCGAACACTCGACCCCTTGCACCCCATGCAAGTGCGCTACCGGGCTGCGCTACGCCCCGACGATGCTTCCGTGTTACCGGAAGCGGGGAGGACTTTACAATAAGCTGCTGAATTGTGGAAGTTTTTTTTACCGCTGAGGGCTTACTTGCGAAGCACCAGCAGAACATCCTCGAGCTCGGCAATCATCTGCCGGATCAGCTGCTTGTACTGGGTGGTGTCGTCCTTGGCTTCGTCGCCGGAGAGACGCTGACGCGCCCCGCCGATGGTGAAGCCCTGGTCGTACAGGAGTGCTCGGATCTGGCGGATCATCAGCACATCTTGGCGCTGATAGTAGCGACGGTTACCCCGTCGCTTCACCGGATTGAGCTGAGGAAACTCCTGCTCCCAGTAACGCAAAACATGAGGCTTGACGGCACAGAGGTCGCTGACTTCGCCGATGGTGAAGTAGCGTTTGCCAGGGATAGGCGGCAGCTCGTCGTTATGACTTGGTTCCAGCATATGCCTCTACTCTGGCCTTCAATTTCTGGCCCGGACGAAAGGTGACAACACGGCGAGCCGTGATCGGGATTTCTTCGCCTGTTTTGGGATTGCGGCCCGGGCGCTGACGTTTGTCGCGCAGGTCGAAATTGCCGAAACCGGACAATTTGACCTGTTCGTTGTCTTCCAGCGCGTGGCGGATTTCCTCGAAAAACAGCTCCACCAACTCCTTGGCTTCCCGCTTATTCAGGCCAAGCTCTTCATACAGACGTTCCGCCATCTCAGCTTTCGTCAGAGCCCCCATACGCTACTTCCTTAACGTGGCGTTGAACCTTTCTTCCAGCGAGGTGATGATGTTTTGCGTAGTTGTATTCACCTCATCGTCGTTAAGAGTGCGCGATGGATGTTGCCAGGTCAAGCCAACGGCAAGGCTTTTTCTATGTGGATCAATGCCTTTACCGTGATACACGTCAAACAGTCTGAGGTCCGTCAGCCACTCGCCAGCGGCCTCGCGGATGGTAGCGAGCACGGCATCGGCCGGCTGCTCGCGATCCACCAGCAGGGCCAGGTCGCGGCGCACCTCAGGGAAGCGTGACAGCTCGCTGAACGCCGGCATGCGTCCGGTTGCCACTTCGGCCAGTACCAGCTCGAAGAGGAACACTGGCTGATCCAGACCCAGGGTCTTGGCCAGTTCCGGGTGCATGGCACCGAGGAAACCAACCAGGCGCCCTTCCCGCTCGATACGTGCGGTCTGGCCCGGGTGCAGGGCCGGATGCTCGCCCGGCACGAAGCTGAAGGCATCGGCGGCGCCGGCATACCCCAGCAGCGCTTCGACATCGGCCTTGAGGTCGTAGAAGTCCACGCTCTCGCGGCCGTTGGCCCAGGCTTCCGGCAGGCGACTACCACTGATCACACCGGCCAGCACGGCTTCCTGCTTCAGGCCTTCGAGCTGGCCAATGAAGCGCAGGCCGCTCTCGAACAGGCGCACGCGCGACTGCTGGCGGTTGAGGTTGTGCTCCAGCGCCTTGACCAGGCCCGGCCACAGCGAGGAACGCATGGCGGCCATGTCGGCGGAGATCGGGTTGGCCAGCTGCAGCGGCGCCACGCCCGGATTGAACAGCTCGAACAGCTTGGGATCGATGAAGCTGTAGGTGATGGCTTCCTGATAACCGCGAGTGACCAGCAGGCGACGCAGGGCCGGCAGCTCGGCACGGGCTTCGGCCTTGGCCTGCGGGGCCAGGCGAGCCTGCGGGTAGCGCACCGGCAGACGGTTGTAGCCGTACAGGCGACCCAGCTCTTCGATCAGGTCCACTTCCAGGCTGATGTCGAAGCGGTGGCTCGGCACGCTGACCTGCCACTGGCCGGCGCCCTGGGCGACGGTGCTCAGGCCCAGCGCATTGAGCAGGCGCTCGACCTCGGCGTCGTCCATGTCCATGCTCAGCATCTGGCTAATGCGCTCGGCACGCAGGGTGATCGGCGCGACGTTCGGCAGGTCGGCAGCGCTGGCCACCTCGATGATCGGACCGGCTTCGCCGCCGACGATCTCCAGCAGCAGCGCGGTGGCGCGCTCCATAGCATTGCGCGCCAGCTGCGAGTCCACGCCACGCTCGAAGCGGTGCGAGGAGTCGGTGTGCAGGCCATAGGAACGGGCCTTGCCGGCCACCGAGATGGTGTCGAAGAAGGCGCTTTCCAGGAACAGGTCGCGGGTCTTGTCGCTGACGCCGCTGTGCTCGCCGCCCATCACGCCGGCGATGGCCAGGGCGCGGTTGTGGTCGGCGATCACCAGGGTGTCGGCGCGCAGGCTGACTTCCTGGCCATCCAGCAGGACCAGCTTCTCGCCCTCTTCCGCCATGCGCACGCGGATGCCGCCGTTGATCTCGGCGAGGTCGAAGGCGTGCATCGGCTGACCGAGCTCGAGCATCACGTAGTTGGTGATGTCGACGGCGGCATCGATGCTGCGGATGTCGGAACGGCGCAGGCGTTCGACCATCCATAGCGGGGTCGGTTTGGACAGGTCGACATTGCGGACAACGCGACCCAGGTAGCGCGGGCAGGCCTTGGAGGCCAGCACTTCGACCGGGCGCACTTCGTCATGCGCAGCGGCGACTGGGGCGACGGATACAGTCGCTACCGGAGCGGCATAGATGGCGCCGACTTCGCGAGCCAGACCGGCCAGCGACAGGCAGTCGCCACGGTTCGGGGTCAGGCCGATCTCGATGCTGGCATCGTCCAGACCGAGGTAGTCGCGCAGGCCCTGGCCGACCGGGGCGTCTGCCGCCAGTTCCATCAGGCCGCTGTTGTCGTCGCTGACCTGCAGCTCGGAGGCCGAGCAGAGCATGCCCTGGGACTCCACGCCGCGCAGCTTGGCCTGCTTGATCTTGAAGTCGCCCGGCAGCTCGGCGCCGATCATGGCGAAGGGAATCTTGATGCCGGCGCGGGCATTGGGCGCGCCGCAGACCACCTGGAAGGTGGCGCTGCCGTTGCTGACCTGGCACACGCGCAATTTGTCTGCGTCCGGGTGCTGTTCGGCACTGAGGATCTCGCCCACCACCACGCCGCTGAACTGGCCGGCGACCGGGATCACGGCGTCTACCTCCAGGCCGACCATGGACAGGCGGGCCACCAGTTCGTCGCGCGAAACTGCCGGGTTCACCCAGCCACGCAGCCACTGTTCACTGAATTTCATGCTGTCTGTTCTCCTTAAGCGAATTCGATACGGGGCGTGCGGCTAGCGGAATTGCGCCAGGAACCGCAGGTCGTTATCGAAGAACAGGCGCAGGTCATTGACGCCATAACGCAGCATGGCCAGCCGCTCGACGCCCATGCCGAAGGCGAAGCCGGAGTACTTCTCCGGATCGATGCCGGACATACGCAGAACGTTCGGATGCACCATGCCGCAGCCCATCACCTCCAGCCAGCCGGTCTGCTTGCACACGCGGCAACCCTTGCCGGAGCACATCACGCACTGCATGTCGACTTCGGCCGACGGCTCGGTGAAGGGGAAGAAGGACGGGCGGAAACGCACGCCCAGTGGCTTCTCGAAGAACACGCGGAGGAATTCCTCGATGGTGCCCTTGAGGTCGGCGAAGCTGATGCCCTCGTCGATCAGCAGGCCCTCGACCTGGTGGAACATCGGCGAGTGGGTGATATCGGAGTCGCAGCGGTACACGCGGCCGGGACAGACGATGCGGATCGGCGGCTGCTGCGATTCCATGGTGCGCACCTGTACCGGCGAGGTGTGGGTGCGCAGCAGCATGTTCGCGTTGAAATAGAAGGTGTCGTGCATCGCCCGCGCCGGGTGGTGGCCGGGGATGTTGAGCGCTTCGAAGTTGTGGTAGTCGTCTTCGACTTCCGGACCCTCGGCCACGTTGTAGCCGATATGGGTAAAGAACTGCTCGACACGCTCGAGGGTGCGGGTGACCGGATGCAGGCCACCAGAGGCCTGGCCGCGGCCCGGCAGGGTCACGTCAATACGCTCGGACGCCAGCTTCTCGGCGAGCAGGGCCTGCTCAAGCACGGATTTGCGGGCGTTCAGGGCGTCCTGAACCTGGTTTTTGGCGGCATTGATCAGGGCGCCGGCCTGCGGACGCTCTTCGGCGGACAGTTTGCCGAGGGTCTGCATCAGGGCGGTCAGCTCGCCTTTCTTGCCGAGATACTGCACCCGGAGCTGTTCCAGGGCGTTGATGTCTGCGGTGTTTTGCACGGCCTCAAGCGCTTGCGAGACCAATGCATCCAGGTTTTCCATGTACGGACTCCAGATACGAAATAGGGGAAGAGCTTGAAGGCTCTTCCCCTATCTTTGACGTTGCCACCGGGCGAACCCGGTGATTGTCGGGGGACTTAAGCCAGAACGGCCTTAGCTTTCTCGACAATCGCAGCAAACGCCGCTTTTTCGTTCACTGCCAGATCGGCCAGAACCTTGCGATCGATCTCGATGGCCGCTTTCTTCAGGCCAGCGATCAGACGGCTGTAGGACAGACCATTCTGACGAGCACCGGCGTTGATACGAGCGATCCACAGAGCGCGGAACTGACGCTTGCGCTGACGGCGGTCACGGTAGGCGTATTGGCCTGCCTTGATCACAGCCTGCTTGGCAACGCGGAACACGCGCGAACGCGCGCCGTAGTAGCCTTTGGCGAGTTTCAGGATTTTTTTGTGACGAGCACGAGCGATAACGCCACGCTTAACACGAGCCATGAGTAATTACCTCTAAAGAATCTTGACCGGAATTAACGAACGCGCAGCATGCGCTCGACTTTTGCCTTGTCCGACGGATGCATCAGTTCGCTACCGCGAAGTTGACGCTTACGCTTGGTGGACATTTTGGTCAGGATGTGGCTCTTGAAAGCGTGCTTGTGCTTGTAGCCGGCAGCAGTTTTCAGGAAACGCTTAGCCGCGCCGCTTTTAGTTTTCATCTTTGGCATGTTTGGTACTCCGCATTCATTAACAACTGATAACCATCAGGCCTGCCAGTGCCCGGGAGGTTATTTACGCTTCTTGGGAGCGATGACCATCATCAGCTGGCGTCCTTCCAGCTTAGGATGCTGTTCGACGGTGCCGATCTCGGCGAGGTCGTTCTCGACCCGCTTCAACAGCTCCATACCCAGCTCCTGGTGGGCCATCTCACGACCACGGAATCGCAAGGATACCTTGGCCTTGTCCCCTTCATTAAGGAAACGTACCAGGTTGCGTAGTTTTACCTGGTAATCCCCTTCTTCCGTCCCTGGACGAAACTTGATTTCTTTAATCTGCTGCTGGTGCTGGTTCTTCTTCGCGATCGCAGCTTGCTTCTTCTTCTCGAACAGGTGCTTGCCGTAGTCCATGATTCGGCAAACCGGCGGAACGGCGTCAGCGGAGATCTCTACCAGATCCAGCTTGGCTTCTTCAGCCACACGCAGCGCTTCGTCAATCGAAACGATCCCTACCTGCTCGCCATCCGCGCCAATCAGGCGGACTTCACGTGCGGTGATGTTCTCGTTGATCGGTGCCTTTGGGACGGCCCGCTTATCCTGTCTCATTTCACGCTTAATAATGATTACTCCGAATCTTGGCGACCACGCCGGGAAACCGCTTGCTTGAGCTGTTCGGCGAACTGTTCCAAGGGCATGGAGCCCAGATCGACACCTTCGCGGGTACGCACAGCAACGGATCGTGTCTCAACTTCCCTGTCGCCGATAACCAGGAGATAGGGAACCTTGAGCAAAGTATGCTCGCGGATTTTAAAGCCGATTTTTTCGTTTCTCAAGTCGGACTTGGCACGGAAACCGCTTTGGTTGAGAGTTTTCTCGACCTCGAGAGCGAAATCGGCCTGCTTGTCGGTGATGTTCATGATCACCGCCTGGGCCGGCGCCAGCCAGGCCGGGAACGCCCCGGCGTAATGCTCGATGAGCATGCCGATGAAGCGTTCGAAGGAGCCGAGAATGGCGCGGTGCAGCATCACCGGACGGGTGCGACTGTTGTCCTCGGCAATATAGTTGGCGTCTAGGCGCTCCGGCAGGTTCGGGTCGTACTGCAAGGTGCCGCACTGCCAGTTACGGCCGAGGCAGTCCTTCAGGGTGAACTCGATCTTCGGGCCGTAGAAGGCGCCCTCACCCGGCTGATATTCCCAGGCCAGGCCGGACTCATTCAGCGCATCGGCCAGCGCGGTCTCGGCACGATCCCACAGCTCGTCAGAACCTACGCGCTTGGCCGGACGAGTAGACAGCTTCATGGCGATATCGGTGAAACCGAAGTCGGCATACACCTGCAGGGTCAGCTTGATGAAGTCGGAGGCTTCCTTCTTCACCTGCTCCTCGGTGCAGAAGATGTGCGCGTCGTCCTGGGTGAAGCCGCGCACGCGCATGATGCCGTGCAGCGCGCCGGAGGCCTCATTGCGGTGGCAGGAGCCGAACTCGGCCATGCGCAGCGGCAGGTCGCGGTAGGACTTCAGGCCCTGATTGAAGATCTGCACATGGCACGGGCAGTTCATCGGCTTCACCGCGTAGTCGCGATTTTCCGACGACGTGGTGAACATGTTCTCGGCGTAGTTCGACCAGTGCCCCGAGCGCTCCCAGAGGATGCGGTCGACCACCTGCGGCGTGCGCACCTCGACGTAGCCACTCTCGCGCTGTACCTGGCGCATGTACTGCTCAAGCACCTGATAGACGGTCCAGCCGGCCGGGTGCCAGAACACCATGCCCGGCGCCTCTTCCTGCAGATGGAACAGATCCAGCTGCTTGCCGATGCGGCGATGGTCGCGTTTCTCGGCTTCCTCGATGCGCTGGATGTAGGCCGCCAGCTGCTTCTTGTCCGCCCAGGCAGTACCGTAAATGCGCTGCAGCTGCTCGTTCTTCGAGTCGCCACGCCAGTAGGCACCGGAAATCTTGGTCAGTTTGAACGACTTGAGGAAACGGGTATTTGGCACATGCGGGCCGCGGCACATGTCGACGTACTCCTCGTGGAAGTACAGGCCCATGGCCTTCTCGTCCGGCATGTCGTCGATCAGGCGCAGTTTGTATTCCTCCCCACGCGCCTGGAACAGCTCGATGACCTCGGCGCGCGGCGTCATCTTCTTGATGACGTCGTAGTCCTTGTCGATCAGCTCGGCCATGCGCTTCTCGATGGCCGCCATGTCTTCGGGCGTGAAGGGGCGATCGATGGCGATGTCGTAATAGAAGCCTTCCTCGATCACCGGACCGATCACCATCTTGGCGTTCGGGTAGAGCTGCTTGACCGCGTGACCGACCAGGTGGGCACAGGAGTGGCGGATGATTTCCAGCCCCTCTTCGTCCTTCGGCGTAATGATCTGCAGGGTCGCGTCGCTCTCGATCAGATCGCAGGCATCCACCTGTTTGCCGTTGACCTTGCCGGCCAGGGTGGCCTTGGCCAGACCGGCACCGATGGACTGAGCCACCTCGAGCACGGATACGGGACGATCGAACGAACGCTGGCTGCCGTCGGGAAGAGTAATGGTGGGCATGGCGCCTCCTCTCCTAGTGGTGACCCCTACCAAAGGTCACATGGGTTGGGATGAGCCAGGAAGCGATCCGGAGGTGTACCTGCCTGACGATGGCAGGAGCCTTGCGGCCAACCGGAGCCGGACCAGAGTCACTGGAAGTAAACGAGCCGGGAATGCTTTCAGAAAGCCGGAGCCCTGACAAGCAGCCAATAAAAAAGGGGTCGTATGAACGACCCCTTTCGGATTTGGTAGGCACAATTGGACTCGAACCAACGACCCCCACCATGTCAAGGTGGTGCTCTAACCAACTGAGCTATGTGCCTGCAATGGAGGCGCATTTTAGGGAGATTCGTTTGGCTGTCAACACCTTTTTTCGCTAAGCCTCTGAAAAAGTGGATTTTTTGCCGCACAGCGGGACGTTGTAAATTTTGCACAGAGGCTAGCCGGCGGATTCCGCCTCGGGTAGCATCCGCCCATTCCGTAAAAAATAAAGAACATAGGTTCAAATATGGCGCACACACCCTATCCCCAGTCCTACTACGCCGCCTCGGCCAATCCGGTGCCGCAGCGCCCGGCACTGCAGGGTGAGACCGAGACCGATGTCTGCATCATCGGCGCTGGCTATACCGGCCTCTCCACCGCCCTGTTCCTGCTGGAGAACGGCTTCAAGGTCACCATCGTCGAAGCCGCCAAGGTCGGCTTCGGAGCCTCCGGCCGCAACGGCGGCCAGATCGTCAACAGCTATAGCCGTGACATCGACGTGATCGAACGCACCGTCGGCCCGAAACACGCCAAGCTGCTGGGCGACATGGCATTCGAGGGCGGCCGCATCATCCGCGAGCACATCGCCAAGTACGACATCCAGTGCGATCTGAAGGACGGTGGCGTGTTCGCCGCCAACTCTCCCAAGCACATGAAGCACCTGGAGTCGCAGAAGAAGCTGTGGGAGCGCTACGGCCACACCCAGCTGGAGCTGCTGGATGAGAAGCGCATCCGCGAAGTCGTGGATACCGACACCTATGTCGGCGGCATGCTCGACATGAGCGGCGGCCACATCCACCCGCTCAACCTGGCCCTGGGCGAGGCCGCCGCGGTCGAGTCGCTCGGCGGCATCATCCACGAGCAGAGCCCGGCGATCCGCGTCGAGCGCGGCGCCAACCCCGTGGTGCATACCCCGGAAGGCCGGGTGAAGGCCAAGTTCGTGGTGGTCGCCGGCAATGCTTACCTGGGCAACCTGCTGCCGGAGCTGGCCAGCAAGTCCATGCCCTGCGGCACCCAGGTGATCACCACCGAGCCGCTGTCCGACGAGCTGGCCAGGAGCCTGCTGCCGCAGGACTACTGCGTCGAGGACTGCAACTACCTGCTCGACTACTATCGCCTGTCCGGCGACAAGCGCCTGATCTTCGGCGGCGGCGTGGTCTACGGCGCGCGCGATCCGGCGAACATCGAGGCGATCATCCGGCCGAAGATGCTCAAGACCTTCCCGCAGCTGAAAGACGTGAAGATCGACTTCGCCTGGACCGGCAACTTCCTGCTGACCCTGTCGCGCCTGCCGCAAGTCGGCCGCCTCGGCGACAACATCTACTACTCCCAGGGCTGCAGCGGCCACGGCGTGACCTACACCCACCTGGCCGGCAAGCTGCTGGCGGAAACCCTGCGCGGCCAGGCCGAGCGCTTCGACGCCTTCGCCAGCCTGCCGCACTACCCGTTCCCCGGCGGTCGCCTGTTCCAGGTACCGTTCAGCGCCATCGGCGCCTGGTACTACAGCCTGCGCGACAAGTTGGGCGTGTAATAACGACCGCACACGAAAACGGCGCCCGAGGGCGCCGTTTTTCATTTCCGGTCGAGGCTCAGATGGCCAGGATCGCCTGGGCCAGCTGCATGTCGTCCATCTGCAGGGCCGGCAGCTTGCCGCGAATGTGCTGCAAGGCCGCCTCAAGATGCGCACCGCGGATGGCGCCGGCGCTGGCGACGAAGCTGGCGGCATCGTCTTTGGCCTCGCGCACCACCTTGTCGTCGGAGAAGGTGGACGAGGTGACGTCGGTGGTGCCCTCCACCGTATTGACCATGGCGTCGGTGGTCACCACGAAACTGGTGGCTCCCGCCTGCAGACTGAACCCCAGGGCCAGAGCGGCCAGCCAGTGCTTGCTTTGCATGATGCGAACTCCTGTGAGACGAAGTTGAAACCGGGCAGCAGGATACCAGCGCCTTGCTGAAGGTATAGCAGCCAGGCGCGGCGTCAGGATATACCGCTCGGTGCCCCCTATTCTCCGGGACCAGCGGGCCGGTAGCATGGCGCCACTCATTTCCGCAGGGCGGCAGGCATGGACATCTTCGCAGCGATCTACGGCACCTTCGCCTCGGCCTTTGCCGGTGACGGCCAGAGCATCGCGCTGCTGGGGGCGCTGTACGTCTGTGCGGTGATGCTGTCCACGGCCATTTATCTCTGGCTGATCTGGCAGTGGCCGAGCACCCGCGGCCAGCTGCTCGCCCAGGGCGTCGCGCCGTTCGGGGCGACCGAGCTCGTCCCGGCCCAGCAGAACCACGTGACCAAGGTGGCCTAGTGCTACGAGGTGGACGGGCACACCTACACCGGCAATCGCCTCTCGCCCTGGAAGGTCATGGCCAGCACCAATGCGCGCTTCGTGTTGCAAGCCCAGCTGCGCGGCATCCAGATGGATGAGTCCGGCGGGGTCACGGTGTTCTACAACCCACGCAAACCCGCACGCAGCTACCTGATCCGCTCGGGCCCGATCAAGCAGGCGCTGACGCTGCTGTCCGCCCTCGCGCCGGTCGCGCTGTATCTCTGGGCCTATCGCTGAAGCGCAGCCAGCCGCTTCGACTCAGTGAGAGGACACGTAGATCGCTCCAGCGAACGGTTCTGGGAGGGCGAAGCTCTCGCGCATGCGCCTGGCCTCGGCTGCGGGGCTCAGGCCGAACAGCCGCTTGAACTCCCGGCTGAACTGCGACGCACTGGTGTAGCCCACCGCGTGGCTCGCCGCCTCGGCGGTCAGGTCACGGCGCACCATCAACAGCCGCGCCTGGTGCAGACGCGTCGACTTCACATACTGCATCGGTGCCATCTGGGTGATCGCCTTGAAATGGCTGTGGAAGCTCGGAACGCTTATGCCCGCTTCCTGCGCCAGCCGGGTGACATCCAGCGGGCTCGCATAGTCGGCATGGATCAGGCGCAGCGACCTGCCGACCCTGCCGAACTGGCCGCGCATCGCCAGGGCTTCGCGCATCGCGCCACCCTGCTCGCCGGTAAGCACGCGAAAGTACAGCTCGCGCAACAGACCGGGACCGAGCACGGCGGCCTCCAGCGGCGTCTGCATCGCCTCGAGAAAGCGCAGCACGGAGGCCTGCATCGCCCCGTCCATCAACGTGGAAGTCATGCTGCGTGGCGCCTGCTGCAGCTGCGGCGCGCTCTTGCCGTCGATCTGCGCCGCCAGCTCCGCGGCCAGGCTGAAATCGAGGTGCAGGTAGAGCGCCAGCAGCGGCCGTTCGGGCGTTGCCTCGGTCTCCATGCTGAACGGCACGGGAGCGGAGACGGCCAGGTAGTGGTGTTCGTCGTACAGGTACAGCTGGTCGCCGAAGTAGCCACGCTTGCTTCCCTGGCAGACGAGAACAATGCCCGGATCGTAGAGAACCGGCGTGCGCGACAGCGCCCGATCCGAGCGCAGGATGCGCACGCTAGGCAGCGCCGTGAGGTTGTAGCCCTCGTCCGGTGCCAGCGCCTGCAGCAGCGCGACGATGCGTTCGCGGCTGTGCGGGGAGAGATCGTGCTGCATCGGCCCTCGCGATCATAGTTTTAGGCAAGAAAAACAGCGAAACCTGACTGTTTCAGTCATGACACGAAGAACTGTATGCACTCCCCAAACGAGATCACGGAGTGCTCCATGACCATCCACAAGACATTACTGATCACCGGCGTGAGCAGCGGGTTCGGCCGCGCCCTCGCCGAGGAAGCCCTGGCAGCGGGTCACAGAGTCGTCGGCACCGTGCGAAGCCGCGAGGCGCAGCATGACTTCGAGTCGTTGTCCGCCGATGCCCATGGTCGCGTGCTGGACGTGACCGATTTCGCCGCGACCGACAGCGTGGTGAGCGAGATCGAGGCAAGCCTGGGCCCCATCGACGTGCTGGTGAACAACGCCGGCTATGGCCACGAGGGCATTGTGGAAGAGTCGCCGCTGTCGGAAATACGCCGACAGTTCGAGGTGAACGTCTTCGGCGCCGTGGCCATGATCAAGGCGTTGCTGCCCGCGATGCGTCGGCGCCGCCGCGGCCACATCCTCAACATCACCTCCATGGGCGGCTTCATCACAATGCCGGGGATTGCCTACTACTGCGGCAGCAAGTTTGCTCTGGAAGGCATCTCGGAGGCCCTCGGCAAGGAACTTCAACCCTTCGGCATCGCCGTCACGGCCGTGGCCCCGGGCTCGTTTCGCACCGATTGGGCAGGACGCTCGATGGCACGCACGCCCCGCTCCATAGCCGACTATGACGCCAGCTTCGATCCCATCCGCAAGGCCCGCGAAGACAAGAGCGGCCAGCAGCTGGGCAATCCGCGCAAGGCCGCGCGCGCGATGCTCGCGGTGATCGCCGCCGAGCATCCGCCTGCGCACCTGCTGCTGGGCAGCGATGCCCTCGGCCTGGTGCGCGTCAAGCTGGCGGCGCTGGAAGGTGAGATCGCCGAGTGGCAGGCCCTCACGCTGTCCACGGACGGCTGACGACCATTGGTCCGCCGCGCTGCGGACCACCCATCGCCTTGTTCCAAGAAACCCGCAGCCCGAGTCGCGCCCGGTGTTAGCATGCCTGCGCCGCAAGGTGATAGGCGTAGATGGCTAAGGCCTCCGCGACCTCTGCGGCAAAGCAGCTCGACACGGCAAGACTGCGAGGCGCAACCGCCTCGCATCGGTGTGACGATGGGCTCCTCCGGGATCGGGAGCCGACACGCGTGACGCCGATGGAACTTTGCCCTTCCCTCTCAGCTCGCATCTTCTTGCTCACGCCAGGAAATGCGGCGCCCTGCTAGATCCCACCGTCCGCACCGGCATCACCTCCTGTCGTGACAACAAGCTCCCGTGGCCACAATGCCGAACGCATGTACGGCCGACGGTTATCAACATGCGAGACCCAGTCCCGCCCGACACGAGTACCCAACATGGCCGCTCCCATCATCTGCCGTACCTATCGGCGCCCCATCCATCAGTGCAACTGCTACCGTTGCCGCCCGATCGGCGCCACCGAACCCTTGGCGCCTCGCCTGAGCGAGCAAGCGTCCGGCAAGAACCTGTCCCTGCGATAACGGCGTCTCATGGCGACGCCGAACTCCATCCGACCGGCGCCAAGGCGCGACCGCTCGAACGGCTGCCTGGTCTTGCGCATCACCAAGAGCAACGTCCGCTCCACCGAGCCGAAGCTCGATGGAGACATTTCCCTTCAGGGACGACTCGCCCCGTCTGTCATCGCCACCGCGTCCCGTGGACTGAGGTTGTAGGCGCCTCCCGGTACGCCCAGCTCTTCGCTCCCCGCACGCGAGGGACGCGAACCCATCGATTCCGCCCGCTCCGATGCTTGTGCCAAGGCGCGCTTCATGGCGCAGTCACCGGTCAGCCCGCGCTTGAGCGCAAGCAACGAAACCGCCACCTCGAGGCATCCGCCGATGCCGCCGCGCTTGATGCCATTGCCGACGCCGGCGAGGCCGACGGCCAGCGACAGTGCTCGTTCCCAGCCATTCACATTCTGTTCGCTCATGGATGTTTCCTCTCGTTGATGCCGCCCCGTGGGCGGGTTGTTCGCATCGCCGGGGCCGGCCCGGCGTTGCGGGAAATCGATGGCCCGCTCGCGCCCTGATAAGGCATTCGGCCAGCCGCCGGACTCATCCCGTAGAGCCCTTGAAACTCGAGGCCTGGATCTGCCAGAGGTCGGAGAACACGCCACCCTGCCGGCGCAAGCGTTCCGGCGGGCCGTCTTCGACGATCCGGCCGCTCTCCAACACCACCACGCGGTCAAACTTGGCCAGCGTGGACAGCCGGTGCGCCACCGCCACCACCGTACTGCCCTGCATGAGACTGGAAAGCGCCGCCTGGATTTCGCCTTCGGAGCGGGTGTCCAGCGCCGACGTGGCCTCGTCGAGAATCAGGATCGGCGCGTCCTTGAGGAAGGCACGGGCGATGCCCAGGCGCTGGCGCTGGCCGCCGGAAAGCATCACCCCGCGCTCGCCCACCAGGGTGTCGTAACCCTGCGGCAGCTCCCGGATGAAGCCGTCGCAGAGCGCGTGGCGGGCGGCGGCCAGAACCTCCTCGTCGCTGGCGTCCGGGCGGCCGTAGCGGATGTTCTCGCGGATGCTGCGGTTGAACAGCGCCGTTTCCTGCGGCACCACGGCCATGCGCGCGCGCAGGCTGTCCTGGCTGACCTCGCTGATATCCTGGCCGTCGATCAGCACGCAGCCCGCCTGCACGTCGTCGAGGCGCTGGATCAGGCCGATCAGGGTCGACTTGCCGGCCCCCGACGGCCCGACGATGCCGACCTTCTGCCCAACCGGGATGTGTAGGTCGAAGCCGTCGAACACGCTGCGGCCGTCCGGGTAGGTGAAGGACACGTCGCGGAATTCGATGTCGCCGCGCGACAGCGATAGCTGCGGCTCGGGATCGTCCAGTTCGTGGGGCTGGACGATGATCCGCAGGGTGTCTTCGATGGCGCCGAGCTGCTGGGTGGCGTCGACCAGCGCCAGCGCCAGATCGCGCGAGCCGTGCAGTATGCGGAAGGTCAGCGCGCTGACCATGACCACGTCGCCGGGCGTGACGCTGCCGGCGATCCACAGCTGGATCGCCCACACCAGCATGCCGCCGGCCATCAGCGACAGACAGATGTCGTGGATCACCCGCGCCTTCTCCAGGTACATCCAGCTGCGCCGCTGGGCGCGCGCCTCCAGGCCGATCTCTTCAGCGAGCCGCTGGGCCTCACGGTCACGGGCGGAAAAGGCCTTGATGGTCCAGACGTTGGACACCACGTCCACCAGCTCGCCGCCGACCCGCGCCGCCTGGGCGGCGAAGCGCTGGTGCTTGCTGCGCCCACGGATGCCGAAGGAGAGGATCAGTACGCCCACCACCACGACGAAGCCGATCAGCGCCCAGGCCATCTGCCAGTGCACGGTGAACAGCACGATGACCGCACCGATAAAGTCCACGCACGGCGGCATGATCTTCCAGGCCAGGCCGCCGTATATGGCGCCGGCCGCCTGGCCGGTGGCCGAGATGCGGTTGCCCAGGGCGCCGGCGTAGTGTTGGGCGAAGTAGCGCATGGGGTGGCCGGTGAGGTGGCGGAACAGGTCGACGCGCAGGTCCACACAGCTGGCCACCACGGTGCGGCAGCCCAGCCAGCCGCCCAGGCGCCAGAACACGTTCTCCACCACGATCAGGCCGATGAACACGCCCAGCGGGAACCACACGTTGGCCTGTTGACGGTCGCCGGTCGCCATCGCGTCGACCAGCAGCTTCATGCCGTACTGCACCGCCACAGCGCAGCCGCCGGCGCCGGCGATCAGCAGGAACATTCCGGTGAAATGCCAGGGGCGTCGGCGCACGTAATGCGCCAGAAAGGCCAGCGGCCGGCCCGGCAGCTCGTCGCTCGACTGGCGTGGGCGAGCGCTCATGCCTGCCGGGCCATCTGCCCCGCCAGTGCCTCGAGCAGCGCCTGCTGCTGGCGCAGCTCGTCGGCCAGCGGCGCGTGCAGCGGACGCTCGCCGTGCGCGTCGGCGTAACCGAACAGGCCGGCCTGGCAGTGACGATCATCGGTCCAGCCGGGGTAGTCGAGCACCGGATACAGGCAGATGCCCTCCAGCGGCAGGCCACGCTGCAGCGCCAGGCGCACCTGCTCGCCGATGTAGCGCAGCCAGTCGGCGCGCTGCTCGCCCTCGGCGCCGGTCTCGGCCACCAGAATCGGCCGCCGATAGCGCTGGAACACTTCCGCGAGGATGCCGGCGAACGGCCGGTACAGCGGCTCGCCACGCCACAGCGTGCCGCCGCCGTGGTACCACTGGTTGTTCGAGTAGTAGTTGACGCCGAGGATGTCCAGGTATTCCGGCCTGCCGCCGAGGCCCGGCCACTGCAGGCCGGCGAGCATGTCCCATGCCTGAAACTGGGACAGCCGATAGCGTTCGGCATCTTCCTGCTCCACCGCGCGATCGCCGCGCGGCACCACGTGGATGACAGGGTCGACCTGAACGAAGCGGGCCCGCGGGTCGACGTCGCGGATCGCCTCGATGGCGGCGATGCTGGCGCGTACCAGCTGGTGCTTGAGCTCGTCGCCGCGGCCCTGGCCCAGCGGCGCGAAGTAGGCCACCTCGCCGCCGGCCCAGGCCCAGAAGGACATCTCATTGAGCGGCGAGTAGAACGGCACCTGCCCACTCTCCTCTCGCACCAGCCGCGCCGCGGCCGCGGCGAAGCGGGCGAAGCGCTCGACGAACTGCGGGCGCCAGATATCGATATCATCCGGCCAGCCGTAGTGGCAGAGGTCCCAGATCACCTGCATGCCCGCCTGTTCGGCCGCGCGTAGCTGGGGCAGGAAGCTCGACCAGTCGTAATGGCCGGGCGTGGTCTCGATCAGGTGCCAGCGCAGGCCGTCGCGCGCGCTGCGAATGCCTTGCCGGCGTAGCGCCGAATAGTCCTCGGCAACCCAGCGCTGGTGGCCGGTGCTCTCAATCAGGTCCAGGCGGCGGCCATCCGGGCGACGATGGGTGGAGCACTCGAAACCGCCCATGAAGAAGCTGTCGAAGAGCGCGGGAACATGCATCGTCGCCCCTCACCGTGCCAGGCGGGGTTGGTCCGCCGTCTGCGCCTCTTCGATGCGCTGGTACAGCGCCAGCGCCTGCCCCACCACCTGGTCCATGTTGTAGTACTTGTAGGTGCCCAACCGGCCGAGGAAGGTGACTCCCGGCGTCTGGTCAGCCAGGCGCTGATAGCGCTTGTACAGCTCGGCATTTTCCGACCGCGGGATCGGGTAATAGGGGTCGCCCTCGGCCGAGGGGTATTCGTAGGTAATGCTGGTCTTTGGATGCTGCTGGCCGGTCAGGTGCTTGTATTCGCTGATGCGAGTATAGGGCACCTCCTCGGCCGGATAGTTGACCGTACCCACCGGCTGGAAACGCTCCTGGTCCAGGCTGCGATGCTCGAACCTGAGCGAGCGATACGGCAGCCTGCCGAAGCGGTAGTCGAAGTACTCGTCGATCGGCCCGCAGTACACCAGGTGCTCATGAGCCAGCTCATCGCGGATCTCGCGATAATCGGTATTGAGCATCACCTTGATGTTGGGGTGGTCGAGCATGCGCTCGAACATCCGCGTGTAACCGTGCAGCGGCATCTGCTGAAAGGTGTCGGCGAAGTAGCGGTCGTCGGTATTGGTACGGGTCGGCACGCGCGCGGTCACCGACTTGTCCAGCTGCGACGGGTCCAGGCCCCATTGCTTGCGGGTGTAGCCGCGGAAGAATTTCTCGTACAGTTCGCGGCCGATCTGGTTGACCACCACATCCTCGCTGGTGCGGATGCTCTCCACCGGCTCGGCGCGGCCGGCCAGATACTCGGCGGCCTGCTCGTCGGTCTGCAGATCCAGCCCGTACAGCGCATTGAGCGTGGTGCGGTTGATCGGGATCGGCACCTGCTGGCCGTCCACCACGCCCAGCACCCGGTGCTCGTAGGGACGCCAGGCGGTGAAGCGCGACAGGTAGTCGACGATGCGCTGGGAGTTGGTATGGAAGATGTGTGGGCCGTAGCGGTGGATCAACACACCGGCCTCGTCGTGATAGTCGTAGGCGTTGCCGCCGATGTGCGGTCGGCGGTCCACCAGCAGTACACGCTTGCCCAGACCCGCGGCCAGGCGTTCCGCGAGCACGCTGCCGGCGAAGCCGGCGCCGACGATCAGGTAATCGAAGCCGCGGGGGCATTGTTCTTGGCTCAACGCAGACATTCGATCATCTCCTTCATGCGGGCCTGGGTAAGGTCCCAGGACATATCGCCGAGCACCCGGTCGGCCTCGGCGAGAAAGGTTTCGCGCTCGGCGCCGAGGGCGAGCGCCCGCTCGCAGGCGGCGACGAACTCCTCGGCCGTGGCGGCGATGAGCACCAGGCCACTGTCGCCGTAGCTGCGCACCACGTCGGCGATGGGCGTGGACACCACCGGACAGCCGCCGGCCAGGTATTCCGGCGTCTTGGTCGGGCTGATGAAGCGCGTCGATTCGTTCAGCGCGAAGGGCATCAGCGCCACGTCCCAGCCGCCCAGGTAGCGCGGCAGCTCGTCGTAGGTGCGGCCGCCCAGATAGTGGATGTTGGACGGGCGCGGCAGCGTGGCCGGGTCGATCTTCACCACCGGGCCGATCATCACCAGCTGCCAGTCCGGGCGCAGCGCGGCAACCTGCTCGAGCAGCGCCACGTCGAAGCGCTCGTCAATCACGCCGTAGAAGCCCAGGCGCGGCCGGCCGATGGCCGCCTGATCCGCCGGGTCGTCCTGCTCCTCGCGGGCGCTGGCGAAGTGGCCGATGTCGACGCTGCTGGGAAAGGCATGGGCGTTGTCGTGCAGGCGGCGCTTGGCCTCCCAGATGCTGTAGCCGCCGGTGAACACCAGGTCGGCACGCGCCAGCAGTTCGCGCTCGCGCTCCACCAGCTCGGGAGGGGCGCCACGGAAGGCCGAGAGCTCGTCCATGCAGTCGTAAATCACCAGGCTCGGCTGCAGGTGATCGGTGAAGGCCAGGCTCATCGGCGTGTAGTACCAGAGCAGCAGGTCTTCCACGCCGAGCCGCGCCAGGTAGTCGTCGAGCAACCCGCGCAGCGTTTCGCGCCTGGCGCTCGCGCCCAAGCCCTCCGGCAGGCGCGGCACCAGCACTTGCACCCCCTCCTCGTCCGGCCGCACCTCCAGCCAGGGCGTGGTCTCGTCGGTGGGCACCGGCTCCTCGAAGAACAGCAGGTTGTACTCGCGGGCGAAGCGCGACATCAGATGCTGCGGGCGCTGGTAGACGAAGCTCCAGCGCAGATGCGAGAGGCACAGCAGCGTTGGAATGAGCGGGTCAAACACCACGGCGGCTTCGCCATCGACCTGCGGGTGGGGGGATTTGCCGATGTCCTGCTGGAAGGGACCTGCCCAGCTCATGTTGCCGTCTCCGTGGGTCTGCGAAGCGGCGTACCAGAGGCTCTGGCACCGCGTTTCGCTGAGAAAGAGGTGATACGGGGAGTGGACGGCATTCCCCTCTCGGCAGTTCAACAGATCGTCGCGCCGGCCAGCCGAACGCGTTCATCGAAAGGTCTGAACTCTGCCGAGCGCAGCTCCGTCGGTATCTCAGCGACCGCGCTCATCCTCGACGCGCGGCGACCTGGCCGGACGATCCGCGCTCACTGGAGGTAGGCATGATTTTGGTTACAGGAGGTGCCGGTTACATCGGCTCCCACGCGGTGGTCGCGCTGCTGCAGGCCGGCCAGGAGGTTGTGGTGCTGGACAACCTGTGCAACAGCTCGCGGGAGTCGTTGACACGGGTGGCACAGATCGCAGGCCGCGCGCCGCGCTTCGTCCACGGCGACATCCGCGACCGGGTGCTGCTCGACGAACTCTTCCAGCAGTGGCCGATCACTGCGGTGATGCATTTCGCCGGGCTCAAGGCGGTAGGCGAAAGCGTGCGAGACCCGCTGCGCTATTACCAGACCAACGTGGCCGGCAGCATCACCCTGTGCCAGGCGATGGCCGATGCCGGCATCTTCCAGCTGGTGTTCAGCTCCTCCGCCACCGTGTACGGCGAGTCGGTCAGCATGCCGATCTGCGAGCGCTGCCCCACGGGCATTCCGACCAACCCCTACGGCCAGTCCAAGCTGATGGCGGAGAACGTGCTCAAGACCCTGGCCGACTCCGATCACCGCTGGTCCATCGCCCTGCTGCGCTACTTCAACCCGGTCGGCGCCCACGAGTCTGGGTTGATCGGCGAAGACCCAAACGGCATCCCCAACAACCTGCTGCCCTACATGCTGCAGGTGGCAGTGGGCCGCCGGCCGTATCTGAACGTCTACGGCGACGACTACCCCACCCCCGACGGAACCGGGGTGCGCGACTACATCCACGTGCTCGACCTGGTCGATGGGCACCTGCGGGCGCTGGAGCGACTGGCGCTCGGCGGCGGCGTTGCGGTGTGGAACCTCGGAACCGGCCGCGGCTGTTCGGTGCTGGAGATGGTCCGCGCGCTGGAAGGCGTGACCGGCCGCGCGCTGCCGTTCCGCGTGGTGGCACGCCGCTCCGGCGACATCGCCCAGTGCTGGGCCGACCCGACCAAGGCCGAGCGCGAACTGCGATGGCGCGCCACCCGCGACCTGCGCGCCATGCTGGAGGACGCCTGGCGCTGGCAGCGACTGAACCCCCATGGCTACCAAGGCGACGTCGAAAAGGCCGCCGCCGCGCTGGCCAGCTGAGTTCGCCGAGGTAAAAGACAGCCGGCGCAATGACCCGGCGCGTGACCCTTGAACGGCGTGGAGGCATGCATGTTGCGCTATCACGTCGAATCCCATCCCGAGCGAGGCTGGGTACTGCGGGAGGATGGCAAGACCGAGATCCTCAGGTTCGCGGCCAGCCTGGAAACCCTGTACCGGCTGGTGCCGAAGTATTTCGGCCAGCAGCCGGCCTTGGTGCTGTACCACAGCGTCGACGGCTCGGTGGTCGAACGCAGGATTTACCCGCGGACGTGCGATCCAGCCGCGTCCGAGGGCTATTAGGCAGGGTCGAGTCCGTCTCGGTCCGGCGCCCGGAGGAGCCCCATGGAAAAGCCCGCAAACGGAATCGGCAATCGCCTGCTCGAGGACCTCTTGATGGCCCGTGGCCCCGGCGGCCAGGAGAACGAGGTCCGCGCCGTCTGTCATGCCGAGCTGGTCAAGCACTGCGACGGCGTCTGGACGGATGCCGCCGGCAACCTGATCGGGCTCATCCGCAGCCCCTTGCGGGACAGCGGCATCTCGTCCCTCGAGAGCATGCGGATCATGGCGCACCTCGACGAGATCGCCATGATCGTGAAGCGCGTCGAACCCAACGGCACGCTTCGCGTGGTGGCCCTCGGCGGGGCGAACCCGGCGAATTTCGGTATGTGCCCGGTCGACATCATGGCCGAGGGCGCGTCGCTGCCAGGTGTGCTGTCGTTCGGCTCGATGCATGCGACGGGCGAGTCGCCCCAGGGCAACGACGTGCAGACGGGGGCGGTGAAATGGCAGGACGTGCATGTCATCACCCGGCTGAGCGCGGAGGCGCTGATCCGCGCCGGCGTGCGGCCCGGCACCCGAGTGGTGCTGTCGCGCCACTGGCGAGCCCCCTGGCGGGTGAACGACGCCATCGCCGCGCATTTCCTCGACGACCGCGCACCGGTGGCGGCCACCCTCGAGGCCGCTGCGCTGGTGGCCAGCCGCAAGCAGGAGCTGCGCTGCGATGCCTACTTCGTGTTCACCACCATGGAAGAGGAGTCCAACGCCGGCGCCATGTACGCGGCGCGTACCCTGCCGGGCAATGTCACGGTCGCGGTGGAAGTAGGGCCGGTGCTGGATGAGTACGGCACCGAGCTGCGGGTCGACCCCATCGTCAGCACCGGCGATCTGAAGGCCTACTACACCCGTGGCGTCGCCGAGCAGCTGCAGCGTGCGGCCGAGCGCTGCGGCTACGCCCCTCAGGTCGCCCTGCTGCTGGACTTTGCCTCGGACGCCAGCGCCGTGCTGGCCAGCGGCGCCTCCGCCCAGGCCGGCTGCCTGGCCATTCCGACCGAGAACACCCACGGCTACGAAGTGGTGCTGGTCGATGGCATCACCGCCTGCGCGCGCACGTTGGCGCAGTATCTGGTCGACGCCGAGTAGTTCGCGACGCGCCGCACGTCGAGCGGGAACAGCTCCGCAGCCACTCCTGCGGCGACGCCGAAGGAGCCCTATCGGGCAGTGCGAATCCAGGCCTCGGATTTTTCTGCGGTTTTTGCCGAGCGACTGTGTAGAATCCCGCGCCCGAAAATCAGGAGACAACACGTTGGTCATTCATTACTTCGCGTCCCCCGAGAACGTGGCATGCGGGCGCAGCGGCTCCAGCCTGAACGGTACCCAGGATCTGGCCGAGGTTTCGTGCAAGCTCTGCCTTCGCTCGGTGGAGAAGAACGCTACCGCGCCGGTACGCAAGACGCCCAGCCTGGCCGAGCTGAGGGCCGCTGCCAAGGCGGAGAAAGCTGCTGCGGCCCTTGAGCAGGCCAAGCCCTCCTCGGTCGATCCCCGACTCGAATGGCAGCGCCGCCTCGAGCAGCTGCCCGGTCGCAATCGCCTGCCGCGCGGCAAATCCCGGCAGTTGTTCATCTAATAAGCCTCGCGACAGGGCGTTCGGGCGTACGCCTCGAACGCTCGCCGCACGCAGCGACGCGGGCGTTCACACCTGCCGGGGACGGGCATGGGTCTCATGCCCCATCGGCGTGGTGTCGGGCAGTTCGCGCTGCATCTCGAAGTCGGCGCTGTGCACCTCCGAGTCCAGCGGCATGTGGGCATAACGTGCCTTGTCCGCCGGCTCGGGCAGCGGATGCTCGTGCAGCGCCTCCTTCAGCGCGCAATGGCCGGCGACGCCGCGTGCGAGCAGCAGGCCGCCGGCGGCCGCGCCCAGCAGCCCCAGCAGGCCGCCGCGGCGCAGCCCGAAGCCGATCAGCGCCAGTCCGCCGCCCACCGAAGCGCCGCGCTCCCAACCCTGCACATTCATCGAAGGGCCTTTCGGCCAGGAACCGATACCTTTCATGCTCACCTCTCATCCGGGATTCGAGATAGGTGACCGACACGGCGCCGGGACGTTCGCCCTATCTCGCACGGCGCCGTCCATTCCGCCCTGTCTCGACAACGAGATATCGCTCATGGCGGACGAGCGATAAAATCGCCCCATTGCATCGAAGGGAGCGGCTCGCGGCGCATCGGCTATCGCGCCGGCATCGCGTCTCGACTCCCGACTCACTTTTCGGATCGCTCAGATTTCTCATGAAGCACGAACATAACGACTCAACCACACGCCCGCTTTCGCGCAGATTCAGCGTGGCCCCGATGATGGACTGGACCGACCGTCATTGCCGGTACTTTCTGCGTCAGCTGTCCAGCCAGGCGCTGCTCTACACCGAGATGGTCACCACCGGTGCGCTGCTGCATGGCGACGCCGGTCGCTTCCTGCGCTACCACGACTGCGAGCACCCGCTGGCCCTGCAATTAGGCGGCAGCACCCCGGCCGACCTCGCAGCCTGCGCGCGCATGGCCCAGGAGCACGGCTACGACGAGGTCAACCTGAACGTCGGCTGCCCCAGCGACCGGGTGCAGAACAACATGATCGGCGCCTGCCTGATGGCCCACCCCCGACTGGTCGCCGACTGCGTGAAGGCCATGCAGGACGCGGTGAGCATTCCGGTGACGGTGAAGCACCGCATCGGCATCAACGGCCGCGACAGCTACGCCGAGCTGTGCGAATTCGTCGGCACGGTGCGCGAGGCCGGTTGCACCAGCTTCACCGTGCACGCGCGCATCGCCATTCTCGAAGGCCTTTCGCCCAAGGAGAACCGCGAGATCCCGCCGCTGCGCTATGACGTGGCCGCGCAGCTCAAGCGTGATTTCCCCGAGCTGGAGATCATCCTCAACGGCGGCATCAAGACTCTGGCGGAGTGCCAGGCGCATCTGACGACCTTCGACGGCGTGATGCTCGGCCGCGAGGCGTACCACAATCCCTACTTGCTGGCGCAGGTCGACCAGCAGCTGTTCGGCCTGGATACGCCGGTGATCAGCCGCGCCGAGGCACTGACCCGCATGCGCCCCTACATCGAGCGCCACCTGGCCGAGGGCGGCGCCATGCACCACATCACCCGCCATGTGCTGGGGCTGGCCCAGGGCTTCCCGGGTGCCCGCCGCTTCCGCCAGCTGCTGTCGGTGGACGTGCACAAGACTCAGGTGCCGCTGGCACTGCTCGACCAGGCCATCGAACTGCTCGCCGGCCACTGAAAAGCCCGCGCCAGACGTTGAAGCGGCCCGCGCGGCTCGGGTAAGGTCGAGGCAGGTAAAAGACAGGGCCTCGTCATGACTTCCAAGCTGGACCAACTCAAGCAGTTCACCACCGTGGTCGCCGACACCGGCGACCTGGACGCCATCAGCCGGCTCAAGCCGGTGGACGCCACCACCAACCCTTCCCTCCTGCTCAAGGCCGCCGCGCTACCGCGCTATGCCGAGCTGCTGGACCAGGCCGTGAACGGCTGCGACGGCGACCTTGGCCTGGCCTGCGACCGCTTCGGCGTGGCGGTCGGCCAGGAAATTCTCAAGGTGATTCCGGGGCGCATCTCCACCGAGGTGGACGCCCGCCTGTCCTTCGATACCCAGGCCACCCTGCGCCGCGCCGAACGTATCGTCGACCTGTACGACCGGGCCGGCATTGGCCGCGAGCGCGTGCTGATCAAGATCGCCTCGACCTGGGAAGGCATCCGCGCCGCCGAGCAGCTGGAGAAGGCCGGCGTCCAGACCAACCTGACGCTGCTGTTCTCCTTCGCCCAGGCCGTGGCCTGCGCCGAGGCCGGCGTGTTCCTCATCTCCCCCTTCGTCGGCCGGATCTACGACTGGTACAAGAAGGCCGAGGGCCGCGACTTCGTCGGTGCCGAGGACCCGGGCGTGAAATCCGTGTCGCGCATCTACCAGTACTACAAGGCCAACGGCTACCCGACGGTGGTGATGGGCGCGAGCTTCCGCAACCTCGGCCAGATCGAACAGCTGGCCGGTTGCGATCGCCTGACCATCAGCCCCGACCTGCTGCAGCAACTGGCCGACGACCAGGGCGAACTGCCGCGCCTGCTGAACGCCGGCACCGGCGAGCCGCGTCAGACACTGGACGAAAGCGCCTTCCGCTGGGCCCTGAACGAGGATGCCATGGCCACCGAGAAACTGGCCGAAGGCATCCGCCTGTTCGCCCGCGACCAGGAGAAGCTGGAGGCGCTACTGGCCGCTCGGCGCTGATCCCGGCGCAAACGAAAGGGGCGATATCCTCGCGGATATCGCCCCTTTTTCATGACCTTCGGTTCGCTCAGCTGCGCTCCAGCGCGCTCACTAGGTCATGGAAGGCTTCGCGGTTGGACTCGTTGAGTCCCATGAGAATGCGATGCGCCTCGAGCACCTTGGCCTTGACCACCTCTTCCGACTGATCCTGGGACGGCAGGTCGCTCAGGCACTCCGGACAGGGAATGGGGCGGTCGACGATGTTGAACACCTGATCGAAGCCCATCGACTGCAGCAGGCGGGTGATGTCCTCGTGGGTGGTGACCACGGTGGGCAACAGGCCGATCTTTTGCCGGGACAGGATGGAGAGCTTGGCCAGCAGACCAAGGGTGGTGCTATCGATGCTACGGGTTTCCGTCAGATCGATAACGATCGCCGAGAAATTCAGCGCCGAGAAGATTTTTTCGATCGTTGAATCCAGCGCCGAACACAAGGTCAGGCGGACTTCGCCGACGAACTTCAGAACGAAGGTTCCGTCCTGCTCGGCGAACTGGATCCTACCGGGGCTATTCCCAGGATTCATGCAAGGTTCCTGCTCAACACCAGCAAGGCAATATCATCCGGCATATCCCGCAGATTGGCCAGGCCGAATACCTGACGCAACCCGTCTAGGGTGCCACCCGCCTCGCTGACCAGTTTCGGCAGCGCGGCCTCCTTGTCTTTGAGCGTGTCGCCGGGCAAAAGGTCCAGAATGCCGTCGGACATCAGACTCAGGCTGAAGGACTGCGGCAGCTGCATGACCTGATCGTGGTAGCTCGCCTCCTGGAACAACCCCACCGGCAGGCCACGCCCTTCCAGGTAACGGGTCTCGCCCTCGCTGAACAGCACCGGGAGCGGCAGATGGCCGCCAATGCTGTAGGTCAGCTGGCCGCTCTCCTCGTCGATCACTCCGCCGAGCATGGTCACGTGCTTGCCGAGCTTGCAGTTGAGCAGGCCGCGGTTGATGTGGCCAAGCACGTCGGACGGCTTGAATTCGGGCAGCGTGCCGTTGCGCTTCCACTCGTACAGCAGGCGCGTGGTCATGAACTTGAGCAGCACGGTGACGAAGGCCGACGAGGCGCCGTGGCCGGAGACGTCGGCCAGGTAGAAGGCGACGCGGCGCTCGTCCACGCGGAAGTAGTCGACGAAATCGCCGGAGAGGTACAGCGAAGGAATGATCTGGTGGGCGAACTCCAGCCCGTCCACCTGCCAGGGCGTGTTGGGCAGCATGTTCATCTGCACCTGGCGGCCGGCGTTCTGATCTTCCTGCAGCAGGTGCAGGCTCGCCTGCAGCTCGCGGTTGGCCGCCTCCAGCTTCTCGCGGTAACGCTGGTTCTCCAGGCGCAGGTGCGAACGATCCAGCGCGCGGTGCACCGAGTGCTCGAGCACGGCCAGGTCTTCGAGGGGCTTGATCAGGTAATCGGCGGCGCCGAGGCGCAGGGCCTCGACCGCGTCGCTCATGACTCCGGCACCGGAGACGACGATGACCGGGATTTCGCTGTTGATCACATTGATCCGGCGGATCAGCTCGAGACCGTCGATCTGCGGCATGCGCAGGTCGCAGATGATCACGTCGGGCTGTTCGCGTTCGAATACTTCCAGTCCCTGCAGCCCGTTCCCGGCCTGCAACACCTGGAAACCGCTGTCGTCCAGATAGGCGGCGATGCTCGCTCGCACTACCTCGTCATCATCGATAAGCAGCAGCTTGGCGCTGGGTTTGTGCATGGGTCATCCAGGCAAACGACGCCGGAAAAAGGATTGAGTTGCCGTCCGAAAGGGGAAAAACACCTGTGCTCGGACGATTCAAGGCGCAGACGGTACTCCCATCCGCCAGGCGATTCAAGCCGCTGCCGATTGTCGCCAGGCGCCTTTACACCCGAAATCGACGGGGGTTATAAGACCCCTCGGGGGAGCGCCCTTAAAACAAGAGGATAGGGTCCATGAGCCAGAACGATCGCGCCTACAGCGAGAAACGTGACTTCATCCGCATGCGACTGGAAGCCCCGGTCATTCTTCATCACGCCGGCCAGGAGATCGAGGCCCAGTGCCTGGACCTGTCCAGCACCGGCATGCAGGTTGAAGCCAACTGCCAGATCGCCGTGGGCGACCGGGTCAAGGTGCACATTCCCTCCGAGCACAGCGAACTCAAGGGACTCGACGCCCAGGCCGAAGTGGTGCGCGTGACGCCGCTGGACGATGGCCGCGCCTCCATAGGCCTGGCGATACTGTCGATGAGCTGAAACGAAGAAAGGCGGCCTAGGCCGCCTTTCTGCTTTTTCGGCTGGACGAATCAGAAGTCGTCCACCACCTCGCCGTCCTGCACGCGGAACTCGCGGTTCTGCAGATAGGCGTTGCGGATGAAGATGTACTTGTCGCCGGTGACCATCTTCTCCGCCGACAGCAGGCTGGCGCGGGTGTCGACGACATTCACCGCGCGAGTGACGTTGCGGGTCGGCACGTGGTCGATGTACGGGTACGGACCGAGGAAGCTGTCCGGGACCCTGGCCGGGGCGTCGCGCAGGCTGCTCGGGCCGAGCAGCGGGATCACCAGGTACGGGCCGCTGCCCACGCCCCAGGCACCCAGCGTCTGGCCGAAGTCCTCGTCGCTGCGCTGCAGCCCCATCTCGCTGGCCACGTCGAAGAAACCGAGCAGACCGAAGGTGGTGTTGAAGATCAGGCGACCGGTATCGACGCCCGCGTCGTGGACCTTGCCCTGCAGCAGGTTGTTGGCCAGGTTGGTCACGTCGCCGATGTTGCGGAACACGTTGTGCACGCCGTCTTCGAGAAACTGCGGGGTCACCGCCTGATAGCCCTTGGCCACGGGCTTCAGCGCATAGGTATCGAGGGTATCGTTGAAGCGGAAGACCGGGCGGTTGAAGCCTTCCCAGGGATCTTCCTCGGCGTTCGCCGCCAGCGGCAACGCGGCCAGCAGGGCGCAGGCACACAGGCGGCCCAGACGATCGAGCCAGCTCGCATCGATCATTCGCATTTGCAGTCTCTCCATGGCATCAGTAGTGTGGCGGCCCGCGGCCGCTCTGGGACAGGCCGCGCAGTATAAACCTCGCCGCCGTTCATGGCAGCAGCATAGCGGACTCCAGCATGTCGGATAAACGCCCTCTCCATACCGCCCACATCCCCGTTCGCTGGGGCGACATGGACAACTACGGCCATGTCAACAACACGGTCTACCTGGAGTACGTGCAGGAAGCCCGGGTGGCGTGGTTCGCCAGCGTCGGCATCGACATCGATCACGCGCCCCAGGGCCCGGTGGTGCTGCAGACGCTGCACACCTATCTCAAGCCGGTGGTGCATCCGGCCACCGTGGTGGTCGAGCTCTACGCCAGCGCGGTCGGCCGCAGCAGCCTGGTGGTCGAGCACCGCCTGAGCACGCTGGCAGACCCGCACGCCTGCTATGGCGAGGGGCATTGCAAGCTGGTGTGGATCGACCACGGCAGCAACGCCTCCGTGCCGGTGCCGCCGGACGTTCGCCAGGTGATGGGTGCCGACTGACCGTCACCGGATCGTCACAGGCGCTCGCTACCCTGCCCCGAACGCATCGGAAAACGAGCCGCCATGCCTGCCTCCCAGTTCACCGCCCTGCTCTTCGGCCTCACCGGCTGCCTGGTCGACCACGGTGCCCGCACCCTGCCGGTGGCGCAGCAACACAGCGGACTGAGCGATCCGGACGACCCCGCACTGCTGCCGGCGCTGAAAGCCAGTGCCGCCGAACGCGCCGAGCCACTGCCGGGCGTGGTGGAACTGCTCCAGCGCTTGCAAGCCCAGCAGGTCCCTCATGCCTGGCTCGACGAGTTGCCGGAAGCGGCGACGCGGCCGCTGCTCGACGCCCTGCCCCGTGGCCTGCCCGCGTCCCGACACAATGGCGCCCGCCCCTGGCCGGCGCCGGATGCCGTCTGGCAGGCGCTCAGTGAACTCGGGGTGGGCAGCCTGAACGGCTGCGTGCTGATCGCCAGCGAGCCGCGCCTGCTACAGGCCGGGCTCAACGCAGGACTCTGGTGCGTCGGGCTGGCTACCTGCGGCTCGTTGTGCGGCCTGGCCCTGGGCGACTGGCAGGCGCTTTCGGCGACGGAGCGCGAGAAGCTGCGCGTGCAGGCCACGCTGGAGCTGTACCGCCTCGGCGCCCACTCGGTGATCGATCACCCGGGCGAGCTTCCGGCCTGCCTCGAGGACCTGGCCGTTCGCCGCAGCAAGGGTGAAAAACCCTGACAGCAAAACTTGCCGTGGATCAGGCAGGCGCGCCCGGCCTGGATTAACCTTCAGACACATCTTCAGCGAACCCAGGCCAGCGAGCCGGGTCCACTCTGGGTAGTCAGAAGGAGAAGACCATGTCCGAACGCCTGAGCCAACACCTCCAGCAACTGCGTGAAGAAATCGCCGGCGACGTGCCGCTGGATGCCGAAGACCGCGCCGCGCTGCTCGAGCTGATGCAGGAAATCGACCTCAAGCTGGCGCGGGAACTGGCCAGCGATCCCGACGCCAGCCTGGTGGACGGCGTCAACCTGGCGGTGGAGCGCTTCGAGAGCCAGCACCCCACCCTCACCGGCACCCTGCGCAACATTCTGCAGAGCCTGGCCAACATGGGCATCTAGCCCAGCCCGCTCGAAAAAAGCCCGCGTCAGCGGGCTTTTTCGTTACTGGCGCACCAGCCGGCGATTGTCCGGCGCGATGGCCTCGGTGCTGCGATAGGGGTTGATGTCCAGCCCACCGCGGCGCACGTAGCGCGCATACACCATCAGCTTCTGCGGGCGCAGCAGACGCTGCAAGTCGAGGAATACCCGCTCCACGCACTGCTCGTGGAAGTCCTGGTGCTGGCGAAAGCTCACCACGTAGGCCAGCAGGCTCGCGGCATCCAGGCGCGGGCCGCGGTACTCGACTACCAACGTGCCCCAGTCCGGCTGGCCGGTGACCGGACAGTTGGATTTGAGCAGATGGCTATACAGCGTTTCCTCGACGACCTCGTCCGCGCAGCGCAGCAGCTCCGGACGCGAGTGCGCATAGTCGCGGACCTCGATCTCGAGTTCGTCGATGCAACGCCCGGGCAGCGTGGCCACGCCCTCGGCGGCCACTTCGTCCAGGCCACGTACGCGCACCGCCACCGGCGCACCGGCGCAGGCCGACAAGTCGCGCGCCAGCAGCGCCTCGACCTCGGCGCGGTCGGCATAGGGCGTCTGGTTCAGCGAGTTGAGGTAGAGCTTGAACGACTTGGACTCGATGATGTTCGGCGAATCGGCCGGAATGGCGAACTCGCCAATCGCCACCACCGGCTTGCCGGACGGTGTCAGCCAGGACAGCTCGTAGCAGTTCCAGTAGTCAGTGCCCTGGTACGGCAACTGGCCGGCCAGCAGGCCCAGTTCGGCCCATTTGGCGGCACGCGGGATGGGGAACAGCAGTTCGGGGGCGTACTGGGAGACGTACTCGCTGGACTTGCCCAGCGGCGATTGTTCGGCGGGATGTTGCATGACGGCGGCCTGGAAAGCGAAAAACGGCGGGCATTATACGCCCGCCCCGTTCGATCAGGACTTCGGTTTCACCCGCAGCTCGCCGACCATGCCCGCCTGGTAATGGCCGGGGATGTTGCAGGCGAACTGCAGCGTGCCGGCCTCGGCGAAGGTCCAGGTCAGCTCGGCCCGCTCGCCCGGCGCCACCGAGGCGGTGGTGGCGTCCTCGTGCAGCATACCGTGGCCCATCTGCTGCATCGCCAGCATCTGCTGCTGGTGCTCGGCGTGGGATGCCGCGTCGCCCAGGCTGAACTCGTGCGGCAGCTTGCCCTCGTTCTTCAGCACGAAGCGCACCGTCTCGCCGGCCTGCACCTCGAGGGAATCGGGGCGGTAGTACATGTCGCCGAGCACGACCTCGACGGTGCGTGTCGCCTGCCCCGCAGCGGCAGGTTGGCCGAATGACGACGCGGCCTGTTCGCCGTGAGCGTGGGAACCGTGGCCGCCGTGATCGCCCGCGGCCAGCGCCGGCAGGCTGAGGACGCACAGCAGAGCGCAGGAGATGGGAGCGCGCATGGATATTCCTTCCGATCCGTGAAAAAAACGCAGCCTAAAACCTTGCCACCGTGGCAAAGCAAGCTGTTTCAGGCCGCGCGTGCTTCCAGATGCTCCGCATGGATCGGCCGCCAGCGCCGCAGCAGGGTATACAGCGTCGGAACCACGAACAGGGTAAAGAAGGTGCCCACCAGCAGGCCGCCGACGATGACCATGCCGATCTGCTGGCGGCTCTCGGCGCCAGCACCGCTGGCGATGGCCAGCGGCAGCGAGCCGAGGACCATGGCGCCGGTGGTCATCAGGATCGGCCGCAGGCGCTGCACTGCCGCCTCCAGCACCGCCTCGCCCAGCTCGCGGCCCTCGCGCAGCAGGTGGTTGGCGAACTCGACAATGAGGATGCCGTGCTTGGTGATCAGCCCGATCAGCGTCACCAGGCCCACCTGCGAATAGATGTTGAGCGTGCCGCCGAACAGCTTGAGCGCCAGCAGCGCACCGGCCATCGACAGCGGCACGCTGAACAGGATGATCAGCGGGTCGAAGAAGCTCTCGAACTGCGCCGCCAGCACCAGGAAGATGAACAGCAGGGCCAGCACGAAGATCAGCGCCACGCCGCCACTGGATTCCTTGAAGTCGCGCGAGGTGCCGGTGTAGTCGAACTGGGTATCCGCCGGGAAGATCGCCCGCGCCCGCTCTTCCAGATGACCCAGCGCCTCGCCCAGGGTGTAGCCGGAGCCGACGTTGGCGCTGACCGTGACCGCGCGCAGCTGGTTGAAGTGGTTGAGCTCGCGCGGCGCCACCGTCTCGCGTACCTCGATCAGGTTGGAGAGCTGCACCATGCTGTCATCGCGCCCACGCACATAGACCCGGTTGAGGTCCTCGGGGTTGCTGCGGTCCACGTCCTGCAGCTGCACCAGCACGTCGTACTGCTCGCCGTTCTGTTTGAAGCGCGTCACCTGGCGGCTGCCGAACAGGCTCTCCAGGCTGCGGCCGATGGTAGCCACGTCGGTCCCTACCGCCACCGCCTGTTCGCGATTGACCGTGACCTTGAGCTGCGGTGTATTGAGCTTGAGGTCGGTGTCCAGGCTCTCCAGCCCCGGATAGCCGCGCACCTCGTCGAGCAACTGGTCGACGTACTGCTGCAGCTCGGCGTATTCCAGCGAGGAACGGATGACGAAGTTGACCGGCTGGTTGCGCGCGCTCTGCCCCAGCGGCGGACGGTTGATCGGGAAGGCCCGCACGCCGGCGATGTCCTGCAGCTTGGGCAGCAGCTCGTCGCGGATCTCGAACTGGCTGCGCTCGCGCTTATCCCAGTCCTCGAGCTTCATGAACGACAGGCCCTGGGCCACGGTGGGAAAGCCGACGATGACCATGTAGCGGTTGGTCTCCGGCACCGACTCATATGCCGCCTCCAGCTGCCGCGCGTAATGGCTGGTGTAGCCGACCGTGGCGCCGTCGGGACCACTTATAGAGCCGACGATGGTGCCGGTGTCCTCGGTCGGCGCCAACTCGCTGCGCAGGCCGGCGAACAGCCAGGCGCACAGCAACAGGATGATCACCAGCAGTGCCACCACCGCCCACCAGGCACGCAGGGTGCGTTCCAGCAGATGGCGATAGTTGTAGGTGAGGCCGTTTAGGAAGCCTTCGATCAGGTTGTAGATGCGGTTGTGCTTCTGCTGTGGCACATGGGCCTTGAGCAGGTGACCGCACATCATCGGCGACAGGGTCAGGGCGACGAAGCCGGACACCAGCACCGCGCCGGCCAGGGTCCAGGCGAACTCGGTGAACAGCTTGCCCGAGGTGCCCTGCATGAAGCCGATCGGCGCGTACACGGCGGCCAGGGTCAGGGTCATGGCGATCACCGCGAAGGCGATCTCGCGGCTGCCGACGAAGGCCGCCTGCAGCGGCTTCATGCCCTGTTCGATATGCCGGTGGATGTTCTCCAGCACGACGATGGCATCGTCCACCACCAGGCCGATGGCCAGGACCATGGCCAGCAGGGTCAGGGTGTTGACCGTGAAACCCATCAGCGCCATCAGCGCGCAGGCGCCGATCAGCGACACCGGGATGGTCACCAGCGGAATCAGCGTAGCGCGCAGCGAACGCAGGAACAGGAAGATGATCAGCACCACCAGCACCACGGCCTCCCAGATGGTGGTGTAGACGTTGCTGATCGACTCGCGGATGAACAGCGAGTTGTCGTTGGCCACCTGCATCTCCATGCCTTCGGGCAGCAGCGCGCGAATCTCCGGCAGCGCCGCTTCGAGGCCGTCGGAGATTTCCAGCGGATTGGCCGTGGCCTGCTTGACCATGCCCACCGCCACCGCCGGGCGCCCCTTGAAACGCACCACGGTGCGCTCGTCGGCGGCGCCGATCTCGGCATGGCCGACGTCGGACAGGCGCAGCAGGTAGCCGCGCGAGTCGTCGAGAATCAGCTGGTTGAATTGGTTCGGGGTCTTCAGGTCGGTCTCCGACAGCACGGAAAACTCGCGCTGTACCGACTCGATGCGCCCGGCGGGAATCTCCACGTTCTGCCGGCGCAGCGCGTCTTCCACGTCCTGCACGGTAAGGTCATGGGCGGCGAGCTTCTCCGGGTCGAGCCAGATGCGCATGGCGAAGCTGCGCGCACCGCGGATCTGCACCTCGGACACACCGGGGATGATCTGCAGGCGGTCCTGCACCACCCGCTCGATCACGTCGGTGATCTCCATGGCGGAGAAGCGTTCGCTGTAGAAGGCCAGCCAGACCACCGGCTGGGCGTCGGCCTCGACCTTCTGCACCATCGGCTCGTCGATTTCTTCCGGCAACAGGCTGCGTACCCGGCCCAGGCGGTCGCGCACGTCGTTGGCCGCCTCGTCGGAGTTGCTGCCGAGGCGGAATTGGGCGGTGATCTGGGTGTTCTCGGAGCGACTGATGGAGCTGACGAAGTCCAGGCCCTCGATGCCCGAGAGCACGTCCTCGATCGGCTGGGCGACCTGGGACTCCATGATCTCCGGGCTGGCGCCGGGATAGGTGATGTTGACCGTGACGATGGGCACGTCGATGTTCGGGTATTCGCGCACCGCCAGGCGCTGGTAGGCCAGCAGCCCGAGCAGCACGATGATCAGCGACAGCACGGTGGCGAACACCGGCCGGCGGATGCAGATGTCCGACAGGGTCATGCGCCTTCACCGCGCGGGACGGTGCGCACCTCGCGGCCCGGGCCGACCTTCTGCCAGCCGGCGCTGATCACCGTCTCGTCGCCCTGCAGCCCTTCCACCACTTCCGCGCGGCCACGCAGACGCTGGCCGATACGGATCTGCCGACGCTCGACCTTGCCGTCCACCACCAGATTGACGAACAGCAGCTGGCCCATGGGCATCACCGCCTCCTCGGGAATCACCAGCGCCTGAGGGCGCTCGGCGAGGATCACCGAGACCCGAACGAACTGGCCGGGCTTGAGCCGGTGGTCGGCGTTGCCCACCCGGGCGCGGATCGCCTGGCTGCGACCGACCTCGTCCAGGCGCGGGTTGAGCGCCATGATCCGGCCGCGGAAGCGCTCGCCGGGATAGGCGTCCAGGCTGAGTTCGATGGCCTGGTCCAGACGCACCTGGCTGACCGCCTTCTGCGGCACGCGGAAGTCCACCTTGAGCGGGTCGAGCACCTCAAGATTGACGATGTCGTCGCCGGCGCCGAGGTAGTCGCCGACGCTGACCAGGCGCAGGCCGAGCACGCCGTCGTAGGGTGCGCGGATCTGCGTCTTGTCCAGACGCGCCTGGGCCAGGGCCAGGCTGGCGCGGGCAGCCTGCTGCTGGGAGCTGGCCTCGTCGAGGGCCTGGGCGTTGCTGGCGCCGCGCTTGAACAGCATCTGCGCGCGCTGGTAGTTCTTCTCGGCCAGCCCCCGGTTGGCCGTGGCCTGGGCCAGTTCGGCGCGGGCGATGGCATCGTCCAGACCGACCAGCAGGGCGCCGGCCTCGACCGCCTGCCCCTCGCGGAAATGCAGGGTGGCGATGCGGCCGCCCACTTCGGGGCGGATCATGGTGGACTCGTCCGAGCGCAGCGAGCCGAAGGTGATCAGCTCGTCACGCACCAGGGTGCGTTCGGGGGTGACGACTTCCACCCGCGGCGCCTGCTCGGCCACGGCCGGAGCGGCGCTCAACAGGCCGAGCAGCAGCGGCCACAGCATGCGACGGACAATCATCCACTTGCCTCTTGGAATGGGAGGGAACGGCGAATCCAGCGATTCTGCCGTCGTGGGATTGTCAGCGACAGGTGAGGATGGCGCCAGCCTGTGACGCCATGTTTCCCGCGGTTACTGGCGCATGCCGCGGCCGCTCTTCAGCAGGCGGATGCAGACGATGTACAGCACCGTGCTGGCCAGCAGCATCATGCCGATGGCGATGCCGATATTGATGTCGGATACGCCGAGGATGCCGTAGCGGAAGGCGTTGACCATGTGCAGGATGGGGTTGACCAGCGACACGTGCTGCCAGAACTCGGGCAACAGGCTGATCGAGTAGAACACGCCGCCCAGGTAGGTCAGCGGCGTCAGCACGAAGGTCGGGACGATGGAGATGTCGTCGAAGTTGCGCGCATACACCGCGTTGATGAAGCCGCCCAGGGAGAAGGTGATGGCGGTGAGCAGGATCACCAGCACCGTCACGCCCAGGTGGTGCACCTGAAGATGGGTGAAGAACAGCGACAGCAGCGTGACGATGAAGGCCACCGCCAGACCGCGCAGTGCGCCGCCGATGGTGTAGCCGATGAGGATGGTGTGCGGCGATACCGGCGACACCAGCAGCTCCTCGACATTGCGCTGGAACTTGCTGGAAAAGAAGCTCGATACCACGTTGCTGTAGGAGTTGGTGATCACCGACATCATGATCAGTCCCGGCACGATGAATTCCATATAGCTGAACTGGCCGACACCGCCGACCTGGCTGCCGATCAGGCGGCCGAAGATCACGAAGTACAGGGCCATGGTGATGGCCGGCGGCACCAGGGTCTGCGGCCAGATGCGCGTGAAGCGCCGCACTTCGCGGCGCACGATGGTCTGCAGGGCGACCCAGTTGGAGGCGAGTTCGGGGCTCATTGCGCCACCTTCTTCAGGTTCTTCTCGACCAGGGACACGAACAGCTCCTCGAGACGGTTGCTCTTGTTGCGCAGGCTCAGCACCTCGACCTTCTGCGCCGCCAGCTGGCGGAACAGCTCGTTGACGCCCTGGCTCTTCTCCACCTGCACCTCCAGGGTGTGGTCGTCGACCATGCGCGCCGGGTAACCCGAGAGCTGCGGCATGACCAGGGTCGATTCCTTGAGGTCCAGCAGGAAGGTCTCCACGTGCAGGGTCTTGAGCAGGTCCTTCATGCTCGAGCGCTCGACGATGCGGCCGTGGTCGATGATGCCGATGTGGCGGCAGAGCTGCTCGGCCTCCTCCAGGTAATGGGTGGTGAGGATGATGGTGATGCCCTGCTGGTTCAGCTCGGTGAGGAAGCCCCACATCGAGCGGCGCAGCTCGATGTCCACGCCGGCGGTGGGCTCGTCGAGGATCAGCAGGCGCGGCTGGTGGATCAGCGCGCGGGCGATCATCAGACGCCGCTTCATGCCGCCGGACAGCTCGCGCGAGGCGCTGTCGCGCTTGTCCCACAAACCGAGCTGGGTCAGGTACTGCTCGGCGCGCTCCTTGGCCTGCTTGAGCGGTATGCCGTAGTAGCCGGCCTGGGTCGTGAGGATGTCGAAGCACTTCTCGAACTGGTTGAAGTTGAATTCCTGCGGCACCACGCCGAGACAGCGCTTGAGGCCGGAGGGATCGCGGTCGAGGTCGTGGCCGAACACTTCGACCGAGCCGCCGCTCTTGTTCACTAAGGTGGAGAGGATGCCGATGGTGGTGGACTTGCCGGCGCCATTGGGGCCCAGCAGGGCGAAGAAATCGCCTTCGGCGACGTCGAGGTCGATGCCCTTGAGGGCCTGGAAGCCGTTGGCGTAGGTCTTGGTCAGTTGCCGGATGGACAGCGCTGGGGTCATGAGGATGGGCTTATTCGGCGAGGGATTGGCTTAGATGAGGTCGCGATCGGAAATTGCAACCGTCGGTTACAGGCTAGCCTGCCCGGCCGCGGCGCACGATGAAACCCCGCCGGGCTGATGTTAATTATCGAATTTCTTCATGACCTGCGCCTCGACGTGGAGGTCGCCACGCAGGAACGCCGAGCCCTCCTCGAACAGATGCGGGTAGCTGCGGCGCAGATGGGCGAAGAACAGCTCCAGCGGCAAATCGTCGAAACGACCGTGGTCGACCAGGTGCTCCATGTAGCGCTCGCCCTCGGCGTTGAAGGGATGGAAGACGCTGTCCTCACGCCCGTCGAACTCCAGCGGCGCCACGCGAAACATCTGGCACAGCGCCTGGTTGAACGCCGGCGTGGCCTTGACCCAGCGACCCTCGATGAACAGCTCGGTGTAGCCGTGCATGGCGAACACTTCGCTGCGCAGGAGCTCCAGCAGGCGCGGAGTCGACAGGTGATTGCGCACGTCGGCCAGGCCGATGCGCGCAGGGATGTCGCAGTGGCGTGCGCAGGCCGCGAGTAGCAGCGCCTTAGGCACGCAGTAGCATTCGCCCGCCGCCAACGCGTGACTGGCCTTGAGCGTCTCGGGGTCGGCGCTGAACGCGTAGGGGTTGTAGCGAATCTGGTCGCGTACCGCGTAATAGAGGCTGACCGCCTGGTCGCGCGGATCGCGGCTGGCACCGCGCGAACGTTCTGCGAACTCGACTACCCTGGGGTGGTCACTATCCACGAAGCGGCTGGGTAGAAGGCTGGCTTGCATAGGAACCTGACGACGATCTCGCATACGGTAGGCCGGGCGGGGCTGGAGCTTAAGGTCCGCGCGGCGCGGTGAACGCGTGCGGCGCGGCCTCTTCCGGCACATGGCCAACACGGCGCGGCTCGACGGTTCCATGGCAGTCTATCCAGACCTGTCGCGCCGGGTGTACGACGATCCGGCCAAGCTCGCCGGCCCTCACGCCAGGGTCGGCCTCATGGAGGATTGCGCATGCTCGCTGTCTGGTTGTTGGTTCTGCTGTTCGGTATCGCCTATCTCGCCTACGCCCGTTTCCCCATTCTGCCCGCGCTGGGCGTGGTCGCCGTCTACCTGGTCCTGCTCGGGCTGTTCGGCGACGCGCCGTACTGGCTCGAGGTGGTCCTCTGGCTGCTGTGGCTCGGCGTGGCGATTCCCGTCGCCGTACCGGAGCTGCGCCGCAAGCTGATCACGGGCCCGTTGTTCGGCTGGTTCCAGAAGGTGCTGCCGCCGATGTCCGAGACCGAGCGCGACGCCATCGAGGCCGGCAGCGTGTGGTGGGACGGCCAGCTGTTCAGCGGCCGCCCGGACTGGGACGTGCTGCTCAACTACCCCGCCGTCAAGCTCAGCGACGAGGAGCGTGCCTTCATCGACGGCCCGGTCGAGGAGCTGTGCGCCATGGTCAGCGACTGGGAGATCGGCCAGCAGATGGACCTGCCCGAGCACGCCTGGCAGCACATCAAGAGCAACGGCTTCTTCGGCCTGATCATCCCCAAGGAATACGGCGGCAAGGGCTTCTCTGCCTATGCCCACTCGCAGGTGGTGATGAAGCTGGCGACCCGCTCCGGCGACCTCGCCTCCACCGTCATGGTGCCCAACTCCCTCGGCCCGGCCGAACTGCTGCTGCACTACGGCACCGACGAGCAGCGCCAGCACTACCTGCCGCGCCTGGCCCGCGGCGAGGAAATCCCCTGCTTCGCCCTCACCGGCCCGCTGGCCGGCTCCGACGCCGGCGCTATGCCGGACACCGGCATCATCTGCAAGGGCCAGTGGCAGGGTGAAGAAGTCATCGGCCTGCGCCTGACCTGGGAGAAGCGCTACATCACCCTGGGCCCGGTGGCCACCCTGCTCGGCCTGGCCTTCAAGGCCTACGACCCGGACCACCTGCTGGGCGATGAGGAAGAACTCGGCATCAGCCTGGCACTGATTCCCACCGACACCCCCGGCGTGGAAATCGGCCGTCGCCACCTGCCCTGCGGCGCCGCCTTCATGAACGGTCCCAACTCGGGCAAGGACGTGTTCGTGCCGCTGAGCTTCCTCATCGGTGGCCAGGAGTACCTCGGCAAGGGCTGGATGATGCTGATGAACTGCCTGTCGGTGGGCCGCTCCATCTCCCTGCCCGCCGGCGGCACCGGCGCAGCGAAGATGTCCAGCCTGGTCAGCGGTCAGTACTGCCGCGTGCGCGAGCAGTTCGGCGTGCCGCTGGCCGCCTTCGAGGGCATCCAGGAGGCGCTGGCGCGGATTGGCGGCAACGCCTGGATGATGGACGCCGCGCGTACCCTCACCGCCAGCGCGGTGGACCTGGGCGAGAAGCCTTCGGTGCTCTCGGCCATCCTCAAATACCACCTGACCGAACGCGGCCGCGAGTGCATCAGCCATGCCATGGACGTGCACGGCGGCAAGGCCATCATCATGGGCCCGAACAACTACTTGGCCCGCACCTGGCAGGGCGTGCCGGTGTCGATCACGGTCGAGGGCGCCAACATCCTCTCGCGCAACCTGATGATCTTCGGTCAGGGCGCCATTCGCTGCCATCCCTTCGTCCTCGATGAGATGGCGCTGGCCGGTCGTGAAGACCGCGAGCAGGCGCTGATCGAGTTCGACGGACTGCTGATGCGCCATGTCGGCTTCGCCGTCGGCAACGCCGCCGGCGCCCTGCTCCACGGCCTGACCTTCAGCAGTTTCGGCAACGTACCGGGCGACAACCTCAGCCGTCCGTACTTCCGCGCCCTGAATCGCCTCGCCGCCGCCTTCGCCCTGCTGGCGGACAGCAGCATGATGCTGCTGGGCGGCGAGCTGAAGCGCCGCGAACGGCTGTCCGCGCGCCTCGGTGACGTACTCAGCCACCTCTACCTGGCCAGTGCGGCGCTCAAGCGCTATCACGACCTCGGCAGCCCCGAGGCACTGCGGCCGCTGCTGCGCTGGGCGCTGGAAGAAAATCTCGGCCTGGCCGAGCGGGCGTTGGACGAGCTGCTCGGCAACTTCCCCAATCGTCTGTTCGGCGGCCTGCTGCGTGTCCTGGTGTTCCCGCTGGGCCGTCGCCACAAGGGCCCGAGCGATGAGCTGGATGCGGAAGTCGCCGCCATCCTCGGTCGCGCCCGTGGCGACCTGGCGCTGGAGAGCCTGCTCGACGGCTGCTACCGGCCGCAGGGAGCGGACGATCCCGTCGCCGCCCTGCAGCAGGCGGTGGACCTGCTCGACGCCGCGAGCCCGGCGCAGCGCAAGCTGCACAAGGCGGCCAAGGCCGGCCTGGCGACGCAGCCGGGCGAACACGAGATCGACGCTGCGCTGCGCGAGCAGCTGCTGAGCACCGAGGAAGCCGAGCAGTTGCGCCAGGCCGAAGGCGCGCGGCGACGGGTGATCGACGTCGACGACTTCGCCAAGGAGGAACTCGAGCTGAGCCCCGGCCGCGTGCGCTGATCGCTCATCAAGCCGGACAGCACGGGCGCGGAGTCTTATACTTCGCGCCCGTTTTCGTTCTACAGGACTTCGCCATGGCCACCGCCTACCTCGACCACCATCTCGCCCTGCTCGCCCACCTGCGCGGCATCCTGGTCGCCCTGGGCGAGGCCGAACAGGTGGAGGACGACACCCACGCCCTGTTTGTCGAGCGCTTCGACGAGCTGCTGGCGCAGTTGCCGGAGGATCCGGAGAGCAGCCTGTACCTGGGCCAGGACATCATCAGCCAGGTGTTCCACCGCTACCCGCAGATCGCCCATCTGGTGCCGCGCGACCTGCTGTGGTTCTTCGGCGGCGACTGCCTGCACTTCATGCCGGACGAGGAAATCGGCCTCTATCAACGCCTGGATGAACGCCGCTTCGAGGCCGAGGAGAACGACGAACCGTTCGACTGGAATCGCGAGAAGCAGCTGCTGGCCCTGCCGGACGACAGCGCCAAGCACTGAAGCGTACGCAGACGAAAAGGCCCGCTCGGCATCGCCGGCGGGCCTTTTCATTGAACGGATAAAACCTGCGCAAACGAAAACGCCACCCAATGGGTGGCGTTCCGTGAATTTGGAGCGGGAAACGAGACTCGAACTCGCGACCCCGACCTTGGCAAGGTCGTGCTCTACCAACTGAGCTATTCCCGCATGGCGTCCCCTAGGGGACTCGAACCCCTGTTACCGCCGTGAAAGGGCGGTGTCCTAGGCCACTAGACGAAGGGGACGTGGCCCGGAGCTTACAACAGCTTCCCGGTGTTTCCGGACGATGTTGCCATCGGCCGTGTAACTCTAATCAAAACGCCGCTCGTTGAGCGGCGCTTCGTGAAACTGGAGCGGGAAACGAGACTCGAACTCGCGACCCCGACCTTGGCAAGGTCGTGCTCTACCAACTGAGCTATTCCCGCATGGCGTCCCCTAGGGGACTCGAACCCCTGTTACCGCCGTGAAAGGGCGGTGTCCTAGGCCACTAGACGAAGGGGACGTGGCCCGGAGCTTACAACAGCTTCCCGGTGTTTCCGGACGATGTTGCCATCGGCCGTGTAACTCTAATCAAAACGCCGCTCGTTGAGCGGCGCTTCGTGAAACTGGAGCGGGAAACGAGACTCGAACTCGCGACCCCGACCTTGGCAAGGTCGTGCTCTACCAACTGAGCTATTCCCGCATGGCGTCCCCTAGGGGACTCGAACCCCTGTTACCGCCGTGAAAGGGCGGTGTCCTAGGCCACTAGACGAAGGGGACGTGGCCCGGAGCTTACAACAGCTTCCCGGTGTTTCCGGACGATGTTGCCATCGGCCGTGTAACTCTAATCAAAACGCCGCTCGTTGAGCGGCGCTTCGTGAAACTGGAGCGGGAAACGAGACTCGAACTCGCGACCCCGACCTTGGCAAGGTCGTGCTCTACCAACTGAGCTATTCCCGCATGGCGTCCCCTAGGGGACTCGAACCCCTGTTACCGCCGTGAAAGGGCGGTGTCCTAGGCCACTAGACGAAGGGGACGTGGCCAGGAGCTTATAACAGCATCCCAACTTTCGGCGAATCGGCTTTCACCAACTCGCTGAAAGTGGCGCGCATTCTATGGAGCCTTTGGGAGAGCGTCAACCCTCCCCCAAAACTTTTTTCAAATCAAAGACTTCCCATCAGAATTGACAAGGTGCTATCAGCATGATGGCTAACGCACTACACTCGGGGCAAAAGATGCGCATCGGGAGGGTCTCAAGGTGTCCCCAATCGTCATCACGGCGCTGATAATCGCCGGTATCGTCCTGCTCTTCATCATCGGTTATGCGAACCACATGGTGGAGAACAACAAGCTCGAGAAGGCCCGCCTGCGGGCCGACCTCACCGACCGCGTACGCCGCAGCCGCGACGTCTCCGAAAGCATGCCCGGCCAGCTCATGAGCCCGGCCCTCAAGGTGCTTCTCAGCCGCTTCGAACTGCAGTTCGGCGAACGCCTGCTGCAGCTGGACAAGCAGAACGCCAATCTCAAGAACCGCCTCGACGAGCTGCGCGAGATGATCGCCAAGGGCGACGACATCCCCGTGCGCAATCCGCCGCAGCTGATCGCGACCGAAGCCAAGGCCAAGGACATCCGCTTCCTGCTGGAAAACCTCCACGGCCAGATCACCCGCGCCGCCCAGGATCATGTGTTGCAGGCCGCCGAGGCCAAGCGCTGGCTGGGCGAGATTCGCCACATGCTGGTGCAACTTCATTTCGAGTTCTTCAGCAATCTCGGCCAGCAGTCCATGCAGCAGAACCAGCCCGGCCAGGCCCGCCTGGCCTACGAGCGCGGCGTGCAATACCTGCGCAAGCAGCCGGAACCGGCGCGCTACAAGGCCCAGCTGCAACAGCTGGAGCAACTCCTGGCGCGCGCCAACGCCGTGGTGCTGGAGAAGACCAAGCCGGCTCCCGAGGAACACACCGAGCTGGCCGAAGGCATCAAGTCGCTCGGCGAAGACGACTGGAAGAAGAAGAACATCTACGACTAATCGGCCGCTGAGGAATCCCGATGAGCCTGATCGTCTACGGCGCTCCGCTGTCCCCCTTCGTCCGCAAACTGCGCCTGTGCCTGCTGGAGAAGGGCCTGGATTACCAGTTGGAAATCGTCACCCCCTTCGATCAACCCGAGTGGTACCGGGAGCTCAATCCCCTGGGGCGCATTCCCGCGTTCCGTGATGGCGACGTGACGCTGGCCGACTCCAGCGTGATCTGCCAATACCTGGAAGAGTGCTACCCCGAACGCCCCGCCCTGTTCGGCGAGAACGCCGTGGACAAAGCGCGGATACGCTGGCTGGAAAAGTACGGCGACTACGAACTGGCGACCCTGTGCACCTTCGCCGTGTTTCGCAACCGCCTGCTCAAGCCGATGCTCGGCCAGGCCTGCGACGAGGACGCCGTGCAGACGGCCCTGAAAGCCAAGCTGCCGGGCCACTTCGACTATCTGGAACAGAGTCTCGGCGAGGCCGAATTCTTCGTCGGCGACACGCTGACCCAAGCGGACCTCGCCATCTACAGCCAGCTGCAGAACATGGAGCACGGCGGCGAAACTCTGGATGAGCAACGCTGGCCTGCCCTCGCCGCCCACTACCGGCGTATCCAGGCACGTGACTCGGTGCAGAGCCTGCTGCCTGGCGAACGCAAGATCATCGCCAAGATCAGCGGCAAGTCTTGAGCGTCTCGAGATGAAAAAGCCCGGCAATGCCGGGCTTTTTCTTGACTGCCAGCGAGTCAGCAGTCGGTGAGGCGCAGGAAGATCGCCGCCAGGCGTTCGATGCCCAGTTGATCCTCCTCCGAGAAGCGCGCGGTGAGGGGGCTGTCCAGATCCAACACGCCGACCAGCCGACCGTCCTTGACCAGCGGCACCACCAGCTCGCTGTTGGAAGCGCTGTCGCAGGCGATGTGCCCGGCAAACGCGTGCACGTCCTCGACCCGCTGGGTCTGCAAACTGCTCGCCGCGGCGCCGCACACGCCCCTGCCGAAGGGGATGCGCACGCAGGCCACCTTGCCCTGGAACGGCCCCAACACCAGCTGCTCGCCCTTATTGAGGTAGAAACCGGCCCAGTTGAGGTCGGCCAACTCGTGGAACAGGAAGGCCGAGAACTGCGCCGCGTTGGCGACGAAGTCGCGCTCGTCAGTCAGCAGCGCCTTCAGCTGTGCGGCCAGCAGTTCGTAGCCCTCGCGGCCCTGGCCGGCCTGTTGCAGATCGATCATGAACGCACCTCCAGCAGGCGCTGGCCGACCCAGCTGCGGGCGAACTGGTAGGCGCAACGGCCATTGCGATTGCCGCGTCCCAGGGCCCAGCGAATGGCCAGCACTTCCAGGTCGTGATCCCAACGCCACTGCAGCCCGGCGTCGGCCGCCAGCACCGTCACCCAGTGCCGCACCACGGCGAGGAAATGGTCTTGGGTGAAGGGATAGAAGGAGATCCACAGACCGAAACGGTCGGACAAGGCGATCTTGTCCTCGATCGCCTCGCTCGGATGCAGCTCGCCGTCGACCATGCGGCTGTCCAGGTTGTCGCTCTCCTTCTCCGGCACCAGGTGGCGGCGGTTGGAAGTGGCGTACAGCACCACGTTGTCCGGCGCGCGCTCCAGCGAGCCGTCCAGCACGCTCTTGAGCACCCGGTAGTCGCCCTCGCCCGACTCGAACGACAGGTCGTCGCAGAACAGCACGAAGCGCTGCGGCAGCCCGATCAGCGCTTCCACCACCCGCGGCAGGTCGGCCAGGTGATCGCGCTCGATCTCGATCAGCCGCAGCCCGGCACCGGCGTGCTCGGCCAGCAGCGCGCGCACCAGCGACGACTTGCCGGTACCACGCGCGCCCCACAGCAGCGCGTGGTTGGCCGGCAGGCCCGCGACGAACTGGCGGGTATTGCGCGCCAGCTGCTCGCGCTGGGTATCCACGCCGACCAGGTCGGACAGGCCCAGATCCAGGCTCACCCGCAGCGGCTGCAGATAGCCCGCGCGCCCCTCGCGCTGCCAGCGGGCGGCGATCACCGCGCTCCAGTCCAGCCCCACCCGCTCCGCGGGCAGCAGTGGTTCGATGCGTTCCAGCACGCTCTCGGCGCGCTGCAGAAAACTGTTCAGACGAACATCCACGACCAACTCCTCATCTCGCCCACTGCCGATCCTCCGGCGCTATGGGCTATGCTTCCAAGGCCAAAAACAAGGACTCAGCTACCCCGCCGATGGATATATCCCTGACCCATCGCCTGTCGTACAAACAGGCCAGATTGACGGTGCTGGTGGCCTTCTTGCTGGGGACCCTGCTGAGCCTCATCCAGGTCGGCCTGGATTATGCCAGCGAAGACGCCTCCATCGACCGGGAAATCCACTCGCTGCTGGAAATCAGCCACAACCCGGCGGCTCGTATCTCCTACAACATCGACGCCGAACTGGCCCAGGAACTGGTCCTCGGCCTGCTTCGCTCGCCCGCGGTAATGCGTGCGGAAATCATCGACAACAGCGGCCTGGTGCTGGCCTCGGTGGATCGCCCGCCGGTGCAGAGCCGCTATCGGGTGTTCAGCGACTTCCTGTTCGGCGAACGGCGCCAGTTCGAAGACCCGCTGTTCGTCAGCCACGCCCCCGAGGAGTCCCTGGGCGTGCTGCGCCTGGAGGTGGACACCTATGCCTTCGGCAGCCACTTCCTGCGGCGCGCGCTGCTCACCATGCTCACCGGCTTCGCTCGCAGCCTGCTGCTGTCGCTGATCCTGCTGGTGCTGTTCTACGCCATGCTGACCAAGCCGCTGGTGGGCGTGATCCGCGCGCTGAGCGACCGCGATCCGCGCCGCGACTTCTCTCCGGTGCCCTGCCCGTCCCACCACGAGCGCGACGAGATCGGCACCCTGGTGGCCGTGGCCAACCAGCAACTGGCCAACACCCACCAGGAAATCAGCCAGCGCCGCGAGGCCGAGGATCGTCTGACCCAATACCTGGCCGAGCTGGAAAACATCGTCTCGGCGCGCACCGCCGAGCTGAAGGCGACCAACGCCCGCCTGACCGTGTCCAACCACGAACTGGAGCGCGCGCGCGGCACAGCGCTGGAAATGGCCCAGGCGCGCGCCGCCTTCCTGGCCAACATGAGCCACGAGATCCGCACGCCGCTCAATGGCCTGCTGGGCATGCTGGCCCTGGCCCTGGACGGCAGCCTGAGCAACGAGCAACGCCAGCAGCTGTCCATCGCCCATGATTCGGGCAAGGTGCTGGTCGAATTGCTCAACGACATTCTCGACCTGTCCAAGTTCGAGGCCGGCCAGCTGGAGCTGGAACACATCCCCTTCGACCTTGGCACCCTGGTCGAGGAAACCGCCAGCCTGCTCTCGCAGAACGCCGGCCCCAACGTCGAGCTGACCTGCCTGATCGACCCGCAACTGCCTGCCCTGGTGCTGGGCGACCCGACTCGGGTGCGGCAGATCGTCAGCAACCTGCTGTCCAACGCGCTCAAGTTCACCCGTGCCGGCCGCGTCGACCTGCGGGTCACGCCCAGCCCGGGCGGCGTGCGCCTGCTGGTCAGCGACACCGGCATCGGCATTGCCGAAGACGCGCAGAAGCGCATCTTCCAGCCCTTCACCCAGGCCGGCGCCGGGATCACCCGCCAATTCGGCGGCACGGGTCTGGGCCTCGCGCTGACCCGGCGCCTGTGCGAGGCCATGGACGGCGAGCTCACACTGAATTCCCGCGAAGGTGTCGGCAGCCAGTTCAGCGCCACCCTGCCGCTGCCCAGCCACGCGCCGCCGCCCCGCTGGCCGGGGTTGCCGGGACGAATCGCGGCGCAATGCCCGGCGGGCAGCGGCCTGGCGGAATTGTTCGACGGCTGGCTGCCGAACTGGGGGCTCAGCTACCAGCGCTACGATGACGAACTGCCACTTGACCAGGCCGACCTGCTGATCTGTGTCGATCCCGAGCAGTTGCCGGCACTGCGCCAGCGCACGAGCCAGCCGCTGCTGCTGGTATCGGCCTACGGCACCTTCCTTCAGCCAGAACAGACAACCGCCCTGGCACCGTTCGAGCAGCTGGCTCGCCCGCTGTCACGCGCCGCGCTGTACCGCAGCCTGCAGCGCCTGCTCACGCCGCATCAGGCCAGCGACAGCGAGCCACAGCACAAACTGCCGAGCCGCCCGCGCCAGGCCCGCGTGCTGTTGGTGGAGGACAACCAGGTCAACCAGATGGTGGCCAAGGGCATGCTGGCCAAGCTGGGTTGTGAGGTGGCCATTGCCGCCCACGGCGGCGAGGCCATCGCGCACCTGCAGGCCCATGCGGTCGACCTGGTGCTGATGGACTGCAACATGCCGGTGATGGATGGCTACGAGGCCACCCGGCGCATCCGCCAGAGCGGCGACTGGCCGGAACTGCCGATCATCGCCCTGACCGCCAATGCCCTGCCCGACGAGCGCGAACGCTGCCAGGCGGCCGGCATGAACGATTACCTGGCCAAACCGTTCCGCCGCGAGGACCTGGCCGCGCTGCTGGACTGCTGGCTGCCGCTCACGAGTGAGCCCTGACCAGCGCCAGCAACTGGCCGAGGCTCTCGCGCAGGCCCTCCAGCTCGTTCACGTCGACACCGCTCTCGCACAACAGGCGCTGCTTGAGCGGCAGCACCCGGTCGCGCAGCGCCAGGCCCGCCGCGGAGAGCGCCAGGCACAACTCTCGCTCGTCGGCGCTGGAGCGGCGACGCTGCACCAGGCCGAGCTGTTCCAGACGCTTGAGCAGCGGCGTCAGCGTACCCGAATCGAGCATCAGCCGTTCGCCCAGCGCCTTGACCGTGGCCTGCTCCGGCGGCGAAGCCTGCCACTCCCACAGCACCAGCATCGCCAGATACTGCGGGTAGGTCAGGCCCAGCTCGTCAAGCATCGGCTTGTAGGCGCGAATCACCGCCCGAGAGGCGGCGTATAGCTTGAAGCACAGCTGGTTATCCAGCAGCAGCTGCGCCTCGAGGTCGTGCGATGCCGTCATTTCAGCAGAGCTTCGATCTCGGCGGTCAGCTCTTCCGGCTTGGTGGTCGGGGCGAAGCGCTTGACCTGGCTGCCGTCGCCGCTGACCAGGAACTTGGTGAAGTTCCATTTGATGCCCTGGCTGCCGAGCAGGCCCGGGGCGCGCTTCTTCAACTGCACGTAGAGCGGGTGGGCACCGCTGCCGTTGACGTCGATCTTCTTAAACAGCGGGAAGCTGACGCCGAAGTTCAGCTCGCAAAATTCGCTAATGGCGCCCTCGTCACCGGGCTCCTGCTTGCCGAACTGGTTGCAGGGGAAACCCACTACCACCAGCCCCTTGTCCTTGTACTGCTGCCAGATGTTTTCCAGGCCCTTGTACTGCGGGGTGAAGCCGCACTTGCTGGCGGTATTGACCACCAGCACAGCCTTGCCGCCGAAATCGGCGAGGGTCTTCTGCTCGCCCTTGATGGTGGTAACGGGGATATCGAGAAGCTTGTCGCTCATGGTCTGGGGCTCCGTGCACATTGAGGTGCGGCGAATATAGCGAGCAATTGAATTGCACACAATTTATTCATCGAAAAAAGAGGCTCGCCAAGCGAGCCTCTCTCGTCAGCGCGGGACCAGCTTCAGCGACACCGAGTTGATGCAATAACGCAGCCCCGTCGGCCGCGGCCCGTCGGGGAAGACATGGCCCAGGTGCGCGTCGCACTTGGCGCATTTGACCTCGATGCGGTGCATGCCGTGGCTGAAGTCGTCCTTCTCGCGGATCACGTCCTCGCCCACCGGCTGGAAATAGCTCGGCCAGCCGCTGCCGGAATCGTACTTGGCGTCCGAGTCGAACAGCGCCTCGCCGCAGCAGGCGCAGTGGTAGATGCCCGGCACCTTGCTGTCGTGGTATTCACCGGTGAAGGCACGCTCGGTGCCACCCAGCCGGCAGACATGGAACTGGGCGTCGGAAAGCTCGTCGCGCCAGGCTTCCAGGGGTTTTTCGATCTTTTCCATGGAGCACACCTCAGGGGCAGAAAAAAGCCCGGCCTGTACCTTTTCCGGGCATCGGGCCGCACGTATCATGCGTCCCTCTTTGGACGCCAGTCTGGCCGCCGCATTACAGCGCGGCGATTCGCATCGGGACATACAGCATCATGCAGGTCAGCAAATCGAACAAGCTCGCCAACGTCTGCTACGACATCCGCGGGCCGGTGCTCAAGCACGCCAAACGCCTGGAAGAGGAAGGCCACCGCATCCTCAAGCTGAACATCGGCAATCCGGCGCCGTTCGGTTTCGAAGCCCCGGAGGAAATCCTCCAGGACGTGATCCGCAACCTGCCCACCGCGCAAGGCTACAGCGACTCCAAGGGCCTGTTCAGCGCGCGCAAGGCGGTGATGCAGTATTACCAGCAGAAGCAGGTGGAAGGCGTCGGCATCGAGGACATCTACCTCGGCAACGGCGTGTCCGAGCTGATCGTGATGGCCATGCAGGCCCTGCTCAACAACGGTGACGAGGTGCTGATCCCGGCGCCCGATTACCCGCTGTGGACCGCCGCCGTCGCCCTCTCCGGCGGCAAGCCCGTGCATTACCTGTGCGACGAGCAGGCCGGCTGGTTCCCCGACCTGGCCGACATGAAGGCCAAAGTCAGCAGCAACACCAAGGCCATCGTGCTGATCAACCCGAACAACCCGACCGGCGCCGTGTATTCGAAGGAAGTGCTGGAAGGCATCGTCGAGCTGGCGCGTCAGCACAACCTAGTGATCTTCTCCGACGAGATCTACGACAAGATCCTCTACGACGAGGCTCAGCACATCTCCACCGCGTCTCTGGCGCCGGACGTGCTCTGCCTGACCTTCAACGGCCTGTCCAAGAGCTACCGCGTGGCCGGCTTCCGCTCCGGCTGGGTGGCCATCTCCGGCCCGAAGCACCGCGCGCAGAGCTACATCGAGGGCCTGGATATCCTGGCCAACATGCGCCTGTGCGCCAACGTGCCGAGCCAACACGCGATCCAGACCGCCCTCGGCGGCTACCAGAGCATCAATGACCTGGTGCTGCCGCAGGGCCGCCTGCTGGAGCAGCGCAACCGCGCCTGGGAGCTGCTCAACGACATCCCCGGCGTCAGCTGCGTCAAGCCGATGGGCGCGCTGTACGCCTTCCCGAAGATCGATCCGAAGATCTGCCCAATCCACAACGACGAGAAGTTCGTGCTCGACCTGCTGCTCTCCGAGAAGCTGCTGATCGTCCAGGGCACCGCCTTCAACTGGCCGTGGCCGGATCACTTCCGCGTGGTCACCCTGCCCCGCGTCGACGATCTGGAACAGGCCATCGGCCGCATCGGCAACTTCCTCAAGTCCTACCGCCAATAACGCAAGGCAGCCGGCCATGGACCTGCAGATCGACGAGTTCTACAAGGATGCCGCCAGCGGCATGCTGGCGCTCTATCAGGCCTTCCCGCGCAAGTTGGCGCTGTATGTGGAAGACCTGATCGGCCGCGAGGAACCCGACGAATTCGGCCTGCCGAGCAAGCGACACCAGGCCTGCCTGGGTGCCCTGCTGTGGCTGGCCGAGGAAGGCTATATCCGCTTCGACTCGACCATTGCCTACGACGCCCTCGACCAGGCAGTGCTCACCGAGAAGGGCTTCATGCGCCTCTCCCGCGCCATTCCCCACGCCCTGCCCCAGGGCGATGCCTCGCCGCCCAGCGTGCGTCGCGTGCACGGCACCCTCGCCTGGCAGCTGCGCGAGGCCCTCGGCCAGCACAACAGCGAGAAGGTCGCGCGCCTCACCCGCCTGCTCTTCGAAAGCGCCCTGAGCCCCTCAAGCGACATAGTTTGAAATAGTGCCTCGGTTGAAGGCGCGTCGGCCCAACCTTATATAGCTCGCATACTTAGACCGTCTCTCGCCTGAGGAGAAGCTTCCTACCATGATGCGCATCGTGTTGTTCCTGGCCACCAACCTGGCGGTACTGCTGATCGCCAGCGTCACCCTGAAACTGCTCGGGGTCGATCGCTTCACCGGCCAGAACTACGGCAGCCTGCTGGCCTTCTGTGCCGTATTCGGCTTCGCCGGTTCCTTCATCTCGCTGTTCCTCTCCAAGTGGATGGCGAAGATGAGCACCGGCACCGAGATCATCACCCAGCCGCGCACCCGTCATGAGCAATGGCTGCTGCAGACCGTCGAAGAGCTGTCCCGCGACGCCGGCATCAAGATGCCCGAGGTCGGCATCTTCCCCGCCTACGAATCCAACGCCTTCGCCACCGGCTGGAACAAAAACGACGCCCTGGTCGCCGTCAGCCAGGGCCTGCTGGAGCGCTTCTCCCCCGACGAAGTGAAGGCCGTGCTGGCCCACGAGATCGGCCACGTGGCCAACGGTGACATGGTGACCCTGGCCATGATCCAAGGCGTGGTGAACACCTTCGTGATGTTCTTCGCGCGCATCTTCGGCAACTTCGTCGACCGCGTGATTTTGAAGAACGAGGGCGAAGGTCACGGCATCGGCTACATCATCGCGACCATCTTCGCGGAGCTGGTACTGGGCATCCTCGCCAGCATCATCGTCATGTGGTTCTCCCGACGGCGCGAATTCCGCGCCGACGATGCTGGCGCCCGCCTGGCCGGCACTGGCGCCATGATCGCCGCGCTGGAGCGCCTGCGTGCCGAACAAGGCGTGCCGGTACAGATGCCCAGCAGCATGACCGCCTTCGGCATCAACGGCGGCCTGAAGAACGGCCTGGCCGGCCTGCTGATGACCCACCCGCCGCTGGAAGACCGCATCGAGGCCCTGCGCCGCCGCGGCTGATAGCCCCCGCAACGAAGAGGGCGATCCCCGGATCGCCTTTTTTGTGCCTGCGAAAAACCTCGAACCTTGCCGAGGCCCGCGAAGTCGGAACCTTTAAGCCCAACGACTACGGGAGAATCGCGATGGCCGTCTACCACTGGGACCTGATCGAACGCCTGCTGCACGAGGCGCAGAACTCCGCCGGCAAGCCCTTTGCCCCCCGCCACTATGCCGAGGAGCTTGCCGACGAGCTGGGCAGTGCCGGCGAGCAGGTCGAGAATCTCGACCACCTCCGCGCCGAAGCCACCCGCTATGAGTCGCTGCTGCTGGAGAACGGCTTCATCGCACCGCGCCCCGAGGAAGAAGGCGGCAACGGCGAGAACTTCGTCCTCACCCCGCGCGGCGCCCAGTTGCTGAGCATGCTCGACAGCAGCATTCCCGGCAGCGAGCACCCGCGTGAAGTACTCGACGGGGCCGGCGAAGCCGCCCTGACTCCGGAAGTGTTCGACGATCTGGCTCCCAAGGCCAATCTCGAAACCGAGTGACCCGCTAGCAACCGAAGCTCGCCGCCGCCCGGCGCCCTGTCGGCGGCGGTGGCTCCTCGGCCTCCAAGCCGCTGAGAACCTCGCGATTCATCAAAGCATGTTGCTTCGCCGAATCGGCCGTCGCCTTTCGCAGCACCCGCTAGCCTGAAATGGGTACCCCAAGCGCCCAGCGAGGACTGCACGACGATGAATACGGCCAGCAGCTCGAAAGCCATGCCCTATGTGGTCGCTGCGCTCGCAGCGACGTTCGCCGGATTGATCTACACCTTCGTGCTCATGAAAGGGGCGACCGAAGACCTCAACGAAGTGGCCGACCGGCGCTACCGTTCGTACCTTCTGGCCGACGAACTGCGCCAGAGCTCGGACGATCTCACCCGACTCGGTCGCACCTACGTGGTCACCGCCAATCCCGAGTTCGAACGCGAATACCTGAAAATTCTCGACATTCGCAACGGCAAAGCCCCTCGTCCTCAGGATTACCATCGCATCTATTGGGACTTCGTGGCGGCCGGCCAAAGCCAGCCTCGTCCCGACGGAGAAACCATTTCACTGCAGGAACTGATGGTGAAAGCCGGCTTCTCCGATGCCGAGTTCGCCAAACTCAGAGCCGCGCAAGCCAGCTCGGACGGCCTGGTCGAGCTCGAAACCCAAGCCATGAATGCCGTCAAGGGATTGTCCCTCGACGCCCAGGGCAACTACAGCGCAACCGGACAGCCCGACATGGCGGCCGCGCGCGAGCTCGTGCATGGCGCGAGGTACCATGAACTCAAGGCGCAAATCATGAAGCCTCTGGATGAGTTCTTCGTCCTGGTCGAGCAACGCACGGAAACGGAAATGGCGGCGGCCCAGCAAGCGCTGAACAACGCGCAGAATCTGTTCATTACCAACCTCGTGTTGTTGATTGCCGAGATCGCTCTACTCATCTACCTCGGGCGCCAGCGAACCCTGGCCCAGCTGGGCTCCAAACCTCAGGTGCTCGGCAACGTATTGAACGAAATCGCCTCGGGCAATCTTAGCGTGCACATTCCGCCTACCTCGTCGGACAGCGCGCTGGGTCTGGTCGATATCATGAACCACAAGCTCAAGACGCTGATTGGCGCAGCCTCCGCGACGAGCGAGCGCCTGTCCTCCGCGGTTGACCAAGTTTCCCAGGTCGTCGGCGACACCGCCGAGCGCGCGGCGAAACAGAACGACATGACCGACCTGGTCGCCACAGCGGTGCACGAAATGGGCCTTACGGTTCAGGAAATCGCCCGAAGTGCCGGCAACGCCGCAACGGCGTCGCAAGAGGCCCAGGACGAAGCAAAGCAGGCCAGCCGGGTTGTGAGCGAGTCGACCCAACACATCGAAAAAATGGCGGGCGATTGGCGACGCTTCCAAGGCAGTGGGCGAACTGGCCGAACAGGTCGCCTCCATAGACCAGGTGCTGGCCGTCATCCGCGGCATCTCCGAACAGACCAATCTGCTAGCCCTCAATGCCGCCATCGAAGCGGCCCGAGCCGGGGAAATGGGCCGCGGCTTTGCAGTGGTCGCAGACGAGGTGCGGACGCTGGCAGGGCGCACCCAGGGCTCGACCGATGAGATCCAGCAGATGATTGAGCGCCTGAAGCAACGGGCGGACGCGGCGGTCAGTTCCATGCTGGCGGGCTACGACGCCACCCGCACTGGCGTGGCTTCCAGCCAGAGCACCAATCGCTCTCTGGGTGCGATCGCCACCCAGATAGAACACATCAGCGACCTGAACCACCATGTCGCTACCGCCACGGAGGAGCAGTCCTCGGTAACCGAGGAAATCAACCGGAACGTCCAGGGAATCGCCGATCTGGCTCATGCCACCACGCGAGAAGCGCAGCGCTGCCAGGAGGATTGCCAGACGCTGCGCCAGCTGTCGCAGGACCTGACTCGGCAGATGGCCAGCTTCCGCCTTTAGACGTAAAACAGCCGAAGTGCAGTCAGGCCTCGAAGGTCGAGCGGCCCCAGGATCTAACGAGACAATCGATCGGTATCTGCAGAAAGTTATATTGGAGCCCGATAGATCCAGCGGTCACCATGGCAGCATCGTCACTGCGAGAAGTCGCCGATGCTGCCCTCCCTGTTCATCTCTCATGGTTCGCCCATGCTGGCGCTGGAGCCCGGCGCCAGCGGCCCTGCCCTGGCTCGCCTGGCGGCCGAATTGCCCAGGCCGCGCGCGGTGCTGGTGGTATCGGCACACTGGGAGAGCGACGAGCTGTTGATCGGCAGCTCGCCACGCCCGGCCACCTGGCACGACTTCGGCGGTTTCCCCGCCCCGCTCTACGCGGTGCAGTATCCGGCACCCGGCGCGCCGGACCTGGCCGTCGAAGTCCAGCGCCTGCTAGCCGAAGCCGAACTGCCCAGCCGCCTCGACCCCCAGCGCCCGCTGGACCACGGCGCCTGGGTGCCGCTGTCACTGATGTATCCGCAGGCCGACGTACCGGTGCTGCAGCTCTCGCTGCCAAACCACGCCGGGCCTGCGCTGCAGGAGCGCGTGGGCCAGGTGCTGGCGAGTTTGCGCGAGCAAGATGTACTGCTGGTCGGCTCCGGCAGCATCACCCACAACCTGGGCGAACTGGACTGGCGCGCCGGCCCGGAAGTCATCGAGCCTTGGGCCGGCGAGTTTCGTGACTGGATGGTGGGCAAGCTGCAGACCGACGACCGCCTCGCCCTGCTCGACTACCGCCGCCAGGCACCCCACGCGCGCCGCAACCATCCCAGCGAGGAGCATCTGCTCCCGCTTTACTTCGCCCTCGGTGCCGGCGGCGTCTTCCAGCTCGAGCACAGCGGCTTCACCTACGGCGCGCTGGGCATGGACATCTACAGCTTCCGCTAGGCCCGGTTGCCTTCGCCTCTCACGGCAGGTGCCCCTCGTAGGCGCCCAGATCACACTGGGCCACACCATCGCCGTCGCCATCCAGCGGGCGCGCGACCGCACGCTGGTCGTGGCCAGAGCAGCTTCCGATGCTGGCGTCGAGTGCCAACCCAGACGAGCGGAGGGCATGAGTCTGGGTCGGGCCGCCGTTATCGGCCAAGGGATGAAGTAGCTGGGCGCCTGTCAGGGCGGGATCGACATAGAGATCGGCGCGACAGCTGCCGTCGTCCGTCTCCAGCAGCAGGCCAATGGCCCGGTAGAGGCTCTGGCCAAGGTTGCGGCAGTTGACCACCTGCCCTGCGACAGGGTCGCGATTGGCCACGATCAAGCTGTTTCGCAGCAGCACCTCGCCCCAGTTCATCAGGCCGAAGCCCTGGTTGCCGACCACCGACACGTGCACCAGCCGCATCACTGGCATCACCGCCGGCGGCGTGCTCGATGGATAGCCGTTGCTCAGCCCGCCACTGGTATTACTGCTGATCGTGCTATTGCTCAGCACCAGCATGCCCTCGCCTTCGTTGGCGATGGCGCCGCCGAGACCCATCTCGTCGCCGCTGTTGTCGACGAACAGGCTGCGGGCGACGTTGGCCGTGCCAGCGTTGTACAAACCGCCGCCCGCGCCCCGATCACCCTGATCGGAAACCCGGTTGTCGCGGAATTCGCTGTCGCGCATCAGGAGCTGACCCTGATTGAAGATGGCGCCACCGCGGCCGAGGTTGTCGTCCCAGTACACACCCTCGGCGTGATTGCCCTCGAAGATCGAGTGATGAACGTCCAGCTGGCCGTAGCTGGCGATGCCTCCGCCCTGACCATGCCGGTAACCCTCGCTGGCCGGTAGCGGGCCTGGCGCGGTGACCGCGCGGTTGTTGCGCACCCGCACCTCGTGCAACAGCAAGTCGCCGTGGTTCTCCACCGCGCCGCCGTTGTCCGCGGTATCGCCGCCCTCCAGGCTGAGGCGCAGCAAGTCCAAGGCGGCGCCCGCCATCACCTCCAGCAGTCGATCGGAGCCGCCGCCGAGTATCCGGCTGCGCTCGCCGTAGCCACGAATGGTCAGGGCGTCGCGCACATCCAGGTCACCGTTGCGATTGTCGTCCTCGTCACGCGACACGCCCTGCTCATCCGGCGCGGGTGGGAGGCTGAGCACATAGTCGCCGGGAGCCAGCATGATGAAATCGGCGCCCGCCTGCAGGTTGGCGGCCTGCACCGCATCGCGCAGCGAGCAGTGGCTGTCGCACAGGCCATCGAAACTGTCCGTCGTGGTGGTGACCTGCAAGGGTGTATTGGCCCAAGCCATGGGCCCCGCCAGCAGCAGGATGCCGGCCAGCGGTAAACGGAAGGCTTTGCCTACAGGAAAAGGGGTGGTGCGGCGCATGTCGGCATTCCTCTGCCCGCAACGGCACGCGTGGAGGCGCTGCGCGAGGCGGGCGATCGGTCCTTGGGGAGCGGACACGACACGGCCTCCGCAGCCTGACCAGGGAGAAGGCAGGGCCTGGTCAGGCCGATGGACCACAACGGCCGGGGGCAGTTCTGCGCAATCGGACGAAACGCCGGACCCTCTCGCAACGAAAAAGCCCCGCATGAGCGGGGCTTTCTTCGCAGCGTGGACTCAGTCCTCGCGGTAGCGGCGCAGCTTCAGGGCCTTGCCGGCGACGCGGGTGTCCTTGAGCTTGCTCAGCAGGCGCTCGAGGCCGTCTTCCGGCAGCTCGACCAGGCTGAAGGTCTCGCGGATCTGGATGCGGCCGATGGCATCGCGCTGCAGGCCGCCCTCGTTGAGGATGGCGCCCAGCAGGTTCTTCGCGGCGATGCCGTCGCGGGTACCCAGGGCGGTGCGGCAGCGCACCTTGCCTTCGCTCGGCGCAGCCATCGGACGGCGCTGGTACTCACCACGCTCACCGCCACGCTCGCCACGGTCCGGACGGTCGCCGTCGCGCTCGCGACGCTCACGCGGGGCGCCGACGCCCGGCACCAGCGGCTGCTCGCGCTCGACGCTGGCCAGGTCCAGGGCCTGACCGTTGGTGACCTTCTTCAGCAGCGCCGCGGCCAGGGCGCGCGGGGTGCAGCCGATGTCGGCGATCAGCTGGTCGAGCAGCGCGCCGTGGCTGGCTTCGGCCTCGGCGGCCAGCGGCGCCAGGCCTGCGGTGAGCTTCTTGATGCGGGCGTCCAGCACCTGCTGCGGGTTGGGCAGCTTGACCTCGCCGACCTTCTGCCCGGTGACGCGCTCGATCACCTGCAGCATGCGGCGTTCACGCGGCGTCACCAGCAGCAGCGCGCGACCTTCACGACCGGCACGGCCGGTACGGCCGATACGGTGCACGTAGGACTCGGGGTCGTACGGCATGTCGACGTTGAGCACGTGGGTGATGCGCGGCACGTCGATACCACGGGCGGCCACGTCGGTGGCGACCACGATGTCCAGACGGCCGTCCTTCAGCGACTCGATCACGCGCTCACGCTGGTTCTGGGCGATGTCGCCGTTCAGCGCGGCGGCCTTGTAGCCTTTGGCTTCCAGGGCGCTGGCCAGGTCCAGGGTGGCCTGCTTGGTGCGCACGAAGGCGATCAGGGCGTCGAAGTCTTCGACTTCCAGCAGACGGGTCACGGCGTTGATCTTCTGATCGGCGTGGATCATCAGATGCGCCTGCTCGATGCGCGACACGGTCTGGGTCTTGGCCGCGATCTTGACGTGCTTGGGCTCGCGCAGGTGCTTCTCGGCGATCTCACGGATCGAGTGCGGCAGGGTCGCGGAGAACAGCACGCTCTGGCGGGTGGCCGGCATGGCCTGGAAGATCACTTCCAGGTCGTCCATGAAGCCGAGCTTGAGCATCTCGTCGGCCTCGTCCAGCACCAGGTGGCGGATGGTCGACAGCAGCTGGTCGTTGCGGCTCAGGTGGTCGACCAGGCGGCCCGGGGTGGCCACGATGATCTGCGCGCCCATGCGCAGGGACTTCAGCTGCGGGCCCATGGGCGCGCCGCCGTAGACGGCCACCACGTTCACGCCGGGCATCTGCTTGGAGTAGGTCTCGAAGGCGGTGGCCACCTGCAGGGCCAGCTCGCGGGTCGGCGCGAGGATCAGCGCCTGCGGCTCGCGTTTGGCCGGGTCGATCCTGGACAGGAGCGGCAGGGCGAAGGCGGCGGTCTTACCGGTACCGGTCTGGGCCTGGCCGATCATGTCGTGGCCGGCCAAGATCATCGGGATGGCCTGGGCCTGAATGGGGGACGGCTCTTCGTAACCGACCGCGGTCAGCGCGGCGAGAATGGAAGGATGAAGGCCGAGATCGGCAAAGGTGCCGGTTTCCTGGGTCATGGGTCTGCCTCTGTGTGCATCCGCAAAAACCCAGGAACAAAGGCTGCGCGTGCCGTGTAGGACCTTGTGGGTCACCCTGGCAGCCGATCGACGGGAATTTGCGAAAACGATGGATGTAACGTCAAGGGTAGTCCGCGGGGCGGACCAGCAGCGAAGCGGCGCTTCGTGAAATTGACGGGGCCAGTTTTGGCCGGGCGCGAATCATACAGGAAAAGTCCGTTCGCTGGACAGGCTTTTGCGCCAACCGGCCGAACGGTGCCCGGTGGCGGCGCAGCCGGATCACCCGAGTGGCGGGTCAGGTCGCCGGGCGCAACACGTCCAGCAGCGATTGCAGGGAATAGCCCAGGCGCGGCTTCAGCGCCTCGGCACGAGCCGTGAGGGCGGCAACGTCCAGCGGCTGGTCGAGATCGGCCGGCACCAGCAGGATGACATTGCCCTCCTTCACCGGAATCTCCCAGTAATGGCGGTGGTACAGGCCGCGCAGCAGCGCCGCGCCGAGCGGGCGGCCATCATCGGTGCCCCACTGGTTGATCACCAGCCAGCCACCGGGGTTGAGGCGCTTCTGGCAGTTCTCCAGAAAGCGCCAGGCCAGGTGGCCGACCGCCGGGCCGGTGTCGGTGTACAGGTCGACGAAGATCAGGTCCGCCGTCTCGGCACTGTCGAGCAGCTCCAGGGCATCGCCGATGCGCACGGTCAGGCGCGGGTCGTCCGCCAGACCCAGGTACTGCATGGCCAGGCGCGGCACCTCGGGGCGCAGCTCGATGATCTCGACGTCATCCAGCTCGAGAAACTGCAGACACGCCTGGGTCAGGGTGCCGCCGCCCAGGCCGAGGAACAGCGCCGACTCCGGCGCCTCGTGGCACAGCGCGCCGATCAGCATGGCGCGGGTGTAGTCGTACTCCAGCCAGGCCGGGTCGCGGGTATAGGTGCAGCTCTGTTCGATGGCCTCGCCGAACTCGAGGAAGCGGTAGTCGCCGACCTCCAGCACGCGCACCACGCCCCAGGCATCGCGCACCTCTTCCAGCAGGATTTCTTCGCGCAGGTCGCTCATTGGCCGAGCCCCTGGCGGAACTGGCCGGGCGTCATCCCGCTCCAGCGACGGAAGGCCTTGGCGAAGGCGCTCTCGTCGGAGAAGCCGAGGCCCTCGGCGACGTCCGCCATGCGCGCCGACCCGCGCAGGCGCTGTTCGGCCATCTGGTGCAGTACTTGGTCCCGCAGCAGCTTGAAGCTGGTGCCCTCCTCGGCCAGCTTGCGGTTCAGGTGGCGCCCGCTCAGCTCCAGCTGCTCGGCGACACGCTCCTTGCCCCAGCGCGGCTGGGCGCGTAGCTGCTGTTGCACGCGCACCGCCAGGCTCTGCTGGCCGAGGCACTCGAGCAGGCTGTCGGCCAGGCCGCGCAGATGCTCGCGCATCGGCGCATTGGCCTGGATCAGCGGCACGGCCAGGTCGGCGCGGTCGAAAAGCAACGCGTTATCCGCCGAGGAGAATTCCAGCGGGCAACCGAGCAGCTCGACATAACGCGCCTCAGCGGCCCGCGGGGCATGGCCGAACTGCAGCTCCAACGGCTGCACGCGCTCGCCGGTGATCCAGCGGGTCAGGTGCGCCAGGCTGGCCAGCACCGCTTCCACCCGCTCTTCACGGCGTACGTCGTAATGCGGCTGGTAGGTCAGGCGCAGCTGGGCGCCCTCCTCGCTCAGGGCGAACTCGCCGCCCTCGCCGACGATGGGGTAGTACTCCAGCAGCGCCTCCAGCGCCTCGCCCAGGGTCTCGCAGCTCATCAGCAGCGCGCCGACCATGTCCAGGTGGCCGACCTGCAGGGCATTGCCCAGGCGCAGGCCGATCAGCGGGTCGCCGGCGGCGGCGCAGAAGGCCTCCCACAGTGCGTCCTGACGGGCCAGCGGGATGCGCGTCTCGTGGCTCGGCGCGCGCAGCTCGGCCGGCAGCGGCAGAGCCAGGCGCTCGGCGGCCTGGAGGATGGCCTGGGTGTAGTGGACGGTAACGGAAGGCGTGCTGCTCATGGGTCCCGAATTAACCGGCGAAGGTCCTGATTGAGCCGTTACGGCGAAGGGTCGGCTGCCTATGCTGGGGCCAGATAACGAGGCCGCGCGCGACAGGCCCGCGTTGTACCACGCCGACGCAGCGCAGCCCATAGAGAGAGCCTTGCATGCACGCCATCATCGGTGCCGGCCCCATGGGGCTGGCCGCTGCACGCCAGTTGCAGCGCCATGGTATCCCCTTCGTCGGCTTCGAGCTGCATAGCGATGTCGGCGGCCTGTGGGATATCACCAATCCTCACAGCACGATGTACGAATCAGCACACCTGATCTCGTCGAAAGGCACCACCGCCTTCGACGAATTCCCCATGCCGGACGCGGTGCCGCCCTACCCTCACCATCGCCAGATCGGCCAGTACTTTCGCGACTACGCCGAGCACTTCGGCCTGCGCCAACACTACCAGTTCAACACCCGCGTGGTGCGCCTGGAGCGCCTGAGCCAGGGCTGGCGCCTGGTCAGCGAGCAGGACGGCACGCTGCGCGAGTGGCAGTTCGAGGGTGTACTGATCGCCAACGGCACCCTGCACACGCCCAACCAGCCGGCGCTGCCCGGCCGGTTCACTGGCGAGCTGCTTCATTCCTCGGCCTACAAGAGCGCCGAGCTGTTCGCCGACAAGCGCGTGCTGGTGATCGGTTGCGGCAACTCGGCCTGTGATATCGCGGTGGACGCCGTGCACCGGGCTAGGTCGGTCGACCTGTCGGTGCGCCGCGGCTACCACTTTCTGCCCAAGTTCATCCTCGGCAAGCCCACCGACACCTTCGGCGGCGCGATCAAACTGCCACGCCGGCTCAAGCAGCTGATCGACGGTCTGCTGGTCCGCGCCCTGCTCGGCAAGCCCTCGCAGTACGGCCTGCCCGACCCGAACTACCGCCTGTACGAATCGCACCCGGTGATGAACTCGCTGGTGCTGCACCATATCGGCCATGGCGATATCCAGCCGCGCGGCGATATCCGCGCGGTAGACGGCAAGCGCGTGACCTTCGCCTACGGCGGCGAGGCCGAGTACGACCTCATCCTGCAGGCCACGGGCTACAAGCTCGACTACCCCTTTATCGACCGCGCCGAACTGAACTGGCCGGCGGATGCCAACGCCCCGCAGCTGTACCTCAATGTGTTCCACCCGCAGCACGCCGACCTGTTCATGCTCGGCATGATCGAGGCCTCGGGTCTGGGTTGGCAGGGCCGCGCCGAACAGGCCGAGCTGGTCGCCCTGACCATCCTCCAGCAGCAGCGCAACAGCGCCTCGGCCAGGCGCTTCCGCGACATCGTGCGGGAGCGCTCCGGCCGGCGCCTGGACGGCGGCTACGCCTACCTCAAGCTGCCGCGCATGGCCTACTACGTACACAAGGACAGCTACCGCGCCGCACTCAAGGCGCATATCGCCGAGCTGCGCCGCGACCTCAACACCACCCCGACCGAGGAGCGGCTCGATGCCCAGCGTCAATCTTGAGTTCTCGCCCTCGGCGATGATCGCCCTCAACGCCATCATCGCCCTGATGATGTTTGGCGTGTCCCTGGAACTGCGTGCCGGCGACTTCAGCCGCATCCTGCGCGCCCCCAAAGCGCCGGTGATCGGCATGCTGGTGCAGTTCGTGCTGCTGCCGGCAGCCACCTGCGGGCTGACGCTGCTGCTGCCGATCGACCCGCAGCTGGCGCTGGGCATGATCCTGGTCGCCACCTGCCCCAGCGGCACCTTCTCCAACATCATGACCTGGCTCGCGCGCGGCAACGTCGCGGTCTCGGCCAGCGTCACCGCGGTATCCAGCCTCACGGCCGGCATCTTCACCCCGCTCAACTTCGCCCTGTACGCCGGGCTCAACCCCAACACCCGTGCGCTGCTCACCGAGATCCATGTCGAGCCGCTGGACCTGCTGGCCATGGTGGTGCTGGTGCTGATCCTGCCGATGCTCGCCGGCATGGCCCTGGGCAAGCGCCGTCCGCTGCTGGCGCGCAAGCTGGAGAAGCCGCTGCGGCACTTCTCCCTGCTGGTGCTGCTGGCCTTCGTCGGCGGCGCCTTCGTGAAGAACTTCGACCAGTTCCTCGAACACTTCCACCTGTTCTTCTGGCTGGTGGTCACCCTCAACACCCTGGCCCTGGGCCTAGGCTACCTGTGCGCCAAGCTGTGGCGCCTGAGTGATGCCGACGTGCGTGCGGTGACCCTGGAGAGCGGCATCCACAACTCGGCGCTGGGTATGGCGCTGATCTTCACCTTCTTCCCGCAGGCCGGCGGCATGCTGCTGATCGCCGCGTTCTGGGGCTGCTGGCAGTTGCTGGCCGGGCTGGTGCTGGCCCTGCTGTGGGCGCGCCGCGCCCCGGCCGGGGTAGTTGCCGCCGAGGTGGCGCGATGAGCGTCAGCCTGATCACCGGCGCCGCCAGCGGTCTTGGCTGGGAGCTGGCCAAGGCCTGCCACGCCCGTGGCGACAGCCTGCTGCTCACCGACATAGACGCCGCCGGGCTGGCCGCGCGAGTGGCCGAACTCGACAGCGAGCGGGTCGAGGCCCTGTCTGGCGACATCACCGATCCGGCGCTGCACCGCCAGCTGGTCGACGCCTGCCGCACGGTATTCGGCCGCCTCGACCTGCTGATCAACAACGCCGGCATCACCCACCGCTCGCCGACCCTGCTGACCCGGCCCGAAGTACTGCGCAAGGTGATGGCGGTGGACTACCACGCGCCGCTGGAGCTGACCCTGGCCGCCGCCGACCTACTGCGCGCAAGCGCTGGCCAGGTCGCGGCCATCGGCTCCATGGCCGGCTGGATGCCGGTGCTCGGCCGCGCCGGCTACTGCGCGGCGAAGAGCGCCCTGGCGCAGAGCTTCGAGGTGCTGCGCGCCGAACTGGCGCAGGACGGCGTGGGCCTGCTGATGGTCTACCCGAGCTTCCTCGACACGCCCATCGACCGCAACGCCCTGGGCGCCGACGGCAAGCCCGCCGGCCACGCCCGCTCGACCCTAGGCAGCGTGCGCAGCGCTACCTGGATGGCCGAGGAAATCCTCAAAGCCCTGAGCAGCGGCCGCGAGCGCCTGTTCCCAGACCGCGGCAGCTGGCTGGCCAGCCTGCTCTGGCGCATCGCTCCCGGCCTGTACTACCGGCAGATGAGTCGCCGCTTCGCCGGCGAGCTACCACCGCCGATGAACGCCAGCGAGGCCAGCTCGTGAGTGCTTCCTACGCCCTCGGCGCGTTCATCCTGCTGGCCTACACCCTGGAGGCCGTCACCGGTTTCGGCAGCATCGTCATCGCCCTGTCGCTGGGCGCGCTGCTGCTGCCCATCGAGCAGCTGCTGCCGGTGCTGGTACCGCTGAACATCGGCATGACCGGCTACCTGGTGTGGCGCCACCGCGCGCAGATCGACCGCCGCCTGCTGCTCGGCACCATCCTGCCGGGCATGGTCGCCGGCACGGCACTGGGCTACCTGCTGCTGCCGTATCTGGACGCGGCGCTACTCAAGCGTGGTTTCGGCGTGCTGATCCTGTGGTTCTCCGGACGCGAGCTGTGGCGCCTGCGCCATGCCGCGGCGCTGCCGGTACGCCCGCAGTGGCTGACCCGCCTGTTCACTCTCGGAGCCGGCCTCAGCCACGGCCTGTTCGCCTCCGGCGGGCCGCTGCTGGTCTACGGCCTGGCCGGCACCACGCTGGACAAGGCGCGCTTTCGCGCCACCCTGGTCAGCGTCTGGTTCACCTTGAACAGCCTGCTGACCGCCGCCTTCCTGGTCGACGGCCGCCTGCAACCGGCCCTGCCCCAGGTGCTGGCCTATGCCCCGCTGCTGCTGGTCGGCCTGTGGCTGGGCGAACACCTGCACCGGCGCTTCGACGAGCGCCACTTCCGCATCGCCATCTACGCCCTGCTGCTGGTCACCGGCACGCTGCTGTTGATAGGCCCTTGAAAAGCGTTAGCGAGGCAGCCAGCGCAAGGCAAAAGCAGGCGAAAAGGCGGAGTTTACGAGTTGTAAATGAGCACTTTGAGGCTGCTTTTAACGCCGCGATGGCAACGCAGGTAGTTTTTCAACGGCCTACAGCCCCCCGGAGCCTGGTATGAGCTACGACATCATCATCAAGAACGGCCTGTACTTCGACGGCAGCGGCGCGCCCGGCGCGCCGCGCCATATCGGCATCCGCAATGGCAAAGTCGACGTGCTCAGCCTCAGCCCGCTGGATGAGAGCGGCTGCAACGAGGTGCTGGACGCCGCCAGCAAGTGGGTGACCCCGGGCTTCCTGGAAATCCACTCGCACTACGATGCCGAGGTGATCGCCGCGCCGGCGCTCAAAGAATCCGTGCGCCACGGTGTGACCAGCGTGACCATCGGCTCCTGTTCGATCAGCATGGTGCTGGCCGACGCCGAGGACTGCTCAGACCTGTTCACCCGGGTCGAGGCGGTGCCGCGCGAGTACGTGCTGCCGATCCTGCAGGAGAAGAAGACCTGGCGCGACGCCGCCGGCTACCGCGCCTTCTATGACCAGCTGGCGCTGGGCCCCAACGTCAGCTCGTTCCTCGGCCACTCCGAACTGCGCGTGGCGGTGATGGGCCTGGAGCGCGCAACAAGCGACGTGGTGCCGACCGAGGCCGAGCTGCAACGCATGGAGCAGCTGCTGGAAGAGGCGCTGGACGCCGGCTGCATCGGCCTGTCGGTGATGACCACGCGCCTGGACAAGATGGACGGCGCCCGCGCCTGGTCCAGCCCGCTGCCCTCGACCTTCGCCAGCTGGAAGGAATTCTCGCGCCTGTTCGCCATCCTGCGCCGGCGTGGCGCGGTGATGCAGGGCGCGCCGAACGCGGTGACCAAGGTCAACGTGTTCGCCTTCCTCTGGCAGGCCCACGGCTGGTTCCGCACGCCGCTGAAGTGCTCGATGCTGACCGCCCTGGACCTCAAGTCGCAGCCGCTGCTGCACCGTTTCACCCGTTTCTCCGGCTGGCTGGCGAACAAGGTGCTGCGCGGCAACTTCCGCTGGCAGACCCTGCCGGCACCGTTCACCCTGCGCCTGGAAGGCCTCAACGTGAACGCCTTCGAGGAGTTCGGCGCCGGCGAGATCCTGCGCAACATCAAGGACCCGGACGAGCTGTACGCCAAGGTGCTGGAGCCGGAGTTCCGCGCCCTGTTCAAGAAGCAGGTCAGGGCCGTGCTGACCAAGGGCCTGTGGCACCGCGACTTCTCCGACTGCTGGGTGACCGAATGCCCAGACGCCGCGCTGGTCGGCAAGAACTTCAAGCAGCTCGGCCAGGCCCGTGGCCTGGACGCGGTGGACGCCTACTTCGAGCTGGCCTGCCAGTACCGCGAAGCGCTGAAGTGGACCACCTGCTACGGCAACCAGCGCCTGCCGGTGATGCACAAGCTGCTGTCCAGCCCCTGGACCCAGCCGGGCTTCGCCGACTCCGGTGCGCACCTGCGCTCCATCGCCCAGTACAACTTCCCGCTGCGCTTCCTCAAGTACGTGCGTGACGCCCAGATCGCCGGCACCCCGTTCATGGAACTGGGCCAGGCGGTGCGCCGCTGCAGTGGCGAGCTGGCCGACTTTATCGGCGTGGATGCCGGCTATATCCGCGTCGGCGACCGCGCCGACCTGGTCATCGTCAATCCCGCCGGGTTGACCGACGAGCTCGATGACATGCACGAGGCGCCGATGGAAGTGCTCGGCCTGGAGCGGGTGGTCAAACGCAACGACGACGCGGTGGACGCCACCCTGATCAACGGCCGTATCGCCTATCGGCGCGGCATGGAATACCCGACCGAGCTGGGCAAGGTCCAGGGCTACGGGCGCTTCCTGCAAGGCCGCGATGTACTGCCGCGTCATGCAACAGCTGCGGGTCTGCAGCCGGCCACCGCCTGAGGTAGCCCGGATGCAATCCGGGAACGGAGCTGCCGGCTTCCCGGATTGCATCCGGGCTACGACGCTGCCACGCACCATGGCCTGAGTCGCGTAGCGTGGCGAGAACACCCAGGGTGGATCACGCCTCACCGATCACCGGGCGGTGCCATTGGTGGATGAGGCAAAGCGTCATCCACCCTACATGCCGCCGCGTCTGGTGGCGTTGCACGACTTGCAGTCCGCCTGAGGTAGCCCGGATGCAATCCGGGAACAGAGCCGCCGGCTTCCCGGATTGCATCCGGGCTATGACGCTGCCACGCACGATGGCCCGAGCCGCGTAGCGTGGCGAGGACACGTAGTGGATCACGCCTCGCCGATCACCGGGCGGTGCCATTGGTGGATGAGCAAAGCGTCATCCACCCTACAGCTGAAGCCACGTCATCCCTCAATGGTGCGCACGGCGCACCCTACTTGCCCAAGTCGCAATTTCGTGGGGCGCGCCGTGCGCGCCACAACCCACCGATCCTGGATGCTCAAGCCCCCTGCGCAACCGGCACTGCTCGGAAGCCCGGTGCACACGGCACACCCTACGGGACAGGGCTTATCGGTTAAGATGCGGCCAGCCCGAACAGTCGATAGCCGAGAAGCCCGATGCACGCCTGGAGCCCCGAAAGCTGGAGAAAGCACCCCATCCAGCAGCAACCCGAATATCCCGATGCCGCCCACGTGGCCCGCGTGGAGCAGACCCTGGCCGGCTACCCGCCACTGGTGTTCGCCGGCGAGGCCCGTGAGCTGCGCCGCCAGTTCGCCGAGGTCACCCAGGGTCGTGCCTTCCTGCTGCAGGGCGGCGACTGCGCCGAGAGCTTCGCCGAGTTCAGTGCCGCGAAGATCCGCGACACCTTCAAGGTGATGCTGCAGATGGCCATCGTCATGACCTTCGCCGCCGGCTGCCCAGTAGTGAAGGTCGGGCGCATGGCTGGCCAGTTCGCCAAGCCGCGTTCTTCCGGCAGCGAGACCATCGATGGCGTCACCCTGCCTGCCTATCGCGGCGACATCGTCAACGGCATCGGCTTCGACGCCGTCAGCCGCGTGCCGGACCCGGATCGCCTGCTGCAGGCCTACCACCAGGCCACCGCCAGCCTCAACCTGCTGCGCGCCTTCGCCCAGGGCGGCTTCGCCGACGTGCACCAGGTGCACCAGTGGAACCTGGACTTCATCGCCAATTCCGCCCTGAGCGAGAAGTATCACCAGCTGGCCAACCGGATTGATGAGACGTTGGCCTTTATGCGCGCGGTCGGCATGGACAGCGCGCCGCAGCTGCGCGAAGTCAGCTTCTTCACCGCCCACGAGGCGCTGCTGCTGAACTACGAGCAGGCCTTCGTGCGCCAGGACAGCCTCACCGGGCGCTGGTACGACTGCTCCGCGCACATGCTGTGGATCGGCGACCGCACCCGCCAGCTGGACGGCGCTCACGTCGAGTTCATGCGCGGCATCGAGAACCCCATCGGGGTCAAGGTCGGCCCGAGCATGGACCCGGACGAGCTGATCCGCCTGATCGACGTGCTCAACCCGGACAACGACCCGGGCCGCCTCAACTTGATCGTGCGCATGGGCGCCGACAAGGTGGAGGCCAACTTCCCGCGCCTGCTGCGCAAGGTGAAGGAAGAAGGCCGCCAGGTGCTTTGGAGCTCCGACCCCATGCACGGCAACACCATCAAGGCGTCCAGCGGCTACAAGACCCGCGACTTCGCGCAGATCCTCTCCGAGGTGAAGCAGTTCTTCCAGGTGCACCGCGCCGAGGGCACTCACGCCGGCGGCATCCATATCGAGATGACCGGGCAGAACGTCACCGAGTGCATCGGCGGTTCGCGACCGATCACCGAGGACGGCCTGTCGGACCGCTACCACACCCACTGCGACCCGCGCATGAACGCCGACCAGTCGCTGGAACTGGCCTTCATGATCGCCGAGACGCTGAAGCAAGCACGGGCCTGAGGTCCGATCTATCGCAACGGGGCCGCAAGGGCCCCGTTTTGCTTGCGCCACGCAAAAGCGGCTTGTCGCGCATATGCGGAATTCCATATATTCGCGCTCCCGCATATTTTCCGGACCCGCACCCGTGACCCCGACCGAGCTGTTCAAGTGCCTAGCCGATGAGACCCGCGCCCGCGCTGTGCTGCTGATCGCCCAGGAGGGCGAGCTGTGCGTCTGCGAACTGGTGTGCGCGCTCGCCGACAGCCAGCCGAAGATCTCCCGCCACCTGGCCCAATTGCGCGGCGCCGGCCTGCTGCTCGACCGGCGCCAGGGCCAGTGGGTGTACTACCGGCTCAACCCGGCGCTGGGCGACTGGATCGACGAGGTGCTGCGCACCACCCTCGAGGCCAACCGCGACTGGCTGTGCCAGGACGGCGCCCGCCTCGCCCAAATGGGCGACCGCCCCGTCCGTACCGCCACCTGTTGCTGAGTCCACGTGATGTTCGTCGCCTTCGCCATATTCCTGTTCACCATCGTCCTGGTCATCTGGCAGCCGCGCGGCCTCGGCGTCGGCTGGAGCGCCTCGCTCGGTGCCCTGCTGGCGCTGCTGGCCGGCGTGGTAGGCCTGGGCGACATTCCCACCGTATGGGCCATTGTCTGGAATGCCACTGCCACTTTCATCGCGGTGATCATCATCAGCCTGCTGCTCGACGAGGCCGGCTTCTTCGAATGGGCCGCGCTGCACGTGGCGCGCTGGGCCGGCGGTAACGGCCGGCGCCTGTTTGCCTTCATCGTCCTGCTTGGCGCCGCGGTGTCGGCGCTGTTCGCCAACGATGGCGCGGCACTGATCCTGACGCCCATCGTCATGTCGATGCTGCTGGCCCTGCGCTTCTCCGCGGCCACCACCCTGGCGTTCGTCATGGCCGCGGGATTCATCGCCGACACCGCCAGCCTGCCGCTAGTGGTGTCGAATCTGGTGAACATCGTCTCGGCGGACTACTTCGACCTGGGCTTCGGCCGTTACGCGGCGGTGATGCTGCCGGTCAACCTGGTCAGCGTCGCCGCCACCTTGGCGGTCCTGCTGCTGTTCTTCCGCCGTGACATCCCGGCCCGCTATGACCTCGACCTGCTGCGCGAGCCACGCCTGGCCATCCGCGACCGCGCCACCTTCCGCGTCGGCTGGTGCGTGCTGCTGGCGCTGCTGCTCGGGCTGTTCGCCCTGGAGCCGCTGGGCGTGCCGATCAGCCTGATCGCCGCCGCCTGCGCCGCGGTGCTGTTCGCCGTGGCCGCGCGCGGCCAGGTGATCGCCACCCGCCGGGTACTGCGCGAGGCGCCCTGGCAGGTGGTGGTGTTCTCCCTGGGCATGTATCTGGTGGTCTACGGCCTGAAGAACGCCGGCCTGACCGACCAGCTGAGCGCGATACTGGACCGCCTTGCGGAACACGGCCTGTGGGCCGCCACCCTCGGCACCGGCCTGCTCACCGCGACCCTGTCCTCGCTGATGAACAACATGCCCACGGTGCTGGTCGGCGCCATCGCCATCGACGCCACGCAGGCCGAGGGCGTAATGCGCGAGGCGATGATCTACGCCAACGTCATCGGCTGCGACCTGGGCCCGAAGATCACCCCCATCGGCAGCCTGGCAACCCTGCTCTGGCTGCACGTGCTGCAACGCAAGGGCCTGCGCATCACCTGGGGCTACTACTTCCGGGTCGGCATCCTGCTGACCCTGCCGGTGCTGCTCATCACCCTGTCCGCCCTGGCCCTGCGCCTGGGCGCCTGACGCCGCCGCGAGCGGAGGAGAGACCATGCGAGTCCTGTTCATGTGCACGGCCAACAGCTGTCGCAGCATCCTGTCCGAAGCCCTGTTCAACCACCTGGCGCCAACCGGCCTGGAGGCTGTCAGCTCCGGCAGCTTCCCGCGTGGCCAGGTGCTGCCGCGCAGCCTGACCACCCTCGAGGCGGCCGGCATTGCCACGGCGGGGCTGAGCAGCAAGGGCAACGATGCCTTCGACGACTGCCCGCCGGATATCGTCATCACCGTGTGCGACAAGGCCGCCGGCGAGGCCTGCCCGGTCTGGTTCGGCCCGGCGCTCAAGGCCCACTGGGGCCTGGCCGACCCGTCCGACGTGCAGGGCAGCGAGGAACAGATCACCGCAGCCTTCCAGGCCACCCTCGTGCACATCGAGCGGCGCTGCCGTGCCTTCTTCGCACTGCCGCTGACCAGCCTCGGGCGCACCGAGCTGCAGCGCGAGCTGGAGCGCATCGGCCAACTCTAGGCCGCATGGATCGCGGACTGCGACCGGCTTCACGCCCCCTCCCGCCCCGATCATCGAAAATGCCGCGCCGGCCGGATGCCGACGCCTCTGGCCTTCCAATGCCTCCACCTTCAAGGACGATGACCATGAAACTGCAGTTCTCCCTCTCCGCCCTGGCCCTGGCCACCCTGCTCGGCGGCTGCCAGAACATGAGCCCCGACGCCATGCTCAGCACCGGCATGCAGGCCATGCAGGCCGCCACCCTCAGCGACGCCGAAGTGAAGGCCATGGCCGACGAGGCCTGCGTGCAGATGGACGCCGAGGCCCCCATCGCTCCAGCAGGCAGCGAATACAGCCAGCGCCTGGAGAAGATCGCCGCCAACCTCGGCAGCCAGGTCAACGGCATTCCGGTCACCTACAAGGTCTACCTGACCGACGAGGTCAATGCCTGGGCCATGGCCAACGGCTGCGTGCGCGTGTACAGCGGCCTGATGGACCTGATGAACGACAACGAAGTGGAAGGCGTGCTCGGCCACGAGATGGGCCACGTTGCCCTCGGCCACACCAAGAAGGCCATGCAGGCCGCCTACGCCACCTCCGTGGCCCGCGGCGCCGCAGCCTCCTCGGGCAACGGCGCGGTCTCGGCGCTATCCAGCTCGCAGCTGGGCGACCTCGGCGAGGAACTGGTCAACGCGCAGTTTTCCCAGTCCCAGGAAAGCGCCGCTGACGACTTCTCTTTCGACCTGCTGAAGCAGCGCGGCATCCCACTGGAAGGTCTGGCCAGCGCCTTCGACAAGCTAGCCAAACTGGGCGGCGGAGACAGCAGCATGTTCGACTCCCACCCGGGCTCGGCCGACCGCGCCGCGCACATTCGCCAGCGTATCGCTGCCGAGAACTAAGCCTAGAAACCCGCTCGCCATCCGGTGCGGGCGGGCCTAGCCCTCCAGCAACGGCCGCAGCAATGCGGCCACCGGCGAGCGGCAGTTCAGCACCACCGCATCGAGCCCCAGCCACTGCGCCAGCGCGCGCAGCTCCTCGGCCAGGGCATGCAGCGCCTCCTCGCTCAGCACCGCCTCTTCCAGATGCACGGCATGCACCGCCAGGCGTCCCTGCGCCCGCTCGCTGCGCAGGTCGACCCGGGCCAGCAGGCGCTCGTGGTGCAGGAATGGCAGCACGTAGTAGCCGTACACCCGCTTGTCCGGCGGGGTGTAGATCTCCAGGCGATAGCGAAAGCCGAACAGCCGCTCGGTGCGTTCGCGTTCCCAGACCAGCGAGTCGAAGGGCGACAGCAGCGCGCTGGCCCTGACTCGTCGCGGAACGCTCGGCTCACCCCGGCAGTAGCCCGGCTGTTTCCAACCCTGCACCGCGACCGGCTGCAGTTCGCCGGCCTCGACCATTTCGGCGATGCGTGCCTTGGCGTCGCCGACATCCAGGCGGAAGTAGTCGCGCAGGTCGCGCTCGGTGGCCACGCCCAGAGCGTCGGCCGAGCGCAACAACAGCTGGCGTTGGGCCTCGGCCTCGTCGAGCTCGGGATGGTCGAGCTGGGCGGAGGGGATCACCCGTTCCGGCAGATCGTACAGGCGCTCGAAGCCACGGCGCCCAGCCACGGTCACCTGGCCCGCGGCGAACAGCCACTCCATCGCTGTTTTTTCCGCGCTCCAGTCCCACCAGGGGCCGGCGCGCTCGGCGCGGGTACTGAGGCTGCCGGCGCCGAGCGCGCCCTGTTCACGCACCGCCTGCAGTACGCGCTGGATCACGTCCTGCCGCTGGCGGCCGAACTCGGCCAGCTGGCGGTAGATGCCCTGCCCGTTCGCCGCCCGGCGCATGCGCCAGCGCAGCAGCGGATACAGCTCCAGCGGCAGCAGCGAGGCCTCGTGACCCCAGTATTCGAACAGGCTGCGGCGCTTCGGCTTGCCCCAGGCCAGATCGTCCAGCAGCGCCGGATCGTATTGACCGAGGCGCGAGAACGCCGGCAGGTAGTGCGAGCGCACCAGGGCGTTGACCGAGTCGATCTGCAGCACGCCGAGACGCTCGATCTGCGTGCGTAGCTGGCGATGACCGATGGCGCCGCGCGGCGCGCGCGCGAAGCCCTGGGCGGCCAGCGCCAGGCGACGGGCTTCGGCAAGCGAGAGGGAGAGACTCATGGCGGCCAAGCCTAGCAGGCCGGCCGCTAGCAGCGCTCGACGAGCGCGTCCGGTGCGGCGAAAGCGCGGCGGAAGGTGAAGGCGTGGGCCGTTGCTCCGTGCTCGCGCAGGTGCGCCAGGCGCTCGGCCGCCTCCGCCACGCCCGGCCGGTGCCCCGCCGGCACCCACCAGAGCACCTGGTGCGCCTGCTCGACCTTGTCGAACCATTCGCGGCGGCGCTTGAGCATCTCGGTATGGGCGGAGGTGTAGACGTAGTCGCTGAGCGACTGCACGTCGGTCCATACCGACATGTTGACCAGCACCTCGTCGCCGAAGGGTCGAATGGCGGTGGCATCGCCGGCTTCGTCCTGCAGGCGCCAGACATAGCCGGGCGACGCCTCGGCCAGGGCGTTGATACGCTCCAGGTTGTTGACGAAATCGACCATATCGGGCGACTCCAGCGGCGCCTTCATGCTGGCGATATTGAGCTGGGCCAGGTGGTAGCGGGACATTGGAACTCCTTGTCTTTTAGCGGGATTCGTCGGCGCTTCAGCGGCCGCGCGGGTCGTCCCAGAACGGCCGCTCGCTCTCGCGCAGCACGTCGGCGCGGCTCAGGCCGAGGTCCTTGAGCGCCTCATCGCCGAGCATCGCCAGCTGCCGCCTTTCACGCGCCAGCTGCTGCCAGCGCTTGAAACGTGCCCACCATGCCTGCATGCGAATGGCCGGCCGCACCCGCTCGAAGGATATCGAGTGGGCCAGTGCATACCCTTTCTGACTTTTCATCTTCACGCCCTCCCTGTGGGGTTGGCGCCAGTTTCCGTTCGCGATTAAGATCAATCCAACGAATGTTTCTTATGCGACGCATCTTGGAGATTGATGAATGGCGCATTACCCCAGCATCGACACCGAACTGCTGCGCAGCTTCGTCGCCATCGCCGACAACGGCGGCTTCACCCGCGCTGCGGAGGCGGTCAACCGCACCCAGTCGGCGGTCAGCATGCAGATGAAGCGGCTGGAAGACGACGTGGTGCAGCGCACCCTGTTCGAGCGCGACGGCCGCCAGGTGCGCCTCACGCCCGAGGGCCAGGTGCTGCTGGGCTACGCACGGCGCATCCTCAAGCTGCACGGTGAGGTGCTCAACACCCTGCGCGAGCCGCACATGGTCGGCGCCGTGCGCATCGGCACGCCGGACGACTACGTGATGCGCTTTCTGCCGGACATCCTCTCGCGCTTCGCCCAGGCCTACCCGCTGGTACAGGTGGAAGTGCATTGCGAGACTTCCGGGCAATTGCTGCAACGCCAGGACCTGGACCTGACCATCGTCACCCGCGAGCCGGGCAAGGAGATCGGCCAGCTGCTGCGCCAGGAGCGCTTCGTCTGGGCCGAGGCCCAGGGCTTCACGCCGCACGAGCAGAACCCCATGCCGCTGGCCATGTTCAACTCCGGGTGCTTCTGCCGCGCCTGGGCCTGCAACGCGCTGGACGCCATGGAGCGGCCCTACCGCATCGCCTACACCAGCCCCAGCCTGTCGGCGATCTTCGCCGTGGTCGGCGCTGGCCTGGCGGTCACCGCCCAGTTGCGCAGCCTGATCACCCCGGACATGCGCATCCTCGGCGAGGCGGAGGGCCTGCCCACGCTGCCGATGACCAGCATCGTGCTGCTGCGCCACCCGCAGCGCCAGTCGCAGGTGATCGATACCCTGGCCGAGCACATCGCCGAAGGCTTTCGCCTCTGAGTTGCCCGCCGACCTCACCGTAGGGTGCGCCGTGCGCACCGCCCGCGGCGCCGCAGAACGCTACCCCCGCAACGCCAGCAACACTGCGCAGATCACCAGAAAGCCGCAGAACAGCCCGCGCAGCACTTTCTCCGGCATCGCGTGGGCCAGCTTCACGCCCCAGCTGATGCTGAGCAACCCGCCCACCGCCAGCGGGATGCCCATGCTCCAGTCGACGTGATCGTGCACGGCGTAGGTCAGCAGCGTCACGCCGGTACTCGGCAGGGCCAGGGCCAGCGACAGGCCCTGGGCCGCGAGCTGGCCGACACCGAAGATATTGGTCAGCACCGGCACCGCCAGCACCGCGCCGCCGACGCCGAACATGCCGCCCAGCGCGCCCGCCGCGCTGCCCACCACCCCCAGCCACGGCCAGGGGTGGCGCAGCTGCGCCGACGCCGGCGCGTTGCGCATGAACAACCGGGCCAGGTTGTAGATCGCCAGCACGACGAGGAAGCCGACGAAGGCCATGCGCATGCGCTCTGCCTGCAGCTCCACGGCGTAGAGCGAGGCCAGCCAGGCGCAGCAAAAGCCCGTCACGCTGAGCAGCAGCGCATGCTTGGGCTCGATGCGGTTGCGCTGGTTGTAGCGCCACAAGGCAAGCACCACATTCGGCACCACCATCACCAACGCCGTGCCCTGGGCCAGTTGCTGGTCCAGGCCGAAGAGCACGCCCAGGGCGGGAATCGCCACCAGCCCGCCACCGATTCCGAACAGGCCACCGACGGTGCCCATGGCCAGGCCCAGCAGCAGGTTCAACAACAGATCGATCAGGCTCATGGGCTCTCCTTCAGGGTGGCGGCATGCTAGCCGGCCGCGGCTGGCGGGGAAACGCACAGCAGCGCACAATGGCTTTGCGATTCACGCAAAGGCATTCCATGAACTCCGACGCTCTCGAACTCTACCTGGACGTGCTCGACACCGGCAGCTTCTCCGCCGCGGCGCGGCGCCAGCAACTCACACCCTCCTCCGTCGCGCGCCGCGTCGATGCGCTGGAGCGCACCCTGGGCTGCGCCCTGGTGGTCCGCAGCACCCACGCCGTGCGCGCCACTCCGGCGGGCCTGGCATTCGCCGAACGGGCCAGGCGCATCCTCACCGAACTGCGCCAGGCCCGCGCCGAGGCGGTGGCACTGAGCAGCGCACCGGAAGGACTGATCCGCATCGACGCGCCCGCGCCGTTCGGTCGTCGGCACCTGGCGCCCGCCATCGCCGAGTTCCTCACCGCCTATCCCGGGCTGGACGTGCAGCTGCGGCTGATCGACAGCTTCGTCGACCTGCAGGGCGAGCACCTGGGCGAGGTGGACCTGGTGCTGCGCATCGGCCCGCTGGCCGACACCCGCCTGGTCGCCACTCCGCTGGCGCCCATGGTGCGCATCCTCTGCGCCAGCCCCGACTACGTGCGCCGCCGAGGTCTGCTGCGCGACCCGCGCGAGCTGCCAGAGCACGACGGCCTGGACTGGGACGCCCTGTCCCCGCCGCACGCCTGGCGCTTCGAGGTGGACGGCCGCCTGCAGCTACTGCGCCCGGGCCGTCTGCGCATGACCGCCAACAACGCCGAGGCCCTGCTGTTCAGCGCCATCGCCGGCCTCGGCATCGCCCACCTGCCGACCTGGCTGATCGGCGACCACCTGCTGCGTGGCGAGCTGGTACCGCTGCTCTGCGACGACGGCCTGCCGCCGGCCGAGCCCAGTGGCATCTATGCCCTGCGTCTGGCCAGCGACGCCAGTTCGCGCACCCGCCTGCTGCTGGAGTTCCTCAAGCAGCGCTTCGGCCCCGTGCCGCCCTGGGACCTGGCCCTGCAGCGCGGCCTGAGAAACTGAAGGCGAAAAAAAGCCCGGCGCACGGGCCGGGCTTCTTCGAGGCGGGCGGCTTAGGCCGACGGCGCCTGGGTACGGCTCTTGTAGGAACCGTCGCGAGTGTCGATCTCGATCCAGTCGTCGATGTTGCAGAAGTCGGCGACTTTTACTTCGGTACCGTTGCGCAGCTTGGCAGGCTTCATGACCTTGCCGGAGGTGTCGCCACGGGCGGAGTTCTCGGTGTAGGTGATCTGGCGAACGATGGTGGTCGGCAGGTCAACGGAGATCACCTTGCCTTCGAAGAACACGGCTTCGCAGACGTCGGTCATGCCTTCTTCGATGAACGGCAGGACGCTTTCCAGGTCTTCGGCGCGCAGCTCGTAGGAGTTGTACTCCGGATCCATGAAGACGTAGTCGTCACCGCTGATGTAGGACAGGGTCACTTCCTTGCGCTCAAGGATGACCGGCTCCATCTTGTCGTCGGCCTTGTAGACGGTTTCGGTCTTGGAGCCGTTGATCAGGTTCTTCAGCTTCATCTTGACGATGGCGCTGTTGCGGCCGGACTTGGTGAATTCGGCTTTCTGGATCAGCCACGGATGGCCGTCGATCAGGGCCACACTGTTGGCCTTCATTTCTTGTGCGGTTTTCATACGAGTATCCGGATTTGGATGGAGGTACAAATTTCTAGGCCCGGCATGATAGCCAATTTCGGTGAAACTGCACCAGCGCCGAGGCGAGATCGGGACGAGAGGCCTGCGCCGCACACCAGCGTTCGGCGTGCTCGGCCAGGGCCTGTGTCTGGCCCTGCAGCGCCGCCCAGGCCGAGGCCATGTCGCCCTCGCCGTTCCAGGCGTGCCACAGCGCCCGCAACGCGGCGGCAGCCGCTGGCGGCATCGCGTCGCAGTACAGATCGAGGAAGGCATCCAGCTTGTCCCAGTGCGCCCCGGCTTGCTGCGGATAGATGTGCCAGAGCAACGGCCGGCCGGCCCATTGGGCACGAACGAAGGAGTCCTCGCCGCGGATGGCATTGAGGTCGCAGCACCACAACAGCCGGTCGTAATCCGCCTGGCTGAGGAACGGCAGCAGATGCACCCGCAGACTGCCGCGGTTGCAGACGCCGCCCTCCTCCAGCGTCTCCACACCCAGCCAGCGGCGCAGATCGCCCTCGATGCGTCCGCGCGGCACCAACAGTTGGGTCGGCTCGGCGGCGCCGGCCAGCGCCTCCAGCCAGCCGGCCAGCGCGGCGTTCTCATAGGCGAACAGCGAGATCAGGCGGGCGCCAGCCAGCGGCTCGATGCCGATGCCGGCGAGAAAGGCGTGACGGGCGGACGCGTCCGCCTGAAAGGCGCGCCGCCGCTCGATCAGCCCGGCCTCGCGCAGCAGTCCGCCAGTACCCTCGGCGAAACCGGGGAAGAAGAAGAACTTCTGCAGCCCGCCCGCTTGCGGCGACGGCAGGCCGTGGCAGCCGGCGACCCAGTCCTCGGCGCTGAGGTATTCCAGGTTGAGCCACAGCGGCTTGGCCGACCGCGCCGCCATGGCCTCGACATAGCACGGCGGCAATGTGCAGGCGAAGGCCTCGATCACCACGTCCGCCGCTTCCGTCGCCGGGAATTCGGCCGGCCAGCGGAGCACCTCGACGCCTTCTATATGCCAGCGCTCGGCCGTGGCATCGGCCTGGGGGCACAGGCGCAGAAAGGTCGCCGGCTCGTCCACCCACAGGCGCACGGCCAGCGCGTGCTCGGCCGCCAGCTGCCGGGCGAGACGCCAGGTGACGCCGACGTCGCCAAAGTTGTCGACCACGTTGCAGAAGATGTCCCAGCGGGCGCCCATGAGCCGCTCCAGTTTCAGAGATGCGGCGATTCTACGGCATGCCGAGCGGCGCCCGGGGATCAAAGAGCCCGACCGCTGGCCGGGTCGGCGCGATCGCGCCAGGAGGGATCAGAGACCGTACGGCGGATACTGCTCGCCGGGCGCACGCTTGCACAGCACGCCCTCCGCCGGCGGTATACGCGCCGGCCAGGGCGGATCGATCTGCGGGTCGCTGAGGTCCGGCGAGTCGGGATCGAAACCCAGCTCCTGCCGCACCTCGCTGGCGCGGGAAGCCGAGACGCCCGGCAGCCCGCGGCCATCGTCCTGGGAGTCGCGCCGTGCCCAGAAAATGTCTTTCAGCTTCATCCTGCACCTCCTCCATCACAGGTTGGTCAGGGTTCGAGGGCGAAGCGGCACGAGGGTTCGAAAAAATTCGCCGGTGGCGCCACGCCACTCCAGCAGGCCCGCCCCAGAGCACTCGACGAGCGTCTCATCCGTTGCAATACGCCGGTCACAAGCGCCCGCTAAGGTGCCGGCTCTCGTTCCAGAAGGCCCATGCCGTGACCAGCCTGAAACTCCTGCGCAAGACCCTCGATCAGGTCGCCGCCAACAACGAATCCGCCGCCATCGTCGTGATGCGCGCCGCGGAACGCACCGGCGACGAAGTGCTGCGCCAGCAACTGCACCGCGTGATCCAGCAAATGAACCAGGACGCCCTCACCCTGCGCGCCCTGCGCGACGCCCAACCCGCCGACACCCAGCGGCGCGCCTGAGCGCGCCCTGTTCTCCAATACCTCGCGCCATATCTAGCACTGACCGACGCATTGCAGCCCGACACACTCGCAAGCTAGTCTGCTGCAGTAGCCAGCTCACTGGCAAAAGGACTTGCAGGCTTGGTGCATAACATCCCCTTCTGCTGCGAAAGCCGCTATTTACAGCCTTGCGCTGACCTGCAATAAGAATTTTATCCACCAATTGGGCGGTTTCTTATACACCAGTTGGTGTCTATTTATAGTTAGGTGTTTATGAGCACTACTCAAAACTGGCATTGGGTCGAAAGCTATGAAGATCTTTACGACTTTCTGGCGCAAGTTATTGTATGTGCACCTGATAATTTTATCCCCGCAGACTATCTCGCCGACGACCATCAGCTCAACCTTGAACGCGCATTCTTGGAGTTAAGGCGGGGGGTTGAGTACGCCACTTCGCGACATAAGGGAATAGACAAAGCACTTCTAGAAGAGAAATTGAAATCCGCCCTTGCTTCTTATCGTGAAGGCAATGCCATACAGGGGGCTCATACCCTGCAAGAATTTGAAAGGATCGTTTTCTCTTGAATATTGCGGCCACACCTAACTTCTCGGTCAACCGGACAGCCCCAAAGCTGCGCTTTAGGGTTCCCTCCGCGCTTCGCACTACGGCTGCCGGTTACCTCCAGTGTTAGGTTACATTTCAAAATGTCCAGCATCGTCTACGGCCACATTCACTGCTTTAGCAGGGATAAAGAAGCTGAAAATCATAACCGGCGAGTTTTGGAAGGCTTAGGGAGCTCTGGAGCACTAATAATCAGCCCCATGTTCAGCTTGCTCGGAAACTCACAAGGGCACTGCTATTACGGACACCTAATACACTTTGCAGCCTACTACAAAGACCTCTGGTTTCTTGATGGTGACTGGATAGCTCAATATGAAAGTGCTTTAGAAAGTCTCTACTGGGACAGCTCCGAGGTCATACACGCATACTCCGGCGAGCGTTACACTTGGAGCTCTACAGGGTCAGACAACAACCCCAAAATAAGTGGGTTGAAAATCCAATCCAAAAATACATTCGCCTCGTATCATGTGCAGAATGCAACCTAACAATGCGCTCAAAGCGCTCACTCCGTTCGCTGGGACCGGCGAAGCCGGCCCCTTAGCTTAATCGTTAGAAGGCAAGGATGCATCGTGTCTAACTTCAAGAACCATAAGCGCTTCATGCCAGATAAAGTTAATAGCTCTTATCTCTTCCCACATGTATGTTTTGCTTGCCGCAAGTCATTCCGGCGGCC
>NZ_JAMXBF010000016.1 GCF_023823685.1 Pseudomonas subflava
AAGGCAAGGATGCATCGTGTCTAACTTCAAGAACCATAAGCGCTTCATGCCAGATAAAGTTAATAGCTCTTATCTCTTCCCACATGTATGTTTTGCTTGCCGCAAGTCATTCCGGCGGCCGGTATCCGAAGAGCCGCGCAAATGCCCTGACTGTGGTCTGCAGACAGTGCGCCTGAGTCGAAAATTCAAAGCGCCTAAAAAAGACGATGTAAACGCATGGCTTGTTGTTAAGTTCGTTGTAGATTCAGGTCTTGTGTACCAATCCATACGGCTAGAGGGTGGCTACCTTGCGGAGTACCCAAAAACCATGAAAGAAGCTGAAGTTTTTGTTGCCCAATATGGCAGGCATAAAAATTGAGTTGCCGTCTAACAATGCGCTCAAATCGCTCGCTTCGCTCACTGGGACCGGCTAAAGCCGGCCCCTTAGCTTAATCGTTAGCCAGGAAAAATGACTACTGAAGAAGACAAAGAATTACTAGAAATAATTCGCGAGGCGCGAAATAAAGCTCGTGGATATGCGGACTTCTTTGGCTGGGGTGCGGATCGCGATATTGAAGAGTGGGGAGTGGTAACCAGCCTTGTCGAATCACTAAAGGCCGATGGAGTAACCTTATTCACATCCCTAGAACGTCGTGGCCGGCCGAATGATCCGCCCGACTGCGAAGCACTCGACACCGATGGTAATCGAGTGGCAATTGAGGTCACAGAGCTTGTGGATGGAAAGGCAATACAAGCTTACAAGGCTGGAAAAATTTATGAATGGGCCGACTGGGATCAGGATAAATTCACATCGTCCTTAGAGGCTCTGATTTCGCGAAAAGATTCAAGGTTTAATGAGTTAAAGGGGGCTCCTTACGAAGGCGGCTATGTAATAGTTATATTCACCGACGAACCCATATTAAATCGCATAGCAGTTGAGTCATTTTTAAGAGGATGCAACATAAAAAAGCCGAAGAACATAACAAGAACGTTCCTGCTTGTCTCATACGATCCAAGCATCAAGAAATGCCCATATTACGAATTGCAATTTCACGGCTAACAATGCGCTCAACTGCCGCTCACTTCGCTCGCTGGACAGTCAAAAGCTACGCTTTTGCCTGCCCGTTAGCTTCGTTATAAACCACGGAGGGATTTGTGTGCTTGCTTGGGACGAAAGTGATGTATTGAACTGCCTTGAAACCATTCCGGAAATTGAACCGGATGGTATTTGCTATCACTACAAAGTGGACAAAGGCGGGGCTAAATTATACTTAACGATATACCCGTACGATGGGGACGTTTACTTTGAGCTTTCTCATAAAGACGTCGAACAACCCTTATTTTCCATGAAGCTTCTTGAGTGCTCGGGCGTACGCTATGTTAAAAAGTGGCCCAATGAGTATTTAGAGTTCGCACCTGCAAAATGCTTTGGCAATCGGTACGACGGAGAGTCCGCAATTCCTTACGGTGTTCGCGTGCATGCCAGCCCAAACATTCGAATTGAAATTTACTAGGCTAGTGGCTTATAACAATACGCTCAAATCGTTCGCTTCGCTCACTGGGACAGGCTAAAGCCCGCCCATTAGCTTAATCGTTAGGCCTCATGACTGCTCATATTAGCCACATCCAATTCTTAGGAGAGCAGCCCGCCATTGTTGGCCAGGCGTGTTCTGGCTTAGTGCTTCAACACTTCTACGACGGCAAGAGCCTGATAGATCATGCCAACGTCACATATCTGCAATTTTCCGGTACATGGCACAGAATTTACTTTGAGCCGGGTACTGTCTTCTGGCGCTCTGGAGAGGCACCAGACACCCCAATTAACTCAACACTTGAGCATGGGCTTCTGCTCAATAATCTCTCGGAACTATCAAGCATTTCGGGAAGTACGCTTCGTCAAATTGACTATCTTGGCAATGAGGCAGGTGACGTCGACGTCCTGTTCAAATTTGACGGTGGAAGTTTGCACTTGAAGTACAGCAGCGCAATGGACAGCACACAGGTTGAATTAGGTTGAATATCGTGCCTTCGCGTAGCGTGCCAACTGGGTGGTCAAGCAGGCGCCCACAAGCTCCGATTGCGGCTGCGCTCCGTGCTTCGCCTTCCGGCGCGGCTTACCTCGGGCGTTAGGCTTCGCTCTTCACGCCCCAATCACCCCACCATCCACCCGCGTAATCAGCAACGTGGTCGAGCGCGGGCGGGTCTTGCCGTCGCTGGCCGGGAAGCTGATGCCGGGGTGTTGGACGTTGGCCCACATGGCCTTGCCGTCCGGGCTCCAGGCCAAGCCGGTGATTTCGCAGCCGCGTGGGCCAACCAGGAAGCGTCGGACTTCGCGGGTGCCGGGGTCGGCGCAGAGCAGCTGGTTGCAGCCCATGCCGGCCATGACCGGTTCGATGTCGTCGTAGTCGGTCTGGATCCATAGGCGCCCTGCCGCGTCGAAGGCCAGGCCGTCCGGTGAGGAGAACAGGTCGCCGTTGATGGTGCCGGTGAGGTTGGCCGGTACCGGCTTGCCGTCCTTGTCCTTGCTGCCGCGGGCTTCGCCGGCGAGGAGGAACAGCTCCCAGGTGAAGGCGGTGGCGGTCGGGTCGGCGCCCTTCTCGTTGAAGCGCAGGATCTGCCCGTGCAGGTTGTGCGGGCGTGGGTTGGCCTTGTCGGTGGGTTGCTTGTCGCCACGCCCGTCGTTGTTGGTCAGGGTCACGTAGACCTCGCCGGTGGCGGGATGCACGGCGGCCCACTCGGGGCGGTCCATCGGCGTGGCGCCGGCGCGGTCGGCGGCGGCGCGGGCGTTGAGCAGCACCTCGGCCTGGTTGGCGAAGCCGTTCTCGGCGGTCAGGCCATTCTGCCCGTGCACCAGGGCCAGCCACTGGCCGCTGCCGTCTGCATCGAAGCGCGCGGCGTACAGGGTGCCCTCGTCCAGCAGGTCACGATTGGCCCTGGGGTTGGCGGCGTCGAAGCGGCCGGAGGGGACGAACTTGTAGACGTATTCGCCCTTGGCGTCATCGCCGGAGTAGAAGGCCATGCGCCCGTCCTTGCCCAGGCTCAGCGCCGCGCACTCGCGGCTGAAGCGGCCGAAGGCGGTGCGCTTGATCGGCTGGGCCTTGGGGTCGAAGGGGTCGATCTCGACCACCCAGCCGAAGCGGTGCGGCTCGTTGACGTGGCCGCCGTAGGGCTGGTCGGCGTAGGGCGTGGCGTCGAAGCGCGGGTCGGCGGTCTCCCACGCGTAGTTCTTGCTGGTGCCCTCCTTCGCCAGGCCGTAGCGCTTGTGCGACACGCGCGCCTCGAAGTCGGCCTTGTCGCGGTTGATGAAGTAGTTGGGCCAGTTCTCCTCGCAGGTGAGGAAGGTGCCCCAGGGCGTGACGCCGGTGGCGCAGTTGTTGAGGGTGCCGAGCACGGTGAGGCCGCTCGGATCGCTGGCGGTCTTCATCTGTTCGTGGGCGGCCAGCGGGCCGGCGATGCGCATGGGCGTGAGCATGCTGATGCGGCGGTTGTAGGCGGAATCCATCACGCGCTGCCACTGGCCGTCGGCACCCTGCTTCACCTCGATCACCGAGACGCCGTGGGCGGCCTGCTCCTTGCGCACCTCGGCCAGCGGGCGCGGCTTGCTCTGGTCGATCTTGCCGGACGGATGCAGCGGCGGGTTGACGTACTCGTGGTTCATCACCAGCAGGCCGCGGTCGGTCTCGCCGGGGAAGGCGAAGAAGTCCATGCCGTCGTGGTTGTCGCCGGCCTGCTTGAGCTGGGCCTGCCAGTCGTCGCTGGCGTCCGGGTTCCAGGCCGGCGCGCCGGCTTCCACCGGGTCGCCCCAGGAGAAGAACGGCACGGCGCGGTAGCCCTCGGCCACCAGCACGCTGTCGAACTGCGGGTCGAGCTGCACCGGCACGCCCGTGAAGCCCAGCAGCGGGCTGGCGCTGGCCCTGGAGCAGGCGGTCAGGCCGCCGCCGAAGAAGCCCAGCGCGGCCAGGGTCAGGCCGCCCTTGAGCACGTTGCGCCGGCGCGGGTCGATGAGCTCGGCGAGCGGCGTGTTGGCGCTGGGGTTGATGGCGATGTCGTCGTGGGCTTCGAGGCTGGCGTGGAAGTGGCTGTGCTCGTTCATCGAGGGTCTCTGTGGATTCTTTGTGGAGGTTTCCCGGATTGCATCCGGGCTACGGCCTGCGCCCTCTCCCATCGATAGGGAGGGGGTTATTCGATGCGGTAGTGGAAGGTGTTCTTAACCCCTTCCACCGCCACCGCGCGGCCATCGACCACGCGGGGCTGGTAGCGGAAGGTGCGGGCGGCGGCCAGGGATGGGCGGATGAACAGCGGGTGGCATTCGCCGAGCACCTGCGGGTCTTCGACGCGGCCCTGAGGAGTCACCCGGTAGGTCACCGTGCAGTCGCCCTCGATGCCTTTGTCCAGGGCGCGATCGGGATAGTCCGGCGCCTCCTTGGCGATGGGCAGGTACTGGCGGCTGGCGGCCGCTGCAGCCTCGGCCTGGCGGGCGCGCTCGGCGGCTTCGGCGTCGGCGCGCGCCTTGGCTTCGGCCTGGCGCTGCTGCGCCTGCTGGCGGGCCAGTTCCTCGGCCTCGCGGCGTACGCGTTCTCGCTCGACGCGCTGCTGCTCCATCCGCTGGCGCTCTTCACGTTCGCGCTCGCGCTGTTCCTCGACGCGTTTGCGCGCCAGGGCGGCTTGTTCCAGCTTCTGCTGCTCGATGCGCGGGGCGGGCTTTGGCGCCTCCACGGGCTGCGCCGGCGCGGGCTCCGGGGCCGGTGTCGGTGGCAGCACCACCTCGGGCTGTGGCGGCGCCGGCGGAGCCAGGGTCACCAGGCGCGTGGTCAGGGTGCGCACCTGCGGCGCGGCGGGCGCCTCGGCCTGCCAGTGGCTGAGCAACAGGGCCAGCACCAGGGCATGCAGGCCCACCGCCACGCCAGCGGCGGCAAAACCGCGCAGCCAGCCGCCGGAGGGCGACGCGAGGACCAGGGATGACGAGCGGGACATGGCCAGCGCGCTCACTGCGGCGCCTCGGTGATCAGGCCGAGGTTGCTCACCCCGCCCCGCTGCAGCGCGGCCATGCCGGCCAGCACCGTGGCGTAGTCGGCGTGGCCGTCGGCGCGGATGTACACCTGGGTGTCGCCGCGCGCGGCGATCAGCGCGCCGACCTTGCTGGTCATCTCCTCCAGGTTCACCGCGCTGTCGGTGCGGTGTTCGGTGTCCACTTCGCTGCCGAGGTTCCAGTAGTAGCCGCCATCGGCCTGCACCGAGAGGGTCAGCACCTGCTGCTGGGTATCGCTGGGCAGCGCCTCGGCCGCCACCTTGGGCAGCTCGATCTTCACGCCCTGGGTGAGCATGGGCGCAGTGACCATGAAGATCACCAGCAGCACCAGCATCACGTCGATGTAGGGCACCACGTTCATTTCGGCCTTGGGGCCGTGCTTGCACTGCGGCTTGCGCATCTCGCCTCTCCTCAGGCCGCCTGGGCCACGCCGGTGGCGCCGGGGGCGCGCCGTTGCAGGCGGCCCTGCAGCTCGTTGCCGAAGGCATACAGGCGGGTACTGAGCGCAGCGACGCGGGCGGAGAAGCGGTTGTAGGCGATCACCGCCGGGATGGCGGCGAACAGGCCGATGGCGGTGGCGATCAGCGCCTCGGCGATGCCCGGCGCGACGGTGGACAGCGTCGCCTGCTGCACCTGGGACAGGCCGATGAAGGAATTCATGATCCCCCACACGGTGCCGAACAGGCCGATGGCGGTGGCGATCAGCGCCTCGGCGATGCCCGGCGCGACGGTGGACAGCGTCGCCTGCTGCACCTGGGACAGGCCGATGAAGGAATTCATGATCCCCCACACGGTGCCGAACAGGCCGATGTAGGGGCTGACAGAACCGATGGTGGCGAGCAGCGGCAGGCACTTCTCCAGGCGTTCCTCCTGTTCGGAGATGGCCACCAGGACGCTGCGTTCGACGCCGTCGATCAGCGTCTCGCGCGCCACGCCGGGGTCGCGGCGCAGCTGCGCGTACTCGCCGTAGCCGGCGCGGAACAGTTGCTCCAGCGTGGCGTCCGCATCGCCGCGCTCGGCGCCCTCGCGGTACAGGGTGGCGAGGTCGCCGGTCTCGCGGAAGCGGCGCAGGAAGTCCCGCGCCAGGCGCTCGCTGCGGCCCAGCAGCAGGCTGCGCTGGACGATCAGGTACCAGCTGGCCAGGGAGGCGGCGAGCAGGGTCAGCATGACCAGCTTGACCAGCAGGCTGGCGTCGCTGACCAGGCTCCAGACGGTCATCTGTTCGAGGGTGGCGTGCATGGTGTGGCTCCTTGGCATGGCGGGCTGAGTGTTCGCTCATCCCGACCCTCTCCCGCAGGAGAGGGCGAACGGTGCTATTCGATGGCGTGGCGGTTACCGGCTGATGACAGGCGCTATTCCAGGCCGAGGGCGCGGGCGACCTCGCTCCAGGGCACGAACTTGAAGTTCTGCGTGGCCTCGGGCATGCGCTTGCGGCCGTCCTGCACCACCAGCAGGCCCTGGCTCCAGGGCCCGCCGAGGTTTGCCGAGGTGACTTCCAGGCCGTCGGTTTCGGAGGCGCCGTCGATGCCCAGCGCGCCGTTGAGGCCGACGCGCAAGGCGCCATGCAGGGCGTACGGCGGTTCGGCGTCGAGCACCAGGTAGCTGTCGTTGCCCTGGCTGGACACCACCAGGTAGTCGCGGTCGGCGGACTGGTACAGGGCCAGGCCCTCGACGTCGGCGTGCAGCGCGTCGCCGACCTTGATCACCTCCTGCAGCTCGGTGGGGCCGTCGGCGCGGGCGTCCACCGCCCACACGCCGGTGCTCTCCTCGCCGAGGAACAGGCGCTGGCGCTGATCGTCGGCCACACAGCCCTCGGGCTGGCTGGGCACGGCGAAACGCCGCACCAGTTCGCCGTCCACCCGGCCGCCGGCGTCGCTCAGGCGGTACTGCAGGAAGCTGCCGTCCTTGCCGTTGGCGAAGGCGTACAGCTCGCCGCTGGCGGGCTGGAACAGGCAGATGCCGTAGATTTCCGCGAGCGGCGTGTCGATCTCGCCGGCCTCACGCAGCGCGCCGCTGGCGCGGTCGATGGCGAACACGGCGATGCTGTTGCGGTCGCGATTGCTCGCCACCGCCAGGTCGACGCGCTCGCCGCCGAGGCGGAAGTTGGCGCGCAGGTCGACGTTGTTCAGGCGGCCCACCGGCAGGTCCTGCAGCAGTTTGCCGTCGAGGTCGTAGACCAGCAGGCCCTGCTTCTTGTTGGTGCCGAGCACCCGCGAGCGCGCCGGGTTGACCGGGTCGACCCAGATCGCCGGATCGTCGGCGGCGTCGCCGTGACGCGCGACCGGCTCGCTCTGGCGCAGCGCGGCGACATTGGCCAGTGGCGCGGGCATCTGCGCCGGCTGCGGCTGCCAGGCCAGCAGGCCTTCGTAGAGAGTGCCGCTGCCGTCGTCCTGCACCAGCAGTTCGATGCCCTTGGCGGTCGGCCGCGCGGCCAGCCGCTCGGGCTCTTGCAACCCCTGCAGGGTTGCCGTGCCGGCCGCCTGCCAGGTCTCGCCCTGGCGCTGGTAGAAGTGCAGGTTGCCGGCGCCGGCATCCAGGGCCAGCACACCGCCCGGCACGCTGGCCATGGCGCCGACGCCCTGCTCCAGGCCGCCGAACGGTTCGACCATGTCCACCGCCACGCGGCTGGCCTCGGCCTCCGGGTGCGCCGGGTAGGCCCACAGGCCGACGTTCTCTTCGTTGACCAGCAGCTGGCTGGCGGCATCGTCGACCTGGCAGAACTCGGCCTGCGGCGGCAGCGGCAGGCCGCGCACGCGCAGCGCCTCGTCGCGCAGCCGGCTGCCGGCGCCGACCAGCCACTGCTCGCCGCGGCCCTCCTCGCCCACCAGGAACAGGTAGAGGTTGGCCGCCTCGTCGCGATACAGGCACAGGCCGTTCACCGCGTAGTCACGCGCCGGCAGGGCCAGGGTGCGGCCCCACTGGCGCGCGGCCGGGTCGAGCAGCGCCAGGGTCGGGTGCTGGCTGGCGGTGTCCAGGCTGGCGACCAGCAGGCGGCCGTTCAGCTCGCGGCTGTCGAGGCCGGAGAAGCGCCCGGGCAGGCGCGCCAGCTCGGCGCCCTGGGCGTCGAGCAGCAACAGGCCGCGCTTCTCACTGGCGGCCAGGCGCTGTTCGCCGGCGAAGCGCAGGTCCTCGGCCTCGACCTGGCCTGAAGCGCTCCAGGCATTCAGCCCAAGGCTCGGCGTGGCGGCGGAGACCGCCGGTGGAACCTGCTCGCAACCGGCCAACAGCAGGCTGGCGAGCAGCAGGGAACGGGGGAACAACGGATTCATTGCGTGGGTAGTCCTTGTCGAAAGCTTTGCAATCCACGATCGACCGCCTGCCGAACTGCGGGGCGCCGGCCAACAGCGCACGCACATCCCGTAGAGCGCGCCATGCGCACCGGTGGCTTTGCGGCGCTGTCGGTGCGCGCGGCGCACCCTGCGTTGGTCGGTACGGGGCGTGGGTCAGAAATGGGTGAAGGTCAGGCCGAGCTTGTAGGTCGGGCCGTATTCCTCGTACTGGGCGTTGTAGGCGTGGCGTCCGGTGTAGACGTAGTAGCTTTCGTCCGTGAGGTTCTGCGCCTCGAAGTTGAGCTGCAGCTGCTTGGTCAGGAAGTAGTTGGCGCTGAAGTCGACGAACACCTGGTCGTCCACGTGCAGGTCGTGGGCCTCGTCGTTGATGCCGGCAACCTCGTAGAGGTAGTCGGACTTGTAGTTGGCCGACAGGCGCAGGCTGAGCTTGTCGTTCTCCCAGCCGAGCATCAGGTTGCCGACGGTGTCGGACTGGAACGGCAGGTCGATGTCGCGCTCCAGGTTGCGCCCGCTGTCGGCGTCGTAGCCGCTGATGTTGGCGTCGGAGCGGCTGAAGGTGGCGTTGGCGCCCAGCAGCAGGCCGTTCCACGGCGCCGGCAGCCAGTCGAATTTCTGCGAGTAGGCCAGCTCCAGGCCCCACAGGTCGGCGTTGTCGCCGTTGGCGAAGGTGTTGGCCTCGGCGAAGTCGACCCAGTCGCCGGTGCCGGCCAGGTCGGCGTTGTAGACGAAATTCTCGATGTCCTTGTAGAACACGAAGGCGGACACCACGCCGGCGCGGCCCAGGTAGTGCTCGATGCCGAGGTCGAAGTTGCGCGACTCCAGCGGGTCGAGGCTCGGGTCGCCGAAGCTGGCCTCGTCACCGTCGATGACGAAGCCCGGCGCCAGCTGGCTGAAGGTCGGCCGCACCACGCTGTGGGTAACGGCAGCGCGCACCTGGGTGTTCTTGTCCAGCTGGTAGCGGGCGTGCAGGCCCGGCAGCCAATGGTGATAGTCGTTGCTCGCCTCGATGCCCTCGTAGTCGCCGTCGCGGATGCCGGTGCCCTTGGCCTTGAACTCGGTGCCCTCGTAGCGCACGCCGGCGATGATGCGCAGGTCGTCGATGTCGAGGGTGTGCATCAGGTAGGCGGCGTCGATGTCCTCGCTCATGTCGAAGTCGTTGACCCGCGACTCCTCCTCGTTGAAGAACTCGCTGCGGTCCAGGCCGCCGATCAGGTCCTCGATGCGGTCCGCCGACAGGCCGGGCCCGAAGCGGCCCAGGCTGTAATCGACCCGGCCCTTGGTGAAGTTGTCCATGCCCAGCTGCTCGTCGCTGAAGCCGAAGTCGCCGAGGTCCTCGTAGGTCCAGATGTCGGTGTCGTTGTCCTTGTCGCGGCGGCTGAGCTTGCCGCCGAACTTGACCTGGGCGGCGTGGCCGGCCAGCTCGTAGTCGCGGGCGGCGTCGAGCCTGATGTTCTTCTCGGTGTCCTCGGTGTTCTCCTCGGCCCATTCCACTTCGCTCAGGCTGAAGCTGGCCGGGTCGTAGAAGGCATCGCCGGCGTTCAGACGCGGCTTCTCGGCGTCGGAGAAGCCGATGTCGGCGAAGGCGTCGTTGCCCTCGAACAGGGCGCCGCCGATGTGCCCCGGCGTGTCCTCGCTGGACTGGCTGTAGCCGGCCTGGCCGCTCAGGGTCCAGCGGCCGATCAGGCGCTCGCCACCGAACACGTAGGACTGGATTTCCTGGGTCTCTTCGCGGTCCTTCACCTCGCGCCAGCCCTCGGCCTCGCCACCCTCGCCCGGCAGTTGCGCGTCGGCGAACTCGATGCCGGCGGCGTTGCGGGTCTCGGTGTCTCGATAGCGGCTGTACAGGGTGCGCAGGTAGTAGCTGCTGAAGTCGTCCGGGCGGTAGTCGAAGTTCAGGCCCAGGCCGCTGCGCTCGCGGCGGATGTCGTAGTCGCGCTGTTCGAACTGCTGCAGCCGGTCGCCGTCCTCGAAGTCCCAGTCGCCGCCGGTCTCGACGTTGTCCGAGCCGAAGTCGCGCTGCTGCCAGCTGAGCGCCGCGGCCACGCCGAAGTTGTCGATGCCGTCGCCGAGGCTGAAGCGGTCGCTGATGGCGCCGGAGAATTTCGGGCTGGTCTGCTCGGTGTGGTCGTCGTAGCTGGCCTCGGCGCTGCCGGTGTAGAACAGGCCTTCGTGGTCGAAGGCCGACAGGCTCTCCACCTCGATGGTGCCGCCGAGCGAGTTGGCGTCCATGTCCGGGGTCAGGGTCTTGACCACCGACAGCGACTGCACCAGTTCGGACGGCAGCACGTCGAGGGCCACCGCGCGGCGGTCCGCCTCCGGCGAGGGAATCAGGGTGCCGTTGATGCTCACGCTGTTGAGGTCCGGGCCCAGGCCGCGGACGCTGACGAAGCGGCCCTCGCCCTGGTCGCGCTCGACGCTCACGCCCGGCAGGCGCTGGGTGGCTTCGGCGACGTTCTGGTCCGGCAACTGGGCCACGCCATCGGCGTGCACGGTGTTCTGCACGCTGTCGGAGCGGCGCTGTTCCTTGAGCGCCTGATCGATGCTGGCGGCCTGGCCGACCACGTGGACGTGCTCGACGGCGTTCTCCTGCGCCCACGCCGGCATGGCGGCGATGGCCAGCGCCAGGACGCTGACGGAAAAGCCCGCGCGGCGGGCGTTGAGTTGGCGTTTGTACATGCGGCTCTCTCCCCAGATGAGCGTTGCGCCGGGGCAAGTCCGGCGACCTGGGACGGCATGCTGGGAGAGCCCTGTGACGCTTCCGTGACAGCCCGCGGCGGGCGCGCCGTTTCGCCGCCTTTTCAGCACCGTTCTGAGCCTATTTGACCCCGATTGCCGGTCCGCAATGACCTGCGCTCGGCCTTACGAGGCCCGAACTTTGGCGATGTGGGCGCGGATCGGCAAAAAATCCGCCCGCCGCTCTGGGCCGATTCGACCTCCCCCGCTGCAACCATTCGGTCATATGGCTCTGCTCTGCTGACGCACGAATGCTCACTCGGGGAATTACCATGCCTTCGCTGCTCGGCCTGCACCGCCTGAAACTTGCCGCCCTGTTGCTGGCCGCCAATGCCGCGCTGCTGCTGCACCTGGGCGCCGGTGACATCAAGCCGCTGAGCGACTGGGTGTGGCTGGACATCCTCGGCGAGGGTGGCTCCGCCCTGCTCTGCCTGGTCTGGCTCGGGCTGCTGCTGAATGGCCGCCCGGCAGGACGCGTCACCAACCTGCTGGCCCTGGGGCTGGGGCTGGTGTTCTTCTCCTGGTGGGTGGACTGCCTGGACGAGTTCATCGCCATGCCCGACGCCGTCACCTGGGACCACTGGCTGGAATCCGCACCCATGCCGGTCGGGTTGCTGCTGCTCACCCTCGGCATCTACCACTGGCATCTCGAGCAGCGCGCCATCAGCGCGCAGATGGAGAAGCGCGAGCGGTTGTTCCGCGAGCACCGCCTGTTCGACAAGCTGACCCCGCTGGGCGCCGCCGACTACCTGCGCCGCCAGCTGGAGCTGGGCCTGCAGGAGAGCGTGCGCGAGCAGCAGCCGCTGTCGCTGGTGATGATCGACCTGGACGGCTTCGACGCGATCAACCAGCGCTACGGCCATGCCGAGGGCGACCGCGTGCTGCAGGCCGTGCCGCAGCTGCTGCTGCTCAACCTGCGCCAGCAGGACCTGCTGTGCCGCCTGGCCGGCGACCGCTTCGTCGCCGTGCTGCCCAACACCGGGGAGACGGTGGCGGCGCAGATCGCCCGGGAGCTGGCCGAGGCCGTGCGCCACCTGGCGCACCGTTCGCGCCAGCACGGCGAGCGCATTCAACTGCGCGCCAGCGTGGCCCAGGTGATGGCCCTGCAGGAGAGCGCCGAGAGCCTGCTGCAGCGCCTCAACCTGGCGCTGGCCAAGGCCAAGCAGCCGCTGGCGCTGAGCGCCTGACATGGCCCTGCACTGCCCCTGGTACGAGAACGACAGCCGCTGCATCGCCGCGCACCAGCAGCCGGCCAGCCTGATCGAGCTGTGCCTGTCGCGCGGCATCGACAGCCACCGCCTGCTACGCGGCACCGGCCTGTTCCTCGAGGACGTGCCCAAGGCCGACAGCCTGATCAGCCCGGCGCAGTTCCTCACCCTGATAGACAACGCCCAGCGCCTGCTCGACGCCGACGACACCAGCTTCCTGTTCGGCCAGCGCCTGCTGCCCGGCCACCACGGCGCTGCCAGCCAGGCGCTGGCGCTGGCCAACAACCTGCAGCAGGCGCTTGAGCTGCTCGGCGAGCTGCGCGCCCTGCTCTCGCCGCTGCTCAGCCCTCGCCTGCTGCTGGATGAGCAGCACGCCTACCTGTACTGGCTGGACAGCTGCGGCGCCGGCGCACAGCAGCGCTTTTTACTGGAGGCGCAAATGACCGCGGTGGTGGCCATGAGCCGACGCCTGAGCGGCGAGGCGCTGCCCTGGCAGTTCCACTTCCGTCATGCCCAGCCGAAACACATCGAGCAGTACTGGGTGCACCTGGGCGAACAGCTGCGCTTCGGCCAGCCCTGCGACCTGCTGCGCCTGCCCCGCGAGCACCTGACCCGCGCCTGGCCGCAGACCGTGCAGAGCACCGCGCAGGTGGCCTGCCAGCAGGCGCGCCAGCAGCTGGAGCAGCACAGCACCCGCGCCAGCCTGCTCGACACCCTGCAGCGCTGGCTGCTGCGCAACGTGCGCCAGGCGCCGAACCTGGAGCATGCCGCGGCCGCCCTGGGCATGAGCCCGACCACCCTCAAGCGCAAGCTGCACAAGCACGGCACCAGCTACCAGGAGCAGCACGACCGGGTGCGCCTGCTGGTGGCGCTGTACCTGTACCAGATCAAGGGCTACAGCAACGACGAGGTAGCCAGCCACCTGCGCTTCCACGACGCCACCAACTTCCGCCGCTCGTTCAAGCGCTGGACCGGTCTTGCGCCCAGCGCCCTGCGCCAGCTGCTGGGCGGCTAGTCGCTGCGCCGCTCGCGCCTCGCCGAGCGGTTGAGCATCGGTGCCAGCAGGTTGCCGAACGGCAGCCGACAGCCTCTCTTCTCCTCGCTCGGCTCGACCTTGGCGGCCGCCGGCTTGAGCCGCGAGATGCCGAACATCACCAGTCCCAGGCCCGCCAGCTGGTAGACCGAGATGGCCTCGCTGAGCAGCGCCCAGGAGGCGAAGATGGTCAGCACCGGACCGAGGTTGCCGATGGCGGCGGTCTGCGTTGGCCCCAGGCGCTGCACAGCCAGGGCCATCCAGTAGATCGGCAGCACGGTGGAGCACAGCGCCATCAGCGCGGCGTACAGCCAGATCTCGCTCGGCAGGCTGGCCAGTTGCGCGAACGAGCCGCCACTCACGGCGAAGTGTGCCAGCACCATGAACGACGAGGCCGTGCCGGCCAGCCCGGCCAGGCGCATGGAGCCGATGCGCTGCACCAGCACCCCAGTACCGAAGTAGTACAGGGCGTAGGTCACCGCGCTGGCGAACACCCAGGCGGCGCCGAGAAGCACCTGGTCGCCGGCATCGGCCACGCCGATGTCGTGGACGAAGGCGATGCCCAGGCCGAGGTAGCAGATGCCCATGGCCAGCAGCGTGCGCCGGCTCGGCCGCTCACGCAGGGCCACCGCCTGCAGCAGCAGGACCAGGGTCGGATAGGTGAACAGGATCAGCCGTTCCAGCCCGGCGCTGATGTATTCCAAGCCGTAGAAGTCGAACAGGCTGGAGAGGTAGTAGCCGAGCATGCCCAGCAGCAGCACCCGCAGCACGCCGGACAGGCCCATCGGCGCGCCGCTCTGGGCGCGGCTGAGCCACAGCAGCCAGAGAAACAGCGGCAGCGCCAGGACCATGCGCATGGCCAGCAGGCTGACCGCATCCACCGGCCCAGCGGCGTAGGCGAGCTTGACGAAGATGGCCTTGAGGCTGAAACCGGCCGCCGACATCACGGCGAACAGACGGCCGTCGGCGAGGCAGCGCTGGTACAGGGAGGTGATCATGGCAGCACGCGAAGGCGGGAAAGGCATTATTCTGACGCGAACAGCAGCGAGCTAGAATCGCATTTTCCCGAAGGAAGCCTTCGCGAAAGGAGAAACCCCATGCACTTCGATCTAGCCGACCTGCGCCTGCTGGCCGCCATCGCCGGCAGCGGCAGCCTGAGCAAGGCCGCGGCGAGCATCCCGGTGGCGGTGTCCGCCGCCAGCACCCGCCTGCGCCTGTTCGAGGAACGCTGCGGCCTAGCCCTGTTCACCCGCACCGCCGCCGGCATGACGCCGACGCCGGCCGGACGCCTGGTGCTGGAACGGGCGCGCAGCGTGCTGAGCGAGGCGGAGCGGCTGAAGCAAACCCTGAAGGAGCTCGGCGGGCAGCACCGCATCACCCTGCGCCTGTCCGCCACCACGGTGGCCAACAGCACCTTTCTGCCGGCGACCCTGGGGCCGTTCCTCGCCGACTACCCGGAAGTGGATCTGCAGCTGGTCGAGCAGAAGAGCGCCGAGGTGCTGCACGCGGTGCAATCGGGGGAAAGCGAGATTGGCGTGTACGACGGCAACCTGCCCACCGGCGGGCTGCTGTCGCTGCCCTTTCGCGACGACAAGCTGGTGATGCTGGTGCCGCGCGACCACCCGCTGGCCGACCGTCAACTGACCGAGCTGCGCGATGCCCTCGACTACCCCTTCGTCTGCCTGCCGGCGGAGCGCGCCATGCAGCGCTTCATCGAGGAGCGCGCCACCCAGTACGCCATGCCCTTGAAGGTGCGCGTGCGCGCGCCGAGCTTCGACGCCATCGCCCAGTTGGTGGCGCAACGCGCCGGTGTGGCCTTGCTGCCCGAGGCCACGGCGGCGCGCCTGGCGCTGGAGTTGCCGGTGGCGCTGGTCACGCTGGAAGACGCCTGGGCAACCCGCGAATTGCGCATCTGCATCCAGGGTTGGGAGGCGCTTTCGCCCCACGCGCGGCAGCTGGTGAACTTCCTCGCCAGCCGCTAGGCAGGGGGGCGCGAAAGCCTGTTCGTTTTCAGGAGCCTATGGCATCCAGACACAGCCAGCCGACAATCAGAAAGAACACCACCACCATCCCGGTAATCATCATTGTCTGTGCCCTCGAGTTGATCAGACCCGAAGCAGTGACCGTGGGCACCGGCATAAGTTAGGGTAATTTTTCAGCGCATCCGTCTGGAGGACGCACATGAAGGGAAATTCGGGCTATCTGCCGGTTCTGGAATACCTGCAGCGCCAGCTGGCAGGCACCCTCGCGCCGGGCGAAGAGACACACATGCTCTACCCCACCGCAATCTCGCAGCTGCTCGGATATCGCATCATCGATATCGGCGAGGCCCTGGCGGAGATCGAGCTGCACGTCGACGCGGTGCGCCACGGCAACCAGCAGGGCACCGTGCACGGCGGGCTGCTTTGCGAGCTGGCCGATGCCGCCATCGGCACCGCCCATTCCACGCTGATGAACGAGGGCGAGAGCTTCACCAGCATCGACCTCAAGGCGACCTTCCTGCGTCCGGTGTGGCAATCGCGCCTGCGCGCGCTGGCCCGGGCGACCCACCGCGGCAGCACGCTCTGCCACTACCAGTGCGACATCCATCGTGACGACGGCAAGGTGGTCGCCACCGTCACCAGCGCCATCATGACCCTGCGTGGCGAGCGCGCCGCCGGTCGCTGAGCCGCGGCGAGGCTCAAAGCCATAGCTTTTTGCCGCAAATCCGACCGAAGTCGGCCCCATGTTTGCCGGCTGGGTGCCGATAATTTTGCCGCACGCCGAAGACCTTCTCCGGCGCGCGCGATGCCCTCCGGACCACAAGACCTCCAACGCCGGTAAGGCCGCGCGGCGTACAGCGCCGCGCTCACCCCGCTCGTCCCTCGCCGACCTGCCTTCCGACCTCGCCGGACGGATCGCGGTGGGCGACCGAGCGGGACGATGACACGCGACGGACACGACCCGCTGCGATAACTGCCGTACCTGCCCGCACCCTCGATGGATAACTTGCGATGCTTTCCAACCTGAAGTTCAGCCAGAAGATCCTACTCGCCGCCTCGCTGGTGACGATCACCGCGTTCACCCTGTTCGTGCTGTTCAACGACTACCGCCAGCGCCAGACGCTGAGCGACGAGGTGCACGCCTCGCTGCAGGAAGTCGGTGGACTCGCTACCCGCAACATCAAGACCTGGCTGGACGGCCGCATCCAGCTGGTCGAATCGCTGGCCCAGCAGCTCGCCGCCAATGGCGAACAGGGCGAGCCGCTGCAGGCCGCGCTGAGCCTGCCGGTGTATGCCCAGGGCTTCCAGCTCACCTACTTCGGCGGCGCCGACGGCGCCATGACCTCGGTGCCCGCCGGCAACCGCCCGGCCGACTACGACCCGCGCGCCCGCGGCTGGTACCAGGCGGCCAGCGCCGCCCAGGGCAGCGCGCTGACCGAGCCCTACATCGCCGCCTCGTCGAAGAAGCTGGTGATCACCATCGCCACCCCGGTGCGCCGCGGCGGCCAGATGGTCGGCGTGGCCGGTGCCGACATGGATCTGGAGAACATCGCCCAGCTGATCGGCTCGCTGAAGTTCCAGGGCCACGGCCATGCCTTCCTGGTCAGCGCCCAGGGCAAGGTGCTGCTGCACCCGGACAGCGCCTTCACCCTCAAGGACATCAAGGAGCTGTACCCGCAGGACACCCCGCGCGTACAGGCCGGCGTCAGCGAGGTCGAGGTGGACGGCAAGACCCAGTTCATCGCCTTCACCCCGCTGCAGGGCCTGCCCTCGGCCAACTGGTACGTCGCCCTGGTGCTGGACCAGGACGCGGCCTTCGCCACCCTCGACGAGTTCCGCGCCTCCGCCGTGGTCGCCACCCTCGTCGCGGTGATC
>NZ_JAMXBF010000017.1 GCF_023823685.1 Pseudomonas subflava
GAGGGTCGGGGAGAGGGAGAGCAGACAACGCGGAGCAGCCCCGTAGCCCGGATGCAATCCGGGAAACAGCCCCCCCCGCCTCCCGAAACGGATCCGGGCCACGACTGACCAATAGCCCGCAATACAGCCCACGAATCAAAGTATGCCGCGCCACCGCGACCTCTTAGGGTGACAGGCAAGCACGAGGACCGAGCATGAACCCACCGCAGCACCGCCGCGCCGACTACGCGCACTTCCAGCCGATCACCACGCGCTGGCACGACAACGACGTCTACGGCCACGTCAACAACGTCGTCTATTACGGCTTCTTCGACAGCGCGGTGAACACCTACCTGATCGAGGTCGGCGGCCTGGACATCCACGAAGGCCAGGTCATCGGCTTCGTGGTCAGCTCGTCGTGCGACTACTTCGCCTCCATCGCCTTCCCCGAGCGCATCGAGGTCGGCCTGCGCGTCGGCAAGCTGGGCAACAGCTCGGTGCAGTACGAGCTGGCCATCTTCAAGGCCGGCGAAGACGAGGCCTGCGCCGCCGGGCGCTTCGTTCACGTGTTCGTCGACCGTGCCAGCAACCGCCCGGTACCGATTCCCGCCCCCCTGCGCACGGCGCTCGCCCGCCTGCTGCGCGACTGACACAACAACAGGAGATTTCCGCCATGCAAGACGCCGTCATCGTTTCCACTGCCCGCACGCCGATCGCCAAGGCCTTCCGCGGTGCGTTCAACGACCTCAAGTCGCCGTCCATGGCCGCCGTCGCCCTGCGCGCCGCGGTCGAGCGCGCCGGAATCGAGGCCGCCGAGATCGAGGACGTGGTGATGGGCACCGCCATGCAGGGCGGCACCGCCTCCACCAACCTGGCGCGCCTGTCGCTGCTGGCCGCCGGCCTGCCGCTGTCGGTCAGCGGCCAGACCATCGACCGCCAGTGCGCCTCCGGTCTGATGGCCATCTCCATCGCCGCCAAGCAGATCATGGTCGACGGCATGGCCGTGACCGTCGGCGCCGGCCAGGAGCAGATCAGCCTGGTGCAGAACACCCACATGAAGTGGACTGCCACCGACTACGACCCGGCCGTGGTGAAGATGGCCGAGCACGCCTACATGCCGATGCTGCAGACCGCCGAGCTGGTGGCCAAGCGCTACAACATCAGCCGCGAGGCGCAGGATGCCTACTCCCTGCAGTCGCAGCAGCGCACCGCCGCCGCCCAGGCCGCCGGACTGTTCGCCGACGAGATCGTGCCGGTCACCGCGCGCAAGAAGCTGGTCGACAAGGAAACCGGCGCGGTGAGCTATGAGGAAGTCACCCTGAGCCTGGACGAAGGCAACCGTCCGCAGACCGTGCTGGAGGACCTGACCAAGCTCAAGCCGGTGATCGAGGGCGGCTGCATCACCGCCGGCAACGCCAGTCAGCTGTCCGACGGCGCCAGCGCCTGCGTGCTGATGAGCGGCGCCCTGGCCGCCCAGCGCGGCATCCAGCCGCTGGGCCTGTACCGCGGCATCGCCGTGGCCGGCCTGGCCCCGGAAGAGATGGGCATCGGCCCGGTGTTCGCCGTACCCAAGCTGCTCAAGCAGCACGGCCTCTCCGTCGACGACATCGGCCTGTGGGAGCTCAACGAGGCGTTCGCCTGCCAGGTGCTGTACAGCGCCGAGAAGCTGGGCATCGATCCGGCCAAGCTCAACGTCAACGGCGGTGCCATCTCCATCGGCCACCCCTACGGCATGAGCGGCGCGCGCATGGTCGGCCACGCCCTGCTGGAAGGTAAGCGTCGCGGCGTGAAGTACGTGGTGGTGACCATGTGCGTCGGCGGTGGCATGGGCGCTGCCGGGCTGTTCGAGGTGCTGTAAGCCTCGCCGCTCGCATGGAAAACGGAGGCTACGGCCTCCGTTTTCGTTTCCGGCGCTGGCGGTTGGGCCACACTCAACCGGTCCGCAGCCGCCATCGCCGCGAAAAGACGCGCTGGGTCACGTGGATGGCGTAGTCGGGCATGCCGGCCGCATCGCCGTTGTGCAGACTCAGAGGCTCCCCCCTTCCGAGCACAGGAAATCACCATGTCCAGAGGCGCCCCGATTCCCCGCAACCCCGCCGACGACTACACCACCGAGCAGGCCGGCGCACGCCGCGACTTCGTCAAGGAACAGACCGGCGCCGCGCTGGACACGGTGGGCCGGTACGCCATCGACCCGCAGGTGACCCGCGGCAATATCGAGAACTTCATCGGCGTGGTGCAGATGCCGCTGGGCCTGGCCGGCCCGCTGCGCATCGAGGGCGAGCATGCGCAGGGCGACTACTACGTACCGATGGCCACCACCGAGGGCACCCTGGTGGCCAGTTACAGCCGCGGCATGCGCGCCATCAGCGCCTCCGGCGGCGTGCGCACTACCGTGGTCAAGCACTCCATGCAGCGCGCCCCGGTGTTCCTGTTCGAGAACGCGCTGCAGGCCCGCGAGTTCGGCGCCTGGCTGGTCAGCGAATTCGAAGCGATCAAGGCGGCCAGCGAGACCACCACCCGCAGCGGCAAGCTGTTCGAGATCGAGCAGTACCCGGTGGCCAACATGCTCTACACGCGCTTCTGCTACACCACCGGCGATGCCGCCGGGCAGAACATGACCAGCAAGGCGACCTACGCAGCCTGCGAATGGATCAAGGCCAACCACCCGCTGCAGCCGCGCTACATCCTGTCCGGCGCCCTCGACACCGACAAGAAGCACTCGGCGATGAACATGATCCAGACCCGCGGCAAGCGGGTGATCGCCGAGTTCACCCTCAAGCGCGAGGTGGCCCACGAGCTGCTGCGCGTCGACCCCGCCAACCTCTACCGCTACCGGCAGATCGCCGCCGTGGGCGCCTTCCAGTCCGGTTCCGCCTACAGCGGCGCGCACTCGGCGAACGGGCTCGCGGCCGTGTATATCGCCACCGGCCAGGACGCGGCCAACGTGGCCGAGTCCCACGGCGGCATCACCTACGGGCAGTTGCTGGACAACGGCGACTACTACTGGTCGGTGACCCTGCCGGCGGTGATCTGCGCCACCCACGGCGGCGGCACCGGCCTGCCGACCCAGCGCGAGTGCCTGGAGATGCTCGGCTGCTACGGCGCCGGCAAGGCCGACAAGTTGGCCGAGATCATCGCCGCAGTGGTGCTGGCGGGCGACGTTTCCCTGACCTCGGCGATCCTCGCCGGCGACTGGGTCAGCAGCCACGAGGCGCTGGGGCGCAATCGCTGAAAGCAGCCGGCCGGAAACGCCATAAGCCGGTCATCCCGGCTTATGGCGTTCTCTGCGTCGAGGGGCCGAGCGGGCGTCACTCCACCACGGCGCGAATGGTGATCTCGATGAGCTGCTGCGGAAACGCCAGGCCCGACACGCCGATGAGGTTGCTGGCGACCTGCGGCATTTCGGCGCCGTAGAACTCCTTGCGTACCGTGCCGGCCGCGGCGAAGGCCGCCGGCACGTCGATGACGAACAGCGTTTCCTCGACCACGTGATCCAGGCTCGCACCGAACTCGGCCAGCAGCTCGACGATGTTCCGGTAGGTCTGGCGCATCTGCGCCTCCATCGTGGAGAAGTCGGCGGGCTGGCCGTCCTGGTTCAGCTCGGCGGGCGCGATGAGGTTGCCGGCGCGGTCATGGCTCAGCTGCCCGGAGAGGTAGATGGTGTCCTTGACCTGAACGGCCTGCACGTAACCGTACAGTCCCTCCCAGGCGACACCGAAACTGGCGGTTTTCTTTGCTGGAATCTTGCTTGGGTTGGCCATCACACAGGCTCCTGACGAGGAAGTGGCTTTGCGTTTTTCGGTCATCGGGATGATGGCCAGGAACGCGAAAGCAGACTTGTACCGCTGTGCTCGATGTCGTCTCGAGCCCAGCTTTTCCAATGAGTGAGCCGAGCGAATCCGCGCCGGCTTGCTGCAATCTTGAGCTCACCGGAGCCCGATTCAGGCTCCGGTGAGGCACCGCGGATGGATCACTTGCTCGCGGTCAGCGCGCTGTAGCTGGTGATCAGGTTGCGGTAGTCCGGGATGTGGTCGGAGCAGATCTTGGCCAGGCCTTCCACGTCGTTGCGCCAGTCGCGGTGCAGCTCGCAGGCCACGGCGAACCAGTTCATCAGCTGTGCGCCGGCCTGGGTCATGCGGCTCCAGGCCGAATCACGGGTGATCTGGTTGAAGGTGCCCGAGGCGTCGGTGACGACGAACACGTCGAAGCCCTCTTCAATGGCCGACAGCGCCGGGAACGCCACGCAGACTTCGGTCACCACGCCGGCGATGATCAGCTGCTTCTTGCCGGTGGCCTTGATCGCCTTGACGAAGTCTTCGTTGTCCCAGGCGTTGATCTGGCCGGGGCGGGCGATGTAGGGCGCGTCTGGGAACATCTCCTTGAGCTCCGGCACCAGCGGGCCGTTGGGGCCGGTTTCGAAGCTGGTGGTGAGAATGGTCGGCAGATTGAAGAACTTGGCGAGGTCGGCCAGGGCCAGGACGTTGTTCTTGAACTTGTCCGGCTCGATGTCGCGAACCAGGGACAGCAGACCGGCCTGGTGGTCGACCAGCAGAACGACGGCGTTGTCTTTGTCCAGGCGGTTGTAGGTGGCGTTGGTCATGGTGAAATCCTCGATTTGTTTTCAATGGTGGCCGGCGG
>NZ_JAMXBF010000018.1 GCF_023823685.1 Pseudomonas subflava
ACAGCAGACCGGCCTGGTGGTCGACCAGCAGAACGACGGCGTTGTCTTTGTCCAGGCGGTTGTAGGTGGCGTTGGTCATGGTGAAATCCTCGATTTGTTTTCAATGGTGGCCGGCGGGGCCGGTGAGTCAGTCTTGTTTCGCAGTACGTCACTGCATGGAAGAAAGATTAAATTCGAGGCCTTTGACGCGCCAGACTGCGAAAATCGCCTCTAGCGTTCTATTTGGAGAACGATCTGTATGCGCCACGGCTATCGGCTCCTCGCGGCGAGCGATCATCTGAGACGAAGCAGGAGTGGAAGAGCATTCCCAGGTATTCCCGCCCGCTCGGCCGTTCAGCGCCGAACTGCGAGCAAATGAGTCGGAATGAATGGCGCGCGAGGGCTGAGGCCGGACATAGCTTCTATCGGCCATGGAACACTCGCCCATGCGGGCCGGCGAGCGGGCGGAGCGTCGCGCTCGCCCGCCTGGATCGTGCCGTCCGCCTGAATAGGCTGCTTCAAAAGGCGCCGTGGGATACCCTTGCGCCACGAATCAACCACGAAGCTGCGAATACAACGATGGGTTTTGAGCAACTAGCTGAGTTACGTGACCGCCTGCGGGCCGAAAAAGAGCAGGTAAAGACCGACAGTCCGAAGCCGCGCAAGCGTAAGCCTTCGGCGCAGGCGAAGCCCCGCGAGCAGGACCCGGCGGTGGAGGCGATCTGGCGGCTGCAGAAGCATTTCCCCCTGGCCTTCCCGGTCAACCCGGCCCCCAAGGTTCCGCTCAAGGAAGGCATTCTCAAGGATGCCGAGCAGCACCTGGAGCTGCTCGGCATCACCGGCGAACAGCTCAAGCTGGGCATCGCCAGCTGGTGCCGCGGCCAGCGCTACTGGGCGAGCATGACGGAGAATGCGCCGCGCCTGGACCTGAACGGCCAGCCCGTCGGCGCCGTGACGGCGGCGCAGGCGCAGTATGCGAAGCAGCAGGCCAACCGGCAGCGCGTCCAGGCGCGACGTGCTCAGTCCAAGCCAAAGGCGAAGACGCCCGCCGAGGCTCCCGCCGCCGATACCGCGGGGGAACAGCCCGCGGAGTGAGTGCGAGTCGGCCGCACGTTTAGAACCTGTAGGCGAGCTGTGCCCAGATGCGCGGCTGGCGCTCGATATCGCTCTGCGCCGGATGGTCGCCGAGCTTCCAAGCCGCCAGCGCGCTGACGTGCCATGTCGCGGTCGACCATTTCGCGCCCACACCTGTCGCCGACAGGCGGCGCGGAGCGGTGTCGTAGGTCAGGCTCGGGATATTCAGCCGAGCCTCGCCGTGATCGGCAAAGGCCACCAGCCGCCACGCACCGGTCAGCGCGTAGCGCAACTCGACATTGGCCAGCCAGCCCCTGTCGCCGCAGGCCGCCGTCTGCTGCATGAAACGCGCGCCGAATACACCGCCGATATAGCTCCCCGGATGCCCAACCTCGACCAGGAGCGTGGCAAAAATGTGCTGCCGGGAGCGAAGTTCATCCGTGCAAACCCGCGCGGACTTTGCTTTGATGCGGGCAAGACCGACGGCCACCGGTCCACCGCAGCAACACGAGCACTTAGCGTTGAACAACCTAACCCGAGAAGAGCTGGAAGCCGAGGTCACTCGCCTGCGCACGGCGCTCGAAACCGCAGGCATCGATCCCCAGCATCCCTCCACGAGCGCGCTCGAAGAGACACTGGCGCGTTATCGCCTCGCCGCCAAGGCGACCAACGATGCCATCTGGGACTGGGACCTGCTCGCCAACCACGTACTCTGGAACGACGCCCTGGAGCGCGCCTACGGCCACCCTCTCGACAGTGTCGAGCCCACAGGCGACTGGTGGCTCTCACAGATTCATCCCGATGACCGGGCACGTATCAGCGACTCCATCCATGCCGTGATCGAAGGCAGCGGCACGGCCTGGTCGGACGGTTACCGCTTTCGCTGCCACGACGGCTCGTATGCCGAGGTGCTCGACCGCGGACACGTGATCCGCGACGCGCAGGGCCGCGCGACGCGCATGATCGGCGCTATGCTCGACCGTACCAAGATGCGCACCGCCGAAGCGGCGCTGCTGCGCAGCGAAGAGCGTTTCCGGACGGTGCTGGAGACCACCGAGGCGGCCTTCGCCATCGTCCAGGTGAAGTTCGACGAGCGCGACGAGCCGGTGGACTACCGGTTCGTCGAGGCCAACGCGGCCTTCGAGCGCGAGGCCGGGGTGAACCTGCGCGGCAAGTGGGTGACCGAGTTCGCGCCCGACCTGGAGCGCTTCTGGTTCGAGACCTACGGACACGTGGCCAAGACCGGCGAGCCCGCGCGATTCGAGAACTACGCCAAGGCCTTCGAGCGCTGGTTCGACGTGCGCGCGGTGCGCATCGGCGAGCCGGCCGAACGGCAGATCGCGATCATCTTCAGCGACGTCACCCAGCGGCGCAATGCCGAGGAGCGCCTGCGCGTCAGCGAGGCGCTGGCGCGTGAGAATGCCGAGCGCATGCAGCTGGCACTGGCGGCCGGCGCCATCATCGGCACCTGGAACTGGCATCTGCCCAGCAACAGCTTCACGCTCGACAAGCCCTTCACCGAGGCATTCGGCCTGGACCCCGCGCTTGGGCGTGACGGCCTCACCCTGGAGCAGATCACCGCCACCGTGCACCCCGAAGACCGGGACGGACTGTTCGCCGCGATCAACGAGGCCATCGCCCGCGGCGGCACCTATTCCCATCAGTACCGGGTCCGCCGAAAGGACGGCCGTTACTACTGGATCGAGGCGAATGGGCGCGTGGAGCCGGCCGAAGACGGCAGCCCGCTAAGCTTCCCCGGCGTGCTCATCGATGTCGAGGCGCGGCGCGCCGTCGAAGCCGAACGCGACCGGGCGATCGCCGCGTTGCGGGCGTTCAACGAGACGCTGGAGCAGCGTGTCGCCGACCGCACGGCCGAACTGATGCAGGCCGAGGAAAAGCTGCGCCAGTCGCAGAAGATGGAGGCCGTCGGCCAGCTCACCGGCGGCCTGGCCCATGACTTCAACAACCTGCTGGCGGGCATCTCGGGCGCCCTCGATCTGACGCTCCTGCGCATCGCCCAGGGGCGCTGGCAGGACATCGAGAAATACATCGTTACCGCCCAGGGCGCGGCCAAGCGCGCGGCGGCGGTGACCCACCGGCTCCTGGCCTTCTCCCGCCGGCAGACGCTCGACCCGCGGCCCACCGACGTGAACCTGCTGATCGCCGGCATGGCCGAGCTGATCCAGCGCACCGTGGGGCCGAGCATCCGCGTCGAGACCTCCGGCGCGAGCGGGCTGTGGCCGGCGCTGGTCGATGCGAGCCAGCTGGAAAACGCGCTGTTGAATCTCTGCCTCAACGCCCGCGACGCCATGCCCGAGGGTGGCTCCATCCAGGTCAGGACGGCGAACCGGCGAATGGACAAGGAGGCCGCCCGCGCGCTCGACCTGCGCGAGGGCGAGTACCTGTCGCTGGCAGTGACCGACACGGGCGTGGGCATGACGCCGGAGATCATGGCCAAGGCCTTCGATCCGTTCTTCACCACCAAACCCATCGGCCAGGGCACGGGTCTCGGACTGTCGATGATCTACGGCTTCGCCCAGCAATCTGGCGGACAGGTGCGTATCCAGTCCGAGCTGGGCAACGGCTCCACCGTGAGCCTGTACTTGCCGCGCTACCACGGCGATGCGGCGAAGGACGAAACGGAAGCCGGGAGCAACCCGTCCGCCTGCGCGGAAACCGGCGAGACCATTCTGGTGGTGGACGACGAGCCCACGGTGCGCATGCTGCTCACGGAAGCGCTGGGCAACCTGGGCTACACCCTGATCGAGGCGGCCGACAGCCTCGCCGGGCTCAAGGTGCTGCGCTCGGACGTGCACATCGACCTGCTGATCACCGATGTCGGCCTGCCCGGCGGCATGAACGGCCGGCAGATGGCCGATGCCGGTCGGGAGCTGCGCCCCGGCCTGAAGACCCTGTTCATCACCGGCTACGCAGAACAGGAGGTCTTCGAGCCTCGGCACCTCGGCCCGGGAATGGAGGTGCTGACCAAGCCCTTCACGATCGACGCACTGGTGGCGAAAGTGCGCGAACTGGTGATCGCCTAGTCGAATCGACCGTGGGAGGCCTGCAGAGCGTCTCCTGCCTCGCCTGGCTTCCTCGCCTCGGTAATCACACGGCCCCCGCACCAGGCTGGATAGTCGAGGCCTGCCCGATCAGGACGGTTTGGCGAAAGCTTCCAGCGTGTCCTCGGCTACCCGCAGTTCCCGCACCGGGAAGGCGAATTCCACGTCCAGCGCCTGGAGCCCCGCCAGCAGCTCCAGGTTGATCGCCTGCTGCACGTCCATGTAGCGGTTGTAGTCGGAGGTTTGCATGATGTAGACGACCTCGAACAGCAGCCGGCTTTCCTCGAAGGCGAAGAAGTGGGCGCGATCGAACTTGGCGTCGCCCTGCTTGCCGATGATGTCCCGCACCAGGTCGGCCACCGCCTTGGCCTTGTCCGCCGGGGTGCGGTAGCTGATGCCGAACTGGAACACGATGCGCCGGGTGTTCATGCGCTTGTAGTTGTGCAGCGTCTGCTTCAGCAGCTCGGTGTTGGAGCAGACGATCTGCTCGCCGCTGAGGCTGCGGATGCGCGTGGTCTTCAGGCCGATGTGCTCGATGGTGCCGGCCACGTTGCCGAACACCACGAAGTCGCCGATTTCGAACGGCTTGTCGAAGCCGATGGACAGCGACGCGAAGACATCGCTGAGGATGGTCTGCACGGCGAGCGCCACGGCGATGCCGCCGACGCCGAGGCTGGCGATCAGCGCGGTGATGTCGACGCCCAGGTTGGCGAGGATCGACAGCAGCATCACCGCCCAGACGACGATCAGGATCACCACCGAGATGATCGTCGCCATCACCGGATTCTGCACCCCGCCGAAGCGCGACGCGGCCATGCCCCGCGTCCACAGGCGCACGCAGGCGTCGAGCCAGAGCGCCACCTGCAAGGCCAGCACGACGAACCAGCCATGGGCCAGCGCCGCCTCCCAGCTGGCGGGCAATTCCACCAGCTTGAGCGCCAGCATGAGCGAGAAGACGAACAGCAGCAGGTTGCTGGTTCTGTGGGCGATGGCCGAGGCGTAACGGGCCCAGCGGCTGGTGCCGTCGGCCAGACGCTTGCGCAGCGAGCCGATCAGAAACCGCAGCAGTCCGAAGCCGATGACGGTCGCCGCGATCACCAGCAGCACCTGGCTGACGAACGCCATGTCGAGGCTGGAATACAACTTCATCGGGTGTCTCCCTTGTTGGCTAGGCACGAGTCATTTTTGGCGGGCCTGGCCGGGAGAAGTTCACGGGAGTTGGCCGCGGGCGCGCATCGTTGCGCGGGCCCGCACATGGAAACGGGGCCTCAGCCCCGTCTCGTTCACAGCTGTTGCGGCGCTCGCTCACAGAGCGTCTTCAGCGCCTCGGCCCAGCGCGGGTGGTCGTTCAGGCACGGCACCAGCACCAGCTCCTCGCCGCCGGCCTCGCGGAACTGCTCCTGGCCGCGCTGGCCGATCTCCTCCAGGGTCTCGATGCAGTCGGCGACGAAGGCCGGGCACATCACCAGCAGCTTCTTCGCCCCGGCCTTGCCCAGCTCGTCCAGGCGCGCCTCGGTGTAGGGCTCGATCCACTTGGCGCGGCCCAGGCGCGACTGGAACGACACCGACCACTTGCCCGCCGGCACCCCGGCGCGCTCGGCGAACAGCTCGGCGCTGCGCAGGCACTGGGCGCGGTAGCAGCGGGCCAGCACCTCCGGCGAGGCGGTCTTGCAGCACTCAGCGCCCTTCAGGCAGTGGCCGCTGGGGTCGAGCTTGTGCAGATGCCGCTCGGGCAGACCGTGAAAACTCAGCAGCAGATGATCGTAGTCCTGCTGCAGATGGGGCCTGGCGCTCTCGACCAGGGCATCCAGATATTCGGGCTGGTCGTAGAAGGGCTGCAGGGTGGCGAAGCGCAGCGGCAGGTTCTGCTCCCGCGCCACCCGACGGACCTCTTCCAGCGCGGTGGTGGTAGTGCTGTCGGCGAACTGCGGATAGAGCGGCGCCAGCGTCACCTGGCGCACCCCCTGGGATGCCAGGCGCGTGAGCACGCCGGCGATGGACGGCTCGCCGTAGCGCATGGCCAGCTCCACCGGGCCGTGCGGCCAATGCGGCACCATCGCCTGCTGCAGGCGGCGGCTGAGGGCGATCAGCGGCGAGCCCTCGTCCCACCAGATCGACGCGTAGGCGTGCGCCGACTCGGCCGGGCGCTTGATCAGGATCAGCGACACCAGCAGGCGGCGAACCGGCCACGGCAGGTCGATCACGTAGGGGTCCATGAGGAACTGGTTGAGGTAGCGACGCACGTCGGAAACCTCCGTGGAGGCCGGCGAACCCAGGTTGATCAACAGCAGGGCATGGTCGGTCATGCGGTGTCCTTGAACAGGTCGGCCAGGGCCGAGTCGATGTCGGTGAAACGGAATACGTAGCCGGCGGCCAGCGCGCGTTGCGGTATCGCCTTCTGCCCACCGAGCAGCAGCCCGGACAGCTCGCCCAGGCCCAGCTTCAACAGCGGCCCCGGTAGAGGCAGCAACGCGGGCCGGTGCAGCGCCCGGCCCAGCGCCTGGGCGAAGGCCCGGTTGCGGACCGGCTGCGGCGCGCAGGCATTATAGGGACCGCTGGCGTCTTCCCGCTGCAAGAGAAAATCGATCAGGCCGATTTGGTCCTGCAGATGAATCCAGGGCATCCATTGCCGACCATTGCCGATCGGCCCGCCCAGGCCCAGGCGGAACGGCGGCAGCAGGCGCTTGAGAAAGCCGCCGTCCCTGGCCAGCACCAGCCCGGTGCGCAGCAGCACCACGCGCAGGCCCAGCGTCTCGGCACGCTGGGCGGCCTCCTCCCAGGCGCCGCACAGCTGGGCGGCGAAGTCCTCGACCACCGGCGGGCTGTCCTCCTGCAACTCGCGCTCGCCGCCGTCGCCATACCAGCCTACGGCGGAACCGGAGATCAGCACCTGCGGCCTGGCGTCGCGGCTCTCCAGCCAGGCCAGCAGCTGTTCGGTGAGCGTGATGCGGCTGGCCCACAGCAGCGCCTTGCGCTTGTGCGTCCAGGGGCGGTCGGCGATAGGCGCGCCGGCCAGGTTGATCACCGCGTCCAGCGGGCCGTCGCCGTAGTCCTCGAGCCGGCCGATGCCGCGCACGCCCGCGCCGCAGCGCTCGGCGACCTTTTCCGGCGTGCGGCTCCACACCGTCAGCCGGTGCCCCTGCGGCAACCAGTGGCGGCAGAGCGCACGACCGATCAGCCCCGTACCGCCGGTCAGCAATATGTGCATGGCATTTTCCTCGCGTGGGGTTCTCCCCCTAGTCTGAATCATGACGGTGCGGCGTGCCTTTTTCCGCCCGGGCCGCCGTCCCAGTTTTGACACGCTCGCGCCGAGGCGCGAGACGGGTACAACCAATGTTCGTCCACCCGTGTCCAACCTGTAGCCGGCGGTGATATCGCTCCGAGAAGCGACTGGCTCCGGGAAACGAGGTCCATCATGAACGCACCCATCGCGATTATCGGTACCGGCCTGGCGGGCCTCTCCGCCGCCCAGGCCCTGCATGCGGCAGGGCTGGAGGTCGAGCTGTTCGACAAGAGCCGCGGCAGCGGCGGACGCATGGCCAGCAAGCGCAGCGACGCCGGCGCGCTGGACCTCGGCGCCCAGTACTTCACCGCCCGCGACCGCCGCTTCGTCGAGGTGGTCCAGCAGTGGCAGGCCCGCGGCTGGGTCGCCGAGTGGGATCCGCAGCTCTACCACTACAACCAGAACGGCCTGCTGCCCTCGCCGGACGAGCAGGTGCGCTGGGTAGGCACGCCGCGCATGAGCGCCATCAGCCGCGCCCTGCTCGGCGCCCTGCCGGTGCACTTCGCCTGCCGCATCACCGAGGTGTTCCGCGGCGAGCAGCACTGGGGCCTGCAGGATGCCGACGGCAACAGCCACGGCCCCTACAGCAGCGTGATCGTCGCCACGCCCGCGCCGCAGGCCACCAACCTACTGGCCGCCGCACCGAAGCTGGCCGGCGCCGCCGCCAGCGTGATCATGGAACCGACCTGGGCCGTGGCCCTGGGCTTCTCCACTCCACTGGAGACCGCCGTGCAGGGCTGCTTCGTGCAGGGCGGCGCGCTCGACTGGCTGGCCCGCAACCGCAGTAAGCCGGGCCGCGATGGCGGTTGCGACACCTGGGTGCTGCACGCCACCAGCGCCTGGAGCAAGCAGCACCTGGACCTGCCCAAGGAGGCGGTGATTGAACAGTTGCATGGGGCTTTCGCAGAGCTGATCGGCTGCGCCCTGCCCGCTCCGGCCTTCAGCCTGGCCCACCGCTGGCTCTACGCCCGCCCGGCCAGCGCCCACGAGTGGGGCGCGCTGGCGGATGCCGACCTGGGCCTGTACGCCTGCGGCGACTGGTGCCTGTCCGGCCGGGTGGAGGGCGCCTGGCTCAGCGGCCAGGAGGCCGCGCGGCGCCTGCTGGAGCACCGTCAGTGACACCGACGCGGATCAACCCGCGCAAGCTGCTGCTGTCGAAATGGACGGCGCGCGCCCCGCAAAACCGCGAGCGTCACTTCCTGGTGACCGAACTGCACCACGATGACGCTGGCCGGCTGCTGGAGGTCGACCTGCAGGCCGTGCTCACCGGCCGCAGCGAGCGCCTCGACTGGCGCCGCCTGCAGGACCCGCAGCGCTGGCAGATGGGCTGGAAGTAGCGGCTGTGGGACAATGCGCGCCCCGCCCGCCGAACCGCCCGCCATGCGTCAGAAAACCCAGCCTCCCCGCCCGCCCCAGGTCGTCGCCAAGGGTCAGCTGCACCCGCGCAACCGCCACCAGGGGCGCTACGACTTTCCCAAGCTGATCGAGGCCAGTCCCGAGCTGGGCCGCTTCGTCATCCTCAACCCTTACGGCAAGCAGAGCATCGACTTCGCCGATCCCGAGGCGGTGAAGGTCTTCAACCGCGCGCTGATGCGCCAGCTGTACGGCATCCGCCACTGGGACATCCCGCCCGGCTACCTGTGCCCGCCGGTGCCCGGCCGCGCCGACTACCTGCACGGCCTCGCCGACCTGCTGGCCGAGAGCGGCGACGGCGTGATTCCCCGGGGCAAGGCGGTGCGCGTGCTGGACGTGGGCACCGGGGCCAACTGCATCTACCCGCTGCTCGGCCACCTCGACTACGGATGGCGCTTCCTCGGCTCGGACATCGACCCGGTGGCCTTGGCCTCGGCCAAGGCGATCGTCCAGGCCAACGGTCTGCAGGACGCCATCGAGCTGCGCCACCAGGCCGACCCCGGACACATTTTTCAGGGCCTGCTGGAGGCCGGCGAGCGCTTCGCCCTAACCCTGTGCAACCCGCCTTTCCACGCCTCCGCGGCCGAGGCTGCCAGCGGCAGCACTCGCAAGTGGAAGAACCTGGGCAAGCTCGACCCCAAGCGCAAGCTGCCGGCCCTGAACTTCGGCGGGCAGAGCAACGAGCTGTGGTGCGAGGGCGGCGAGGCGGCCTTCCTGCGGCGCATGGCGCGCGAGAGCGCGACGGTGGCCGACCAGGTGCTGTGGTTCAGCAGCCTGGTGTCCAAGGCCGCCAACCTGCCGGCCCTGGAGACCGCGCTGAAGCAGGCCGGGGCGCTGGAGGTGCGCCGCGTGGACATGGCCCAGGGCAACAAGCAGAGCCGCTTCGTCGCCTGGACCTTCCTCGAGGTCGCCGCGCGGCGCGCCTGGCTGCAAGGCTGATGGCCTTCACCCTCGCCGCCTCCTGCGAGTATCGCGAGGAGATTCGCAAGAGCCGCTTCCTCGCCCTGGCCGCGCCCGTCGACTCGGCCGAGCAGGCGCTGGCCTTCATCGAACGGCACCGCGACCCGGGCGCCTCGCACAACTGCTGGGCCTTCCGCTGCGGCGATCAATACCGCTTCAGCGACGACGGCGAACCCGGCGGCACCGCCGGCCGACCGATCCTGGCCGCCATTGAGGGCCAGGACTGCGACCGCGTGATGGTGCTGGTGATTCGCTGGTACGGCGGCATCCAGCTCGGGACCGGCGGCCTGGCCCGCGCCTATGGTGGCGGCGCGGCCAAGTGCCTGCAGGGCGGCGAGCGGATCGAGCTGATCGCGCGGGTGACCGCCCGTTGCCACGTGCCCTTCGCCGAGCTGGCGCGGGTCAAGGCGCGCCTGGCGGATTGGCAGGCGGTGCTGGAGGAGGAGCGTTTCGACGCCCAGGGCGCCGAGCTGCGCCTGGCGTTGCCCGCCGAGCGCCTGGCACAGGCAGCGCGCCAGTTGGCGGACCTGGGCCGCGGGCAGATCAGGCTGGAGCAGGACTGAGCCGCTGACTCACATCGCCCATTCGCTCACCACCATGTGCGTCTTCACCCGCAGCATGCCGGGGAAACTCTCGATGGCGCCGCGGATCTCGGCCAGGCGCGCCATGCTCGCCGCCTCGACCTGCACCAGCATGTCGGTCTCGCCGCTGATGCCGCAGCACTGGCGGATCTCGGGGAACGCGCGCATGCGGTCCACATAGTCCTGGCAGCGGCTGTTCTGATAGAACAACTCGAGGAAGGCCTTCACCCCGCCGCCCGCCGGGTCGACCACCTGGGCGTGGTAGCCGCGGATGACCCCGTCCTGCTCCAGCTGGCGGATGCGCTCGCCGACCGCCGAGCGCGACAGGCTGACCTCGCGGGCGATCTGGCTGACGGGAGTGCGCGCGTCCTGGCGCAGCAGGGCGATGATCTGACGATCGAACTTGTCCACGGTGATTCTCGGCGGCAGGCGGTTTGACGGAGGAATCCGCCACTTTGCCGGCGATCGGCGGCGACCTGCTGCAGACGGCGCGCTTAACATGGCGGGATCGAAACCGAGCGAGCATACAACATGAGCCGGCTGAACAAGGAACTGGGCCTGCTGCAGGGCGTCGCGCTGCTCAGCACCTCGCTGCTGGGCACCGGCATCTTCGTGGTGCCCGCCCTGGCCGCCACCGCCGCCGGCGACGCCTCGCTCTGGGCCTGGCTGATCCTCATCGCCCTGGTGCTGCCGGTGGCCTTCACCTTCGCCCAGCTGGGCAAGCGCTTCCCCCATGCCGGCGGCGCGCCGCACCTGATCGGCCGGGCCTTCGGCGCACGCATGGAGCGGCTGATCGCCTTCCTGTTCCTCGCCGTGCTGCCGGTGGGCCTGCCCGCGGCGCTGAACATCGCCATCGGCTTCTGGCAGGCGGTGCTGCCGATCGGCAAGGTCGAGGCGCTGCTGATCCAGTTCGTCACCCTCGGCGCCATGCTCCTGCTCGGCCAGCGCCCGGCCCGCGCCAGCGGGGTGGTACAGGGCCTGATCGCCCTGGCGATCCTCGGCACGGTCGGCCTGGTCTGGTGGGTCGGCGACCTGCCGCTGGCCAGCCAGCCGCTGCTGCCGCAGATCGACGGCTCCTGGCAGCTGATCCCCGCGGCGCTAGGCGTGATGTTCTGGTGCTTCGTCGGCATCGAGGCCTTCACCCACCTGGGCGAGGAATTCAAGCACCCGCAGCGCGACTTCCCCCTGGCCCTGCTGCTCGGCGTGCTGCTGGCCGGCCTGGTGTACTGGGCCTTCTCGGTGGCGGTGCTGAGCTTCGGCGTGTACGGCGACGTGCACAGCGACGCCGCCTCGCTGCCACGGCTGATGCACATGCTGCTGGGCGACGAGGCGCGCTGGCTGGTGGCGGCGGTGGGCTACCTGGCCTGCTTCGCCTCGATGAACGTCTATGTGCAGGGCTTCGCCCGGCTGATCTGGAGCCTGGCCGACGAGGGCAAGCTGCCCGCCTCGCTCGCCCCGCTCAACCGTCACGGCGTACCGGCCCGCGCCCTGCTGGTGGTGGTAGTGAGCTGCTGCCTGTGCGCCACCCTGGCCGCGGTGATGCAGCTGTCGGTGGACGACCTGATCCGCTACGCCAACGGCAACTTCATCGTCGTCTACCTGCTCAGCATGGCCGCCGGCTGGGTGCTGTTGCGCGGCCTCTGGCGCTGGATCGCAGGCTTCAGCACGCTGCTCTGCCTGCTGGTACTCGCGGCCCTGGGCCTGGAGGCGCTTTACGCCCTGGCCCTGCTCGCCGGCTTCGCCGTGCTTGGGCACTGGCACGCGCGACGCGCCACGCCGCTCATTCCACGCGGCTGAGCGGTGAATGCGCGCGCTCGCGCGGCTATCCTCTGCCGGGAGATAGCCAGAAGGACCGCCCATGCGCCGCATTCTCCGCGACCTGAAAATCCTCATCCTCGCCAACCTGTGGATCGTGCCGGTACTGGCCGCCCTGGTCGGCGCGCTGTTCTACTTCGTCGCCCCGCCGCCGCCGATGCACGCGCGCATGGCCACCGGCGCGCCCGGCGGCGGTTACCACGCCTTCGCCGAACGGCTGCGCGACGAGCTCGCCTTGCAGGGCTTCGAGCTGGAGCTGGTGCCGAGCCAGGGCTCGCGCGACAACCTGGCCAAGCTGGGCCAAGGCGCCGTGGAGCTGGCCCTGGTGCAGAGCGGACAGGAGCTGACGCTGGACGACGAGCAGCGGGACAGACTCAGCGGGCTCGGCGTCATGTACCGCGAGCCGCTGTGGCTGTTCACCGGCGCTGACGTGAAGTTTGAGCGCCTGGCCGACCTGCGTGAACTGCGCCTGGCCATCGGCTCGCAAGACAGCGGCACCCAGGCGGTGACCGCGGCGCTGCTGGCCGCCAACCGCATCGAAGCCGCCGACTACCCCGAACGCTGGCAGCAGATCGGCGGCAGCCGGGCGGCCGACGCGCTGACGGCCGGCGAGCTGGACGCCGCGTTCTTCGTCGGCCCGGCGGAGAATGCGCTGATCCAGCGCCTGGCCACCGAGCCCGGGCTGCGCTTGGTCAGCCTGCGCCGCACCGAGGCCTATCTGGCGCGACTGCCCTACCTGAGCCGCCTGGAAGTGGGCGAAGGCATGCTGGACATGGCGCAAAACACTCCCGACCAGGACATCGTCACCCTCGGCCCGGTCGCCACGCTGGTGGCCGGCGAGAGCTTCCACCCGTCCCTGACCCCGCTGATTCTGGAGGCGGCCAGGACCGTGCTGAAGAACGGCAGCCTGCTCGATCCGGCCGGCAGCTACCCGGCCAGGCCGCCGCTGTCGCTGCGCACGCTCGACGAGGCCGAGTACTACTACGACAAGGGCCTGCCGATCCTGCAGCGCTACCTGCCGTTCCGCATCGCCTCGCTGGCCGACCGCTACATCATCCTCGCCATCCCGCTGCTGGTGCTGCTGTTCCCGCTGTTCAAGGCCATCGGCCCGATCTACCAGTGGCGCATCCGCGCGCGGATCTACCGCTGGTACAAGCACCTGCGCGAAATCGACCAGCAGTTGTACAAGGGCAGCCTGAATGGCGATATCGGCGCCGAGATCGCGCGCCTGGAGAAACTGGAGGATGAGCTGGCCCGGGTCGAAGTGCCGCTGTCGTACTCCAGCGAGTTGTACGAACTGCACATGCACCTGCGCTACATGATCGAGCGCCTGCACGCGGTGCAGCGCCGCCGGGCCATCGCTGCGGCCCAATAAAAAGCCCCGCCGGGCAATGCCTGGCGGGGCCTCGGGTCAGGCGTGGATCACTTGATCCAGTGCTTGCCCCAGTGGGTGATGTCGTAGGCCTTGGCGGCGCGCTTCAGGGTCGGGCCGGCCTGGCCGGCTTCGATCTCGTCGATCGCCTTGGTCGAATGCGACAGCCAGCTGGTGACGAAGGCCATGGCATCGCCATTGATCTCCAGCGCCCGGGCATCGATGTTGTTCAGCCCATCGCAGGCCTGGTGGTAGCAGGGATCGAGCGCGATGCCCGCAGTGCCGCCGTAGCGCGCCGCCTGCTCCTCGGTCTTCAGCACCTCGGCTCCGGTGAACAGGCCGCCGAACGCGATGCCGTCGGTGAAGAACTGTGCATAGTCGGAGCGGAAGGTGATCTCGTCACCCTCGGACGGCAGCCCGCGCAGTGCGTAGTACTCCTCGAACAGCTTCTCGATGGCCGCCGAGCCGGGCGGGCCTTCCAGGCCGAAGTCCGAGCCGTCGCCGTCATACACGAAGTAAGCGAAGTTCGGCGAGGCGATCATGTCGAAGTTCAGGTACGCCTTGATCTTCGCCTTCTCTTCCGGCGGCAGCTGAGTCACGTAATGGGTCGAGCCCACCAGCCCCGACTCCTCGGCCCCCCACCAGGCGAAGCGCAGCTTGTTGTTCGGCCGCACCTTGCGCAGCTGCACGGCCATCTCCAGCAGCGCGGCGCTGCCCGAACCGTTGTCGTTGATGCCCGCACCCTCGTACACCGAATCCAGGTGCGCGCCGGCCATCACCACGTTGTTCGGATTGCCGTGGCGCGTCTCGGCGATGAGGTTGTGGGTCTGGGTGCGCTCGCGCACCACGTCGGTGACCATGCGCAACTGCAGCTCGGCGGTCTGCGCCAGGCTCACGCCGACATCGTAGGTGGCGAACAGCACGGGAATGCCACCGGCGTAGGCGTCGCCCAGGGTGGCGCTGAGCAGGCCCTTGCGGTCCTCGGTGTCGCCCTGGTTGAAGATCACCACCCCGGCGGCACCGGCCTCGGCGGCGTTCTCCGCCTTGATGCGGAAGTCGCACGCACCGCGCTGCACCAGCGCGATGGCGCCTGCGGGGAAGCCGGTGAAGTCTTCCGGCTCGCAGCCGCTGGTGGAGGTGTTGCCGGCACCGAGGGCGATGTCCACCGGCGCCACGGCCGCGGTCACGTCACCGGCATCGGTCTGCGACAGGTAGGTGAAGTCCACCTCCCACTCGTATTCGCCCGGCGCCGGCGCCACCGTCTGCAGCAGGCCGGGGCCCTGCGGATAGAAGGCGCTGAAGGGAAAGGCCTGCAGCGTCACGCGGTAGCCGGCGCGCTCCAGCGTCTCCTTCACGTAGTTCACCGAGCCGTCGTAACCCGGCAGGCCGGCGGCGCGGTTGCCGCCGTTGGCCTGGGCCACGTCGTGCAGCATCTGCAGGTGTTGCTGGGTGTTCTCCACCTGCATGCAGCGCGGTAGCAGCAGCGGCGAACTGTTGAGCAGGCCGGCGCGACACTCCAGCGGGCCGATGCGGCTCGGGCTCCAGAGTTTGTCGAACAGTTGCGAGAAGTCCTGGGTGGCCAGGGCCGGCGAGGCAGCGGTGGCGAGAAGCGAGGCGAACAGCAGTTTCTTCTTGTAGTGCATGGGTTTTCTCCAATCCGTATTTGGAGCAAATGGATGCGACAGCGCTTGTGGCGCGGCCGCGGACCGTCCCTTTACTGCGTCGTGTGGACGCATGGACAGTAGACCCGCATCGCCGGGCAAGCGAAGCGGTGGCAGATCTTTTCGTCGAAAAATTGCGGCAGTTCACCGAAGATAACGGCACAAAGCCATCACTCGAGGCGCCGGCGACCCGCCTGCGAACGGAGTCGGGTAGACTCCTCGCCCTGTTTCCCGCGAATCACCGAAGACCGATACCCATGCCGATCCGCCACTGCATCGTCCACCTGATCGACAAGAAGCCCGACGGCTCACCCGCCGTGCTGCACGCCCGCGACTCCGAACTCGCCGCGTCGCAGGCCATGGAGAATCTGCTGGCGGACCTCAACGAGAGCTACAACGCCAAGCAGGGCAAGGCCTGGGGCCTGTTCCACGAGGAATCCGGTGCCTATCCGTTCAGCGGCTGGCTGAAGGCCTATCTGGACGACGAGCAGGACTTCACCGCCTTCAGCCGCCAGGCCGTGGAGCAGCTGCAGAAGCTGATGGAGGAATCCAACCTGTCCACCGGCGGCCACGTGCTGTTGGCCCATTACCAGCAAGGCATGACCGACTACCTGGCCATCGCCCTGCTGCACCACAGCGAGGGCGTGGCGGTGACCGACGCGCTGGACGTGGCGCCGGCCAAGCACCTGGACCTCGGCCAGCTGCACCTGGCGGCGCGCATCAACATCTCCGAGTGGCGCAACAACGCGCACTCCAAGCAGTACATCTCGTTCATCAAGGGCAAGAACGGCAAGAAGGTCTCGGACTACTTCCGCGACTTCATCGGCTGCCAGGAGGGCGTCGACGCGCCGAGCGAGACGCGCACCCTGCTTAAGGCCTTCAGCGACTTCGTCGAGAGCGAGGACATGGCCGAGGAGCAGGCCCGCGCCAAGACCGAGACGCTGGTCGACTACGCCACCAGCCAGGCCAAGATCGGCGAGCCGATCACCCTCGACGAACTCTCCGGGCTGATCGACGAGGACCGCCCGCGCGCCTTCTACGAGCACATCCGCAACAAGGACTATGGCATGGCCCCGGAATTTCCGGCGGACAAGCGCACCCTCAGCCAGTTCCGCCGCTTCACCGGCCGCGCCGAGGGCCTGTCGATCAGCTTCGAAGCCCATCTGCTGGGCTCGAAGATCGAGTACGACGAGGCGCGCGACATGCTGATCATCCGCCAGGTCCCCACCCAGTTGAAGGACCAGCTCAAGCGTCGCAAGGACTGACATGGGCAAACGGCTATTCGTGCTGCTGGCGCTGTTCGCCGCCTGGCAGCACTGGGACCGCATCGAGACCTTCCTCGGCCTCGGGCCGACGCCGCGGATGGCCGCCGCGGATGCGCCGGTGGTGCTCTATGCCACCAGCTGGTGCGGCTATTGCGCCAAGACCCGCAGCTTCCTCGCCGAGGAAGGCATTGCGTATACCGAGCTGGATATCGAGAAGTCCGCCGAAGGCCGCCGCGCCTACGAGGCGCTGGGTGGTCAGGGCGTGCCGCTGCTGACGGTGGGCGACACGCTGGTGCGCGGCTACGACCCCGAGGGCATCAAGGCCGCGCTGCGCTAGCCCGCCATCCGAGCAGGGTGTGCCATGCGCACCGAGTCTCCGCATGGTGCGTGCGGCGAACCCCACAAAAGCGGCGCGACACTAGAGCCCTCGCCGTACATGCGGGCTCGGACGGGCCCGGCGTCGTAGGGTGCGCCGCGCGCACCAACCCTCTGCGCGGTGCGCACAGCGCACCCTACAAAGCGGCTCGACACCATCGCCATTTGCCACAACCGGGCGCGGACTGCGAATGCGCCGCGTCGCCTAGGGTGCGCCGTGCGCACCACCCCTGCCGCGCGCGCCGACCCGGCGCACGCGGCACGCCGCTTAGCAGGCCTCGATGCGGAAGCCCAGGCGCGGGAAATGCACGTGGACGGTGCCGGCGCGCTCGTCCTCGCGTCGCAGGATGATCGATTCCTCGGCCACACAGAGCAGCTCGCCCTGCACCGGGTCGACACCGTAATCGGTCGCCGCCACCTTCACCTGCTGGCCCTTGGCAACGCCCAGCGATGCGCCGAAATCCCGCTCCGGCAGCGCCGCCGGCGTGGCGTCGCGAGCGATGGCGATGGCCTCTTCGGCGCTTAGGGTGCTCGACGCGCCATGACCGAAGCCGAGCACGCGACCGAGCCAGGCGCTGACCGCCGGGTAGTCATCGACCAGCGGCGCGGTGACATGGGTGCCCTTGAGGAACCACAGCGGATGGGCCATGGCGAAGTCGGCCACCGACGCCTCGCCGAACAGGAAGTCGCCCTCCTCCCGTGCCAGTTGCTGTTCCAGGCGCGCCATCAGCACCGGCCATTGCAGCTTGGCCTGCTCCAGCGGCAGGCGGGTGGCGCTGCCGCCGGAGAACAGCGCGGCGCGGTCGGCGACGAAGGCCTGCTGCGCGGCCGGCGGCAGCTTGCCCATGCGCACGGCGATGGATTCCGGCTGGAACACCAGGGCCACGGCATGCTGGAACACCACGGCATCGGCCCATTGGGCGAAGCTGGCGGCGGTCAGTTCATGGCCTTCCGGGAAGAGCGCCGAGGTAGCCTTCTCGGCCTCCAGGCGGCGGGCGATCAACGCGGTGTCGCAGTAGATGTCGGCACCGACCTGCAGCACCGGCGTCTTGCGGTAGCCACCGGTGAGCGCGGTGAGGTCGGGCTTGGGCATGACCCGCGGAATCTCCACCGAGCGCCACGACAGCTGCTTGTAGCCCAGCATCAGGCGGGCCTTCTCTGCGAAGGGCGAGGCGTCGTAATGGTGCAGGATCAGTTCGGACATGGCGGGTCTCCGCTGCTTATTGGAATGCGAGGCCGCAGCTTAGCCGCAGCCGGCGCCGCGGCCTACCCCGGCGCGGCGACTATCAGCGCTTCCTTGGCCGCCTTCTTCAGGCGCTTGATGGCGATCTCGCGGCGCAGCGCCGCGCGCTTGTCGACGCAGGACTCGACATAGACCAGTGCACGGGCCGGGCTGGCGTGGAAGAAGCGCGCGCCTTTGCCGCTGCGGTGTTGTTCGAAGCGCCGCTGCGGATCGTCGCTGATGCCGCAGTAGAGCGCGCCGCTCTCGGCGCGGACCAGATAGACAAACCAGGGCTTGGCGGGAGGTGTATCGGTCATGGCTCGGCAGCAGGATGCGGGGCCGCCGAGCTTACGCCAGTCAGCGTCCGGCCTGCCAGGCGCGCAGCCCGCCCATGGCCTGCTTGCGGATGGCGTTCTGCACCGGCGCCAGCCAGCCGAGCAGCACGCCCTTGGCGCCCAGGGCCTGGCGGGACCAGCGCCACAGGTCGAAGCGGTCGCGGTGCTCGACGATCTTGCCGCCGACGAAGCGGAAGCTGGCCTCGATATGGTTCTCCACCATGCGCCCGGTCTGGCTGAACAGGTAGGTAGCCACCCAGCGCGCGCGGCCCTTTTCGTCGTCCGCTTCGAGCACCTCGTAGGTCAGGGAAAACTGCTTGGCGCGGGCGCAGAGCATGCGCCACATGTCGCCGGCGTCCGTGCCCTTGAGGTCGCGGAACACCGGGTCGGAAAACTCGACATCGTCGGCGTAGCAGGCGGCCATGGCCTCGGCGTCCTGGCGCTGGAAGGCCTGGTAGAAACGGTCGATCAGTTCGGCGTTGGGGTGGGCCATGGCAACACGCTCTGGGTTGGGATGGGCGAAGTATGGCCGCGGCTAACACCGCCGGCGATTGGCGATACAGACAACTTTGTGGCCATAATCGCCAAATGATCCGCATCGCCCTCTATACCTGCCCGCAGACCGTGCTCTCCAGCCTGAGCATGGCCGACGACGCCTTCCGCCTGGCCAACCAGTTGGCCGGTGAGGCGCTGTTCGAGCTGCAGCGGATCAGCTTCGATGGCCAGCCGGTGCAGCTGGGCTACGCGCAGCTGCGGGTGGACGGCAATCTGAGCCTGGCCGAGCGTGCCGACCTGCTGCTGATTCCCGCCACCGGCAGCGCGCTGGATCGCACCCTGGAGCACAACGCCGCCCTGCTCGCCTGGCTGGCCGCACGCCCGCAGCACCAACAACTGGCCAGCCTGTGCAGCAGCGCCTGCCTGCTGGCTGCCTCCGGAGTGCTGGACGGCCGCCGCGCCACGACGCACTGGGCCCTGGCCGAGCAGTTCCGCCAGCGCTTTCCCAGAGTGCGCCTGCAGATCGATGCGCTGTTCACCGAGGACGACAACCGCTTCTGCTCCGGAGGCGCCCAGGCCGGCCTCGACCTGTGCCTGCACCTGATCGCCGTGCATGGCGGCGACTGGCTGGCCCAGCGCGTGGCCGGCGCTCTGGTGGTGGAGCGTGAGCGCGGCGGGCAGAGCCGCTTCGCCCCGCTGCTGCCGATGGCTGGGCAGGACGACCCATTGATTGCCCCGCTGCTGCGCTGGTTGCAGCAGCACCACGCCCAGGCCATCGACCTGCCGCTGCTGGCCGAACGCGCCAACTGCTCCACCCGCACTCTGCTGCGGCGCTTCAAGGCGGCCACCGGCCTGACGCCCAATGACTACCTGCAGCGCCTGCGCATCAGCGCCGCGCAGAGCGCCCTGCGCAACCCGGCGCGCTCGCTGGAACAGGTCGCCGCCCAGGTCGGCTACGCCGACCGCGCCACCTTCGCCAAGCTGTTCAAGCAACTGTGTGGCGAGACGCCCGGGGCCTTTCGCAAGCGCCTGCGCCAGCCGATGTAGGGCGCCAGGTGCACCCCGCAAACCGCAGGGTGCGCCATGGACTGCCATAGCACCCTGTACGCGACCCATGAAAAAGGAGCCTCGAGGGCTCCCTTTTTCTTACCGCGGCCAGATCAGTGGAGGATCTGCCCGAGGAACAGCTTGGTCCGCTCGTTCTGCGGGTTGTCGAAGAACGCGTTGGGCTCATTCTGTTCGACGATCTCACCACGGTCCATGAAGATCACCCGGTTGGCCACGGTGCGAGCAAAGCCCATCTCGTGGGTCACGCAGAGCATGGTCATGCCGTCTTCGGCCAGGCCGATCATGGTATCCAGCACCTCCTTGACCATTTCCGGGTCGAGGGCCGAGGTCGGCTCGTCGAACAGCATGATCTTCGGCTTCATGCACAGGGCGCGGGCGATGGCCACACGCTGCTGCTGGCCGCCGGAGAGCTGGCCTGGGTACTTGTGCGCCTGCTCGGGGATACGCACGCGCTCGAGGAAGTGCATGGCGATCTCTTCGGCCTTGCGCTTGGGCATCTTGCGTACCCACATCGGCGCCAGGGTGCAGTTCTGTAGCACGGTCAGGTGCGGGAACAGGTTGAAGTGTTGGAACACCATGCCCACTTCGCTGCGGATCGCCTCGATGTGCTTGAGGTCGCTGGTCAGCTCGGTACCGTCGACGACGATGCGCCCCTGCTGGTGTTCCTCCAGGCGGTTGATGCAGCGGATGGTGGTGGACTTGCCGGAACCGGACGGGCCGCAGAGGACGATGCGCTCGCCCTGCTGCACGTCGAGGTTGATGTCCTTGAGCACATGGAACTGCCCGTACCACTTGTTCACGCCCTGCAGCTGAATGATCGGCTCGGCCGCGGCTTCTTTCTTAACTTCGGTCATGGTCAATGACTCCTAACGCTTGTGGCCGGTGTCCAGCTTGCGCTCCAGGCGCATGGAATAGCGGGACATGCCGAAACAGAAAATCCAAAACACCAGGGCGGCGAACACGTAGCCCTCGGTGGCCATGCCCAGCCAGGCCGGGTCGGTGGTGGCTTGCTTGATGCTGTTGAGCAGGTCGAACAGGCCGATGATGATCACCAGGCTGGTGTCCTTGAACAGGGCGATGAAGGTGTTGACGATGCCCGGGATCACCAGCTTGAGCGCCTGCGGCAGGATCACCAGACCCATCATCCGCCAGTAGCCCAGGCCCATGGCCGCGGCCGCCTCGTACTGGCCCTTGGGGATGGCCTGCAGGCCGCCACGCACCACTTCGGCGATGTAGGCGGACTGGAACAGGATCACCCCGATCAGGGCGCGCAGCAGCTTGTCGAAGGACAGGCCTTCCGGCAGGAACAGCGGCAGCATCACCGAGGACATGAACAGCACGGTGATCAGCGGCACGCCGCGCCAGAACTCGATGAAGGTCACGCAGATCACCCGGATCGCCGGCATCTTCGAGCGCCGGCCCAGCGCCAGCACGATGCCCAGCGGCAACGCGCCGGCGATGCCGACGGCGGCGATCACCAGGGTCAGCATCAGGCCGCCCCACTGGCTGGTTTCCACTTCGGTCAGGCCGAGGAAGCCGCCGTGCAGCAGCCAGAAGGCCAGCAGCGGGTAGATGACCAGAAACGCCGCGCCGTACAGCGCCTTGCGCGGCATCGCCGAGACAAACAGTGGCGCTGCGCCGATCACCGCCAGCCACACGGTGAGGTCGACGCGCCAGCGCAGTTCGGCCGGGTAGAAGCCGTACATGAACTGGCTGAAGCGCTCCTTGATGAACACCCAGCAGGCGCCCTCGCCGGTGCAGTCGGCGCGGGTGGTGCCGACCCAGTCGGCCTCGAACACCGCCCATTTCAGCAGCGGCGGCACGATCAGCCAGACCAGGTAGATGGCCAGCAGGGTCAACAGAGTATTGAACCAGTTGGAAAACAGGTTGGATCGCAGCCAGCCGACGACGCCCACGCTCATGCGGGGCGGCGGCAGACTGGGACGGAACTGATGGACTTCCATGCGCTTCTCCTTACCGCTCGATCAGCGCGATGCGCTTGTTGTACCAGTTCATCAGGATCGAGATGCTGATGCTGATGGCCAGGTACACACTCATGGTGATGGCGATGGCTTCGATGGCCTGACCGGTCTGGTTCAGGGTCGTGCCGGCGAACAGCGAGACCATGTCCGGATAGCCGATGCCGGCGGCCAGCGACGAGTTCTTCGCCAGATTCAGATACTGGCTGGTCAGCGGCGGGATGATCACGCGCAGGGCCTGGGGGATGATCACCAGACGCAACGTCTTGCCCGCCGGCAGGCCTAGGGAGCGCGCCGCCTCGGTCTGACCGTGGCTCACCGCCTGGATGCCGGAACGCACGTTCTCCGCGATGAAGGCCGCGGTGTAAACGGTCAGCGCCAGGGTCAGCGCCATCAGTTCGGGAATCAGCACCCAGCCGCCGCGGTAGTTGAAGCCCTTCAGCTCCGGGACGGTCCAGTGGAAGGGATCGCCGAACACCAGCATGGCCAGGCCCGGCAGCGCGACGATCAGCACCAGGCTGGTGATCAGCGTCGGGAAGCTCCGCCCGGTGGCCTCGAAGCGCCGCAGCGCCCAGCGCGCCAGCACCCAGACCGCCACCAGGGCGACCACCACGGCGATCAGGAACGGCCAGAAGCCTTCCGCCATGTTCGGCGAAGGCATGTTCAGGCCTCGGTTGCTCAGAAAGAAGGTGTCGCCGAGGTTGAGGCTCTGCCGCGGACCGGGCAGCGGCAGGAACACGGCGAAGTACCAGAAGAATATCTGCAGCAGTGGCGGGATGTTACGGAAAGTCTCGATATAGACGGTGGCCAGTTTGCTGATCAGCCAGTTCGGCGACAGCCGCGCCACGCCGAGAATGAAGCCGAGGATGGTGGCCAGCACGATGCCGATGGCCGAGACCAGCAAGGTGTTGAGCAGGCCGATGACGAAGACGCGGCCGTAGCTGTCGCTTTCGGTGTAATCGATCAGGTGCTGAGAAATACCGAAGCCGGCACTCTGATCGAGAAAGCCGAAGCCCGAAATGATGCCGCGCTGGGCGAGGTTGTGCTGGGTGTTGTGGAACAGGTACCAGCCGATCGCCACGACGGCGATGACGGCGATGATCTGGAATAGCCAGCCGCGCACCTGCGGGTCGGTCCAGACCGACGCGCGCGGGCGCGAAATAGTGGCGGGATTTTGCATAGCGGCCCTCATGGAAACTCCGCGCCCGTGAATTGCGGCGCGGAGTTCTCTGAATCAGAAACACCATCGCCCCACAGGGGGGCGATGGCACGGCGGTCAGCGCACCGGCGGTGCGTACTGCAGACCACCCTTGTTCCACAGGGCGTTGAGGCCACGCTCGATCTTCAGCTCGCTGCCAGCACCGACGTTGCGATCGAAGATTTCGCCGTAGTTGCCGACCTGCTTGATGATCTTCACCGCCCAGTCTTTCGGCAGCTTCAGATCCTTGCCGAAGTCACCCTCGGCGCCCAGCAGACGGGCGACGTCCGGGTTCTTGGTGGACTTGGCCATCTCTTCGACGTTGGCGGAGGTGATGCCCAGTTCCTCGGCGTTCAGCTGAGCGAGCAGGGACCAGCGCACGATGTCGAACCACTCCTCGTCACCCTGACGCACGGCCGGGCCGAGGGGCTCCTTGGAGATCACTTCCGGCAGGACCACGTAGTCGTCCGGCGCGGCCAGCTTGATGCGCTGGGCGTAGAGCTGGGACTGGTCGGAGGTCAGCACGTCGCAACGGCCGGACTCCAGGGACTTGGCGCTCTCGTCGGAGGTGTCGTAGGTGATGGGGGTGTACTTCAGGCCGTTGGCGCGGAAGTAGTCGGCCAGGTTCAGCTCGGTGGTGGTACCGGCCTGGATGCACACGGTGGCGCCGTCCAGTTCCTTGGCGCTGGAAACGCCGAGCTTCTTGTTCACCAGGAAGCCCTGACCGTCGTAGTAGGTCACGCCGGTGAAGTTCAGGCCCATCGCCGCATCGCGGGAGCTGGTCCAGGTGGTGTTGCGCGACAGCATGTCGACTTCGCCGGATTGCAGCGCGGTGAAGCGCTCCTTGGCGGTCAGCGGGCTGTACTTGACCTTGGAAGCATCGCCGAATACGGCGGCAGCCACGGCCCGGCACACGTCCACGTCGATCCCCAGGTAGTTACCCTTGGCGTCGGCGTAGGAGAAACCGGGCAAGCCGTCGCTGATACCGCATTGCACGAAGCCTTTCTTCTTCACCGCATCCAGGGTCGCACCGGCCTGAGCGAAACCGCTCACACCGAGAACCGCAGCCGTGGTCAGTACTGCCAGGGTGGATTTCACCATCTTCATCAAAACCTCCAAGTGTTCTTGTTTGGTCGGGTCTCGGTCCTGCCGCCGTACCCTTGTGAGGCACGTTCGATCCCGCCACCATGGCAGGATCAACCGGGGTGCGAACCTGAAAGGAGTCTAGTTGCCGTTCCGCAGAGCGGCGAACGACCCTTTCATTTCCGTAGGTCTTACAGAAAGGAGACGAGCAGATCGTCCGGCTTTCCGCAGCGGAGCGGCCCCCGCCGGACAGGACCAGTACAGCAAGGGCCGTACCAGTTTCACGACCGAGCCCGATTGACGACCGGTCAATAGGTAAAGTTCTAGTAGTGCGACATCTTGTTAAGTGATCCGCCATCGCCGAACAGAGGCGCCGCACCAAACCCGACAAAGCGCACCAAAAAGAGGCATTCATGCAACAACCCTTAGTAGTGGAGCCCTCCCAGCCGGCCGACTCCTGCGTCATCTGGTTACACGGTTTGGGGGCCGATCGTTACGACTTCGAGCCGGTGGCGCAGATGCTCCAGCGCAAACTGCCGGGCACCCGCTTCGTCCTGCCGCAGGCGCCGACCCAAGCGGTGACCATCAACGGCGGCTGGGCCATGCCGAGCTGGTACGACATCCTCGCCATGAGCCCTGCACGGGCGATCGACAAGGACCAGATGGAGGCCTCGGCGCAGACGGTGATCGGCCTGATCGAGGCGCAGCGCGACGGCGGCATCGATCCGGCGCGGATCATCCTGGCCGGCTTCTCCCAGGGCGGCGCGGTGGTGTTTCACACCGCATTCCTGCGCTGGCAGGGTCCGCTGGGCGGACTGCTGGCCCTGTCGACCTACGCGCCGACCTTCGGCGAGCCGCTGCAACTGGACGACGCCCGCAAATCCCTGCCGGTCCTCTGCCTGCATGGCAGCCAGGACGACGTGGTGCCGTCCTTCATGGGTCGCGCCGCGCACGATGCGCTGGCGAGCCAGGGCGTGCCGGTGGACTGGCGCGAATATCCCATGGCCCATGAGGTGGTCGCGGAGGAAATCGACGACATCGCCGCATGGTTGCTGCAACGCCTGCGTGGCTGACGCTGTCATAAAGCGATCGAGACGCCGACCGGGCACGCCGCACGGCGATGGCAAACGCCCGTCCTGTGACGTCGTGCGCAGGCCCGTCCAGCCCTTGCGACCGCTGGTCGGGCGTCTCCGGACCGAGGATTGCACCGGTCACGAGGGCGGACATATGTTCGCCGTTTGGTGTTTCGCCCTAACGACAGGGAGTGTTAAGCGATGCCCCTTATCCACCGCCAGACAGGTCATTCGTTCTCGCAATGAAAAACGCCCACTGGCAGCAAGATATCCAGCAGATCAGCCGGCTGCGCCTGTTCCAGAACATCGCCGCCAGCAGCCTGCAGCTGTTGCTGCAGGAATTTCGCGCCTGCGAGCTGGAGGCCAGCGAGATCCTGCTCTCGCCCTTCAACCGCAACCAGCACCTCTACCTCTTGCTCGAGGGTGAGCTGAAGGTCTATCTCGGCTCCCTCGACAACCAGCCGGTCATCACCCTGCGGCCGGGCGACTGCGCCGGCGAGATCAGTTTCATCGACAACGATCGCCCCTCGGCCTATGTGGTCGCCACCGAGCCATCGCTGGTCCTGCGCCTGCACCGCGAGTCGCTGATCAAGCTGTTCAACCAGTCGCCGGAAATGATGCAGAACCTGCTGAGGCTGCTCTGCGACCGGGTGCGCCAGGGCAACCGGCTGATTCTCGACAGCGAACAGAACGCCAACGTCGACATCCTCACCGGCTGCTTCAACCGCCGCTGGCTGGAGCACGTGTACGAACGCGAGAGCACCCGCTGCGCCTTCAACGGCCAGCCGCTGAGCATGCTCATGCTCGATGTCGACCACTTCAAGGCCTACAACGACCAGCACGGCCACCTGGCCGGCGACTATGCCCTGTGTTTGGTGGCCCACACCCTGCGCAACCAGCTGCGCCCCAAGGACAGTCTGGTGCGTTACGGCGGCGAGGAGTTCGTCATCCTCCTGCCGGAACTGGACGCGGCCGAGGCACGCACCATCGGTGAGCGCCTGCGCCAGAGCCTGGAGCAGATCGGCTCCTTCTATTCGCCGGTGGGCATCCTGCCGGGCGTCACGGTCTCCCTCGGCATGGCGCAGATGCAGGACCGGGACGGCCTGGAAAGCCTGATCGCCCGCGCCGACGCCGCGCTGTACAAGGCCAAGCAGCAAGGCCGCAACCGCCTGTTCGGCTGATCGGGCCGTCACGCCAAAGCGGCCGGCGAAGCCGCCATCGCATCGCCGCTTCCGCCGCCGCTTGTTAGAGTCGCCGCATAACAACAACGAACGGATGCCGTCATGCGCAAGCTGCTGCTCGCCCTGCTGATTCTCGTGCCACTGGCCGCGGGAGTCTTCTTCACCCTTCCCACCCTGCTCGACCGGCAGATGAACAGCGTGGCCAACCCGGCACCCTACCCGGCCAGCGACAAGGCCGAGCAGCTGCACCAGCGCCTGTTCGTCGCCGACCTGCATGACGATGCCCTGCTCTGGCAGCGCGACCTGCTGCAGCGCCACGACTACGGCCATTCAGACCTGCCGCGCCTGCTCGAGGGCCGCGTCGGCCTGCAGGTGTTCTCCACCGTGACCAAGACGCCGCGCGGCATCAACTACGAGAGCAACGGCGCCGACAGCGACAACATCACGCTGCTGGCCATGGCCCAGCGCTGGCCGCGGGCGACCTGGGGCAGCCTGCTCGAACGTGCCCTGTACCAGGCCGACAAGCTCAAGCAGGCCGCGGCCGCCGGCGAAGGCCGCCTGGTGCTGATCCGCAACCGCGGCGAGCTGGCGAGCTTTCTGGAAGACTGGCGGCGCGATCCGCAACGCCTGGCCACGGTCCTCGCCACCGAGGGCCTGCAGCCCATCGAGGGCAAGCTGGAAAACGTCGATCGCCTGTACGACGCGGGCTTCCGCATCGCCGGCCTGACGCACTTCTTCGACAACGAGGTGGGCGGCTCGGCCCACGGTCTGGACAAGGGCGGGCTGACGCCGCTGGGCCGCCAGGTGATCACTCGACTTGAAGGGAAACGCATGCTGGTCGACCTAGCCCATGCCTCCAAGCCACTGATCGACGACGTACTGGCGATGGCCAAACGCCCGGTGCTGGTTTCCCACACGGGCGTGGCCGGCACCTGCGCCGGCCCGCGCAACCTCAGCGACGACCATCTGCAGCGCATCGCCGCCACCGGCGGGGTGATCGGCATCGGCTACTGGGACGCCGCCGTCTGCGACACCTCGGTCGGTGCCATCGTCCGCGCCATCCGCTATGCCGTGGACAAGGTCGGCGTCGCCCACGTGGCCCTGGGCTCGGACTTCAACGGCACGGTGCACGCTCCGTTCGATACCACCGGCCTTGCGCAGATCACCGAGGGCCTGCAGCGCGCCGGCTTCGACGAGGCGCAGATCGCCGCGATCATGGGCGGCAACGTGCGCGACCTGCTGCTGGCCAACCTGCCCGATTGACCGCACGCAACCCGCGCGGCACTTCGCCGCGCGGGCTTCTTGCTTTACACTGGCCGGCGTTCATTCCTTGACCAGAACGAGACCGGCCGTGCTCAAAGCACTCAAGAAGATCTTCACCAAGGGCGAAGCCGAGCAGCCCGCCAACAGCACCACCGTCGCCCCCTCCCCCAGCGCTCCCGCGCAGAGTGGCCAGCGCAGCGCGCCGGTGAAAACGGCCGCCGAAGACACGTCGCCACGCGAGAAGAAGCCGCGCACCGACAAGCCGCGCCGCGAGCGCCCGGCCAAGCCGGTGGATACCTGGAAACTGGAAGACTTCGTGGTCGAGCCCGCCGACGGCAAGACCCGCTTCCACGACTTCCGCCTGGCCCCCGAGCTGATGCACGCCATCCACGACCTCGGCTTCCCCTACTGCACACCGATCCAGGCCCAGGTCCTCGGCCACACCCTCAAGGGCAAGGACGCCATCGGCCGCGCCCAGACCGGTACCGGCAAGACCGCCGCCTTCCTCATCTCGACCATCACCCAGCTGCTGCAGACCCAGGTGCCGAAAGAGCGCTACATGGGCGAGCCGCGTGCGCTGATCATCGCGCCAACCCGTGAGCTGGTAGTGCAGATCGCCAAGGACGCCGAGGCCCTGACCAAGTACACCGGCCTCAACGTCATGCAGTTCGTCGGTGGCATGGACTTCGACAAGCAGCTCAAGCAGCTCGAATCACGCTACTGCGACATCCTGGTCGCCACCCCCGGCCGCCTGCTGGACTTCAACCAGCGCGGCGAGGTGCACCTGGACATGGTCGAGGTGATGGTGCTGGACGAAGCCGACCGCATGCTCGACATGGGCTTCATCCCGCAGGTACGCCAGATCATCCGCCAGACCCCGATGAAGGGCGACCGCCAGACCCTGCTGTTCTCCGCGACCTTCACCGAAGACGTGATGAACCTGGCGCGGCAGTGGACGGTGAACCCGGCCATTGTCGAGATCGAGCCGGAAAACGTCGCCAGCGACACCGTCGAGCAGCACGTCTACGCCGTCTCCAGCCAGGACAAGTACAAGCTGCTGTACAACCTGGTGACGCAGAACGACTGGCAGCGCGTGATGGTGTTCGCCAACCGTCGCGACGAGGTACGCCGCATCGAGGAGAAGCTGATCCGCGACGGCGTCAGCGCCGCGCAGATGTCCGGCGACGTGCCGCAGCACAAGCGGATCAAGACCCTGGAAGGCTTCCGCGAGGGCAAGATCCGCGTGATGGTCGCCACCGACGTGGCCGGCCGCGGCATCCACGTCGACGGCATCAGCCACGTGATCAACTTCACCCTGCCGGAAGTGCCGGACGACTACGTGCACCGCATCGGCCGTACCGGCCGTGCCGGCGCCAGCGGCACCTCGATCAGCTTCGCCGGCGAGGACGACGCCTTCGCCCTGCCGCCGATCGAAGAGCTGCTGGGCCGCAAGATCACCTGCGAGATGCCGCCGGAAGAGCTGCTCAAGCCGGTGCCGCGCAAGCACTGATCGGCAGCGATAAAAAAGCCCGCTCGACGCGGGCTTTTTTGTGCGCGCAGATCTAACGCGACTGCACCAGGCTGAGCACCTCGGCGCTCGGCTGCGGGCGCTGCGCCAGGAAACGCGTGCAGCTGACGCGCAGGAACGAGGCGAAGTTGACCACCTCGCCCCGGTAGTCCATGACCTCCTCGTACAGCTTGGTGATCAGCTGGTTGGTGGTCATGCCGTCGACCTCGGCGATCTCGCGCAGGATGTCCCAGAACTGATTTTCTAAACGCAGGGTGGTGACCACCCCGCGGATGCGCAGCGAGCGCGAGCGCGACTCGTAGAGGATCGGATCGGCCTTCACGTAAAGCTCACACATCGCCTGCTCCCGAATCTGCTGCGCGTCGCCACTGCGTTGAGAAGTGGCTCGGGCTGCTCATCTACGCTCCGCGCCCTCGCCCCTTCTCGCCTTGCCTGGCGCTCGCTCGCGAGATTCTCTTTTGTCTATTTAGCCCAGTACCTTCAGGAACGCCGCCAGCCAGGCCGGATGCGCCGGCCACGCCGGGGCGGTGACCAGGTTGCCGTCGACGTGCACGCCATCCATTGGCACCTCCACGTACTCGCCACCGGCCAGGCGCACTTCCGGCGCGCACGCCGGGTAGGCACTGCAACCGCGGCCCTTGAGCACATCGGCGGCGGCCAGCAGCTGGGCGCCGTGGCATACGGCGGCGATCGGCTTGTCGGCCTTGGCGAAGGCCTGCACCAGGGCGATCACCTCGGCATTCAGCCGCAGGTATTCGGGGGCACGGCCGCCGGGAATCAGCAGGCCGTCATAGGCGCTTTCGGAGGCCTTGGCGAAATCGAAGTTGAGGGCGAAGTTGTGCCCCGGCTTCTCGCTGTAGGTCTGGTCGCCCTCGAAGTCGTGGATCGCGGTACGTACGGTCTGCCCGGCGCTCTTGCCGGGGCACACTGCATGTACGGTATGGCCGACCATCTGCAGCGCCTGGAATGGCACCATGGTCTCGTAGTCTTCGACGTAGTCGCCGACCAGCATCAGGATCTTCTTCGCCGCCATGACAATGACCTCCTCTGGGTGAATGTGGTGCCAGTCTGCGCCGCCTCACCCAATCCAGGGTAACAGCTGGCTACTACACGGGGACGCTACAAATCCCTCAAACACCCTGGAATATAAGCCAGCCCCCGGAACGGCGCCGGAAGGAGGGAACCCTTCGCGAAGCGTAGGGCCGGGTGCCGGGATGCGCTTTCTTTTGCTTACTTTTCTTTGCGCCGGGCTGCGATCCGCAAACAAAGAAAAGTGAGTGGGCGAAACCAGACGTGTCCGACCGCTCGGTAATCGGCCAGGCACCGCATCCCCGGATCATCCAGGCTACGGACCGGCACAACGGTGCGCACAGCGCACCCTACGAAGCACATGCCGCCCAACAACAAAAAGCCCCGCACAGGGCGGGGCTTCGGTCACGGCCGGCAGATCAGAGCGGCTTGCCGCGGTTGCCATGGGCGGCGACGAACTGCTGCACGGCCTTCAGGTCGTTGGCCAGCACGGTGCAGCGCTCCTCGCGCTGGAAAAGGTCGGTCAGGTGCGCCGGCAGCGCCGGGCTCTGGCCGACGCCGGCCTTCTCCACCGCTTCGGGGAACTTGACCGGGTGCGCGGTACCCAGGGTGACCATGGGCACGGCCAGGCTGCGGCGGCACTCACGCGCGGCGCGCACGCCGATGGCGGTGTGTGGGTCGAGCAGCTCGCCACAGGTCTTGTACACCTCGGCGATGGTCTCGCAGGTCTGCTCGTCGTTGACAGCCAGGGAGTCGAACAGCTTGCGCGCCTCGGTCCAGCGATCGTCTTCGACGCTGAAGCCGCCACCCTGCTTGAAGGTGTCCATCAGACCGGCGATGGCGGCGCCATTGCGACCGTGCAGGTCGAACAGCAAGCGCTCGAAGTTGGACGAGACCATGATGTCCATGGACGGCGACAGGGTCGGGTGCAGGTCGCCCTTGACGTACTGGTTGCCGCTCATGAAGCGGTGCAGGATGTCATTGCGGTTGGTCGCCACGATCAGCTGGCTGATCGGCAGCCCCATGTTGCGCGCCAGGTAACCGGCGAAGATGTCGCCGAAGTTGCCGGTCGGCACCGAGAAGGTCACGGAACGCGCCGGGCCGCCCAGCTGCAGGGCCGCGTGGAAGTAGTAGACGATCTGGGCCATGATCCGCGCCCAGTTGATCGAGTTGACCGCGACCAGGCGGGTGCCCTTGAGGAAGCCCTGATCGGCGAAGCTGGCCTTGACCATCTCCTGGCAGTCGTCGAAGTTGCCTTCGATGGCGATGTTGTGGATGTTCTCGCCGAGGATGGTAGTCATCTGCCGGCGCTGCACCTCGGACACACGGTTGTGCGGGTGCATGATGAAGATGTCGACGTGCTCGCAGGCCTTGCAGCCCTCGATGGCGGCCGAGCCGGTGTCGCCGGAGGTGGCGCCCATGATCACCACGCGCTCGCCACGCTTGCTCAGCACGTGGTCGAGCAGGCGCCCCAGCAGCTGCAGGGCGAAGTCCTTGAAGGCCAGGGTCGGGCCGTGGAACAGCTCGAGCACCCACTCGTTGCCGTCGAGCTGGCGCAGCGGCGCCACGGCGCTGTGGGCGAACACGCCGTAGGTCGCCTCGAGGATCTTCTTGAAATCGGCGTCGGCGATGCTGCCGGCGACGAAGGGGCGCATCACGCGGAAGGCCAGCTCGTGGTACGGCAGGCCGGCCCAGGAGGCGATCTCCTCCTGAGTGAAGCGCGGCAGATTTTCCGGCACATACAGGCCGCCGTCGCTGGCCAGGCCGGCGAGCAGGACGTCTTCGAAATTGAGGGCCGGGGCCTGGCCGCGGGTGCTGATATAACGCATGACTCTTCTACCTCAGACCAGTTGCTCGACGCGGATGCGCACGACTTTGCCGACCACGTCGGCCAGCCCCTCGAGGGCGGCGATGGCGTCGTCGATGCGGCTCTCCACCACGCGGTGGGTGACCAGGATCATCGGAACCAGGCCGTCGTGCTCCTCGACCTCCTTCTGCATGATCGACTCGATGTTGATGCCGCGCTCCGACAGGATGCTCGCCACCTGGGCCAGTACGCCCGGATGGTCCTTGGCCTGGATGCGCAGGTAGTAGGCGCTCTCGCACTCGCCGATCGGCAGGATCGGGTGGTCGGACAGCGCATCCGGCTGGAAGGCCAGGTGCGGCACGCGGTTTTCCGGGTCGGTGGTCAGGGCGCGGACCACGTCGACCAGGTCGGCCACCACCGAGGACGCGGTCGGCTCCATGCCGGCACCGGCGCCGTAGAACAGGGTGCTGCCGGCGGCATCGCCATTGACCATCACCGCGTTCATCACGCCGTTGACGTTGGCGATCAGGCGGTCGGCCGGGATCAGCGTCGGGTGTACGCGCAGCTCGATACCGGCCTCGGTGCGACGGGCCACGCCGAGGTGCTTGATGCGATAGCCCAGGGCCTCGGCGTAGTTGACGTCGGCGCTGGTCAGCTTGCTGATGCCCTCGGTGTAGGCCTTGTCGAACTGCAGCGGGATGCCGAAGGCAATGGACGCGAGGATGGTCAGCTTGTGGGCGGCGTCGATGCCTTCCACGTCGAAGGTCGGATCGGCCTCGGCGTAGCCCAGGGCCTGGGCTTCCTTCAGCACGTCGGCGAAGGCACGGCCTTTCTCGCGCATCTCGGTGAGGATGAAGTTGCCGGTGCCGTTGATGATGCCGGCCAGCCAGTTGATGCGGTTGGCGGCCAGACCCTCGCGGATCGCCTTGATCACCGGGATGCCACCGGCCACGGCGGCCTCGAAGGCGACGATGACGCCCTTCTCGCGGGCCTTGGCGAAGATCTCGTTGCCGTGCACGGCGATCAGCGCCTTGTTGGCGGTGACCACGTGCTTACCGTTCTCGATGGCCTTGAGCACCAGCTCGTGGGCCAGGGTATAGCCACCGATCAGCTCGATGACCACGTCGATGTCCGGGTTGTTGGCCACGTCGAAAATGTCGGCGGTGATGGGGGTGGCACCGGTTTCACACTTCGGGTTGGGGCGACGGGCGGCAATCTGCGCGACTTCGATTCCACGCCCGGCACGGCGGGCAATCTCCTCGGCGTTGCGTTTGAGTACGTTGAAGGTACCGCCACCGACGGTGCCCAGCCCACAGATGCCCACTTTCACCGGTTTCACGTTGTTTTCCCCATCTGCTACACGAAACGGCCGGGGCAAGCCCCGGCCGCACAAAAGAGCCGCACTTTACGAAGCGCCAGTACTCCAGGTCAATCGACCCGGCGGCCGAATCACTTGGCCTGCAGGGCGATTTCCGCGAGCTGCGGCGCGGGCTGGTAGCCCGGGATCAGCTCGCCGTTGCCGAGGACAATGGCCGGGGTGCCGTTGACGCCGATCATCTGGCCCAGTTCGTACTGCTTGGCGACCGGATTGGCGCAGCTGGCCGACGGCAGGTCCTCGCGGGCCTTGGCCTTGTTCATGGCCTCCTGACGGTCCTTGGCGCACCAGACGCTGACCAGGCTGTTGTAGCCGTGGCTGCCCAGGCCCTGGCGCGGGAACGCCACGTAGCGCACTTCGATGCCGCGGCGGTTGAGCTCCGGCACCTCGCTGTGCAGCTTCTGGCAGTAGCCGCAGTCGGTGTCGGTGAATACGGTGATGTGCGCCTTGGCCGGCTCCTTGGGCGAGAACACCACCATGTCGCTGGCCGGAATGCCGTTGATTTCCTTGGCCACGCCCTTGCTCTCGGCCTGACGGGTCAGGTTGAGGGCCTCGTCACCCTTCATCTGGTACAGGTTGCCCTGCATCAGGAACTGGCCGTCAGCGCTGGCGTAGAGCAGGCGGCCACCCTTGAGGTGCACCTGATAGAGACCGGTCATCGGGCTTTCGGCGATGGCCTCGATGGGCATGTCGGGTTGCAGCTTGGTCAGGGTGGCGCGGATGGCCTGATCGGGATCGGCGGCCAGAGCAACGGAAGCGGCGAGACCCAGAACGGCGCCGCCCAGCAGACGAATAACGGACATGGAATGCTCCTGTGACAGTGGCCCAAGCCTACCACAGCCGCTCTGCGCCGCCGACCGCGGACGCCGGGCGGGAACGGGAGGCGGATGAGCTGCGTGAAGCAATCGCTCGACGATGCCTCGCTGCATGGCGCCGGCCTCTGCTTTCACAACCTCGGCGCTGACCGCGTTCGCCTTTGCGACGCGAGCGGCGAAAGCGCTTCGCGTAGACGCCCCCTGTCGCAACACCGTGGCGCTGCCATACCCCGGCCCCGCCAGCCATGGCGGGGCGTTCGCCTTTGCGACGCGAGCGGCGAAAGTGCTTCGCGTAGACGTCCCTGTCGCAACACCACGGCGCTGCCACACCCCGGCCCCGCCATCCATGGCGGGGCGTTCGCCTTTGCGACGCGAGCGGCGAAAGTGCTTCGCGTAGACGTCCCTGTCGCAACACCACGGCGCTGCCACACCCCGGCCCCGCCATCCATGGCGGGGCGTTCGCCTTTGCGACGCGAGCGGCGAAAGTGCTTCGCGTAGACGTCCCTGTCGCAACACCACGGCGCTGCCACACCCCGGCCCCGCCATCCATGGCGGGGCGTTCGCCTTTGCGACGCGCGCGGCGAATGTGCTTCGTGTAGACGTCCCTGTCGCAACTCCGCGGCGCTGCCACACCCCGGCCCCGCCAGCCCTGGCGGGGCGTTCGCCTTTGCGACGCGCGCGGCGAATGTGCTTCGTGTAGACGTCCCTGTCGCAACTCCGCGGCGCTGCCACACCCCGGCCCCGCCATCCATGGCGGGGCGTTCGCCTTTGCGACGCAGTGCGTCGCAAGAGGCTCACCCCCTCGGGTGGTGCTGGGCGTAGAGTTCCTGCAGCCGTGCGCGGGCGATGTGGGTATAGATCTGGGTAGTGGAAAGATCGCTGTGGCCCAGCAGCATCTGCACCACCCGCAGGTCGGCGCCGTGGTTGAGCAGGTGGGTGGCGAAGGCGTGGCGCAGCGTGTGCGGCGACAGGGGTTTGTCGATACAGGCCACCCGGGCCTGGTGCTTGATGCGGTGCCAGAAGGTCTGCCGGGTCATCTGCTCGCCGCGCAGGCTGGGAAACAGCACGTCGCTGGGCTTGCCGGAGAGCAGCAGCGAGCGGGCCTCGCGCAGGTAGCGCTCGACCCAGGCGATGGCCTCTTCGCCCAGCGGCACCAGGCGCTCCTTGCTGCCCTTGCCGAACACCCGCAGCACGCCCTGGCGCAGGTTGACCTGCTCCAGCGTCAGCGACACCAGCTCGGTGACGCGCAGACCGCAGGCGTAGAGCACCTCGAGCATGGCACGGTCGCGCAGGCCGATGGGATCGTCCAGGTCCGGCGCCGCCAGCAGGGCCTCGACGTCCGCCTCGGACAGCGACTTGGGCAGCGGCCGGCCGATTTGCGGCAGCTCGATCAGCAGCGTCGGGTCCTCGGCGATCAGCCCATCGCGCAACAGGTAGCGGTAGAAGCCCCGCATGCCCGAGAGCAGGCGCGCGGTGGAACGCGCCTTGTAGCCCTGCTCCAGGCGCCAGCCGAGATGGTCGAGAATGCTGTCGCGCCCGGCATGCTGCAGGTCGCCGCCGCGCTCCTGCAGCCAGGCGTGGAAGTGGCCGAGGTCGCTGCGATAGGCGGCACGGGTATGGGGCGACAGGCCCTTCTCCAGCCACAGGGCGTCGAGAAAGCGATCGATCAGCGGGTGGTCCAGAACGGGCATGGTGCGGCTGTATTTCCAACGGGGCGGCGCGGTAGTCTTCCATAGCCCCGCGCCGCAGTGCCAGCCGGCGGCGTTCAGACAAGGAGTCTCCATGAGCGAAACCCAGATTCTGCTAGGCCTCGGTGGCGTCGGCCTGGCCTCCCTGGCCAGCCAGTGGCTGGCCTGGCGCCTGCGCCTGCCGGCCATCCTGTTCCTGCTGCTCTGCGGCATCCTGGCCGGGCCGGTGCTCGGCTGGCTCGATCCTTCGGAGATCTTCGGCCCGCTGCTGCTTCCGCTGGTCTCGCTGTCGGTCGCGCTGATCCTGTTCGAGGGCAGCCTGACCCTGCACCTGTCCGAGTGGCGCGAGATCGGCAGCGTGGTGAAGCGCATGGTGACCCTCGGCGCGCTGGCCACCTGGGCGGTGATCGCCGTGGCCACGCACTACCTGCTGGATTTTTCCTGGGACCTGGCGCTGCTGTTCGGCACCCTGACCCTCGTCACCGGGCCGACGGTGATCGCGCCGATGCTGCGGGTCGTGCGGCCGCGCGCCTCGGTGGGCAACATCCTGCGCTGGGAAGGCATCGTCATCGACCCCATCGGCGCGCTGCTGGCGGTGGTGGTATACAGCTTCATCGCCAGCCGCAGCGGCGGCGAGCCCTGGAGCGAGAGCCTGACCACCTTCGCCGCGGTGATCGCCTGCGGCTCGGCCTTTGGCGCCGCCGGCGGCTGGCTGTTCGGCCAGGTGCTGCGCCATCGCTGGCTGCCCGAGTACCTGGAGAACCTCGCCGCACTGGCCGCCGTGCTGGGCATCTTCATCGCCGCCAACCTGCTGGTGCACGAGTCGGGGCTGCTGGCCGTGACGGTGATGGGCATGTGGCTGGCCAACATGCGCGGCGTGGACGTCCGGCACATCCTGCACTTCAAGGAAAACCTCAGCGTATTGCTGATCTCCGGGCTGTTCATCCTGCTCGCCGCACGCCTGGACCTGGCCGCCCTTCTGGCACTGGGCCCCGCCACGCTGCTCCTGCTGGCGGTGATCCAGTTCATCGCCCGCCCGCTGAACATCGCCCTCTGCACGGCCGGCTCCGACCTCGGCTGGCGCGAACGCGCCCTGCTCGCCTGGATCGCCCCGCGGGGCATCGTCGCCGCGGCGGTCTCGGCGATATTCGCCGAACGCCTGCAACAGCATGGCTACGAGCAGGCCCACCTGCTGGTACCGCTGACCTTCCTGGTGATCATCGGCACCGTGGTGCTGCAGAGCGCCACGGCGCGCCCGCTGGCCCGCCTGCTCAAGGTAGCCGAGCCCGCCGCCCGGGGTTTCCTGATCGTCGGCGCCAATCCGGTGGCCCGCGCCATTGGCCGCGCCCTGAAACAGCAGGGCAGCCATGTGCTGCTCACCGACTCCAGCTGGGAAAACATCGCCGCCGCGCGCATGGACGGGCTGCCCACCTACTTCGGCAATCCCGCATCGCAGCATGCGGACGCTCACCTGGATCTCACCGGCATCGGCCAGTTGCTGGCCCTGTCACCTTCCAGCGAGCAGAACAACCTGGCCTGCTCGCGCTTCCGTCCGGACTTCGGCAAGCAGCATCTGTACAGCCTGACCAACTCCCGCGAGCTGCGCCTGAGCGAGAAGCACCGGGTCAGCGACGAGCATCGCGGCCGCAGCTTCGGCTTTCCGGCCCAGAGCTACGGACGGCTGGCCGGCCTGCTCGCCCGCGGCGGCGAGATGCGCAGCACCACCCTGACAGAGACCTTCGGCTGGCAGGAGTACCAGGCTCTGCATGGTGAGCGCGCCACGTTGCTGCTGGCCTTCGACCCGCGCGGCTGGGTGCAGGTGGCCGGTGACCCGCTGTCGTTCGTGCCGGCACCCGGCTGGACGCTGCTGGCCCTGATCGAACCCGCGGAGGTCTGACGAGCCACCGCGGGCCTCGGCTCAGGCGAAGTCCGGCAGGACCGGCACCGGCTTCTTGTCCTCGTCGATGGCGACGAAGCTGAACACGCCGCCGATCGCCTTCTCGCGGCCGCCGCAGTACATGCCCTCGACATAGACCTCCACCTCGACCTTGAGGCTGGTGTTACCGACGGAAATGACACGGCCGATCAGCTCGACGATGGAGCCGGCCGGAATGGCGTGTTTGAAGTCGATGCGGTCGCTGGACACGGTGACCAGCGGCAGGCGGCAGAAGCGCGTGGCGGCGATGAAGGACACTTCGTCCATCCAGGCCAGCGCAGTGCCGCCGAACAGGGTGTTGTGGTGATTGGTGCTGGGCGGAAACACCGCCTTTGTCACGCGCGTCTCCGACAGTTCGGTACGGCGCTGGATCTCTAGCTCTCTCGCGGTCATGCCACTACTGCTCTCAAGAGGGTGGCTGCCTCGTCGCGAACTTGTGCTTGTTATGGACGCTCAGGGCAGTGGATGAAGACCCGCCGGTCGCACGGGCCCAGAAACGAAAAAAGCAGCCCGGAGGCTGCTTCTTTCAGGTCGGAAAACCGTCCTATCAGGACAGTTTTTCCTTGATGCGAGCTGCCTTGCCGGACAGGTCGCGGAGGTAGTACAGCTTGGCCTTGCGCACGTCGCCGCGGCGCTTGACGCTCACGCTGTCGATCAGCGGGGAGTAGGTCTGGAAGGTACGCTCGACGCCTACGCCGCTGGAGATCTTGCGCACGGTGAAGGCGCTGTTCAGACCGCGGTTACGCTTGGCGATGACGACGCCTTCGAAGGCCTGCAGACGGGAACGGTCGCCTTCCTTTACCTTCACCTGAACGATGACGGTGTCACCCGGGGCGAAGGCCGGGATTTCTTTGTTCATCTGCTCGGCTTCGAGCTGCTGAATGATCTTGTTGGTCATGCTGTGCTCCTAAGACAAACCTGAGTTTGCCATCGATACGTTAACTATCGTCCCGCTGGCGGATGTATTCCTCCAGCAGCTTCTTCTCTTCTCCAGAAAGCGAGCGGCTATCCAGAAGATCGGCTCGACGTTCCCAGGTCCGCCCGAGGGCTTGCTGCAGACGCCAGCGCCGGATGTGTTCGTGGTTGCCGCTGAGCAGCACGTCCGGAACACGCTTGCCCTCGTACACCTCGGGTCGGGTGTAGTGCGGGCAATCGAGGAGGCCGTCGCTGAACGAGTCCTCCTCGGCGGAATCTGCATGCCCGAGCGCACCCGGAAGCAGCCGCGTAACAGCATCGATCAGCACCATCGCCGGAAGCTCACCGCCGGAGAGGACGTAATCGCCGATCGACCATTCCTCATCGACATGCGCCTGAATGAAGCGCTCGTCGATGCCTTCGTAGCGGCCGGCGATGAGAATCAGCGCCTGCTCGCTAGCCAGTTCACGAACCCCCTGCTGATCCAGCTGGCGGCCCTGCGGCGAAAGGTAAACCACCTTCGCCGACTCCCCGGCGGCGGCCCTGGCCGCGGCTAGAGCACCCTCCAGGGGCTTTATCTTCATCACCATGCCGGGGCCGCCGCCGAAGGGGCGATCATCCACCGTCTGGTGACGGTCATCGGTGAAATCGCGGAGCTGGTGGCAGTTCAACTGCAACAGGCCCTGCTTCACCGCGCGACTGGTAATGCCGTACTGACTGATGGCGGCGAACATCTCCGGGAAGATGCTGATGACTTCGACACGCACGGCGCGGACCTCAGAAGTCCGCGTCCCAGTCCACCCGCATCTCGCCGGCGACCAGGTCGATGTGCTGCACGCACTGCTCGGTGTACGGCAGCAGGCGCTCGCGATCATCCAGGCTGCCCGGACAGGGCTTGACCACCATCACGTCGTTGGAGCCGGTTTCCAGCAGGTGATCGAGGCGCCCGAGCAGTTGCCCTTGCAGGTCGATCACCTTCAGTCCTTCCAGCTGATGCCAGTAGAACTCGCCTTCATCCAGGTCGGGCAGCAGTGCACGGGGTACGCATATGTCGAAACCCGCGTAGGTACGTGCCACCTCGCGGTCATCGAGCCCCTTGAGCTTGGCCACCAGGACTTTGCCCTGGAGGCGACCGCTGACCAGCTCCACCTGCTTGACCTCGCCCTCGCGCCTGAGCGTCCAAGGGCTGTAGTCGAGCAGGTTGTCAATCGGGTCGGTGAAGGAATAGATCTTCACTTCCCCACGCACGCCGTGCACCGAAGTGATCTTGCCGAGGACGATCAGGTCCTCAGCGGACGGCGTAGCGTTCATATTGCTTAGGCAGCAGCCTTGGCAGCTTCCTTCAGCAGCTGAGCAACGCGCTCAGACGGCTGGGCGCCCTGGCTCAGCCAGTAGGTGGCGCGCTCCTGGTTCACGGAGAGCTTCACTTCGGCACCGGTGGCGACCGGGTTGAAGAAACCGATGCGCTCGACGAAGCGACCATCGCGCGCGTTGCGGCTGTTGGTCACGGTCAGGTGGTAGAAGGGGCGCTTCTTGGAGCCGCCACGAGCAAGACGGATGGTTACCATTGAACTTCGTTCCTGTAATCGGTGCTAACTTAAAGGCACACACTTTGATGGGCCTAGGCCCGAAAGGCCGCATATTCTAAGGATTATCCGGCTATTTGCAAATCTCTTTTTCGGCCACCTATCGGCCACGGGCTCACAACTTCGGCAGCCCGCCCGGCATCATGCCGCCGAGGCCGCGCATCATCTTGGCCATGCCGCCCTTGGCGGTGAATTTCTTCATCATCTTCTGCATCTGCTTGTGCTGCTTGATCAAGCGGCCGACGTCCTGAACCTGCGTGCCGGAACCGAGGGCGATGCGACGCTTGCGCGAGCCGCTGATCAGCTCCGGATCGCGACGCTCGGCCGGCGTCATGGAGTCGATGATCGCCTCCATCTGCTTGAACTGCTTCTCCGCGGTGCCCTGGGCTCCCGCCATCTGCGACAAGTTGACCCCGCCGATGGCCGGCAGCTTGTCCATCAGGCCACCGAGGCCGCCCATGTTCTTCATCTGCTGCAGCTGATCGCGGAAGTCTTCGAGATCGAAGCCCTTGCCCTTCTTCAGCTTCTTGGTGAGTTTCTCGGCCTTCTCGCGGTCAAGCGTCTGTTCGGCCTGCTCGATCAGGCTGAGCACGTCGCCCATGCCAAGGATGCGCGAAGCGATGCGGTCCGGGTGGAAGGGCTCGAGCGCCTCGCTCTTCTCGCCCATACCGATGAACTTGATCGGCTTGCCGGTGATCTGCCGCACCGACAGCGCGGCGCCGCCACGGGCATCGCCGTCGACCTTGGTCAGCACCACGCCGGTCAGCGGCAGCGCGTCGCCGAAGGCCTTGGCGGTGTTGGCGGCGTCCTGACCGGTCATGGCGTCGACCACGAACAGCGTCTCGGCCGGCTTGATCGCGGCATGCACGGCCTGGATCTCGGCCATCATCTCTTCGTCGATGGCCAGGCGGCCGGCGGTATCGACGATGACCACGTCGATGAACTTGAGCTTGGCGTCGGCGATCGCCGCCTGGGCGATGGCCACCGGCTTCTGGCTGATGTCCGAGGGGAAGAAGGTTACGCCGATGTCGCTGGCCAGGGTCTCCAGCTGCTTGATCGCCGCGGGGCGATAGACGTCCGCAGACACCACCATCACAGACTTCTTCTTGCGCTCCTTGAGGAAGCGCGCCAGCTTGCCGGCGGTGGTGGTCTTACCGGCGCCCTGCAGGCCGGCCATCAGCACCACGGCAGGCGGGGCGACGGAAAGCGCGAGATCCTCGTTGGCCGCGCCCATCAGCTCTTCCAGCTCGGCACGGACGATCTTCACGAAGGCCTGGCCCGGGGTCAGGCTCTTCGACACCTCGGTGCCGACCGCACGCTCCTTGACCTTGTTGACGAAGTCCTTGACCACCGGCAGGGCGACGTCGGCCTCGAGCAGGGCCATGCGCACTTCGCGCAGGGTGTCCTTGATGTTGTCCTCGGTCAGCTTGGCCTTGCCGGTGACATGGCGCAGCGTCTGTGACAGGCGGTCGGTTAGGTTCTCGAACATGCGCGATCCTTTGAACGGGGTGCTTGCGGCAAGCCGCGGAGTATAACGAACTGCCAGGTCGGCCGACACCGCCGGCGGTCTTTCGTGAAATGCGTCTTGTATGCCACACTCTCGGCCTTTCGGGCCCAGCCATACACGGATTTATGCACCCTCTGCTGCCCAGTCTCACCGCCGCCAGCCTGTACGCCGGCGCCACCCTCTACCAGGGATTGCGCTTCGGCCGCCGCCAGGCACCGGACATGCGCCTGCTAGGCCTGCTCGGCGTGCTCGCCCTGCTCGCTCACGCGATCAGCCTGGGCATGCAGCTGCTGCCGGGCACCGGCCTGAATCTGGACTTCTTCAATGCCTCCAGCCTGATCGCCTGCGCCGTGATCGCCCTGATCCTGATTGGCACCACGCGCATCCCGGTGCAGAACCTGCTGCTGCCGCTGTTCCCGCTCGGCGCGCTGACCGTATTACTGGCCCAGTTCGCCCCACCGGGCACCAGCCAGCCGATCGACGAGGCACCGGGCATCCTCGCCCACATCCTGCTGTCGATCCTGGCCTACGGCCTGCTGACCATCGCCATGTTCCAGGCCCTGCTGCTGTCGCTGCAGGACCGCCAGCTCAAGCACAAGCACCCGTCCGGACTGATCCGCAACTTCCCGCCGCTGCAGACCATGGAAAGCTTGCTGTTCGGCTTCCTCTGGGCCGGCTGGCTGCTGCTGTCGCTATCGCTGCTGTCCGGCTGGCTGTTCTTCGAGGACCTGTTCGCCCAGCACCTGGTGCACAAGACCGTGTTGTCATGCATCGCCTGGGTGGTGTTCGCCGTCCTGCTGGCCGGCCGCCACCAGCTCGGCTGGCGCGGCCACAAGGCGATCCGCTGGACGCTGGCCGGCTTCTGCCTGCTGATGCTGGCCTACTTCGGCAGCAAGCTGGTCCGCGAATTCATCCTGCACGTCTGATACCGGCATGAACCTCGCCCCCTACGAGTGGTGGCTCGGCACGGCAATCCTGCTGGCCGGGGCCCTGCTTCTGCTGCGCGAACGCGACCTGCTGCCGCTGCGCCGCACCACCCGCAAGGACCGCGCCGCCGGTGCGCCGCGCCACGAACGCCGGCGCATGCCGCGCAGCGAGTCGCTGCAGGAGGAACGCCAGCAGCGCCAGCACGCGCTACTGCAGCTGCTGGAACTGGAGAAGGTGACGGTCGACGACATCATGATTCCGCGCGGCGAGATCGTCGGCATCGACCTGGACGACGACCTGCCGCAGCTGACCCAGCAGCTGCGCGGCATCGGTCACACCCGCGTGCCGGTGTACCGCGGTGACATCGACCGCGTCGAAGGCATCGTCCATATGCGCCGCCTGGCCGCGCTGTTGACGCAGAACCGCCTGAGCCACGCGACCCTGCTGGAAAGCTGCGTACCGCCCTACTTCGTGCCCGAGGGCACGCCGCTGGCGACCCAGCTGGTGAACTTCCAGAAGGAAAAACGCCGCCTCGGCCTGGTGGTGAACGAGTACGGCGACGTCCAGGGCATCGTCACCCTGGAGGATCTGCTGGAAGAGATCATCGGCGACTTCAGCCACATCGAGGGCGAGGAGAACCCGGACATCCAGCCCCAGGACGATGGCTCGCAGATCATCGACGGCGCGGCGAGCATCCGCGAGATCAACAAGACCCTCGGCTGGCACCTGCCCAGCGAAGGCCCGAGGACACTCAGCGGCCTGGTCACCGAAGCCCTGGAAACACTGCCCGACAGCCCGGTGTGCCTGAAGATCGGCCCCTATCGCCTGGAAATTCTCGAATCCGGCGACAACCGGATCAAGCGCGTACGCCTGTGGCAGGGCCGTTACAACTCGAACGCGTGATCAGCTCCGCCAACCCCTCGCCCCACACCTGATAGCCCAGCGCCGACGGGTGATAACCGTCCCGCGCCAGGTACTCCGAGGCGAAGCGCAGCTCCAGCCGCGCGTACTGCGCTCGCTCCTCGGCACTGATGCGGCGCAACTCGCTATCCAGCAGACCGGCCCGCAGCCCCAGCAACTGCCGCAGCGGCCAGGGCAAGGCGCTGAAATGCCGGATCGGCGGCACGCCGGTGAAGACCACCCGCTCGCCTCGCGCACTCAGCCCACGACTGAGCGCACGCAACGAGCCCTCCCAGCGCGCCAGCGAACTCAGATGAGTCGTGTCGTTGACGCCGAATACCACGACCACCAGGTCGGCCGGCTCGCTCAGCGCCAGCGGCAGCAGGCGTTCGCAGGCCTCCCCCGCGGTGATGCCGTTCTCACCACAGGCACGCCAGGCCACGGGGCGCCCCAAGCGCGTCGCCAGCGCCCGGGCCAGGCAACCGGCGAGCGCCGATTCCTGGGCCTCGACGCCGACCCCGGCCACGGTGGACTCGCCGATCAGCAGCAGACGCAACGGCTCGCCACCCTGCCCGGCTGCCACCAGACTGCTCTGCGCACCCTCTGCGGGCGGCAGGCGCAGCGCCGTGCGCCGGGTATGGATCGCCAGCGGCAGCACCAGCGGGAGCGCCGCCAGCGCCAGGCCCCACCACAAGCCGGCGCGCAGTCGGCTCACAGCTCGACCTTGACCGCCTCGGATGCACGCACCGCCTTGGCCCGCGCCGCCTCGATGCTCTCGTCGCGGGCCAGGGTCACACCCATGCGCCGCTGGCCGCTGACCTCCGGCTTGCCGAACAGACGCAGCGCGGTGTCGGGCTCGGCCAGGGCCGCGCCGAGGTTGGCGAAGGCCACCTGGCGCGACTCGCCCTCGACCAGGATCACCGAAGAGGCGGACGGACCGAACTGGCGAATCGTCGGAATCGGCAGGCCGAGGATGGCCCGCGCGTGCAGGGCGAACTCGGACAGGTCCTGGGAGATCAGGGTGACCAGGCCGGTATCGTGCGGGCGCGGCGACACCTCGCTAAACCACACCTCATCGCCCTTGATGAACAGCTCCACGCCGAACAGGCCGCGGCCGCCGAGGGCCTCGGTCACCGCCAGGGCCACGCGCTCGGACTCGGCCATGGCCTGGGCGCTCATCGCCTGCGGCTGCCAGGACTCGTGGTAGTCGCCCTTGACCTGGCGATGGCCGACCGGCGCGCAGAACGAGGTGCCGCCGATGTGGCGCACGGTAAGCAGGGTGATCTCGTAGTCAAAGTCGATAAAGCCCTCGACGATCACCCGGCCCTTGCCGGCGCGGCCGCCTTCCTGGGCGTAATCCCAGGCAGCTCGCAGGTCGGCGTCGCTCTTCAGCACGCTCTGGCCCTTGCCCGAGGAGCTCATGATCGGCTTGACCACGCAGGGATAGCCGACCGCCTGCACTGCCTCGGCGTAGGCCTCGTAGGTATCGGCGAAGTGGTAGGGCGAGGTCGGCAGGCCCAGCTCTTCGGCGGCCAGGCGACGGATGCCCTCGCGGTTCATGGTCAGCTTGGCGGCGCGCGCGGTGGGCACCACGGTGAAGCCTTCGGCCTCCAGTTCGACCAGGGTGTCGGTGGCGATGGCCTCGATCTCCGGCACGATGTAGTGCGGCTTCTCCGCCTCGATCACCGCACACAGGGCGGCACCATCGAGCATGCTGATCACGTGGCTGCGATGCGCCACTTGCATGGCCGGGGCGTCGGCGTAGCGGTCAACGGCGATCACCTCGCAGCCCAGGCGCTGCAGCTCGATCACCACTTCCTTGCCCAGCTCGCCGGAGCCACAGAGCAGGACGCGGGTCGCGGTGGGCGACAAGGGGGTACCGATACGGGGCATGCGGATGTCCTCGGAGAAGGGAGAAAGGGAATTCAGTGGCGCGCGGGCTGCTGCAGGAACTGCCCGGCGGCGCGGGTGCGCTCGATGCAGTGCTGCAGCACTTCACGGCGCTCGTCGTTGCTCATGCGGCCCCAGCGGGTGATTTCGTCCGCCGTGCGCTGGCAGCCGATGCAGATGTCCTGCTCGTCCAGCGCGCAGATGCTCACGCAGGGCGACTTGACCGGGCGCTCGTCGCTCACGCCTCGTCCTCGGCCAGGTCGTGGGCGTAGCGCTGGGCGTTGTGCACGTAGTGGGCGGCGCTGCCCTCGAGCATCTTCTTCTGCTGCTCGGTGAGCTCGCGCACTACCTTGCCGGGGCTGCCCATCACCAGACTGCCGTCGGGGATCTCCTTGCCTTCGGGGATCAGGCTGTTGGCGCCGATGATGCAGTACTTGCCGATCTTTGCGCCGTTGAGGATCACCGCGTTGATGCCGATCAGGCTGTAATCACCCACGGTGCAGCCGTGCATCATCACGTTGTGGCCGACGGTGACGCCGGTGCCAAGGGTCAGCGGGAAGCCCATGTCGGTGTGCATCACCGTGCCGTCCTGCACGTTGCTGTTCTCACCGATATGGATCAGCTCGTTGTCGCCACGCAGCACGGCGCCGAACCAAACGTTGGCACCCTTTTCCAGGCGCACCTTGCCGATCACCGCCGCGGTCGGCGCGATCCAGCTCTCGGGATGGGCTTCGACGCGGGCGTCACCCAGGCGATATTTCATGCGGATTCCTCTCAGACCTTGATGATCCGGACCGAGGGCTGTGGCGGCCGCTCCAGGTCGATGCCGGCGTCGAACGCCAGGTTGACCAGCTCGACGATCATCACCGCCGTCAGACCCCAGATCTTGTAGTTGTCGTAGTGAAAGCAGGGCACGTACCAGCTGCGCCCCTCGTAATCGATGCGGTGGGTGACCTCGCGCGGGTTCTCCAGGAAGAAGCGCAGCGGCACGGAGAATACCGCGGCGATCTCGGCGTCGTTGGGCCGGTACTCGACGTAGTCCGGCACCACGCCCACCCAGGGCGTGACGCGGATGCCGAAGCGCGATACCAGCGGGCTGAGCGGCCCGACCATTTCCACCAGACCGGGCGGCAGGCCGACCTCCTCTTCCGCCTCGCGCAGTGCGGTGAAGGCCAGGTCGAGATCGTCGGGGTCGCGTCGGCCACCGGGAAAGGCCACCTCGCCGCCGTGGGTGGACAACCCGCTGGCGCGCAGGGTCAGCACCAGCTCAGGCTCGTCGCTGCGGGTCAGCGGCACCAGCACGGCCGCCTCGGGATGGCGCGGGTCGGTCTCCAGGCTGCGCGGAGTATGGTCGCGCACGCGCTGCAGGAGCTCGTCGAGCATGTCGGTTCTCGGTCTTTTTCGTTCTGCCGGGCATCATGGCACGAAGGAGCGAAGCGCCCAAGACCTTGCGACGCGACGCGCTCCGGCGCCAAGATGGCGTATCGACCGGAGACCCAGATGAAATTCTGCTGCTACTGCGGCAGCGGCGTGGAACAGCGCATTCCCGCGGGCGACAACCGCATGCGCTTCGTCTGCACCCAATGCCAAGTCATCCATTACCAGAACCCGCGCATCGTCGCCGGCTGCCTGCCCGTGTGGGGTGAGCAGGTGCTGCTGTGCCGCCGCGCCATCGAGCCGCGCCGCGGTTACTGGACGCTGCCGGCCGGCTTCATGGAGAACGGCGAGACCATGGCCGAGGCGGCCCTGCGCGAGACCGACGAAGAGGCCTGCGCCCGGGTGCGTGACCTGCAGCTCTACACCCTCTTCGACCTGCCGCACATCAGCCAGCTGTACGTATTCTTCCGCGCCGAACTGGTCGACCTGAACTTCTGCGCCGGCGAGGAGAGCCTGGAGGTGCAGCTGTTCCACGAGCGGGAAATCCCCTGGAACGAGCTGGCCTTCCCCACGGTCGGACGTACTCTGGAATGCTATTTCGCCGACCGCCGCGAACAGCATTATCCGATACGCAACGAGGGCATGGCCGCGTTCCGCCCTCGCCAGTAATCGCACGGGAAGATCGCCATGGACACCAGCAACCACCACAGCCTGCGCACCCTGTTCGAACAGCTCGGCCTGCCGTCCAGCAACGAGGACATCGCCGCCTTCATCCGCGACCATCGCCTGGCCAAAGGCGAGAAGCTGGCCAAGGCGCCGTTCTGGAGCGAGGCGCAGGCCAACTTCCTCGCCGAGTCGCTCAAGCGCGACTCCGACTGGGCGATCCAGGTGGACGAGCTGGCGGTGTCACTGACCCGCGACGAGGACGTCGCGCCACACTGAGGCGCGCAGGCGCAGCAGGCTGGCAGCCTTCGCCGGATCATCGGCGTCAGTGACCATCAGCAGGTCGCCATTGGCGGCCAGGGCAATGCCCTCCACCTTCCAGCGCCCGTCCAGCTGCGCCAGGCGGCGGATCTGCCCATCGCCCTCGACTAGGCCGATCAGCGTGCCCAGACAGGCACCGTCGTGATAGCTGTCCGTCGTGTTCTCCGCCACCGCGCTGAACAGCCAGCGCCCGTCTTCCAGCGCCGCACCATCGGTGAAACCGAGGGCCACACCGTCCAGTTCGCCCAATGCCATGGGCTGAATCTGCGAGGGTGGTGGCGCCGGGTGCTGCCCGAGCAGCCAGCCGCGCATAGCGGGCCAGGCGTAGCGTACGGCTGCATTGGCCGCCAGCCCTTGGTTGCCGCGCTGCAGCAGGATGAACTCGTCACCCAGCAGAAAGCCGCCCTCGATGTTGAGGTCGGCGAAGTGCTGGCGCAGCGGCCGGTACAACGGCGCTAGGTCGAGGATTCGCGGCTGGGCGCCCTCCACCAGGCCCAGCAACGCGCCACGCTGACGGTTATCGGTGGAGCCGGAGCCCAGCGCCAGCAGGGCGCCTTCGGCATGACCGGGCAGCGCCGGCAATCGGACCAGCGCCTCGAGGTCGGGCTTGGCGGCCTTGCGAGCGTTCTTTTCAGCCGGCAACTCACCCTCGAACAGGTGCAGGACGCGCCCGGGGCCCGGGTCGTCGAGACCGAACAGCCCTAGGTGCAGCTCGTCGTCGGCGACCACGAACAGCCGCTCGCCCACCCGCACCAGGGCGCTGGCGGCGCTCAGGTGCGCATGGCCGGCCTGGTCGGGCAGATGCAGATCACGCAGCCATTCGGGTTCGTTCATAGTCCTTTCCTTGCGCCTAGTCGAGGGGCCGATCCTAACCAGCGCACCGTCCGACTGGCGAGGATTGAAGATCATCCGCGGCATAGGCAGACTCTCGCGCTATAACAACCTGATCCATCAGGGCCAACACTGAAACACCCCCGGAATGTCGTAATGCGCTGGCTGCTTACCCTACTCTGCATATCCCTCGCCGGCCTGTCCCAGGCCACGCCGGCCCCCATCCCCAGCGGCAAGTCGGTAGACAAGGTGCTGGTCGTCAAATCCGAGCGCAAGCTGCACCTGATGGGTCGCGGCGAGGTGCTCAAGTCGTATCGCATCTCGCTGGGCAAGATCCCGACGGGCGCCAAAGTGCGCGAGGGCGACCTGCGCACGCCGGAGGGCTTCTACTGGATCGACTGGCGCAAGACCAGCGAGAAGTACAACCTGTCCATGCACATCTCCTACCCCAACGCCCGCGACGCCGCCAATGCGCGCAAGAAGGGCATGCCCGCCGGCGGCATGATCATGATCCACGGCACGCCGCTGGACGATGAATACCCCGAGTGGTTCTTCAACACCCTGGACTGGACCGAGGGCTGCATCGCCATGCGCAACACCGACATGCGCGAGGTGTGGAACCTGGTGAAGGACGGCACGCTGATCGAGATTCGCCCCTGACGATATGCGTCTGCCGCCAGGCGTCGCGGGAAGCATCCCGCCTGGCTTGGCTCCAGCTCGCAAGATCATGAACAGGGATCACTCAGCTATTTGAACGAGGCGCCGCAAGGCGCCTTTTTCATGTCCGCTGTACAAAATTTGCCCATATTTAATTTGCGCGATAAATTGTTGCGCAGATAACGAGCGGAGGCTCCCGTCATGAAACAGCCGCAATCCTGCGCCGCCCTGCAGCTGGACAACCAGCTGTGCTTCGCCCTGCACTCCACCTCGCTGCTGATGACCAAGGCCTACAAGCCCATGCTGCAGAGCATCGGCCTGACCTATCCGCAGTACCTGGCCATGATGGTGCTGTGGGAAGGCGACGGCATCACCGTCGGCGATATCAGCGCCCGCCTGCTCACCGATCCCGGCTCGCTGACCCCGCTGCTCAAGCGTCTCGAGGCCGAGGGCATGATCACCCGCACCCGCAGCAGCGCCGATGAGCGCGTCGTGGAGCTGCGCCTGACCGACAAGGGCCGCCAGCTTCAGCAGGAGGCCGAGCGCTTCCCCGCCTGCATCCTCGAGGCCAGCAGGCAGACGCCGGAGCAGATCCAGGCCCTCAAGGAGCAGATCGTCGCCCTGCGCGATCAGCTGCAGAAGTCGCTCTGACGCCCGTTCCGCCTCGCTTATTCCAGAAGTAGAGCTAGCTAGATCGAATTCATCTAACAATTAACTTGCGCGCAAAATTAAACGCCGCTAACTTTCGCATCACGCACTTAATTAGCGCGCAAAACTTTAGATAGCAAGCAAATTGGAGACACCGCCATGCAAACCATCAAAGCCCTCTACACCGCTACCGCTACCGCCACCGGAGGCCGTGACGGCCGCGCCGTTTCCTCCGACGGTCTTCTCGACGTCAAGCTGACCACCCCGCGTGAACTGGGCGGCGCCGGCGGCGAAGCCACCAACCCCGAACAGCTGTTCGCCGCCGGTTACTCCGCCTGCTTCATCGGCGCGCTGAAGTTCGTCGCCAGCCAGAAGAAGCAGGCCTTCCCGGCCGACGCCTCGATCACCGGCAAGGTCGGCATCGGCCAGATCCCCGGCGGCTTCGGCCTGGAAGTGGAACTGAACATCAGCCTGCCGGGCATCGACCGCGCCGTCGCCGAAGAGCTGGTCGCCGCGGCCCACCAGGTCTGCCCTTACTCCAACGCCACCCGCGGCAACATCGAGGTCCGTCTGGTGCTCGTCTGAGCCCAGCGGAACGAACAGGAGAATCGCCATGAAAACTCGTCAATTCGTAGCCGGCGCCTTCGCCGCACTGGCCCTGATCAGCGCCTCGGCGAGCTTCGCCGCCGAGCAGAACCAGCCCTACCGTTACGGCCAGAAACTGGACGTCGCCGAAGTGATCAGCCTGCAGGAAGCCGACAGCGCCAACTGTGGCGTGGTCGAAGCGCAGATGACCTACCGCGACTCCACCGGCGCGCTGCAGTCCATCACCTACCTCAAACAATCCGACACCTGCCACAACCAGGGCTGAGGCCCTGGTTGTCCCCACATTCCGAACTGCCAGGAAAATCACAATGAACATCAAGCAACTCGTTGGAAGCGGCCTGCTCGCCCTGGCCGTCACTCAAGCTTTCGCCGCCGGCAGCCCCGGCGTTGAGCACAACACCCAGGCCTTCCTCCAGGCCCTGGAAGCCGGCGGC
>NZ_JAMXBF010000019.1 GCF_023823685.1 Pseudomonas subflava
GTGGCGACCTGGAGCAGCAGGCCGCGCGGCTGAAGCAGCTGGTCGACAGCTTCCGGATCTAGTCCCGGCCCGGCGCAGGGCTCTCCTGCGCCTCGCCCTTCTCTGCCGCAGGCTTGTCCTGCAGTTGCTTCCAGAGCTCGGCGGCACCGGGAAACTCGGTGCCGTCGCTGTCCTTCAGCGCCTCGGGATCGTAGCGCTGCAGGCAACCCTCGCCGAGGGTGGGCGGCGGTATGGCCTCGCCCCTTTTCATCCTCGCCTCCCGACGGTCAGTCGAACACCACCGTCTTGTTGTCGTGAATCAGCACGCGATCTTCCAGGTGGAAGCGCAGGCCGCGGGCCAGCGCCATCTTCTCCACATCCTTGCCCAATCGCACCATGTCCTCGACGCTGTCGCGATGGCTCACGCGCACCACGTCCTGCTCGATGATAGGGCCGGCATCCAGTTCCTCGGTGACGTAGTGACAGGTGGCGCCGATCAGTTTGACCCCGCGCAGCGAGGCCTGGTGGTACGGCTTGGCACCGACGAACGACGGCAGGAAGCTGTGGTGAATGTTGATCACCCGGCCAGCGTAGGCCTGGCACAGCTGCGGCGGGAGAATCTGCATGTAGCGGGCGAGCACCACCACGTCGGCCTGGTATTCGCCGACCAGCCGCGACACCTCGGCGAAGGCCGGCGCCTTGTCCTTGGGGTCCACCGGCACGTGATGGAAGGGAATGCCGTGCCACTCGACCATGCTGCGCAGGTCGTCGTGGTTGGAGATCACGCAGGGAATCTCGCAATCCAGCTCGTCGCTGTGCCAGCGGTGCAGCAGGTCCGCCAGACAGTGGGACTCGCGACTGGCCATCAGTACGACGCGCTTCTTCCGCTCGGAATCGGTAACGCGCCACTCCATGGAGAATTCCCTGGCGATAGGCGCAAAGGCCTGGCGGAAGCCGTCCAGATCGAATGGCAGCGAATCGGCCCGGATTTCGTGGCGCATGAAGAACCAGCCACTCTGATTGTCCGAGTGATGGCTGGCTTCGGTGATCCAGCCGTTATAGGTGGCGAGAAAACTACTGACCTTAGCCACAATACCAACGCGGTCGGGGCAGGCAATCACCAGCCGAAAAGTGCGCATGAATAACTCCAGAAACTTCGCGAGTCGGCCATTCTAGCCGCAGAGCAGGAAAACTTCAGCAGCCAACACCGGACATGCCCGCGTGCGCCACAACTTGCCCAAAGATCAACGGACGGCATCGGTCATCTATTTGCACACATGCTGCAACAGAGCGCTGCAGCACCAGAAACATGCAAAGGAATTAACCGATAAAACTTCTTCAACTTGTTTACTTGATCAATTGCCCTGTCTATTATTGCCCTACTTACAACAGCAACTGGCCATTGGGTAGAACAATATGTCGCTGATCAATGAATACCGCGCCACCGAAGAAGCCATCAAAGAGCTGCAAGAGCGCCTGAAAAATCTGTCGCAGGACGACAAGCTGAAGAAAGAGCTGGAGTTCGAAGGCAAACTGCGCACCCTGATGGGCGAATACCAGAAGTCGCTGCGCGACATCATTGCCCTGCTCGATCCGGAAGGCAACAAAGGCGCCAAGACCACTCGCGCCGCCAAGCCGGCCGGCGGCAAGCGCGCTCGCAAGGTCAAGCAGTACAAGAACCCGAACACCGGTGAAGTGATCGAAACCAAAGGCGGCAACCACAAGACGCTGAAAGAGTGGAAGGCCAAGTGGGGCGCTGCCACCGTGGAAAGCTGGGCCACTCTGCTCGGTTAATCACCAGGCGATACGAAAATGCCGGCAAATGCCGGCATTTTTATTTACGGCGCCATCCAATAACGACTGCGCAATAATTGTGCATGCTCACGCCAGGCCTGCAGCACTTGCTGCTGCGCTGGCGATGCCGATGCCCACTCCTGCTGCAACACCTGCTCGAACTTGTCCAGCGTATTAGGCGCACCGGCCGCTTCATCGCTCAATCGACTCCGACAGAAATCGCACCAAAGCCCCAACTCTTCAATGGACAATGAGTCGGGGAAGTTACGGGCCCGATAGCGAAATAGCAGTTGGCCAAGCCGCTCATCCGCGAAGGCCCAATTGTCGTTGGCCAACTGGGCCGCAGACGAAGTTCTCACTCGCTCGCACATTCGGCGATCACGATCATCGAGGAATCCGGCATATAACTGTTGTTCCGGGTCTGACGAGGTCGCGAAATCGTCCGCGGCATAGAGATCGTTCAGCTTCGCCTGCCAGACCGCCTGACTGTCTCTCAGCGATTGGGCACGCCGCTCGTATGCGTCGAGATCCAGCTGCAGGCGGACGACGTCCTCCGGGCGCAGCACCTTGAGCGGCGCCACCACCGGGCATTTGTTGATGTGCAGCAGCTTGAGCGGCACTGGCAGCTCGCCCTCGGCCAACGCGTCGCGGCGCGTATAAAGCCGACGACGCAGCTCCTCGACGGACAGTTCCAGCAACGGCTGGGCATCGCCATGCAGGTCGCAGACGATCAGGGCGTTGCGGTTGCGGGGGTGCCAGGCCAGCGGTAGCGCCACGGCCAGGTAACTGCGGCTTCCCGCAAAACGTCCGGAGACATGAACCAGCGGCTGTAGCAGCTGGATCTGCTCCGCCACCCTGGCCTTGCTGCGCAGCTGATAGAAGAAGTCGTAGAGACGCGGCTGGCGATCACGAATCAGGCGGGCCAGGCCGATGGTCGCGCGCACGTCCGACAACGCGTCGTGGGCCTGGCCGTGCTCGATGCCATTGGCGACGGTCAACCGCTCCAGCTTGAGCGATACCCTGCCCTCCTCATCCTTCGGCCACTCGATCCCTTCGGGACGCAAGGCGTAGGCCGTGCGCACCAGGTCGATCAGGTCCCAGCGGCTGTTGCCGCCCTGCCACTCGCGCGCGTAGGGATCATAGAAGTTGCGGTACAGGCTGTAGCGGGTCACCTCGTCATCGAAGCGCAGGCTGTTGTAGCCGGCGCCACAGGTGCCGGGCAGAGCCAGTTCAGCGTGCACGCGCGCCATGAACTCGGCCTCGGACAGGCCCTTTTCCGCGAGGACCTGGGGCGTGATACCGGTGATCCGACAGGCCGCCGGATGCGGCAGGATGTCGTCCGAGAGGCGGCAATGCAGGTTGACCGGCTCGCCGATCTCGTTGAGCTGCTCGTCGGTGCGAATGCCCGCCATCTGCAACGGTCGGTCGCAACGCGGGTTGATACCCGTGGTTTCGTAGTCGTACCAGAAGATGCTGGCGCTCATGTGCGGTCCTTGAACGGTCGAGGCGGCAGTCTAGCAAAGCATGATCTCGCTCACGCGAAGGTGCGCCCATGCTTGCTGGCGCGAGGCCACTGTCGCTAGGATGCGGGCTTGGAAAAACTCCATGACCAGGGAAAGTCTCACATGAACGAAGTAGCGATTCAGAACCCCTATGCCGTGCCCAGCAGCGACCTGATGGACAAGGCGGCCCCGGGCCAGGCCCTCTCCATCGAGGAAGCCCTCACCCGCGGCTACAACTTCTCGATTTCCGATCTGCTGGGCGAAGCCTGGCGCAAGACCAAAGGCACCAAGGGCATCATCTGGGGCGGCTTCTTCGCCCTCTTTGGCGCACTGATCGGCGCTCAGCTGGCGATCTACCTGCTGACGCTGGTGCTGGGCGTCGGTGCCGTCGGCCTGGCCGCGCTGGGCGGTGGCGAGGGTGCCGCCGTCGCCGGCATCTCCGGTCTGATCCTCATTACCCTCCTCAGCTCGCTGATCATGCTGGCCGTGACCTACCCCTTCATGGCCGGCTTCAACATGGTCGGCATCCGCCAGGCGGCCGGCCAGCCGGTGCGCTTCGCCGAAATCTTCAGCCACTTCAACCGCACCCTGCCGCTGCTGGGCGCGGGCATCCTGATGACCATCGTCACCGTCATCGGCTTCGCCCTGTTCGTTCTGCCGGGCATCTACCTGTCCATCGCCCTGCTGCTGACCATCCCGCTGGTGGTGGAGCGCAAGCTGTCGCCCTGGCAGGCCATGATGGTGTCCTGCAAGGCCATCAGCCAGCACTGGTTCAAGGTGTTCTTCCTGTTCCTGGCGATGAACATCATCCTCTGGATCAGCATGCTGCCGCTGGGCATCGGCCTGATCTGGACCCTGCCGATGGTCATGGTGATGATCGGTGCGCTGTACAACACCATCTTCGGTGTGCTGCCGCCTGAGTCCAACTGATCCGCTGTCAGAATTCGGGCCGCCGCGGGCGGCCCGATTGCTTTAGCGTCCTGCTGCTGGCTAGCATCAGGCTTTCTTCGATGCAGTTGACCGATGCAGCCTAACCTCGCCCTCTCCAGCACCTCGCTTCTGGACACCCGTCGTCAGGTGGAAACCCCGGAAGGCATCGACCTGATTCTGCGCCCCGCCGGCCTCATGCCCCGCGCCCTGGCGTTCGGTATCGATCTGCTGATCCGCGGCGCCATTCTGCTCGGCGCGTTTATCCTGCTCGGTGTGCTCGGCCAGTTCGGCGCCGGCCTCGGCACCATCCTCTATTTCCTGGTCAACTGGTGGTACCCCGTGCTCTTCGAGATGCTGTACCAGGGCCGCACCCCCGGCAAGAAGACCATGGGCCTGCGCGTGGTACACGACGATGGCACCCCGGTCGGCTGGGCTGCCTCGCTGACCCGCAACCTGCTGCGCGCCGTGGACATGCTGCCATTCGCCTACTGCGTCGGCGCCATCAGCTGCCTCAGCCACTCCTCGTTCAAGCGCCTCGGCGATCTCGCCGCCGGCACCCTGGTGGTCTACCGCGACGAGGAGCCCAAGCGCCCGCAGATTCCGGAGGCGGACATCGAGCGCGCGCCCTTCCCGCTCAGCCTGGCCGAACAGCGCGCCGTGCTGGACTTCGCCGAGCGCCGCGCCGACCTCTCCGGCGCTCGCCGCGCCGAGCTGGCCGCCATCCTCGCCGAGCCGTTGGACAGCCTGCCGGACCATGCCGAGAAGCGCCTGCACGGCATCGCCCGCGGATTGGTGGGCTCGGCATGAAACAGCACCTGTTCGAGCAACGCCACGGCGCCGACTGGCAGCGCTTCGAGACCCTCCTGGCGCCCCTGGAAAACGGCAAGGCCGAACGCCAGCAGTGCGAAAGCTTCGCCGCCGACTACCGACACCTCTGCCAACACCTGGCCCTGGCCGAGGAGCGCGGTTACAGCAGCCACCTGATCGATCGCCTGCAGCAGCTGGCCATGCGCGGCCACCAGCAGTTCTATCGTCACCGCAGCCACCTGGGCGCGCAGATCATCCGTTTCGTCATCGCCGGCTTCCCGCAACTGGTACGCCGCGAGTGGCGCGCCGTGCTGGCCGGCAGCCTGTTGTTCTTCGGTGCGCTGATCGGCATGGGCCTGCTGAGCTACCTCTTCCCCGAGCTGATCTACAGCCTGATCGCGCCCGAGCAGGTGCGGCAGATGGAGGAAATGTACGACCCGGGTGCCCGGCGCATCGGCCGCTTCGCCGAGCGCGACTCCGGCGAGGACTGGGTGATGTTCGGCTACTACATCATGAACAACATCGGCATCGCCTTTCAGACCTTTGCCAGCGGCCTGATCTTCGGCCTCGGCAGCCTGTTCTTCCTGCTCTACAACGGCCTGGTGATCGGCGCCATCGCCGGCCATCTGACGCGCATCGGCTACAGCGAGACCTTCTGGTCCTTCGTCGTCGGCCATGGCGCCTTCGAGCTCACCGCCATCGCCTTCGCCGGCGCGGCCGGTCTCAAGCTCGGCTGGGCCCTGCTCGCGCCAGGCCGCCTGCGCCGCGCGGAAGCGCTGCGGCGCGCCGCCGGCCAGGCCATCCAGCTGGTCGCCGGGGTCATTCTGTTCCTGCTGATCGCCGCTTTCGTGGAGGCCTACTGGTCATCCATGACCTATGCCAGCGCAGTGACCAAATACTGGGTCGGTGCCGGCCTGTGGCTGCTGGTGATCGCCTACTTCCTGTTTGCCGGACGGACCCGCCATGCGCCTGACTGACGCCAGCGTCGCCATCCGCCCGCGCACCGCCTGGGAGGCCATCGACCTCGGCGTGCTTCTGGCGCGCCGCCATGCCGGCCTGCTGATGCTCAGCTGGGCCGCCGTGACCCTGCCGCTGTTCGCGGTGATCAGCGCCCTGCTCTGGCAGTACCCGAGCCTGACCGTGCTGCTGTTCTGGTGGCTGAAACCGGCCTGGGAACGCCTGCCGCTGCACATCCTCTCGCGCGCACTGTTCGGCGACACGCCGACCTTGAAGGAAGCGCTAACGGCCCTGCCACGCCTGCTCAAACCGCAACTGATCGCCAGCCTGACCTGGCGCCGGCTGAGCCCGACGCGCAGTTTCGACCTGCCGGTGATGCAGCTCGAGGGCCTTGGTGGCGAGGCGCGCGGCAAGCGCCTCACGGTGCTGGGTCAGCGCCATTCGGGCGGCGCCGCCTGGCTGACCATCCTCGGCTTCCACCTCGAAGGTCTGCTGTGGTTAGGCCTGGCCACGCTGATCTGGCTGCTGGTGCCGCAACAGATGGAGACCCAGTTCGACTGGGAGACGCTGATCCAGGCCAGCAGCGGCAAGTGGCTGTGGCTGGAACACCTGTCCAACCTGATCTACGCCCTGGTGCTGGTGTTCTGGGAGCCGATCTACGTTGCCTGCGGCTTCACCCTCTATCTCAACCGGCGCACCGATCTCGAGGCCTGGGACATCGAGCTGACCTTCCGCCGCCTGCGCCAGCGCCTGGTTGGCAGTGCGTATGCCCTGCTGCTGGCCTGCGCCGCCGTGACGCTGATGCTGCCGGCCGGCGATGCCCTGGCCGCCGAGCCGGTCGGCACTTGCCCGGTACCTTTCGACGACCCCGCCGGGCCGGACGCCGAGCGCCTGCTGAACCAGCCGCTGACCAGCAAGGCCGCCCACGAGGGCATCGGCACGCTGCTCGACAACCCGCCGTTCGAGAACCGCGAGAGCGTCACCCGCTGGCGCTTCGGTGACGAAGAAAAGGCCGAGGAGCCGAGCGAGGAAGAGATCAAGGATTTCGCCGAACTGCTCGAGAAGCTGTTCAAGCTCAGCGAGTGGTGGGGCAAGCTGGACCCGGTCGCCCTGGCGTTCGAGGTCATGCTCTGGACCCTGCTGATCCTCGCCATCGCGCTGCTGTTGTGGCGCTACCGTGAGTGGCTGGAGACGTTCGGCGGCCGCCTCGGCCTGCCCCGTCGGCGGGTGCGCGAGATGCCGAGCCAGCTGTTCGGCCTGGAACTGGCCCCCGAGAGCCTGCCCGACGATGTCGCCGGCGAGGCCGAAAGGCTCTGGGCCGAGCACCCGCGCGAGGCCCTCGGCCTGCTCTATCGCGCCCTGCTCAGCCGCCTGCTGCACGACTTCCGCCTGCCGCTCAAGAGCTCGCACACCGAGGGCGAGGTCCTCCGTCTGGTCGAGGGCCTGCAACACGAGGAACTCGGTCGCTTCGCCCAGGCCCTGACCCGCCACTGGCAAAACCTCGCCTACGGCCACCGGCTACCGCCTGAGAGTCTCAAGCGCGGGCTCTGCGAGGGTTGGCGCCGGCTGTTCGGGCGGAGGGCAGCCGCATGAACCGCGCCCTGAAGATTGGCCTGGCCGGCCTTCTGCTGTTGACGCTCGCCGGAATCGTGCTGTTCGTGGTGCAACAGCTGCAGCCCTACGAGGAAACCGTCGAGCACGGCCCCTCCCCCGAGGCCCGCGCCAATGAATACCTGGCCGCGGAGATGTTCCTGCGCCAGCAGAAGATCCCGTTCCGCCGCGCCGACGGACTGGACGCGCTCAACGGCCTGCCCTCGGCGGGCCAGACGCTGATGCTGTTCGCCCCGCGCAACAACATGACCCCGCGCCAGGCCGAGCGGGTGCTGGCGTGGGCGGCCAACGGTGGCCACCTGGTGTTCGTCGCCGAGGAAGTCTGGGACGAGGAAGAGGGGCGCAGCGGCGATCTGCTGCTCGATGCCCTCGGCATCCAGCAGTACGACGCCTACGAAGAGGACGACAACAGCGAGGCCGCCGAGGAGACGCCGACCGAAGACGACACGGTCGAGCTCGAAGCCGAAGCCGAAGCCGAAGCCGAGGTTGCGACCGCGTCAGCGAATGAGGAAGCGGCTGAGGAAGACCGTTATCCCGAGCTTACTAAGATCTATCTGGAGAACGAGGAAGCGCCGGCCTACGCCGAGTTCGACACCGACTTCCACCTGTTCGACGGCCAGGACCGCGCCTACGCCTGGGCCAACAGCGGCGAGTCCACCCACATGCTGCAGCTGGAACACGGCAAGGGGCTGGTCACCGTGGTGACCGACGCCTGGCTGTGGCAGAACCACAGCATCGGCGACTACGACAACGCCTGGCTGCTCTGGTACCTGAGCCAGGACAGCGCCGTGACCCTGATCTACAACGCCGAGCGCGACGGCCTGTTCAGCCAGCTGCTCGAACACTATCCCGCCGCCCTGGCCGCACTCGCCCTGCTGATCGCGCTGCTGCTGTGGCACGTCGGCATGCGCCACGGCCCGTTGCTGGCGCCGCAGGCCGCGTCGCGCCGACAGCTCGAGGAGCACCTGCGCGCCGGCGCCGATTTCCTGCTGCGCCGCGCCGGCCAACAGCGCCTGCTCGGCAATCTGCAACGCGACATTCTGCGTCGTGCCCGCCATCGCCATCCCGGTTTCGAGCGTCTCGCCGTGGCCGATCAGTGGCAAGTGCTCGGACGCCTCACCCGCCTCCCCAGCAGCGCCATCAGTGCGGCCATGCGGCCCTTGCCGACGCGGCGCCTGTCCGCAGCCGACTTCACCCGCCAGGTCGCCAACCTGCAAACCCTCAGGAATGCCCTATGAGCGAAAACATCCCGCAGCAACCCAGCACCACTCCCGAAGCGACCACGGCGCCGGCGGATGTCGCCGGCTCGACGGCAGCCGCCGGCGCCGCACCCGCTGCAGCCCCGGTGAATCCGGTGGCCCAGCAGCGCCAGCGCGCCACCCAGATGTTGCAGGCCCTGCGCCAGGAGCTGCAGAAGGCGGTCGTCGGCCAGCGCGAGGTGGTGGATGACGTGCTCACCGCGCTGATCGCCGGCGGCCACGTACTGGTCGAGGGCGTGCCCGGCCTGGGCAAGACCTTGCTGGTGCGCGCGCTGGCCAAGTGCTTCGGCGGCGAATTCGCGCGCATCCAGTTCACTCCTGACCTGATGCCCAGCGACGTCACCGGCCACGCCGTGTACGACCTCGCCAGCGAGCAGTTCAAGCTGCGCAAGGGCCCGGCCTTCACCAACCTGCTGCTGGCCGACGAGATCAACCGCGCGCCGGCCAAGACCCAGGCCGCCCTGCTGGAGGTGATGCAGGAGCGCCAGATCACCCTGGAAGGCCGCGCCATGCCGGTGCCCCTGCCGTTCCTGGTGCTGGCCACGCAGAACCCCATCGAGCAGGAAGGCACCTACCCGTTGCCGGAAGCCGAGCTGGACCGTTTCATGCTCAAGCTGCGGATGGACTATCCGCAGGCCGACGAAGAACTGACCCTGGTGCGTCAGGTGACCCGTTCCGCCAAGGCCGACATGCTCGAAGTAGCGCCACTGCGCACCCTGCTGCAGGCCAAGGACGTGCTGGCCCTGCAGAAGATCGCCAGCGAGCTGCAGATCGACGATCAGGTGCTCGACTACGCCGTGCGTCTGGCTCGCGCCACCCGCAGCTGGCCGGGCCTGGCCATGGGTGCCGGCCCGCGCGCCTCCATCGCCCTGGTCCGCGGCGGTCGGGCTCGTGCCCTGCTGCGCGGCGGCGACTTCGTGGTGCCGGACGACGTCAAGGCCTGCGCCCTGGCCGTGCTGCGCCACCGCGTACGCCTCGCGCCGGAGCTGGATATCGAGGGCCTGTCCGTCGACCAGGTGCTGCAACAGCTGCTCGATCAGGTTCCGGCGCCGCGCCTGTGAAGCCATCGCGCCTGTTCCTCGGCCTGCTCGGTGGCCTGCTGGCCCTGGCCGTCGTGCTGGGTACGCTGCCGTTGCTCGACATCAAGCTGCCGCAAAGCCTGCAGCCACTGTGGTGGGGCCTGCTGCTGGCGCTGCTGCTGATCGCCGGCCTGGACGCCGCCCGCCTGCGCCGCCTGCCGTCGCCGCGCCTGGAGCGCCAACTGCCCGGCAACCTGCCGCTGGGCCGCTGGAGCGAGGTGCGCCTGACCCTGCACCACGACTATCGTCAGGCTCTGGCGGTGCAGGCCTTCGACCACCTACCCGAGCACATGGACTTCGAGTTCCTGCCGCAGCAGGTGGAGTTGCATCCGGGTGAGCAAACCGAGTTCGGCTATCGGGTACGCCCGCTCAAGCGCGGGCACTTCCGCTTCCCCCGCTGCGAGCTGCTGCTGCCCAGCCCGCTGCGCCTGTGGCAGTCGCGCCGCTTCGTCGGCCAGGCCAGCGAGACCCGCGTCTACCCGGACTTCGCCCGCCTCTATGGCGCCCAGCTGATGGCCGTGGACGACTGGCTCAGCCAGATGGGCGTGCGCCAGCGCCAGCGCCGCGGCCTCGGTCTGGAGTTCCACCAGCTGCGCGAATTCCGCGACGGCGACACCCTGCGCCAGATCGATTGGAAGGCCACCGCGCGCAAGCGCACGCCGATCGCCCGCGAGTATCAGGACGAGCGCGACCAGCAGATCGTCTTCCTGATCGACTGTGGCCGGCGCATGCGCAGCCAGGACGACGAGCTGTCGCACTTCGATCACGCCCTCAATGCCTGCCTGCTGCTCAGCTACGTCGCCCTGCGCCAGGGCGATGCGGTGGGCCTGGCGACCTTCGCTGGCGAGCAGGACCAGTACGTCGCGCCGGTCAAGGGACAGGCCCACATCAGCAGCCTGCTCAATGCCGTGTACGACCTCGACAGCACCCGCCGCCCGGCCGACTACGCCGCGGCGATCAACGCCCTGCTCGCCCGCCAGCGCCGCCGCGCCCTGGTGGTACTGGTCACCAATCTGCGTGACGAGGACGACGAGGAGCTGCTCGGCGCAGTCAGGCGTCTGGGGCGTCAGCACCGGGTACTGATCGCCAGCCTGCGCGAGGAAGTGCTGGATCGCCTGCGCCACACCCAGGTGCAGGACTACGAGCAGGCCCTGGCCTACTGTGGCACGGTGGACTACCTGAACGCCCGCGCCGGCCTGCACGAGCGCCTGCTGGCCCATGGCGTGCCGGTGCTGGATGCCAGGCCGAAGGAGCTGGGGCCGGAACTGGTCGGGCGCTATCTGGCCTGGAAGAAGGCTGGGGTGCTCTGAGCCCGGCGCCATTCGCGGCGCACGCGCGCAGGCCTCGGGCGAGGCCCGGGACGGTCAGCCCAGCAGGATGATCGCCCAGACCAGGGTGATCACCGCGAGCGAGGTGAGCTGGGCGGCGCTGCCCATGTCCTTGGCGTTCTTCGACAGCGGATGGCGCTCCAGGGAGATGCGGTCGATGGCCGCCTCCACCGCCGAATTGAGCAGCTCGACGACCAGCGAGAGCATGCTCACCGCCACCATCAGCGCCCGCTCCACCGGGCTCACATCGAGCCAGAAGGCCAGCGGGATCAGCACCACGTTGAGCAGGACCAGTTGGCGGAAGGCAGCTTCGCCAACGAAGGCGGCGCGCAGGCCGTCGAACGAATAGCCGGCGGCATTGAGGATACGTTTCAGGCCGGTCTGGCCCTTGAATGGCGACATGGAGAACTGCTGTCCTGTAGCGATGACGGGCGGCACCTTAGAGGCTGCGCCGTCAAAAATGCGTGAAGTGTGCGGCGCAAGCCGTTGCGAGGTGAGCAACGCGAAGGCGCTAGTGCCCCGGAATCGACTCCATCTGCTGCAGCAGCAGCGCCGCCTGGGTGCGGGTGCGCACGCCCAGCTTGCGGAAGATGGCGGTGACGTGGGCCTTGATGGTGGCCTCGGAGACGTTCAGCTCGAAGGCGATCTGCTTGTTCAGCAGCCCGTCGCACACCATGGTCAGCACGCGGAACTGCTGCGGCGTCAGGCTCGCCAGGCCGGCGCTGGCTGCCTTGGCCTCGGCCGATACGCTGGCAGCGGCGAAGGCCTGCGGCGGCCACCAGGCGTCGCCGTCGAGGATCTGGCGCACGGCCTGCTGGATCGTCTCCAGCGGGCTCGACTTGGGGATGAAACCGCTGGCACCGAACTCGCGGGAACGCGAGACCACCGCCGCGTCTTCCTGCGCCGAGACCATCACCACCGGGATCTGCGGATACTGCCCGCGTAGCAGCACCAGACCGGAAAAACCGTAGGCGCCGGGCATGTTGAGATCGAGCAGGACCAGGTCCCAATCACCCTTCTCGGCAAGGCGCGCCTCCAGTTCGGCGATGCTGGCCGCCTCCACCAGACGCACGTCCGGGCCCAACCCCAGGGTCAGGGCCTGCTGCAGGGCACTGCGGAACAGCGGGTGATCGTCGGCAATGAGGATCTCGTAGGCGGCCATGGCTTTCCTGTTCTTGTTGTCCAGCTGGCTGGCGAGGCGGCGCTCAGCATGCCGAGCCGTAGCGGGGTGGTCAAGCTCCGCGCTTTGCGGCAAAGTCGCCAGCTTTTGCCGCCGAGAACCGACATGCGAAGCCAAGCCCTGCGCGCCGACCTGCTGATGCTGCTGACCGCGATGATCTGGGGCTCCTCCTTCGTCGCCCAGCGCCTGGGCATGGACGCCGTCGGCCCCTTCCTCTATACCGGCCTGCGCTTCGCCCTCGCCACCGCGGCCCTGCTGCCGCTGGTGGTCTGGCTCGGCAGGCGCGAGGGCGAACAGCGGCCCGCACCGGTCAATCGCGGCCTGCTGCTCGGCGGCCTGGCCATGGGCCTGGCACTGTCGCTGGGCATCAACCTGCAGCAGGTCGGCCTGCTGTTCACCAGCGTGACCAACTCCGGCTTCATCACCGGGCTGTACGTCATCGTGGTGCCGTTGCTCGGTCTTGTGATCGGCCAGCGCACGGGCCTGGGCACCTGGCTGGGCGCAGGACTGGCGGTGCTCGGCATGTTCCTGCTCAGTGTCGGCGAGGGTTTTCAAGTCGCCTCCGGCGACTGGCTGCAGCTGGCCGGTGCCTTCGTCTGGGGCGTGCATGTACTGCTGGTGAGCTTCTTCGCCAGCCGCCACGACCCGCTGCGCCTGGCCCTGCTGCAGTTCGCCGCCTGCGCGGTGCTAAGCCTGGTTCTCGCGGTGCTGTTTGAGGAAATCCGGCTGGATGCCATTCTTGCCGCCGGCCCGGCCATCCTCTATGGCGGTCTGCTCGGCGTGGCGGTCGGTTTCACCCTGCAGGTGGTGGCACAGAAGCACGCCATCGCCTCCCATGCCGCCATCATCCTCTCGCTGGAAGCGGTGTTCGCCGCCATTGCCGGCGCCCTGTTGCTCGGCGAGACGCTGGCACTGAAAGGCTACTTCGGCTGCGTCCTGATGTTCGCCGGCATGTTGCTGGCCCAGCTGTGGCCGAAGAAGGTCGGCATCGCGTAGGAGTGCAATACCGGCGGCGCCCTGTTTATCGAAGAAACGGCTCGATGGCCCGGTGCGCCGGACTCCGTTCATCCACGACCCGGCGGTGCTTGGCGCCCAGGTAATGTTCGGTGAACAGGTCCAGCCAGGCATCCAGGGCGGCGGACGCCTGCGGCTCGCCGGCCAATTCCAGACAGAGCGCCGCAACCTCGGCGGTGCATAGGTGCTCGTCGCGAGTGGAGCGGCGCAGGCGATAGCGCGACAACTGCTCCGGCCTCAGGCTGAGCACCGGAAAGCGGTTCAGATACGGGCTCTTGCGGAACATCTTGCGCGCCTCGGTCCAGGTTGCATCGAGCAGGATGAACAGCGGGCGCTTGCCCTCTGCCAGCGGCGGCAGCTCCTCGATCACCCGTCCGGGCTCGGCGTATTCGCCGGGGAACACCACGCAGGGCGCATATTGCGGGTCGTCGAGCAGCTCCAGCAGGCGCGGGTCGACCTCGGTGCGCTGCCAGCCGAAGGCATGGGTGTCGGCCACCAGATCGGCGATCAGCCAGCCGGTATTGCTCGGTTTCAGCGCCTCCACGTCGTACATCAGCAGGCACACGCCGGCCCGCACCTCGACGTTCGGCCGCCATACGCACAGGCAGTAGCTGGGAATCACCCGGCAACCGGGACAGCGCTCGGAGCGCGAGCCTCGGGACACGAAGGGCTTGAGGCTGCGCGCCAGGCGCTCGGCGCGCAGGCGGGCGACGGCATGACTCATGACGGACTCCACGGGAAAGGCGCGCAGTCTACTCTCGCCGTCGACAGCGAGTAAGATGGGCGCTGCTGAACCCGGGCAAGGAGCGCCGGTCGAAGGCACATCGCAATCATGGAGATCGTCATGCCCCGCCTCATCGCCCTGCTCGCCCTCGCCACCGTACTGCCTGCCGTCCAGGCCGCCTCGCTGCAGGAGCACGAGCTGACCCGCACCCTTGAGCAGGTCGCCAAGGAAAGCAGTGCCGGCACGCCGCGGGCGATCAACGAGGACATACTCGACCAGGGCTATACGGTGGAAGGCAACGAGCTGGTCAACCATCTCAGCGTGCGGGCCGCCCATGCCGAGCAGATGCGCAGCAATCCGGCCACGGTGCGCAACCAGCTGGGCGCCAGTGTGTGCAGGAATCAGGGCTATCTGCGTCTGCTGGCCCAGGGCGCCGTGCTGCGCTACCAATTCAGCGAATACAAGAGCAATCAGCCGGTGGCCACCGAGCGCTTCGCCAAGGCCGACTGCGGCCTGCAGTGATTCAACCCTTGCCGCGGCGCTGCTCGCCGTCGGCACGCAATTCGGCCAGCAGCGCCTGCATGTAGCTGGCCCGCCGCACCCCACCCTCCAGGCGGCGCAGGCATTCATCTTCGAGGGTTAGGTTGTTGGTGCGCGCGGCCTGCGTCAGCAGGCGGTACAGCTCACGATCCAGCTCCAGTGTCAGCTTGGGCATGCCTGCCCCTCCCTTTCCAGTCGCCGCACCCCCGGCGGCATGCGGCGGTGCGTCTTCAGCAAGTAAAACAGAGGGCCGCCCGCCCTCCAGCCTGGCGGACGAACGGCGGTGCTCTTAAGGCATCACGAGCTAGGCCAAGTCCTGAATCACACCGCAGCGGGGAGCGCGGCCTCGCGCCAGCATCGCAGGAAGAAGATTTCAGGCCTGACGCGCCATCTGCATCATCCACCCGCGCTGCGTAGCGCCATGACCACACCGGACAGAGAGTTCGCGGGACGGCGTCTGAGGTGGCTATCAGCAGTCAGCTCACTGGAAGATCCACGAAGAGCCGGAACGGCTCGTTCTGATGCGCCCGGTCTGCCACGTTATACGCATGCGCATGAGAGCCTGCGCTCACAGCTGGAATATCAACCGGACGCACAACTGGATGCGGAACGCTTGCTACCAAGGCGACCTACCAGGCAGAAAAAACGGAGCCCGGAGAGGGGAACGCTCCGGGCTCAAGGGGAAGTCAGTCCAGACTGGCACCACGCAGCAGGCGGCCGATCTGCTCCTGGGAAAAACCACGGTAGGCGAGAAATCGAGCCTGCTTGGCCTTCTCGCGCAGGTCCGCTGGCAACTGCCCGGCGAACTTGCGCTGCCACAGCTCACGCAGTTGCTCACCCCAGTCGATCTCGGCCTCGCTCAGCGATTGCTCGATGGCGGGGCGCGGCAACCCGCGCTGGGCCAGCTCCTCGCGGATACGCATTGGGCCGTAGCCAGCTCGCGCGCGACTGGCGACGAAACTTTCCAGATAACGGCTCTCCGACAGCAGGCCCTCCCCCACCAGACGGTCGAGGGCCGCGTCGATCAACTCCTGGGGAGCACCGCGCTGGCGCAGCTTGCGGGTCAGTTCTACCCGACCATGCTCGCGCCGGGCCAGCAGATCCATGGCGGCGCGGCGCACGGCAACCGCGGTGTCGAGCATGACGCTCATGGGCGAGCAGCAGATCAGGCGTTGAGGTCAGCCAGATCGTCCTCTTCTTCCTCGGCGGCACCACGGGCGGCGCCAGCCACCAGCAGTTTCTCGCGGATAATTTTCTCGATAGCGCTGCCGGTTTCCGGATTGTCTTCCAGGAACTTGGCGGCGTTGGCCTTGCCCTGACCGATCTTGTTGCCCTGGTAGCTGTACCAGGCGCCGGATTTCTCCACCAGACCGAGCTGCACGCCCAGGTCGATGATCTCGCCGGTGCGATAGATGCCCTTGCCGTACATGATCTGGAACTCGGCCTGGCGGAATGGCGGAGCCACCTTGTTCTTCACTACCTTGACGCGGGTTTCGCTACCGACCACCTCGTCGCCTTCCTTCACCGCGCCGGTGCGGCGGATGTCCAGGCGCACGGAGGCGTAGAACTTGAGGGCATTACCGCCGGTGGTGGTTTCCGGGTTGCCGAACATCACGCCGATCTTCATACGGATCTGGTTGATGAAGATGACCAGGCAGTTGGCGTTCTTGATGTTGCCGGTGATCTTGCGCAGCGCCTGGCTCATCAGGCGGGCCTGCAGGCCGACGTGGGCATCGCCCATCTCGCCTTCGATCTCGGCCTTGGGCACTAGAGCGGCCACGGAGTCGACGATGATCACGTCAACCGCATTGGAGCGCACCAGCATGTCGGTGATTTCCAGGGCCTGCTCACCGGTATCCGGCTGGGACACCAGCAGGTCGTCGACATTCACACCCAGCTTGCCGGCGTAGTCCGGGTCCAGGGCGTGTTCGGCGTCGACGAAGGCGCAGGTGGCGCCCATCTTTTGAGCCTCGGCGATCACCGACAGGGTCAGGGTGGTCTTACCCGAGGATTCAGGACCGTAGATCTCGACGATACGGCCCTTCGGCAGGCCGCCGATGCCGAGCGCGATGTCGAGGCCAAGGGAGCCGGTGGAAATGGCCGGAATCGCCTGGCGCTCGTGGTCGCCCATGCGCATCACGGCACCCTTGCCGAACTGCTTTTCGATCTGCCCCAGGGCTGCCGCCAACGCGCGCTTCTTGTTCTCGTCCATTTCCATCCTCACGTGATCAAAGGGAGCCGATCGCTCGCCAACAACTGTATAAGTAGACAGTAGTATTCCATAAGGCAAGTCGCTCGCCTACCCCCACCCGGGATTTTCTCCTGCAGCCAGTCGGAGCAATCCTTCCAACGCCCGTAACACCGTCTGCCGGCGCACTGCATCGCGATCACCGGCGAACTGGCAGCGCTCGGCGAAGCAGCTCTCGCCGTCGGCCCAGGCGAGCCAGACGGTACCGACCGGTTTCTCCGGCGAACCGCCACCGGGACCGGCCACACCGCTGACCGCCACCGAAAAACGCGCACCGCTGCGCAGCCGAGCACCTTGGGCCATGGCCTCCACCACCTCGCGGCTGACCGCACCTACGCGGACGAACAACTCCGTAGGCACGCCCAGCTGAGCGGTCTTCTGCGTATTGGAATAGGTGACGTAGCCCGCCTCGAACCAGGCCGAGCTGCCGGCGATACGGGTGATGGCCTCGGCGATGCCGCCGCCGGTACAGGACTCGGCGGTGCTCACCTGGGTCCCCAGCCCTAGAAGCGCTGCGCCCAGCCGCTCGGCCAACTGCGTGATGGAATCCATATGCTCTCCGGGGTGAAACGGGCAAGGGGGATACCCTACACTACGCGCTTTTGCGATTTCAGCCGGACCGAACAGCATGAGCGATTTGTCAGCCCACACCCCGATGATGCAGCAATACTGGAAGCTGAAGAACCAGCATCCGGACCTGCTGATGTTCTACCGCATGGGCGACTTCTACGAGCTGTTCTACGACGACGCCAAGAAGGCCGCGGCCCTGCTCGACATCACCCTCACCGCCCGCGGCTCCTCCGCCGGCCAGTCCATTCCCATGGCCGGCATCCCCTTCCATTCGGCCGAGGGCTATCTGGCACGCCTGGTGAAATTCGGCGAGTCGGTGGCGATCTGCGAGCAGATCGGCGACCCGGCCACCAGCAAGGGGCCGGTGGAACGCCAGGTGGTGCGCATCATCACCCCCGGCACCATCAGCGACGAGGCGCTGCTGGATGAGCGCCGCGACAACCTGGTCGGCGCCGTGCTGGGCGACGAGAAGCTGTTCGGCCTGGCCACACTCGACATCACCAGCGGCCGCTTCAGCGTGCAGGAGCTGAAGACCTGGGAAAACCTGCTGGCTGAGCTGGAGCGTCTGGCGCCGGCCGAGCTGCTGATTCCCGACGACTGGCCGCAAGGCCTGCCGCTGGAGAAACGCCGCGGCGTGCGCCGCCGAGCGCCCTGGGATTTCGAGCGCGACAGCGCACGCAAGAGCCTGTGCCAGCAGTTCGGCGTGCAGGACCTCAAGGGTTTCGGCTGCGAAGGCCTGACGCTCGCCATTGGCGCCGCCGGCTGCCTGCTGGTCTACGCCAAGGAAACCCAGCGCACCGCCCTGCCGCACCTGCGCAACCTGCGCCACGAGCGCCTGGACGACACCGTCATCCTCGACGGCGCCAGCCGCCGCAACCTGGAGCTGGACACCAATCTCGCTGGCGGCCGCGACAACACCCTGCAATCGGTGGTCGACCGCTGCCAGACCGCCATGGGCTCGCGCCTGCTGACCCGTTGGCTGAATCGCCCGCTGCGCGACCGCTCCGTGTTGGAAGCACGCCAGGAAGCCATCGCCTGCCTGCTTGACCGCTACCGCTTCGAACTGCTGCAGCCGCAGCTCAAGGACATCGGCGACGTCGAGCGCATCCTCGCCCGCATCGGCCTGCGAAATGCCCGCCCACGTGACCTGGCGCGCCTTCGTGACGCTCTCGCCGCCCTGCCGCAGCTGCAAAGCGCGATGGCCGAGCTGGACGCCCCGCACCTGGCCGAGCTGGCGGTGAATATCCGCACCTACCCGGAACTGGCCGACCTGCTGGCCCGCGCCATCATCGACAACCCGCCGGCGGTGATCCGCGACGGCGGCGTGCTCAAGACCGGCTACGACGCCGAGCTGGACGAGCTGCAGTCGATCAGCGAGAACGCCGGCCAGTACCTCATGGACCTGGAGACGCGCGAGAAGGAGCGCACCGGCCTGGCCAACCTCAAGGTTGGCTACAACCGCGTGCACGGCTACTTCATCGAGCTGCCCAGCAAGCAGGCCGAGTCGGCCCCGGCCGACTACATCCGTCGCCAGACCCTGAAGGGCGCGGAGCGCTTCATCACGCCGGAACTGAAGACCTTCGAGGACAAGGCGCTATCGGCCAAGAGTCGCGCCCTGGCCCGCGAGAAGCAGCTCTACGAGGAACTGCTGGAGCTGCTCATTGGCCAGCTGGCACCGCTGCAGGATACCGCCGGCGCGCTGGCCGAGCTGGATGTGTTGAGTAATCTGGCCGAGCGCGCGCTGAATCTCGATCTGAATCGCCCGCGCTTCGTCGATGAGCCGTGCATGCGCATCGACCAGGGGCGCCACCCGGTGGTCGAGCAGGTGCTCGATACGCCTTTCGTGGCCAACGACCTGGGTCTGGACGATGCCACTCGCATGCTGATCATCACCGGCCCGAACATGGGCGGTAAGTCCACCTACATGCGCCAGACCGCGCTGATCGTGCTGCTGGCCCACATCGGCAGCTACGTGCCGGCCGCCGCGTGCGAGCTATCGCTGGTGGACCGCATCTTCACCCGCATCGGCTCTTCCGACGATCTGGCCGGCGGCCGCTCCACCTTCATGGTGGAGATGAGCGAGACCGCCAACATCCTGCACAACGCCACCGACCGAAGCCTGGTGCTGATGGACGAGGTGGGTCGCGGCACCAGCACCTTCGATGGCCTGTCGCTGGCCTGGTCGGCCGCCGAGCACCTGGCCAAGCTGCGCGCCTGGACGCTGTTCGCCACCCACTACTTCGAGCTGACCGTGCTGCCGGAGAGCGAGCCGGTGGTGGCCAACGTCCATCTCAACGCCACCGAGCACAACGAACGCATCGTCTTCCTGCACCACGTGTTGCCCGGCCCGGCCAGTCAGAGTTATGGCCTGGCAGTGGCGCAACTGGCCGGTGTGCCGGGCCCGGTGATCCAGCGCGCCCGCGAGCACCTGGCTCGCCTGGAGACCACCAGTCTGCCCCATGACATGCCGCGCAGCGAACCCGGGCAGCCAGCGGCGCCGCTGCAAAGCGACATGTTCGCCGTGCTGCCGCATCCCGTGCTGGAGGAATTGGGCAAGATCAATCCGGATGATCTGAGCCCGCGCCGTGCGCTGGAGCTGTTATACACGTGGAAGACGCGCATCTGACAGACTGCCGCGCAAGCTGTTAGAATCGCGCGCATTTTTCAGATCGCCCCGGTTTACAGCCTGAGCCGCGGCCTTTATCGAGCGCCTGCAGAACCTGCGCAGACGGGACCAGGCGTCGCCGCCCGAGGAGAGAATCAGCATGACCTTCGTTGTTACCGACAACTGCATCAAGTGCAAATACACCGACTGTGTCGAAGTCTGCCCGGTGGACTGCTTCTACGAAGGTCCGAACTTCCTGGTGATCCACCCGGACGAGTGCATCGACTGCGCCCTGTGTGAGCCGGAGTGCCCTGCTCAGGCGATCTTCTCCGAGGACGAGGTGCCGGACGGCATGCAGGAGTTCATCGAGCTCAATGCCGAACTGGCGGACGTCTGGCCGAACATCACCGAGAAGAAGGACGCTCTGGCGGACGCCGAGGAATGGGACGGCGTGAAGGACAAACTACAGCACCTGGAGCGCTAAGCGCCCCTGAGGCAAAAGGCCCGCACATGCGGGCCTTTTTGTTTCCAGCTTTCCTGCGGGCAAAAAAAGGGGCGGTGATTAGCCGCCCGCTCTTTCTTCCCTACTCCCTGAGAATCCTTTCATCATCCTGATGAACCGCTCCCTGCGGTGCTTCCCTGGCCGCCGTCCTGGCTCCCGTGCCATCTCCCTAGGCACGGCTCCATATTAACGGCTCCGCAGACTCGAACAAGTCGGTGAAATCCCTGTACGCAACTGCCGTTACGCTCCTTGGACTGCGGCAAATCCAGTAGATTCAAACAATTACAGCGAAGCCATGGATAAGAATGGATCGCAACTGGTGCGTCGTTCCGAGGAAGACTTACAGCGCCCGTAAGCGATGACTTACAAGCGCCCACAAAAAACCCGGCGATTGCCGGGCTTCTTGTGACATGTGGCGCTATTGGAAGAGGGCATCACTCGACAGGCCGTTCTTCTCCAAGATCTCGCGCAGACGCTTGAGCGCCTCCACCTGAATCTGACGCACACGCTCTCGGGTCAAACCGATCTCCTGCCCGACCTCTTCCAGCGTGCAGCTTTCATGGCCGCGCAGGCCGAAGCGGCGCACCACCACTTCGCGCTGCTTGTCGGTCAGCTCCGACAGCCATTGATCGATGCTCTCCGACAGATCGTCGTCCTGCAGCAGTTCGCAGGGGTCTGTCGGCCGGTCATCGGTCAGGGTATCGAGCAGGGTCTTGTCGGAATCCGGCCCGAGCGAAACGTCGACCGAGGTGACGCGCTCGTTGAGGCCGAGCATGCGCTTGACCTCATCGACCGGCTTCTCCAACAGGTTGGCGATTTCCTCGGCCGAGGGTTCGTGGTCCAGCTTCTGGGTCAGCTCGCGCGCCGCGCGCAGGTAGACGTTGAGCTCCTTCACCACATGAATCGGCAGGCGAATCGTGCGGGTCTGGTTCATGATCGCGCGTTCGATCGTCTGGCGAATCCACCAGGTGGCGTAGGTGGAAAAGCGGAAGCCACGCTCGGGATCGAACTTCTCCACCGCGCGAATCAGGCCGAGGTTGCCCTCTTCGATCAGATCCAGCAGGGAGAGGCCACGATTGACGTAACGCCGTGCGATCTTCACCACCAGGCGCAGGTTGCTCTCGATCATGCGCTTGCGCCCGGCCGGATCGCCCTTCTGCGCGAGGCGCGCAAAGTGCACTTCTTCCTGCGGGGTCAGCAATGGAGAGAAGCCGATCTCGTTGAGATACAGCTGAGTCGCGTCCAATGCTCGGGTGTAGTCGATGTACTTGTGCTGCTTGAGATGGGCCGCGGAGTTCTTGGGTTTGGCGCTGGAGACCGGCAGCTCGGCATCTTCCGCCAGTTCTTCCAGGATGATGCCCGGCTCCATGAGGAGCACCTCGTCATCGACGTCAAACTCCGGCGCTTCTTTGTTGAGTGCCATTTCTTGTTGTCCCATGCTGAGTTCGACAACCAGCTCTGGCGGCACCCATCCCGGCATCACATCAGATACAGACCCCAGCCCCCCAAGCTATTCAGCCTGCTGCCGAGCATTGCGTACCTGAAGCTAAAGCTGGATGACTCCCTGGCAAACACCAAAGCCCGCTCAGCCTACGCAGGAGACGGATGGTGGCAGGATCAACGACGCGGCAGATATTGCAGTGGATCTACAGGTTTGCCCTGGCGGCGAATCTCAAAATGGAGCTTCACCCGATCGGTACCCGTGGATCCCATCTCGGCGATATGCTGTCCGACTTTGACCTGCTGTCCCTCCCGCACCAGCAACTTGCGGTTATGTCCGTAAGCGCTCACGTAGGCATCGCTGTGCTTGATGATCACCAGTTCGCCGTAGCCCCGTAGACCACTCCCGGCGTACACAACGGAACCATCAGCCGCAGCTAAAACAGGCTGGCCCAATTCTCCGGCGATATCAACGCCTTTATTCAAACTGCCGTTTGATGAGAATTTGCCGATCAACAGGCCATTGGCCGGCCACGCCCACCCCTTCGCAGAACGCTGTACCGGCTGCACCTTGCCGGCCGATGCCTTGCTGCCGGGAGTTGCCGCGGGCGGTTGCGAAATGGGCTGATCCACCGCCGGCTTGCTCGGCTGCGATTGCACCGGCGGACGCGCCGTCGGCTGCGGCACCGAGACGACTGGCTGGCTGCTGACCGGCGGCGTGCTCGGGCGCACCACGACCGGGGCGCTGGCACGCTGTGGCTGATCGAAGCGGATCGTCTGCCCGGGACGGATGGTGTACGGAGCGGGAATGCTGTTGCGCGCGGCCAGCGCCTTCCAGTCCCAGCCGAAACGAAAGGCGATGGAGTAGAGCGTATCGCCCCGCTGTACCCGGTACTGGCCGCTGGTGGTCTGTGGACGGGAGGCGGCGCTGCCACCATGGGTCCGGTCCACGACCTGCACCGGCGTCGAGGGCGAGCTGCCACAACCCGACAGAATGGCCGCGAAGACTGCCGCCCCTAGGCCGATGCCCGCCAGGCGCTTGCGCTGCTGTCCGTTCGTGAGACTCAACCCCTGCTCCCTTTGCCGGTGTGTTTCTTAATAGTTGTCACGCATTGTGCCGGAATTATCCGCCATCGCCAGCACCGCGCGCTGGCATTGCCGCAAGGTCCCGCCTCAGGCCAGCGGGCCGTTGAGCAGGGGGACGAAGCGCACAAGATCGAGTACGTGACGGGAATAGCCGTCCTCCTCGCGCACGATCAGCAGCAGCTCCTGGGTCTCGCCGGCGCCGACCGGAATCACCAGACGGCCACCCACGGCGAGCTGATCCAGCAATGCCTGCGGCACTTCCACGGCCGCCGCGGTGACGATGATGCCGTTGTACGGCCCCAAGGCATTCCAGCCCTCCCAGCCGTCGCCCCAGCGGAACACCACATTGCGCAGCTTCAGTTCGACCAGGCGTTCCTTGGCGCGATCCTGCAGGGACTGGATGCGCTCCACCGAGAACACCCGCTCCACCAGCTGCGCCAGCACGGCGGTCTGGTAGCCGGAGCCGGTGCCGATCTCCAGCACCTTGTCCAGCGGGCCGCCGGCCAGCAGCAGTTCGGTCATGCGCCCGACTATATAAGGTTGGGAAATCGTCTGGTTGTGGCCGATGGGCAGCGCGGTGTCTTCGTAGGCGCGATGGGCCAGCGCCTCGTCGACGAACAGGTGGCGCGGCGTGCGGCGGATGACTTCGAGCACGTGCGGGTTGGACAGACCTTCCTCGTACAGCCGCTCGATCAGGCGCTCGCGGGTCCGCTGCGAGGTCATGCCGATGCCGTGGCGCTGCAGATGATCCTGGCCGCGCATCACAGCAGCCCCTCCAGCCAGCCGCCGACGCTGTCGAACGCCTCGTGCAGAGTTCGGTCGAGGCGCAGCGGTGTGATCGACACGTAACCCTGCAGCACCGCATGGAAATCGGTCCCTGGCCCTCCGTCCTCGGCATCGCCGGAGACGGAGATCCAGTAGCCTTCCTTGCCCCGCGGGTTGACCATCTTCACCGGCGCGGCGGCGCGGGCGCGATGGCCCAGGCGAGTCAGCTGGATGCCGCGGATGTGATCCAGCGGCAGATTCGGTACGTTGACGTTGAGCACCGTGCGCGGCGGTAGATCCAGCCGCTCGTGGGCCTCTACCAGCTTGCGCGCGTAGTAGGCGGCGGTGGCGAGATTATCGGTGCGCCGCGACACCAGCGAGAAGGCGAAGGCCGGCTTGGCCAGGAAACGCCCTTCGAGGGCGGCGGCCACGGTGCCGGAATAGAGCACGTCATCGCCGAGGTTGGCGCCCAGGTTGATGCCCGACACCACCATGTCCGGCACCTGTTCGAGCAAGCCGTTGAGGCCCAGGTGCACGCAGTCGGTCGGCGTGCCGTTGAGGCCGATGTAGCCGTTGGGCATGGTCGCCGGATGCAGCGGGCGGTCCAGGGTCAGCGAGCTGCTGGCACCGCTCTTGTCCTCGGTCGGCGCGACTATGGTGCACTCGGCGTAGTCCTGCAGCGCGCCATGCAGCGCGGCGATACCGGGCGCCATCACCCCGTCGTCGTTGGAAATCAGAATTCGCATGGAGAGTCCGTCTGCCCTGCCGGCAGCAAATCGACCAGTTCGCGCACCACGGCGGTGGCGAAGCAACCGGCCGGCAGGACGAATTGCAATTGCACTATCTCGGGCTCGGGATAATGCCACGCCAGTTCGGCAATGGGGAGGCGCAGGATGCGCCGTTCGTGCGCCATGCCCGCCTTCGCCAGCCAGGCGGCCAGCGCCGGCTCGGCCTCGGCAACGCCCTGCTCCAGCGCCTGCGCGGCACCGCCTGCCGGAGAGGAGCCTTCGCCCCACAGCGGCCCGGTTGGATGCAGATCGAGAATGGCCAGGCGCGGGTCGCTGCACTCGCTCTCCCCGGCCATGAAGAAGCTGCGGCTGTCGGTGAAGGCCAGCAGGTCGCCGACCTGCGCCTGGTTCCAGCTGCCTTCGGCCACCCGCACGGCCAGCGCACGGTTGAACAGATGGCTGCGCGCCGACGAGAGCAGGCGCGAGCGGGTGTTGCGTTGTTCCGGCAACTCGCTGCGTTCGGCAAAGGCGCGCGCATCGACCACGTTGCCGCCCTGCCAGCCGAAGCGCTGCAGACCGTAGTAGTTGGGCACGCCCTGCTCGCGGATGCGCTGCAGGCGTTGCTCCAGCGCGTCACGGTCGGCCGTCAGACTGGTCAGACGGAGGGTAAAACCGTTGGCCGAATGGGCGCCGCGCTGCAGTTTGCGCGAGTGACGCACGGCCTTGAGGATCGCCAGGGTCTCGCCTTCGGCGGCGGACAGATCCGGATCGGCCTTGCCCGGCAGGTGCAGGCTGAACCACTGGCGGGTCAGCGCCTGGCGGTCCTTCAGCCCGGCGTAGCTGATATTGCGCTGCGACACTCCGGCCGCGCGGGCCAGGCGCCGCGCCGCCTCCTCGGTATTGAGGCCGCGCTTCTCCACCCACAGCCACAGGTGCTCGCCAGTACCGGACAGCGGAATGTCCAGCACCTCATCGACCTGGAAATCCTCGGCGGTGGCCTTGAGCACCGCCGTACCGCATGCCTCGCCATGGGCGCGCGGACCCAGCAGTTCCAGTTCCGTCATGCCTTGAGCAGCAGCGCCACGGCGTGAACCGCGATGCCCTCCTCGCGCCCGGTGAAGCCGAGCTTCTCGGTGGTGGTGGCCTTGACGTTGACCGCGTCCAGCTCCACCTGCAGGTCCTCGGCGATCAGCCCGCGCATGGCCTCGATGTGCGGCGCCATCTTCGGCGCCTGGGCGACGATGGTGGCGTCGACGTTGCCGACCACATAGCCCTTGGCCTGGACCAGGCCGAGCACATGGCGCAGCAGTGCGCGGCTGTCGGCACCCTTGAAGGTCGGATCGGTGTCGGGAAAGTGCTTGCCGATATCGCCCAGGGCACAGGCGCCGAGCAGCGCGTCGCTCAGGGCGTGCAGCAGCACGTCGCCATCGGAATGAGCGATCAGGCCGAACCTGTGGGGAATGCGCACGCCGCCGAGAGTGATGAAATCGCCCTCGCCAAAGCGGTGCACGTCGTAGCCATGGCCAATACGCATAAGAAGAACACCCGGAAAAATCAGGTCGCGATTCTACCCCAGGCCGTCATCCTGCGAACCCTTCGCATCCGCCCTCAGTCGTCCGTCCCATCATCGAAGGCGCGATGCCCGGCGAAACCCCTGGCCTCGCCCAGCACCGGAAGCCGCTCGGCATCGCCATTTTCCGTCCGACCGATACGCCGCCTGCGGCGCGAGATGAAGAACAGCGGCCCGCCGACGCACACCAGCCCCAAAGTGGCGAACAGCCAGTCCCTGCTTAGCCACCAGGCGAAAGGCATCGACGCCAGCGCCGCCATCAGCAGCGCCAGCCCGAGCCACTCGCGCAGGCTCATCGATCAGCTCAGCGCCGCCGCGTGATGGCGCAGGTGATCGTCGATGAAGCTGGCGATGAAGTAGTAGCTGTGGTCATAGCCCGGTTGCATGCGCAGGGTCAGCGGATGCTCGGCAGCCTGGGCCGCGGCCTGCAGGGCCTGGGGCTTGAGCTGGACCTCAAGGAAGTCGTCACGATCACCCTGGTCCACCAGGATCGGCAGCTTCTCAGTGGCCTCGGCCAGCAACGCGCAGGCATCCCACTCGCGCCAGCGCGAACGGTCGTCGCCCAGGTAGTGAGAGAACGCCTTCTCACCCCAGGGGCAGTTGAGCGGGTTGGTGATTGGCGAGAAAGCCGAGACTGACTGGTAACGCCCCGGATTCTTCAGCGCGCAGATCAGCGCACCGTGGCCGCCCATGGAGTGGCCGGCGATGCCGCGCTTGTCGCTGACCGGGAAGTTGGCCTCGATCAGCGCCGGCAGCTCCTGCACCACGTAGTCATACATGCGGTAGTGACGCGCCCAGGGCTCCTGGGTGGCGTTGAGGTAGAAGCCGGCACCGAGGCCGAAGTCCCAGGCCTTGTTGGCGTCATCCGGCACGCCTTCGCCACGCGGGCTGGTGTCCGGGGCGACGATGATCAGGCCGAGCTCGGCCGCCAGCTTCTGCGCGCCGGCCTTCTGCATGAAGTTCTCGTCGGTGCAGGTGAGGCCGCTCAGCCAGTACAGCACCGGCAGTTTGGCGCCCTGCTCCGCCTGCGGCGGCAGGTACACGGCGAACACCATGTCGCAGTTGAGCGCGGTGGAGCGGTGGCGGTAGCGCTTGTGCCAGCCGCCACAGCTCTTGTTGCTGGAAACGATTTCGAGGGTCATGAGCCAGTTCCGTAGGGTGCGCCATGCGCACCAGTGGAGTTTCGGTGCGCATGGCGCACCCTACGCGAAAACCGCGAAGCCATGAGGCCTCGCGACTCGGCATCAGTAGTGAATGACGGTGCGGATGCTCTTGCCTTCGTGCATCAGGTCGAAGGCGGTATTGATCTCGTCCAGGCCCATGGTGTGGGTGATGAAGGTATCCAGCGGAATCTCGCCGGTCTGCGACTTCTCCACGTAGCTCGGCAGCTCGGTACGGCCCTTGACGCCGCCGAACGCCGAACCACGCCAGACGCGCCCGGTAACCAGCTGGAACGGACGGGTGCTGATTTCCTGGCCGGCACCGGCCACGCCGATGATCACGCTCTCGCCCCAGCCCTTGTGCGCGCACTCCAGCGCCGCGCGCATCAGCTGCACGTTACCAACACACTCGAAGCTGTAGTCGACGCCGCCATCGGTCATCTCGACGATGACGTCCTGGATCGGCTTGGCGTGATCCTTCGGATTGACGAAGTCGGTCGCGCCCAGCTCGCGGGCCACGTCGAACTTGGCCGGGTTGATGTCGATGGCGATGATGCGCGAGGCCTTGGCCATCTTCGCGCCGATGATCGCCGCCAGGCCGATGCCGCCCAGGCCGAAGATGGCCACGGTGGCGCCCTCTTCCACCTTGGCGGTGTTGAGCACGGCGCCGATGCCGGTGGTGACGCCGCAGCCGAGCAGGCAGACCTTTTCCAGCGGCGCCTCTTTCGGGATCACCGCCAGGGAGACTTCCGGCAGCACGGTGTACTCGGAGAAGGTCGAGCAACCCATGTAGTGGTAGATCGGCTCGCCGTTGTAGCTGAAGCGTGAGGTGCCGTCCGGCATCAGGCCCTTGCCCTGGGTGGCGCGCACCGAGCTGCACAGATTGGTCTTGCCGGATTTGCAGAATTTGCACTCGCGGCATTCGGCTGTGTACAGCGGGATCACGTGGTCGCCGACTTGCACCGAGGTCACGCCCTCGCCCACCGCCTCGACGATGCCGCCACCCTCGTGACCCAGGATCGACGGGAACACGCCCTCGGAGTCGGCACCGGACAGGGTGTAGGCGTCGGTGTGGCAGACGCCGGTGGCGACGATGCGCACCAGCACTTCGCCGGCCTTCGGCGGAGCAACGTCCACTTCGACGATCTTGAGCGGCTGGTTGGGGCCGAACGCGACGGCAGCACGGGACTTGATCATGGACGTTCTCCGGTGGGTGAAAAGTGCCGAGAGTGTAGACCTCGGCCTTTTTCTGGATAATCCGGGCAATCAGCAAAACATTATTGCCAACCAGGGATAATCGATGAGCAACTGGGAAGGCCTGGACGAGTTCGTCGCGGTGGCCGAATGCGGCCGTTTCGCCGCCGCCGCGCAGCGTTTAGGACTATCGACCTCGCAGGTCAGCCGCCAGGTGGCGCGCCTCGAGGAACGCCTGCAGACCCGTCTGTTCTACCGCAGCACGCGCAAGGTGACGCTGACCGAAGCCGGGCAGACCTTCCTGCAGCACTGCCAGCGCCTGCAGGACGCCCGCGAGGAAGCCCTGCGCGCCATCGGCGACCTCAACGACGAGCCCAAGGGGCTGCTTCGCATGACCTGCGCGGTGGCCTACGGCGAGCGCTTCATCGTGCCGCTGGTCAACGAGTTCATGGCGCGCCATCCGCAGCTACGGGTAGAGATCGAGCTGAGCAACCAGACCCTCGACCTGCTGCACAGCAGCATCGACCTGGCCATCCGCCTCGGCCGCCTGCAGGACTCGCGGCTGGTCGCCACCCGCCTGGCACCGAGGGTCATGCACCTGTGCGCGGCGCCCGCCTACCTGGAGCACTACGGCCGGCCGCACTCGCTGTCCGAGCTGGGCCGGCACAACTGCCTGGTCGGCAGCAGCGATCAATGGAGCTTCCAGCAGGACGGTCGCGAGCTGAGCCAACGGGTACAGGGCAACTGGCGCTGCAACAGCGGCGAGGCGGTGCTCGACGCCGCCCTGCGCGGCTTCGGCCTGTGCCAGCTGCCGGACTACTACGTGCAACCACACCTGCGCAGCGGCGCGCTGGTCGACCTGCTGCCGCAACAGCGCCCGCCGCACACCGCCGTATGGGCGCTGTACCCGCAGCAGCGCCACCTCTCGCCCAAGGTGCGCCTATTGGTGGAGCTATTGAAGGAAGGCCTGGCCCAGCGCCCGGAGTACCGCGAAGCAATCACCCCCACCCCGTAGGGTGGACTCAGGAGCGAAGCGACAGTCCACATTCACTCCTAGGTGACGATCCCACTCACCCCGGAGTAAGGCACTCCGGCCCCTCGAAGGCAGGATCATTGATCAGCGTACTCAGCACCCGCTCGCGCAGCGGCGGCTGCGGCGCCGCCAGCACGGCCTGCAGTTGCTCCACCGAGCTTTGCGGGTCGAGCCAGACGCGGGTAGCGGCCTGATCCAGCACAACGGGCCGGCGCAGATAGCTGGCCGGCGCGGTGATCATCGCCACGCTCAGGTAGGTCTGCCCCGCCGTCGGATAGGCTTCCCACAGGCCGGCGAAATACAGCAGGCCTTCGCTGCTCATCCAGTACGGTCGCTTGCGATTGGCCTGGCCGCGCCACTCGTAGAAGCCGTTGGCCGGCAGCAGGCAACGGCGCTGGCGAAAGGCCTCGCGAAACATCGGCTGTTCGGCCAGGGTCTCGGCCCGGGCATGGGCCGGCGCCTTGCCGAAGTCGTCGAGCCAGGCCGGGGTCAGCCCCCAGCGCCCCGCCGCCACCAGCAGTTCGGCTTCTGGCTGATGAATGAACAGCACCTGAGCGCCGGGCGACAGGTTCCAGCGCTGCGCAAAGCCTTCGGGAAAGCCGGGCAGACCGGCAATGGCCTGGGGCCAACGGAACAGGGCGTAGCGTCCACTCATGGGAAAAGGGGTATCCGGCAAACACTCAGCAGAGCAGCACGCCGGGGCAGCCGTCGGGCTCCTCGCCCGGCAACGGGGCGGCGGCATTGTACCCGGCGATCAACCGCCGCGCGTGCTCGGCGTCCTCGTCGTCCACCACCAGCGCCAGCAGCCCCAGGGCCGGCAACTCGCCCATCGCGCCCAGCAGATGGCGCCCCACCAGGTGCGCCTCCACGCCCTCGCTGGCCAGCATGCTCAACAGCAGCTCGGCCTCCAGCAGGTCCTGCGGCTCGTAGATGCGCTGCATCAATCGTCCTCCCGACGCACATCCAGCGACCATTGCTCGCCATCGGTACGCAATTCGAACAGGATCGGCCGGCAGCACACCGGGCAGTCCTCGACGTATTCCTGATCACCCGCCGAGAGGTCGAGTAGCGCCTCGGCCTGCTCCCAGCAGTAGGGGCACTGGTACAGCTGTGTTTCCAGCATCGCGGCCTCCGTGTGACTTGCCGTTATAATCGCCGGTCTATTGCTGGCCCGATGGGCATTCCGAGCAGCCTAACCACGAGAACATGATGGGCGAATTCGATTCCATCCGACCCTACGCCGACCACGAAGTCCCCGCCGTACTGGCGCGTCTGTTGAGCGACGACACCTTCCTCGGCACCCTGACCCATTTCCGTTTCCCGCGCCTGGCCGGGCCTTTCGGTTGGCTGCTCAAACCTCTTATAGCCCATCGCCTGCGTCGCGAGACGGCCGGCATCGCTTCGGTGGATGCCCTGCAGGCGCGCATCGAGCCCTATATCGACCGCACCGTGGAGCGCGCCACCGATGGCATCACCTTCTCCGGGCTGGACCGGCTGAAGGCCGGCGCGCCCTACCTGTTTCTGGCCAACCACCGCGATATCGTGATGGACCCGGCCTTCGTCAACTACGCGGTGTTCCATGCCGAGCTGCCGACCCCGCGCATCGCTATCGGCGACAACCTGTTGCAACGCCCCTTCGTCAGCGACCTGATGCGCCTGAACAAGAGTTTCATCGTGCACCGCAACGTCGCCGGGCGGCGCGAGAAGCTGGCGGCGTTCCAGCTGCTGTCGGCCTACATCAACCACTCGATCCGCGAGGAAGGCCAGTCGATCTGGATAGCCCAGGCCGAAGGCCGGGCCAAGGACGGCGACGACCGCACCGACTCGGCGATCCTCAAGATGTTCCACATGAGCCGCAAGGACGAGCCCTTCGCCGAGGCTCTGGCGGCGCTGAATCTGGTACCGGTGTCGATCAGCTACGAGTACGACCCCTGCGACCAGGCCAAGGCCCGCGAGCTGCAGATCCGCGCCAGCACCGGCAGCTACGAGAAGGCGCCGGGCGAAGACGACGCCAGCATCGCCCTGGGCATCACCGGCTACAAGGGCCGCGTGCACGTGCACTTCGGCGAGCCGGTGCGCGAGGGCTTCGAGGACGCCAAGCAGCTGGCGGCGCTGATGGACCGGCACATCCTCGGCGGCTATCGACTGTTCCCGGTACACCTGCTGGCCTACGCCCAGTGGGACGAGCGCGACCTCGAGCTGCAGGTACCGAACGCCGAGCAGCTGTTCCCCGCCGCCGAAGTTGCCGCCGCCCGCACCGAGTGGCAGCGCCGCCTGGACACCTGCCCTGCCGAGCAACGCCCCTGGCTGATCCGCCAATACGCAACACCGGTGCGCAACCAGTACCGGGTCAAGGCCGGCCTGCCGCTCTGAGGGTGGCTGAATGCAAAACGGCAGCCCTAGGGCTGCCGTTTTCGTTTGTGCCCGAAGCGCCGTCAGAGACCGGTGCTGAACCAGGACAACAGCAGCGCGGCGGCCAGGGTGGCCGCACCGAAGCCATAGAAGAAGCGGTTGATGCGCTGGGTGCGCTCGTCCAGCAGGCTGGCCTCGGCGTCCAGCTCGGCATCGGCGGCCAGGCGCGCGCTGGCGCGTTGTTCGCGCAGACGGGTGGCGAGCAGCAGCCAGCTGCCGGCGAGGGCGAAGAACAGCGCCAGGCCGTTGATTACTTGCGGGGAGTGGTTGGAGAACAGGTTCCAGAGGTACTGCAGGGACACGCGAATCACCTCGGCAGCCAGGGCTGCACCAACAACGGGAAAAGAAGGCACCAATGCCAGGCGCGGGCTCATAAGCACACGAACTGCGGAGCGTCGGGGCGCTTGCCAGCGCACCAGAATCGGGCGGCGGCGCCGAGGCGGCCGGCCGATAGCGGGCGGCAGTCTACTGAAAAGCTCCGGGTTATGAATTCCCTTCCGACGAACGTCGCGCAGTAATCACGAATCCGTATAAACACGGTCACTTTCCTGGCCTAGGGTTTGATTCTCCTTGAGTGACTCGCCAGTCACTCGCAGTGACGGAGCTTCATTCCACCCGCGGAGGAACCGCCATGCTCAACCCGCAACCCCTGGATCGTGACTACCTGATCGACTCGCTGGACGAGGTCGAGGCCGTGATCGACGAGCTGTCCTTCAACGTGCAGGACTATCACTGGCTGGTGTACTGCGCGATGGGAGGCCACGAACACTACGACCTGCCCGACGTCGACGACCGCACCGGATTCAGCCTGCCGGAGCTCTACGCCGAAGCGGCGTGAGCCCGAAACAAAAAAGCCCGGCAATGCCGGGCTTTTTCTTGCCTGCCTGCAGCGCTTATTGCTGGCCGAGCATCTGGCCGATGGTCGGGTCCTTGAAGGCGCGGGTCAGGGCATCGCTCAGGACGTCGGAAACCAGCTTGGTGTTGGTCTCCTGGTTCGGCGCCATGCCGAAGCGCTGGTTCAGCGAGGCACCATAGCGGCCGGTGTAGCGGCGCGAGCTGTTCTGCACCTCGGCACGGATACTGGCACTGATGTCAGCCTCGGTGACGTAGGTGCCTTCCTTGGGCGACTGGTACTTCAGGTCGGCCAGGGTCAGGGTCAGCTGCGGGGCGTTGTAGGCGTTCGGACTCGGAGTGAAGCCGAGCAGGCGTACCGCCGCCTCGGCCTCGGCCTGCAGGCGCGGCAGGACGTCCTTACCCTCGACGCTGATGTTGCTGGTCTCCGGATAGAGGCCGCCACGGGTGCCGAGTACCGGCGACTGGCGGCCGTCCACCACGCGCACCACCACCGGCTGCCCTTGGCCGACCGGGGTCAGCGAGGCGGTGAGCTTGGGCTGCGGGCGCAACTGTTGCGGGCTGTGGGCGCAGCCGACCATGGCAACGCCGAACGCGGCTAGCAGACCGAACAGCAGGTGTTTCTTCATGGGGCGATCTCCGAAAGCGTGACTGCGGAAGGCCGGCAGTATACCCAGCGCTCCGCTCAGTGTCCTTGTTCTGACCCTGTCGCCACGGGCACGGTTCCTGTCATCACCCTGTCACCCCGGCATGCGATAAGGCTCGGACCCTGGAGGATGTTGCAATGATGAGTCTGTGGTCCCTGTTCACCCCGCGCGCCCGGATGCGCCGCTTCGCCCTGCTGGATGCCAAGGGCACCTGCCGCGCCCTGCGCGAATGCCGTGAAGTGCCGGCCGAGCAGGGTTGGGTCGAGGTTCGCGAGCTGCGCAACCACTGGCTCGGCCAGCCGCTGCCGGAAGATGCCCGGCTCGAATCGCGCGCCTCGCGAGGCCGGCGCGGATCGGCGCTGGCCGCCTGAACGGCGGATACGAAAAAGCCGCCCGAGGGCGGCTTTTTCATCGCGCGTCGACCATCAGGCCAGCTGCAGGGCCTTGGCGCTTTGCTCCGCCACCGAGCGGTACAGCGCGGCGTCGTCTTCCAGCGCCTTCTCGCGGGCCGGGAAGATCTGCTGCAGCTTGTCCGCCCACTCGCCCTTGGTCTTGTCGGCGAAGCAGCGCTCGATCAGGTTGAGCATGATCGACACGGTGACCGAGGCGCCCGGCGAGGCGCCCAGCAGCGCGGCGATGGAGCCGTCGGCGGCGGCCACCAGTTCGGTACCGAACTGCAGGATGCCGCCCTTCTTGGCGTCCTTCTTGATGATCTGCACGCGCTGGCCGGCGATCTCCAGACGCCAGTCCTCGGCCTTGGCCTCGGGGTAGAACTTGCGCAGGGATTCCAGGCGCTGTTCCGGCGACTGCAGCACTTCCTTGATCAGGTAGCGGGTCAGGTCCATGTTGTCGCGGGCCACGGCCAGCATCGGGCCGATGTTGCTCGGGCGCACCGACAGCGGCAGGTCGAGGAACGAGCCGTACTTGAGGAACTTGGTGGTGAAGCCCGCGTAGGGGCCGAACAGCAGCGAGGTCTTGCCATCCACCACGCGGGTATCCAGGTGCGGCACGGACATGGGCGGCGCGCCCACTTCGGCCTGGCTGTAGACCTTGGCCTGGTGCTGCTTGACCACGTCGGGGTTGTCGCAGCGCAGCCACTGGCCGCTCACCGGGAAGCCGCCGAAGCCCTTGCCTTCCGGGATGCCGGACATCTGCAGCAGCGGCAGCGCGCCACCGCCGGCGCCGAGGAAGACGAACTTGGCCTTGATCTGGCGCTGCTCGCCGCTCTTGGTGTTCTTCACCTGGGCGGTCCAGCCGTCGCCACTGCGCTCGAGGCCGGTGACCTTCTGGCTGTAGCTGACATTGACGCCGCCCTGGACGGCGAGGAACTGCAGCAGCTGGTTGGTCAGGGCACCGAAGTTGACGTCGGTGCCATTGCCGGCGCGGGTCGCGGCGATGCGCTCGTTGCCATCGCGGCCCTGCATCATCAGCGGCATCCACTCGGCCATCACCGCCTTGTCTTCGGTGTACTCCATGTTCTCGAAGGCATGGTGCTGGCTGAGCAGCTCATGGCGCTTCTTGAGGAAGCCGATGTCCTTGTCGCCACGCACGAAGCTCATGTGCGGCACCGGATTGATGAAGTTGCGCGCGGAACCGAAGCCGTCCTTGCCGGCCAGGTGCGACCAGAACTGCTTGGAGACCTCGAACTGGGCGTTGATCTGCACGGCCTTCTTGATCTCGATCGAGCCGTCCGCCGCCTGCGGCGTGTAGTTCAGCTCACAGAGGCCGGCGTGGCCGGTACCCGCGTTGTTCCACGGGTTGGAGCTCTCGATCGCGCCGGAGGAGCGCAGCTCGGCGATCTCCAGCTTGAGGCCCGGGTCCAGCTCCTTGAGCAGCACCGCCAGGGTCGCACTCATGATGCCTGCACCGACCAGCAGCACATCCACCGTTTCGTGATTGACTTGCGTCATTAACGCTTCTCCAAGATCTGCAGTACCAAACCGCTGACATCGGCCTTTTGAGCCGCGCATCGGCGTCTAATCACTGACAGCCAGACGGGTGTCTGGAGCTTCGGAGGGCTGGCATCGTGGCCGATGAATTGGCCTGACAGACACCGAGCAACCTCGTCCGGCACGTGCCGCCTGTGGGCGATCCGTGCGTTCAATTCTTTCACTCGCCGCGCTGCCGGAACCGCTCTGCACCGGGCTCCGGCCCGACTCGCAGAGGCCTCCGAGGCCCAGGAGCCGGGGAGTTTTCGGCGCGCACAATACCACTAATGCCGCTGACTCAGTCGCAAAAAATGCACGAACCCGGTCGGACGGTCACTTTTCCGACGACGCCTCAGGCTTTCGCCGCGTTCACCGCCTCAACATAGGGCTCGGCCTGGCGCTGGTCCTGGATCAGGGCGACGAAGTCATGGCCCTGGGCATCCTTGGCGTCCAGGTCGTAGCCGGCCTGCTTGAAGAAGGTCAGGAAGCGTTCGAAGTCGTCGATGCGCAGGCCGCGGTAGGCCTTGACCAGCTTGTGCAGGGACGGCGGGGTGTCGTCGGCCGGCTCGACCTCGAGGAACAGCTTGATCGAGTCGTCGCTGATCTCTTCGCCAATCACCTGTTTCTTGTCTTTACGCATCACGCACTCCAGCTCGCAGCGGACTTCAACGGGGCCGGCAGTGTACCCCCGCCCAGGCCGACGCTCAACGCGACTAAAGAGCAGAAACGCAACGCCTCGCGGGCCGCAACTAGACCCGCCGGTCGGCGAAATGCGCGCGCATCCAGGCCAGGTAGTCGGCGACGCCGGCCTCGCCCTCGCGTGGCGCCCAGGCGGCCTGTTCGGCCTCGACCGGCGGGCGGTAGGGTCCGGCCTTGCACTCGAAGAGGATGCTGTCCGGCGCCAGCACCACCAGCGCATGGAACTGGCCGGGTGCGAGGTCCACGCCGAGGCAGTCGCCACCGGCCTCGAGCAGGCGGGTGGCCTGCACGGCGCCGTCGTCGTCGAACAGCAGCAGGCCGATGCGGCCCTGCAGCACCAGCAGGGCCTCGGCCTTGTCGGCGCAGAGGTGGCGATGGGGAGGGATATAGGTATCGGGCTGCAGCCCCACCGCCAGGCGGTGGCAGGGCTCGCTCATCTCATGCAGGTTGTGGTGGGCGCGCCGGCGCGGGGCCTCGGCCGCCTTGCCCGCCAGTGCGGCGAACAGGGCGCGGTCGAGGAAGACCGGCCCGCGCACTTACAGTCCCTTGACGGCGTAGATGCCCGCGGCGTTGCGCCAGTAGCCCTTGTAGTCCATGCCGTAGCCGAAGATGAAGCGGTCTTCGCAGGACAGGCCGACGTAGTCCGCCTTCAGGTCCGGGCGGGCCTTGCGGTCGTGGTCCTTGTCGATCAGCACGGCGGTGTGCACGTTGCTGGCGCCGGCGTGCTTGCAGAACTCGATGATGGCCGACAGGGTGTGCCCCTCGTCGAGGATGTCGTCGATGATCAGCACTTCGCGGTCGATGAAGGAGATCTCCGGCTTGGCCTTCCAGAACAGCTCGCCGCCGGTGGTCTCGCTGCGGTAGCGGGTGGCGTGCAGGTAGGACAGTTCCAGCGGGAAGTCCAGCTTGGTCAGCAGCTTGCCGGCGAAGATCAGGCCGCCGTTCATCACGCAGAACACCACCGGGTTGCGCTCGGCCAGCTCGGCGCAGATGGCGGCGCCGACCTGCTCGATGGCGGTCTCGACCTGGGCTTCGGTGAACAGGCAGTCGGCTTCGGCCATGACTTGGCGGATGTGGGCGAGATCGGCAGGCATGGCAGGCTCCGGGATAGGGTGAAAAAGGGGCTGGCTGAGAAATTGCCGGGAGCAATTTCCAACGTCGCTCCAGCGACGGCCCGAAGGGTGACCGCCAAGGATGGTAGGTCATAAAAAATGGCCGGCAAAGGTACTCAGATGAACCGCGGAGGGCAAGCCCGGGGCCAGATTTTCTGACCGCTTGCTCAGGCAACCCGGTAAACTGCGCGGCTTCTAGCCGAAGCACCCTCTGCATTACTCTAGCCAGCATTCACTTCCCGCCCCGGAGAACCTCGCATGCCCATCCGTGAGATCCGCCACCCGCTGATCCGCCACAAGATCGGTCTGATGCGCCGCGCCGACATCAGCACCAAGAACTTCCGCGAACTGGCCCAGGAAGTGGGCGCCCTGCTGACCTACGAGGCGACCAACGACCTGCCGCTGGAGCACTACGAGATCGAGGGTTGGGCCGGGCCGGTGCAGGTAGAGAAGATCGCCGGCAAGAAGATCACCGTGGTGCCGATCCTGCGCGCCGGCATCGGCATGCTCGACGGTGTGCTCAGCCTGATCCCGGGGGCCAAGGTCAGCGCCGTGGGCGTCGCCCGCAACGAGGAGACCCTGCAGGCCCACACCTACCTGGAGAAGCTGGCGCCGGAGATCGACGAACGCCTGGCGCTGATCATCGACCCGATGCTGGCCACCGGCGGCTCCATGGTCGCCACCATCGACCTGCTGAAGAAGGCCGGCTGCAAGGAAATCCGCGCCATGGTGCTGGTCGCCGCGCCGGAAGGCATCAATACCGTGGCCGACGCTCATCCGGACGTGACTATCTATACCGCGTCCGTCGACCAGCGCCTGAACGAACACGGCTACATCATTCCCGGCCTCGGCGACGCCGGCGACAAGATCTTCGGCACCAAGCAGAAGGACGCCTGAGCATGAGCGAGTACAACGACCCGCTGCCGCGGCAGATCCTTTCGGGCGCGCAGATGCTGTTCGTCGCCTTCGGCGCGCTGGTGCTGATGCCGCTGATCACCGGCATGGACCCGAACGTGGCGCTGTTCACCGCCGGCGTCGGCACCCTGCTGTTCCAGCTGGCCACCGGGCGCCAGGTGCCGGTGTTCCTGGCCTCGAGCTTCGCCTTCATCGCGCCGATCATCGCCGCCAAGGGTGAGTTCGGCATGCCCGCGGTGCTCGGCGGCGTGGTCGCCGCCGGCTTCGTCTACATGCTTCTCGGCCTGGCCGTGAAGCTGAAGGGCCCGGGCTTCATCGACCGCATCCTGCCGCCGGTGGTGATCGGCCCGGTGGTGATCTCCATCGGCCTGGCCCTGTCGCCGGTGGCGGTGAACATGGCCATGGGCAAGACCGGCGACGCCGCCGCGCAACTGGTGCCCTACCAGACCGCCATGATCATCTCCATGTCCGCGCTGGTCACCACCGTGCTGGTGGCCGTGCTCGGTCGCGGCCTGTTCCGCCTGGTGCCGATCCTCTCCGGCATCGCCGTCGGCTGCCTGCTCTCGGCCTTCTTCGGCGTGATCGACACCACCGGCATCGCCGCCGCGGCCTGGCTGGAAATGCCCAAGTTCATGGCACCCGAATTCCACCTCGGCGCCATCCTGTACATGGTGCCGGTGGCGCTGGCCCCGGCCATCGAGCATATCGGCGGGGTGATCGCCGTCGGCACCGTCACCGGCAAGGACTTCGTGCGCAAGCCCGGCCTGCACCGCACCCTGCTCGGCGACGGCCTGGCCACTTCGGCCGCCGGCCTGTTCGGCGGCCCGCCCAACACCACCTATGCCGAGGTCACCGGCGCGGTGATGCTGACCAAGAGCTTCAACCCCAAGGTGATGACCTGGGCGGCGATCTTCGCCATCTCCCTGGCCTTCATCGGCAAGTTCGGCGCGGCGCTGCAGGCCATCCCGGTACCGGTGATGGGTGGCATCCTCTGCCTGCTGTTCGGCTCCATCGCCGTGGTCGGCCTGAACACGCTGATCCGCCACCAGGTCGACCTGTCCGAGGCGCGCAACCTGGTGATCGTCTCGGTCACCCTGGTGTTCGGCATCGGCGGCATGGTCATCGGCGGCAAGAGCTTCGCCCTGTCCGGCATCTCCCTGTGCGCCATCAGCGCCCTGGCGCTGAACCTGCTGCTGCCGGGCGGCAACGCCTGGCGCAGGCACCCGCCGATCGATCCCGAGATCTGATCGCCCAGGCCCCGCTCGCGGGGCCTTTTCATTTCCGCCGGTCGCCCCTTTGGCGCTTTCGCCATCATCGCCGACCCCGCGTCGCGCCCGTCCGATGTCATGCTGCCTGGGCCTGCCCCACCGCCGGGTTGGCTAGGCTTGCTGCAGCCATCACACGAGGAGCCCGCATGTCCGTCGAAGACCTGGATGTCCTGATCGTTGGCGCCGGCCTGTCCGGCATCGGCGCCGCCTGCCACCTGCGCCTCGAATGCCCGGACAAGCGCCTGGCGATCCTCGAAGGGCGCGCCGCCATGGGTGGCACCTGGGACCTGTTCCGCTACCCCGGCATCCGCTCCGACTCGGACATGTACACCCTGGGCTACAGCTTCCGCCCCTGGACCGATCCGCAGTCCATCGCCGACGGCCCGTCGATCCGCCGCTACATCGAAGACACCGCGAGCGAGCATGGCGTCGACACGCTGATCCGCTACCGCCACCGGGTGCTGCGCGCCGAATGGGACAGCGCCGAGGCGCTGTGGACCCTGCACGTGTGCCGCGGCGACGAGGCCGAACCGGTGCTGCTGCGCAGCCGCATCCTGGTGCTGTGCACCGGCTACTACCGTTACGAGGCCGGCTATACCCCGGACTTTCCCGGCCGCGAGCGCTTCGCCGGCCGCTTCATCCACCCGCAGCACTGGCCGCAGGACTTCGACCCCAGCGGCAAGCGCATCCTGGTGATCGGCAGCGGCGCCACCGCTGTGACCCTGGTGCCGGCGCTGGCCGAGCAGGCCGCCAGCGTCACCATGCTCCAGCGCTCGCCGACTTACGTGATCAACCTGCCCCAGCACGATCGCCTGCTCGCGGCGCTGCGCCGGCGGCTGCCGGCCACCTGGGTCTATCGCCTGGCACGCACGCGCAACGTGGCGATCCAGATGCTCTTCTACAACCTGGCCAGGGTCTGCCCCGGCCTGGTCCGGCGCATGCTGCTCGGCCTGGCGCGGCGTCAGCTGGGCGAGGACTTCGACATGCGCCACTTCAGCCCGCACTACAACCCTTGGGACCAGCGGGTCTGCGCGGTGCCCGACGGCGACCTGTTCAAGGCACTGCGCAGCGACCGCGCCGAGGTGGTCACCGACGAGATCGAGACCTTCACCGAGCACGGCGTGCAATTGCGCTCGGGCCGCGAATTGCAGGCCGACACCATCGTCAGCGCCACCGGCCTGGAACTGCAGCTGTTCGGCGGCCTGCAACTGGTGGTCGACGGCCGCCCCTTCGTGGTGTCGGAGAGCATGGGCTACCGCGGCCTGATGCTGCGCGACCTGCCCAACGCCGCGGTGATCCTCGGCTACACCAACGCCAGCTGGACGCTCAAGGCCGACCTGTCCAGCCAGTACCTGTGCCGCCTGATCCGCCACATGGACGCGCTCGGCATGCGCCAGGTGACGCCGCGCCAGCACGGCGAGGTGGGCAAGGCGCCGTTCCTCGACCTGCAATCCGGCTACATCCACCGCGCCGCCCACCTGCTGCCCAGCCAGGGCGACCGCATGCCGTGGAAGGTCTACCAGAACTACCTGCTGGACCTGGCCATGCTGCGCCACGGCCGCCTCGAGGACGGCAGCCTGGAGTTCGGCTCGCCGCACCCCGCGCGGCGCGGCGAGATGGCGCTGACCGACTAGAGCGCAACGCGGTAGGCGCGATCGGCATCGATCTCGCCCACCCCGCCCGGCGTGCCGAGCAGCAGGTCGCTGCCCACCTGCACCACGCTGCTGAAGCTGGGCAGTTCGCTGCCCAGCGAAGCCTGCAGACTCTCCAGCACACGGCCCTCGCCGTCGAAGCGGAACACATGGGGATAGCGGCTGGGCCGCGCCAGCAGCGCCGGCGGCAGGCGCGAGGCGACCTTGCGCAGCGACGGCCAGGGCGCCAGCGCGTCGAGCACGGCCTTGCGCGGCGAAAAGAACGAGCACCAGTAGCTGCCGTCCGGGGCGACGGACAGGTCGCCGGGAAAGCCCGGCAGGTTATCCACCAGCACCTCGCGCCGCCCGGCCCGCGCGCCGCCCAGCCACAAGCGGGTGATGCGATAGGCGCCGGTTTCGGCGACCAGCAGGTAGGATTCGTCCGGGCTCAGCACCACGCCGTTGGCGAACTGCAGACCGTCCATCACCCGCTCGATGCGCCCGTCCCGGTAACGCACGAACACGCCACCGTCGCCACCGTGCTCCAGCAGCGCCCGCTTGTTGTCGGCCAGGCCCCAGCGGCTGGAAGCCTCGGTGAAGAACAGGCGGCCGTCACGGGCGACGAACACATCGTTGAGGAAGGTGAAGCGCTGCCGGGCATCGCTCTGCACCAGCACCTCGGCGCGGCCCTCGGGCGTCACCCGCCAGATCCTGGCGTTGGCCTCGTCCGCCGCGTACAGGCTGCCGTCCGGGCCGAAGTTCATGCCCACCGGGCGGCCGGCCAAACGCACGAAGGTCTGCGCCGCCTCGCCCGCGCGCCAGCGCAGGATGCGTCCGTCGCCCACGCCGCTGTAGCGTCGGCCCTCGCCGTCCACCACCACGGTGTCCGGCCCGTCCAGGCCGGACTGCTCCAGCACTGCTCCGTCCAGCCGGCCATTCGGCGCCCACACGCCCTCGGCCTCCGGCACCGGCCGCGGCTGCCAGGCCACCGGCCGCAGCGGCGTGGGCCAGAACAGCAGGTAGGCGAGCACCGCGAGCATCGCGATCAGCAGCAGCTTGCGCATGGCGATCTTCCTTATTGTCGTTGTGCCCGCAGCCTAATCCAGACCCGCTCCGGGGCGCAGGTCCGGCCGCGCCAAAGCACTGGCCTTGCCGCCCGGCAGAGGACGATAGAGGCGCCGCTGGTTTGGTTACCGGATATTGCCCCGGCACCCCATGGCCGGCCCGAGGGTCTATCACTTGCTGATCGCCAACCGCCCGGGAGACCCGCCATGACCACCCGCCGCCGCTTCATTCAGCACGCCTCCGCCCTCGCCGCGCTGGCCACCCTCGGACCGCTGTCCGGCCTGGCCCAGGCCACGGCGAGCGGCGAGCTGCTGCGCCGCAGGATTCCCGCCAGCGGCGAACTGCTGCCGGTGGTCGGCCTGGGCACATCACGCACCCACGACGTGCCGCTCGACGAGGAACACCTGGCGCCCCTGCGCGAAGTGTTCGCCACGCTGATCGAAGGCGGTGGCAGCCTGGTCGATACCGCGCCCAGCTACGGCCGCGCCGAGGCGGTGTGCGGCGAGCTGGCGGCGGACAATGTGCGGCCTCGCCTGTTCCTCGCCACCAAGGTCTCCTCCAGCGGCCGGGAAGCCGGCCGGCGGCAGATCGAGCAAAGCTTCCGCGACCTGCAGACCGAGCGCATCGACCTGATCCAGGTGCACAACCTGCAGGACACCGAGACCCAGCTGCAGCTGCTGCGCGAGCTCAAGGAACAGGGCAAGGTGCGCTACATCGGCGTGACCCACTACCTCGACTCGGCCCATGAGCGCCTGCTCGAGGTGCTGCGCCGCGAACCGGTGGACTTCGTGCAGTTCAACTACTCCATCGGCGAACGCAATGCCGAGCGCGAGCTGCTGCCCTTCTGCGCCGACAAGGGCATCGCCGTGCTGATCAACCGCCCGTTCCAACGCGCCGCGCTGTTCGACAAGGTGCGCGGCAAGCCGCTGCCGGAATGGGCCGGCGCCGAGCTGGACGCCGGTTCCTGGGCCCAGCTGATGCTCAAGTACATCCTCGCCAACCCGGCGGTGACCGCGGTGATTCCCGCCACCTCCAAGCCCCGCTACATGGCCGACAACCTGCGGGCCGGCCGCGGCCGCCTGCCGGACGAAGACCAGCGCCGACGCATCGTCGAGCTGTTCGCCTGAGCATGCGCAGACGACTGGCGCGGGCGATCAATGCCGAGGCCGGCGAACTGAATGCCGCGCTGGCCGGCTTCGCCCTGTTCTTCTGCCTGTTCTGCGGCTACTTCATGCTGCGGCCGATCCGCGAGTCGATGGGCATACAGGCCGGCGTCGAGCACCTGCAATGGCTGTTCACCGCCACCTTCGTCGCCATGCTGCTGGCGGTGCCGCTGTTCGCCTGGCTCAACTCGCAGGTGCCGCGCCGCCGGTTCGTCGACTGGGTGTTCGGCGTCTTCGCCCTCCAGCTGCTGCTGTTCGCCGGCCTGTTCGCCGGCCTCGGCGACAGCGTCTGGCTGGCGCGCGCCTTCTACGTGTGGATCTCGGTCTACAACCTGTTCGTCGTCTCGGTGGCCTGGAGCCTGATGGCCGACGTGTTCGACGCCGTCCAGGCCAGGCGGCTGTTCGCCTTCATCGCCGCCGGCGCCAGCGTCGGCGGTCTGTGTGGCCCGTTACTCAGCGCACTGCTGATCGAGGCGCTGGATGCCGCGGGGCTGACCCTGCTGGCCGCCCTGCTGCTGCTCGGCGGCCTGGCGCTCAAGCACTTCCTGATGGACTGGCGCGAAGCGGGCGGCGCCGGCCGCCCGGGCGCCGCACCCAGCGAGAACCCGCACCGCCCGGTGCCGGGCAATCCCTTCAGCGGCTTCACGCGGGTGCTCGGCTCGCCCTACCTGCTGGGCATCTCGGCGTTCGTGGTGCTGCTGGCCACGGTCAGCACCTTTCTCTATTTCGAGCAGGCGCGGCTGGTGGAGGCGCTGTTTCCCGAGCGCGACGAGCAGGTACGGGTCTTCGGCGCCATCGACTTCGTGGTGCAGGCCGGCGCGCTCGCCGCCCAGCTGTTCATCACCGGGCGGGTAGCCCAGCGCCTCGGCGTACGCGTGCTGCTCGCGGGCGTGCCGGCGCTGATGTGCGTGGGTTTTCTCGGTCTGGCGCTGGCGCCGGTGTTCGCCACGCTGGCGGCGCTGATGATCGTGCGGCGCATCGGCGAATACGCCTTCGTTCGTCCGGGGCGAGAGATGCTATTCGCGCCACTGGACGCGCAGACCAAATACAAGGCCAAGAACTTCATCGACACCGTGGTCTACCGCGGCGGCGATGCGGTCAGCGGCTGGGCCAAGAGCCTGCTCGACGCCCTGGGCCAGGGCGCCGTGCTGGTGGCGCTGGTCGGCGCCGGCTGCGCGGCGCTGTGGGCCGCGCTCGGCTGGTACCTCGGCCGGCGCGCCGACCGGGCGGAGCGCTACCCGGTCAGCACCGGGGATTAGGCGAGCAGGTTGCGGGTTTCTTCATAGGTGGCGATGGCTTCGATGGCCACCCGCGTGGTCACCTGCTGCTGCGGTCCGAAGGTGAGCTGGTTGGCCTCGAGCTGCGCCGGGGCGAGGTTCTGCGGCGCCAGCGGATCATTCAGCTCGGCCTGCTCGGCGGCCAGGGCCTGGTCATTGCGCTGGGCCTCGAGGAATCGTTCCACCTGCTGCTGACGCAGCCGATCCTCCAGCGCCTGGGTGGCTTCTTCCGCCGCCTGCTGCGCCTGTTCGGCCTGCAGTTCGCGCAACTCTTCGCGGCGCGCCTCGATCAGCGCCTGGCGCTCCTCGGCACGCTCGGCGGCCCGTTCACGAGCCAGCTCCAAGCGGTCGGTGATGCTCTGCTGCGCATCGATGCCGAGGCGGTTCTGGCTGCCCAGCGGGCCGGCAGTGGTGTCGTCGGTCTGCCGCAGCGGGCGCGTATCGTAGAGGCTGGTGCCGGTGGGGCTGATGGCGATGGGCATGGGGTTCTCCCTGGGTTTCGGCCTGGGAGTTCCAGTCTACGGCCGCATGGGCGGGCCTTTTAGGCGGATGAGGCATAAGCGCCGGGAGCAGATGATCTAGCACTTTTCCGCGGCAGAAAGGTCGCCCGCGCAGCGTCGCCGACGCTCTTCCCGCGCAATCGCCCATGGCAGAGGCACTGCAGGAAAATCCGCCGCTGCGTCTGGAAAATCCCGTCGCAGAGCCGTCGAAGCGTGACCAGCGAGACCGCAGTCGCGGTAGAACGCGACGAACGGTCGTGATCAGCCCTCGCCCAGCAGGCCGATCTGCTCGATCAGCCACTGCAACGGCATGTCGCGGCGGCGCAGATCCAGGCTGACGATCTCCAAGTGGAAGGGCCCCAGCTCGAACGGCAGCTCGAACAGCTGCAGCGGCAGCAGGTTGGCGAAGTAGCGGGCCAGGCGGGCCGGCAGCACCGCCACCAGATCACCACCGGCGGCGATGTGTGCGGCCTGCAGGTAGTTCGGCGTGGTGTAGACGATCTCGCGGCTCAGGCCGTGCTCGCCCAGCCACTGCTCGACCATGCCGCGGGTCTGGCCGCCATGCACCCAGAGGTGGCGCAGGCGCAGAAAGCCGTCCAGGGCCAGACCATCGCGCAACTGCGGATGGTCGCGGCGCGCCACCAGTTGCAGGGTCTCGCTCATCCAGCGCACGCCGGTAAAACGTGGCGGCAGCGCCTCGAAGCGGCCCAGCGCGATGTCGATCTCGCCCTTCTCCAGGGCCTCGGCGGGCAGGCGCGGCGACAGGTGACGCACGTCGATGCGGATGCCCGGCGCCTGCTCGGCCAGGCGCTCCAGCAGGCGCGGCATCAGCAGCATCTCGGCGTAGTCGGTCAGCGCGATGGTGAAGCGCTGGCGGCTGCGCGTCGGCTCGAAACGGCTGCCCTCGCCCAGGCTCTCCTCGATCTGCCGCAGCGCCGCGCGAATCGGTGCCTCCAGCTCCAGTGCCCGCGGCGTCGGCTGCATGGCGCGGCCGACGCGCACCAGCAGCGGGTCGTCGAGCAGGTCGCGCAGGCGGTTCAGCGCGTTGCTCACCGCCGGCTGACTCAGCGCCAGCCGCTCGGCGGCGCGCGAGACGTTGCGCTCTCGCAACAGGGCGTCCAGCACGCGCAGCAGGTTGAGGTCGAAGGTCAATATATTCACGAGGGGAATTCTGCTTATCACAAGTCAAAATTTCCCAAATAGTACAGCCCTCCTTAAGGTGCGTCAGTTGTGTTTTTTGTGATCGAGGGAAGGCTATGAGCAACAACTACAAGATCGAACAGGCCGCCGTGATCGGTGCCGGCACCATGGGCCGCGGCATCGTCATCAGCCTGGCCAACGCCGGCATCCCCGTGCTGTGGCTGGACAACAACCCGCAGATGGTCGAGGCCGGCCTGAAGATGGCCGAAGACACCTGGGCGCAGAACGTCGCCAAGGGTCGTATCAGCACCGGCGAGGCCAGCCTGCGCCTGGCGCGCATCCAGGCGGTGAACGACTACGCCGACCTGGCCGAGGTCGACCTGGTGATCGAGGCCGTCTACGAGAACCTCGAACTCAAGCAGGAAATCTTCCGCACCCTCGACCGCACCGTAAAGCCCGGCGCGATCCTCGCCAGCAACACCTCGGCGCTGGACATCGACGCCATCGCCGCCGTCACCGCCCGCCCGCAGGATGTGCTCGGCCTGCACTTCTTCAGCCCGGCGCACATCATGAAGCTGCTGGAGATCGTCCGCGGCGCGCACACCGCCCCGGCCGTGCTCGACGCCGCCCTGGCCCTGGGCCAGCGCATCGGCAAGGTCAGTGTGGTGGCCGGCAACTGCGACGGCTTCATCGGCAACCGCATGCTGCACACCTACGTGTTCGAGGCGCGCAGCATGCTCCTCGAGGGCGCCTATCCCTACCAGGTGGACGCGGCCCTGCAGGGCTTCGGCTTCGCCATGGGCCCGTTCCGCATGTACGACGTGGTCGGCATCGACCTGGAATGGCGCGCCCGCGAGCTGGCCGGCGAAGGCCAGGACGCGCCCCAGGTCCAGGTGGACAACCGCCTGTGCGAACTCGGCCGCTTCGGCCAGAAGTCCGGCAAAGGCTACTACACCTACGCGCCGGGCAGCCGCCAGGCCGAACACGACCCGGTGGTGGACGCGCTGGTGCAGCGCGAGGGCGAGCGCCTCGGCTATGCGCGCCGCACCGTCGGCCCCGAGGAAATCCTCGAGCGCTGCCTGCTGGCACTGGTCAACGAGGGCGCCAAGATCCTCGAAGAGAACATCGCCGCCAACGCCCATGACGTCGACCTGGTGTATCTGAACGGCTACGGCTTCCCCGCCGACAAGGGCGGGCCGATGGCCTGGGCCGATGCCCAGGGCGTGGCCTTCATCCGCGAGCGCCTGCTGCAGCTGGCCGAACGCCACGGCGCGCACTGGCGGCCGGCCGGGCTGATCGACCGCCTGGTGGCAGACGGCAAGAAATTCAGCGACGTACAGGAGGGCCGCGTATGAGCTACCAGGCCCCCCTGCGCGACATGCGCTTCGTGCTGCACGAACTGTTCGACGTCGCCGGCCACTGCGAGCGCCTGGGCAACGGCCTGGACCGCGAGCTGATCGACGGCGTGCTGGAAGAGGCCGCGGCCTTCACCGGCAACGAGATCGCCCCGCTCAACCGCAACAGCGACGAAGAAGGTTGCCGACTGGAGAACGGCCAGGTCAGCACGCCGAAAGGTTTCCGTGCCGCCTACAAGCAGTACGTCGAGAACGGCTGGGCGAGCATGACCGGCCCGGTGGACTTCGGCGGCCAGGGCTTCCCGCAGCTGGTGTCCTTCGCCTTCCACGAGATGCTGATGGGCGCCTCGCTGTCCTTCCGCGTCTACTCCGGCCTCACCGAAGGCGCCGTGTTGGCGCTGGACAAGCACGGCAGCGACGAGCTCAAGCGCGACTACCTGGGCAAGATGGTCAGCGGCGAGTGGACCGGCACCATGTGCCTGACCGAGCCCCAGGCCGGCACCGACCTGGCGCTGCTGCGCACCAAGGCCGAGCCGCAGGCCGACGGCAGCTACAAGGTCACCGGCAACAAGATCTTCATCAGCGGCGGCGAACAGGACATGTCCGAGAACATCGTCCACCTGGTGCTGGCGCGCCTGCCGGACGCCCCGGCCGGGGTCAAGGGCATCAGCCTGCTGCTGGTGCCGAAGTTCGTCGCCAATGCCGACGGCACGCCGGGCGCGGTCAACGCCCTGTCCTGCGGCGCCATCGAGCACAAGATGGGCATCAAGGGTGCCTCCACCTGCGTGATGAACTTCGACGGCGCCACCGGCTGGCTGGTCGGCGAGGCCAACCAGGGCCTGGCCTGCATGTTCACCATGATGAACGACGCGCGCTTCCAGGTCGGCCTGCAGGGCCTGGGCCTGGGCGAGGCGGCCTTCCAGGGCGCCCTGCGCTATGCCCGCGAGCGCCTGCAGTCGCGCGGTCTGACCGGCGCCGCGGCGCCGGAGAAGGCGGCCGACCCGATCATCGTGCACCCGGACGTGCGGCGCATGCTGCTGACCCAGAAGACCCTGGTCGAAGGTTGCCGCATGCTCGCCGCCTACACCGCGCGCCAGCTCGACCTGGAGCACGGGGCGGACGATGCCGCGGCCCGCAAGGCGGCGGCCAAGCGCGCCGCGCTGCTGATCCCGATCGTCAAGGCGTTCTTCACCGACATGGGCCAGGAGTCCGCCAGCCACGCCGTGCAGGTGTATGGCGGCCACGGCTTCATCCGCGAGTGGGGCATGGAGCAGCTGATGCGCGACAGCCGCATCACCCAGCTCTATGAAGGCACCAACGGCATCCAGGCGCTGGACCTGATCCGCCGCAAGCTGCTGGGCGACGGCGGAGCCGAACTCAACGCGCTGATCGACGAGTTCGCCGCCATGACCCGCGACGCCGCCGGGCAGCCGGCGCTGGCCGAGATGGCCAGCGTGGTCGAGGCGCGCCTGCAACAGTGGCGCGAGCTGGCGGCCCAGGTGATCGCCAGCAGCCAGCAGGACGCCCAGGAAATCGGCGCCACCTCGGTGGACTTCCTGCAGTACTCGGCCTATGTGTTGCTGGCCGGCTTCTGGCTGCAGGCCGCCGCTACCGCCCAGCGCGCGCTGGACGCGGGCACGGGCGAGGCGGCCTTCTACCAGGCCAAGCTGCAGAGCGCGGCGTTCTACCTGCGCCGTGTGCTGCCGCGCGCCAGCAGCCACCGCGAGGCCCTGCTGGGCGGCGCGGCGTGCCTGATGGCCATGCCGGAGGAGAGCTTCGCGTTCTGAAGAAACGGGCGGGGCAACCCCCGCTCTGTCGCATTCCGTAGGGTGCGCCGCGCGCACCACGTCCGAGCACACCCGCCTGAGCGGTACGCACGGCGCACCCTGCCCGAGAGGCACGCATGACAACGACAAGAAAAGTGCTGATTCCGTTACTCCTGCTGGTCGCCCTCCTGGCCGGCCTGTACGGCTATTACCTGTACGCACCCAAACCCGAGGTACCCGCGCTGAGCGCGGCCCTGCAGGAGGGTCGCATCGAAGTCGGCGGCATGCCGCGCGACTACGCCTACTACCTCCCCGCCGGCCTGCCGGCCGGGGCTCCGCTGCTGTTCGTGCTGCACGGCTCGCTGCAGACGCGCGATGACGCGCGCACCTTCAGCGCCTACGCATTCGAGCGCCTGGCCGACGAACACGGCTTCATCGTCGTCTACCCCCAGGGCTACGAGCGCAACTGGAACGACTGCCGCAGCACCGCCGACTACCCGGCGCGCACGCAGAACGTCGACGACGTCGGCCTGATCACCGCGCTGATCCGGCGCTTCGCGGACGAACACCGGGCCGACCCGCGCCGCGCCTTCCTCGCCGGCTACTCCAACGGTGGCCACCTGGGCCTGCGCATCGCCCTGGAGCGTCCGCAGCTGCTGGCCGGTGTCGCCGCCGTGGCGGCCAACCTGCCGACGCCCGACAATCTGGCCTGCACGGCCGTGGCCGGGGCCACGTCGGTGCTCTTCATGAACGGCACCCGCGACCCGATCAACCCCTTCAACGGCGGCCGCGTCACCCTGTTCGGCTTCGGCGACCGCGGCACCGTGCTTTCGGCCTACGAGTCGGCGCTGTTCTTCGCCGAGCGCGCCGGCTACAGCGCGGCGGACGTGCGCCGTGAGGAGGCCTGGCGCGATGCCGCCGACCCCGCCCGCCGCGTCGACCTCGACCGCTGGCAGGCCGAGGGCGGCGCCGAGGTCGCCCTGTACGGGGTGATCGGCGGCGGCCATCTGCTGCCGCAGGCCGGTTTCCGCCCGCCACGCCTGCTCGGTCCGACCCTGTCCGGCTTCGACGGCCCGCGCGCCATCTGGGACTTCTTCACCCGCCAGCGCCCGATGCCGGCGCAGCCCTGATCCTTAGGAGGCATTGCCATGCAACCCTTCAGCTTCGCCACCACCGCGCAGATCCTCTGCGAATCCGGCTCCAGCACCCGCCTCGCCGGCCTGTGCCAGGAACGCGGCGCCCAGCGCGTGATGCTGGTCACCGACCCCGGCATCACCCGCTTCGGCCTGCTCGACGGCGTGCTGCCGGGCTTCGCCGCCGCCGGCCTGGCCGTGGAAGTGTTCGACCAGGTGATCGCCGATCCACCCGAGGCCATCGTGCTCAACGCCGTGGAACGCGCCCGCACGCTGGGCGCCGACCTGGTGGTCGGTTTCGGTGGCGGCAGCTCGATGGACGTGGCCAAGCTGGTCGCCCTGCTCGCCCACCCCAACTGCCAGCAGGCGCTGAAGGACGTCTATGGCGTGGGCAACGCCCGCGGCCAGCGTCTGCCGCTGATCCAGGTGCCGACCACCGCCGGCACCGGCTCGGAGGTGACGCCAATCTCCATCGTCACCACCGGCGAAACCACCAAGATGGGTGTGGTCTCGCCGCTGCTGCTGCCAGACCTGGCGCTGCTCGATGCCGAACTGACCCTCGGCCTGCCTCCGGCGGTGACCGCCGCCACTGGCATCGACGCCATGGTCCACGCCATCGAGGCGTATACCACCAAGCTGAAGAAGAACCCGCTGTCCGACCTGCTGGCCCGCGAGGCGCTGCGCCTGCTGGCCGCCAACCTGAACGAGGCGGTGCACAACGGGCAGAACCGCGAGGCGCGCCAGGCCATGCTGCTGGGCGCCTGCCTGGCCGGCCAGGCCTTCGCCAACGCTCCGGTGGCGGCGGTGCATGCCCTGGCCTATCCGCTCGGCGGGCACTTCCACATCCCCCATGGCCTGAGCAACGCCCTGGTGCTGCCGCACGTGCTGCGCTTCAACGCGCCGGCGGCCACGCCGCTGTACGCGGAGCTGGCGCCGCTGCTGCTCGGCGAGCGTTTCCAGGGCGGCAGCGAGGAACAGCGCTGCACGGCCTTCATCGACGAACTGGCCGCGCTCAACGAGCGCTGCGGCCTGCCCAGCCGTCTGCGCGACGCCGGGGTGCCGGAGGCGATGCTGCCGACCCTGGCCAGCGACGCCATGCTCCAGCAGCGCCTGCTGGTGAACAACCCGCGCGAGGTGAGCGAGGCCGAGGCGCTGGCGATCTACCGGGCGGCGTATTGAGAGGCGCCCTCTTCCGCCGGGAGCGATGGCAGGACGGCACCACGCCGGTCGCCACCACCCTCTCCCCCGGCCCCTCCCCCGTAAACGGGAGAGGGAAGGCAACCGCGCAAGGCTTAAGCGCCGGCGCAGAGC
>NZ_JAMXBF010000002.1 GCF_023823685.1 Pseudomonas subflava
CTGGTGATCACCGAGAGAATCGACTCGATGTTGTGGCTGAGCTTGGCCAGCTCGTTGATGGCGTGGCCGGTGTCGTCCATCTCGTCGGCCAGGCGCTTGATCGCCGTGGTCGACTGGGACACCACACGCACGCCGTTCTCGGTTTCCTCGTTGGCGGCGATGGCGGCCTGGGCGGCGGCCTGGGCGTTGCGCGCAACTTCCTCGGCGGTGGAGGCCATCTCCTGCATGGCGGTGGCCAACTGGTCGAGCTCCTGCAGCTGCTCGTGCAGGCGGCTGGAGGCCTGGTTGGCCTCGCCCGAGGTCGAAGTGGTGCTTTCGCGCACCTGCCGCGAGCTGCCCATCACGTCGCTGATCAGCGTCTGCAGGCTCTGCAGGAAACTGTTGAATTCGCGCGACACCTCGGCGATTTCGTCGTTGCCGGTGGCCGGCAGGCGCCGGGTCAGGTCGCCCTGGCCGCTGTTGATCTCGCGCAGCGAGGCGTGCAGGTGGTCGAGCGGCTTGAGCAGCCGGACCATCAGCATGCCCAGGGCGATCAGGCTGATGACCACGCCGAGCACGGTGCCGATCACCGCGCGCCAGCTCAGGGTGTCGGCCTCGGCCATGACGATGTCCTTGTCCAGCACCACACCGATGTACCAGTCCATGCCCTGCAGGTTGGGCAGCGGGGTGAAGGACACCAGCAGGTTCTTGTCGCCGCCGCTGAGCTCCTGCAGCTCCTTGTTCAGCGCCGGGCTCTCGCCGTCGAACAGGGTGCTGTAGGACTTGCCGTTGAGGGCAGTGTCCGGGTGGGAAATGATGTTGCCGCTGCGGCTGAGCAGGAAGGCGTAGCCGGCGCCGCCGAAGTCCAGGGTGTTCACCGCGTCGGCCACGGCCTTCAGGCGGATGTCGCCGCCGAACACGCCGAGGAACTGGCCGGCATTACTGATCTTGGCCACGGCGGAGATGAGAATTTCGCCGGTGGTGGAGTCCACGTAGGGCTCGGTCAGCAGCGCCTGGCTGCCGCTCTTGCCGGTGCCGAACCAGGGCCGCTGGCGGCCATCCCAGTCGGCGCTGGGCTGCCAGCTGGGGTCGTTCTTGATCGGCTTGCCGTCGGCCTCCAACGCGCCGAACACCAGGATGAACTCGTTCTTCAGCAGCGGTGCGTCGATGACCTTCTGCATGTTCTCCGGGCTGTAGTCGCTGTCGATGGTCTGCGACATCAGGTCCATCAGCCGCAGCTTGGCGTTCAGCCAGTTCTCGATCTGGCGGGCGAGGGCGTTGCTGGATTCGGAGATGCTCGACTCGACCTGGCTGCGCAATGTGCTGCGTACCTGGCTGACCTGAGCGAGGGAGAGGAGGCTGGTGGTCAGGAACAGCACGGCTGCCGCCGCGATACCGACCTTGTGCGCAATTTTCATGGGTTTGGCTCCTGAACGCGACTACGAAAAACCACGGGAGCGCCACACGTCCATGCCTAGGCGACAGCCGTAAGGTAATACAGCCGGCGGCAAATGCCACGTGAATTGGCCATTATTTCGCCACTAAAACGACGAACCCGGCGCGAGGCCGGGTCCGGTGGGCGTTTCGGCGGCTCAGCCGAGGTGCTTCTGGTCCAGCTCGATGGCCTGGTCCAGGGTCTCCAGCAGCGCCTTGCGCACCTTGAGCTTGGTGTTCTTGTGCGCGGTCATGTTGATCTTCTTCAACTGCTGCGCGGCGGCGATGGCGGTGGCCTGCAGCTGCTCGGCCGGCACCACCTTGTCGAGGAAGCCGGCGTCCATGGCACCCGCCGGGTCGAAGATCTCGCCATTGATCACCGAACGGTGGAAGGCGGACTTGCGCAGGCGGTCACGGGCCAGCTCGATGCCGGCGTGGTGCATGGTCATGCCGATCTGCACTTCGTTCAGGCCGATGTTGAACGGGCCTTCCACGCCGATGCGGTAATCGGCCGACAGTAGGATGAACGCGCCCTTGGCGATGGCGTGGCCCGGGCAGGCGACGACGATGGGGTAGGGGTGGGCCAGCATGCGGCGGGCCAGGGTGGAACCGGCGGTGACCAGGGCCACGGCGTTCTGCGGGCTGGAGGTCATCACCTTGAGGTCGTAGCCGCCGGAGAGGATGCCCGGCTGGCCGGTGATGATCACCACGGCGCGGTCCTGCACGGCCTGATCGAGCGCGGCATTGAACGCGGCGATCACGTCCGGGGAGATGGCGTTCACCTTGCCGTTGTTGAGGGTTAGGGTGGCGATGCCGTCTTCGAGTTGGTAGCTGATCAGGTCGCTCATGGCGGAAATCCTAGTCCTGGTGGCGGGAATTGGCGCTGACGTTACCCAGCGCAGGCCCGAGGGTAAAGCGCTTTGGCTGACCGGAGGGTCACCCGCCCGTCGGTGGCCGGCTATCGTCATCATCGGCATCGCCAATTGGCTGCTATACCGAGCGGTGACTTAGGTTGGTCGCGAACCTGAGGAGCACCGCCATGACCCGTCTCATTCCTTATCTAGCTCCGCTGCTACTGGTCGGCCTGACCCTGCTGGCCGCCAGCCCCTACAGCCGCAGCCAGACCGGCGTGCTGCAGCTGTTCCTGTTCAGCACGTTCGCTTCCCTCGGCTTCCTGCTGTTCGGCGGCCAGCGCTTCGAAACGACCGAGCCGAAGGCCCATCGCTCCGCATAAGCGCATGAATCGACTGAAAAAAAGTTTGCATTCGAGAAAGCCTGCGGCTACATTAGCGCGCCTCGACGGACCAGACTGGTACGCCGAGATCCGGTGAAGTGTCCGAGCGGTTGAAGGAGCACGCCTGGAAAGTGTGTATACGGGAAACCGTATCGAGGGTTCGAATCCCTCCTTCACCGCCAGATCGAATTAACGCAAACCCCTGACTTACTAGCGAAGTCAGGGGTTTGTTGTTTCTAGAGCGGGGGTCAGTTACAAAGAAGCCAGTGTTCCGGGTGTCCTGCTGGCGCCAAGTACCCACCGCGCCTCTTAACGAACCTTCTTCTCACCTCCCGCTGTCCATCGACAGACGAGTCGGGAGGCGCCTGTTGAAAATTGCATGTCTCGGATGGGGTTCCCTGATCTGGAAGCCCGGCATTCTTCCGGTGCGCCGGCCGTGGCGGCGGGATGGGCCGGATCTGCCTATCGATTTCGCGCGTGAGGGCGACGGCGGGGAGTTGGCGGCGGTGCTGTGCGACTCGGCGCCGGTGGCGAGGGTGATGTGGGCGCTGCTCGATGTGCGCTGTGTCGAGGCGGCGCGCGAGCTGCTGCGCCGGCGCGAGCAGATTCCCTCGTCGCAGCCGCGCAGCGTCGGCAGTGTCGAGGGCTGCGCCAATCGCTACGAGTATTCCGCCGTCATTGCGCGCTGGGCGAGGGCGATGCGCCTCGATGCCGTGGTGTGGACGGCATTGCCTCCGCGCATCTTCGGTGAGAACGGCAGGGCGCCGACCATCGAGGAGGCCCTGGCCCATATCCGCGAGCTGCCGGAAGAGCGCCGCCGCCACGCCGAGTTCTACACCCGTTCCGCTCCGATGTTTATCGCAACGCCGATGCGAAGGGCGCTGGAGGAGACCTTCGGCTGGTGGCCCAACGACAACGCGGTGCCCAACCTCCGCACGCGGCTGGGCGCTCCGCAGCCGGGCTCGAGTCGGCGGCGAGTGGAGCAGTGATACCCGCTAACAAGGGCCTGCGCCGCTGAGTACGACGCGATGCAGCATTGCTCGATCAAATCGCCTTGCGAATGGCCAGAAAAAAGCCCCGATCTCGGGGCTTTCGTTTTCTTGGCCATCGATCCGTAGACCACGTCATTCCCACCCCTTCACCCCGCTCATATCCGGCAGGCGGTGGGCGATGCCCTTGTGGCAGTCGATGCAGGTGGCCTGGCCGGAGGCGAGGGCGGTGGAGTGCATCTGGCGTGCGCGCTGGCTCTGGCGGGTGAAGTCCATGAACTCGAAGTTGTGGCAGTTGCGGCATTCCAGCGAGTCGTTGGCCTTGAGGCGGGCCCATTCGTGTTCGGCCAGTTCGCGGCGCTTCTCGAGGAATTTGTCGCGGGTGTTGATGGTGCCGAAGATCTTGCCCCAGACCTCCTTGGAGGCCTGCATCTTGCGCGCGATCTTGTCGGTCCACTGGTGCGGCACGTGGCAGTCGGGGCAGGTGGCGCGCACGCCCGAGCGGTTGGTGTAGTGGATGGTGTCCTGCAGCTCGACGTACACGTTGCTCTCCATCTCGTGACAGGAGATGCAGAACTGCTCGGTGTTGGTCGCCTCCAGCGCGGTGTTGAAGCCGCCCCAGAAGATGATCCCGGCGATGAAGCCGCCGAGCGTCAGGAAGCCCAGGCTGTAGTGCACGCTGGGGCGACGCAGGATGGTCCAGTAGGAGCTCAGCCATCGGAACAGGGCTTTCATAAGCACCTCACTGCTGCTGGCCGGCGCGCTGCACTTCGTCCTGCAGCAGCTGGTCGATGGTGCGGAAGTCGTTGCCCACCAGCGGCTTCACTTCCTGCTGCGGCACGTGGCACTGGGTGCAGAAGTAGCGTCGCGGTGACACCGCGGCCAGAGTCTGGCCGTCGCGGTCCATGTAGTGGGTGATGCTGATCATCGGCGCCTGGGTCTTCGCGCTGTTGCTGCGGCTGTGGCAGGTCAGGCACTTGTTGCCGTTCTTGTCCACCTGGTAGCCGCGGATCGTATGGGGAATGGTCGGCGGCTGTTCGGGGTAGTTGCGCTCGCGCTTGAGGTCCTTGTTTTCGTCCTCGGCCAGGGGCGGCGTGGCTCGCTCCTGACTGAGGGTGCCGCCGGGGCGGCGACCGTCCGGTGCGGGGGCGTCGAGGGGGTAGTCGGCTGCGTGGGCCAGGCTCGCCAGGAGGACCAGCAGCAGGGGCAGGCTTCTCATGATCGGGCTCCTCAGGCCAGGCTGACCAGTTCGATGCGCACGGCGCACTTCTTGTAGTCGGTCTGCTTGGAAATGGGATCGGTGGCGTCCAGGGTGACCTTGTTGATCAGCTTGTTGGCGTCGAAGAACGGCACGAACACCAGGCCGCGTGGCGGCTTGTTGCGGCCGCGGGTCTCGATGCGCGCGCGCATCTCGCCGCGCCGGCTGATCACCTTCACCTCGCTGCCGCGCCGCGCCTTGAGCTCCTTGGCGTCGTCCGGGTGCATGTACACCAGGGCGTCGGGCACCGCGCGGTACAGCTCGTCCACGCGCTGGGTCATGCTGCCGGTGTGCCAGTGTTCCAGCACCCGGCCGGTGCTGAGCCAGAAGGGGAAGTCCTTGTCGGGCGCCTCGGCTGGAGGCTCGTAGGGCAGGGCGAAGATGATCGCCTTGTTGTCCGGGTAGCCGTAGAACTGCACGCCGCTGCCTTTCTCCACATAGGGGTCGTGACCCTCGCGGTAGCGCCAGCGGGTTTCCTGGCCGTCCACCACCGGCCAGCGGAGGCCGCGGGCCTCGTGATAGGTGTCGAAGGGCGCCAGGTCGTGACCGTGGCCACGACCGAAGGCCGCGTACTCCTCGAACAGGCCCTTCTGCAGGTAGAAGCCGAAGGCGGCGGCCTCGTCGTTGGCGTAGCCCTCGGCCATGTCGCTGGTGGGGAACTGGTCGACCTGGCCGTTGCGGAACAGCACCTCGTACAGGGTCTTGCCCTTGTACTGGGGTGCCTGGGCCAGCAGCTCGGCCGGCCACACCTCGTCGGTGGTGAAGAGCTTGGAGAATTCCACCAGCTGCCAGAGGTCGGACTTCGCCTCGCCCGGCGCCTTGACCAACTGATGCCAGAACTGGGTGCGGCGCTCGGCGTTGCCGTAGGCGCCTTCCTTCTCCACCCACATGGCGCTGGGCAGGATCAGGTCGGCGGCCTGGGCCGACACGGTGGGGTAGACGTCGGAGACGATGACGAAGGCCTCCGGGTTGCGCCAGCCCGGGAGGATCTCCTGCATGATGTTGGGGCCGGCGTGCATGTTGTTGCAGACCTGCGTCCAGTACACCTTGAGCACGCCGTCCTTGAGCTTGCGGCTCTGCTCCACGGCGTGGAAGCCGGGCTTCTCCTGGATGGTGCCTGGCGGCAGCTTCCAGATCTTCTCGGCGGTGGCGCGGTGCTTGGGATTGGCCACCAGCATGTCCGCCGGCAGGCGGTGGGAGAAGGTGCCGACCTCGCGCGCGGTGCCGCAGGCCGAGGGTTGCCCGGTCAGCGAGAAGGGGCTGTTGCCCGGTTCGCTGATCTTCCCGGTGAGCAGGTGGATGTTGTAGATCAGGTTGTTGGCCCACACGCCGCGGGTGTGCTGGTTGAAGCCCATGGTCCAGAACGACACCACCTTGCGCTTGGGGTCCGCATACAGCTCGGCCAGGGCCTTGAGGCGCTCGGCCGGCACGCCGGTTTCCTCGGCGGCGCGCTCCAGGGTGTAGGGTTTGACGAAGGCGGCGAACTGCTCGAAGGAGATGTCGCTCCAGGTGTTGGCGTTGGCCGCGTTCTTCGCCTTCTGCTCCAGCGGGTCGGTGGCGCGCAGGCCGTAGCCGATGTCGTCGGCACCCTTGGCGAAGCGGGTGTGACGGCTGACGAAGTCGCGGTTCACCGAGCCGGATTCGATGATGTGATTGGCGATGTAGTTGAGGATGATCAGGTCGGTCTGCGGCTTGAACACCATGGGGATGTCGGCCAGGTCGAAGCTGCGGTGCTCGAAGGTGGACAGCACCGCCACCTTGACCTGCGGCTGGCTGAGCCGGCGGTCGGCGACCCGCGACCAGAGGATCGGGTGCATCTCGGCCATGTTCGAGCCCCAGAGCACGAAGGTGTCGGTGGCTTCGATGTCGTCGTAGCAACCCATCGGCTCGTCCATGCCGAAGCTGCGCATGAAGCCCATCACCGCCGAGGCCATGCAGTGCCGGGCGTTGGGGTCGATGTTGTTGCAGCGCAGGCCGGCCTTCATCAGCTTGTTGGCGGCGTAGCCTTCCCACACCGTCCACTGCCCGGAACCGAACATGCCGACTGCCTGCGGGCCGTGGGCCGTGAGCGCGGCCTTGGTCTTCTCGGCCATGATGGCGAAGGCCTCGTCCCAGCTGATCGGCTGGAACTCGCCCTGCTTGTCGTACTTTCCGCCCTTCATGCGCAGCAGCGGCTGGGTCAGCCGGTCGGTGCCGTACATGATCTTCGACAGGAAGTAGCCCTTGACGCAATTCAGGCCGCGGTTGACCTCGGCCTTGATGTCGCCGTGGGTCGCCACCACGCGGCCGTCGCGGGTCGCCACCATCACCCCGCAGCCGGTGCCGCAGAAACGGCAGGGCGCCTTGTTCCAGTCGAGGCGGGTCATGTCCGCCTCGGTGATCAGGTTGCTGGCGGTGCTGAATGCCGGCAGGCCCAGCGCGGCGGCGGCGATGGCGGCGGCGTTGGCCTTGGCGAATTCACGTCTGCTGAGTTTCATCAGGCATCTCCGGCGAGGAGGTCATCACGGTCGGGAGGGACGAGTCCTGTTCTTCGAGGACTTCGTGGTAAACCAGTGCGGCGTTGATCACGCCGGGCAGGCTCTGGACGGCGCCGAGGGTGGCGACGATCTGCGCCTCGTGCTCCGCCTCGATCACCACCACCAGCTTGCCTTCGGGGCTGTGCTGGTGCAGCTCGACGCCCGGTAGGCGACGCAGGTTGGCGGTCACCGCCGCCATCAGCTGAGGCTGGGCGTGCACGATCAGGCTGGCGATCTGGATGCTGTCTGGCATGTCGGCCCCCAGGCTAGAGAGGGCCGGGTGGGCCGGCGATCAGCTGGATCATCCACACGATGAATCCGTAGCCGCCGACGATGGCCACGGAGAGTATGGGGAACAGACAAATCACAAGGAAGAGGAACAACCGGGTTTCCTTGCCTTTGCTGTCGTCAGACGTTTTCACGGTCATGGCGACGACACCTCCTTCGTTGCGTCCGCTGAGTCTAGACCCGGATCGTGAAGCTTGTGAGAAGCGACCATAGCGCCTCCGAAGCGCGCCCGAATTGACCGGGATCATGGTGGCGCGCCGTGCGGCGGGCATCATGGCGGTGGTTTTTTCGAGGGCTCCCAAGACGCCTTTCGCCGCGGCGATTCACCGCGAGGTCGAGTCCGGTGACTGGCGATGCGAGGGGCGAGGAGGACGCTTGACCTATCTGTTGCTGAAGTTCGTCCACATCACCGCCGCGGCCTTCTTCATCGGCGGGGTGTTCTTCGAGGTGATGATCCTCAGCCGCGCCACCCCGGTGCTGGAAGAGCGGCCGCGCGCCGAGCTGTCACACGTCCTCGGCCAGCGCGCACGCAAGGTCATGCACTGGGTCGTCATGGCGCTGTACGGCGCCGGCCTGGGGCTGGCCTGGCACTACCGCAGCGCGCTGCACGCCCCGTTCGCCAGCAGCTTCGGCACCCTGCTGATCCTGAAGATCTGTCTGGCCCTGAGCATCCTCGGCCACTTCCTGGCGGTCGCCTTCCTGATCCGCCGCGGCCGCATGACCCCCAGGCGCTCGCGGCTGATCCACCTCAGCGTGCTGGTGCAGATGCTGGGCATCCTGTTTCTCGCCAAGGCGATGTTTTTGTTGAGCTGGTGACGGTTCGGGGAGATTGCGTGGCTTGTTGTCAGCCGCAGGAAGGCGCTGAGACTGTGATTGTCCCTGTATGCGGCTTCCCAGAGGCTAATGCCAGTCGTCATCGCGTCCTGTAACAGATTGTCTATGAGACAGAATTCGGATTAACCTCCTAGTCACCATATTCGAGGACTTTGCAGGGCAATACCTATCTTGAAGGATCTATAGATTGTGCAGTTGTACCGCGCAAGCAAATTGTTTGAGGGATTAAATGAAAGCTAAAAATACTTCGCCTTATCTTGGTGATAATAATCGCCTTGGAGATGTTATCGCTGCGATTCAGGTAATGGCTGTTTATAAATTCTACAAACTTCCATTTTCAGATTGGGCTGACCGAATAAATGCTGATGCAGGGCAGGCTGATAAATGGGAGAAGATATTTAAGGAGCATCCAGAGTTTTTTAGATTGGACTCGGAGCGTAAACGAGCATCATTGGTGTGGCGCAGGCAATTTCCTAAGCGCTATGATGTCGATGCTGAAAGGGTTATATCTTTCCAAGATTATAATAGTCTAACAGTGCAACAAAAGTGCCGAATATCTAGGACGCCGTTAACTCCAGGCGACATAAAGGCGTTAATAGATACCGCGGTAAGTTTGCATTCTCGAGCATTGGAACATCAAAAAGATAAGCGATGGTGGACCGCCATCGCTGGTGCTATTGGTGGTTTGGTAGGTTCCATTGCAGGCGCGCTCATAAAATGAGAGCGCTATAGATTTCTTAATGGGATCGTGATGGGCGGTTACATGTCTCGACGGAGCACCATGACTCTCACCGCAGATATCACCGAGACCTACCTGCACTTCACCGAAGACGGCCGGGTCGATCCGGTTCCGGTGTCCGAATCATTCTGGAGCGAGCTGGCGGCGGGAAAGTCGCCCGGGCTGGATCGGGGGCGGTTGATGTCGGCTTTTACTTTCGCCGAGTCGTGGGCGGTGTGGGAGCGGCATCCGGCGGGGGAGGAGTTGGTCATGTTGCTCTCGGGGGCCGCCACGCTTGTGCTGGAGGAGGCCGGGCAGATGCGTGAAGTGGCGGTGCGCACGCCGGGCGCCTATGTGCTGGTGCCGCGCAACGTGTGGCACACGGTCAGGACCGAGGTGCCGACCACGATGCTGTTCCTCACGCCCGGCGCCGGGACCGAGCATCGGCCGGTGGAGGCCTAGCGTTTCACGCCGCCCCGGGCATCAGACGTTACACTCGACGGCCTGCCCATTGCCGATTTCCTGTGGGGTACCCATGAGCCAAGCCGCAACGCATTCTCGCTTCGAGGCACCGCTGCTGCGCCCGGCCAAGTCCGGCGACGAGGAGGGCTGGACCTTCGTGGTGCTGCCCCGGTCCGCGAGCGAGAAGCTCCCGCGGCGCGGCAGGACCAGCGTCGAAGGCACGCTCAACGGTCATCCCTTTCACGCCACGCTGGAGCCGGACGGGCAACTGAGCCACTGGCTCAAGGTCGATCGGGCGCTGCGCGAGGCGGCCGGCGTGGAGGCAGGCGAGGTGGTGACGCTCGAGGTCGCCGCCGTGGCCGAAGAGCCGGAGCCGCAGCTGCCGGCGGACCTGCGCGAGGCGCTTGACGCTTCCCCGCAAGCCAGGGCGGTGTGGGAGACCACGACGACCATCGCCCGCGTCGACTGGATTCACTGGGTCGAGTCCGCCAAGCAGGCGAAGACGCGCCAGGGCCGCGTGGAGAAGGCGTGCGACATGCTGGCGTCCGGCAAGGCGCGGGTCTGCTGCTTCGATCCGTCCGGGTTCTACAGCAAGAGCCTCAGCGCCCCCAAGGCCGACGACTGAATGGCCAGGGCACAACGCTCCGCTCGACAACCGCTTCTGCCGAAATTTCACCCGCCCAAACAAGCGCGGCCCGCGAATGCGGGCCGAGCCTAGCCAAACACATCTGCACACTTAGCCGACCGTCGGGGCACCTCCTTCCGCGCGCTGCGGCACGGTTGTGGCCGTGGGGGAGAAGAAGCCGTTGACGACCTGCCAGGTCATAGCCAGGGCGCCGACGATGAACACCACGTCGCCGAAGGTGCGCACCCAGCGCAGGGTCTGCAGCAGGTCCTGCTGCATAAAGGCCTCGCTGCGGGCGTACCACAGGCCCTGGCTGACGCTGGCGTGGAACTGGATGATGCCGATGGGCAGCAGGCTGGTGGCGATCATCAGCACCAGGCCGCCGTTCAGCCACCAGAAGGCCACCTTCATCAGGCGTTCGCTGAACACCAGCTGCGGGCGGATGTAGCGCAGCACCAGCAGGGTGAAGCCCAGGGCGAGGAAGCCGTACACCCCGAACAGCGCGGCGTGGGCGTGTACCGGCGTGGTGTTGAGGCCCTGGATGTAATACAGCGACACCGGCGGGTTGATCATGAAGCCGAACACGCCGGCGCCGAGCATGTTCCAGAAGGCCACGGCGACGAAGCACAGCAGCGGCCACTTGACCCGCTCCATCCACACCGCGCGGCTCTTCAGGCGCCAGTTCTCCCAGGCCTCGTAGCCGAGCACGATCAGCGGCACCACTTCCAGAGCGCTGAAGGTGGCGCCCACCGCCATCACCGGCGTGGTGGTGCCGGCGAAGTATAGGTGGTGGAAGGTGCCGGGCACGCCGCCGAGCATGAACAGCGAGGCCGACGCCAGGCTGGCGGTGGTGGCCATGCGTCTGGATACCAGGCCCATGCTGGAGAAGATGAAGGCCAGCGCGGTGGTGGCGAACACCTCGAAGAAGCCTTCCACCCACAGGTGCACCACCCACCAGCGCCAGTACTCCATCACCGACAGGTGCGTGCGCTCGCCGTAGGCCAGGCCCGCGCCGTAGAACAGGCCGATGGCGATGACCGAGGCGGACAGCAGCGCCAGCAGGTTCTTGTCACCGGGGCGGCGGAACGCCGGCAGGATGCCGCGCAGCATCAGCAGCAGCCAGAACACCACGCCCAGGAACTTGCCGATCTGCCACAGGCGGCCGAGGTCGACGTACTCGTAGCCCTGGTGGCCGAGCCAGAAATTCCACTGCGCCGGCATGATCTGGGCGATGGCCAGGTAGTTGCCGATGAACGAGCCGAGCACCACGGCGACCAGCGCCCAGAACAGCACGTCGACGCCGAGCTTCTGGTATTTCGGGTCCTTGCCGCCGTTGATCAGCGGCGCCAGGAACAGGCCGGCGGCGAGGAAGCCGGTGGCGATCCAGAACAGCGCGCTCTGGATGTGCCAGGTGCGCAGCAGCGCGTAGGGGAACCACTGCGACAGCGGGAAGCCGTAGAAATCCTGGCCCTCCACCGTGTAGTGGGCGGTGGCGCCGCCGAGCATGACCTGGAAGCTGAACAGCCCGACCACCAGCAACAGGTATTTGCCCAGCGCCTTCTGCGACGGCGTGAGGCCGGCCAGGGTCAGCGGGTCCTGCGGCGGCACCGTCGGCTCGTCCTCCTCATGGTCGCGCAGGAAGGCCCAGGCCCAGACCAGGAATCCTATGCCGGCGATCAGCAGCACCACGCTGGCGATCGACCACATCAGGTTCTCGGTGGTCGGCACGTTGTCGATCAGCGGCTCGTGCGGCCAGTTGTTGGTGTAGGTGGCAGTGGAGGCCGGGCGCTCGGTGGCGGCCACCCAGGCGGTCCAGAAGAAGAAACGGGTCAGCTGCTCGCGCCGAGCGGCATCGGGCAGGGTGTTTTCCTTCATGGCGAAGCTCTTGCGGCTTGGCTGCAGCGCCGGGTCGTTGCCGAACAGCGCGTCGTAGTAGGCGGCGGTCTGCTGCACGGCGGCGACGCGGCGCTCGCTGAGGGTCAGCACCGGGCCCTGCACGTCGTTGTCGCGGTACTCGCGCTTGAGGCGCTGGCGCAGCAGCGCCTGGACGTCGTCATCGAGTTCGGCGAAGGGTTTGCCATAGCCGTCCTGCGCCGCCAGGTCGAGCCAGGCGCTCAGTTCGCGGTGCAGCCAGTCGGCGGTCCAGTCGGGCGCCTGGTAGGCGCCGTGGCCCCAGATCGAGCCGAGCTGCATGCCGCCCACGCTCTGCCAGGCGGTCTGGCCGTCGAGGATGTCTTCGGCGCCGAACAGCGGCGTGCCGTCCGCGCTGACCACCTGCTCGGGGATCGGCGGCGCCTGGCGGTAGACCTCGCGGCCGAACCAGCCGAGCAGGCAGAAGGTCACGCCGAGCACGGCGATCAGCGTCCACCAGAGTTTGCGGTACTCACCCATGGCTCACCTCCCGGCCCAGGGCGCGCGGGAACAGCAGGTTGTTCTCCAGGTGGATGTGCTGCATCAGGTCCACGCGCAGTTCGTTGAGGCCGCGGTACAGCGCCTGCCAGGTGTTGCAGGCGCCGGCCGGCGCGCGGATGTCGTCGGTGAGTTCGGCCAGCCGTGCGAGCGCCTCGCCGTGCTGGTCGTGCTCGAAGCGCATCACGCCGATCGGCCCGCCGGCCATGGCGCCGGCGCCACGCAGGATCATCGGGAACAGCACCTGTTCCTCCTTCTGCATGTGGCTCTCCAGCTCCTGCTGCATGTCCATCAGCAGCTCGGTGAGGCCGGTCGGGCATTCCTCGCGGCGGCCGTGAACCTGCTCCACCCGCGCGGCCAGGCGGATCAGCTCCGGCAGCTGCTGGCGGTGGATGGCGTGGTAGCGGGTCAGCAGGTGGTCGATCAGTTGCGCCGGCGCCGCCTCGCGCCAGCGCTCCTCGCCTTCGGCCTGCGGGTCGAGGGCGAGCAGGCGCTGCTGCACCTCGCGGGCATCGATGCCGCGCTCCAGCGCGGCCTGGCGCAGGCTCTTGGCGCCGCCGCAGCAGAAGTCCAGGTGGAATTCGTGGAAGACGCGGGTGGCGCCGGGGATGGTGCAGGCCAGGTCGCCGAGCGTGTCGTCGAGCAATTGGGTGGCCATGGAGGTTCTCCTTATCGGGCTGGGTCCGATACCTCCATCGCAAGCCGCGTGCCGTCGCCGGAGTTGACGTAAATCAAGGGCTGGCGCGGCGGGCGGGTTTAATTTACCTGCCACGAATCAGGTAATGGATACCCGAAATGGTGGATTTGACCCCGTTGCAGAATGCCCTGCTGGCCGACGTCATCGGCGAGTTGCCGACCGCGATCCGCCTGCAGCGGCTGGTCGTCAGCCTGCGCGAGGAGTTCGCCTGCAGCGCGGTGGTGCTGCTGCGCCTGGATGGCGAGAGCCTGCGTCCGCAGGCGGCGGTCGGCCTGGCCCACGAGGCGCTCGGGCGCAGCTTCCTGCTGGCGCGCCATCCGCGGCTGGCGCAGATCCTGGCCCAGCGCGAGCCGTTGCAGTTCGCCGCCGACAGCGAGCTCGCCGATCCCTACGACGGCCTCCTGGAAGAGAGCCCCGACGAGCCCTTGCCGGTGCACGACTGCCTGGGCATGAGCCTGTACCTGGACGGCCGCTTGTGGAGCGCCATTACCCTCGATGCGCTGACGCCCGGCAGCTTCGCCCGCGCCACCGCGCAGCGCCTGCAGCGCTGGGCGCTGATCATCGAGACCGCGCTGCGGGTCAGCCGCCTGGAAGGCGAGGTGCGCAGCCTGCGCCTGGCCCGCCGCGAGACGGTGGAGAGCGGCAACGAGACCGAGGGCGCCATCCTCGGCGACAGCCCGATGCTGCGCCAACTGCTCGACGAACTGACGGTGGTGGCCGACTCCGATCTGCCGGTGCTGCTGCAGGGCGAGACCGGCGTCGGCAAGGAGCTGTTCGCCCGCTGGCTGCACGCCCATTCGCCGCGGGCGCGCAAGCCGCTGGTCTACGTCAACTGCGCGGCGCTGCCGGAGACCCTGGCCGAGAGCGAGCTGTTCGGCCACATCAAGGGCGCGTTCTCCGGCGCCGGCCAGGACCGCCCGGGGCGCTTCGAGGCGGCCAACGGCGGCACCCTGTTCCTCGACGAGATCGGCGAACTGCCGCTGTCGATCCAGGCCAAGCTGCTGCGCGCCTTGCAGGGCGGCGAGATCCAGCGCCTCGGCGCCGACCAGCCGCGCCATGTGGACGTGCGGGTGATCGCGGCCACCAACCGGCGGCTGTGGGAGGAGGTGAGGGAGGGGCGGTTCCGCGCCGATCTCTACCATCGGCTGTCCGTCTACCCGGTGCACATTCCGCCGCTGCGTGAGCGCGGGCGCGACGTGCTGGTACTGGCCGGGCATTTTCTCGAACTCAACCGGGCGCGCCTGGGCCTGCGCTGCCTGCGCCTGTCGCCGGAAGCCGAGCGCACGCTGCAGGCCTACGCGTGGCCGGGCAACATCCGCGAGCTGGAACACGTGATCAGCCGGGCGGCGCTCAAGGTGCTCAGCCAGGCCGAGTCGCGCACCGCGCTGCTGAGCATCGAGGCGCCCTGGCTCGGGCTGGAGGTGACGCCGAGCGAGCCCAGGGTCGCCGCGGCGCCCCAGGCCGTTGCGCCGCAGGAATCCCTGCAGCAGGCCACGGACCGCTACCAGCGCGACCTGATCCGCAGCGTGCTGGAACAGCACCAGGGCAAGTGGGCCGCCGCCGCGCGGACGCTGCAGATCGACCCGAGCAACCTGCGCAAGCTGGCGCGGCGGCTGGCGCTGGTCTGAGGTCAGCCCTCGGGCAGCCGGCTGCGGTACTCGGTGGTGGTGATGCCCGCGTAGCCCCAGTTATCGGTGTCGACTTCCTCGATCACGATATGGGTGAGTTCGGGTTTCTTGTTGAGTACGCGCTGCAGGGTCTCGGTGATTTCCTTGATGACCTGGGCTTTCTGCTCGCGGGTGACGCCGTCGCGGGTGATGCGGACGCTGACGAAGGGCATGGTGTTGCTCCTGTGGGGTGGGGAAATGTTCAGGCGCGGCGGCGGGTGCCGCCCCGCCAGGTTCAGCCTGTTACCACTTGCCGACGCTCATGCCGCCGTCGACCGGCAACACCACGCCCGTGGTGAAATGGGCGTTGGCCAGGTACAGCACGGCATCGGCGATCTCCTCGACGCGGCCGATGCGCCCGGCCGGCTGCAGGCCGTTGAGGAAGTCGAAGCTGGCCGGGTCGTGCATCGGCGTCTCGATGATGCCGGGGGCGACTGCATTGACCTGGATATTGTGCGGCGACAGCTCCAGCGCCAGGGCGCGGGTGACCTGGTTGAGGCCGCCCTTGATCAGCACCGGCAGCGCGGCGGGCACGGCGAGGTTGGGCTGCAGCGCCACGGCGGCGGTGATGTTGATGATCTGCCCCTGGCGCCGCTCGATCATGTGCGCGGCGGCGGCCTGGGAGGCGTAGACCACGCCCTTGAGGTTGGTTTCCAGCAGGCCGTCGATGTCCTCGGGGCTGTATTCGATGAAGGGCTTGGGCAGGAAGAAGCCGGCGTTGTTGACCAGCACGTCGACCTGGCCGAAGGCCTCGACGCCGGCCTCGATCAGTCGGCGCACGGTGTCCGGCCTGGCGATGTCGCCGGCCACGCCGACGAAGGCGGCGGGATCGCCCAGCTTCGCCCGGGCCTGTTCCAGCCCCTCGGCGGAACGGGCGTTGCCGACCACGTTGAAGCCATTGGCCAGGAAGGCCTGGACCAGGCCGAAGCCGATGCCGCTGGAGGCGCCGGTGATCACTACCGTTCTGCTGTTGCTCATGTCGCTTCTCCCGATGAGGAGGCACCGAGTGGCGCCGTTGGGAGGACTATATTTTTGCCGCCTGGACGGATAAATATGGCTTCGAGAACTTCAGTTGATACACGGTGTAATCAATCATGCAGCGCCAATTCGACGACATCCTGCTCGGCAGCATTGAGCTGTTCTGCCTGGCGGCCGAGCTGGGCAGCTTCACCGCGGCCGGGCTGGCGGCCGGCGTGACGCCGGCGGCGGTCAGTCGCTCGATCGGCCGGCTGGAGGAGCGCCTGGGTTCCCGCCTGTTCGTGCGCACCACCCGCAGCATTCGCCTGACCGAGGGCGGGCGCGGCTACTACGAGCAATGCCGCCAGGCGCTGACCCAGTTGGTGGAGGCCGAGCGCGCGGTGAGCGGCCAGCAGCAGGATCCCTCCGGTACCCTGCGCATCAGCCTGCCCACCACCTACGGTCATCACCGCATCCTGCCGTTGCTGCCGGAGTTCCGCCGGCGCTACCCGAAGGTGCAGGTCGATATCCACCTGGGCAACCGCAATATCGACTTCGTCGGCGAGGGCTACGACCTGGCCATCCGCGTGCGCGCGCAGCCGGACTCGACCCTGATCGCCCGGCCGCTGGAGGATGCCCGCCTGGTGGTGGTGGCCACGCCCGCGTACCTGGCGCGCGCCGGCGTGCCGCAGACGCTGGACAACCTGGCGCGGCACGACTGCATCCAGTTCGAGCTGCCCAGCAGCGGCCGGCGCATCACCTGGCTGTTCAACGAGGACGGGCGCGAGCGGGAGATCCTCACCGAGGGCGGCTACGTCTGTTCGGAGGACGTACTGGGTGGCGTGACCCTGGCCAAACATGGCGCGGGGCTGTTCCAGACCTACCGCTTCATCGTCGAACGGGAGCTGGCCGAAGGCTCGCTGGTCGAGGTGCTGCAGCCGTTCGCCGGCCGCTCGCGGCCCTTCACCCTGCTGTATCCCCAGGGCCGGCACATGCCGCTGCGCCTGCGCGCGTTCGTCGACTTCATCATGGAGCAGCAGCGCCAGTGGGTCGCTGACGCCTGAGCGTCGCCCTGCGTATCACTCTGTATCCGCGTCGCGCCCTGCGGCGCTGGCATACAAAGCGCGCCCGTTGCCGATACGTGCGGGACACACGCGCGCGGCCCAATGGCCCGACCCGAGAGCGGGCCGCGCCACGCGACCTCTCCGGGCCAACCGCCTCACGGCACATCCGCGCGCATCGCGCCCAGCACCGGAGAATTCCCATGTCCCATACCCCCGTTTCCAACAAGACCCGCATCGGCCTGCTCGCTGTCGCCCTGGCCGGCGGCATGAACCTGGCGTCCACTGCCTTCGCCGTCGAACAACTACCCCAGGGCTATCAGCTGGCCGCCGCCGACAAGGCCGGGGAGGGCAAGTGTGGCGAAGGCAAATGCGGCGAGGGCAAGTGTGGCGGCGAAGCCAAGGCGACCCAGGGCGAAGGCAAGTGCGGTGAGGGCAAGTGCGGCGGCGAAGCCAAGGCCACCCAGGCCGAAGGCAAGTGCGGTGAAGGCAAATGCGGCGATGCCTCCTTCGCCCGCACCGACACCGACGACGACGGCCGCGTCTCGCTCAAGGAGCTGCTGGCCGTGGCACCGAAAGGCGCCGGGGAGTTCAAGGCGATCGACAGCAACGCCGACGGCTACCTGTCCGAGGCCGAGGTCTACACCTTCCGCAGCAACCAGTACACCAGCAACGGCAAGCCGGTGCCGACCGAGCTGTTCACCAAGATGAGCCAGGCCAAGGACTGATCCACCTCTTTGTCACCACGCCCTCCCTGTCGCCGACCGGGAGGGCGTTCGTCCATCTGGAGAAGCCTCATGACCACTCTTGCTCCCGTGCACGGCGCCGGCCTCGGCCTGCGCCGCGCCCTGCTGTCCGAGCTGCTGGCGATGGCGCCGGGCAGCGTCGACTTCCTCGAATGCGCGCCGGACAACTGGATCGGCGTCGGCGGCTCCCACGGCGATGGCCTGGCGGCGCTGGCCGAACGCATTCCGCTGACCTGCCACGGCCTGTCGCTGTCGCTCGGCGGCCCGGCGCCGCTGGATCTCGACCTGCTGACGCGCACCCGCAGCTTTCTCGAACGCCATCGGGTGCCGCTGTACAGCGAGCACCTGAGCTACTGCTCGGACGACGGCCAGCTGTACGACCTGCTGCCGCTGCCGTTCACCGACGAGGCCGTGCACCACGTGGCCGCGCGCATCCGCCAGGCTCAGGATGTGCTGGGCCGGCGCATCGCCGTGGAAAACGTTTCCTACTACGCGGCGCCCTACCAGGCACTGAGCGAGATCGAGTTCCTTCGCGCGGTGCTGGAGGAGGCCGACTGCGACCTGCTGCTGGACGTCAATAACCTGTTCGTCAACGCCATCAACCATGGCTATGACGCAGCGAGCTACCTCGCAGCGATTCCCGCCGCGCGGGTGGTGTGCCTGCACGTGGCCGGGCATTACGACGAGGCGCCCGACCTGAAGATCGACACCCACGGCGCCGCCGTGAAGGGCGATGTGTGGGCGCTGCTGGCGCAGGCCTACGCGCGCTTCGGCGAGGTGCCGACGCTGCTGGAGCGGGACTTCAACTTCCCGCCGTTGGCCGAGCTGCTGAGCGAAGTCGAGCAGATTCGCGGCTACCAGCGCGCCGCCCGGCTGCCGGAGGTGCGCCATGGCTGAGGCCCTGTACGAGCAGCTGCTGCGCATGGCCCGCCATGTGCGCGATCCGCAGCGCCACGCGCCGCCACCGGGCATCGCGGCGCGGCGCCTGGCGGTCTACCGGCAGCTGTTCTTCGGCAATCTCGAATCGCTGCTGTCCGGTGCCTTCCCCGTGGCACGGGCGAGCCTGGGTGCAGCGCGCTGGCAGGCGCTGGTGCAGGCTTTCTATGCCGATTACCGCTGCCGCACGCCGCTGTTCACCGAGCTGGCCGGCGAGTTCGTCGACTACCTGGAAGCGGGCGCGGCGCCCGACGCGCCCGAGTGGCTGGCCGAGCTGACCCATTACGAGCGGGTGGAGAGCGTGCTGTTGCTCAGCGACGCCGCGGAGCCGGAGCACGAGCCGCGTGGCGACCTGCTCGAGGGCGTGCCGGTGCTGTCGCCTCTGGCCCTGCCGCTGGCGTATCGCTGGCCGGTGGCGGAGATCGGCCCGGGCCACCTGCCGCAGGCGGCGCCGGAGCAGCCGACGCTGATCCTGGCCCGGCGCGGTGCGGACCGGCGCGTGCACTTCTCGCGCCTGGCGCCGCTGGCCCATGCGCTGCTGCTGTCGTTGCAGGAACGCACTGTCTGCGGCGCTGAGCACCTGGCGCTGCTGGCCGAGGCCATCGGCGTGGCGCCGGAACAGGTCCTGCCGGCCGGGCTGGCGTTGCTGGAGAGCCTGCGCGCCCAGGGCATAGTGCTGGGGACTCGCCCCGGCGCCTGAACGGCAAGCATGAAAAAGCCCGCGCACCTGCCGAGATGCGCGGGCTTTTTTGTGGCGTGGATCAGGCCTTGCGGCGCAGCAAGGCGTCCAGGCTTAGGCGGCCGGCACCGCCGAGCAGCAGCGGCAGCAGGGCGACCAGGTAGATCAGCGGCAGCTTGTAGTTGCCATGGCCATGGTCGCTGATCGAATAGCCCAGGGCCAGCTCCGCCAGGCTCGACCAGTGCGCCGGCCAGTGCACGGCGGCGATGGCGACGACGGTCAGCACGATCAGCGTCGCCGATGCCAGGCGCGTGCCCAGGCCGAGCAGCAGGAGCAGCGGCGCGATCAGCTCGATCCACATCGACAGCTGCCAGTTCAGCTCGGCCGGGAGCAGGTCGAAGGGGAAGGGGAACTGCAGCTGGGCGAACCAGTTCTGCCCGTTCCATTTCTCCAGGCCGGCCTCGAAGAATTCCCAGGCGAGGAACAGGCGCAGCGGTAGGTCGGCGCTCCAGGCGCCGAGGCGGTCGAGGCGGGCGAAGGCGTTTTTCAGCGGGGCGAATGCGGTGGCGTACATGGTGACCTCAGCGGGCAGTGGCAAGCGGTGCGCGGGCCGGCTGCGCCTCGCGGCGCAGACGCTGGGCCAGCTTGGCGACGAGCTTGAGCACGATGGCGGAGAAGATCAGGGCGAAGCCCAGCGCGTACCACGGGCTCATCGGGATGCGCTTGTAGAACGACAGGCAGAAGATCGCCGCCAGCACCCAGGTGCCGGTGCCGTGCAGCAGCTTCCAGCCACGCCCGCCGAGGGCCTTCATCGCCCAGCGGAAGGAGGTGAGGCTGAGCAGCAGGATGAACAGGTAGCCCACCGAGCCGGGGATGTTGGCGGCGGCCGAGCGGCCGTTCCAGAACACCTCCGGGAACAGCTTCGCGTAGGTCAGGATCAGCACGCCGTGGATCAGGTGCGAGAAGGCGAAGGCCAGGCCGAAGTAGCGGCGCTCGCGCAGCAGTGCGCGGGTCGTCGGGCTGGGCAGCAGGAGGGCAAGGGACGAGGCGAGGAAGGCGATCAGGAACAGCGCGAACGAAGTGCGGGCGGTGACGCGGATGGCACTGCGCAGCGCCTCCACCAGCTGCGGTTGCCAGAGCAGGGCCAGCGCGGTGGCGACGAGGACGAGCAGCGACAGCAGGCTGAACAGGCCCCAGCCGTGCAGGCTGGGTGAGGGTTCGGATCGGGTCATGGGCGGGCTCCTTGGAAGGGGCGCGGCGCGTTGTGCGCCGCGTTGCCCGTCATGCTCGCCAGCCGCTTTGTCTCCCGTGTGTCCGTGCGCGGCCGTCCTGTATCGCTCTGTATCCTCGCCTCAGCCCGTTACAGTGAGTGCCAGTTCGGCGCACAGGCCGCCGTGCTCGCGGTTGCGCAGGCTCAGGCGCGCGCCCAGGGCCTGGCTCAGCTGCAGGGCGATGGCCAGGCCCAGGCCGGTGCCGCCGGTGCTGCGGTTGCGCGAGCTTTCCACCCGGTAGAACGGCTTGAACACTTCCTCCAGCTCTTCCTCGGCGATGCCGGGGCCCTCGTCCAGGATCAGCAGGCGCACACCGCGCGCATCGCGCTCCACCTTCAGCTCGGCGCTGCCGGCGAACTTCAGGGCGTTGTCCAGCAGGTTGCTCAGCACCCGGCGCAGGGCGTGGGGACGGGTCTCGATCAGCGCGCCGCTGCGGCCGTCCAGTGTTACCGCCTGGCCGCTGTCCTGGTAGTCGAGCACCAGGCTGTCGAGGAAGGCGTCCAGGTCGACCCGGCACAGCGCCTCGCGGCTGCCGTCCATGCTGCGCGCGTAGGCCACGCCCTCGCGCACCAGGTGCTGCATCTCGTTGAGGTCGCCCCACAGGCGCTCGCGCTCCGGCGACTCGTCCATCTGCTCGACGCGCAGCTTCATGCGTGTGATCGGCGTCTGCAGGTCGTGGGAGATGGCCGCCAGCAGCTGCATGCGCTCCTTCAGGTAGGCGGCGATGCGGCCCTGCAGGGCGTTGAAGGCGCGGGCCGCGTACTGCACCTCGGTCGGGCCGCGCTCATCCAGGGGCGGCGCCGGGCTGTCCGGGTCCAGGTGGTCCACGGCGCTGGCCAGATGGGTCAGCGGGCGAATCGCCGTGCGCACCGCCAGCCAGGTGCAGAGCAGCAGCACCAGCAACTGCACCAGCAGCATCAGCGGCAGCCACTGGGCCACCGGAACGCTGCCGGGGGTGACGTCCAGCACCAGCGGGCGGCCGTCGCTGAGGCGGATATGCACCTGGAAGTGCGGCCGCGGCCCGTCGAGGGTGACGAAGCGCAGCGCATGGCGCTCGCCGATGGCCCGCTCGATGGAGGACACGGCCATCGGTGGGTCGGTCATGTCCATCGGCGTGCCGGGCAGGCCCTGGTCCATGCGGTAGCGGTAGTTGCGCCGTTCCAGCAGCGGCAGCCAGCTGGCGCGTTCGTCGGGCGGCAGGCGGTCGATCAGCGCCACCGAGGTGCTCAGGTCCATCTCCAGGTTGTCGAGCATCACGTCGCGCCCGGTCAGGTAGCGCTCGTAGAACTGCGAGCCGAACGACAGGCCGTAGGCCAGCACCAGGCCGGTGAGGAAGATCAACGTGAGGCGCGCGGCCAGGCTGCGCGGCCAGCGGAGCAGGGACGTCATGGCTTGGGCTCGATCAGTTGCACGGGCAGGGAGAGCACATAGCCCTCGCTGCGCACCGTCTTGATGTAGGCCGGCTCGCGGGCGTCGTCGAGCAGGCGCTGGCGCAGGCGGCTCACCAGCAGGTCGATGGAGCGGTCGAACACGTCGGCCTCGCGGCCCTGGGTCAGGTTGAGCAGCTGTTCGCGGCTCAGTACCCGCTGCGGATGGTCGAGGAACACCCGCAGCAGGCGGTACTCGGCGCCGCTGAGGGCGACCACCGTGTCGGTTTCGTCCAGCAGGTGGCGGGCGCTGGTGTCCAGGCGCCAGTGGCCGAAGCCGATCAGCCGGCTGCTCTCGCTGATCTGCAGGTTGGGCGGCAGCATGCGCGTGCGGCGCAGCACGGCGTTGATCCGTGCCAGCAGCTCGCGGGCGGAGAAGGGCTTGGTCAGGTAGTCGTCGGCGCCCATCTCGAGGCCGATGATGCGGTCGGTCTCCTCGTTGCGCGCGGTGAGCATCAGCACCGGCGTGGCCCTGTGCTTGCCCACGCGCAGCTCGCGGCACAGCTTCAGGCCGTCGTCGCCGGGCATCATGATGTCGAGCACGATCAGGTCCACCGCGTTGCCTTCGAGGAAGGCGCGCATCTGCCGGCCATCGGCGGCCAGGCTCACGCGCAGGCCATTCTTCTTCAGGTAGTTGCCCACCAGTTCGCGGATTTCCCGGTCGTCGTCGACGACCAGGACGTGATCGACATGCTCCATGCCAGCGCCTCGGTAATGGTGACTGCGTGCATTCTATCCAGCGCCGCCGGCAATGCTCGCGCGCTTTGTATTGCACTGTATCCCGCGCGCCACCGACACACGCCCATACCCTGGCGCCCGCGGGCGACACACCGCGGATACCTCCTCGCCGTTGAATGGCCACCGTCAATCAACCACAGAGGACTTCCCCATGAAACTCAATTCCCTCATCGCCTGCGCCGGTCTGCTCGCCACCCTCGGCAGCGCCTCCATCGCCCAGGCCGACAACACCGAGACCTACCGCTACGGCATGGCGCTGGACATCGACAAGGTGCTCTCCATCGAGGTGCCGGCGGCGCCGTACTGCACCGTGGTCACGGCGCACATGACCTACGTCGACTCCCGGGGCGAGGTGCGCGGCCTCGACTACCAGACCCAGGCCGAGGCCTGCGAGGTCAGCGGCTGAACGCCGCCGTCCACCCACCCATCGACTTCAGGAGAACACCCATGAACGGCCTCAAGACCCTGCTCGCCGCCTCCATCCTCGCCACCGCCGGTATCGTGCCGGCCTTCGCCGCCGACAGGCCGGAGGTGGTGCTGGTCCACGGTGCCTTCGCCGACGGCAGCAGCTGGAACAAGGTGATCCCGCTGCTGCAGCAGAAGGGGATCGACGTCATCTCGGTACAGAATCCGCTCAGCTCGCTGGGCGACGACGTGGCCGCGGCGCGCCGGGCCATCGAACAGGCCAGCGGCGATGTGGTGCTGGTCGGCCACTCCTGGGGCGGCACGGTGATCAGCGAGGCGGGCAACGACCCGCGGGTGAAGGCGCTGGTGTACGTCGCCGCCTTCGCACCGGACAGCGGCCAGTCCACCGCCGAGAGGGGCAAGGGCTATCCGACACCGCCGGGCATCGCCCGACTGGCGTCGGGCCCCGGCGGCTACCTGCACCTACCGGCGGATGCCGTGGCGAGCGACTTCGCCCAGGACCTGCCGCCGGCGGAAACGGCGCTGATCGCCGCCACCCAGGGGCCGATCCGCGCGGCCAACTTCGAGGAGAAGATCGGCAGCGCGGCGTGGAAGACCCGGCCGTCCTGGTTCGTCGTCGCCGGCCGGGACCGCATGATCGATCCGCGCCTGCAACGCGACATGGCCAAAGCCATCGGCGCCCGGACCACCGAGCTCGCGACCAGCCACACGCCGATGCTCGCCGAGCCGGCGGCGGTGGCCGAGGTGATCGCCCAGGCGGTGGAACAGGCGGCCCGCTGAGGCGGCCGCTTCCCATCGAATGCCCGGCGCCCTGCCGGGCCTTGCAGAGGAACATTTCATGTTGATCGTCGCCTTTCTCGGCGGGGTGCTGACCCTGCTCAGCCCCTGCATCCTGCCCGTGGTGCCCTTCCTGCTGGCACGCCGCGACCAGCGCCTGCCGACCCTGGCGGGCCTGGCGCTGACCTTCGCCGCCGTCTCCAGCCTGGCGGTGGTCGGCAGCGAATGGGTCGTCCAGGCCAGCCAGTTCGCCCGTCACCTGGCGCTGGCCGGGCTGGCCCTGTTCGCCCTGGCGCTGTTGTGGCCGCCCTTCGCCGAGCGGGCAATGCGTCCCTTCAGCCGCCTGGGCGGTCGCCTGGACGACGCCGGGCGGCGCCGCGCCGGGCCGCTGGGCGGCGTGCTGCTCGGCGTGGCCACCGGCCTGCTGTGGGCGCCCTGCGCCGGCCCCATCCTCGGCCTGATCCTGGCCGGCGCCATGCTCGACGGCGCCAGCGTAAACACCAGTCTCCTGCTGCTGGCCTATGGCGGCGGCGCGGCGGCGGCGCTCGGGCTGATCGCCCTGGCCGGTGACCGGCTGCTGGCGCGCCTGCGCCGCGGCCTGCCGCTGGGCGCCTGGCTGCGACGGGCCACCGGCGTGACCATGCTGGTTGCGGTGGCGGTGATGGCCAGCGGGCTGGATCGCCAGTTGCTGGTGAAGCTGCAGCCGATCGCCACCGACGCTCTGGAGCGCGGTCTGATCGAGCGGGCGCCGCGGCTGCCGCTCGATAACCTGATCGCCCGGGCCGACGCCGCGCCGCTGTCGGCGGCCGAGAGCAGCCCGGCGATGCCCGAGCTGGCCGGTGCGGTGCAGTGGCTGAATTCGCCGCCGCTGGATCGCCAGGCGCTGCGCGGCAAGGTGGTGCTGGTCGACTTCTGGACCTACGGCTGCATCAACTGCCAGCGCACCCTGCCCAAGGTGCAGGAGTGGGCGCGGCGCTACCGCGACCAGGGGCTGGTGGTGATCGGCGTGCACACCCCCGAGTACGCCTTCGAGAAGGTGATCGGCAATGTCCGCGAGGAGGTCGAGCGCCTCGGCATCGACTACCCGGTGGCCATCGACAACGACTACCGGATCTGGAACGCCTTCGCCAACCGCTACTGGCCGGCGCACTACTTCGTCGATGCCGAGGGCAGGGTGCGTTACCTGCACATCGGCGAGGGTGGCCACGCCGAGCAGGAGCGGGTGATCACCGCGCTGCTGGCCGAGGCCCGGCGCACGGCCGAGCCCGTGGCCACGGCGCGCTGAGGCGGGCTCAGCCTAGGCGCAGGCCGGTCATGCCGAGCAGGATCGCCAGCGACACCAGGGCGGCGGCGCCGGCGCCCAGCCACCAGAGCCGGTCGGCGGTGCGCCGCGCCACGCCATGGGCCAGCAGCACCACCCGCAGGCCGGAGCCGAGGTGGGCGAGCACGAAGAACACGCCCAGGGCGTAGTGCGGCAGCAGGCGGATGCTCCACGGGTCCATGATCAGCCCGGTGGGTGCGCCGGTGGCGAAGGCCCAGTCGGTCTCGATGCCGGCCCAGAGGCGGGCGAACACGAACACCGCGTTCAGGTGGCCGAGGATGAACACCGCCAGGAACACCCCGGAGGCGAGCTGGAACATGCGCTGGAAGTCGCCGCCGCGGGTGCTCCAGCGCCAGGCCAGTTGCAGGCCGGTGACCACCTGGAAGAGCAGGGCGATCACCAGCAGCGGCTCGACCAGCGGCGCGCGGTAGACCTGGCGGCCACGCTCCATCAGCACCGCGTGCACCTCCGGCCCGGCCAGGCTGAGCAGGTGATTGAACAGGTGGAAAGCGATGAACAGCGCCACCAGCGCGCCGGACACGCCATGGGCCACGCGCAGCAGCGTCGGCGTCGGACGCTCGGTGCGCGCGTCATGTTCGGCGGGTGTGGCGACGGCCGCCAGCGGGGCCAGCGCCAACCAGGCGAGGGTCCAGATCCAGCCCTCGGCCGTGGCGATGCCGAGCATGTACAGGTTGACGCCGACGAAGCAGTACAGGGTCGGCGTCGCCACCAGCAGCAGGCCCAGGCGCCGCGCGCGTGTCTGCTCGACGCCACGGCCGCTGGCGCGGCAGGCCAGATGCAGGCCCAGCGCCGGCACGGCGAAGGCGGCCAGCAACAGCAGCGCGGCCGCGGGGGTGATATGTCCTTCGCCCTTGACCAGCACATGGAAGGCGTCGAGCAGGTAGGGATAGAAGGCGGCGATCAGCGGCGGCAACCAGAGCGGCCAGCGCTGCGCCAGGGTCGAACGCGGGGTGAGGCTCTCGGATACGTCGAGCATGGTGCGTCTCCTTGCAGGGAAAAACCCGGGGATCGACCCCCCGGGTTTCGCGCGGGCGATGGCTCAGGCCACCACGGGGATCAGCGGGTCGGCAGCGGCCAGGGCGGTTTCGCGCACGGCGACCGGCGGGTAGATCCACTGGGTGTTGATCTGGGTCTTCAGCTCCTTGCCTTCGGCGCGGGTGAGCACCACCTTGCGCTCCCAGCCTTCGGTGTACACCGCGCCCCAGGCGCCGAGGTCGAGGCAGGTCACGTACTTCGGCTGGCTGTAGGGGATAGGGGCCACGCCGAGCAGATCGGCGGCGGCGTTGTTGCCGGCCGAGCGGCCCAGGGCGATGGCGTGCTGGCAGGTCATCAGCGCGTGGTTGCCCAGGTCGTCGGTAGCCGCGTAGGCGGTGTCGCCGGTGGCGAAGATGCTCTCCTGGCCGAGCACCTTGAGGGTGCGGTCGACGTGCAGGCGGCCCTGGCGGTCGCGCTCGCCGGCGACCTGCTCGGTCAGCGCCGAGGCTTTCACGCCCACGGCCCAGACCACGGTTCTGGCATCGATGCGCTCGCCGTCGGCCAGCACCACGCCGTTGGCATCCACCGACTGCACGGCCGAGCCCAGGCGCCAGGTGACGCCCAGCTCGTCGCTGGCCTGGGAGATCACTTCGGCCATGGCCTCGCCCATGGCGGCGCCGACGGCCGCGCCGGAGTCGACCACCACGACGCGGATGTCGGCCCGCTCGCCCAGCACTTCACGCAGGCGCGCCGGCATCTCGGTCGCGGTCTCGATACCGGTGAAGCCACCGCCAACCACCACCACGGTATTGCGCTCGGGGCTGTCGGGCAGTGCGCGCAGGTCCTGCAGGTGGTCGCCGAGCTTCTTCGCCGACTCGTAGCTGTCCACGTCGAAGGCGTGGGCGATGCCGGGGACCGCGGCGGGGCGGGCGACATGGCTGCCGGCGGCGAGGATCAGGCGGTCGAAGGACAGCTCGCGCTGCTCGCCGTGGGCGTCGCGGTAGCTGACGCGCTTGCCGTCGGCGTCGATGCCGGTGGCGCTGCCCTGGATGAAGTTCACGCCCACCGCATCGAACAGCTCGCCCAGCGGGGCGACGGTGGTGGAGATGTCGCTTTCGTAGAAGCGCGGACGCACGCGCAGCTCGGCCTGCGGGGCGAGCACGGTGACGGCGACGTCGAGACGCTGGTGCTGGTCCAGCAGGCGAACGGCGCTGAGGGCACTCCAGAGGCCACCGAAGCCGGCGCCGATGATGAGGATCTGTTGTTGGTTCATGGCTCACTCCGAATCGAAAAAAGGCTGTGGATGGATGTGGGTAGGACGGGAGTGAGTGTGCAACTGATGTGGATCATGGTATTGATCCAGTATCTTCGTAACGTATTGGTCCACTTTGGGTGTCGCATGCCGCTCGATAAACGTCCCTCGCTGATCGTCTCCCTGCCGCTCGGCGCGCCCGCGCCGGGTGTGAGCCTGCAGGCCTGGCTGTACCAGAGCCTGCGCGAATCGGTGCTGGCCGGGCGCCTGCCGGCCGGGGCCAAGCTCCCCAGCACCCGGGCCCTGGCCGAGCACTACGCAATGGCCCGCGGCACGGTGCAGGCGGCCTATCAGCAGCTGTTGTCCGAGGGGTATCTGCAGGCGCGCGTGGGCAGTGGCACCCATGTCAGCGAGGTCTTGCCGGACACCACGCTTCATGCGGGCTACGTGCAGCGCAAGGTCGTGCCCAACGTGGAGCCGCAGCGCGAATCGCCGGCGACGCCCTGGGTCGAGCGGCTGGCGACGATCCGCCCGGTGTTCGGCCGGCGCGCCGTCACGCCGGGCAGCCGGCCGTTCTTCCCCCATCGCGGCGACGTCAGCGCCTTTCCCGTCGACCTGTGGCGCAAGCTGCATATCCAGCAGCTGCGCTCGTCGCGCCTGTCGACCCTGCTCGATTCCGACCCGTCCGGCCTGCCGGCGCTGCGCGAGGCCATCGCCGGCTACCTGGCCATCGCCCGCGGCGTGCAGGTGTCGGCGGAGCGCATCCTGGTGCTCAGCAGCGTGCAGCAGGGCATCGACCTGTGCCTGCGGTTGCTGGTGCCGCAGGGCGAACAGATCTGGCTGGAGGACCCGGCCTACCCGGGCGCACGGCAGCTGATGCAGGTGTCCGGTTGCAGCTGGGTGAACGTGCCGGTGGACAAGCACGGCCTGCGCGTGGAGGAGGGCATCCGCCTGGCGCCGAAGGCGCGGCTGGCCTATGTGACGCCCTCGCGCCAGTTGCCACTAGGCGGCGAGCTTTCACCCGCGCGCCGCCTGGCTCTGCTGCGCTGGGCCGCCGAGAGCGGCGCCTACATCATCGAGGACGACTACGACAGCGAGTACCGCTTCATCGCCAAACCGATTCCGGCGCTGCGCTCGCTGCCGGCGGCGGACAGCTCGGTGATCCTCGCCGGCACCTTCAGCAAGCTGATGTTCCCGGCCGTGCGCCTTGCCTATCTGGTGCTGCCGCCGCAGCTGGTGGAGCCCTTCACCCGCGCCTCGGCATTGACCGCGCGGCATGCCAACAGCCTCAGCCAGGCGGTGCTGGCGTCGTTCATCGCCGACGGCCACTTCGACCGCCATGTGCGGCGGATGCGCAAGCTCTATGCCGCGCGGGCCGATGCGCTGAGCGAGGCGGCGCAGCGGCACTGGCGCGGGCTGATCGAGGTGCCGCCGATCCGCGCCGGCCTGGACATCGCCTGCCGCCTGCAGCTGGACGATGAGGCGAGTGCCTGCGCGGCGCTGCAGGAGCAAGGCATCGACCTGCTGCCGCTGTCCGCCTACTGCCACGCGCCGCGGCCGCCGGGACTGGTGATCGGCTTTGCGCCATACGCGGAGAGTGCGATCTTCGAGGCGGCGCAGCAGGTGCGGAAAATCCTCGAGGCGTTGCCGCGGCACTGATGCCCGGCCGCAGATCCCAGCCCAGATGAACCCGCTCAAATGGGCCAGCCAACACCCCTTCTTGGCACCGGGCGAGCGGGCCATACTGGCCCGGCTTCGCCACGCCGCCCTGACACCTACCGGATGTAGATGACCATGAGCCAACCACTCGCCCCGTCCCACCGTTCGTCCCTCGGCCCGCTGCGCGTCCTGCGGCTCATCGCCAGCCCACGGGGAGCCGAGTCCGAAAGCCTGCGCCTGTCGCAGCAGATCCTCGAGGGCATCGCCGTGCAGTCCGGTGGTCGCGCCATCGACCTCACCGACCTCGACCTCAACCCGCTGCCGCATGTGGACGCCGCCTACGCCCTGGCGCTGGCCTCGCCGGTGGACCTGCCGCAGCCGGGCGATGCCCAGCGCCGCTCGGACGAACTGATTCACCAGCTCGATGCCGCCGACGTACTGCTGATCGCCACGCCGATGCACAACTACACGGTGCCCTCGGCGCTCAAGGTGTGGATCGACCATATCGTGCGGGTACGCGTGACCTTCACGCCCACGCCCCAGGGCAAGGTCGGCGTGCTGCGCGACCGGCCGGTGTATGTGGCACTCTCATCGGGCGGCCTGATCAGCGGCGAGCAGGCGCGCCAGCCGGATTTCCTGCGCCCCTACCTGCAGGCGGCGCTGGCCACGGTCGGGCTGCGCGACCTGCGGTTCTTCACCGTCGAGGGCACCGCGCGCGGCGAGGAGGCGCTGGCCGAGGCCCGCGCGCTGGGCCATGCGGCGGTGAGAGCTCTATTCATGCCGGCAGCCGACGAGAGGGGTTGAACGCCTGCTCGGCATGGTGCCTCGAACCTCGTACGGCCAATTCCGGCCAGTCGAGGTGAACCATGCCACGCGAACAACTGCAGGAAAGACAGAACCCGGTCCCGAACAACACGCCCGTCGAGCGCGGCGAGAACATCCAGGATCGTGCCAGCCCGCGGGACTGGCGCGACCCGATGGAGGGTGTCGAGTTGATTCCACCCCAGGTGGAAGGGCAGCGCTGAAACAGCAACCCGGCCGAGGCCGGGTTTGTTTTGCCCGCTCAGCAGGCCTGCAGCGGGTCGCCGTGCACCTCGGTGAGATAGACGCAGAGGTCCGTCACCGGCGGTGGCGCGGGAATCTCGAAAAACAGCTGGGTGATCCAGCCACGGTGAAAAGTGGCGTGGTTGACCGCGTGCAGGAACATGCTGCCGGCACTCATCACGCCGCACTGCCCGGAGAGAAAGGCGAACTCCCAGGCCTCGCCCAGCGAAGCCTCGGTCTGTTGCGCCGCCCAGGCGACGAACCAGACGTTCATCTCTTCCTGGGCCCGGCGTAATTCGAGCGGATCGGGGAAGGGAATCTCCATGCGCGACTTGATGCCGTGCTCGCCGCGCAGCAGGTGGGCCTGCCAGATGCGGTCGACCACATAGACATGGTTGAGGATGTTGAGAATGCTCTTCAACGGGCCGGCACGCTGCTTGACGATTTCCTCGGAGGGCAGAGCGGCGAGGCTGTCGTACAGCAGCCGGTCGGCCCAGCGCTTGTAGTGCGCCAGCATGCTGGCCGTTTGCGGATTGATCATCGAAAGGCCCTCCATGCGGGGTGACGGCAGCATTGCCGGGCGGATCGGCGGAAGCCTGATATAACTCATATGTCCGGGGCGGTCGAGGCTCGGGCCGTGCGGCGATGCTGTGGTAACCGCAGTGTGCGCCGCTCTGACCGGGACGGCATAGTACCCGACGAGGCGGAGCGGGGCAGCGAACAGGCGAGAACGGGGAGCGTGGGAATACGATGAATGGATGGCGGCGGCTGTGGATGCTGTGTTCCATCCTGTGGACGGGCGTGGTGCTGTTTTACGTCGCGCAGACATGGCAGATGCGGGATCGCGAGAGCCTGCTCAACTGGAACCTGCTGGCCGAGGCGCTGCTCGGCCTGATCGTGCCGATCCTGGGCAGCTACCTGCTCGGCCTGCTGCTGGCCCGGCTGCGCCGGCCCCGGCGCACACCCGGCAAGCACCTGCCGTAGCGCGCCGGGTTCTCGCCATCAGTGCATGCGCGCCACGCCGCGCAGCAGGTTGGCGCTGAGCTTGTCGGCATTGCAGGTGGCGATATTGGCCAGCGAGACGATGCCGACCAGGCGCTTCTCGCGGTTGACCACCGGCAGCCTGCGCTTCTCGATCTGCGCCATGTTCTTGGCGATATGGTCGACCTCTTCGTCGTCGAAGCAGTAGCACACCTCGCCGCTCATCACCTGGCTCACCGGGGTGGACATGTCCAGGCCGTCGGCCACCGCGCGGATGACGATGTCGCGGTCGGTCAGCACGCCGCTCATGCGGTCGTCGTCGTTGACGATCAGCGCGCCGATGTCGACCTTGCGCATCAGCTCGGCGGCCTCGCGCAGGCTGGTGGAGGGGGCGATGGTGCGCACTTCGCGGCTCATGATTTCTCGCACTTTCATGATGGTTCTCCTGGGGCTGGAGTGGGTTCGTTCGCAGCGGTCTGCGAATCCGCGTTACCTAGTGTTGAAGCCCGGGGCCGCGCAGAGTTCGGGTGGATCTCCGAATGGTCGGTGCCGCCCATCCTGCCGGTGGAACTCCGAGCCAGACGGCTTCCTCGATAGAGAGCCAGCCGCATGACCAGGTGACTCCATGCCCGTGATCGGATACCACGCTTCCCACGAACAGTTTCCTCCCGGCGAGCTGCTGCAACTGATGCAGCTCGCGGAACACGCCGGCTTCGACGCCGGCATGTGCTCGGACCATTTCCACCCCTGGAGCGAGGACCAGGGCCACAGCGGCTTCGCCTGGTCATGGCTGGGCGCGGCCCTGCAGGGCACCGGCTTCGACTTCGGCGTGGTCAACACGCCGTGCTTCCGCTACCACCCGGCGCTGATCGCCCAGGCCGCCGCGACCCTGGCCGAAATGTACCCGGGGCGCTTCTGGCTGGCGGTGGGCAGCGGCGAGGCGATCAACGAATCCATCACCGGCGAGCGCTGGCCGATCAAGCCCGAGCGCAACGCGCGGCTGGCCGAGGCGGTGGCGATCATCCGCGCGCTATGGGCGGGCGAGGAGGTGTCGCGCTGTGGCCTGCTGACGGTCGAGCGGGCGCGCCTGTACAGCCTGCCGCAGACGCCGCCGGCGCTCTACGCGGCGGTGCTGTCGGAGGAGACCGCGCGCTGGGCCGGCGGCTGGGCGGACGGCATGATCACCGTCAGCTCCACGGTGGAAAAACAGCAGCGCATCATCGACGCCTTCCGCGAGGGTGGCGGCGAAGGCAAGCCATTGCTGCTGCAGGTCAAGCTGTCCTACGCCGAGGATGACGACGAGGCCCTGCGCGGCGCCCACCAACAGTGGCGGACCAACGTGCTGCCGGGCTCGCTGTCCCAGGAACTGCGCAGCGTGGCGGACTTCGAGGCCGCCGCCGGAACCGTGCGCCCCCAGGACCTGTGCGAGCAGGTGCGCATCGGCAGCGACCTGGCGTGGCACGCGGACCGCCTGCGCCAGGACATCGCGCAGGGCTTCGAGCACATCTACCTGCACAACGTCAATCGCCACCAGCGCGGTTTCATCGAAGCCTTCGCTAGCTCGGTGCTTCCGCAAGTGCGTTAGCCACGCTGGCGCCGCTCTCGCCCGGCGAGAAGATCGAGCCGACCCGCCACCAGGTGCAGCCGTAGGCCGGCAGTTCCACCGTCAGCCAGCCGATGGGGTCGGCGCGCAGCCGGCGCCGGGCGATCAGCTCGTAGCAGTCGCGGTCGGCCATGCCGGGGTGACGCACGCGTACCTGGCGAGCCTGGCGCGACAGGTTGTGCACGCACACCACCTGGCCGTCGTCCAGGCAGTAGCTCTCAGCGAGGACCTCGCTGCCACCGTCGTATTCGATGAACTCGTGCCGCCCCAGGCCGAACTCGGGGCAGGAGCGACGCACCTCGATCAGGCGGCGGGTGTAGTTGAGCTGGGAGTCCGGATCGAGCCACTGGTCGGTGACGTTGAGCCGCGGGTAGCCGTAGTCGCCGTCCTCGATCACCGGGCGGATCAGCTGGTGCTTCTCGGCCCTGGAGAAGCCGCCGTTGGCCTGGGCCGACCACTGCATGGCCGTACGCACCGGAAAGCGGTCCGGCAGTTCCATGGCCTCGCCCATGCCGATCTCGTCGCCGTAGTAGAGCAAGGGCGCGCCGCTGCGGCTGAACAGCAGGCTCAGGGCCAGGCGCACCTTGGCCGGATCGCCCAGCATGGGCGCGAGCCGGCGACGGCAGCCGCGGCCGTAGATGCGCATGTGCTCGTCCGGCGCGAGAACCTCGAGCATTTCCTCGCGGGTGGACTCGTCCGTCCACACCAGGCTCAGCTCGTCGTGGTGGCGCAGGAAGTTCATCCACTGGGCGCTCGGCGGCAGCGGTGGCAGCAGGGCTTCAAGCTCGCGGATCGGCGCGGCATCCTCGCGCGCCAGGGCGAGAAACAGGCGCTCGGCACCGATGAAGTTGAACAGCTGGTTCAGCTGGTCGCCGTTGCCGAAGAAGTCGCCCAGCTCGTGCGGCGCGACGTTGGCTTCGCCCACCAGGAGGGCGCCGTGACCGTAGCGGGTGACGTGGCGCCGCAGCTGGCGCAGGTATTCGTGCGGGTCGGGGTGTTGCTGGGCCGGGCCCTTGGGCTGGACCAGGTAGGGCACGGCGTCGACGCGGAAGCCATCGATGCCCAGCGCCAGCCAGAAGCTGAGGATGCGCATGACCTCGCGGCGCACCTCCGGGTGGCCGTGGTTGAGCGAGGGCTGGAAATCGTGGAAACGGTGGAAGAAGTAGGCGCCTGCCTGCTCGTCATAGGTCCAGACGCTGTCGTACTGGTCAGGAAACATCACCTGGTCGCGGTGGTCGTCGTCGGGCTTGTCGACCCACACGTAATAGTCGCGGAATTTCGAGTCGCGCCGGCGCGAGGCCTGGAACCAGGGGTGCTGGTCGGATGTGTGGTTGACCACCAGATCGAGCATCACGCGGATGCCGCGCACCCGCGCCTCGTCGATGAATTCGCTGAAGTCGCCGAAGGTGCCCAGGTGCGGATCGATGCCGTAGTGGTCGATCACGTCGTAGCCGTCGTCGCGGTCGGAGGAGGGGTGGAAGGGCATCAGCAGCAGGCTGTTGATGCCCAGCTGGCGCAGGTAGTCCAGGCGTGCGGTGAGGCCCGGGAAGTCGCCGATACCGTCGCCGTTGGAGTCGTGGAAGGTGGCCACGTCCAGCTGATAGGACACCGCGTTGTCGTACCAAACGTCGTTCGCTTCCATCGTGGTTCCTTCGTCGCGCAGCTCTGTGGATGGAGCCGGCCGCTTCGCCACAAGTTCCGCCGATCGCCCGGGCTGCGTCGGATGTGGGCCGAGGCACGCGAGGCGGCACGCGACGTGATGGCGATGCGAGGGATGGCCGGCACGGGCGCGTCTGCTGCCGGCGATGGCGCCCGGGACGGCTCGCCGCAGCGCCCATGCACGCCGCAGCGCCATGGGTCGTTGGCCGTGCGCCGAGCCGGATTTGCATCGCGTCGACAAGCGAGCCCGGAGCCCGCGTCTGGCTTGCAGACCGCTCGTCAGCCGCTTGCGAGCGCAGCGTGGAAAGAGACTGAACGTCTGCGGCGCCATTCTTCTCCACAGAACGCAGGGGGCAATAACGCCACTGCAAGTCTGGAGAAATTCAAAATGACCAATCGCAATCCCGGCAACTTTGCCAACGACCGTGAGAAGGCCTCCGAAGCCGGCCGGAAAGGCGGGCAGAACAGTGGAGGCAATTTCGCCAACGACCGCGATAAGGCTTCCGAGGCCGGACGCAAAGGCGGTCAAAACAGCCACGGCGGCGGCCGCCAGGGTGGCCGTCAGTAAGACGTAACGCCGCTCAGGGAGGCCCGCTCGGGCCTCCTCCGCCCGACGCGATCACCGCCCGGTTCGATCCGCGATCTTCAAGGCCGAGCACCTAGGCCGACTCTCCCAGTTCCTTTCTTTCACCCGAACGTCACTATGACGGCATTTGCCGGAGCGTTGTGAAGGGCCCGCAGCGCGTCGCGTAGGGTGCGCGCGCACCAATCGCCCGAGAAGATGCCCTAGGTGCGCACGGCGCACCCTACGGCGATTTGTCAGAGAGCCGTGGAGTATTCCGGCGCGTGCGTAGGGTGCGCCGCGCGCACCAATCGGCGCCTGCGAAGATGCCCCAGGTGCGCACGGCGCACCCTACGGCGATCCGTCATAGATTCGTGAAGGCCTGCGCGTTGCGTAGGGTGCGCCGCGCGCACCAACCGATGCGTGCGAGATGCCTCAGGTGCGCACGGCGCACCCTACGGCGATCCGCCATAGGTTCGTGGTGCCCTGCGCGTTGCGTAGGGTGCGCCGCGCGCACCAACCGATGCCTGCGAAGATGCCCCAGGTGCGCACAGCGCACCCGACGGAGATCCGTCATAGGTTCGTGGAATGCCCTGCGCGTTGCGTAGGGTGCGCCGCGCGCACCAAACGATGCCCGCGACGATGCACAGGTGCGCACGGCGCACCCTACGGCGATCCGTCATAGATTTGTGGAGGCCCTGCCGAAGCCGCGCGGCTCACGGCCGCAGGATGACCTTGCGGCAGTCCTCTTCCATCTTGTCGAAGATCCGGTAGCCCTCGGCGGCCTGTTCCAGGGACATGCGATGGCTGATGATCACGTCGGGCTTGAGCTCGCCGCGTTCGACGTGTTCCAGCAGGGTCGGCAGCAGCGGCTGTACGTGGGTCTGGCCCATCTTGAAGGTCAGGCCCTTGTCGAAGGCGTCGCCGAACAGGAAACCGTGGATGAAGCCGGCATACACCCCCGGCACGCTCACCGTGCCGCCACGGCGCACGGCGGCGATGCACTGGCGCAGGGCCTTGCCGCTGCTGGCCTCGAGCTTGAGGGTGGTGAGGATGGTCTCGGTGGTGCTGCCCTTGGCCTCGAAGCCGACCGCATCGATGGCGGCATCCACTCCGCGGTGGCCGGCGGTGCGTTCGATGATGGCGGCGGCCGGGTCGTCGATCTCGTCGAAGTTGATCGGGATCACGCCGTAGGTCTGGCGGGCGAATTCCAGGCGATAGGGCACCTGATCGACCATGAAGATCTGTTCGGCGCCCAGCAGCCGTGCGCAGGCCGCGCTCATCAGGCCGACCGGGCCGGCGCCATAGATGGCCACGCTGCTGCCCGGGCCGATGCCGGCGTTGACCGCGGCCTGGTAGCCAGTGGGCAGGATGTCGGTGAGGAACAGCACCTGCTCGTCCTGCAGCGTGCCGGGAATCTTCATCGGCCCGACGTTGGCCTTGGGCACCCGCACGTATTCGGCCTGGCCGCCGGGTACGCCGCCGTAGAGGTGGCTGTAACCGAATAGCGCGGCGCCCGGCGGAATCTGCTTCTTGTTGAGGATGGCGCCGCGGCCGGTGTTGGTGGTCTCGCAGGCCGCGTGCAGGTTCATGGCGCAGAAGAAGCAGGTGCCGCAGGCGATGACGAACGGCACCACGACCCGGTCGCCCTTGTTCAGCCCGGTCACGCCGCTGCCGGTTTCCACCACCTCGCCCATGAACTCGTGGCCGAAGATGTCGCCGTCCTTCACCTGCGGAATCTTGCCGCGGTACAGGTGCAGGTCCGAGCCGCAGATGGCGGTGGCGGTCACGCGCAGGATGACGTCGTCGTCGGCCTGCAGGATAGGGTCGGCCACCGTCTCGACGCGGACATCGTGGCTGCCGTGGTAGGTGAGTGCGCGCATCAGTCGTTCCTCGTTCGTGGGGTCGATGAGGTATCGAACGGGCATGATGCGGGCGAGTTCAGGCCGCGGGACGGGTGGTCACCGGGCGGTTTTTCTGCGAACTCGGAGGGCGAGGCACCGGTCACTCCTTGTAACGCGATTGCGCACAGCCGGAGATTGCCATGGGCGCCGACGAGGGCCGCAGCCGCACCTACCCGGTGCGCGAGAACATGCCGTTGCAACGAATGGCCTGGCGCATGGAGCGGCTGGGCTGGTACTGCCTGGTGCTGCTGGCGGTGCTGGCCCTGGCCGGGCTGTTTTCCAAGGGGCCGCTCAGCACCGCGTCGGCGGCGACGGCCGACAACAGCCTGCGGGTGGAGTACCAGCGTTTCGCCCGCAACGGCGCCCAGTCGCAGCTGATGGTCGATGCCCGAGGAACGGGGGATTCGCTGGACATCATCCTGGCCGGCGAACTGCTCGACGGCTTCAGCATCGAGTCCATGCAGCCCGAGCCGCAGCAGAGCATCAGTCACCCGGGCAACGGCCTGCGCCTGCGCATGGCCGCCAACGAACAGGGCCAGGTGCGGGTGCGCATCCAGCTCAAGGCCGACGGTGTCGGGCCCTTCGCCTCGTCCCTGAGCGTCGCCGACCAGCAAGTCGAGCTGCGCCAGTTCATCTATCCCTGACCCCCTTTCTTAGGAGTCCGATATGGACGCCGTGCTGCGCGCCGCCGCCATCTACATTGCCCTGCTGATCCTGTTTAAGCTCGCCGGCCGCCGTTCGCTGGCGCAGCTGACCACCTTCGACTTCGTGCTGCTGCTGATCATCGGCGAGGCCACCCAGCAGGCCCTGCTGGGTGAAGACTTCTCGGTCACCAACGCCGTGCTGGTGATCATGACGCTGATCGCCATCGACGTCGGCGCCTCGCTGCTCAAGCGGCGCTCCGAGCGCATCGCCTACCTGCTCGACGGCTCACCGACCATCGTGGTGGAAAACGGTGTGGCCCTGGAGGAGCGTCTGGCCAAGGCGCGTCTGCGGTTGGACGACATCATGGAGTCGGCACGCGAGAACGGGCTGGAGCGCGTCGAGCAGATCAAGTTCGCCATCATCGAACGCAACGGCAAGATTTCCATCATCCCGCGCGAGCAGTGAGTCGCCGCGCAGCCGACAAAATCCCTAGAACCTCTCGCGCTAGGCTTTCTCATAGCTACAGGGCCCCACCCCTTAGCCATGAGGAGACAGACCATGTCCACCAAGAAACCGAGCCAGGTCGCCGGCAGCAACGCGCTGGACCGCGCCAACAGCAACGCCAAGCTGGAACAACTGGAACAGTGGCGCGAGGACGCCACCGACGAGGCCCTCACCTCCAATACCGGGGTGCGCGTGGCCGACAACCAGAACACGCTCAAAGCCGGCGAACGCGGTCCCTCGCTGCTCGAAGACTTCCTGATGCGCGAAAAGATCACCCACTTCGATCACGAGCGCATCCCCGAGCGCGTGGTGCACGCCCGCGGCTCGGCCGCCCATGGCTACTTCCAGGTCTATGAGCCGCTGAGTGACCTGACCAAGGCCGACTTCCTCAACCACCCGGAGAAGAAAACGCCGGTGTTCGTGCGCTTCTCCACCGTGCAGGGTCCGCGCGGTTCGGCCGACACCGTCCGCGACGTGCGCGGCTTCGCCACCAAGTTCTACACCGACGAGGGCAACTTCGACCTGGTCGGCAACAACATGCCGGTGTTCTTCATCCAGGACGCGATTAAGTTCCCCGACCTGGTCCACGCGGTGAAGCCGGAGCCGCACAACGAGATCCCCACCGGCGCGTCCGCCCATGACACCTTCTGGGACTTCGTCTCGCTGCAGCCGGAGACGGCGCACATGGTGCAGTGGCTGATGTCCGACCGCGCCATCCCGGTCGCCTACCGGATGATGGAGGGCTTCGGCGTGCACACTTTCCGCCTGGTCAATGCCGAGGGCCGCAGCGTGTTCGTCAAGTTCCACTGGAAGCCGGTTTCGGGCGTCTGCTCGCTGGTCTGGGACGAGGCGCAGAAGCTCGCCGGCAAGGACCCGGACTTCAATCGCCGGCAACTGTGGGAAGACATCGAGAACGGCGACTACCCGGAGTGGGAGCTGGGTGTTCAGGTGATCCCGGAGGAGGACGAGCACAAGTACGACTTCGACCTGCTCGACCCCACCAAGCTGGTGCCCGAGGAACTGGTGCCGGTGCGGCCCGTCGGCAAGATGACGCTCAACCGCAACCCGGACAACTTCTTCGCAGAGACCGAGCAGGCGGCCTTCCACATCGGCCACATCGTGCCGGGTATCGACTTCACCAACGACCCGCTGCTGCAGGGCCGGCTGTTCTCCTACACCGATACCCAGCTGCTGCGCCTGGGCGGCCCTAACTTCAACGAGATCCCGATCAACCGCCCGCTGTGCCCGTTTCACAACAACCAGCGCGACGCGCCGCATCGGCAGACCATCAACAAGGGCAGGGCGTCGTACGAGCCCAACTCCATCGACGGCGGCTGGCCCAAGGAAACGCCGCCGGCGGCCAGCGGCGGCGGCTTCGCCTCGTACCCGGAGCCGATGAGCGGAGTGAAGTTGCGCAAGCGCGCGGATTCGTTCGCCGACCACTTCTCCCAGGCACGGCTGTTCTGGAACAGCATGGCGCCGCATGAGAAGGAGCACATGATCTCTGCCTACAGCTTCGAGCTGGGCAAGGTCGAACGCCGCGAAATCCGCGAGCGCGAGGTCAACGAGATTCTCGCCAACATCGACCTGGTGCTGGCCACGCGCGTGGCGGAGAACCTCGGCCTGCCGGCGCCGGTCGGAACCACCGCCGCGCCCGTCACGGCGGCGCTGCAGGATTCGCCGGCGCTGAGCCAGGCCAACCTGCTTCCGGGCAACATCCGTTCGCGCAAGGTGGCCATCCTGCTGCTGCCGGGGGCCGATGCCGGTGATATCAGCCACATCATCGACGTGCTCAACCGCGAGGGGGCGATGAGCAAGCTGATCGGGCCGAGCTCGGCGGCGGTGAGGACCAGCGACGGCAACACGCTGATGCCCGACGCCAGCTTCGCCACCATGCCCTCCATCGCCTTCGATGCGGTGTTCGTACCCGGCGGTGCCGGCGTGGCCGACGCGCTGCGGGCCGATGGCAGCGGCCTGCATTACCTGATGGAGGCCTACAAGCACCTCAAGGCCATTGCCCTGTGCGGCGACACCGGCGCTCTGGCCGGCGAGCTGCGCCTCAAACCGGACGCCGGACTGCTCAGCGCCGCCACGGCGAAGGAACTCTGCGCGGACTTCGTCAAGGCCATGGGGCAGCACCGTGTATGGGCGCGGGAACCCCTGGCCATGGCCATTCCCGCGTAGGCCGTAAGCCGCTGCCGACCCGCCGGAAACGGCGGCGGCAGCGGCTTGTCGCGCGCTTTTCCGCAAGGCGCCGAAAGGTCCGTAAGTAAGTGAAACCTAAAGGAAATATCGAAGGTCTAGAGTTCACATCGGATCATTTGAGGCTTACATCGTGTCGCGTTCTGTCAGGAAGATCATTGATGCCATCGCATCGCGTAACGAGGATGCCGCCGTGTCGGTCATGCGTGCGGCGGAGAGCCTCGGCGACGAGGTATTGCGGCAACAGCTGTATCGGGTGATCCATCGCCTCAACCAGGATGCCGCCGAGCTGCGCCAGGTGCGCGATGCCCTGGTGCTGGATGACCGTCAGCGCGCCTGAGGTGCGCCCGGCCCTAGGCGCTGGCCGCCACCGGCAGGCTCAGCAGCACGCCCTGGTAGCTCGTTGCGTCGAGACGCAGGGTATGCACGGGACGCTGCAACGGGTTGCGGCGCTCCTCGTGAATCAACGCGATGCCACTCGCCTGAAACTGCCCCACGGCAAGCCGACAGTAGCGTTCCGCCTGGCCACGCTCGAGTTTCGAGGGCGACTGCGGCCGGTAGAGCGCCTGAGTGATGCCACGGAAGACCAGGGTGATCAGCAGCACGTGGTCGTCCTGGCAGAGCACTTCGAGATGCAGCGAATCGTTTCCGCGCCAGAGCGGGGCCTCGTAGCTGGCGCAATGGAGACGGTTCATGGGGTTCGATCCTCCGTGGCAGTCATGCGGGCAGGCAGGGCAGCAGCTTAACCCGTCTTTCCCCACGCAGGGCAACCGCGCGATGACCAGAGCCGCGGATGTGAGCCGTTGAACGAATCGAGTCGAACTTTTATCCGGCCGCCGTGGCCCCAAGGTCACAGCGTTTGGAGGATGCATGAGCAAAGCAGCGAAATCGCGCGCCACCGTCATCTGCCATCGGCAGGATCAGGTGCTGCTGGTGCGCAAGCCGGAGGCGAAGTGGACCCTGCCAGGCGGCAAGATCGAGGCCGACGAGGGGCCGACCGAGGCGGCGCTGCGCGAGCTGAGCGAGGAAACCGGGCTGGCCTTCAAGGCCATCGAGTATCTGGCCCTGCATGAGTTCGGGAAGGGCACCCACCACGTCTTTCGCCTGGCGGTCGCCGACTCGCTGACCGCCCGGCCGCAGAACGAGATCGCCGACTGCCGCTGGTGCTCCGTCGACGATCTGGGCCGCCTGCCGGTAAAGCGGCAGATCCGCAAGCTGCTCAGCCTGTATTGCCAGGCTTCCGCCGATGAGCCGGGCCTAGCCGGTGCGTGACGCGCCGGCCCCGCTCAATCCTTCCTGAATACCCGCAGCAGCCCGCCGTGACCACAGCCGTCGTGGCGCGCCTCGGTGTTCTTGCCGAAGCGCTGCCAGGCCTTCTCGTGGAAGAAGAAGGCCACGGTGTTGCAGGCCGGTTCCAGCAGGGCGATGAGCCCGCCGGTGAGAAGGTCGCCGGTGAGCAGATAAGCCACGGTGAAGGCGATGGTGAAGTGTACGATGGCGAAGGTGAGGGTCTTCAGCATTCACTATGAGCGCCGGCACGCCGGCGCTGTCCTCGCTCAGCGTTTGGCTTCGGTATTGGGGGCGGCGGAGCGGGCCAGGAAGGCCTCGGTGATTTGCGGGAGATGGTCGCGCAGCCAGTCGGCCATGGCAATTTCCTGCGGCAGGATCTGCTCGCAGGCGCGTTGCGTTTCGCTATCGCCGACTGCCTTGGCCGCGCTGATCAGCACGGTGTACGCGGCGATCTCCAGGTTCTCGAACACGTAGCCACTCATGGCGCCCTTGACCACTTCGTCGCTCACGGTCATGCCGGCCATGGCCTGACCGAAGGCCATCAGCTTGGCGGACATGTCCTTGATGGTGGATGGGCTGCTACCGAGGCGCTGCAGGCAGTTGCCGAGCAGCTCCTGCTGGCCTTGGGTCTCCACGATGTGCTGTTCGATACGTGCCTTCAGTTCGGGATAGTGCTCCAGCCGCTCGGCCTGGGCCTTCAGCATCTTCTCCGCCTGTTGCTCCATCGCATGGGCATCGCGCAGCCAGTCGAGCAGGTTTTCGGTTGGGGTGGCCATGGGGCTCGCTCCTTTGGTGTGGGGTGACAGAGTTGAGAAGGGCGCTCTGCAACGGGAGTTCAGCCATTACGATGGGCGGCGGCGCGACCGCCGGTCATGCGGGGCGAACCATGTCCGGCGCAGTCCGGACGAACCTGATAGACCCTCACAGGAGTACCTCCATGAAAGCGCTTCCCCAGCTCACCCTCGTCACCACGCTATTGTTCGCCGCCGCGGCGTACTCCCAGGCACCGGCCGGCAGCCCCGAGGCGGACGAGGGCTCCGCGCCGAGCGGCCAGGGCACGCCGACACCGCAGCAGGAAATGGAGACGCACATGGAGGACGGCGAGGTGCGCATCGAGGACGGCCGCCCGGTCAACAGCAACGACGGCGACGCGCGCAACGAAGGAAAGCGTGACGACGCCGGCGAGCATTCGTCGCCCGGTGGCCCGACCGATCCCGCGTCCGACCCCGGCACCCTGGATTGAGTCGGCCTCGTCCCCCGGCAATGAAGCACGAAGTGCCCGGCCGGTAGCTCCGGCCGGGCGTCGATATCGAAGCAGCGCGAGCGCAGGTCAGGTCAGCTGGTTGGATTGACCATCTGCGAGAGATGAGCCGCCAGCTCGGTACGGCGGAAAGGCTTGGCCAGCACCTCGAAGCCATCGATCTGCGCCGGCGAGAGATTGGCATAGCCGGTGATGATCAGCACCGGCAGCTCCGGCATGCGCTGGCGCAGCTCCTGGGCCAGTTGGGCGCCGGTCTTTTCGGCCATGATGTGGTCGGTGACCAGCACATCCGGCTTCAGTCCCTCGTCGATCATGCGCAGGGCGGCGGCCGCGGAAGGCGCCTCGGCCACCTGGTAACCGAGGTCATGCAGCTGCAGCAGGGTGGTGTGGCGCACCATGTCCTCGTCGTCGACCAGCAGCACCTGGGTCGGCCGCGGCGCCAGCGGGGCGTCGGCGGAGTCCTCGCCCTCGTGCTCGGCCGGGGCCTCGGTGGCCGGCAGCCAGATGCTCACCCGGGTGCCCCGACCCGGTTCCGAGGCGATGCCGAGCCCGCCGCCGGACTGCGCCGCCAGGCCCTGCACCATGGACAGGCCGAGCCCGGTGCCCCGGCCCACGCCCTTGGTGGAGAAGAACGGTTCGGCGCAGCGCTCCAGGGTGATCGCATCCATACCGCTGCCGTTGTCGCTGACTATCAGGCGCGCATAGCGGCCGGCCTCCAGGCCGTTCACCGCGCCCTCGGCCACCTCTTCGAAGGCCGCGGCGATTTCCAAGCGGCCGCCGTCTTCCATGGCATCGCGGGCGTTGACCGCCAGGTTGAGGATGGCCAGCTCCAATTGGTGTGGGTCGACCATCACGGACGGCAGGTTGCCGGGAATCTCGACGGCGACCTCGATCATCGGCTCGAGCGAGCGGGCGATGAGGTCGCGCATGTCGCCCACCAGCGCATTGAGCTCCACCGCCTGCGGCTTGAGCGTCTGCCGGCGGGCGAAGGTCAGCAGCCGGCCGACCAGGGTGCGGGCACGATCCGCGGCCTGCAGCGCGCCGTCGATCAGGTTGCGCGAGCGCTCGTCATCGAGGCGGCGGCGGATCAGTTCCAGCGCGCCCATGATCGGCGTCAGCAGGTTGTTGAAGTCGTGGGCGATGCCGCCGGTGAGCTGGCCGATGGTCTCCATCTTGCGCACTTCGTGCAGCTGCGCCACGGCCGCCTCGCGCTGGGCGACCATGGCGGCGACGCGTTCTTCCAGGCCTTCGTTCAGCTCGCGCAATTCCACCTCGGCGCGCACCCGGGCGCTGACGTCCATGCACACGCAGAGCATGCCGGCGGTATTGCCGAGCGGGTCGACCAGCGGGGTGATCTGGTTCTGTACCCAGACCGGCGTGCCGTCCGGGCGGGCGTAGCGCTTGGTGACCTCGTAGGGCGCGCCGCCCTCGAGCGTCAATTCGCACTGCGAGGCGTGGGTGGAGAGGTCGTCGGGGTAGGTGATGTCGTGCATGCGCAGCCCGAGCAGCGCTTCGCGCGGGCGGCCGACGATCTCGCAGTAGCGGTCGTTGACCCGGGTGAAGCGCCAGTGGCGGTCGCACACGGCGATGCCCGCGCTGGCCTGGTCGAACATCGCCGACAGCTGCGCCGAACTGGCGCGCAGTGCAGCCTCGGCGCGGGCGTGGCCGATGGCGCTCCAGGCCAACTTGGCGGCGTCCTCGGCCAGGCGCAGCTCGTGTTCGGTGAAGTGGCGCGGCTGGTCGTAGTGGACCGCCAGCACGGCCTCCAGGGCGCCATGGCGCACCACCGGGATATGGAGCGCGGCGGCGATAGCCAGCTCATCGCTCAGCGCGGTCTCGCCGACACTGCGGCCGGGCTCGGCGGCGAGGTCCTCGCGGATCACGATCTGGTCCTCGCGCAGCGACTTCAGCAGGCGGATGCCGAAGTCCCGATAGCGGTACACGCCGACTGCCGAGCGCACGTCGCGCACATGGTCCTGGCGCACGGTGAAGCTGACCCCGTCGCCGTTGTCCTCGCCATAGAACACGCGGCTCGCGCCGAGGATGTCGCCGAGCCGGTGCAGGGCGACGTCGAGGATCTGGTCGGGTGCCTTGCTCAGCGGCAGGGCCTGGCCGAGGTCGAGCAGGAAGGCCTGGCGACGCTCGAACTGCACGCGCTCGGTGGTCTCGTTGACCACGCACAGCACGCCGCCGATGGAGCCGTCGGTTTCGCGCACCGCGGAGTAGGACACGTCGAAGTAGACGGTTTCGCCCACGCCGTGGCGCTCGATGTAGAAGGGGCGGTCCTTGGCCGAGAAGGTCCTGCCGGTCTCGTACACGCCGCGCAGCAGCGGCTCCAGGTCGTCCCACAGTTCCCGCCAGTTCTCCACCGCCGGCCGGCCGAGGGCTTGCGGGTGCTTGGCGCCGATGCTCGGGGCATAGGCGTCGTTGTACAGGGCGACGAACTCGGGCCCCCAGAACATGACGATCTGAGCCTCGACCGGCAGCATGGTGGCGACCAGGTTCTTGAGGCCGAGCGACCAGGAGGAGGGCGCGCCGAGGGGCGATTGCGCCCAGTCCAGAGTTTGCATCAGGGCGCCGATGGCGCCGCCGTTGGACAGGAAATCCAAGGATTCTTCAGGCATCGGCGTGGGTACGGTCTGGGCAGGCATTTCCATGTCTTTGACTGCGACTGAATACAGGCTTTGTGCCCGGTTGATGTTCCATTACGAAACTAAGAGGGCCGCGGCCGTGATGCGTTCCATCTGTATCACGCGCGGATGTCGTCGGTGTGTCTCGGCGCGTTGCCGAGGCCTTCGATCTCCCGCCTGGCATGTTCGATGAAGGCCGCCACCGCGGCCGGGTCATACTCGAAGGCCCGGTCGGCTGCGCCGAGGTAGGCGGCCCGTGCGGCGGCCAGCAGCGGACGGTGGCGGTCCGGCAAACGCTCCAGCAGCCAGGCCGCGGCGACGTCCTTGGCGACGATCGATCCCGTGGTGAGGGTGAACCAGATGCGCCCGATCGCCAGCACCACGTTGCGCTCGTCGCCCTGCCAGTCGGCCGGCTCCCGCCACTGCGCGACGGTATCGTGCAGCGCCCGGCGCAGATCGGCCGGCGGCACGGCGTCGAGCAGGACCATGGCGGCCGGGCCCAGCAGGCAGGCGCTGCGCTGCCGCGCCTGGGTCAGCAGGATCGCCAGGTCGGGATCGGTCATCGACGGCGGCATCGCTCCGGCCTGGATCTCGGCGCGCAGCCATTCGCCGAACTGCAGCTCGCGCCGGGGCGGATAGCGCCAGGGCCGCAGGTCGTCGCGAACCACCAGCGTCACTTCCAGAGGACGCAGGTCTGCGGTCGCCGGCCAGGCCGAAACCGAGAGGAGATCGCGGAACAGTCGCTGCCGAACCGGCTCGCCCAGCGGCGCGGCCACCGTCACCAGCAGGTCGACATCACTGTCGGGGCACAGCCCGCCATCCACGGCCGAGCCGAACAGGTGCACGGCCAGCAGCGCGTCGACCAGGTGCTGCCGCAGCAGGGCGAGGGTCAGCTCGACCTGCGCTGCGATGGATGAAGGTACCGGCGGAGTCATGCGAAACGGTGCCGCGGGCCGATCAGCCGGCCAGCGGCGGCGTACGCGGCGGCACGCGGCGGCGCGAGCCGGTGGCCTCGAAGGCCGCGGCCAGGCGCAGCAAGGCGGAGTCGTCGTAGGCGCGGCCGGCGAAAGTCAGGCCCACCGGCATGCCGATGTCCGTCATCACGCCCATCGGCACGGTGACGGTGGGCACGCCCAGATGGCGGATGGCGAGGTTGCCGTTGGCCACCCACACGCCGTTGCTCCAGGCGATGTCGGCGGACGCCGGGTTGACGTCGGCGTCCGCCGGGCCGACATCGGCGACGGTGGGGAACAGCACGGCGTCGAGGCCCTGCTGCGCCATCCAGTCCTCTAGGTCGAGCTTGCGGGTCTTTTCCAGGCCGCGCAGGCCGTCGGGCAGGGTGGCGATCTGGTCCCAGGGCTTGATGCCGCGCTTGGCCATGTTCACGTACTCGTCCATGCCGGCGGCCAGGTCGCCTTCGCGGTTGGGCAGCGTGCCCGGGTCGTGCGGGAAGATCTGCGGGCCGTCGACGTCGGCCAGCCGGTTCAGCTCGGGGTCGCCGTTGGCGCGCAGGAAGTCGTCGAAGGCCCAGCCGGACAGCTCCCACAGCTCGTCATGCAGGAACTCCGGGGTGACGATGCCGCGGTTGAACACGGTCGGCGCGCCCGGGCGGTCGCCCTCGCAGTTGGAGACCAGCGGGAAGTCCACCTCCACCACCTCGGCGCCGGCCGCTTCCAGCGCCTTGCGGGCTTCTTGCCAGAGGTCGATCACCGAGGCGCGGGTGTCGATGCGCTGTCCGGTCGGGCCGCCGATGCTGGGGTTGTCGCTGGTGCCCATCTCCGGGTCCCGGTTGATGAACATGCGCGGCACGCCCAGGCGCTTGCCCCGGAGGGCGTCCGGCGCGGCGGCGAGGTCCAGGTAGGATGCCGGGCGCACCTCGGAGGCCTTGGGGATCGGCACCCAGGGCTGCAGGCGCCAGAGGTCGCCGCGGGTGTCGGCGTCGTCGGCGACGATCACGTCCAGCACCTCCAGCAGGTCGGCCATGGTGCGGGCGTAGGGCACGACCACGTCCATGGTCGGCGTCAGCGGCCAGTTGCCGCGCACCGAGATCACCCCGCGCGACGGGGTATAGGCGCACAGGCCGTTGTTCGAGGCCGGGCCGCGGCCGCTGGACCAGGTCTCCTCGGCCAGGCCGAAGGCGGCGAAGCTGGCGGCGGTCGCCGTGCCGGCGCCGTTGGACGACCCGGAGGCGAAGGGCGCGGTCAGATAGGCCGCGTTGTACGGGCTCTCGGCGCGGCCGTAGACGCCGCGCTGCATGCCGCCGTTGGCCATGGGCGGCATGTTGGTCTTGCCCAGGCAGATGGCGCCGGCGGCGCGCAGGCGTTCGATGGTGAAGGCGTCGCGCTGGGCCACCAGGTCCTTGAAAGCCGGGCTGCCGGAGGCGGCGGTCAGGCCCTTGACCAGGTAGCTGTCCTTGGCGGTGTAGGGAATGCCGTCCAGCGGGCCGAGGGCCTCGCCGTGGGCGCGACGGGCATCGGAGGCGCGCGCCTCGTCGAGTGCCTGCGGGTTGCGCACCACCACCGCGTTGAGCGCTGTCGGCGTGCCGGGAGCGTCGTAGGCGTCGATGCGGGCGAGGTAGGCCTGAACCAGTTCGACGGCGGTGGTGCGGCCGGACTCGAGCGCGGCGCGCAGGTCGGCAATGGAAACTTCGGTTACCTCGATCATGCTGTCACCGTGGCGATTGAGGGCCGGCGCGCGGGGTGCGCCGGTCGCGGAAAAATGTCGTGTGGGCCGCCAGTGTACAGCCTGACTCGGCGATGCTCACGGGGTGCACAGGCCGGTGCGTTGGCGCGGCAATCGACCGCGCGCCGTCGCTGTCGCGGCCCGCGCGGCCGGTGGTACAGTCGCCGCCATGCCAATGATCCGTGACCATCGTTCCCTGACCGCCTGGGTGCTGCTCGCCAGCGTCCTGCTGGGGCTGTTTGTCTGCGGCATCCACCAGGGGCAGGCCAGCGGCCTGGGTCTGAGCGGCCTGAATGGCGCGTTCTGCTCGGTGGGAGGCGAGGGCGCTCCCGGCATCGGTGACGACGGTGCGGACGGCGCCGCGCATGGCCTGGCCTGTCCGCTCTGTTCGAGCTTCGCCGCGGCGATCACGGTCGATGTCGGCGTGCACACCTTCGCCGAGGCCGCCGTGGCCGGCGCGCTGGTCCTGCGGCCGCTGCTGCGTGCGGGGCCGTCGCCGCGGCACCTGCGACCCTCGCTGTCGCCACGCGCCTCTCCCGGTCGCTTCCTCGCCTGACCATTCCGCGGCCGTGCGCCGCGTCATCCCGCTATGTTGAGGAAGCCTTTCATGACCATCCGCAAAACCCTGTTCGGCCTCGCGCTGCTCCTGCCTTCGCTGCTGGCCCATGCCGATCCCCAGGTCGCCAATCCGCTGCAGATCGAGGGCGTCTGGTCCCGGGAAATGCCGCCGGTGACCCAGAACGCCGCCGTCTACTTCGTGGTCCGCAACGGCGGCACCGAGGACGACCGCCTGCTCGGCGCCAGCACGCCGGTGGCGGAGAAGGCCGAGCTGCACGAGCACCGGCACGCCGGCGGCGTGATGAAGATGCAGCAGGTGCAGAGCGTGGCGATTCCCGCTGGCGGTTCGGCCGAATTCGCCCCCATGGGCTACCACGTGATGCTGTTCGGCGTGGCCAAGCAGGCCAAGGAGGGCGAGCGCTTCCCGCTGCGTCTGCGCTTCGAGAAGGCCGGCGAGACCGAGGTCGAGGTCACGGTGCGCCGCGAGGCGCCGATGCCGGCCAGCCACGGCGCGCACCATCACTGATGGCGGGCGGCGCGGCCATTCGGCCGTGCCGCTTTCACCTCCGGCTGCGATAATGCCGCGATCTTGACTCGGAGCGTGGGCATGTCGCGGGACTGGCTGGAGCAGCATCAGGTCGTACTGTATTTCCTCGCGGTGGCCGCCGCGGCCGTGGCAGGCGTGGTGTCCGGTGGCTTCGCCGAGCTCGCGGCATTGGCCATCACCCCGGCCATCGCCGTGCTGATGTACGCCATGTTCCTGCAGATTCCCTTCCTCGAGCTGCGCCAGGCGTTCGCCCATCGCTGCTTCGTCGGCGCGCTGCTGCTGGCCAACTTCGTGCTGGTGCCCGCGCTGGTCTGGCTGATCACTTTGCCGCTGGCCGGCAACGTCGCGCTGCTGGCGGGCGCGCTGCTGGTGCTGCTGACGCCCTGCATCGATTACGTGGTGGTCTTCACCCATCTCGGCCGGGGCGATTCGCGCCTGGTGCTGGCGGCCACGCCGCTGCTGTTGCTGCTGCAACTGCTGCTGTTGCCGCTGTACCTGCAGCTCATGCTCGGCGAGCAGGCGGATGCCGCCATCGCCGTGCGACCGTTCGCCGAGGCTTTCCTGCTGCTGATCGTGTTGCCACTGGGCCTGGCCGTCGCCACCGAACTGGCCGGGCGACGTTCGAATCTGGCGAAAGCCTGGAGCGCGGGCTGGGCCTGGCTGCCGGTGCCGGCGATGGCCGCGGTGCTGGTGGCGGTGGTGGGGTCGCAGATCGCCGATGTGGTGCAGCAACTGGCGCTGCTGGCGCCGCTGCTGCCGGTGTACCTCGCGTTTCTGGTGTTCGCGCCGGTGCTGGGGGTGCTGAGCGCCCGGCTGTTCCGCCTCGAGGTGCCCGCGGCGCGGGCCGTGGCGTTCAGTGCCTCGACCCGCAACTCGCTGGTGGTGCTGCCGCTGGCACTGGCGTTGCCCGCGCCCATCGGCGCCTTGGCGGCGACCGCGGTGATCACCCAGACCCTGGTGGAGCTGATCGGCGAGCTGGTCTACCTGCGGGCGATCCCCGCCCTGGTGAAGGACCGCTGAGGCCGCCGGGCCCCAGCGGTGGAACTCAGATGCGGAAGCTGCCGACCAGCTGCTTCAGCCGCGCGGCCTGCTGCTCCAGGTCGCCAC
>NZ_JAMXBF010000020.1 GCF_023823685.1 Pseudomonas subflava
AGCGGTCAGAGTGGTCTTACCGTGGTCAACGTGACCGATGGTGCCTACGTTGACGTGCGGTTTGTTACGTTCGAATTTTTCCTTAGCCACGACAGTAAACCTCTTACTTAAAGGGCGGGATTAGCCTTGTTTTTTAACCAGTGCTTCGACGATGTTCGACGGAGCTTCGGCGTACTTGGAGAATTCCATGGAGTAGCTTGCGCGACCCTGGGACATGGAACGGACGTCGGTCGCATAACCGAACATCTCGCCCAGCGGAACTTCGGCACGGATCACCTTACCGGAAACCGTATCTTCCATACCCTGGATCAGGCCGCGACGACGGTTCAGGTCGCCCATCACGTCACCCATGTAATCCTCGGGGGTCACCACCTCGACCCTCATGATCGGCTCAAGCACCTTACCGCCGCCCTTCTGGGCCAGTTGCTTGGTCGCCATGGAGGCAGCGATCTTGAACGCCATCTCGTTGGAGTCGACGTCGTGGTAAGAACCATCGAACACGGTGGCCTTCAGACCGATGAGCGGATAGCCGGCGACGACACCGTTCTTCATCTGCTCCTCGATACCCTTCTGGATCGCCGGGATGTATTCCTTCGGAACCACACCACCCACGACTTCGTTGGTGAACACCAGGCCTTCGGTGATGTTGCCCTTGTCGTCCACGTCCGGAGTCGAGAAACGAATCCAGCAGTGACCGAACTGACCGCGACCACCGGACTGACGAACGAACTTGCCTTCGATCTCGACAGCATCCTTGGTGATGGTTTCGCGGTAGGAAACCTGCGGCTTGCCGATGTTGGCCTCGACGTTGAATTCGCGGCGCATACGGTCAACGAGGATGTCCAGGTGCAGCTCACCCATACCAGAGATGATGGTCTGGCCGGTTTCTTCGTCGGTCTTGACGCGGAACGACGGGTCTTCCTGGGCCAGCTTGCCCAGAGCGATACCCATCTTCTCCTGGTCAGCCTTGGTCTTCGGCTCTACAGCTACCGAAATGACGGGCTCCGGGAAGTCCATGCGCTCGAGGATGATCGGCTTCTCCGGATCGCACAGAGTTTCACCGGTGGTGACGTCCTTCATGCCGATCAGAGCCGCGATGTCACCAGCGCGCACTTCTTTGATCTCTTCACGCTGGTTGGCGTGCATCTGCACCATACGACCAACGCGCTCTTTTTTGCCCTTGACGGAGTTGATGACCGACTGGCCAGACTCCAGAACGCCCGAATAGACGCGAACGAAGGTCAGAGTACCCACGAACGGGTCGGTAGCGATCTTGAACGCCAGAGCGGAGAACGGCTCGCTGTCGTCGGCATGACGCTCGTCTTTCGGAGCTTCGTCACCGTCGTCGATGTGATCCGGGTGGATACCCTGGATCGCAGGGATCTCGGTCGGAGCCGGCAGGAAGTCGATGACGGCGTCGAGAACCAGGGGAACACCCTTGTTCTTGAAGGACGAACCGCAGACAGCCGGAACGATCTCGCTGGCCAGGGTGCGCATGCGCAGGCCGGCCTTGATGTCCTCGGCCGACAGGTCACCTTCTTCAAGGTACTTGTTCATCAGCTCTTCGCTGGCCTCGGCAGCCGCCTCGACCATGTTGCTGCGCCACTCGTTGGCGAGGTCGAGCAGCTCGGCCGGAATTTCTTCCTCGCGATAGCTGGTACCCTTGTCGTCCTCGTTCCAGTAGATAGCCTTCATCTTGATCAGGTCGACCTGACCTTCGAAGTTATCTTCCGCACCGATGGCGATTTGGATCGGAACTGGAGTGTGACCCAGGCGGTTCTTGATCTGGCCGACGACGCGCAGGAAGTTGGCGCCGGCGCGGTCCATCTTGTTCACGTAGACGATACGCGGAACACCGTACTTGTTGGCCTGACGCCATACGGTTTCGGACTGCGGCTCAACGCCGGAGGTGCCGCAGAACACCACGACAGCGCCGTCCAGCACGCGCAGGGAGCGCTCAACTTCGATGGTGAAGTCTACGTGGCCGGGGGTGTCGATGACGTTTACGCGGTACTTGTCGTACTGGCCGCGCGAACCCTCCCAGAAGGTGGTGATCGCAGCGGAAGTGATGGTGATACCACGCTCCTGCTCCTGCACCATCCAGTCGGTGGTGGCAGCGCCGTCGTGTACTTCACCCATCTTGTGGCTGAGACCGGTGTAGAACAGGATCCGCTCGGTGGTGGTGGTCTTGCCCGCGTCAACGTGGGCGCAGATACCAATGTTCCGGTAGCGGTTAATTGCTGTAGTACGAGCCATAAAGCCCTCGCAGAAGAATTGTTGCCGTGATTAGAAGCGGTAGTGCGAGAACGCTTTGTTGGCCTCGGCCATACGGTGAACGTCTTCACGCTTCTTGACGGCGGCGCCTTTGCCATCGAAGGCATCCAGCAGCTCACCAGCCAGGCGCAGGGCCATGGACTTCTCACCACGCTTGCGCGCGCTTTCCACCAGCCAACGCATAGCCAGGGCATTGCGACGGGAAGGACGAACTTCGACCGGAACCTGATAGGTAGCACCGCCTACACGGCGGGACTTGACTTCGACCAGCGGAGCGATGGCGTCGAGAGCTTTCTCGAAGACTTCCAGGGGATCGGTGTTCTTGCGGGTCTTGACGGTCTCCAGGGCACCGTAAACGATGCGCTCGGCGACGGCCTTCTTGCCGCTTTCCATCACGTGGTTCATGAATTTGGCGAGAATCAGGCTTCCGTATTTCGGATCGTCCAGAATCTCACGCTTAGCTGCTACACGACGTCTTGGCATGATAAGCCCTCAAACGGTCTTCAGGTTAGCCCGGGACCATAACCAACTGGTTACGCCCGACCTTACTCTTATCGACTCAACAAAAAGAAAAATGGCGAACCGAATTACTTCGGACGCTTGGTACCGTACTTGGAACGACCCTGCTTACGGTCTTTGACACCGGTGGTGTCCAGCGAGCCGCGCACGGTGTGGTAACGCACACCCGGGAGGTCCTTTACACGACCGCCGCGGATCAGCACTACGCTGTGTTCCTGCAGGTTGTGACCTTCACCACCGATGTAGGAGGTGACTTCGAAACCGTTGGTCAGACGAACACGGCACACCTTACGCAGTGCGGAGTTCGGTTTCTTCGGCGTGGTGGTGTACACGCGAGTGCACACGCCACGACGCTGCGGGCAGTTCTGCAGCGCAGGCACGTCGCTCTTCTCGACGAGACGCTTGCGCGGCTGGCGTACCAGCTGGTTGATAGTTGCCATCTATAAGCTCCACTGTTGTCTTTCGACGCTATTGCCCTAAAGCAAAATGGCAGAGCAATCGCCCTGCCAAATTTAGGGGTGCATGAGTCTAAAGAGACTCCCGCCCCCAGTCAAGGCGAAGCCCCGGGCAACGAATCGCCCGGGGCCCTGCCCGATCAGTTGCCGCTGGAGTTCAGCGCTTCGGTCAGCGCCGCTTCCACTTCGCTGGCGCTGACGCGTTGCGGCTTGTCCGCCTCGCGCTTGCGCTTGCGCTCGCTGTGGTAGGCCAGGCCGGTACCGGCCGGGATCAGACGACCCACCACCACGTTTTCCTTCAGACCGCGCAGATAGTCGCGCTTGCCGGTCACGGCCGCTTCGGTCAGCACGCGGGTGGTTTCCTGGAAGGACGCCGCGGAGATGAACGACTCGGTGGACAGCGAGGCCTTGGTGATACCCAGCAGAACGCGCTCGAACTTGGCGATGAACTTGTCTTCGCCGGTCAGCACCTCGTTCTCTTCCAGCACCTGGGTCAGCTCCATCTGGTCGCCCTTGATGAAGCTGGAGTCGCCGGACTCGGTCACTTCGACCTTGCGCAGCATTTGACGCAGGATGGTCTCGATGTGCTTGTCGTTGATCTTCACGCCCTGCAGGCGGTACACGTCCTGGATCTCATTGACGATGTACTTGGCCAGCGCGCTGACACCCAGCAGGCGCAAGATGTCATGCGGATTGCTCGGGCCGTCGGAGATCACTTCACCACGGTTCACCTGTTCACCTTCGAACACGTTCAGGTGGCGCCACTTCGGAATCAGCTCCTCGTACGGATCGCTGCCGTCGGTGGGAGTGATGACCAGACGACGCTTGCCCTTGGTCTCCTTGCCGAAGCTGATGGTGCCGCTGATTTCCGCCAGGATGGACGGCTCCTTCGGACGACGCGCTTCGAACAGGTCGGCAACGCGCGGCAGACCACCGGTGATGTCGCGGGTCTTCGAGGTTTCCTGCGGGATACGGGCGATGACGTCACCCACACCCACCTGAGCACCGTCGTTGACGTTGACCAGGGCGTTGGCCGGCAGGAAGTACTGAGCCGGTACGTCGGTACCCGGCAGCAGCAGCTCCTTGCCATTGGCGTCGACCAGCTTCACGGCCGGACGGATGTCCTTGCCAGCGGCCGGGCGATCCTTCGGATCCATCACCTCGATGTTGGTCAGACCGGTCAGCTCGTCGGTCTGACGCTTGATGGTGATGCCCTCCTCCATGCCGACGAAGGCCACGGTACCCTTCATTTCGGTCACGATCGGGTGGGTGTGCGGATCCCACTTGGCCACGATGGCGCCGGCGTCGACCTTGTCGCCTTCCTTCACGGAAATCACGGCACCGTACGGCAGCTTGTAGCGCTCGCGCTCGCGACCGAACTCGTCGGCCACCGCCAACTCGCCGGAACGGGACACGGCGACCAGGGCACCGTCGGCACGCTCGACGTGCTTCAGGTTGTGCAGACGAATCGCGCCGCCATTCTTCACCTGGACGTTGTCGGCAGCCGAGGTCCGGCTCGCCGCACCACCGATGTGGAAGGTACGCATGGTCAGCTGGGTACCCGGCTCACCGATGGACTGGGCGGCAATGACGCCGACCGCTTCACCGATGTTGACCTGATGACCACGGGCCAGATCGCGACCGTAGCAGCTGGAGCAGATGCCGTAGCGGGTTTCGCAGGTGATCGGCGAACGCACGACCACTTCGTCGATGCTGTTGCGCTCGATGAACTCGACCCACTTCTCGTCGACCAGGGTACCGGCCGGGACGATGATCTCGTCGCTGCCCGGCTTCGGCACGTCCTTGGCGATCACGCGGCCGAGCACGCGCTCGCCGAGCGGCTCGACCACGTCGCCGCCTTCGATGTGCGGAGTCATCAGCAGACCGTGCTCGGTGCCGCAGTCGACTTCAGTCACCACCAGGTCCTGGGCCACGTCGACCAGACGACGGGTCAGGTAACCGGAGTTCGCGGTCTTCAGTGCGGTATCCGCCAGACCCTTACGAGCACCGTGAGTGGAGATGAAGTACTGCAGTACGTTCAGGCCTTCACGGAAGTTCGCGGTGATCGGGGTCTCGATGATGGAGCCGTCCGGCTTGGCCATCAGGCCACGCATACCGGCCAGCTGACGGATCTGGGCGGCGCTACCACGCGCACCGGAGTCCGCCATCATGTACATGGAGTTGAAGGATTCCTGCTCGACCGTCTTGCCTTCGCGATCGACCACCGGCTCTTTCGAGAGGTTGGACATCATCGCCTTGGACACTTCGTCGTTGGCCTTGGACCAGAGGTCGATCACCTTGTTGTACTTCTCGCCCTGGGTCACCAGGCCGGAGGCGTACTGCGACTCGATTTCCTTCACTTCCTCGGTAGCGGCGTCGATGATGCGCGCCTTCTCGTCCGGGATGACGAAGTCGTTCACGCCGATCGACACACCGGAGATGGTCGAGTAGGCGAAACCGGTGTACATCAGCTGGTCGGCGAAGATCACGGTGTCCTTCAGACCCACGGTGCGGTAGCACTGGTTGATCAGCTTGGAGATCGCCTTCTTTTTCATCGACTGGTTGACCACGTCATAGGACAGGCCGGCCGGCACGATCTGGAACAGCAGGGCACGGCCGACGGTGGTGTCGACGATGCGGGTGTTCTTGACCAGACTGCCGTCCTTCTGCTTGACGGTCTCGTTGATGCGCACCTTGACCTTGGCGTGCAGGGAGGCCTCGCCGGCGCGGAACACGCGGTCGACTTCCTGCAGGTCGGCGAACACGCGACCTTCGCCCTTGGCGTTAACGGCTTCACGGGTCATGTAGTACAGACCCAGAACCACGTCCTGGGACGGCACGATGATCGGCTCGCCGTTGGCGGGCGACAGCACGTTGTTGGTGGACATCATCAGCGCGCGCGCTTCCAGCTGGGCCTCGAGGGTCAGCGGAACGTGCACCGCCATCTGGTCACCGTCGAAGTCGGCGTTGTACGCGGCGCAGACCAGCGGGTGCAGCTGGATGGCCTTACCTTCGATCAGGACCGGTTCGAACGCCTGGATGCCCAGACGGTGCAGGGTCGGTGCGCGGTTGAGCAGCACGGGATGTTCGCGGATGACTTCGGCGAGAACGTCCCAGACCTCGGGCAGCTCGCGCTCGACCATCTTCTTGGCCGCCTTGATGGTGGTGGCCATGCCGCGGGCTTCGAGCTTGCCGAAGATGAACGGCTTGAACAGCTCGAGAGCCATCTTCTTCGGCAGACCGCACTGGTGCAGACGCAGAGTCGGGCCTACGGTGATCACGGAACGGCCGGAATAGTCCACACGCTTACCGAGCAGGTTCTGACGGAAGCGACCCTGCTTACCCTTGATCATATCGGCCAGGGACTTCAGCGGACGCTTGTTCGAGCCGGTGATGGCGCGACCGCGACGGCCGTTGTCCAGCAGGGCGTCGACCGCTTCCTGCAGCATGCGCTTTTCGTTGCGCACGATGATGTCCGGAGCGGCCAGGTCGAGCAGGCGCTTCAGACGGTTGTTACGGTTGATCACGCGGCGGTACAGATCGTTGAGATCGGAAGTCGCGAAGCGGCCGCCATCCAGCGGAACCAGCGGACGCAGGTCCGGCGGCAGTACCGGCAGAACGGTCAGGACCATCCACTCCGGGTGGTTGCCGGAGTCCTTGAAGGCTTCCATCAGCTTCAGGCGCTTGGACAGCTTCTTGATCTTGGTCTCGGAGTTGGTCTGCGGAATCTCTTCGCGCAGGCGGCCGATCTCGTGATCCAGGTCGATGGCGTTGAGCAGCTCGCGAACGGCCTCGGCGCCCATGCGCGCGTCGAAGTCGTCACCGAACTCTTCGAGGGCTTCGAAGTACTGCTCGTCGTTCAGCAGCTGGCCCTTCTCCAGGGTGGTCATGCCCGGATCGATCACCACGTAGCTCTCGAAGTAGAGCACGCGCTCGATGTCACGCAGGGTCATGTCCAGCAGCAGGCCGATACGGGACGGCAGGGACTTCAGGAACCAGATGTGGGCGACCGGCGAGGCCAACTCGATGTGCGCCATGCGCTCACGACGGACCTTGGCCAGGGCCACTTCCACGCCGCACTTCTCGCAGATCACGCCGCGGTGCTTGAGGCGCTTGTACTTACCGCACAGGCACTCGTAATCCTTCACCGGGCCGAAGATCTTGGCGCAGAACAGGCCATCGCGCTCCGGCTTAAAGGTACGGTAGTTGATGGTCTCCGGCTTCTTCACTTCACCGAAGGACCAGGAACGGATCATCTCGGGCGAGGCCAGACCAATACGAATGGCATCGAACTCTTCGATTTGACCCTGGTTTTTCAACAGATTCAGCAAGTCTTTCAAGGCCTTTCCTCCTCACGGACCTGCTGCGGCCGGCGATGCGGCCGCAGCAAGGCGTGTTATTCGGTTTCCAGTTCGATGTCGATACCGAGCGAACGGATCTCTTTGATCAACACGTTGAAGGACTCCGGCATGCCGGCCTCCATGCGGTGATCGCCGTCCACGATGTTCTTGTACATCTTGGTCCGGCCGTTCACGTCGTCGGACTTGACCGTCAGCATTTCCTGCAGGGTGTAGGCGGCGCCGTAGGCTTCCAGCGCCCAGACCTCCATCTCACCGAAACGCTGACCACCGAACTGCGCCTTACCACCCAGCGGCTGCTGGGTAACCAGGCTGTAGGAACCGGTGGAACGGGCGTGCATCTTGTCGTCGACCAGGTGGTTCAGCTTGAGCATGTACATGTAGCCGACGGTGGTCGGACGCTCGAACTGGTTGCCGGTACGGCCGTCAGTCAGGCGCATCTGGCCGCTTTCCGGCAGATCGGCCAGCTTCAGCATGGCCTTGATCTCGCTTTCCTTGGCGCCGTCGAATACGGCGGTAGCCATCGGCACGCCGCCCTTCAGGTTCTTCGCCAGATCCAGTATCTCGGTATCGGAGAAGGTATCCAGGCTCTCCTGGCGACCACCGATCTCGTTGTAGATCTCGTTGAGGAACTTGCGCAGTTCGGCGATCTTGCGCTGCTCTTCGAGCATGCGATTGATCTTCTCGCCCAGCCCCTTGGCCGCCAGGCCCAGGTGGGTTTCGAGGATCTGACCGACGTTCATACGCGACGGTACGCCCAGCGGGTTGAGGACGATGTCGACCGGGGTGCCATTGGCATCGTGCGGCATGTCTTCGACCGGCATGATCACCGAGACCACACCCTTGTTACCGTGACGACCGGCCATCTTGTCGCCCGGCTGGATGCGGCGCTTGATGGCGAGGTACACCTTGACGATCTTCAGTACGCCCGGCGCCAGGTCATCGCCCTGCTGCAGCTTGCGCTTCTTGTCTTCGAACTTGTCGTCGAGCATCTGGCGACGGTCGCTGATGTAGGCCTGGGCCTTTTCCAGCTGCTCGTTCAGAGCGTCGTCGGCCATGCGCAGCTTGAACCACTGACCGCGCTCCAGACCATCGAGGTACGCGTCGTCGATCACCGCGCCCTTCTTCAGGCCGGCACCGCCTTCGGCCTTGGCACCGACCAGGGCGGAACGCAGACGCTCGAAGGTGGCGCCTTCGACGATGCGGAACTCTTCGTTCAGGTCCTTGCGAATCTCGTCGAGCTGCTGCTTCTCGATGGCCAGGGCGCGGCTGTCGCGCTCGACGCCGTCGCGGGTGAAGACCTGCACGTCGATGACGGTACCCTTGGTGCCGGTGGGCACGCGCAGGGAGGTGTCCTTCACGTCGGACGCCTTCTCACCGAAGATCGCGCGCAGCAGCTTCTCTTCCGGAGTCAGCTGGGTCTCGCCTTTTGGAGTGACCTTGCCGACCAGGATGTCGCCGGCCAGTACTTCGGCGCCGACGTAGACGATACCGGCTTCGTCCAGCTTGTTCAGCGCGGCCTCACCCACGTTCGGGATGTCCGCGGTGATTTCCTCTGGGCCGAGCTTGGTGTCACGCGCCACACAGGTCAGTTCCTGGATGTGGATCGTGGTGAAGCGGTCTTCCTGAACCACGCGCTCGGACAGGCAGATGGAGTCTTCGAAGTTGAAGCCGTTCCACGGCATGAACGCCACGCGCATGTTCTGACCCAGAGCCAGCTCGCCCATGTCGGTGGACGGGCCGTCGGCCATGATGTCGCTGCGCGACACCACGTCACCCTTGCTCACCAGCGGACGCTGGTTGATGCAGGTGTTCTGGTTGGAACGGGTGTACTTGGTCAGGTTGTAGATGTCGACACCGGCCTCGCCAGTCTCGACTTCGTCGTCGTTGACGCGAACCACGATGCGGCTGGCGTCTACCGAGTCGATCACGCCGCCACGACGGGCGACCACGCAGACACCGGAGTCACGGGCGACGTTGCGCTCCATGCCGGTACCGACCAGGGGCTTGTCGGCACGCAGGGTCGGCACGGCCTGACGCTGCATGTTCGAACCCATGAGTGCACGGTTGGCGTCGTCGTGCTCGAGGAACGGGATCAGCGAGGCAGCGACGGAAACGACCTGCTTCGGCGACACGTCCATCAGGGTCACGTCTTCCGGTGCCTTGACGGTGAACTCGTTGAGGTGACGCACGGCCACCAGCTCGTCGACCAGCTGACCCTTGGCGTTCATGGTCGCCGAAGCCTGGGCGATCACGTGATCGGCCTCTTCGATGGCGGACAGGAACACGATCTCGTCGGTGACCTGGGTTTCTTTCACCACGCGGTACGGGCTTTCCAGGAAGCCGTACTGGTTGGTGCGGGCATAGGCGGCCAGGGAGTTGATCAGACCGATGTTCGGACCTTCAGGGGTCTCGATCGGGCACACGCGACCGTAGTGGGTCGGGTGTACGTCGCGGACTTCGAAGCCGGCGCGCTCACGGGTCAGACCGCCCGGGCCGAGTGCGGAGACGCGGCGCTTGTGGGTGATCTCGGAGAGCGGGTTGTTCTGGTCCATGAACTGCGAGAGCTGGCTGGAACCGAAGAACTCCTTCACCGCCGCCGCAACCGGCTTGGCGTTGATCAGGTCCTGCGGCATCAGGCCTTCGCTTTCGGCCATCGACAGACGCTCTTTAACGGCGCGCTCGACGCGGACCAGGCCCACACGGAACTGGTTCTCGGCCATCTCGCCGACGCAACGTACGCGACGGTTACCCAGGTGGTCGATGTCGTCGACGATGCCCTTGCCGTTACGAATGTCGACCAGGGTCTTCAGCACGTCGACGATGTCTTCTCTGGACAGAACGCCGGAGCCTTCGATCTCGCTGCGACCGATGCGACGATTGAACTTCATGCGGCCAACGGCGGACAGGTCGTAACGCTCGGCGCTGAAGAACAGGTTGTTGAACAGGGTCTCGGCAGCGTCCTTGGTTGGCGGCTCGCCAGGACGCATCATGCGGTAGATCTCGACCAGGGCTTCCAGTTGGTTGCCGGTGGAGTCGATCTTCAGCGTGTCGGAGATGAACGGACCGCAGTCGATGTCGTTGGTGTACAGGGTCTCGATGCGAACGACCTGGGCCTTGACGATCTTGGCCAGCAGGTCGGTGGTCAGCTCGGTGTTGCACTCGGCAACGATCTCACCGGTGGCCGGGTGGACGATGGCCTTGGCAGTGGTGCGACCCAGTACGTACTCGAGCGGAACTTCCAGCTCCTTGAGGCCGGCCTTGTCGATCTGATTGATGTGGCGCGCGGTGATACGGCGGCCCTGCTCGACGATGACCTTGCCTTTCTCGTCCTTGATGTCGAACGCGGCGATTTCGCCACGCAGGCGCTGCGGCACCAGTTCCAGGTTGAGGTTCTCACCTTTCACATGGAAGACGTTGGTGTCGTAGAACAGGTCCAGCACCTCTTCGGTGCTGTAGCCCAGGGCGCGCAGCAGGACGGAGGCCGGCAGCTTGCGGCGACGGTCGATACGGACGAAGACGGCGTCCTTCGGGTCGAACTCGAAGTCCAGCCAGGAGCCGCGGTAGGGAATGATGCGCGCGGAGTACAGCAGCTTGCCGGAGCTGTGGGTCTTGCCACGGTCGTGGTCGAAGAACACACCCGGGGAGCGGTGCAGCTGGGAAACGATCACACGCTCGGTACCGTTGATGATGAAGGTACCGTTCTCGGTCATGAGCGGAATTTCGCCCATGTAGACTTCTTGCTCTTTGATGTCCTTGATCGCTTTGTTCGACGATTCTTTGTCGAAGATGATCAGGCGGACTTTAACGCGCAGCGGCACGGCGAAGGTCACGCCACGCAGCACGCACTCCTTGACGTCGAATGCGGGCTCGCCCAGGCGATAGCCGACGTACTCCAGGGCAGCGTTGCCGGAGTAGCTGATGATCGGGAATACGGACTTGAAGGCCGCATGCAGGCCAACGTCGCGGAACTGCTCCTTGCTCACTCCTTGCTGCAGGAATTCGCGGTACGAATCCAACTGGATGGCCAGGAGATAAGGCACATCCATCACGTCCGGCAACTTGCTAAAGTCCTTGCGGATACGTTTTTTCTCAGTGTATGAGTAAGCCATCAGCGTTCCCCAGCTTGGTCACCTGCTTGTTTGGCCACTGCCGGCGGCAATGACCAGAAACTCGTGCAAACCCCTTGGTTTGCGCCGCCTCTCGGGCGGGTTTCACGCCATGGGCAGCGGCCCTTCGGACCTTGCCCATAACGGAAAAAGGCCGGTGGCATTTGCCACCAGCCATCAGCCTTTCGCTCAACGCTTGGGCTGCAGACGCAAGGTGCGAACTTACTTGAGCTCGACCTTGGCGCCAGCTTCTTCCAGCTTCTTCTTGGCGTCTTCGGCAGCTTCCTTGGTCAGGCCTTCGGCGATGACCTGAGGAGCGGTGTCGACTTTCTCTTTGGCTTCTTTCAGGCCCAGACCGGTCAGTTCGCGAACGGCTTTGATGACGTTCACTTTCTTGTCGCCGGCTTCAGCCAGAACGACGTTGAACTCGGTCTGCTCTTCAGCAGCGGCAGCGGCAACAGCCGGGCCAGCGGCAACAGCGGCAGCGGCGGTCACGCCGAACTTCTCTTCCATTGCCTTGATCAGTTCAACAACCTGCATCACGGACATTTCGGAAACGGCGTTGATGATGTCTTCGTTGGTCAGAGCCATGACTCTAATTCCTGTATTGGGGTGACAGCCTTCGCGGCCATCAAATTAAACGAATTAACTGAAAGGGACGTCGCGCCTGAATCAGGCGGCAGCGCCTTCTTTCTGGTCGCGAATAGCCGCCAGAGTACGAACGAACTTGCTGGTGGCGCCTTGCATCACGCTCATCAGCTGAGAAATCGCTTCGTTGTAGGTCGGCAGAGTTGCCAGTACGTCGATCTGATTGGCTGCGAGGAACTGACCCTCGAACGCGGCCGCCTTGATCTCGAACTTGTCCTGACCCTTGGCGAAATCCTTGAAGATACGGGCGGCAGCGCCCGGATGCTCGTTGGAGAACGCGATGAGGGTCGGGCCTTTGAACACGTCGCTGAGCACATCAAACTGAGTGCCTTCAACGGCGCGCTTGAGCAGGGTGTTACGCACGACTTTCACGTACACACCAGCTTCGCGGGCCTCTTTACGGAGTCCGGTCATTGCGCCGACAGTCACGCCACGGGCATCAGCCACGACAGCGGACAGACCGGCTTTGGCAGCCTCGTTGACTTCAGCGACGATGGCCTTCTTGTCTTCGAGTTTAATTGCCACGGGTTTACTCCTGGATTTACCGTTTCGTCAGGCCGGAACCCGACGTCGTTTTGGTGTCTGATTCGGTACGAATCGGGAGCACCATCTGCGTAGGCTGAGAAACATCCTCGTTTAAGGCTTGCGCCGCCTACGGTCTTGGATAGCCCCCGCCAGGCAGGGACCCCAATCTTCAAAGCCGGCGGACGCATCCGCCGGCCATATCACTTACGCTTCCAGCGAAGCCTGATCGATCACCAGACCCGGACCCATGGTGGTGCTCAGGGTCACGCGCTTGACGTACACACCCTTGGAGGTGGACGGCTTCAGGCGCTTCAGGTCGGCCAGCAGGGCTTCCACGTTCTGCTTCAGCGCGCCGGCTTCGAAGCCGACCTTGCCAACGGAGGTGTGGATGATGCCGTTCTTGTCGGTACGGAAACGCACCTGGCCGGCCTTGGCGTTCTTGACAGCGGTAGCGACGTCCGGAGTCACGGTGCCGACCTTCGGGTTCGGCATCAGACCGCGCGGACCGAGAACCTGGCCCAGCTGACCCACGACGCGCATGGCGTCCGGGGAAGCGATGACCACGTCGTAGTTCAGATCGCCAGCCTTCATTTCAGCAGCCAGGTCGTCCATACCGACTTTGTCGGCGCCGGCGGCCAGAGCAGCCTCAGCGCCCGGACCCTGGGTGAACACGGCAACGCGGACGGTCTTGCCAGTGCCGTTCGGCAGAACGGTGGCGCCACGCACGACCTGGTCAGATTTACGCGGATCAACGCCCAGATTCACGGAGACGTCGAAGGACTCGGTGAACTTGACGGTGGACAGCTCGGCCAGCAGTTGAGCGGCCTCTTCGAAGCTGTATGCCTTGCCGGCTTCGACTTTCTCGGCGATAGCCTTCTGGCGCTTGGTCAGCTTAGCCATTACACACCCTCCACGTTCAGGCCCATGCTACGCGCGGAGCCGGCGATGGTACGCACGGCCGCATCCAGGTCAGCTGCAGTCAGATCGGCCTGCTTGGCCTTGGCGATCTCTTCCAGCTGAGCACGGGTAACGGTGCCCACTTTGACGGTGTTCGGACGAGCGGAACCGCTGGTCAGGCCGGCGGCCTTCTTCAGCAGAACCGAAGCCGGGGTGCTTTTGGTTTCAAAGGTGAAGCTGCGGTCGCTGTAAACGGTGATGATCACAGGAGTCGGCAGACCAGGTTCCATGCCCTGAGTCTTGGCGTTGAACGCCTTGCAGAATTCCATGATGTTCACGCCATGCTGACCCAGAGCGGGGCCGACGGGCGGCGACGGGTTGGCCTGGCCGGCCTTTACTTGCAGCTTGATGTAAGCCTGAATCTTCTTAGCCATGAGCTACTCCAATTTCGGGTCAGACGCCTCGGCGAGGCTCCCCGGTTGATGACGCATTTATCCCAGTGACGACAAAACCCCGCAGCCAGCGGCTGCGGGGTTCGGGATGCATTGTCCAGTTATGCCTTCTCGACCTGACTGAACTCCAACTCCACCGGCGTGGAGCGACCGAAAATGAGCACAGCCACCTGGATCCGGCTCTTTTCGTAGTTAACTTCTTCGACGACACCATTGAAGTCGGCGAACGGACCGTCGGTAACGCGAACGGTCTCACCCGGCTCGAACAGGGTCTTCGGCTTCGGCTTGTCACCACTGTCGGCGACTCGACGCAGGATGGCGTCAGCCTCCTTCTCGGTGATCGGCGCTGGCTTGTCGGCGGTACCGCCGATGAAACCCATGACGCGCGGCGTATCCTTGATCAGGTGCCAGGCCGCCTCGTTCATTTCCATCTGAACCAGCACATAGCCGGGGAAGAACTTGCGCTCGCTTTTGCGCTTCTGGCCGTTACGCATTTCCACCACTTCTTCGGTGGGAACCAGAATTTCGCCGAACTCGTCTTCCATGCCAGCCAGCTTGACGCGCTCGATCAGCGAGCGCATGACATGCTTCTCGTAACCCGAGTAAGCATGCACGACGTACCAACGCTTAGCCACGGGACACCCTTAACCGACAATCAACGAAACAAGCCAACCCAGCAGACTGTCCAGGCCCCAGAGGACCAGCGACATCACCAGCACCACGGCAACCACAATCAAGGTGGTTTGTGTGGTTTCCTGGCGAGTCGGCCAGACAACCTTGCGGATCTCGATACGCGCTTCTTTTGCCAGAGCAAAGAACGCCCGACCTTTCGCCGTCTGCAGCGCGACAAAACCGACCACTACGGCCAGCGCCAGCAGTGCCAGCACGCGATACAGAAGCGGCTCAGCCGAGAAATACTGATTGCCGACCACACCCGCGACGACTAGAGCAGCTACAACGAGCCACTTCAGCGCATCAAAGCGGGAGTTTTGAGCTTCAGCTTTGGCATCCATGAGAAAACCCTGTCGAAAGAAACGCCAGATCCACTTCTAACCAGGAATCTGGCAGGCCAGGAGGGAATCGAACCCCCAACCTGCGGTTTTGGAGACCGCCGCTCTGCCAATTGAGCTACTGGCCTAAAATCGAAGTAAGGCCGACCATTATGCCGACCTTACCGAGACAGATCAACGATTACTCGATGACCTTGGCAACCACGCCGGCACCAACGGTACG
>NZ_JAMXBF010000021.1 GCF_023823685.1 Pseudomonas subflava
CTCCTGCCTGCCGCCGAGCTATGCCCAGCAGTTGCTGGACTGGGTCGAGTCGCAAGACCTGAAACTGCCGGTACGTTCGTGGACGCTGGGTGGCGAAGCCTTTACCCGCGAGACCTACGAGCGTCTGCAGAAAGTGCTGCAGCCGCAACGGATCATCAACGGCTACGGCCCGACCGAAACCGTGGTGACCCCGCTAATCTGGGAAGCCTTCCCCGGCGATTCCTTCGAAGCGGCCTACGCACCCATCGGCAATCCGGTTGGTCCGCGCAGCCTGTATGTACTGGATGCCGAGCTGAACCTGCTGCCCATTGGCGTGGCTGGCGAGCTGTATATCGGCGGCGAAGTCTGCTTGGCCCGTGGTTACTTCCAGCGCCCGGAACTGACGGCCGAGCGCTTCCTGCCCGACCCGTTCGGCGCAGCCGGCGAGCGTATGTACCGCACCGGCGACCTGGTGCGTTGGCGCGAGGACGGCACCCTGGACTACCTGGGCCGGGTCGACCATCAGGTGAAGATTCGCGGTTTCCGTATCGAACTGGGCGAGATCGAGAGCCAGTTGCTGGCCCTGGACGGCGTGCAGGAAGCGGCGGTAATCGCCCGCGAGACACCGACAGGCAAGCAGCTGGTCGGTTACGTCGTGGCCAAAGACAACACCGACGCCAATGCTCTG
>NZ_JAMXBF010000022.1 GCF_023823685.1 Pseudomonas subflava
CCTGGACGGCGTGCAGGAAGCGGCGGTAATCGCCCGCGAGACACCGACAGGCAAGCAGCTGGTCGGTTACGTCGTGGCCAAAGACAACACCGACGCCAATGCTCTGCGTACAGAGCTGGCCAAGGTTCTGCCGGACTATATGGTGCCCGCGCAGATCATTGCGTTGGAAAAACTGCCGCTGACTCCAGCCGGCAAGCTGGACCGCGCCGCGTTGCCGGAGCCGACCTGGCAGAGCCAGAGCTACGAGGCACCGCAGACCGACAACGAGCGCATCCTCGCCGCCATCTGGGCCGAAGTGCTCGGTGTTGAGCGAGTAGGGCGCCAAGATCACTTCTTCGAACTGGGCGGCGACTCCATCGTTGCGCTCAAGGTGATCAGCCGTATTCGACAGCAGGGCCTGCAGCTGCCGCTCAAGGCGCTGTTCGAGCAGAGTCGCCTGGCCGATTGCGCCGCGGCCCTGCAACGCGAAGCCGCCGATGCGCCGGTGCTGCGCGCACTACCGCGTGGCGGCGATCTGCCGCTGTCGCATGCCCAGCAGCGCCTGTGGTTCCTCAACCGCCTCGACCCGAGCAACGGTGCCTACCATATGCCGGCCGGGCTCGAGCTGCAGGGCCGCCTGGATCGCCAGGCGCTGCAGGCCGCTTTCGACCAGCTGGAAGCGCGCCACGAGGCGCTGCGTACCCGCTTCGTCGAGGTCAACGGCGAGGCGCGCCAGCGCATCCTGCCGGCCCAGGGCCAGCGTATCGACTGGGTCGATCTGCGCGAGCTGGCTGCCAACGAACGTGAAGCCGAGGCCAGCGACTACGCGCAGAAGCTGCTCAAGCGTCCGTTCAACCTGGCCAGCGAACCACTGCTGCGGGTCGCTGTGCTGCGCCTGGGCGACCAGGAGTACCGCCTGCTGCTGATCCAGCACCACATCGTCTCCGATGGCTGGTCGATGCAGCGCTTTATCGGCGAGTTCTCTGCGGCTTATGCAGCCTTCGCCGAGGGCCATACGGCGCAGTTCAGCGCCTTGCCGCTGCAATACGCCGACTATGCCCAGTGGCAACGCGACTGGCTGAAATCCAGCGAAGCCACGCGCCAGCTGGACTACTGGAAGGCCCGTCTGGGCGAACACCAGCCGCTGCTGGAACTGCCGACCGACCATCCGCGCCCAGCCCATGGCAGCCGTCAGGGCCTGCGCTGGCGTTTCGAGCTGAGCGATGTTCTCACCGCGCAACTGCGCGCCTTGGCTCAGCGCGAGGGCAGCACGCTGTTCAGTCTGCTGCTGGCGGCCTGGCAGACCCTGCTGCACCGCTACAGCGGCCAGGAAGACATCCGTGTCGGCGTACCGGTGGCCGGGCGCAGCCTGGCGGAAATGGACGGTGTGCTCGGTTGCTTTATCAACACCCTGGTGTTGCGCGGCGAGCCGGCTGGGCTGAAACCCTTCCGCGAGCTGCACGGCGAACTGGCCCAGGCCAGCCGCGATGCCCTGGCCAATCAGGAACTGCCGTTCGATCAACTGGTGGAAACGCTGCAACCGACGCGCAGCCTGAGTCACCACCCGCTGTTCCAGGTGGCGTTCAACCATCAGCAGGTGGACTTCAGTGCCCTCGGCAACCTGCCGGGCCTGCGCGTGCAACCGCATGACCCGGGCGCCGCCGGTGCTCAGTTCGACCTGGCACTGGACACCGAGGAAGCCGCCGACGGCAGCCTCAGCGGGTTCGTCAGCTACGCCGGCGAGCTGTTCGAGGCGCGCACCATCGCCCGCCTGGCGCGGCATTTCGTGCGCCTGCTGGAAGGCATTTGCGCCGATCCGAGCCAGCCCATCGGCCTGCTGCCGCTGCTGGAAGAGGACGAGCAGGCCCAGCTCGCCGCCTGGAACGACACGGCCGAGGACTACGGCCCGCTGGTCAACCTCAGCGAACGTATCAGCCAACAGGCGGCGCGCACCCCGCAGGCGCCGGCCCTGGTGTTCGGCGAGCAGACGCTGAACTACGCCGAGCTGGAGCAACGCATCAACCAGTTGGCCAACCGCCTGCGCCGCCTCGGCGTGCAGCGTGGCAGCCTGGTCGGCATCAGCCTGGAGCGTTCGCTGGAACTGGTGATCGGCCTGCATGCCATCGTCCGCGCCGGTGGCGCCTATGTGCCGCTCGACCCGGAGTACCCGCTGGAGCGCCTGGCCTACCTGCTGGAGGATTCCGGCGTCGACCTGCTGCTGTCGCACAGCGCGCTAGTCGAGCGTCTGCCGCTGCCGGCCGGGCTCAAGGCGCTGGGCCTGGATCGCGAGGATTGCAGCGCCGAGAGCGCTGAGCCGCCGGCCGTCACCCTGCAGGGCAACGACCTGGCCTACGTCATCTACACCTCCGGCTCCACCGGCAAGCCCAAGGGCGCCGGCAACAGCCACGAGGCCCTGGCCAACCGCATTCTGTGGATGCAGGAGGCCTATCAGATCGGCGCCGGCGACGTGGTGTTGCAGAAGACCCCGTTCAGCTTCGACGTCTCGGTGTGGGAGTTCTTCTGGCCACTAATCACCGGCGCCTGCCTGGCGGTGGCCGCGCCGGGGGACCACCGCGATCCGCAGAAGCTGGTAGAGCTGATCCAACGCCATAAGGTCAGCACTCTGCACTTCGTGCCGTCCATGCTGCAGGCCTTCCTGCTGCACCCGGATGTCGAGCAGTGCCAGAGCCTGACACGCGTTATCTGCAGCGGTGAAGCACTGCCGGCGGAGCTACAGGTGCGCACCTTCCAGCGTCTGCCGGGTGCTTCCCTGTACAACCTGTACGGCCCGACCGAGGCGGCCATCGATGTCAGCCACTGGACCTGCGTGGAGGAGGGCCGCCACGCCGTGCCGATCGGTCGACCGATCGCCAACCTGCGTCTGCACATCCTCGATGCCCAGCTCAACCCGGTGCCGCAGGGCGTGCCCGGCGAGCTGTATATCGCCGGTATCGGCCTGGCGCGTGGCTACCACCGCCGTCCGGAGCTGACCGCCGAGCGCTTCCTGCCCGATCCGTTCGACGCCGCCGGTGGGCGCATGTACCGCACCGGCGACCTGGTGCGCTGGCGCGCCGATGGCGCCATCGACTACCTGGGTCGTATCGACCATCAGGTGAAGATCCGCGGCTTCCGCGTCGAACTGGGCGAGATCGAAGCCCAGCTCGGCGGTCAGCCTGGCGTCGCCGAGGCCGTGGTGGTGGCCCGCGACAGCCAGATCGGCAAGCAGCTGGTCGGCTATGTGGTGGCCGATCCGCTGCCGGCGGATGAATCCGCCTGGCTGGCCAGCATCAAGGCTGCGCTGAAGGTCGAGCTGCCTGAGCACATGGTGCCGTCGATCCTGATGCGCCTCGACCGCATGCCGCTGTCACCCAACGGCAAGCTGGAGCGCCGTGCGCTGCCCGAGCCGGTATGGCAGGCACGCAGCTACCGCGCGCCGCAGTCCGTGCTGGAAATCACCCTGGCCGGCATCTGGCAGGAAGTGCTGGAGGTGGCCCAGGTCGGCCTCGACGACAACTTCTTCGAGCTTGGCGGCCACTCGCTGCTGGCCACTCAGGCCGTGGCCCTGCTGCGCCAGCGCCTGGGCCTGGAGTTGCCGCTGCGCGCCTTCTTCGAAGCACAAGACCTGGCGGCCCTGGCCGCCGCCCTCGACGGCCAGGCTCCGGCCGCCGCCGAGGAAGAAGACCAAGACCTGCGCGACATGGCCGCGCTGCTCGACGAACTGGAGGCCCTGTGACCGCGCCCATCGACAAGGCCGCCTTGGCGCGGCGTTTCCTCGCCCTCGGCGCTCCCGAGCAGAAGCGTTTCCTCGAACTGCTGGCGACCAAGGGCATCCGCTTCGACCGCCTGCCGCTGGTACCGGCGCCGCGCGGCGAGCACCTGCCGGCCTCCCATGCCCAGCAACGCCTGTGGCTGGTGGCCCAGCTGGAGCCGGACAGCAGCGCCTACCATATGGTCGGCGCCTTCGCTCTGGAGGGCGAACTGGAACGCGGTGCGCTGCTGGCCGCCCTGGAGCTGATCGCCGAACGCCACGAGGCGCTGCGCACGCGCTTCTACGAGCACGCCGGCCAGCTGTGCCAACGCATTGACCCGCCGGGCCCGCTGGCCCTGGAGGAGCGCGACCTGCGCGGCGAGCCGGAGCAGGTGCAGGCGCTGGCCGATGCCCATGCGGCGCGCGCCTTCGACCTGGCCCAGGGCCCGCTGCTGCGCGTGCAGCTGCTGCGCCTGGACGAGCAGCAATGGCGCCTGCAGATCGTCTGCCACCACATCGTCTCCGACGGCTGGTCGATCGGCGTATTCGCCGAGGAACTGGGCCGCGCCTATACCGCCCTACGCCTGGGACAGACGCCGCAGCTGGCTGAGCTGCCGATCCAATACGCCGATTACGCCCAGTGGCAGCGTGCCTGGCTGGAAGCCGGCGAGCGCGAGCGCCAGCTCGGCTACTGGCGCGAGCGCCTGGGCAGCGAGCAACCGGTCCTGGCCTTGCCCTACAAACTGGATGCGAGTGGCCAACGGCATGCCGCGCGCCAGGCCATCGAGGTGCCGCAGGCCCTGGCCGAGCGCCTGCGCCAGCTGGCCCAAGGCGAGGGCGCGACCCTGTTCATGCTGCTGCTGGCCGCCTTCCAGCTGCTGCTGGCACGCTACAGCAACCAGCGCGATATCCGCGTCGGCGTGCCGATAGCCAACCGCCAGCGCGCCGAGACCGCGCCGCTGGTGGGCTTCTTCGTCAACACCCAGGTGCTGCGCGCCGAGTTCGACGCCGGCCTGAGCTTCCGCCAGCTGCTGGCCGAAGTGCGCCGCCACGCCCTGGATGCCCAGGATCAGCAGGACCTGCCGTTCGACCAGCTGGTTGACGCTCTCGCCCCTGAACGCAGCCTGGGCCAGACGCCGCTGTTCCAGGTGTTGTTCAACCACCAGAAGCGCGACCTCGGCGCCCTGCAGCTGCCCGGCCTGCGCCTGGAGCCGCTGGCCCAGGGCGTGCCGCATGCCTTGTTCGATCTAGCCCTGGACAGCCTGGAAGACAGCGCCGGCCAACTGCGCCTGACCCTGACCTGGGCCCGCGAGCGCCTGGACGATGCGCAGATGCAGCAGATGACCGCGCACTTGCTGGGCCTGCTAGAGCAGATCAGCGTCACGCCGGATCAGCCCCTGGTGCGCCTGCAGCTGCTGGATGCTGGCGACCAGGCGCGCCTGACCGAATGGAATACTCCTCGTCAGGGCTTCGATGCTTCGCGCTTGCTGCCCGAGCTGATCGCCGAGCAGGCGCGCCTGCGCCCCGAGGCCATTGCCCTGGTGCATGGCGGCGAGCGGATTGCCTTCGCCGAGCTGGAAGCG
>NZ_JAMXBF010000023.1:2500-5640 GCF_023823685.1 Pseudomonas subflava
ACTTTGATCCGGAGATCTCTGAATGGGGGAACCCACCTAGGATAACCTAGGTATCTTGTACTGAATTCATAGGTGCAAGAGGCGAACCAGGGGAACTGAAACATCTAAGTACCCTGAGGAAAAGAAATCAACCGAGATTCCCTTAGTAGTGGCGAGCGAACGGGGATTAGCCCTTAAGCTTCTTTGATTTTAGCGGAACGCTCTGGAAAGTGCGGCCATAGTGGGTGATAGCCCTGTACGCGAAAAGGTCTTAGAAGTGAAATCGAGTAGGACGGCGCACGTGAAACGTTGTCTGAACATGGGGGGACCATCCTCCAAGGCTAAATACTACTGACTGACCGATAGTGAACCAGTACCGTGAGGGAAAGGCGAAAAGAACCCCGGAGAGGGGAGTGAAATAGAACCTGAAACCGTATGCGTACAAGCAGTGGGAGCCTACTTTGTTAGGTGACTGCGTACCTTTTGTATAATGGGTCAGCGACTTATATTCAGTGGCGAGCTTAACCGAATAGGGGAGGCGTAGCGAAAGCGAGTCTTAATAGGGCGTTTAGTCGCTGGGTATAGACCCGAAACCGGGCGATCTATCCATGGGCAGGTTGAAGGTTAGGTAACACTGACTGGAGGACCGAACCGACTACCGTTGAAAAGTTAGCGGATGACCTGTGGATCGGAGTGAAAGGCTAATCAAGCTCGGAGATAGCTGGTTCTCCTCGAAAGCTATTTAGGTAGCGCCTCACGTATCACTCCAGGGGGTAGAGCACTGTTTCGGCTAGGGGGTCATCCCGACTTACCAAACCGATGCAAACTCCGAATACCTGGAAGTGCCGAGCGTGGGAGACACACGGCGGGTGCTAACGTCCGTCGTGAAAAGGGAAACAACCCAGACCGTCAGCTAAGGTCCCAAAGTTATGGTTAAGTGGGAAACGATGTGGGAAGGCTTAGACAGCTAGGAGGTTGGCTTAGAAGCAGCCACCCTTTAAAGAAAGCGTAATAGCTCACTAGTCGAGTCGGCCTGCGCGGAAGATGTAACGGGGCTCAAACCATACACCGAAGCTACGGGTGTCACGTAAGTGACGCGGTAGAGGAGCGTTCTGTAAGCCTGTGAAGGTGAGTTGAGAAGCTTGCTGGAGGTATCAGAAGTGCGAATGCTGACATGAGTAACGACAATGCGAGTGAAAAACTCGCACGCCGAAAGACCAAGGGTTCCTGCGCAACGTTAATCGACGCAGGGTTAGTCGGCCCCTAAGGCGAGGCAGAAATGCGTAGTCGATGGGAAGCGGGTTAATATTCCCGCACTTCTAGTTACTGCGATGGGGGGACGGAGAAGGCTAGGCCAGCACGGCGTTGGTTGTCCGTGTTTAAGGTGGTAGGCAGAGATCTTAGGCAAATCCGGGATCTTAATGCCGAGAACTGATGACGAGTGTCCTTTTGGACACGAAGTGGTTGATGCCATGCTTCCAGGAAAAGCCTCTAAGCTTCAGGTAACTAGGAACCGTACCCCAAACCGACACAGGTGGTCGGGTAGAGAATACCAAGGCGCTTGAGAGAACTCGGGTGAAGGAACTAGGCAAAATGGCACCGTAACTTCGGGAGAAGGTGCGCCGGTGAGGGTGAAGGACTTGCTCCGTAAGCTCATGCCGGTCGAAGATACCAGGCCGCTGCGACTGTTTATTAAAAACACAGCACTCTGCAAACACGAAAGTGGACGTATAGGGTGTGACGCCTGCCCGGTGCCGGAAGGTTAATTGATGGGGTTAGCGCAAGCGAAGCTCTTGATCGAAGCCCCGGTAAACGGCGGCCGTAACTATAACGGTCCTAAGGTAGCGAAATTCCTTGTCGGGTAAGTTCCGACCTGCACGAATGGCGTAACGATGGCGGCGCTGTCTCCACCCGAGACTCAGTGAAATTGAAATCGCTGTGAAGATGCAGTGTATCCGCGGCTAGACGGAAAGACCCCGTGAACCTTTACTGTAGCTTTGCACTGGACTTTGAGCCTGCTTGTGTAGGATAGGTGGGAGGCTTTGAAGCGTGGACGCCAGTTCGCGTGGAGCCATCCTTGAAATACCACCCTGGCATGCTTGAGGTTCTAACTCTGGTCCGTCATCCGGATCGAGGACAGTGTATGGTGGGCAGTTTGACTGGGGCGGTCTCCTCCCAAAGAGTAACGGAGGAGTACGAAGGTGCGCTCAGACCGGTCGGAAATCGGTCGTAGAGTATAAAGGCAAAAGCGCGCTTGACTGCGAGACAGACACGTCGAGCAGGTACGAAAGTAGGTCTTAGTGATCCGGTGGTTCTGTATGGAAGGGCCATCGCTCAACGGATAAAAGGTACTCCGGGGATAACAGGCTGATACCGCCCAAGAGTTCATATCGACGGCGGTGTTTGGCACCTCGATGTCGGCTCATCACATCCTGGGGCTGAAGCCGGTCCCAAGGGTATGGCTGTTCGCCATTTAAAGTGGTACGCGAGCTGGGTTTAGAACGTCGTGAGACAGTTCGGTCCCTATCTGCCGTGGACGTTTGAGATTTGAGAGGGGCTGACCTTAGTACGAGAGGACCGGGTTGGACGAACCTCTGGTGTTCCGGTTGTCACGCCAGTGGCATTGCCGGGTAGCTACGTTCGGAAAAGATAACCGCTGAAAGCATCTAAGCGGGAAACTTGCCTCAAGATGAGATCTCACTGGAGCCTCGAGCTCCCTAAAGGGCCGTCGAAGACTACGACGTTGATAGGTTGGGTGTGTAAGCGCTGTGAGGCGTTGAGCTAACCAATACTAATTGCCCGTGAGGCTTGACCATATAACACCCAAACAATCTGACGATTGTGGGTTTGGTCGAAGTCGACAAACCGAAGATTCAAGTTGAAACCGCAAAGCATCACATACCCAATTCGCTGTGGCGACTTAACACCGACACAGCAACCGAATTGCTTGACGACCATAGAGCGTTGGAACCACCTGATCCCATCCCGAACTCAGTAGTGAAACGACGCATCGCCGATGGTAGTGTGGGGCTTCCCCATGTGAGAGTAGGTCATCGTCAAGCTCCTATCCCCAAACCCCCATCCGAGCAATCGGGTGGGGGTTTGGCTTTTGGGCGCTAGAAAACTGCAACGAGCGGAGCCGCCCCGCGAACCCGCATGCG
>NZ_JAMXBF010000024.1 GCF_023823685.1 Pseudomonas subflava
AACGTGCGCGTAGTGACGTACGGACGAATCGTACTCAACGTGAGCGGTGTTGATGGTGATACCGCGAGCCTTCTCTTCCGGAGCGCTGTCGATCTTGTCGAAGTCGACCTTGGCCGAACCGAAAACTTCGGAGCAGACGCGGGTCAGAGCAGCGGTCAGAGTGGTCTTACCGTGGTCAACGTGACCGATGGTGCCAACGTTGACGTGCGGTTTGTTACGCTCGAATTTTTCCTTAGCCATCTGACTCGTCTCCAACTAGGAATTGAGAACTGACACTGCCATTAAAACAAAGGCAGATATCTTCATATCTGCCTTTGTTGAAGTGGAGCTCATGAGCGGATTTGAACCGCTGACCTCACCCTTACCAAGGGTGTGCTCTACCAGCTGAGCTACATGAGCGAAACGCTTTGCACAAACAGCAAACTTGGAGCGGGCAGCGGGAATCGAACCCGCATCATCAGCTTGGAAGGCTGAGGTTCTACCACTGAACTATGCCCGCGGAGCTTGCGGCTCACGCTTTAAATCTGGTGGAGGGGGAAGGATTCGAACCTTCGAAGTCTATGACGTCAGATTTACAGTCTGATCCCTTTGGCCGCTCGGGAACCCCTCCAAAGTGGGCGGCATTTTAACTACTACCACCGAGCTGTCAAGCAATTTCTCAATAAAAACTTGAGGTTAGCGCGCTTGAACAACCGCCTTGCGGGTCCTCCCCCTCAAAGCGGGCGCCATTCTATGCAAACTAATGGCTGGTTGCAACGCTTTCGCAGGGCATTATCTGATGCTGCAGATCTTGGAAGTCAGAAGCGAGCTGGGGCATCACGTCGTCCGCCAGGCGGCGACTCTCCGGCGCGATACGCACCCAGAAACTGCGCTGCGCGCGCGGCAGTTCGCGCAGCATTGGCTCGTAGCCGGCATCGCGAAGTCGCTGCATCACGCTCTCCGCGGAATCGCTGCGCGGAAAGATGCCGAGCGAGATACCGTTCGCCAGATCGCCCTGAGTAATGATGTAGCTGTCGATCTTGCGCGCCTGCAATTCCTTCAACTGGCGTAGCGAAGCCTGACGAGACGCCAGCGGGGCCAGATATACCCAGTAGTCCATACCCGCCGCAGCGTTCACCGGACGCACCTCAGCCTGGATGTCCAGTGCGATCAGGCGTTGCTCGACCTGCTGCGCCCCACTTTCTTGCTGGAAGCCGCCCAGAAAAAGACAGGTCTGATCTTGTCCATGAACGGGAGCCTGCGATAACTCCGGCCGCGTCTTGGCACGATCCGACGCATCGAGCAGACGCAACCCCTGCTGCGCTCCGTGGTAAAGCGCCATTGGCTCCACCTCTTTCACACGCAGCGGAGCCTGCTGCTGATGCCAGACGTAATAGAAAAGATTGAGGACGAGCAGAAGCAGAAACACCCAACGCATCAGCGAACTCCCGGCAAAGGACAGGCCTGGGCGAGACCAATGAAAACCAGATCGGACACCAGACTGGCCTGAGGCAACACCGCCTCTATCTGGGATGCATCGCCGCCAGTCAGATAGATGCTGAAATGCTCTCCCCAGCGCTCGCGAGCCAGCTCTACCTGGGTTAGCGCAAAGCCCCGCAACATCAAAGCGCAACCGCGCTCGACGGCCTCCGCCGTCGAGCGGCCCGGCTGAAAACTCTGCAATGCCTGCTCAGCCGCCTCGTCGCCGTACCGGATGCGCCGGGTATGGGTGCGCAGCTGGTTGCGCATCAGGGGTAACCCAGGACAAATGTACCCCCCCAAATGCTCGCCTTCCGCATTCACGAAGTCAGAGGTGACGGCTGTGCCAAGGTCCAAGACCAGGCAAGCGCCGCCAGCCAGCTGATAAGCGCCGACCACCGCCAGCCAGCGGTCGAGCCCGAGACGAGCATACTCGGCATAACCATTACGAACACCGGCCAGCGACAGCGCTGGCTGAGCACACAGCACCGGAACGGCGAACTCGGCCTCGAGCATGCTCACCAGCGACGCGGTCTCGGCATCGCTGCGCACACTGACCAGTCGGACTCCCGAAAGGAACAGACCAGAGACGCCGCGCAATGCTGCAAGCAGGGCCTCATCTGAGTCGACGACGCCACCCATCGACGCGCCACCCAGCACCCGCCACTTGATCAGGCTATTGCCGCAGTCCAGCTCAAGAATCATCACGCAACCTCAGGCTAAGCTCACCGCCACTGAACTGCCGCTCCTGCCCTGCCACCCTGAGACGCAAAGCACCCTGGCGGTCAACGCCCAAAACAACACCATCTATGCGTTGCGGTCCGGCGATCAAGCTGACCTCTTTTTCTTGCCAAAGATGGCAGGACTCCCATTCCTCTTGAAGGCCCTGGAAACCCTCACGCTCATGCCGTTCCAGGTAATGCCGCAGCCAGCGCCCGAGCACCAGAGCCAGGTCAGTGCGATCTACAATATGGCCACAGAGCTCTCGCATCGAAGTCCACGGTTGGTCGATCTGAACTTCAGACCTAGGCAACATGTTCACGTTGATCCCTATACCGATGACCACCTGGCAGGTCCCAGAGGGGTCACCCGATAGCTCCAGCAACACGCCGGCGATCTTGCGGCCAGAGACCAGCAAGTCGTTAGGCCATTTCATGCCAACACCATTAAGGCCCAACTCCTGCAGACTCCGCAGGACAGCCAGCCCAACAGACAAGCTGAGCCCCTCTAGCGAAAAACCTGCGCCCTCTACACGCAACCCCAAGCTGAAATAGAGGTTTTCACCGAAGGGACTCACCCAGCTCCTACCCCGGCGACCGCGCCCACTCTCCTGTCGTTCGGCGAGAATGAGCAATGGCGCATCGGCATTGGCCGCGAGCTGTCGTAGCGCCTGGGCATTGGTCGAGTCGAGGCTTTCGAAAACCTGGGCATGCCAGCCGGCCTGTAGACATTCGGAAGCGATAACGCCCTGATCAAGAAACGATATCGGTGAAGCAAGTCGATAGCCGCGACCGCGAACCCGATGGATTTCCAGCCCCAATGCTTCAAGTTGCTCCAGGCGTTTCCATACGGCCGCCCGACTCACGCCGAGCAGCGCCCCGAGGGCCTCACCAGAGTGAAAGCGACCATCACCCAGTAATTGCAGCACTTCTCGCATCGATTATGCCCAAGCAAAGAGGGACGCATCATAGCGATGCAGTCGCCAATTGCCTAGAAATGCGGAGCCAACCGTGCAGTCACTGGGTGGGTACTGGTACCGTAGCGATCGACCAAGCCACCGAAAAGTAAAAAAGCCATCTAGATGGATGGCTTTTCGTAGATGCACATACCAGCAATCAGCATTATTCACAGCGCACAGCGCACAGCGAGCGATACGACCCAAGCCTAACGCATGCATGCTGCGTGCGCATGCGGGTTCGCGGGGCGGCTCCGCTCGTTGCAGTTTTCTAG
>NZ_JAMXBF010000025.1 GCF_023823685.1 Pseudomonas subflava
CCGCACCGGCGACCTGGTGCGCTGGCGCGAAGACGGCACCCTGGACTACCTGGGTCGGGTCGACCATCAGGTGAAGATCCGTGGTTTCCGTATCGAACTGGGCGAGATAGAGAGCCAGTTGCTGGCCCTCGATGGCGTGCAGGAAGCGACGGTGATCGCCCGCGAGACGCCAACCGGCAAACAGCTGGTCGGCTACGTTGTCGCCAAAGACGGCACCGATGCCAATGTCTTGCGCAGCGAGCTGGCCAAGGTCCTGCCGGACTATATGGTGCCGGCACAGATCATCGCCCTGGAAAAACTCCCGCTGACCCCAGCCGGCAAGCTGGACCGTGCCGCGCTGCCGGAGCCGACTTGGCAGAGCCAGGACTATGAGGCGCCGCAGACCGACAACGAGCGCACCCTCGCCGCCATTTGGGCCGAAGTGCTGGGTGTGGAGCGGGTAGGGCGGCAGGATCATTTCTTCGAGTTGGGCGGTGACTCCATCGTCGCGCTGCAGGTGGTCAGTCGCGCCCGTCAGCAGGGCCTGGGCCTGACGCCAAAGGACCTGTTCCAGCAGCAGACCCTGACCCAGTTGGCCGGCGTTGCCCGCAGCGTCGCCGCACCGCTCGCCGAGCAGGGGCCGGTGACTGGCGCAGCACCGCTGCTGCCAATCCAGGCGCGCCTGCTGCAGCGCGAGGGCCTGGCCCCGTGCAACCAGTACCTGCTGCTGGAACTGGCCGAGCCGCTGCCGGCGGCTCAGCTGGAACAGGCCCTACAAGCCCTGGTTCAGCACCACGATGCTCTGCGTCTGCGCTTCGAACAGCACGTTGGCCAGTGGCAGCAAGTACATGCCGCCGAAACCGGCAGCCCTCTCCTGCAACAGGTCGAACTGGCCGCCGGCGAAGACCCGCAGCCGCACTACGACGCCGCCCAGCGCAGCATCGATCCGGCCAGCGGCGCGCACCTGCGCGGTCTCTGCCTGATCCAGCCGGGCCAGGCCGATCGCCTGCTGCTGTCCATCCACCACCTCGTGGTCGATGGCGTGTCCTGGCGCGTGCTGCTGGAAGACCTGCAGCGCGCCTGCCTGCAACTGACCAGCGGCCTGGCGGTACAGCTGCCGAGCAAGACCAGCGCCTTCAAGGCCTGGGGCGAACGCTTGGCCGGCTGGAACGTGGACGCACAGCTGCCGTACTGGCAGGCCCAGCAGGCCGCCGGTGGCGAACTGCCGCTGCTGAGCACCGAGGCCGGTAGCGAGGGCACTCGCCAGCGCCTGGAGCTGAGCCTGGACGCCGGTTTTACCCGCGACCTGCTGCAGGCCGGTCAGCAGGCCTATCGCCTGCGCGCCGATGAGCTGCTGCTGACTGCTCTTAGCCGCGTGCTGTGCAGCTGGAGCGAGCAGCCAACGCTGTGCGTGCACCTGGAAAGCCACGGCCGCGCGCCGCTGTTCGACGATATCGACCTGTCGCGCAGCGTCGGCTGGTTCACCAGCCTCTACCCCGTTCGCCTGCAACCGGAAGTCGAGCTGGCTGCCAGCCTCAAGGCGATTAAGGAACAACTGCGTGCCGTGCCCGACCTGGGCCTCGGCTACGGCCTGCTGCGCCAGCGTGAGCAGCTGCCCGAGTGTGCCCCGCAACTGCTGTTCAACTACCTCGGCCAGTTCGACGAAGGCGGCAATGGCCTGCGCCTGCGCGAAGGCGGCCTGTGGCGCGAAGCCGATGCGCCGCTGGACGCACCGCTGGTGATCAACGCCGAACAACGTGGTGGCGCCCTGCATCTGCACCTGGACTTCAACCCGCAGCAACTGGCGCGACCGACCCTGGAAGGTCTGCTCACCCGCCTGCAGGACGAGCTGCGCACCATCGCCCAGCATTGCCAGAAAACCCCGGCCAGACTGACCTCCAGCGATGTACCGCTGGCCGGCCTGAGCCAGGCCGAGCTGGATGCGCTGCCTGGTGTGGAGGACATCCACCCGCTGTCGCCGTTGCAGCAGGGCCTGCTGTTCCACAGCCAGCTGGAAGGCGCCGGCAGCTACGTCAGCCAGTTGCTGCTGCCGTTCACCGGCCTCAATCCGCTGCGCCTGCAGAACGCCTGGCGCCAGGTGCTAGCGCGTCATGGCGTGTTACGCAGCCGCTTCCTGCTGGGCGAACGCCCGCTGCAACTGGTGCAGGCCGAAGTCGAGCTGGACTGGCAGGATCTCGACTGGCGCGGTGTCGTCGATTTCGATGCGCAGCTGCAGGCTTTCTGCAGCGCCGAGCGCGAGCGCGGCTTTGCCCTCGACCAGGCGCCGCTGCTGCGCCTTGCGCTGATCCAGCGCGGCGCTGGCAACTTCGTGCTGGCCTGGACCCTGCACCATCTGCTGCTGGACGGCTGGAGCAACGGCCTGCTGTTCGCCGAAGTGCTGGCCCTGTACCACGGTGACCGCCTGCCGGCGCCGAGCAGCCAGTTCCGCGACTACATCAACTGGCTCGACGGCCAGGATGCCGCCGCCGAGCAGGCCTTCTGGCGTGAGCAGCTGGCCCCGCTGGACGGCGCCACCCGCATCGCCGGCTGCCTGCCGTGCCGCGTACCGGAGCAGGGGCATGCCCGTCATCCGCTGCCGCTGGACGCCGCCACCGAGCAACAGATTCGCGGCTTCGCCCAGCGCCATGGCCTGACCCTCAACACCCTGGTGCAAGCTGCCTGGGCCTTGCTGCTGGCGCGCCTGACCGGCAAACGCAGCCTGTGCTTCGGCGCCACCGTGGCCGGCCGCCCGACCGAGTTGGCCGGCAGCGAGCAGATGCTCGGCCTGTTTATCAACAGTCTTCCTGTCGCCGTGCAACTGCCGGCCGAACAGCCGCTGGGCGACTGGCTGGCCGCGCTGCAGGTGCAGAACCTGCAGCTGCGCGAGCACGAACACAGCCCACTGCACGATATCCAGCGCTGGGTCGGTAGCGCCGGCGAGGCATTGTTCGACAGCCTGCTGGTGTTCGAGAACTACCCGCTGGGCGATGCCCTCAAGCAGGCCGAGCGCGGTGAGCTGCGCCTGGGCATGCCGCAGAGCCACGAATTCACCCATTATCCTATGACCCTGGCCGTGCTGCCGGGCAGCCGCCTGGAACTGCTGCTGGCCTACGACCGCGCGCACTTCGATGCCCACGGCATCGCTCAGGTCGAGGCGCTGCTGCGCCGGGCGCTAGCGCTGGTATGCGGCAATCCGGCCCAGCCGCTAGGCAGCCTAGCGCTGCTGGGCGAAGCCGAACAATTCCTGCTGGACGAGTGGAACAAGCCGCGCCAGGACTTCGATGCTGCACGTCTGTTGCCGCAGCTGATCTCCGAGCAGGCACGCCTGCGCCCCGAGGCCATTGCTCTGGTGCATGGCGGCGAGCGGATTGCCTTCGCCGAGCTGGAAGCG
>NZ_JAMXBF010000026.1 GCF_023823685.1 Pseudomonas subflava
CGCCAGCCCGCCAGCGCCGCGCCCCACGGCCCCTGCGCAAGCCCCTGCACAGCCCTGCGCCAGTTCTTGCGCAACCTTTCGTGATGCGCCGCACAGGCCATCTCTCAAGGCTCGAAGCACCGCGCCACAACCCGCGTCATTGCTGGTCCCGCGCCCGCTGGCACGCCCCTTGTACCCGTTCAGGCGCCCGGACCATTCCCGGTCCTCGTCTCACAGCAAGGAGAGCACCATGCCAACACCCGCGTATCTGTCCCTCGAAGGCACCAAGCAAGGCCTGATCACTGCCGGCACCTTCACCGAGGACTCGGTCGGCAACATCTTCCAGGAAGGCCACGAGGACCAGATCCTGGTACAGGCCTTCAACCACCAGGTCATCATTCCGCGCGACCCGCAGTCCGGCCAGCCGACCGGCCAGCGCGTGCACAAGCCGCTGATGATCACCAAGGTCTTCGACAAGGCTTCGCCGCTGATCTTCAACTCGCTGACCTCCGGTGAGCGTCTGTCCAAGTGCCGCCTGGAGTGGTACCGCACCTCCTCCACTGGCACCCAGGAGCACTACTTCACCATCGAGCTGGAAGACGCCGTGATCGTCGACGTGCAGTCGCGCATGCCGAACTGCCAGGACCCGAACATGGCTCACTTCACCCACCTGGAAGACGTCTACTTCACCTACCGCAAGATCGTCTGGACCCACGAAGTGTCCGGCACTTCCGGCTCCGACGACTGGCGTTCGCCGATCTCCGCCTGATCCGCGGAGCGCCGGGAGAGGGCATTTTTGCCCCGCGCGTCACGGCAAGGCCGCGGCGCATCCCGGACAATGCCTCGGCTCGCAGGTAAGCGAGCCGCCCCATCGGCCAGGCATGCTGGCCGATGCCCTTTCGGCAGAAGGAAACACGGATGTTCGCTCCCGCCAACCAGACGCATTTCAGCCTGAGCCTGCCGGGCGTCGAGCACGACCTGCAGGTGCTCGAGTTCACCGGCCACGAGGCCCTGAGCCAGCCCTTCGTGTTCGAGATCACCCTGGTCAGCCAGCGCCCGGACCTGGAGCTGGAGACGCAGCTCGGCCAGCCGGCCTTTCTCACCCTGGATGCGCAGGGCAACGGCATCCACGCCCAGGTACACGCCTGCGCCCAGGGCGATTCCGGCCAGCGCCTGACCCGCTACCACCTGACCCTGCGCCCGCAGCTGGCCTGGCTCGGCCATCGCATCAACCAACGCATCTTCCAGCACCTGAGCGTGCCGGAGATCGTCGCCCAGGTGCTGAGCGAGCACGGCATCCTCGAGGGCAGCGGCCAGCGCTTCCAACTCGGCGCCGTCTACCCCAAGCGCGACTATTGCGTGCAGTACGACGAGTCCGACCTGCACTTCCTCCAGCGCCTGTGCGAGGAAGAAGGCATCCACTATCACTTCCAGCACAGCCCCGAGGGCCATGTGCTGGTGTTCGGCGACGACCAGACCGGTTTCCCCAAGCTCGCCACCACCGACTACCAGCAGGATTCAGGGCTGGTGGCGGACGATCCGGTGATCAAGCGCTTCGCCCTGCGCCTGGCCACCCGCACCAGCCGCGTCACCCGCCGCGACTACGACTTCGAGAAACCGCGCCTGCAGCTGGAAGCCGCGCACAAGGGTGAGGCCAAGCCGGACCTGGAAGACTACGACTACCCCGGCCGCTTCACCGAGCGCGGCCGGGGTAAGCACCTGTCCCAGCGCGCCCTGGAGCGCCATCGCAGCGACCATCTGCTCGCCGATGGCGAGAGCGACCAGCCGCTGCTGCGCACCGGCCATTTCCTCGACCTGGACGCCCACCCGCGCGCGGACTGGAACCAGCTGTGGCTGCTCAGCGAAATCCACCACGAGGGCAAGCAGCCGCAGGTGCTGGAAGAGTCCATCACCAGCTTCCTCGGCGGGCGAAAGGAGGACGGCCAGGCCGACGACGGCTTCAACCAGGGCTACCGCAACCGCTTCAGCGCCACGCCCTGGGACACCCCCTGGCGCCCGCCGCTGGACCACCCCAAGCCGCGCATCCTCGGCAGCCAGAGCGCCGTGGTCACCGGGCCCAAGGGCGAAGAGATCCACTGCGACGAGTACGGCCGGGTCAAGGTGCAGTTCCACTGGGACCGCGAGGGCCAGGCCGACGACGCTACCAGCTGCTGGCTTCGAGTGAGTTCGAGCTGGGCCGGCGACCGCTACGGTGGCATCGCCATTCC
>NZ_JAMXBF010000027.1 GCF_023823685.1 Pseudomonas subflava
CGATTACTCGATGACCTTGGCAACCACGCCGGCACCAACGGTACGGCCGCCTTCGCGAATTGCGAAACGCAGGCCGTCGTCCATGGCGATCGGCTTGATCAGGGTGACAACCATCTTGATGTTGTCGCCCGGCATTACCATCTCAACGCCTTCCGGCAGCTCGCATGAACCGGTCACGTCGGTGGTACGGAAGTAGAACTGCGGACGGTAGCCCTTGAAGAACGGGGTGTGACGACCACCTTCTTCCTTGGACAGTACGTACACCTCAGCTTCGAACTTGGTGTGCGGCTTGATGGTGCCCGGCTTGGCCAGAACCTGACCACGCTCGACTTCATCACGCTTGGTGCCGCGCAGCAGCACGCCGCAGTTCTCGCCGGCACGACCTTCGTCGAGCAGCTTGCGGAACATTTCCACGCCGGTGCAGGTGGTCTTGGTGGTCGGACGCAGACCGACGATCTCGATCTCTTCCTGAATGCGGACGATACCGCGCTCAACACGACCAGTTACCACGGTGCCGCGACCGGAGATCGAGAACACGTCTTCGATCGGCATCAGGAACGGCATGTCGATGGCGCGAACCGGCTCAGGGATGTAGACGTCCAGGGTCTCAACCAGCTTCTTAACAGCGGTGGTACCCATTTCGTTGTCATCTTGGCCGTTCAGAGCCATCAGAGCGGAACCGATGATGATCGGAGTGTCGTCGCCCGGGAAGTCGTAGGTCGACAGCAGGTCGCGAACTTCCATCTCGACCAGTTCCAGCAGCTCGGCGTCGTCAACCATGTCGGCCTTGTTCAGGAACACGACGATGTAAGGAACACCTACCTGGCGGGACAGCAGGATGTGCTCACGAGTCTGCGGCATCGGGCCGTCGGCAGCGGAGCAAACCAGGATAGCGCCGTCCATCTGGGCAGCACCGGTGATCATGTTCTTCACGTAGTCGGCGTGACCCGGGCAGTCAACGTGCGCGTAGTGACGTACGGACGAATCGTACTCAACGTGAGC